>NZ_CP009241.1:4800000-6000000 GCF_000758525.1 Paenibacillus sp. FSL H7-0357 | reverse complement strand
TGGAATAGTTGACAACATATGAGGAAAAACTATTACTATTGTTTAAAGGGAGGAAGTTAATGCCATTACTTCGTTTTGACCTTATTGAAGGGCGAGATAAAGCAAGCCTGAAAAAACTTTTGGATGTTGCCCATCAAGTTGTTGTTGAAGCTTTCGACGTTCCTGAGCGAGATCGTTACCAAATCGTTCACGAACACCCGGCGGATTATATGATTATTGAAGATACAGGGCTAGGCATTAACCGTACCAATAATCTGGTTGTTCTCTCCATAATAAGTAAAGCCCGGCCAAAAGAGAAGAAACAAAAGCTCTATTCCTTACTGGCTGACAGGTTAGAAGCTGAATGCGGCATCGCACCAACCGATTTAATGGTATCTATTGTTGAAAATAATGATGATGATTGGAGTTTTGGACTAGGGGAGGCACAATTTTTGACCGGTAAGTTAGGCTGATTCAACACTAGTCGTATCATTAATAGCAATCGCCCTTAAATTGGCTCGGTAGGCTAGTTGAAGGGCGATTTCCATGAGGTTTGGTATTGAGGTGGTAAATAGGGCTTATGGATGTTCAAAAATTACAATTACATACAAAGGGGATTGACCGAGTACAGGAAAAACTATATTAGGAGGGCTAGCGGTGCACCGTCAATAGCTTATTGGGTAGGGCAAGCCTGCTTTACTTGCTCAGGAAGCTCTTCTGGCGATATTTCTTCCCAATGTGTTACAACGCGCAGAAAGGCTGCAAACAGCTTCAAACTCGCATTCTTCTGAAGCTGTTTGCTGGCAGTGAAGCTTAATTTCTTGGTATTCCCCTGAGCTGTGTATCCGGTAAGTTCATAATTGTATCTGCTGTATCAGGATAAAGCCATATCTTTATGCTTCAGCCGATGAATTGACCACGCCGCAAACAACGCAATAAACGTAACATTCATGAAGAAAAAGGAAAGGTTCTCTGCAGGTGTCAAATCCCGCTGGCTCAGCACACTCATACCGATGGTCAACAGGGAGTAGGGGAACAACATACCGATTTTCGCTACATACATGACCAGACCAAGGAAGACTGCACAGAGACTGATTCCGATCGGGGCAGCGAAGCTGCGTATGCGTATGGAAAAACCTAATTGCAAGGCGGCAATAGCCACCGAGGAAAGCCATCCGCGAAAGCCCCAGACTATTGTTTCAGTTGGAAAAGCTCCAGAAATGGAAAACAGCTGACCAGCTGACCAGTACATCACCATGAATAACGTCTGCACTATGAAGATAAGTAAGCTTACGATAATAAGCTTGGCCATAAATACGCTAGAAACAGATACGGGGGAGGTTAGAATCAGATTCCAGTTCCGGTTGTTATGTTCTAGCCTGCATACGAATGCACAACAGATCGCAATGAGTATCGGCAGGAAAAATTCTCCGTAAAATAAACTGACCTGTGTCCACAAGCTGTACCATCCATTTTGCAAGGCTGCTTGATTAAAATAAAAGTTAAAACATCCGATCACCAGACTCATGACGGGCAGGATGGCCAGCACAAGGCTGATGCGGGAATGACGGAGCTTGAACCATTCAGTTGTAACGCTTCTGAGCATCTTGTTACCTCCTTAGATGTCTTGCCTTGAAATGTGAAAATTGCCGCCTAAATAAAAGATAAGAGCCATGAATAATACTGCAAGCAGCAAGCCAAGGTGCATCGTTCCGCTCAAATACGTTCCGGAAGAGGCGTTATAAACATACATCACCGGGCTCAAATCCATATAGTAGGACCAGATGAAGAAATGGCGAATGGAAGAAGGAAACAGGGTTAGGGTTGTACCGAGAAAACCGCCCAACATACCCAGACTCAAGGCAAAGGCTTGATTCTTTACGGCCAGTGACAACCATTGCTGCATGGAGGTGATTGCCAAATTGGTGAGCAGCGTTCCGGCAATAAATTGCAAAAGCAGAGACACCGGCAGCGGCCCCGCGAAGTTGTTGAGGGATCCGAAGCCGATGATAAATCCCGCCTGGATGACGATGCCGTACAAAGCCAAGCTGCTGGCACACATGTACTTGGCTGCATAGACATGATTGCGGCCTATAGAGGTTGTCATAAGCATTTTCCAGGTGCTTCCCTTATGTTCCATATCACAAATCCTGGAAACGATAATTGCTGATATAATGGGCAGAAAAAGTCCATTCATAGAAGATAGGGTGAAAATCAGTGCTTCCCAAGAGGCGTTGTTCGGACTGCGGGAGATCGAGATGCTCATAGACAGCGAAGCCCACACCAATTCCGCAGCCAGAAACAAGGTCAGCATCACCCATACTTTTTTACGGCGGATTTTAAAATACTCCAAAGCTAAGGCCTTTATCACAGACTCCGCTCCTTTCCGGTAAGATCAAGAAATATATCCTCCAGACTTTTTTGATGTTCCTGAATTCTTGAAACAGAAAGGTTGTTTTCGACCAGAATTCGATTGATCCGGGACACCTCTCCGTCATCCAAGTATTCGAACATGAGGTGCTTTTCCTGAAATCTAGGCATATATTCATGCGCAAGCAGTATTTTTGCGGCTTTGGCGTTATCATTTGTCTGGATGTGTATCGTTGCCTGGTTATTCTTTCGAAGATCTTCCATCGTTCCCTGGAACAAAAGCTTGCCTTCACTGATAATTCCAACGGAACTCGCAATCTGCTCGATCTCCGACAGCAGGTGGCTTGAGAGTAGAATGGTTATTCCATATTGCCCGGGCAGGGATTTAATCAGTTCCCGGATTTCACCGATCCCCGCAGGATCCAGTCCATTTGTAGGTTCATCGAGGATCAGCAGACTCGGAAAGGCAAGCAGAGCCATGGCAATCCCAAGACGCTGCTTCATACCCAGCGAATATTGGCTGGCTTGTTTGTGTTTTTGATTTTCAAGACGTACGATCTTCAGAACTTCATCTATATTTTTGTTGGGCACGTTCCTCAGACGCTGCATCACCCGCATGTTCTCTAACCCGGTGAGATGTCCATAGTAGGACGGGGATTCAATCAGTGAACCCGTTTGGTTAAGGATAGATGCCCGGCTGTTCTCCAAGTCATTACCGAAAATCTTGATCGTTCCTTCCGTAGGTTTAATAAGACCCAGCAGCATTTTTAAAGTAGTGGTTTTCCCCGCTCCGTTAGGACCTAGAAACCCATATATCTCACCTTTCTCAACAATCAGACTAATTTGATGTACCCGGTGTACACCGTCATAAGTTTTGGAAAGATTATGCGTCTGCACGATAGGGGACGAATTTATCAAGCCTCTCAACTCCATTTCTATAATTGTTCTTCAGTAATTAATATAGAGAGGTCTTCTTGCTTCCGGCTGAAGATAACCTTACAGTTACCTTAAATGAGAATAGAAAATATCGAGTTTCCGGCTAGATCAGGTATACTAAACAGGGTGATGCGAATTGGATATCATAAAAAATAAAAAAGTACTGATCGTGGATGACGAACCAAAAATCCTTGAAATGATAGAGATGTTTTTACGTAAAGAAGGTTTTTTTCGTATTTTCATAGCCGGTAATTATGCTGATGCGTTGAGGATCTGCAGGATGGAAAAGCCGGATGCGGCCATTCTGGATGTTATGCTGCCTGACGGAGATGGATTTTCTCTTCTTTCCGCAATCCGAACATTTTCGGACATGCCGGTGCTGTTTCTCTCCGCGCGTGGAGAGGATGAAGACCGATTGCTTGGCCTTGGGCTGGGCGCGGATGATTATATCGTCAAGCCTTTTCTGCCGAGAGAATTGATTTTACGGCTGATGGCCATTTTAAAGCGGGCATATGCCTTCAATGCTCCCGAGAGGCTCCCTGTCTTCCGGCTGGGCGGGCAGGTGATAGATTTGGAAAGCGCTGTTGTGCGTAGAGAGGGCACCGAGCTTCCTCTGACAGCCAAAGAACACGCAATACTGATTAAACTGCATGAGAACCAAGGAAGAATCGTAACAAGCGACGCCCTATGTCAGGCGGTATGGGGAGATGACAGCTTCGGCTATGAGAATACATTAATGGTACATGTGCGGCGAATCCGGGAAAAAATAGAAGAGGAACCATCCAAGCCCGTGCATTTGCTTACGGTAAGAGGACTTGGTTATAAGCTGCTTGTACAGGGGGACCGGTAATGGATGGGGTTATCCGGATTTTACGGAAATTTGTTGTAGCGACGATTCTGGTTTCCGTCATGCTACTTCTGTTCAACTTCATTATGCTGGGCTCCCTGGTATTCAAGGAAGTGCATAAAAGGCCTTCTCCGGAGACTGTTGTACAGCAGATTGCTGAAGGACTTACGGGGGAGAACGGGAAATATATTTTAGATGCGCAATCGGCGAATCTCCTGAAACAGGATCAAGCATGGGTTATGCTGCTGGATGAGAAGGGGGAGGTAAGGTGGAGTGAGAAGTTGCCTGAAGAAATTCCGCGTTCCTATACTCTTATTGATGTGGCTAAATTTTCACGCTTTTATCTCAAGGAGTATCCTGTGTACGTCTGGGAACATAAAGAGGGGCTGCTTGTCTTAGGGTATCCGAAGAATACGTATGTAAAATACCCGCTTGAATTTTTAGTGGATTGGCTCAAGTCACTGCCTATACGAATTGTGCTGGTCTTCGCAGCCAATATAGCTCTGGCTTTACTGTTATCCTTATTCACGGGGAACCGCTTAATCCGCAGCATTCGGCCACTGATTGAGGGAATTCATGCCCTGGCGAAGGAGAGACCGGTCCATATGGACAAGGGTGGCATTTTCCGTGACCTGTCAGAAAGCATAAATTCAACATCGGATATGCTGCAGAATAAAAATGACGCGCTTAAGGCCAGAGATGGAGCACGCTCCAATTGGATTGCAGGTATTTCCCATGATATCCGTACGCCGCTTTCTATGATTCTGGGCTATGCAAGTGAACTGGAAGAACAGCCCGGACTGACAACTGAACAAAAACAGCATGCAGCCATTATCCGGCGGCAGGGAGAAATTCTGCGATCTTTGGTGAATGACCTGAATCTGGTATCCATGCTTGAATACGATATGCAGCCGCTGCATCTAAAACAGATCCGGCTCTCAGTTCTGGCAAGACAGGTGGCTTCCGAGTTTTTGAATAACGGTCTGGATGAGCGCTATCCCATTACAATCAAGATCAGTGATGAGAGCTTGAGAATTATGGGGGATGAGAGATTGCTGTATCGTGCGGTAAGCAATCTGGTTCATAACAGCGTACGGCATAACCCGGAAGGCTGCCGGATTATACTAGAGACGTCAAGTTCTTCTGAAGGTGCCTTCTATCAATTTGTTGTTGCGGATAACGGGACGGGCATTCCTAAGGAGCATTTATCAGAAGTTGTTGTTTTGCCCTATACGGCTGGGCGGATCCGCCCTGTTCGTCAAGGTCATGGATTGGGACTTCCTATGGTTGCACGAATCGCACAGGCCCACCAAGGCATGCTTATTCTGGAAAGTGACAAAGGCCAGGGGTTAAAAGCAACATTGAGATTGCGGGCGCATATTGTCCTTGAAAAGGCGGGGAACCCGATGCCGGAGCCGACGCTTTGAGCTGATTAATATTAACATTGATGAATCCATAAGGAGTGCCATGAATATGTTCAAAATTATGATTGTGGAGGATGATCCCAAAATTGCGGATCTTCTGCTGTCTGCTATTTTAAAGTACGGTTATGATGTGGTACGGGTGAAGGACTTTCAACAGGTGTTTGAGGAATTCCAGCAGGTTAAGCCGGAGCTGGTGCTGCTTGACGTGAATCTTCCGAGTTACGACGGTTATTACTGGTGCCGGCAAATCCGCCGGATTTCCACATGTCCGGTACTGTTTATTTCGGCCCGTGAAGGTGAAATGGATCAGATTATGGCACTTGAGAATGGCGGGGATGACTATATCACCAAGCCATTTCATTCAGGGGTTGTTCTGGCCAAGATTCACAGTCATCTCCGCCGTGCCTACGGGGAGTATGCGGCGAGACGCGAGGAGCCGGTGATAGAGCTGGAGGGGCTTACTCTCTATCCCGAAAGGCTTGAGCTGCAGCTGGGACAAGCCATGGTGACCTTGACTAAAAAAGAATCGGATATAATAGAGAGCCTCATGGAGCGCTACCCAAGGGTGGCCAGCAGGGAGGCTTTGCTGGAGAAGCTGTGGGATCCGCAAGCTTTTGTGGATGAAAATACGCTCAACGTAAATATTACACGGGTCCGGAAGAAGTTCCAGGAGCTTGGCATCGAGGAAGCTGTGCTTACGGTCAGGGGATCAGGCTATAAGTTGAACATCACCTGGACAGAGGGCAGCCAATGAAGCTGTTTATCCGGGAGCATACTTTATTGATCGCCGTTCAAATTGTTCAATTTGCTGCGATACTATCGATCTACTGGCTCGACGGCTATAACCATCTTTCGACAGCTCTATATGCGGCCTTCATAGGTTTTTTCTTCCTTGGCTGTTATCTGGTTCGGCATTATCTCACCCGGCGCCGCTACTATCTTCGCCTGAGCCGGCCACTGGAAACGCTGGACGAATCTTATCAAAAGATTGATAACACACCTGTATCCAAAGCGCTTGAAGAATTGCTGCATGCTCAGTACCGCCATTCCATGCAGCAGCTCATAGCGGTGAAAAAGCAGCAGGAGCAGCACTTAACCTTTATTGATCAATGGGTCCATCAGATGAAAACGCCGCTTTCGGTCATTGAGCTCACGGTTCAGAATATGGATGAGCCTGAGTTTGCCAGCATCCGTGAGGAGCTGGAGCGGATGCGCAGCGGCCTGCATACGGTGTTATACATGGCCAGGCTCCGTGCCTTTGAAAAGGATTTTCATGTCAAACCGGTCGTTCTGCCGCAGCTCGTGAACGAGGTTGTGCATGACCACAAACGCCTGTTCATCCGCAACCGGATATTTCCCGAGGTTCTGGCTGCGGATCCCGGGATTACTGCCCAGAGCGATGAGAAGTGGCTGTTCTTTATGCTGTCCCAAATCATTAACAATGCCATCAAATATTCAGCTGCCAAAGATACAGAGGATAAAAGGATTGTCGTTTCCTGCTATTTACGGAACGCTGAACCCATCATTGAGGTCAGAGATCAGGGGATAGGGATCCAGGCGTCTGATCTCAAACGGGTCTTTGACCCTTTTTTTACTGGCGACAACGGGCGGGGGCTGCGTGAATCTACAGGAATGGGACTGTATTTGACGAAGGAGTCTGCCGACCGTCTCGGGCACCGGCTTGAGCTGGAGTCGGAGGTTGGCGTAGGGACAGTGGTGCGCATTGTATTTGCAGCCAATCATTAGCTTACATCCGTGTAATAAAAGTGAAACCTAAATCGATAGTTGATGTTCTGTGTCTCCGGTATAGTGGTTTATAGAAGGATTTAATGCAGGAGAGGAGATAGAAGCATTATGCTGGAGGTAAGACAGGTTAGTAAAATATATGAAGGAAATGTGGCCTACCGGGCTTTGACCGACATTGATTTAACTATCGACGCTGGAGAATTCGTCGGGATTATGGGTCCTTCCGGAAGCGGTAAAACAACTCTTCTTAATATGATTGCTACAGTCGACGGCCCAACCACAGGGGAAATTATCATCGACAACAAGGATATAGGAAAGCTGAGCAAAAACGATTTGGCGGTATTTCGCCGCCGGCAGCTAGGTTTTGTTTTTCAGGACTTCAATCTGCTGAATACCCTGACCGTGGAGGAGAATATTGTGCTGCCGCTGACACTGGATGGAACCCAGATCAGCGAAATGAAGCAAAAGGCACAAGCGATTGCCGATAAGCTGGGAATAACCGCCATCATGAAGAAACGTACCTATGAAATCTCCGGGGGGCAGGCCCAGCGGACGGCAATCGCCAGAGCTATGATTCATTCACCCAAGCTGCTGCTGGCGGATGAACCCACCGGTAATCTGGATTCCAAAGCGGCAAAGGATGTCATGGATATGCTGGAAACCATCAACCGGGAACAGAAAACGACCATGATGCTTGTCACCCATGACGCTGTGGCGGCCAGCTATTGCCATCGGGTAGTGTTCATTAAAGATGGCAGATTTTATACGGAGATCCACCGTGGGGACAACCGCCAAAGCTTTTTCCAGAAAATCATTGATACACTTTCGCTGTTGGGGGGATATGGAAATGACGTTCCGTCAATTCGCATTCCGTAACGTCAGCCGGAATAAACGGCTCTACACCGCGTATTTCTTGAGCAGTATGTTTACCGTAATGGTGTTTTTCACCTTTTCCATCTTTGCGTTTCATCCGATGCTTAGTGAAGATCGTATGCAGTCGAGTGCGGTGGTTGCCCTTTCGGTGTCGAAATGGATTATCTATGTGTTTTCCTTTTTTTTCGTGCTTTACTCGATGAGCGCATTTCTGCAATCGCGGAAAAGGGAATTCGGATTAATGATGATGCAGGGTATGACTACCCGCCAGCTGCGGACGATGATTTTTCTGGAGAATATGATTATCGGGTTCGGAGCAACTATTAGTGGTATCGGTCTGGGAATTGTGTTTGCGAAGGGGATTTTGCTTGCCGGAGAGCAGGCGCTTGCGCTCAATGAGCAGCTGCAATTCTATTTTCCGTTCAAGGCGATCTTCCTCACGCTGGCTTCATTCCTGCTGCTGTTCATCCTGATCTCCCTGTTTATTTCAGTGGTGCTGCGGAGCGGCAAGCTGATCACTCTCATCAAGGCGGATCGTCAGCCCAAGCGGGAGCCGAAGGCTTCACTGCTGCTGTCACTGCTTGTGGTGGCATTGCTAGGGACCAGCTATTTCCTTGCTTTACGGGCAAGCGGCTTGGATGTTGTGTTCTTGCTTCCGCCTGTAGTAATTATGGTGACTATTGGTACGTATCTGCTGTTCACACAGCTCAGTGTATATCTGATCCGGAAGCTGAAGGGAAAGGAGCGTTTTTTCTGGTTTAAGACCAATATGCTGCTGTTCTCCGATCTCTCCTACCGGATGAAGGACAATGCACGCTCCTTTTTTCTGGTCGCCATCATCTCTACAGTTTCCTTTAGTGCCATAGGCGCATTGTACGGATTTCAATCCATGCTTAATGGGGCAATGACGAAGGAAAATCCTTATCTGTTCACATACCTGGCCGCTGATAGCGACAGTAAGGAACAAGCCCATGTACAACTGATTGATCAGAGCTTAAGCGAATCCAAGGTTACCGCTGAAAAGACTTTACTTGAGCTTAATTATTATAATACTGCCGAAGGCAATCAAACGCTTACCCTAGTGAAGCAAGCCGAGTATAACCATCTTGCGGAGCTGCTTGGAATCAAACCTATAAAGCTTTCTGACGGGAAGGCGGCCATCGTTGATTTTGGGTTGTCACGGAAAGGTGAAAAGATGCTCCACCAGCCTGTAAAGCTACAGTCCGGGATAGTCATCGAAGCAACCCAGGCGGTTGTATCTCCGGCGATACGGGGTTTGAGCGGCTATTACATTGTCCCTGATGAACTGTTTGCAAAACTCGCCCCGCCGGATCAAGAAAGTCATTATTATGCCTGGCACGGGCCGATTAAGCAGCAGGGAGCGGTGGCTGCGGGCGGAAAGCTGACCAACAAACTTCCATATGACGAAAATTACGAATTTTATGCACTTGAATTTCAGACAAACCGGATTAATGAAAGCTTTGGGCCACTGATGTTCATCGGTTTCTTTATCGGAATTGTGTTTTTTGTCTCTGCCGGCAGCTTTCTTTATTTCCGGCTATACAGTGACCTGGATGAAGATAAACAAAAGTTCAAAGCCATTTCCAAGCTGGGACTAAGCGAAAGAGAGCTGGGCAAGATATTGAACCGCCAAATCAGTCTGCTGTTCTTCGCTCCTATCGTTGTCGCACTGGTGCATGGAGCGGTGGCACTTACCACTCTGTCCCACATGTTCAATTATTCAATGTTTAAAGAATCCGTTCTTGTACTCAGCCTGTTCTTTATCATTCAGCTCGTTTACTTTTGTGTTGTCCGTCTGTTCTACACCAGACAGATTAAATCGGCACTGGCCGGATAATGCTTATGCCTGTAAATGCACGCAAAGAAGCCGCTCCTGTAAGGGAACGGCTTCTTTGCTATTTATAAACGCTGAATACACTTATACCAGGTTGGGAATATCCACTGCAGGCTCACTGTCAGCTTCGTAATCCACACCTTCTGTGCGGAAGCCGAACAGATTGAAAAAGTCTTCCTGATATCCGGCAAGGTCGGCAAGTTCAGGGACATTATCCGTTTCCAGCTCGGTCCAGCGGCGCATCACTTCAGTCTGAATATCCTCACGCATTTCCCAATTGTCGATCCGGATCAGGTGGCTGCCATCAGCAGCAGCCTCGCCGCCGTTGTACAAATGCTCGGCGAACAAACGGTACATCTGCTGGATGCAGTTCTCATGCAGCTCTTTTTCCTTCATCACTCTGTATAGTGCTGAAATATAGAGCGGTACCACAGGAATAGCTGAGCTTGACTGAGTAACCAGAGCTTTGTTGACGGAGACAAAGGCACGACCGCCTTGTGGCTTAAGCTGGTCATTTAAAGAAACTGCTGTTTTTTCGAGATCATTTTTGGCTTGGCCGATCGTTCCGTCCTTATAGATCGGGTGGGTAACTTCCGGCCCGATATATGAATAGGCAACGGTAGTAGCTCCATCTGCAAGAACGCCTGCTTCCTGAAGCTGATCGATCCACATGCCCCAGTCTTCACCGCCCATTACGGCTATGGTCTGGCGGACCTCATCGTCTGTCGCTGGCTCAATGGTGACGGTAGAGACTTCACCGGAGTGGAAGTTCATCGTTTTGTTCGTATACGCGCTGCCGACGGGTTTGATCACAGAAGAGAAGGTTTCTCCCGTTACCGGATGAGTGCGGCGGGGGGAAGCTACACTGTAGATCACGAGATCCACTGTGCCGTATTCGGCTTTAATGAGCTCGATCGTTTTTGCTTTAATCGCATCAGAGAAAGCATCGCCGACGATGCTGTGTGATTTGAGGCCAAGCTTCGCCGCCTGCTGCTCAAGTGCTGCGGAGTTATACCAGCCGGCAGAGGCGGTGCGGGCACCTTCAGCAGGCTTGTCAAAAAATACGCCAATCGTATTCGCGCCTGCACCAAAAGCGGCGGTAATCCGCGAAGCCAGACCGTATCCGGTAGAAGCGCCGATCACGAGAACATTAGCCGGACCATTCAGTTTCTTCTGTGCTTTTACATAGTCAATTTGCTGCTCCACTTGCTTGGCGCATCCTTCGGGATGGGCAGTGGTGCAAATAAAGCCGCGGGTTTTGGGCTGAATAATCATCAAGGAAATCCCCTTTGTTTAGTTTTTAACTTAATTTTCGCTAATATAGAGTATAGCAAATGATAGCTTAGAAAGATAAGTTTTGAAATTAAATTATTTTGCTGCAGGACAGCGGGAAGCGTTGAAGATCAATTTTTCCTCTTAAGCGCATAATTGCTTCCTTCACAGGTCACAATAGGGAAAAAGCAGAATGAAGGGATTAACATGAATGCTTTTCGTTTGAAAGAACAACTGTGGCGGCGGTGGAGACGTTGGAAAAAGGCTCCCTGGGTGGGAGCGGCTTGTATCGCTTTGACGGTAGTGGCCTGGCGCGGCATGCAGGTTCCGGAGGAGATCAGCGGATTGTTAAGCAATTCAGACTGGGCGATACCGGTGGAGTCATTAAGTGAAACATACAGCCCGGAGCAGACCGGAGGGCAGGGTGACAGCGTGGCCGCGGTGGCAGCCGTTTCTAATAATATCGGAAACAGCGAAGAAGACGGCAGTGCTGCTGTAGAGAGCAAACAACTGCTGGAAGCGGTTAGCCAAGACGCTGTCAGCAGAACGGTACATTTGAAGACGGTCTATGTTACGGGCGTAGAAGTACAGACCCTTTCAGGAGAGCGGAATCCGGGCCAGCTTAAAGTGCTGATAGAGAAACATCCGGGCTGGAACGGCTGGATTAGCCAGGAAGGCGACTTGTGGCTGGAGCATCGAGTCAATGATCTTTCGCCGCTGACCAAAAAGGATGCTTATATCGGTGTAGACGCACACGGGAATTTAAGCCTGTTCAAAGGTCCGCCGGCAGCGGAAAAAGTGCTGAAGACCTTTTTTCAGATGGACATAGGCTCCATGAAGTCTTCGCTCCCGGAAGGGATCATGAAACAACTGCATGAAGGAATCCGGGTGCAGGACATTGAGGAATACAACAGCGTGCTGTCGACATTCAGCGATTATGCACGTGATTCGGCGGAGCAGGCAATGCAGTCGGAATAAGCAGCAGAGAATAGTACTGGAAGGCCCCTGATCTTATGATCGGGGGCTTTTTGGCATGAGGGTTACAAATGAGGCAAATTTTTTTCTCTGCTAGAGGGATTTTTGCTATAATGGGTAGAAGGAATACATATGTTCGCTTTAAGAGCGGGCAATGGATGAATACGGTGGAATATCCTGCCTGTTAGAAGGAGAGATTGGGCTTGCGCATCTTAGGAATAGACCCGGGGCTGGCGATCGTCGGCTTTGGCTTCGTAGATAAGGAAGGAAATAAATTGACGCCGGTTCAATATGGCAGTATTCAGACCGAGGCGCATACGCCTGAGGAAGAACGGCTGCTGCATGTCTATGAGGGCATGGTGCAGCTGATAGATAAATATAAGCCGGACGCAGTGGCAGTGGAAAAGCTGTTCTTCGCCCGCAATGTGACAACTGCGCTTCCGGTGGCGCAGGCACGGGGTGTGCTGATTCTGGCTGCCGTGCAGCGCGGGCTTCCCGTCGCCGAATATACACCGATGATGGTGAAGCAGGCTGTGGTCGGTTATGGCAAGGCTGAGAAGAAGCAGGTACAGGAAATGGTGAAGCTGTTGCTTAAGCTGTCCGCTGTTCCTAAGCCCGACGATGTGGCCGATGCGCTGGCGGTGGCTGTTTGCCACGCCCATTCGGTGAGTCTTAATTCTAAATTAAATGAGGTATTGCGAAAATGATAGATTACTTAAGAGGACCGGTAGTACATTTGGAGTCGGAGTATGTGGTGCTGGATGTCCAGGGTGTAGGGTACCGGGTGTTCTGCCCGAATCCTTATGCGTTCGCCAAGTTGGAAGGACCTGTGACCATTTACATCCATTATCAGACACGGGAGGATGCCACTCTGTTGTTCGGATTCCCGACAAGGGAAGAACAGAAGCTGTTCCGTAAGCTGATTGAGGTGTCCGGCATCGGACCGCGCGTGGCGCTGGGGATTCTGACCGGCGGCACGCCGGACCAACTGATCTCAGCGATTTATCAGGAGAATATCACCTTCCTGACCAAGCTGCCGGGTATTGGCAAGAAGACGGCGCAGCGGATGATTCTGGATCTGCGGGACAAACTGGATGGTTTGAGCGCCGCCTCTATGCAGACCGGGTTATTTGCGGTGCCGATGGAAGAGCAGAATGCCGCCCTGCCGTGGCAGGAAGCCAGAGACGGTCTGAAAGCGCTCGGTTATACCGAAGCAGAGCTGGACCGGGTATGGCTGACGATGAAGAAAGAAGGCACAGATACAGGGACTGTCGATGTGCTGATGAAGAAGGCGCTGGGGCTGCTGTATATCGCCAAATAAGCCATAACGCAGCTGCCTAAAGGGACAGCCTTGAAGAACGGAGTGAGGAAATAGATGGATGACCGGATTATATCGGCGAATCTGATGATGGACGAGCAGGCGGTGGAATTAAGTCTGCGTCCCCGTTATCTGGGCGAATATATCGGACAGACACAGGTGAAAGAGAACCTGAAAATATATATTGAAGCAGCCAAAATGCGCAGTGAGGCACTGGATCATGTGTTGTTGTACGGGCCTCCGGGTCTTGGCAAAACCACGCTCGCGAACATTATCGCCAACGAGCTTGGTGTGAATCTGCGGACGACGTCCGGGCCGGCCATTGAGCGGCCCGGGGATCTGGCGGCGCTGTTGACCAACCTGCAGGAAGGCGACGTGCTGTTTATTGACGAAATTCACCGCCTGCACCGGACTGTGGAAGAAGTCATGTATCCGGCGATGGAGGATTTCGCGCTCGATATCATGATCGGCAAAGGGCCTAGCGCCCGTTCGGTGCGGCTGGATCTGCCGCCCTTTACACTGATCGGAGCCACCACGCGGGCCGGGCTGCTGTCGGCGCCGCTGCGTGACCGCTTCGGGGTGGTCAGCCGTTTGGAATATTATACGATTGATGAGCTGAGCTTCATCGTCTCCCGCAATGCCGAGCTGCTTGGCATTGAAATCCTGGGCGATGCCGCTGAAGAGATTGCCCTGCGTGCCCGGGGAACACCGCGGATTGCTAACCGCTTGCTGAAGCGGGTCCGCGATTTCGCCCAGGTACGCGGTGACGGAATCATCACCCCCGATATTGCGGGTGAATCGCTGAAGATGCTGCAGGTCGATCCGCGCGGGCTGGACAGCATAGACCATAAGATGCTGCACTCGATGATCACCGCCTTTCGCGGCGGTCCTGTCGGGCTGGATACGATTGCCGCCACGATAGGCGAAGAGAGCCAGACTATTGAAGATGTGTATGAACCTTATCTGCTGCAGATCGGTTTCCTGCAGCGCACTCCCCGGGGACGAGTGGTAACCCCGGCGGCTTATCATCACCTGGGTCTTCCGCTTCCTCCGGAGCAGCATTAAAGTTGAAATGCTAGACCTACAACATACTTTTAGGAGGCTTCACGATGAATCATGCGAGGCGCAAACTGACAGGAATGGGACTGCTGGGCCGGGGATTGCTGGCGGCAACACTGATTGCGGGCAGCTTCCTGGTTCCTGCAGGTGATATCCATGCTGAATCCAGTGCAAACATCCGGGTTGCGATATATGCTGATATCGGCAGCAAATATAAATTAACCGTACCATACGTGACGCTGCAGTCTGCTAAGGACTTCAATTTTCTCTCCGGCCAGAGTGGGGCAGCCTCATTGCTGCCGGTTCCGGCCAACAGCAAAATACGCGTAAGTCTCGATAGCTACAAGGTTAAGGTTATGGAAGCTGCCACCTGGCAGGCAGCTGCCGATGCCGCCAAGAAGCTGCAGTCTACATCCGATAAGCCGCAGTTGCTGGTAACCTCACGGAATGGGGTTAATGCATACCAGCTGTACACAGGTCCGTACGCCAGTGAAAATGCTGCCAAAGAAGGCCTTACCCGCGTAGGGAAAGCGGGACTGTCCATCCCGGCGGGCCAAACGTCAGCCGTGAAGGGCAATAAACACTTGTCTGCCGGAGAGTTCGCTTCCACTCAGGAAGCAGATGCTGCTCTCCAGGCACTGACGGCAGCCAATTTCGATGCCTGGAAGGTAATGGTGGCTGGAGCGGACGGCAGTGCCAAGACGCAGGTATGGGTCGGCGAAGCTGCTGGCGAAAGTGAGCTTTCCGCCCTGCAGACCGAAGTTGCGGCTGCACTTCCCCAGCTCGTCTTGTCTCCTGCTTCGGCACCCGGGTTAATTATCCGCAGTGACGCAGGATTGGACCTCAGCAAGGAGGGACAAGCGTTTCATTACAGTGTGTCCGGAGCCAATGCCAAGTTTATTGCTGCAGGCAATGAATCGGGGATTCAACTGGAGGAGAGATCCAAACGTACGTATCGCGGCAGCTTGGAGCTAAGTGGTTTAAACGGCTCATTGGCTGTCATTAATGAAGTACCGCTGGAGCAATACCTGTATGCGGTAGTCGGCGGAGAAGTCTCCTCGAGCTGGAATGAAGAAGCGCTTAAAGCCCAGGCAGTCGCCGCGCGCAGCTATGCGCTGTTTCAGGGCAAACGTTTTGATGTGGCCGATGTGGTCGATACGACACTAAGCCAGGTATATAACGGTATCGGGGCCGAAGCACCTACAATTATCAAGGCGGTGGATGCCACAGCCGGTGAAGTGCTGAAGAGCGGCGGGAAGATTGTCGAAACTGTCTTCTCCTCCAACAGCGGCGGCCGCACTGCGGATCCGTCAGAGGTCTGGGGCAATGGCGGAGCTGCTTTTGTCAGTGTGCTCAGCGCTGAGGATGCTTCGGCCGCTGCCTCATTTAAGAAGTGGTATTATGTGCTGCTGTCCAGCGGTGCCTCCGGCTATGCCCGTGAAGATAATATGAAACTGACCGGCAGTAAGACGGCGGCAGGACTTCCCCTTGCGACAGCTTCGACCAGTAATGTGAACATTCGGCCGCTGCCTGTTATCGACAGCAGTGCAAGTCCGGTAGGCAAACTGAATCCCGGTGAAAATGCCGTCGTATTGGATCAAGTCTATGAATCCGGGAGCTATAGCTGGATTAAAGGACCGTACACCTCGGCGGAGCTGCTCAAAAGCTTAGCCGGCAAGACAAGCAGTACATTGCCGTCATCCATTACCAGCCTGCAGGTTACCCAGCGCGGGCCTTCAGGAAGAGTCACTCAGGTCAAAGCCAACGGTAATATTCTGCAGGTTAAGTACCCGGATCTTTTCCGCTCCGCCTTTAATGGACTGCCCAGTACTTTGTTTGATATTGTACCTTCCGGCAGTTATACTGTATTAGGCGCTGACGGCTCTACTGCAACCATTGGCGGAACACAGTCTGCGGGTGTGCTTTCTGCATCCGGCAAGGTTACTGTCCAGAGCAGCGGAACGGTTGTAATGGGAGCTGATTCTTCGGCAAGAGTGGTTACAACTAACCCGGGATTTTATTTTATCGGCTGGGGCAATGGCCATGGGCTCGGCATGTCGCAGTGGGGCGTGAAGGGTATGGCCGATAACGGGTATGATTACAAGCAAATATTGCAACACTATTTTAATAACGTTACTATAGTTAAGGAATGAAGACTGACCATGAATGTAGACGATTATGATTTTCATTTGCCGGAGGAGCTGATTGCCCAGACTCCACTTTCTGACCGTAGCGCCTCAAGGCTGCTGCTGGTAAACAAGGAGAACGGAGAGCTTGCTCATCGGCATTTTACCGATATACTGGAGCAGTTTCAGCCGGGGGATACGCTTGTTCTGAATGATACGCGCGTTATTCCTGCCAGACTGTTTGGGATTAAGGAAGACACCGGAGCCAAGGCGGAAGTGCTGCTCCTGAAGAATCTGGGAGAGGACCGGTGGGAAGCGCTGGTGAAGCCGGGCAAGAAGCTGAAGACCGGCGCGGTCATTATTTTCAGCGATGAACTCCGTGCGGTGATCGAAGACGAGGCCGATATGGGCGGCCGGACATTGCGCTTCATGTATGAAGGAATCTTTCAGGAGATTCTGGACAGACTGGGGACGATGCCCCTTCCACCCTATATTAAGGAAACACTCGATGACCGGGAACGGTATCAGACGGTGTATGCCCGGCATGAAGGCTCAGCAGCGGCACCGACGGCAGGACTGCATTTTACAAAGGAACTGCTGGAGCGTATTGCCGCCAAAGGTGTAAATATTGCTTACATTACACTTCACGTTGGACTTGGCACATTCCGACCGATGTCAGTGGAGAAGGTTGAAGAGCATGTCATGCATGCCGAGTATTTCGAGCTGTCCCGGCAAACTGCAGAGCTTCTGAATGATGCGAGAGCAAGAGGCGGCCGTATTATCGCTGTTGGCACAACCTCCTGCCGGACTTTGGAGACCGTGGGCAATAAGTTCCAGGGCGGACAGATTGAAGAATGCAGCGGGTGGACGGATATCTTCATTTATCCCGGTTACGCATTCACAGTTGTTAATGCATTGATTACGAACTTTCACCTGCCAAAGTCCACTTTGGTTATGCTGGTGAGCGCTTTAGCAGGACGTGAACAGATTCTCGCCGCCTATGAGGAAGCGATAGCGCATCAGTACCGCTTTTTCAGCTTTGGTGATGCGATGTTTATTTATTAAGCAAGAGGAAGGGTTAAACAAATGGCAGCAATAACTTATGAACACATTAAGACCTGCAAGCAGTCCGGAGCCCGGCTCGGCAGAGTCCATACCCCGCATGGTGTCATCGAGACACCTGCCTTTATGCCTGTTGGCACACAAGCTACAGTCAAGACCATGAGTCCTGAAGAACTGAAAGAAATGGACGCTCATATTATACTGAGCAACACGTACCATTTATTTCTGCGGCCTGGCCATGACATTATCCGTGAGGCCGGCGGTCTGCACAAGTTTATGAACTGGGACCGGCCGATTCTGACGGACAGCGGTGGATTCCAGGTATTCTCACTGAGCGATATGCGCAAAATCACCGAGGAAGGCGTACATTTCCGCTCCCATCTTAATGGAGACAAGAAATTCCTTTCGCCGGAAGTGGCGATGGAGATTCAGAACGCACTTGGCTCCGATATCATGATGGCATTTGATGAATGCCCGCCTTTCCCCGCAGAATATGATTACGTCAAAAAGTCATTGGAACGTACCTCCCGCTGGGCAGAGAGATGTCTCAAAAGCCATGCCCGTCCCGAGGATCAGGGGCTGTTCGCTATTGTACAGGGAGGCATGCATGAGGATTTGCGCCGCCAGAGCGCGGCTGATTTGACTTCCATGGATTTCCCGGGGTATGCTATTGGGGGGCTCAGCGTCGGAGAGTCCAAGCAGCTAATGTATGAAGTGCTGGATTATACTGTTCCGCTGTTGCCGCAAGGGAAACCGCGCTATTTAATGGGTGTCGGTTCACCGGATGCGTTGCTTGAAGGGTCAATCCGCGGAGTGGACATGTTCGACTGTGTTCTGCCTACCCGCATTGCCCGTAACGGAACGACAATGACCAGTCAGGGAAGACTCGTTGTACGCAACGCACAGTATGCTCGTGATTTCGGGCCGCTTGATCCGGAATGCAGTTGCTATACCTGCCGGAATTATTCCCGGGCTTATTTGCGCCATTTAATCAAAGCCGACGAAACTTTCGGCTTGCGGTTAACGACATACCATAACTTACACTTCCTGCTGGATTTGATGCGTAAAGTGCGTGAAGCCATCAGAGAGGATCGGCTGCTTGATTTTCGCGATGAGTTTTTTGCACAATACGGATTGTATGATAATCTCAAAGGCTTCTAGTACGCCTGTAACAGAAGAACTGGATTGTGCTTTAATGCATATCGAAAGGGGGGAAAGGATATGTTACATTTTCAATTTGCAGCAAATCAAGCGGGTACCGGCAGCATTCTAGGTCTAGTAGGCCCGTTTGTACTTATGTTTGTGGTGTTCTATTTCTTGCTCATTCGTCCGCAGCAGAAGAAAACTAAAGCACGTAACGGAATGTTGAAAGCTCTGAAGAAGGGCGATAAGGTAGTCACTATTGGTGGCCTTCACGGGACGATCATGGAGATTTCCGACGACATCGTCGTTTTGCGCGTTAATGATGTGACCCGTTTAACCTTTGACCGGGGCTCTATCAGCCATGCTGTGGCACTGGAGACGGAAGGTAAGGAATAGTATTTCTTTACAACCTACATAAAAAGCGGCGTATCTCCTTCGGGAGAACGCCGCTTTTTGGTATGCTATCACATAAATCTCGTATTCATCACCCTGAAGGAATTGAAAAATTAACGGGCATCTGTGGCGCGGCTTCGGACTGGAAGCGATGTTTCCTCGCTGCGGAGTGTCAGCTTGGCCAGCTGTACTGCAACAGAGGTGGACACAACAGCCAGCAGAGTGCCGCCCAGCATATCAATCAGCCAATGAATGCCGAGATAGAAGATTCCGAACACAATAGCTACTGCTGAAATCGTCGAGATGATCTTCCAGCGGTTGTTCTCTGACCGAAAGGCGAGCAGCGCCGTAGCTACAGCGATGGCCGTGTGCAGACTAGGGAAACAGTTGTTTAGACCGGAGAGCGGCCGGTATTCCTGTTCAAAGTTTGGAAAGACATCCAACATGATGAATCTTACACCTGCCGGAGCATAGGACCAAACTTCGTTGATTGGAAAATATAAGAAGAACGGAATGGCGACTGTGTAAATTAGCATGACCGTGTAGCAGGTGGCATACAGCATCAGGCGGTTCTTCTCCAGCAAATAGACTCCGAGTGAAGCAGCCAGCACGGCTTGGAGCATAAAGATATAGAAGAAAACGACAATAGGTGTAAGCCAGGGAGCGTAGAATATTTGCTGCAGCGTCTGGACAAAATGTCCTTCAAGTCCAAAGAATACAGAAGTATAATCAGATGCCAGATGCATGTTCTGCTCAATCTGCAGCTCATATTTATTCAGAAGGAGAACACTGATCATTCCGATAATAACCAGCAGAAATTTATAGGAGTGCAGCAGTTCCTTTCCGAGTTCTACAAAGGCCATTAAAGGGTTGCGCCTGGTACTGATCCAAATCAGCAGAATTACTATTACAACGGTGTACAAAACAACATGGTTCATGGATTGGTAAAGCAAAGCTATCGAAGCCTCCTCAAGCTCTTACGAATTCAGATGAAACCAGTGTAACATATTTTTAAGAGAATGGTTTCAAATTTTATGGATTCTAATAATTTAGTTTTTTTGTAAATTAACTCCAAACATTCCGCCGAGCGCTCCGATTGCCGCAGCAGCCATAACCCACAAAGCATCAATGCCTGCAGGGGCACTGTCAAGCGCCAAAAATCCGACCAGCAACACAATGATTCCGTAAAATCCCCCCGTAAGGGATCCTTGATACCAACCCTTACTGGTTGCCCTGCGTCCTGCCGTCAGTCCGCCGAATGCGGCGGCGATGCCGTGTACGATGTAGGTATACGTTGTAAGATCCTGTTCCTTCAGACCGCTGCCCCACAGCAAAAGTGAGAGGACAAACGCGCCCAGCAGCATCCACAGGAAGGATCGGCATAAACCGGATAATACAGGACTCGTTATTCTCCACGAGAACAGGCGCCGAATGAAGTACATGGTAAAACCTCCTAAATGTTTTTTGACGATCACCTTAAGTTAACTATTATTCATTGTATGGGGAGGCTTGCCCCAATAGTACAAGAATGGCAAGGCCTGCTCATTTACCATTAATTATTAAGACCATTTCCGAATGTTCCCTTGGCAGGGAGGCCAGAATAGGGGTACATTAATCCGCCCGTAAGGCAAACTGCCCGGGCGAGAAGCGGAAGGGGGAGCGAAGAGAATATGTTCCAGCATATTACTACCCATATCTTTCTGACCGTGCTGATGTATATCTTCATTTTCCTGAGCATGCGGATTATGGGGAAACGGGAAATTGGCAAGCTGTCTGTATTCGATTTAACGATTTCGATCATGATTGCTGAAATTGCTGTGTTTGTCATTGAAGACATCGAACGGCCGGTCTATGACGGAATCGTGCCCATGGCAACCTTGGTACTGATTCAGGTACTTGTGGCACAGATCAGCCTTAAGAACAGAAAGCTGCGGCTGCTGATTGACGGCAAGCCTAGCGTACTGATCTCAGATGGCAAAATACACCGGGGGGAAATGCGCAGGCAAAGATATAACCTTGATGATTTGCTGCTGCAGCTGCGGGGACAGAACATCGACAGCCCCGCTGATGTGGAGTTTGCCATTCTGGAAACCAGCGGCCAGCTTACCGTCATCGAGAAGAACAAGGGTGCGTCGTCATCCAACCAATCGGGAAACAGCAGTTCTAATGCTGAGCATAATGAACAGGGCAACAGTGGTGGTGACAGTTCCGGCGGCGTCAAGCTGCCGAAGCATAAAATCAGGTATGAAGGCTTGCCGATTCCGCTCATTATGGACGGGAAGGTGCAGGATACCAATCTGGAGCTAATTGGGAAAACAAGATTCTGGCTGAGAACCCAAATCCGCCAAAAGGGCGTATCTGATTTCCGCGATGTTTTTCTGTGCTCGATTGATCACAAGGGTGAAATATATGTAGACCGCCAGCGTTCCAGATAGAGTATGGTTAACGCCGGCGTTTGAAGAACGGTACACGGTCCAGGTCGCGGACAGAGATCAGGCCTGAAAGCAGGCAGATTCCCAGGTAGAGAGCCATCCCGCAGGCGGCGGAAAGTAAAAATTGCAGCCACTGGGTATCAGCGATGGGCACAGAGGTATAGATGTAAGACATGCCAGCGGCCATGATAATCACCGCGGTCAACGTTTTGAGTGGATCGGAAACTCTAATCGACAATTTAATCAGCTTAACCACACTGAAGCCGTGCAGCAAAGTTACAAAAATGCTGTTAACGATAATTGCGATAATTGCGCCATAAATCCCGTATTCGGGCTGTGAGGCCAAAACGAGAATGAGCAGGATTTTGATCACTGCACCAACCAGCGTATTAATAAGCGCCCTCCCGGGGCGGTCCATAGCTTGAAGGGCAGCCTGCAACGGTGCTTGGACATAGAGGAAGAGTGCAAAAGGCGCCATCATCCGCAGCATCGGAGCGGTGTCCGCATTGCCGTACATCAGCGTACATAGCGGTACGGCAAGGATGTACATAATTGCAGCAAAAGGGGCTCCGGTTACCATAGCGAGCCTCAGGGCCTGATGCATTCTTTTATGAATGGTTGCCAAATCATGGCGCGCTGCCGCCTCTGACAAGGAAGGAACGAGCGAAACAGCAAGGGAAGAGCTGAGCACTCCCGGCAGCAGCAGCAGTGGAATAACCATCCCTTGTAAGGAGCCGTACTGCGCGGTTGCAGCTGCGGTGGCAATTCCGGCAAGTGCCAGACTGCGAGCGGTAATAATCGATTCCAGAAGATAGGAAAAAGAGCCGACGAGCCTTCCGGCCGTGACGGGAACAGCAATGCCTAGCAGACGTTTCAGTACAGAAGTCTGCTTGCCCGCTGAAGGTTCAGGGATAACCGGATCTGGAATGTCATTTTCCGCGGTTACAGGGTCAGGAAGATCCTTCTTGTCCTTTTTTAGGATGTAATAATATTGCCATAGCAGCACCAGCATGCCGACGATTTCTCCAACAGTTACCCCCAGCATTGCACCTGCTGCAGCAAAGGCAATACCCTTAGGAAGCAGCAGCCAAGAGAACCACAGCATAAAGATAATGCGGATTACTGACTCCAGAACGGAGGAGAGTGCGGAAGGAATCATGTTCTGCCTGCCCTGAAAGTAGCCCCGGTATATGGAAGATACGGCAACGATAGAGATCATCGGCGTCATGCTGACAAATGTATAATACACACGACTGTCCGTAAGGAGCACATTGGATACCCATGAGGCGCTGAACAGGGCGACCAGGGTGAACAAGATGCCGAGCGCCAGACTGAGGGTAAGTCCGGTATGCAGAATACGGCGTGACTCTTCAGGACGGTTCTCCCCCTCTGCTTCCGCTACCATTTTGGCGATGGCCAGCGGAATCCCTCCAGTGATTACAGTGATCAGCACGATGAAAAAGGGATAACCCAGCTGATACAGCCCAACGCCTTCAGCACCGACAATACGAGGTAATGCAATGCGCGGAATAAATCCAAGCATCCGGTTAATAATGCCTGCAGCAAGCAGTATAAGCGTTCCTTGGATAAAGCTTTGTTTCCTTAGATTACTCAAAGGGCACTCCTTCTTCCCGAATTGAAATAAAACGCTGGCGTTCCTGTCTGTCCAAAAGGTAAGCTTGTGGATGTAGGCTTGTATATTGATATGCGGTACCCTGTCTACTCCATGACAAGCTTTGGAAATGACAAGTTTTAACCCGGAAGAAGGAAAGCGGGGGAGTCTGGTCGAATACTAAAAAGTAACATGCGAAAGCGAGCGAACTTTGGAGGTGTCAACACGTGGAATCGATAGAGTGGAGTGATGATGAGCTTGGTGAAGATATCGAAGCCATGTGCCGCAGCAAAGCGGAGGAATTCCGACTCCTCGGCTATGAGTATGTAACAGGCAAGGATATCTGGGATTGCATCAGCCGCAACTATGCCAAGGAGGGCAATCCTCCCCTGCACAAGCTTGTGAACGATATCTATTCCTTGAAGGCCACTAGTTATATGAATTATTTAACGATTGCCGCTTATCGGGGATTAAACTGATACAAGGAACGATTTTCTTTTGCAAATGGCTATAGGAAGCAGTAAAGTAAGAGAAGACCAATTTTGCTTTTCCTATCAAACGGATGGCTTGCCTTGGGCAGAGCCGGCCGTTTCTTTGTGTGAGTATAACACCGTCGTTCCTCCATGAATTGACGGTGATTTCGCACGTAGCTATAATAGGAATATTGAGTAATGAAAGGGGAACTAGCAAGAGCATGAAGAGACTTTTGAGCTTTATCATTACCGTGCTCGTTTTAACAGGCGTCATGGCATTTAGTACTCCCGGACTATTGGACAAGGTTCGGCTGGGGCTTGACCTGAAGGGCGGCTTCGAGATTCTGTATCACGCGGAGCCCATGGAAACCGGAGGAGAACTAACCCGTGCCTCGCTGCAGAAAACAGCGGAAAGTCTGGAGAAACGTGCCAATGCGCTTGGAACAAGCGAACCTGAAGTAACCACTGAAGGAACTGACCGCATCCGTCTGAAAATTGCGGGCGTTACCGACGAGGCTGAGGTGCGCAAGAAGATGAAGGAACCAGCGGTTCTGACCTTCCGCAGTGCTGCCGACGGCGATGCTCCAGGGGTTTACAGCAAGATAGAACTTGTGGGCAGTGACTTTGTTGAGAATGCTGCCGAGGTTCAACGCAACAACTTGAACCAGCCTGAGATCGGCATTACTGTTAAGGATAAGGATAAATTCGCGGAAATTACCAAGCGCCTGCTAGGTAAAGAACTTGCTATTTATCTTGACGAAAATTTGTTATCCGCTCCGCCAACGGTAAGAGCAGTACTTACGGATGGAAAAGCTTCGATTTCCGGAGGTTATACTATAGAACAGGCCCGTGAACTGGCCGACACGATTAACCTCGGTGCCCTTCCGCTGAAGCTGACAGAGAAATATTCGCAAAGCGTAGGCGCTACCTTGGGTAAACAATCCCTTGATCAAACGATCAGAGCGGGACTTGTGGGTTCCCTCATTATCTTGATCTTTATGATCGGCATGTACCGCTTGCCGGGCGTGCTGGCCAGCTTCGCGCTCATCCTGCACACATGGCTGCTGATTCTGGTATTTGTCGTTGCTGACTTTACTTTGACACTTCCCGGTATTGCCGCGTTCATTCTCGGTATAGGGATGGCGGTTGACGCCAATATCATTACCAACGAACGGATAAGAGAAGAAATGCGCAGCGGGAAGAGCATATTGTCTTCCGTCAAAGCGGGGAATAAAACCTCTTTCCGGACCGTTATGGACGCCAATGTGACGACTATTATCGTAGCGGCCGTTATGTTCGCATTTGGTACGGGTGCGGTTAAAGGCTTTGCTCTGATACTGATTGTGGAAATTGTGCTCAGTATCGTAACGAACCTCTATTTTGCCCACTGGCTGCTCAGTACACTGGTCAAAGCCGGCGTTCTGAAAAAGCCGAAGCAATTTGGGGTAAAGGAGAGTGACATCCGTGCGCTTTAAGAAAGAACTTGATTTTGTACATTTGAGTAAGTTTTTCTATATCTTTTCCATTGTCCTTACGATACTCGGCTTAGTGTTCCTTGGCTTTCTTGGACTGAACTACAGCGTTGATTTCAAGGCCGGCTCCAATGTTGACGTGGCGCTGTCCAAGACGATTACACAGGAAGAACTTAATCCTGCGCTCAGCGGTCTGGGCCTCTCCCATGAACCAAGCATCACCATTGGTGAGAAACGGGTGAATATCCGTTATGATGAGGTTCTTAAAGAGGAACAGAGCGAGCAGCTGCAGGCTGCAATTAGCAAGATTGATGATAAAGCTTCCTTCGAGATTAACACGGTGGATACAGAAATGGCCAAAGAGCTGGCGCGTAATGCGATCTATTCTGTGCTGATTTCCTGTCTGGGGATTATCATTTATGTAAGTATCCGCTTTGAATGGCGTTTTGCCCTGGCTGCGATTGTAGCGTTGGCACATGATGCGTTTATGGTTGTTGCGATCTTCTCGATTTTCCGCCTTGAGGTGGATTTGACCTTCATTGTCGCGGTGCTGACCATTATCGGTTATTCCATCAATGATACCATCGTTATCTTTGACCGGATTCGCGAGAATTTGCGCTTCGGCAAGCAGAAGACGTATGAGGACCTTAAGGGGCTGGTGAACAAAAGTGTGAGCCAAACCCTGATGCGTTCCCTCTACACAGCGTTTACGGTATTTATTGCTGCATTCTTCCTGCTTATCCTTGGCGGAGAGTCCATCAAAATGTTCTCACTTGCGATGGTTATCGGTTTGCTCTTCGGAGCCTATTCCTCGATCTTTATCGCGAGTCCGCTCTGGCTGCTGCTGAAGAAGCGCCAGAAGACTCCAGTGAAGAACAATCCGGCCAAAGCTTAAAATTTCCTGTCCCGAAAAGCCGCGTCAAAGGCGACGCGGCTTTTCGAATCTTTGGAGTGGAATGAGCAAACTTCAATCATCATGAGATTACTCGCTACCCGGCAAGGAGGGCCTCGTTATGAATGACAAACAATCACCGCAAAGTGAGACGGTTGCCTGGACCGGAATCGTCAGCGATGTTGCATTAGCTTTGGCTAAAGGAAGTGTTGGCTATTTCTCCGGCAGCAAAGCCTTGCTGGGTGATGCTTTATATTCCGGAGCAGACGCTGCAGCCAAGCTGGCGGATATTCTTCCGTGGCGCTCAGAACTGGTTAAGAAGAATAAAGAAACAGAGCGTACCCAGAAAGGGCAACGTAATAAGGAACCGATTGTCGCGATCCTTTTTTCAGTTCTTATTCTAATGGGCGGGCTGCAAATTGCCTTCTCGGCAATTCGCGATTTAACCCGGGGACATTTATCACCCACTGGAGAGGCGGCGATTGTCACCGTCCTGATCTCCATTGCATTTAAAGAGGCTATCTTTCAATATCAATATCGTTATTTTAAGAAAATTGGCGATGGCAGCCATGCCGCATACGCGGATAACCACCGCTTCAGTCTATATACTTCAATTACCGTATTCGTCGGGATTGCCGGGTCGTTTGCTGGAGGATATCTCAACTGGAATCCGCTGCTGTATATGGACCCGATTGCCGCTCTTCTAACCAGCGCACTAATTATCCGCAAAGGGTATTCGCTGATTACGACTTCTGTATTGGCCCAGAGGGATCAGGAACTTCCTTCCGCGGAGACGGCCAGCTTTATTGAAACCGTGGAACGGGTGCATGGTGTTATTCGTGTAGAGTATTTAAAAGCACTTGAGCAGGGGCGTTACGTGAACCTCCAAGTTAAAATCAGCGTTAACCCGCGGATTACCGTGACGGAAGCCCAGGATATTTCGGAATGCGCCAGGAAGCTGCTGCAGCACCGTTTTGTCCATGTGGGCGAGGTTCATATGGATGTTGTGCCTTATGATCCGGGTTATCCTTACAAAAGCAACTATGAGCTCGTGGACAACGATAGTCCCACGCTGCTCCAGTAGTTCGCAGGGTGAGAGAAAGGTGAACTCATTTGCTTCATTCAAAAACAAGATGGCATTCTCCGGCAGCCGATCCCATTGCAGTAGAGGAATTGGCCCGGAGCCTTTCTATTTCTCCGCTCCTTTCATCACTGCTGGTAACCAGAGGTTTGGGGACGGCTGCTGATGCTTTGCAATTCATGGATGGAGGCGCGGAGGATAGACATGATCCGTTCCTGTTGAAGGGAATGGCCGAAGCGGTTCCACGGATCAAAAAAGCATTACAAGAAGAAGAACATATTCTCGTGTACGGTGATTATGATGCGGATGGAGTGTCCAGCACCGCACTGATGATCTACCTGCTGCGTTATCTGGGGGCATCCTTTGACATTTATATTCCCCATCGTTCAAATGAAGGCTATGGGCTGCACAATCATGCGCTGGACTGGGCGGTACAGCAGGGAGTGTCGCTGGTCATTACCGTAGACACCGGAATTAGCGCTTATCATCAGATCGCTTATGCGACAGAGCTTGGAATCGATGTGATCGTAACGGATCATCACGAGCCGCCTGAACTGCTGCCGGAGGCCTTTGCGCTGATTAATCCCAAGCTTCCTGACTGTCCTTATCCTTTCAAGGGTTTGGCGGGTGTAGGGGTTGCCTACAAGTTGGCCGAAGCCATGCTTGGGGACGAGGTGCCGGAGGAATGGAGCGAGATCGCGGCCATTGGTACAGTTGCTGATCTCATGCCGCTGCTCGGTGAGAACCGCAGTCTAGTGCGCAGAGGACTCTCCAGTATGCGGCATTCACCTTTTCCGGGGATCCGGGCCTTGCTTGATGTCAGTGGTGTAACGATGAGTACAGTAAGCGCTGTAAATATTGCCTTTGGCATGGCGCCGCGCATTAATGCCAGTGGCCGGCTGGATCACGCAGGCCGTGCTGTGGCCTTGCTCACGACCACAAATTCCGGGGAAGCTGAACAGCTTGCCGGAGAACTGGATCTGCTTAACAAAGAGCGTCAGCTGGTCGTGGAAAGAATCGTCACGGAAGCCACCGCTAAATTTGAGCAGCAGACCGTAGAGGGAACACTGCCGGACATTATTGTTCTTGCTGATCAAGGCTGGAATGTCGGCGTGGTGGGTATTGTGGCCTCTAAGCTGCTGGATAGGTATTACCGTCCGGTGATTATACTGGATGTTCACCCCGAAACCGGGATGTGCAAAGGTTCTGCCCGTTCGATTCCCGGTTTGGATATTTATGCGGCGCTTTCTTCCTGCGCCGGGCTGATGGATCATTTCGGAGGCCATCCAGCTGCAGCAGGGATGAGCCTGCATCGTGATAAGCTGGATGCCTTCGCGGCTGCGCTTAATGAGTTTGCAGCCTCCGTTCTGCAGCCGGAACATTTCATGCCTGTGACCGCTGCGGACGGTGAAACGGCGATCTCTGATTTAACGCTGCAGGCCGCACTGGATTTGGACAGACTGGCTCCCTTCGGGATGGCCAATCCGCTGCCCAAGTTTATTGTTCGGGGAGCTGCGGTGAAGGAGACCCGCAAGATGGGTCAGGATGGCAAACATCTCAAGCTGGTCTTGCAGCAAGGCAAGCATACGATTGAGGCGGTAGCCTTCGGCAAAGGTGCGTTAGCCCAATTGCTGCCAGGTGGCACTATGGTAGATGTCCTGGCGGAGCTTTCGGTGAATGAATGGAACGGCTCGCGCAAACCTCAGCTGATGCTGCAGGATTTGGCAGTCCCGAATGCGCAGCTGCTGGATTTGCGCGGGACTGCTGATGCAGTGAAGCAGGCGGCCACCCTCAAAGAGCTGCTGCTGCAATACAGCAGCGGAACTTCCTTCAGCGCTGCAGCTGTGTTTCACAACAGCCGCATGACGCCGTTGAATCAATTGAAAGGCATGTCGCTTTGGGTATATGATGAGAATGCTGGGATCTCCGTGCTGAATCAAGGACAAGCCGATACTGGTGAAGGCAAGGTTTCCCTGCTTTGCCTGCTGGACATGCCGGGTACACCAGAGCAGCTGGATGCGCTGCTTGCTGCTTTTCCACAAGCTGAGAATATCGCATTGCTGCACTCCATTCGGGACGGCCGTGACCGGCTGCAAATACCGACACGTGATCATTTCAAGTCGTTATATAAATTGCTGGCTTCGATTGCTGCTGCGGCGACACCGGAGCATGAGGTGCTGCTGCGGCTTAGCCGCCAGTCTTCACTCAGTGTGCGCATGCTGGGCAAGATGCTTGAGGTGTTTGAGGAACTTGAATTTATCAAGCGCAGCAAC
Source organism: Paenibacillus sp. FSL H7-0357 (assembly GCF_000758525.1). NCBI lineage: Bacteria > Bacillati > Bacillota > Bacilli > Caryophanales > Paenibacillaceae > Paenibacillus > Paenibacillus sp. FSL H7-0357. The sequence continues at coordinate 5,970,387 of NZ_CP009241.1, read as the reverse complement.
GGGACCATTACCTTTGTTACCCAGCCTGCGGCGAAGAGTCTTACGGCCTCCCGGCATTTTGTCAGACTGGGTGAGACTGCGGAAATGGAGCAATATTTCATGGAAGGCAGCCTCAGCGAGCTGCAGGAATGGATGCTGTCCCGCCGTTTAGGAGCATCCTAGGGCGGAATGGATCGGAGGCTTTGCTTCCGAAGAAAGTTTGTTTGAAGAGAATTCAGTGAGGGAACTGCTCACAACTTTTAGGAGATGATCATGTTGGATTTAAAAGACAGTATTCGTGTGATTCCGGATTTTCCGCAAGTGGGAATCAGCTTTAAAGATATTACTACATTGCTTAAAGACGGCGACAAATACCGCCAGGCGATTGATGAGCTTAAAGCGCTTGTGTCACATCTGCAGATTGACGTAATTGCCGGTCCTGAGGCACGCGGTTTTGTAGTCGGCGCACCGCTGGCTTACGCGCTGGGGGTGGGATTTGTACCGATTCGCAAGAGTGGGAAACTTCCTTACGAAACCATTGAAGTGGGTTATGATCTGGAATACGGCAAGGATAAACTGGCCGTACATACTGATGCCATCAAGCCGGGACAAAAGGTGCTGATCGCTGATGACTTGCTGGCTACCGGCGGTACCATTGCCACATCAGTTAGTCTGGTGGAACAGCTCGGCGGCAAAGTTGTCGGCGCTGCTTTCCTCATCGAACTGGTAGAGCTTGCCGGCCGCAACAAGCTTTCGGATATTGAAGTGATATCCCTGATGACTTACGAGGACTAATTTCAAACGGGATAACTTTTCCCGGGAAATAAAAAGCGGACCGCTGTCGAATGAAGACAGCGGTCCGCTTTTATTAATATAATTGATTCGTTTTCCACCGCATATAGCGGGTACAATCAAGAAATTCTTACGACAACAGCGGCCGGAAGGCCAAATATTCACCGTAGCTACGTCCTCGCCCAAATGGGGACAGCTTAAATCAATCTGTTTATTTACTATAAACGGATGCCATCCTGAAGCAGATGAGCATCCGTTTTCTTCATATATAAGTATTCGGGGTCTAATGGGCGGACTTCTCTTTTTCCTGCTCGTTTGACCAGCCAAGAACCTCGAACAGCTTGAAGAGCAGAGACAGAACCATACCAACAATCGTAGCCAGCGCCATTCCTTTAAGCTCCACTTTGCCCATGTTCAGGGAGATGCCGCTGATGCCGACAACAAGCACCAAGGTAGCCAGAATCATATTGGTTGCTTTGGAGAAGTCGACCTTCTGCTCTACAAAGATCCGCAAACCGGAAGCCGCGATAACCCCGAACAGCAAGAGAGAGACTCCGCCCATTACCGGTGCGGGGATATTGGCAATGATAGAAGAGAAGGTGCCGGAGAACGAGAGCAGAATGGCAATGACAGCTGCTCCGCCGATCACATACACCGAATACACTTTGGTTAAGGCCATAACACCGATGTTCTCGCCGTAAGTAGTATTAGGAGTAGAACCCATGAATCCGGAGAGGACGGTGGAAATCCCGTTCCCCATCAGCGAGCGGTCAAGACCAGGATCTTTCGCCAGATCTTTGCCGACAATGTTGCTGGTTACGAGCAAGTGGCCGATGTGTTCAACGATAACGACAAGGGATACAGGAATAATGGTGAAGATTACTTCCCAGTCAAAGGATGGGGTGACGATCGTCGGGTGGGAGAGGAACTGTGCGTCGGAAATGGCACCCGTGTTAACCTTGTGCATAATATAGGCCAGCACATAACCGGTAACAATCCCGATCAGAATATGAATGATTTTGGGGAAGCCCCGGAAGAGTACTGCGCCAATAACCGTTACACCCAGCGTTACCATAGACAGCGTAATTGCGCTTCCGTCCGGTGTCCAGTCGGCAGTACTTACACCTTCAGGAGCGATCAGTCCGGCCATACGTGCGGCAACCGGCACCAGCTCCAGTCCGATGGTCGCCACGATTGCGCCCATAACCGCCGGAGGGAACACCACATCAATCCAGCCTGTACCGGCATAACGGACGACTAAAGCGACGAGAATAAAGATAATACCGGTAACAATAAACGCTCCCAGTACAAGCGAATATCCATGCATATGATCGCTCTCGTTTTTGGTAAGCACGCTGAGTACCGGTGAGATAAAGGCAAAGCTTGATCCAAGATAAGCCGGGATTTTGCCGCGGGTAATCAGGATGTAGAGCAATGTGCCGATACCGTTCATCAACAGGATCATGCCAGGGTCTACCCCAAACAGGTTGGGGACAAGCACCGTGCTGCCAAACATGGCGAATAAATGCTGAAGACTTAGCAGAAATCCCGGGCCCCAAGGGAGTTTCTCATTAACTTGAAATTCGCGTTGCAATGGAGTTCACTTCTCTTTCTTTTATGTAGTTTTAGGTTAGGTCGCGGAAAACCGCTTTTACTAGATTAAATAGTACGGCGACTTTTTACAACAACAATTTTACAGATGCCACGAAATTGCCCATTCTTTGAGGCCTAAGCCTGCAGGAATGCCACACTATGGCAAGTGTTGACGTAATCCATCGTAAGCGTCATAATTATAAACAACTTTAAACTGCGTGTAGTGTAGCCTGGAATAGCTGATAACCCTGCAAACCGGACACACCTTGCGGGTTCATTCATTAAATAGATAAACTCCATTACGGAATTTTTCTTTATAGAAAGGAAACGGATACGACGAGAATGGGCATAGAGCAATTAATTGAAAAGGCTAGCGCCTATATAAAAGAAAAAGATCTTCTCCGCATCCGGGAAGCTTATGAATTTGCCGATCAGGCTCATCACGGGCAGGTTCGGAAATCGGGGGAGCCATACATTCTGCATCCGCTCGCGGTCGCAGATATTGTTGTGAATATGCAGATGGATGTCATATCCATTATTGCAGCGCTGCTGCATGATGTCGTAGAAGATACAACGGTGTCACTGGAGCAGATCCGCGAGAATTTTGGCGATACCTGTGCCATGCTGGTGGATGGTCTGACGAAGCTGGAACGCATCCGTTTCCGTTCCAAGGAAGAGCAGCAGAACGAGAATTACCGCAAAATGTTCATTGCTATGGCTCAGGATATCCGCGTTATTGTGATCAAGCTGGCGGATCGTCTGCATAATATGCGGACACTGAAGTACCAGTCAGAAGAAAGCCAGCGCCGCATTTCTTATGAAACGCTGGAGATTTTCTGTCCCATTGCAGACCGTTTGGGGATATCGGCGATTAAATGGGAAATGGAGGATATCGCTCTCCGTTACCTGAATCCGCAGCAATACTACCGTATTGCCAATTTGGTGCATAAAAAGCGGGCGGAACGCGAAATGTTCATTGAGAGCGTAATCGGCCGCATTCGAGCCAAACTCGATGAAATGGGCATTGAAGGCGATCTGTCGGGACGTCCCAAGCATATTTACAGTGTCTATAACAAAATGAGCACCAAAAACAAGCAGTTTAACGAAATCTATGATCTGCTCGCTATCCGCATTATCGTCGACAACATTAAGGATTGTTATGCCACATTAGGGATTATTCATACTCTTTGGAAGCCGATGCCCGGACGTTTCAAGGATTATATAGCCATGCCCAAAGCGAACATGTACCAATCGCTGCATACGACGGTAGTGGGTCCAGGCGGAGAGCCAACGGAAGTGCAGATCCGTACCTGGGAGATGCACCGCACCGCAGAGTTCGGGATTGCCGCCCACTGGGCTTATAAAGAAGGAAACAGCAATAACGTCAATCCGGAGAACCGGATGCCGTTTTTCCGCGAAATCCTGGAACTGCAGCATGAAGCCAAGGATGCGGAAGAGTTTGTCGAATCGCTCAAAATGGATTTTTTCTCCGACCTTGTCTTCGTATTTACCCCGAAGGGCGAGGTTGTGGAGCTGCCGGCAGGTTCCGTTCCGCTTGATTTTGCTTTCCGTATCCATACGGAGGTAGGTAACCGGACTATCGGCTCCAAGGTGAACGGGCGGATCGTGCCGCTGGATCACAAGCTGAAGACCGGGGATATCGTGGAGATCCTGACCTCGAAGAATTCGTATGGTCCCAGCCGGGACTGGTTGAAGATCGCACAATCCTCGCATGCACGGAGCAAGATCAAGCAATGGTTTAAGAAGGAGAAACGCGAGGAGAACGTTGAAAAAGGCCGTGAAGCGATCGAACGCGAGCTGAAGCGCCTCAATGTTGAAGTATCGGATTGGCTTACGGAAGATAAGCTGACTGAAGTATCGAAGAAATTCGCTTTTGGCGATTTGGAAGATATGCTCTCGGCAGTCGGTTTCGGAGGGATTACTGCGGCGCAGATTGCCTCCAAGCTCACGGAGAAGCTGCGCAAGGATCAGGAAGAGGCTGCGGGGCATCTGGAGCTTACTTCTGAGATGAAGGAGATTAAGTCCAGCGGAGAGAAACGGAATCAGCCAACCAACGGAGTGCGTGTAAAAGGAATTGATAATCTGCTGGTCCGCTTTGCACGATGTTGCAATCCGGTCCCTGGCGATGACATTATCGGTTATGTGACGCGCGGACGCGGCGTTTCCGTCCACCGCGAGGACTGCCCGAACATTCCGGGCGATGGTGACGGAGAAGAGTCGGCACGTGTGATTGAAGTGGAATGGGAAGGCAGTATGGAGGCCAACTACAGTGTTGATATTGAGATTACCGGCCATGACCGCAACGGCCTGCTCAATGAAGTGCTGCAGGCGGTGTCAGAGAGCAAGACTAACATTTCTGCGGTCACCGGACGCTCCGACAAGAACAAGATGGCGATGATTCATATGACGATCCTTATCCGCAATACAGACCATTTGCAATCAGTGGTCGATCGGGTGAAACGGGTCAAGGATGTATATACGGTTAACCGCATTATGCAATAAGGCAAGGAGTGGAACGCACCAATGAGAGTGGTCGTGCAGCGCTGCAAGGAAGCAAAAGTTACCGTGGATGGGACAGTCACTGGAGCTGTAGGCCAAGGCCTGATGCTGCTTGTCGGCGTTACTCATGAGGATACGGAGAAGGATGCTAAATATTTGGCCGACAAGATCGCCGGATTGCGCATTTTTGAAGATGAATCCGGCAAAATGAACTTCAGCGTTACCGAGACCGGCGGAGCAATCTTGTCCGTGTCGCAGTTTACGCTGTATGGAGATTGCCGTAAAGGCCGGCGTCCCAACTTTATGGCTGCCGCAGCACCCGCTGAGGCAGAGCGGCTCTACGACTATTTCAACCATGAGCTGAGAAATGGCGGACTTACGGTGGAAACAGGCGTGTTCGGCGCAATGATGGATGTATCACTGACCAATTGGGGCCCGGTCACCCTGATTCTGGACAGCCGGGGTTAGCTGTGAAATTTAATTGCCGCTTTGGCTTAATTTAAGATGTTTACGTGCATCGAGGATGCCGCGTGGGGTTCCGTTCCAAGGACCCTATGCGGCATCCTTTGCTTTTTCCCTGCGGATAGAGGCGTTCTGGGCTGGATAAACTAAGGGAGAGTCATAATTCGCCGAGGAGCAGGGAGTCCAGCATGAGACAATCACAGAAAGCATGGGTATGGAGCGTCTTGCCGGCATATGCGGCCGGAAGTTCTGCAGAAGCCGCTGCTGCGGCCAAAGGGACCGTGGAGCAACAAGAGACTGACGTGTTGAAAGGAAGAAGCCGCAGCCTCCTGCCGCGCACTTGAAATGCTTGGGAGGCTGCGGTTTTTGGCATATTGGGCGTAACTCTTTTTATAGCGTAAAGGGATGAAAAGAAAGGTAAGCCGCTGCACTTCGTTAGAAAGCGCTGCAATAAGGGTAATAAGAAGACGAGAACAGAAAAGTGGAGAGGAGAATTAATCTCATGAGTAAAGTTGCATTTCTGCTCGCCAACGGTTTTGAAGATTCCGAAATGAAGATACCTTACGATGAAGTCATAAAAGCAGGGCATCAGGCGGAGATCATCGGTCTGAAGAAAAACGAAACCTTGCTCGGCAAAAAAGGCAGTGTGTCCTATGCAGCCGATAAAGCCATCAGCGAGGTGAAAGCCGCAGACTATGACGCTGTGGTTATTCCCGGAGGCTCGTCCCCGGAAAATTTACGGCTCGATCCTGATATCCTGAGCTTTGTGAAGGAAGTAAGTGGAACAGGCAAGCCGATTGCCTCCATCTGCCACGGACCGCAAATCCTGATCAGCGCAGACTTGCTGCAAGGCCGCACGGTGACATCCTACCCGCCCCTTAAGGATGATGTGGTTAACGCAGGAGCGGAATTTAAGGATGAAGAGGTCGTCGTGGACGGCAATTACATTACTTCACGCACACCAAAAGATGAGCCCGCATTTGTGCGTGAGCTGTTGAAGGTGTTGTAATAAAAGCTGGGCCCCCAAAATCAAACAACAATCCAAGGAGGGAACGACAATGAGTAGAAGAATCCAGGCTTATTTCAGAACAGAAGATGAAGCAGAAGGCGCTAAGACGGCATTGATTCCTTACGGAGTGGATAATCTGGAAGTATCCCCGCTGACGGATCCTTTAAAAACAGACGGGAATTACAGAAATAATATCCTGATTCCCTTGGTTCCTTATAACAACTCCGCGATGACCGGAGGCGCATTTGGCGCTACGGGTGCGGTTGCAGGCTCCGGCCCGATTGCCGGTGCCCCTATTGTACCGGCAATCGATGTGAATGACGGTCCTGATGATTTGGATAACCGCAGTGCGGGTGATGTCCGGAATCATGCTGAATTTGACGACAGGGATTTGGATGATCTTCGTTATGTCATGGAAGTTAAGGTGGCTGACGGCAAACAGGATGAGGTTATCGAGGCGCTGCGCCGGAAGCGTGCTTACGTGGAAATCTTTGATTAAAAAGAGAGCACGCTCTCTCGCAGATGAATAGTTGCGAAACTACAGCTCCGCCGATCCGTTACAGGGATTGGCGGAGCTTTTTAAAATCCAAGAACAGTAATATTTCTTTTTTTTCTCTGGACAGGGAATTATGTTGTAGTGTAAAGTAATCCTTGTGTTTCAGTAGGGGATTGTCCAGATTTATAAAACGCTTTCTTTTCTGTAATACAACCGTAATATTACATTCATGATTCCTTAATATAGCGTGTTTATAATAGAAGCATGACCCCCTTTTTTATAATATATGATGATGGACCTGCAGCAATCGGCTGCAGGTCACTTTTTTTTGTAATAGCTTTTTTTATTGGATTCCTTGACTTTAGCGCAGTGGTTCAGTAGAATCTAACAATATACAGATTGTCATAAAGTTTTGATGACGGGACCAAGTAATCCGTACCCCACAACCCCAGAGAGGAATCCCCCGCAGAGATGGATATCGTCCTACCGTAGGATGAGCTTACCGTTTCCGCCCGGCTGCAAGGATTCTGTTGATGAACGGATGAATGACCTCCCCGAGAACGCACGGCGAAAGCAGGCAATGAAGATTGCCGGGAGTCAGTAGCCGATTGCGCGTAGGCGGGCGTTAACCGCTTAGAGCGGATTCAGGCAGTTGCATGGATCCGGAATGTGGGTGGTACCACGGGTGTATTATTAGGTTGATAATAATCCCTCGTCCCTGTTTGTTATAAACAGGGCGAGGGATTTTTTTGTTTTTTTTAGAAGTTGACAAACAGACAGGCAAGAGGGGTTATTTTCAGGAGGGATAGGCTGTGGCTAAAGAAAGATTCGAGAAACCGACAGGCACGCAGGATGTGCTTCCGGGTGCGGTTGAGAAATGGCAGTATGTTGAAGGGAAGGCCAGGGATCTTTGCCGCCGGTTCAATTACCGGGAGATCCGCACTCCTATGTTCGAGCACACGGCGCTGTTCGAACGTGGTGTAGGGGAAACAACGGACATTGTGGAAGGCGAGATGTACACCTTCAAGGATAAGGGCGACCGCGATCTGGCACTTCGTCCGGAAGGAACAGCCGGTGTGGTCCGTGCTTATGTTCAGAACAAGCTTTACGGTGAGCCGGATGTAAGCAAGCTGTATTATATCGGTCCCATGTTCCGTTATGAGCGTCCGCAGGCGGGAAGATACCGCCAGTTTCACCAATTTGGCATCGAGGCATTTGGAGCAGTGGATCCGGCGATTGATGCGGAAGTGATTTCCCTAGGGTACCAGTTCTATAAGGATCTGGGACTGAGGGATGTAAGGGTAGAGCTGAACTCCGTGGGCAACGTACCTAGCCGTGCGGCGTACCGGGAGAAGCTGCTGGATTTCCTGAGACCGATGAGGGATAACCTTTGCAGTGACTGCCAGCGGCGTATGGACCGCAACCCCTTGCGGGTGCTGGATTGCAAGGTCGACCAGGACAAATTCGGCGGTGCGCCTTCCATTCTGGACAGCCTGGATGAAGAATGCACAACTCATTTTGAGAAGGTCAAAATGCATTTGGATATCATGGGTGTGGAGTACAGCATCAATCCCCGTCTGGTACGCGGACTGGATTATTACACGCATACAGCGTTTGAATATAAAGCAGCCGGCATCGGATCTATCGACACGGTCGGCGGCGGCGGCCGTTACAATGGTCTGGTGGAGGAAATCGGCGGTCCGGATCAGCCGGGCATCGGTTTTGGCATCGGGCTGGAGCGGATCCTGCTGATTCTGGAGAATCAAGGGGTAGAGCTGGAGACGGTGAAGCCGCTGGATGTATACTTCGTGGCACTTGGCGAAGCGGCCGATCTGGAGATTACGAAACAATTGTTCATTCTGCGCAGTCTTGGCTTTTCTGCAGAACGGGATTATCTGGGCCGTAAGATGAAGGCGCAGATGAAATCGGCCGACCGCATGTCGGCTCGGTACACAGCGATTCTCGGTGAAGATGAGCTGAACAGCGGCGTCATTGCCCTGAAATCGATGGCTACTGGCGAGCAGCGGACCATCAAGCTGGAAGAGCTGGGACAGTCGCTGGACTAGACAGCTTGGCATGAAGTAATTGTATTGTTGCAAGAGGAAGAAACTCACTGATTCATATAAGCGCAGTTACTTTTAACCATGAAGGGGTAGAATATATTATGACTAGAAGCCATCACTGTGGACAATTGACGCCGGAGCATATCGGCCAGACCGTAACTCTAAACGGATGGGTGCAGACCCGCCGCGACCTTGGGGGCGTACTTTTTATTGATCTCCGCGACCGCAGCGGAATCGTACAGGTCGTTTTCAATCCCGACTATTCCGGCGAAGCGCTGCAAATTGCAGATAAAGTGCGCAGTGAGTATGTGCTCGCTGTTACGGGGAAAGTGGTTAAGCGAGACGAAGAAACCATTAACCGTAACCTGCCTACAGGAGAGATAGAAGTGCAGATTACGGATATTGAAGTACTCAATGCTGCGAAAACGCCGCCGTTCTTCATCGAAGACGGTGTGGAAGTGGATGAATCCTTGCGGATGAAATACCGCTATCTCGACCTGCGTCGTCCGGAGATGTACAAAACGATGCTGCTTCGTTCCAAATCGGCGAAGATCTTCCGCGACTTCCTGGATAACGAAGGTTTTATTGATATCGAAACACCAATCCTGACCAGAAGTTCACCTGAAGGCGCCCGTGATTATTTGGTACCGAGCCGGGTGCATGAAGGCGAGTTCTTTGGACTTCCGCAATCGCCGCAAATCTACAAGCAGCTGCTGATGGTCGGCGGTATTGAGCGCTATTATCAAATTGCCCGCTGCTTCCGTGATGAAGATTTGCGCGCTGACCGCCAGCCGGAATTCACCCAGGTCGACATCGAGACCTCCTTCATGCCGCAGGATGATCTGCTGTCGATGATGGAGACCCTGATGCAGCGCCTGCTTAAAGAAACGATCGGCGTCGAAATTGCCCTGCCGTTCCAGCGTTTGACTTATGCCGAAGCCATCGGCAAATACGGCTCAGATAAGCCGGACCTGCGTTTTGGCCTGGAGCTGGTAGAAATGAATGACATCGTGGCCAGCAGCGGCGTCAAAGTATTCGCCTCTGTGATCGAAAAGGGCGGAGAAGTAAAATGCCTCAACGCCAAAGGCTGCGGTACCTGGACCCGTAAAGAGATCGACGATCTTGGACCTTATGCCGCGCGTTACGGAGCTAAAGGACTTGCCTGGATTCAAGTGAAGGATGGCGAATTCAAGGGGCCTATCGTGAAGTTCTTCACCGAGGAAGAGATTGCTGCCGTGAAGGAACGTACCGGTGCCGAAGAAGGCGACTTGCTGCTCTTCTCTGCTGATAACAAAAAAGTGGTAGCCGATGTACTGGGTGCGCTTCGCCTGAAGATCGGACGCCAGCTTGGTCTGATTGACGACAATGTGTTCAAGTTCGCATGGGTTACTGAATTCCCGCTGCTTAGCTACGATGAAGACCAGAAACGTTATGTGGCAGAACATCATCCGTTCACACGTCCGATGGATGAAGACCTGCACCTCTTTGAGACTGATCCGGGTGCTATCCGTGCCCAGGCTTACGATATCGTGCTTAACGGCTACGAGGTAGGCGGCGGTTCCCAGCGTATCTACAAACGTGAGGTACAGGAAAAAATGTTCGATGCACTCGGCTTCTCAACGGAGGTTGCTTACGAGAAATTCGGCTACCTGCTGGATGCATTTGAATACGGCACACCTCCGCACGGCGGGATTGCCTTTGGTTTCGACCGTCTCGTAATGCTGCTTGCCGGCCGCACCAACCTGCGCGAAACCATTGCCTTCCCTAAGACGGCAAGTGCGACTGACCTGCTGATGGATGCACCGGCACCGGTAGATGCAATACAATTGGAACAGCTGCACATCAAGCTGGCTCCGAAACCTGAGAAGGTAAAGAACTAAATCTAACCAGGCCTAAGCGGAGCGGCAGCGCTGCTTCGCCGGCTTTTTGAAGGAGGCGCTACATCATGCTGCATCAGTTCTCGCGTACGGAGCTGGCCATCGGACCGGAAGGTCTGGAGATTTTGAAGAACAGCACAGTGGCCGTGCTCGGCATTGGCGGCGTAGGGGCCATGTCGGTTGAGGCTCTGGCCCGTACAGGTATCGGCCGCATTATCCTGATTGATAAAGACGCAGTGGATATCACCAATATCAACCGCCAGATTCATGCGCTTACGACAACCATCGGCCAGAAAAAAGCGGATTTGATGGTGGACCGTGTCAAGCTGATCAATCCGGAATGCGAAGCCATTGCCCTGAATATGTTCTACACGGAAGAAACCTATGAGGAGCTCTTCAAATACAAGCCCGATTTCGTCATCGACGCTTCGGATACGATTATTTACAAGATCCATCTCATTAAAGAATGCCTGAGCCGGGGAATCCCGATGGTTTCCAGCATGGGCGCAGCTAACAAAATGGACCCGACACGCTTTAAGGTGGCTGACATTTCCAAGACGGAGATGGACCCGATTGCCCGTGTGATCCGCCAGAAGCTGCGCAAGGATGGGATCAAAAAAGGTGTGAAGGTTGTCTTCTCCACTGAGAAGCCGGTGAAACCGCGTGTGGATGTGACCGAGCAGATCGTTCCTGAAGATGCGCCGGACAGACGTAAGGCTCAACTGCCGCCTGCCAGCAACTCGTTTGTGCCTCCGGTAGTTGGACTCATTATGGTGAGTGTAGCCGTACAGGACCTTTTGAAGGCTGGCGGAGTAAACGTATAAACGAAAGCAGGCCTATCTCAGCTCGAACTAACCAAAGGACAAAAGGGCGTGCAGCCGGAATCCGGCTGCTTACGCCCTTTTATTGTGATTTTAAAATCCGGAAACAACGCAGGAATGCTGTATTGGCAGCGGAATTTACCATCAGTGGAGGTATTTACATGAAATCGAATTTTTGGCGAAATAGCGTAGGTCTGGAGCCGGGCGACAACTGGAAACAGGAATGGGCGGCAGGGATCCTATCGTATTTTGCTTCTGTATATATTGTTATGGTCAACGCTGCTATTCTGCATGATGCGGGGATGCCGCTGCGGGCCGGTATGGTGGCTACGCTGCTGACGGCAATTACCGGCTGTCTGCTAATGGCCTTCGGCGGCAAGACACCAATTATCGTCGTTCCGGGAATGGGGATCAACGCCTTTTTCACCTATACGCTGGTGCATTCCATGAAGCTGGATTGGCGGGAAGCGCTTGCTGTTGTAGTTGTGACCGGAGTGCTGTTTGCGATTGTGGCGTTCACCTCGCTATACCGTATTCTCAGCGACGCGATCCCTCATAATCTGCAGCATGCGATTACTGTCGGAATCGGCTTGTTTCTGACCTTCATTGGCCTGCAAAAAAGCGGAATCGTCATCGCCCACCGGACGACATTTGTCGCGATCGGACATTTCAGCGACCCTGCCGTGATAACCTCTTGCGTAACCCTGGTTCTGGCACTGGTGCTGTTCATCCGCGGAACACGCGGGGGACTGCTGATCAGCATGATTGTGGGCACAGGACTTGCCTATCTGTTAGGTGCGTCGCATGCCCCGGGCCAGGAGGATTCCGGCCATGTGTTTTCAGGCTATGGTGATGTATTTGCCGGAATGGACTTGAGCCGGGGGATCAGCCTTGTGTTCTGGATTGCCGTGTTCCTGCTGCTGTTGATTGTTGTGTTTGAAAATATCGGGCTGATCTCTTCCCAGACATTGATGGCAGGACGCCCGGAGCGATTCAAGAGCAGCCTGCGTGCGTTGTCCATCGCCAATATTGCGGCCGGCCTGTTCGGCAGCAGTCCGGTAGTCGCTGCCGCAGAGTCGACTGCAGGCATCGCGGCCGGCGGAAAGTCCGGACTTACCTCGCTGGTTACCGGCATGTTGTTCGGGGCAACCTTCCTGTTCATCCCGCTGCTGGCTTATGTGCCGGACAGCGCCATCGCACCGATCCTGATTGTAATCGGCGGTCTTATGGTGCAGAGTGTACGTGAGATGGATCTCAGCGATATGACCGAGCTGTTTCCGTCCTTTCTGATCATGGTAATGATTCCATTCACCTATAGCATTGTCGACGGTATGGCTTTTGGCTTCATTACTTACCCCATCGTTAAACTCGCTATGGGCCGGGGCAAGGAAGTGCCGCCTGCGCTGTACGGCATCGCCGGACTTTTTGTGGCGAATTTTGTATTGCATGCCTTAATGGGTTGAACCTGGCGGAGCAGCTTATCCAGACTCGCCTGTATACTAGAATTTGAAATATGTGGATTTCACCGGTCTGTTGTGATATGATGAGTATCCTTTTTGTGTGAGTGAAGCCAGTCTTGCACGAGATCAATCTTTAAGATTACTTTTAGGAGGTAACTGAAATTGGAAGACGACGTTCAAAGTGCCTATCAAGAGGAAGAAGACAGGCTTAACGGCGCGCTTACAGAAATCGACACTGTCCTGGAGAGACTGCGCAGCATACCGGTGTACACAGGAAGCGAGTATACGGAACAAGTGCTGGAGGATTCCAGAGAACAGAGGCGCAAAGATCTTGCCAAGCTTAGGCAGGAGCCTTATTTCGGACGGCTTGATTTTCAGGGCAATGACGAGGACGAACGCAAGGCACTATATATTGGCAAAATCGGCGTAGACCGAGAACAGGTAAGCGACCGTCCGCTAGTCATTGACTGGCGCGCACCGGTAGCAAGCCTGTTCTATTCGTTTACAGGCGGAACGGAGCCGGCCTCCTATGAAGCCCCGGAGGGGCTGATTGAGGGGCTGGTATATTTAAAACGCAACGTGGTGATCCGCAAGCAAATCCTGGAGCGGGTGGCGGATACCTACAACCGCGACAGCGACGCCCCGGCCGTATCCGATGAATTTCTCGTATACCGCCTGGGCGAGAATAAGGACAACCGTCTCCGCGATATCGTCTCGACGATTCAGGAGGAGCAGGACAAGATTATCCGTGCCGCGAAGAATACGGCGCTGATCATTCAAGGTGTGGCCGGAAGTGGAAAAACAACAGTTGCGCTGCACCGCCTGGCTTTCCTGCTGTATCAATACAAGGAACAGGTCTCCGCGGAGAAAATGATTATTTTCGCCCCGAACCGGATGTTCCTGGATTATATTTCGGATGTGCTGCCGGAGCTTGGCGTGGGCAACATTGCCCAGAGTACCTTCCCGGATTGGGCTGCGGACGTGCTGGGTATCACACTGCCGGAGCAAGATACAGCGGAAACGATGAACCGCTGGTTCGAAACGGCTGGCAGCATGCCGGAGATTACTGAAGAAACACCGGGCCGCTTCAAGGGTTCAACGGTGCTGATGGAGATTATTGAAGCCACGATCAAGCTGCTTGAGACCGGTGCGGTGCCGGAGGGGGATTTCATTCCCTGGGAAGGTGCGGTACTGCGGCGTTCGATGATTCTGCGCTGGCATAACGAGGAATACGCCCCCTATCCGCCGGCCAAACGCAAAGAGCGTGTGATGGCCAGAATTCACCGCTGGATTGAGATGGAGCTCAAGAAGAGCCCTTCGCAGGCAGCGCTGAAGGAACGCAAGAAAAAAGCGGCGGCACGCGAGAAGACCTACAGCGGCAAGTGGCCCAAATATGATCCGCTTATGATCTATAAGCAGATTTTCCGGGCGGCAAAGGTTCCGGAGCATTGGCCGGCTGCAGCCCCGGAGATTATTCCGCAAGGCGTGCTGAAGGAAACGGTCAAGGAGCTCAAAAAAGGCATCCTGCGCGAAGAGGATCTGCCGCCGCTGCTCTATATTCATTATCTGCTCAGCGGAAATGAAGGCGGGGACCGCTTTGACCATATCGTTATTGATGAGGCGCAGGATTTCTCGCCTTTCCAGATTGCAGTGCTTGATTTGTACGTGAAGGGTCATTCCTTTACCATTTTGGGCGACTTGTCACAGGGGATACATGCCTACAAGGGTGTACATGCCTGGGAAGAAATGCAGACGCTGTTTGCACCGGAACATACGGCCTATCATGCACTGACCCGCAGCTACCGGTCCACCATGGAGATCATTGAATTTGCCAACGGCATATTGTCTTCCGGTGTTGGCAGCTCCCTGCTCGCCGTTCCGGTCTTCCGCAGCGGCAACCCGGTCCGGCTGATCTCTTACGCCGATCGTCAGCCGGCAGCGGCAGCAGCCGGGAGTGAGCGCCTCAGTGCCGTCAGAACGGCTCTGGGGGCACTCTCCGGGCGTGAATACCGCACAGTGGCTGTCTTAACCCGCAGCCTGCGGGAAGCTGCTGAGCTGTACGACGCGCTTGCCGGACAGTTTGAGGATCTTCACCTGATTGACGGCAGCATGACTGAATACCGGGGCGGGTTGTCTGTGCTGCCTGTGTATCTGTCCAAGGGGCTGGAGTTCGACGCCGTCATCTTGGCAGACGCGGACAGCGGACATTACGGGGAAGCGGCCTGGGACGCGAAGCTGATGTATGTCGGCTGTACCCGTGCGCTGCATGAACTGTGGCTGCTGCATGACGGGCAGCTGCCGCCTTATGTACAGCTGCTTGGAGAAGAGACAGTCTCCGGCTGGCCTGATTCGCAGTAGTGCAAATATAAAAAGCGGGCCGCCTGTCATAAACAGGACGGTCCGTTTTTATATTCTATAGGGTGAGAACGTCTTATTTCATCTCGTTTTGATCCGTGATATGGAACCGTTCCACCTGCTGCTGCATATCGGAAGCCATAGCGGACAACGCTGCAGAGGAAGCCGTAATCTCCTCCATGGAAGCAAGCTGTTCCTCCGTTGCAGCTGTTACGCTCTGGAAGGAATCCAGCGCCGCCCGCGAGATGGCAGCCATCTCCTGTACGGAGGCGGCCACTTCAGCCGAGCTGGCAGACATTTGCTCGGTAATCGCCGAAATCTCATGAATTTGTTCGCCCACATGCCGGGTGGACTGCTCAATCTGGATGAAGGCATCGCTTGCTTCCAGTGCCAGATTCATGCCTTGCTCAACGTCTTCGGCCACTTTATGTTTCATTACGTCGTAGGCGCTGGCGATCAGGCCGACCATTTCGGTAATGGTCTCTTGAATTTGACCCGCGCTGACATGGGAGGCTTCGGACAGCTTCCGCACCTCACCGGCAACAACGGCGAATCCTCTGCCCTGTTCTCCGGCACGGGCAGCTTCAATAGCTGCATTGAGCGACAGTAGATTGGTCTGCTTCGCGATCGCGGAGATCGCTGTACTTGCTTCTGCTACCTTTGTGCTAAGCCCGTTAAGTTCGGAAATCAGTCCGCCGGACTGCTGAACGGACTGGCGGATCGTCTTCATCTGCTCGCTGACATGCTGCACTCTGGTGCTTCCGGTGTTAACAACCTGCTCAGTCTGCACTGCGGCACTTACAATGGCCTGGGAAGCGGAAGCAATTTTGTGGATGGCTTCGGACATTTCATCCATAGTTACGGCTACCTCGGAGGAAGCATGGGCCTGGGTTTCCACACCGCGGGTGGATTCCTCCACCAGTCCGGTGACATACTCCACAGCCTTGCTGTTCTCGCCGGTGCTGGCTGTCAGCTGCTCACTGGCAGCTGCGAGCTGGCCTGAGGTTTCGGCCACATCCTGCACCATCTTTCGAAGCGATGCTACCATGGCGTTATAGTTGCCCGCAAGCTGCCCGATTTCATCTTTACGTGTGGTGTTGACCACTTCATCCAGATAGCCTTCGCTGACGCGCTTTGCCGAACGGTTCAGCTGCTCAAGCGGCTTGGTGATGCGGCGGATGATGAAGAACGTTACTGCAGCGGCCAGAAGCAGCGCAACCAGCAGAACGATAGCTGAGTTATACAAAATAGGATAAACGGCCTCTGCATACTCGCTCTCGGGCAGCACACCAACCAGCTTAAAGCCGCTAAGTTCATTCGTAATGTAAAAGCCATCCATTGCCTGGTCTGTGGCACTGTCTTTGTAGGACACTTTGCCTGCCGGGGCCGTATTCAGCGTATCCAGCAGCCCGCCTGTAACGGGGCTTCCTACCTCCAGAGTGGGATGGTAGATAACCTTATTGCTGCTGTCCAGTATATATACATAACCGCTGGAACCGAGGCTGACATTCTGCGCCAGTTCCATAAGCCCATTCATGCTCAAACTGATTGTAGCTACCCCTTTGCCGTCCTGGAAGGCTTTGGAGATCGGCAGGATGAAGGAGTTTGTAACCTTGGAGAAAATCGGGTTGATAACGGATGTGCGGTCCGGTGTCTTCAGTGCGTCAATATACCAGTCGCGGACCCGGGGATCATAGTCGTTTGGTTTAGAATCAGGCGCTAACATAAACTTGCCATCGCTGTTGCCTAAAGCGACGATATCGATTTCAGGATGCTCCGCTTTGAATTTGTTGATCTGATTCCGTACGCGTGGAGAGTTCGCAGTCAGATCAGCTGCGGTAATTTGATAGGCAAGCTGATTCACATTGCTGCTCTCCAGCTGTATTAATTGCTCAAGTGTCTTATCGAGAAGATGAATGCTCGATTTTGTAGTTTCCTCCATTTTGCCCTGCAGCTCTGTTTTGGAAGTTTCCGAAGAGTTGACAGCTAGTACAAGCGAAGGAACTGCAATGGCGGTAATGATAAAAGCCATTAGTTCGGTTCTGAGTTTCTTGATGCCGAATACTTGTTTGAGGATGTGCCTTTTAGCTGTCATATTATATTCCTCCTGCTTTTAATTACTTCCATATCTATTAGTTAATAGATAATTACTTTTATATTTCGACACTAATCGACTTATTTTTTAGATTTTTCTTAAAAAAATAAGTTCCCATCTGGTGAAGAACAGTTATAACTGTTCTTGAACTTGTAACCTATCCCTGGGTATGGCTTAATAATAAGTGTCCGGCCGGGCAGATTACTCTGGAAGGAGGCTGATTGAAATGATTTCAGTATACGAGGTGGTTTCCGTCTAAGACGGAAATCCGCATAACCGGAGGAGGCCGAAAGGCCTCCTTATTTAAAAAACATAGAAATAAATAATTCACATAAAGTTGTGATCAAAAACCGAAGGTAGACGCTATCCAATGGTTTTTATATAATGAACTTACGGTATTTACCAAATATGAGCTGAAGAAAGGAGGCAGGTGACGTGATCAATTCATTACAAGCAGTCGTCGGACACAAAGGGACACACCTGTTGAAGGAGGAAGTAAAAAGTGAGTTATGTAAATGGGAAGGATGTGCTCCCCCCGGGCCTGCTCGAAGAGCTTCAGGGATACATCCAGGGTGAATTGCTATACATCCCCAAGAAAACCGAGCAACGGGTAAGATGGGGCGAGAACAGCGGATCCAGGCAGGAGATTGCCAGCCGGAACGAGGAGATATTCTGCAGTCACAGCAGCGGCTGCTCGGTGAACGAGCTGCAGAAGAGATACCATTTATCCGAAGAAAGCATCCGCAAGATTATTTCAAAAATGCGGCTGGCGCTAAACCGCTAGCCTGAACTTTGAACAAAGAGCATGGCACCGCCGGAGGAGGCGAGGTCATGCTCTTTTTAAATATTAGGATGTATCCGTGGTATGGTATGATAGTGGGAGGTATTCTAATAGTGCCGACCTACAAGATTACAGCAAGGAAGTGGAAGAATGGATTTATTTTCGCTCGGGGAAGACACCGGTAGCGGCCGCCTGCTGGCGGACCGCATGCGTCCGGCGAATCTTGATGAATATATAGGACAAGAGCATATTGTTGGCCCGGGGAAGCTGCTGCGCAGAGCGATTGAGGCAGATCAGGTCTCCTCTATTTTGCTTTACGGCCCTCCAGGCTGCGGAAAAACAACATTGGCGCATATTATTTCCCATCATACACAGGGGGAATTTGTCCGCCTGAATGCGGTCGAAGCCTCGGTCAAGGATGTGCGGGAAGTGATCGAGCGTGCTCAGAGCAATAAGGCATTGTACGGCTCCAAGACCATTTTGTTTCTGGATGAGGTGCACCGCTTCAACAGCTCCCGCCAGGATGCACTGCTTCCCGCTGTGGAGAAGGGGACCATCACCTTTATCGGCGCGACGACGGAGAACCCGTTCCACTATGTGAACGGGGCGTTATTGAGCCGCTCCACGCTGTTTCAGCTGGAGTCCTTGACCAGTGAGCACAGTCTGATTGCTATGAGGCGGGCGCTTACCGATGAGAAGCGGGGGCTTGGGTTCATGCAGCTGCAGGTGGATGAAGAAGCTTTGCAGCATATTGCAACGATGGCCAACGGCGATATCCGCCGGGCGCTTAATGCACTTGAGCTGGCGGCCATGACCACTGCGCCGGAACCGGACGGAAGTGTGCATATTACGCTTGCGGTGGCTGAAGAATCCATCCGCCGCCCGATTGTCAAAGCGGACGAATCGACGCAATATGATGTGTTGTCTGCGTTTCACAAAAGCATCCGCGGCTCCAGCGACGCGGCGCTGTTCTGGTTTCTCTATGCTGTGGAGAAGCTGGGGATGGACCCGATGACATTCATCCGCCGGCTGATTGCTGCGAGCAGTGAGGATATCGGTCTGGCCAATCCGCAGGCGATGGTCCAGGCGGTCAGCGCACTGGAAGCCTACCGCAATAACGGCTGGCCTGAAGCCAAGCTGAATATTGCCCAGGCGATTCTGTTTGCGGTGGAAAGTCCGAAATCGAATGCCGTGACCATGGCGATTTCGAATGCCATGGCCAGTATCGACGAGTTGAAATCGGCTGAAGTACCACTGCATCTGCGCGATACGCATTATAAAGGAGCCGTGAAGCTCGGCCATGAGGGCTACCAGTATCCGCATAATTTTCCGGGCCATTATGTCAAACAGGATTATCTGCCTAAGGCTATTGCACGCCGGGTCTTTTATCAGGCTACTGAACAGGGCAATGAAGCGAAGATCCGCCATAACCAGTCGCTTCGGCGCGGACAGTAGTCATGTAGGAGTTCGATTGTACAAATTTCTCCATTTTATGCATCAGCCGCTTATTTTACAGGGGGAGATTTCATTCCTTTTGTAAAAGAAGCGGTTTTTTGTTTGACGGACTCGCGGTTTTTCTGATAGACTCCAATTTTTCTTACAAAAATATCTATTTTTTATTACATTTTTGCTATTTTGTATATAGAATTCTATTCCAATATATGGTATATATTTACATAGGATGCAAATCATCCTAAAGAAACCCGGAAAGAAGGTGGGAAACTTCATTGGGAATGAATAAGAGTTTGGAGCCACGGTTTGAAGAGTCTGTGCAGAGATGAAATTGAACACAAGGACAAGAAGGACAAGAAGGGAGAAGGGCTAAGATGGGCAAAGGGATCAGGAAGGGCTGGGTTTTGTCCTTGAGCTTTATGTTAGCGGTTACATGTTCCGGAGCTGTATTTCATCCATCTGTGGGCACAGCAGCGGCTGCCGGCTACAACTACGCAGAGGCACTGCAAAAATCGATTTATTTCTATGAGGCTCAGCGTTCAGGCGATCTGCCGGAAGACAACCGGGTCGAGTGGCGGGGGGACTCCGGACTTCTGGATGGCGCGGATGTCGGCCACGATTTATCCGGGGGCTGGTATGATGCGGGGGATCATGTCAAATTTGGTTTTCCAATGGCTTATACAGCTACGATGCTGGCCTGGTCGGTCTATGAATACAAGGATGGTTACGTGCAGTCCGGCCAGCTGGAGGAGATTCTGGATAATATCCGCTGGGCTACCGACTATTTTGTCAAAGCCCATACAGCTCCAAATGAGCTATGGGGACAGGTAGGGAACGGAACGGCCGACCATAATTGGTGGGGAGCAGCGGAAGTGATGCAAATGCAGCGGCCCTCCTACAAAATTGATGCAACTCATCCCGGCTCTGATCTGGCGGCAGAAACCGCAGCGGCGCTGGCTTCGGCATCGATTATCTTCCGGGATTCGGATGCTGTCTATGCGGACAAGCTGCTGCTGCATGCCAAACAGCTGTATCAATTTGCGGACACTTACCGCGGCGCCTATTCGGACAGTATTACCGACGTCAAGCAGTATTACAATTCATGGAGCGGTTATGCCGATGAGTTGAGCTGGGGCGGTGTATGGCTCTATTTGGCGACCGGTGAGCAGACGTACCTGGATAAGGCAGTTGCCGCAAGCAGTCTGTGGGGAACGAACCAATCGGGATTATGGGGTTACCAGTGGACACAATCCTGGGATGACAAGCATTACGGTGCGCAGCTGCTGCTGTCACGGATTACCGGGGATGCCAAGTTCATTCAATCTACGGAACGCAACATGCAGTATTGGACAACTGGTGTAGGCGGGACTAGCGACCGGGTCGCCTATACACCTGGAGGGTTGGCACATCTGGATCAGTGGGGAGCCCTGAGATATGCCGCCAACCAGGCATTTTTGGCGTTTGTTTACGCGGACTGGGTAAGCGACCCTGTCAAAGGCGAAACGGCCCGTTCTTTCGCGGAACGGCAGATTACGTATATGCTGGGCGACAACCCGCGGAACAGCAGCTATGTGATCGGGTATGGCAACAATTCGCCGCAGCATCCGCATCACCGGACCTCACATGGTTCATGGAGCGACAGCCAGTCTACTCCTTCAGATCACCGTCATGTTCTATACGGAGCGCTGGTCGGGGGTCCATCCAAGACGGACACGTATACCGATTCGATCAACGACTATGTCTCGAATGAAGTGGCAACCGACTACAATTCCGCCTTTACAGGGGCGCTGGCCAAAATGATGCTGCTCCACGGGCAAGGGCAGCAGCCGCAACCACAGTTTCCTGCGGCAGAGACCCCTGAGGATGAAATGTTTGTCGAGGCTTCCGTAAATGCCAGCGGCAGCAATTTTGTAGAGATCCGGGCACTGCTCAACAACCGTTCCGGCTGGCCGGCACGGGTCAGCAAGTCGATGTCCTTCCATTATTATCTGGACCTCAGCGAAGCAATTGCCGCAGGGTACGGTCCGGAGGATATTACGGTCACTGCCGGTGGCTACAACCAGGGAGCAACGGTATCCGCACTTCAGCCTTATGATGAAGAACATCATATTTATTACACCAAGGTTGATTTTACCGGCACTTCGATCTATCCGGGCGGTCAATCCGCTTACCGGAAGGAAGTCCAGTTCCGGATCGCCGCTCCGCTCAACACGCTCTTCTGGGACAATACAAATGACTATTCATTTAAAGGCGTGGCAACGGGAGGAGCGCTTCCGGTAAAAACGGCGTATATACCGGTATACGACGCCGGGGTGCTTGTATTCGGTGAACTGCCTCCTGGAGGCGGACATCCGGGTGAACCGAAGGTGCCCGCACAGCCTTCCGGTGTAGCGGCTGCTGCTGAGAACGCCAGCGTAAAACTGTCCTGGAACACAGTCAGCGGGGCAACGGACTATACAGTTAAACGGGCTGTAACGAGTGGCGGGCCTTACACTGTAGTTGCAAGCACAACAGGGGCCGTGTATTCCGACAACGGGCTGGTTAATGGTACTACCTATTATTATGTAATCACCGCCTCGAACAGTGTTGGCGAGAGTACGCCATCTCTGCAGGTTAGTGCCCAGCCGCGTGAAACACCTACTCCGGCAAAAGGTGATTTAAGGGTGGAATACCGTACTAATGACAACAATCCCGGGGACGGACAGATGCGCCCGCAATTCCGGATTGTGAACACGGGAACTGCCGCGGTACCGTTGAGTGGTCTTAAGCTCCGCTACTATTTTACCGTGGACGGAGACAAAACCCAGCAATTCCACTGCGATTATGCCGTTGTCGGCAGCGGAAATGTAAGCGGTTCCTTTGCGAAACTTAATCCGTCCCTAACCGGAGCGGACTACTATCTGGAGATCACTTTTGCTGAAGGTGCCGGAAGCCTTGCTCCCGGAGGGAACAGCGGAGAAATTCAGGTGCGCACCAACAAAGAGGACTGGACGAATTATAGCGAGGGCAATGACTATTCCTACAGCGGAACGCAGCTTGCCTTCGCCGAATGGGAAAAGGTGACACTGTATCGTGACGGAACACTTGTGTGGGGTTTAGAACCATAATTTATCTACAGAGAGGGAGCTAGCCAAAATGATGAAATTGAGCTTAAGCAAGAAGCCTATTTCCGCTATAATGGCCTCGATTCTGTTTCTCTCACTCATAACCGGATTGTTTACTGGTAGCCCCGGAACTGCAAAGGCCGCTTCGGCGGAGGAGACCCGATTTCTGCAATTATATGCTCAGCTAAAGGATCCGGCGAACGGCTATTTCTCGGCTGAAGGCATTCCCTACCATGCGGTAGAGACATTGATGAGCGAAGCGCCTGATTACGGGCATATGACCACTTCGGAAGCTTACAGCTACTGGATGTGGCTCGAGGTGCTGTATGGCCATCATACTGGCGACTGGAGCAAGCTGGAAACGGCTTGGGACAACATGGAGAAATACATTATTCCTGTTAATGAAGGCGACGGCAAGCAGGAGCAGCCGACGATGAGTTATTACAATGCGAACAGCCCGGCTACCTACGCTTCCGAGTATGCGCAGCCGGATCAGTATCCAAGCCAGCTTAGCGGAAAGTATACAGCAGGCAAGGACCCGCTTGATTCTGAACTGAAAGCAAGCTATGGCAACAACCAGACCTATCTTATGCATTGGCTGGTGGATGTGGACAACTGGTACGGCTTCGGCAACTTGCTGAATCCTACACATACAGCCGCTTATGTAAATACATTCCAGAGGGGCGAACAGGAATCGGTGTGGGAAGCTGTCCCGCATCCGTCCCAGGACGACAAATCATTCGGCAAGACAGGTGAGGGCTTTATGAGCCTGTTCACCAAAGAAAGCAATGCGCCTGCAGCACAGTGGCGTTATACCAATGCTACCGACGCAGATGCACGTGCAGTTCAGGCTATGTACTGGGCCCAGGAGCTTGGCTATAATAATTCAGTTTATCTGAATAAAGCCAAGAAAATGGGGGATTATCTCCGTTACGGCATGTACGACAAGTATTTCCAAAAGGTCGGCAGCGCAGCTGACGGCACACCGGAAGCGGGAACCGGTAAGGATTCCAACCAATACCTGCTTGCCTGGTATACCGCTTGGGGCGGCGGGCTTGGTTCAACCGGCAATTGGGCCTGGAGAATCGGCGCCAGCCATGCGCATCAGGGTTACCAGAATGTCGTGGCAGCCTACGCGCTTTCCAATCCGGACGGCGGTCTGGTTCCGGCATCAGCAACAGCAGGGCAGGACTGGAGCAATTCGCTGAAGCGCCAGCTGGAGTTCTACACCTGGCTGCAATCTGCTGAAGGCGCGATTGCCGGCGGAGCAACGAACAGTTACGACGGTGCTTATAAGGCTTATCCTGCCGGCACAAGCACCTTCTACGGCATGGCATATGATGACGCGCCTGTCTACCATGATCCGCCGTCCAACAACTGGTTCGGAATGCAGGCCTGGAGTGTTGAACGTGTGGCCGAGCTGTATTACATTCTGGCTGCAAGCGGCGACACAACCTCCGAGAACTTCCAGATGGCCAAGCAGGTGGTGAAGAACTGGGTGGACTGGTCCACGGACTATGTCTTTGCAGGCAGCCGGCCGGTTACGGATGCAGAGGGCTATTATCTGGACAGCCAGGGCAACCGCATTCTCGGCGGTGATAATCCCCAAGTGGCTACAGTTGCTGCTCCGGGAGAATTCTGGATTCCGGGCAATGTGGAATGGCAGGGGAAACCGGATACCTGGACCGGTTTTGCAAGCAGTGACGGCAACAGCAATTTAAAGTCAGTCACCAAGAGCCCGAGCCAGGATACCGGTGTACTCGGCAGCTATATCAAAGCGCTCACCTTCTTTGCCGCAGGTACTGAGGCGGAAAACGGCAGTTATACCGCGCTTGGCGGGAAGGCTCAGCAGTTGGCTAAATCCTTGCTGGATACAGCTTGGGGATATAATGATGGTGTCGGAATAGCAACTAAGGAGAGCCGTGGCGATTATGCCCGTTACTTCACCAAGGAGGTCTATTTCCCAAGCGGCTGGACGGGTACCTTTGGACAAGGCAATACGATTCCGGGAACAGCGACAGTACCTTCCGATCCTGCCAAAGGCGGAAACGGTGTCTACGCCAGCTATACTGACATCCGGCCGGATATTGTGAATGATCCCGATTGGCAGTACCTGCTTAACAAATATAATTCGTCATATAATACGGCCACCAAGCAATGGGAGAATGGAGCACCTGAATTTACGTATCACCGCTTCTGGTCCCAAGTGGATATGGCCACGGCCTATGCCGAATATGACAGGTTAATCAACAACAGCAGCGGTCCGGTCGAGCCCGTTGCCCCGAAAGCTCCCTCTAAACCGGCTGTTGTTGCCGGCGACGGTGTTGTACAGCTTAGCTGGAACAATGTAACTGCTGCCGACAATTATACAGTTAAGCGGGCCACTGTCAGCGGAGGTCCTTACAGCGATGTATCAGTAGTTACCCAGGCCACTTACAGCGATACCTCTGTAGTCAATGGAACGACCTACTTTTATGTTGTCAGTGCGGCTAACAAAGTAGGAACAAGCCCGAATTCACCCGAGGTCAGCGCCAAGCCAGCAGCGGTTCCCGAGCCGCCTGTGGGGGATCTGATCGTGCAGTATCGGACCAATGATACGAATCCGGGCGATGCCCAGTTCCGTCCGCAGCTGCGGATTGTGAACAGCGGGGACACTTCGGTTGCACTTAAGGATGTAAAGCTGCGCTACTACTACACGATAGACGGCGAGAAGGCGCAGCAGTTCAATGTAGACTATGCCGCTATAGGCAGCGGCAATGTGCAGGGAACATTCGTGAAGCTGACTCCCTCTGTGACAGAGGCAGATTATTATGTGGAGATCTCCTTCACTGCGGGTGCGGGCAGCCTTGCTCCCGGAGCCAACACCGGTGAAATTCAGCTGCGGATCAACAAAACCGATTGGAGCAATTATAACGAGATCGGTGATTATTCTTACGACCCGGCCAAAACCTCGTTCACTGATTGGGCACGTGTACCGCTCTACCTGAATGGAACGCTGGTCTGGGGATTAGAGCCTTAAAAGTGCAATAGAAGGTAAAATGAAAAGCCGCAAATCCCCAATACTCCGGGACATTTGCGGCTTTGTTATTAATATCACATTTCATGTGCGAAACTGTGAAAATATGTGACAAAAAAATCTAATAGATGAGTCGAATTTTGTCGTATTTGTCATGTTACTTAACACAACAAAAATTTTTTATGGAAAAATCATTGATAATTTACCATAAGTCAATTAGAATAAACTCTAACATTCAGGGATTAATTCCAATATAATCCTAAAAGGCAATTCGTAGTTGATAGATAGGGTTACTGTATATCACATAGGTGCTCCTTGCTAAAAAAATCCTAGTGTTAGGGTGATGAACTTGAGTGAAGATTTGCTGCGTATTGAGAATTTAACGACATCCTTCAAGATTGCAGACGATTATTACGCTGCGGTCGATGATGTGACGCTCACGGTGAAGAAGAACGAAATCCTCGCCATCGTAGGAGAATCCGGATCAGGCAAAAGTGCGTTGGCTTTCTCAATAATAGGGCTGCACACCAAAGCAAAAATTGATGGACATGTGTATTACAAAGGTCAGGATATTGTCAAAATGTCCCCAGGCATGCTGAATAAGGTCCGCGGCAAGGAAATGTCGATGATTTTCCAGGACCCCTTAGCTGCACTAAATCCGCTAATGATTATCGGACGGCAGATTGAAGAGGTACTTCTCCTTCATGATACCGGCCTCTCCAAGAAACAAAGAAAAGCAAAGGTCATCGATTTGTTGACCAAGGTTGGAATTCCCCGTCCCGAGCATACATATCAGCAATACCCTTATGAATTATCCGGTGGAATGCGGCAGCGGGTAGTTATTGCCATCGCAATCGCCAACGGACCACAGCTGCTAATCGCCGATGAACCGACAACCGCACTGGATGTAACGATTCAACTGCAAATTCTTGAACTGATCAAGAAGCTCAAAAATGATATGCAAGCGGGAATTATCCTCATTACCCATGATCTGGGCGTAGTCAGTGAAATGGCAGATCGCGTAGCTGTTATGTACGCCGGGCAAATTGTCGAAATTGCTGATATTTATACGCTGACCTCCAACCCGCAGCATCCTTATACAAGATCTTTATTTAATTCGATACCTACGGTCAAGGAAGCGAAGTCCAGACTGCATGTGATTCAGGGAATCGTCCCGTCGCTCAAAAACTTGCCGCGTACAGGCTGCCGTTTCTCCGCCAGAACCCCATGGATTGATGAATCAGCCCATGAGGAGAATCCACAGCTGCACGAAATCGCTCCGGGTCATTTGGTCCGCTGCACCTGCTACAGACATTTTCATTTCCCCGAGAGCGTTGAGGAGGCTGACAGCCATGGCACTGCTTGAAGTTAAGGATTTACAGGTTCATTTCCCGATTAGAGGCGGCATATTCAGCAGAGCGGTCGGTGAGGTAAAGGCGGTCGACCGGGTCAATTTCACCATTGAGGCCGGGCAGACTTACGGATTAGTCGGTGAATCCGGCTCAGGTAAGACAACGACAGGAAGAGCGATTATCGGGCTGAACGAGATTACGGGCGGCAGCATTCTTTTTGAAGGCGCCGATTTAGCCCTGAAGAACTCACGCAAGCTGAACAATGTACGCCGCGACGTCCAAATGATCTTTCAGGATCCCTATTCATCGCTCAATCCCAAGAAGCGTGTGCTCGACATCATCGCCGAGCCGCTGCGTAATTTCGACAAACAGTCCCCCCAGGAAGAGAAACGGAGGGTTCAGGAGCTGCTGGAGCAGGTCGGCCTGAGTCCGGACAACATTTATAAATATCCGCATGAATTTTCCGGCGGACAGCGTCAGCGGATCGGAATCGCCAGGGCGATTGCGCTGAAGCCCAAGCTGATCATCGCCGACGAGCCGGTGTCCGCGCTGGATGTTTCGGTTCAGGCACAAGTGCTTAACTTTTTACGGGAAATCCAAAAGGAATTGAATTTAACCTACCTATTTATCAGTCATGATCTCGGAATCATCAGACATATGTGCGATCATATCGGCATCATGTACAAGGGACGGCATGTTGAGCAGGGGACCCCTAAGGATATTTTTGACAATCCGCGACATATTTATACGAAACGTCTGATTGCCGCAATCCCGGACATTGACCCATTGCAGCGTGACGAACGGACCCGGTTCCGCAAGTCCGTAAGTGAGGAGTACGAGGGAGCCTACCGGAATTATTTTGACAATGACGGTTTAGCTTATCCTTTACAACCCATTTCCGATACCCATTTGGTGGCCATGCCCGAGAAAGGTTGAGACGTATGTGGAAGATTATTGCACGAAGAATATTGATTATGATCCCTCAAGTATTTCTGCTCAGCATTCTGGTATTTCTTATGGCCAAAGCCATGCCCGGAGATGCGCTCACCGGTTTGCTCGATCCGAACATTGATCCGGCAACCATTGAAGCGATGCGGGAACGGCTCGGCCTGAATGATCCGTGGTACATCCAGTATTGGGATTGGATCACTAATGCCCTGCAGGGAGACATGGGCCAGTCCTTCCGCTTTAAGATGCCGGTAACTGAGCTGATTGGCCAGCGGCTGATGAACACGGTGTGGTTATCTGTGACGACCCTGGTCATTACCTATTTTATTGCAATACCGCTCGGCATCATTAGCGGACGTTTCAATGACACCTGGGGCGACCGGTTGATTACAGGATATACCTATGTCGGTTTTGCGGCTCCCTTGTTTATCGTAGCCCTGGTTATGCTCTGGATGTTTGGTTTCTACTTTCATTGGTTCCCTACCGGAGGAAGCGTATCACCGGGCGAGGTCCCCGGGACGATGAGTTACATTCTGAGCAAGTTATATCATTTACTGCTTCCGGCCATATCCATCGCGCTGATTACTACCGTCGGGACGGTCCAATATCTGCGGAACGAAATCATTGATACGAAGCAGAAGGATTTTATCCTTACGGCAAGAGCAAAAGGTGCCTCGGAATCACGGGTGTACAACCGCCACATCTTACGCAACTCCCTCCTGCCGATTGCCGCTTTTTTCGGGTATGAGCTTACGGGATTGATTGGCGGTACCATCTTTGTAGAGAGTATTTTCAGCTATCCCGGCATGGGCCAGCTGTTCCTGAGTTCCATCGTTATCCGCGATTTCACCGTTGTAACGGCACTTGTGCTGCTGTATGGGATTGCTCAAATCATCGGATCCCTGCTCTCGGATATCATATTAGGCATTGTTGATCCCCGTATCCGGATTAAATAATGATCAGAACTTGTTGAGGTGAATGTAATGGCAAAATCAAGCGCTGAGCTGTCGCTCCCGCAGGATATGGAGAAGAGCCCATCCGGATGGAGAATCCTCTGGAAGGAAATTTTCAGAGATAAACTGGCTTTGGTCTCCCTGATTTTTCTAGGTTTAGTTGTATGCGGAGTATTTGGCATCGCCCTGTTTCTGGATCAAAAGCAGATTGTAACCGTCGATCTGTTCGCCTTATATGAGAAGCCTTCGGCTAAATTCTGGCTGGGCACTGATTACGGCGGACGCGATGTGTTCGGCCAGCTCATTATCGGTACGCGCAACTCGCTGAGTATCGGTATTATGGTCACTCTGATGACGGGGGTTATCGGTATTCTGGTAGGTCTGATCTCCGGCTATTTCGGTGGATTCGTCGATAATATCTTTATGCGTTTCGTGGATTTCTTTATGATCCTGCCGATGCTGATGATTGTCATCGCGTTTGTTACGGCGGTTCCCAAATATAATACCTTGTCCTTTTCACTGATCATGACGGCATTTCTATGGATGGGCATTGCGAGGCTAATACGCTCAAAGACACTGCAGGAGAGGGAACTGGAATATGTCCAGGCCTCCAGAACGTTGGGCTCCTCCCATCTTAAGATTATGTTCAACCAGGTACTGCCGAACTTAAGCTCCATCATTATCGTTACGATGACGCTGAATTTGGCTGCCAACATCGGCCTGGAGTCGGGACTCTCGTTTCTCGGCTTCGGTTTTCCTGAAAGCACGCCTAGTTTGGGGACGCTGGTCAGCTATGCCCGGAATCCGCAGACGCTGCAATCGAGATGGTGGATATGGTTACCCGCATCACTGCTGATCCTGGTATTGATGTTGAGTATAAATAATGTCGGTCAGGCGCTTAAGCGTGCGACGGATGCAAGACAAAGAAAAGGATAATAAGGGAGGAAGAAACAAGAATGAGAAAAAGAAACTCTGGCAAGACCATGCTCTTCACATTGATGCTTGTCCTGACGCTTGCGGTTACGGCCTGCGGCTCAGGCAACAACGAAGCGGCTGAGCCTTCAACAACAGCCAAGACAGATGCAGCTGCTACTGCTGCTCCAACTGCAGCACCGGCAGCAGAAGACGGGCTGTACAACATCGCAGATTTCAGCAATGTTAAGACGAACCAGGGTGAAGCCATTGAAGGTGGCACACTCAACTTTGGCCTTGTATCCGATACTCCCTTTGAAGGAACTTTGAACAACAATTTCTCCTCCGGTGTTCCGGATTCTCAGGTGCTGGACTGGTTTGACGAAGGCTTGCTGACCTGGGATAAGAACTATGTGTATACCAATGACGGGGCGGCTACCTATGAAGTCTCTGAAGATGGACGTACCTTCACTTTTACCATCCATGACAATGTAAACTGGCATGACGGCAAGCCTGTTACTGCCGAAGATTGGCTGTTTGCCCATGAAGTTATCGGTAATCCGGCCTATGATGGCCCTCGTTACGGCTCTGATTTCACTAATATTGTAGGTATGGAAGACTACCATGCCGGCAAAGCAAAGACCATTTCCGGAATCAAAGTACTTAGTGAGAAAAAACTGGAAATCACTTATGTAAAATCCACTCCATCCCTGCTGACAGGCAGTATCTGGATTTATCCGCTGGCTAAACATATTTTCGGAAATATGGATGTAGCCAAAATTTCCGCTTCCCCTGAGGTCCGTCAAAAACCAATTGGTTTTGGTCCATTTAAAGTGGAAAGTATTGTACCTGGTGAATCCGTAGTATTTGTCAAGAATGACGACTACTGGCGCGGCGCTCCGAAGCTGGATAAGGTTGTCCTGAAAGTAATTCCACCGACTACGGTTGTGCAGGAGCTGAAAGCCGGAAATATCGATTTGGTTGACAGCTTCCCGATTGACCAGTTCCCTGATAACTCTAAATTGTCCAACGTTGAATACCTTGGAGCAATTGACCGTGCTTATACTTACATTGGCTTCAAGCTTGGCAAATGGGACGCGACCAAAAAAGTGGTTGCTCCAGATCCGAAGGCGAAGATGGGCAATGTAGCTCTGCGTAAGGCGATGTGGCAGGCGGTTGATAATGATGCTGTAGGCAAGAAATTCTATCATGGTCT
Organism: Paenibacillus sp. FSL H7-0357; assembly: GCF_000758525.1. Taxonomy (NCBI): domain Bacteria; kingdom Bacillati; phylum Bacillota; class Bacilli; order Caryophanales; family Paenibacillaceae; genus Paenibacillus; species Paenibacillus sp. FSL H7-0357. Next base: position 5,939,131 of record NZ_CP009241.1, on the reverse strand, counting down.
GCGCTGGAACGCGACTACGCTGATTCCGCCATCCCATCCCGAATTCCACGATGACAGCAATCCTGGGGTAACGTTTGATCAGGAAGCAGCAAAGAAAACACTGGATGATGCAGGCTATAAACTTAACGGAGAATTCCGTACCAATCCGGACGGCACACCGCTGACGATCAATTTCATCTCCATGACAGGTTCGGATATCGCTGAGCCGCTGGCCCAATATTATGTGCAGTCGTGGAAAGCCATCGGTCTGAATGTAACGCTGGAAATGGTGGAGTTCAACACCTTCTATGACCGCGTAGGTTCCAATGGTGAAGATGATCCTTCTGTTGATGTATACCAAGGCGCTTGGACAGTCGGTATCGACGTGGATCCACAAGGACTGTATGGCCGCGACGCTATCTACAACTTCCCGCGTTACGCAAGTGAAGAAAGCGACCGCCTAATGAAAGAAGGCGTATCGGAAGCAGCATTTGATGTAGCGAAGCGCAAAGAAATCTACAAAGAGTGGCAGCAGCTGATGGTTGACGAGATACCTGTATTCCCAACCCTCTATCGTGCAGAACTCGTTCCGGTAAATAACCGCGTTCTGAATTACGCTATTGGCGATGGAACGGGTATTTACAGAAATGAGATTGCACTGTCCGCCGACAAGGGGATTGCTGCACAGTAATTTTCCGGGATTTAGCAACCTGTAATTCAAGACCTCCTTGCGGCTTTTACAGCCGCAAGGAGGTTTTTGTATACACATAGGGTTAAATGCTACCGCTTTAGCCACATAGAAACGGCTGCCGACCTTGGTATGGTCAGCAGCCGTTTTTAGGTGCGTTCATTCGGTTCTTATTGCTGCGGCTGCGGTATTACCTTCTCTGCAGCTTCAATCGTACCTCCGCCGAGGCATTCCTCGTCCAGGTAGAAGACAACAGCTTGGCCCGGTGTGATCGCCTTTTGCGGCACATCGAAGGCAACATGCACGGTACCGTCTTCCTGTGCTGTTAGTGTTACGCCCTGATCAGGCTGGCGGTAGCGGAACTTGGCGGTGCACTTCAGCGGTGCATCCGTAAGGGGAAGGCCGTCTATCCAGTTGACACCGGAGGCGATCAGACTGGTGGAGTAGAGGCTGTGGTGCTTGTCCCCTTGGATTACATACAGGATGTTGCGGTCCAGATCCTTCTCAGCCACAAACCACGGCTCACCATTGCCGGAGCCGCCAATTCCCAGACCCTGGCGCTGGCCCAGTGTGTAATACATCAGGCCCTCGTGGCGGCCCTTCACCTCGCCTGTGGCGATATCGACCATGTCTCCGGACTGGGCAGGCAGATACTGGCTTAGGAATTCACGGAAGTTACGCTCACCGATGAAGCAGACGCCGGTGCTGTCTTTTTTCTTGGCTGTGTACAATCCGGCTTCCTCGGCGATTCTCCGTACTTCAGGTTTTGGCAGATGTCCGATCGGGAACATCGCTTTGGAAAGCTGGTACTGGCTCAGCGCGTTCAGGAAGTAGGTCTGGTCTTTATTGCTGTCCACGCCGCGCAGCAGCTTGAACTTGCCGTCTTCCTGAATGACCCGTGCATAATGCCCGGTAGCCACGTAATCAGCGCCCAGTTGTAGTGCCTTATTCAGGAATTCTCCGAATTTGATCTCGCGGTTGCACATCACATCCGGATTTGGTGTGCGTCCGGCCTTATATTCATCGAGGAAATAGGAAAAGACTTTATCAAAGTATTCCTTCTCGAAGTTAACGGTATAGTAAGGAATATCGATCTGCTCACATACGCGGCGGACATCCTCTGCGTCAGTCTCGGCCGTGCATACGCCAAACTCATCGGTGTCGTCCCAGTTCTTCATGAAGATACCGATGACGTCATAGCCCTGCTGCTTCAGCAGAAGTGCCGTAACGGAGGAATCAACCCCTCCGGACATGCCGACGACGACACGTGTGTCTTGGTTTGCCTTTGTCATCGTAATCACCATTTTCTATACAAAAAATACCGGTTATTGATACAAACACCCGGCTCATTTTGTATTATAACACACCTGTCTAGCTTAAACTGCCCGTGAGGACGGGAAAATGCAGCAGAAAAGACGTTAAAATTGACAATTTGTCCACCACTGGCGAACATTCATGTGAAAAGTTACTTTTTTGGCTCCAAATATGTCCATAAATATGATAACATAAGCTGAGAGCAAACATCGGAATACCTTGATATGACATATCTCATGTCGTAGCAATGGATTATGATTCTATCAGCAACTAAACCGAAAGAGGTGCCCCTTGAAGATATCGACAAAAGGACGTTACGGATTAACCATTATGATGGAGCTTGCCCTGAAATTTGGCGAAGGTCCAACCTCACTTAAAAGCATCGCCGAGAAAAACGGACTATCCGAGCATTACCTGGAACAGCTCATTGCCCCACTGCGCAACGCAGGGCTTGTGAAGAGCATTCGTGGTGCTTACGGCGGCTATATCCTTTCACGCGAATCCATCACCATTACAGCCGGCGATATTATCCGGGTGCTGGAAGGCCCCATATCGCCTGTTGATTTTACAGAAGAAGATGATCCGGCAAAACGCGACCTCTGGTTGCGCATCCGCGACAGCATTGCCGATGTGCTGGATTCCACCACATTGTCCGACTTAATCAACTATAAGGAAGAAAGCAAGGCTGACAACTATATGTTTTATATCTAACAGGAACTAAAATTCCGTTGATTTCAAAGGGATTTTTGAAAAATGTTACCCGCCTGGCAGAAATCTCAACTCGTCCTTCTCAAGAAATTTGAGGAGGACTTTTTTTTCTCCGATTTTACGTGCCGTCTTTTTCTCCTTAGGTATTACCACATCCTCAGTCGGGTCTGCTTCAATAAAACCCTTGCGTCTTGCATGTTTAAACATAAGTGAGGTCTAGGAAAAGGACGAAAGCTTAGCGGTTCTTTTGTCCGGGATGCAAGCAACTTCATCCTATTAGGCGGTTCCATAAATTTTATTGATATCAGAATCGACTAAGATTGCCGGTTCCCACTATGTGTGAGATCGATTTGAAATTAGAGCATACATAAAATAACCCGACTAGAGACTGAGGTGTGGATTTTGACTTTGTAATATACTCTACCAATAAAGACTTTGGGAGGGTGTTATGAGAAATTATGGACTTCAATTTTCGTTGACAGGCCTTTTATTATACGCATTACAGCTACTTCCTAATATAATCTGGATGCTAGTGCCTCCAACAAATAATGTGCTTACTGGAAATAGTTCTGCCTATAAAACACTGAATATTATAGAGGGATTGTTTGGGGTGTTAACGGTTATTCTTATGGTTGTTCTGATAAACAAAGGCGAAGGAAATAACAGTAACTTTTATATTAGACTAGCAGTTTTGTTTTTAGCAGCCTATTATATTTCTTGGGTTTTCTATTATAATGGCGTGGTTGCTCCGTGGTTACTGATACTAGGAATTGCATGCATGCCGCCTTTGTATTTCTTTTTTGTCGGACTTTGGATGAAAAACTATGTCCTTCTCGTTCCATGTGCTATTTTTGGAATTACCCATATTTTGATTACTTGCATGAATTATTTGAGACCATAAAGTGTTTTAACGGAATACAGTGACTAGACACCTAGTATCCTTCTTATTGAAGATCCAGATTCTATAGGCCATCTGATGGAATGTGGAGGGATTGAAGAAGGATTTACGTCAGGGTCCATTAAAATTGATGGCGCCCGATTCGTCAGGAAACATTTTGAATTTAGAGCATACATAAAATAACCCGCCGGTATTTGATTGAGCTGGCGGGGCTTGATTTCATTCACAAACAGAACTAGGTTCATTGTAGACAGTAGGGTAGAGCTCCATCAATTTGCTTTCCATTTCACAGGCTTTAACTATAGTTTCCTCTAACTCGCTTGATGCAATATCATCGTCAAGGATAGATTCCATTAGATTTGTGTATTCCTCAGCTAAATCCTGATTTTTATCTATCTCGTTAATAGTATTCTCGTAGTCAGACCAAGCTTTGTCCAGTTCATCCCCCATATGAATCAGGTCTTGACGATCCCGTTCCTTTTTCGCGTCATAAAGAAGTTTCCCACCAATGCTTCCCCCAATTAATACGAGTATAATAATCAATGTCCACCAATTCTTACTATTCATAGCTCCCCCTAAATCTGATAATAAATTCAGAATCATTCTATCAGAATTGGGTAATATTTACTATGTGCTTTATAGAGAACGATACAGATTCCAAAATAACCCGTCAACCTTAAGTGGTGCGGGGATGTTGGACATTTGGGTAATAACTACTATTCAGATGAGGAGGTATAAAATGAATAAAACATTGATTGCTACAGTTACCAGCATTCTTCTGTCCGCCTCAATTCTCGGTGCATGCAGTAACAATGAAACAGTAAACGAGGCAGAGCCTACAGCGTCAAGTGCAGCGACTATGCCTGTTATTGAAGCTACAGCCACTCCTGAACCTTCTGCTACTCCCGCAGCCACGGAGGCGCAGGAGTCCGCCAGTCCGGACGCTACTGATCCTCAGACATCCAAACGTCCGGAGACCCAGGCATTTGGTGAACAGGAGGGAGGGGTCTCAGGGCAAGAAGGTACACTTGAGCAAGGTGATGGATATTCCCTGTATGTCTTTGAGGATTTCATATTCGATGAACAGTCTGGCCGTTTATCACTCACTGAGGACCCCACCTATTATGCCGAGATTGAACACTTGCCATCCGGTTACGATCTCACCGCTCTGAAGCAACAGGGACAAACTGAGCTTTCTGCAATGGGTAAGGCTAACGATCATAGCGGGGAGCTGTTTGAGCATCCTCTGGGTTTTGCAGATTTATATCTGCAGGCTACCGGTGATAAGGGAATAGAGGATTATATGGTGTGGAAGAATCAAGCGGGGGAAGCTTTTCTTTTCCGGATACACAATCCTAAGGGTGAACTGTCGAATAAATTTGCTCCATGGGTAATGGTTTCACTGTCAACGCTTGAAAGGAATTAAGAGTTGCCATAGCTTTTAATAAAAAAGCAAAAGGTTATTCCATATTAAAGCTATATTGACTAACGAATTCACTTATGATTTTCAGCGGGTTTATTCCGAGGTGATGCGGCTGGTCCGGTGAGGCTTGGGACTGGGGCAAAATGTGGGGGATATGGCTGCATCTTCAAAGCGTAGTAAAGCCCTGCTACCGTGATGGTCAGCAGGACTTTTTGTTAATGAACGGGAGGGTAGTGATTGTCGGAAAACCGGAACATTAACTGTCAGCAAGCCCATGTTGTATGTAAAGAAATTTAAGGCTCTATTGAAGCCTGAAGAACTTGGTACCAAGAAGGAGCTAATGGTGGATCATTGGTGCATTCCCTTTCCCGGTTAAAGAGTTTTCGAACATATCAATAATCTCCAAGAATCTCTCTGCTTCACGGAAAACGTGATCCGCAAGCAGCGGGTGTATGATGCTTTTAATTCTGCATTGTTCGATTAAATCCCGGGCTGTTTTCTTAAAATCCCTTAGTGATTTCACTGATACTCTATTCTGATCAAGAAATTGGGTTAAGATTGGACCGGTTTGCGATTGAGGTCTCATGGATTCAATATCTCTAGCCTGAAATAATAATTGATCAAAATCTTGACTGAATTCTCGGGCCTGCTCGACAAGCTTCCGTTCTGAAGGATCTAATAGATGACCTATAAATTTGGCGTGGTCGGCCATAATTCTTAAGAAAAATACATTTTCATCAATAATAGCATCATATAATGGCTCTAATTTGCCTTGGTTTAGCTCTTCCAGCCGATTTCTGAAATAATTGGCTTCTCTACTTACATGATCCACTAAAAGTGGGAAATTCGTTTGTCCAGGGAGCTTGCAACATAGAATTAAGCCAAGTACTTTTCTTTTGAACGCCCATATGTGACATACTGCGGTATGAACCTCCTGATTAAATTGGTGAATCGTTGCAGGGTCTGTATCAAGGGAGAAAGCATGCACCCGTCTCTCAATGTCTTCGAAAATCCGGTAAAAGTGATTAGCTTCTTGTTTCAGGACTGTATCTTCCGCCCGGAACCCCAATCCTAGAAACAAGGAATGTTCTTTCATAATTCTTGACCAAAAGCTGACCTCTTCCAGTGACCGGGCGACAAACATGTTAGACATAATATCCCTCCTTAACATCTTTATAGACCTTATGCTTGTTAAGCTTGGATGGATACCTAATTATTTTAGAGGATGGACACAGCTTGGTATTGAGGATAAGAACATGAATTTTAATGTTGTTATCGGAAGCTTACTGATTGCCCAAGCAAAGAGATTATGCCTGCATACCCTAAGCTGTATTCTATTTTTAAGGAGGAATCGTTATGAGTGAAAATGTCGGTGGATACGGCGGAGCGTGGACTTCTACGGGTGCTATACTCGTGTTGTTTATATTGTTGGTAATTATCTCTAAGACAATCCTGCTGTAAGCTTTAAATCGCTTTAACTCTAAAATAGTCTCCGCCAGCACCCAAGCTGGCGGATTTTTTGCCTTGCGATTGAATTTTCAAACCCAAAAAGCCCTTGATCCGGGTCATTGCTGCGATTCTTCGCTATGCTTCTTTAATTAACTCCTTATAATCGTTGCGGACGTTGCCCACTGCCGGTGAGACGGGATAAGCCCGCATATGCTCTGCATTATATGGCCGCAATAGCTTCATTAGAGCGGGGACGTCATGATTGTGCCGGTCAAGCCACGCTGTCTCAGCTTCAGAGGTGAGGATAACCGGCATGCGGTCATGAATCTCAGCCATCAGGCTGTTGGATTCTGTAGTAATAATTGTGCAGGTGCTGAGCTTATTGCCGCTCTGATCCATCCAAATATCGTACAAGCCGGCCATGGAAAAAAGCTTCCCGTCACGCAGCGTAATTCTCAGCGGCTGTTTGCCGCCTTCCTGCGGCTTCCAGTCGTAGAAGCCGTCCGCAGGAATCACGCAGCGGCGCGAGCTCACCAGGTTTTTGAAGGATGCTTTTTCCAGAAGGGATTCTGCACGGGCATTGATCATTTTGCTGCCGCTTTTGTCATCCTTGGCCCAGGACGGGACCAGCCCCCAGCGTAATTCCCCAAGCTTATTATGCTTGCCATTATGAATAACTGCCGGGATATACTGCATCGGGGCCGCGTTATATTTTGGGGCATAGTGGACAATGGTGGTGTCATTCGTAAAATAACGCAGCATCAACTCATCCATGGTTACGGTAATTGTGTATCTTCCACACATGCTGATTTAGCCTCCCGGTTCATTTATGATGTGGTCTGAATTTGTTTACAGTGCTGTAGCCCTCATGCTATGCTCGGAGTATTTCACATTATTATAAATGAAGAAACGGATGATAGCGAAACGAAGGAGAGGATTCCGCATGATTATCGTAAGCTCCTGTCTCGCAGGAATGAAAGTAAGATACAACGGCACGGATTGTCTCGATACAAGCCTTCAAAAACTGCTGGATAACAACAAGGCAGTTGCTGTGTGTCCAGAATTGCTTGGCGGATTCTCGACACCGAGGGAACCGGCGGAAATTATCGGCGGCGGCGGGGAGGATGTGCTGGAGGGGAAGGCCAGGGTAATGGACCGGTCAGGAAATGATGTAACCGAAATGTACCTCAAAGGAGCCTATGAAACGCTGGAGAAAGCCCGGGAGATCGGAGCCACCACCGTAGTACTCAAAGAAAACAGCCCTTCTTGCGGCAGTGCGATGATCTATAACGGACAATTTGCCGGTGTGAAAATTCCCGGGCAAGGTGTAACGTCCGCCCTGCTGAGAAGAAACAATATTGAAGTGATTTCTGAGCAGCAGCTCTCCGCTCGGCTGGAAGCTTTGGAATGTGCTGGAAAGTGAGTGGCTTAGCGGGAATTCCCACTAACAGACCCCTAAAGGTTGTTACAATATTGTGTTTATTCTCAGGTGGTAAAAGGCGACATTCAGCAGTATAATCGAGTAGTCCTGTAAGAAAATCCTGAATTTCAAGAAGCGGAGAATTTAGTCATGAAACCCATCTATTTGGACCACGCCGCCTCAACCCCGGTTCATCCGGAGGTGGCCAAGGTTATGTACAATATGCTGCTTGAACAATACGGCAATGCGTCCAGTGTGCACACGTTCGGACGTTCCGCCAAAAAGATTGTGAACAGGGCACGCGATACCATCGCGGGCTTTTTAGGCTGTGCTCCCGATGAATGGGTGTTCACCAGCGGAGGCACGGAGAGCGATAATCTGGCGCTGTTTGGAGCTGCAGCTGCTACCAGAGAGAAGGGCAAACATATCATCACCACAGCAATTGAGCATCATGCCGTTCAACATACGTGCGAAGAACTGGAGAAGCAGGGCTATGATGTTACCTATCTTCCGGTTGATTCGACAGGTCTCGTCTCGCTTTCAGATGTGGCAGCCGCTTTGCGAGATGATACGGTATTGATCAGTGTGATGTTCGCGAATAATGAGGTAGGAACAGTAGAACCTATAGAAGAGATTGGCCGTCTCGCTGCCGAACGGGGCATTTTGTTCCACGTCGATGCTGTACAGGCTCTCGGGATGATTCCCATTACACTTCGCGAGCTTCCCGTTGATTATATGAGCTTTTCCGCCCATAAAATAAATGGCCCGCAGGGCATCGGTGGATTGTATGTACGGCGCGGTGCACCGCTGCATTCCAGACAGCACGGAGGACTCCAGGAGCGCGGCAGACGGGCGGGAACGGAGAGTCTTGCTAGCACAGCAGGTTTTGCCAAAGCGGTGGAGCTGGCGGTGCAGGGGCTTCACGGGCGGCAGGATAAAGCGCTTGAGCTGCGGAATGTGCTGCTGCAGGAGCTGGACAGCCGTATCGGGCGGCAGAACTATGTGATTAACGGAAACGAGCAGCATTTTTTGCCTGGAATTCTGAATGTGAGTTTTCCGGGAGCCCGGACCGATGTGATGCTGATGAACCTTGATATGGAGCGGATTGCTGCTGCCAGCGGCTCAGCCTGCACCTCTGGTTCACTGGAGGTTTCGCATGTTCTGCAAGCGATGAATCTTCCGGAAGAAGTTTTGGACTCGGCGATTCGTTTTAGCACAGGTCTGGGTAATACTAATGAAGAAATAAAGCTTGTTGCAGAAAAAGTTGAAACCATCCTGAGACGGTTGCGTAGTGTAGACTAGGATTTTTTTCGGTCTCGTATCCGTTTTGGTATTTGGCTCTTTAACCATAAGTGATTTGAAAGTACACTCAAAGCGAGGGGACTAAAGCAGCCATGAAACTTCAAGATATGATCGGCCTGGCTGTATATGAAGTTGAAGAAGGTAATGAAATCGGCAAAATTGTCGATGTTGTACTGGATTCAAACTGGAATATTACGGGTATTGAACTGGAAAGCAAATCTTTTTTTTCCAGTCATGTGAAAGTTGTGGCATGGGAAGATATTGTCGCTTATGGCGAAGATGCTGTCATGATTCGCAGTAAAGAGTCGATACTAAAGGCCGACACTGACCATATACCCTATACTTTTCTTTTAGGAAAGAAGAAATTGAAGGATTTGCAGGTACTGACTGCATCCGGAACGATACTTGGAAGAATATCCGATGTTTATTTTGACCAGAAGTTGGGAAACACAATAGTAGCGCTGGAAATCAGTGACGGGCTTGTAACTGATTTGATCGAAGGCCGCAAATGGCTGCCTTGTTCTGAAGAAATGTCCATTGGGGAGGATTCCGTACTGGTTCCCGCGATGAGCGAAGAACGGCTCCAAAAAGCCATTAATATTGTTAACGGATAGGTGGAATGTATTATATGAAGTGTCCAAACTGCAACTCCAAGGATATCGGCAAGATCGGTTCCCACCAGTTCTATTGCTGGGGCTGTTTCATCGAACTTACGGTTAACGGCGAGAAAATGTCGGTTTATCAGGTTGAAGAAGACGGCACGCTCAGTTCGCTTGACGATCTGTTCTCCGGGGAAGAAATTGCCCAGGATTATCCGCAGATCCATGCATCTTCCTGATCCTTAGCCTGGTTCATGCTCCAAAAGAGTTACATAGGTTCACCGCGCCCAATCCTTGGGCGGCTGCTGCAGCCGCTTGAGGATTGGGCTTTTTGCTTTTTTTACGAAAGTTGCATCTTTGTTATACGCGCTAAGGAATTGGTATGTTACCTGCAGGGAGCAGAACCTATACTGAAATCGACCGGCAGCAACGCCGGGATTCTACTAGGATCTGCACAAGGGGGAATAGTTAGGTGAACCGTAGAGGAATATCCAAACTTCTAATTGTGGTTATGCTGCTGTCAGGGCTTCAGCTTCCGGGAAACACGGGACTGGCACAAGCAGCAGCTGGGATGGACGGGCTTCCCGGATCAGCCGCAAGCGCAAGCGGCGCTGCTGCAGCCGGAACGGCAGTGTTTGCCGATATGAACCAGCATTGGGCTGCGTCGGCGGCAGACAGACTGGCAGCCGCCGGGATTCTGCAAGGCGACGGCCAAGGACAATTTCAACCGGGCCGGGCAGTCTCCCGCGCAGAGATGGCAGTCATACTGAGCCGGGTGTTTAGCTATACAGATCCGGGCATTGCTGTTTTCAGCGATGTAAGCGCTTCTTCTTGGTATGGTAAGGATGTGGCCGGGGTCAACGCAGCGGGGATAATCAAGGGCTACACGGACGGTCGCTTTCAGCCGGGAGCGGCTGTAACGCGACAGGAAGCAATGACGATGCTGGGCAGGGCTTTTCGTCTGGAGGCTGCCTCCCAGACTGTGCTGTCTGCGCAGGCGGACGGGACAGCAGTCAGCGGCTATGCCCGGGAAGCAGTGAGCGTTATGCTTGACGCCGGCTATATTCACGGTGACTCGGCGGGAAGGCTGAATCCTCAGGCTCCAATGGCCCGAGCTGAGCTGGCTGTGCTGCTTGGCCGGATGATCGGGTGGGTCAGTCCGGGCGAAGGCAGCTATTCAATTGGCGAGGTGTCCGGCAGCGTTATTGTCAATCGGGCGGGTGTACAGATTGAAGGCGGATCGGTCAACGGAAATCTCTATGTGACCGCCGGAACAGGAGAGGGAGAAGTATCGTTCTCCGGAATCAAGGTGAAGGGTACCACCCGAATCTCTGGAGGCGGCGGACATTCGGTGATCTTTCGCAAATCTGCCCTGGGGCAGACGACCGTAGATAAGCCAAAAGCGCCTGTGCGGCTCGTGCTGGAGGATGGAAGCTCGGCGGTCCGGATCGAATTGACCAGGCCGGCCAAAGTAGAGATTGGGGCCGGCTCAAAGGTTGATACCCTGATTGTTGGGGCCGGTGCTGCCGGATCAGAGATCGTGAACCGGGGGCAAATCGGCTTGCTTGAGACACAGGCCGACAGTGTGCTTAACGGTACAGCGCTCAAATCCGGAGAGATACTTCGCGGCTTGACGGGCAGTGTATCCTCGCCTCAGGCAAGTGCTGTGGTTACCTTCGCAGCGGGTGGAGGGAACGCCGGAGGCGCGGCACCAACGCCTGCACCTGAGACACCTGTACCCGCAACGCCGACACCGGCCGCGACGGCCAGCGCCACGCCAACAGCGAGTGCAACGGCGACATCCACTCCGTCAACAGAGCAGAACCAATGGGAATTGGTCTGGAACGACGAATTCGACGGTCAATCCATTGACCAGGCTAAATGGAATGTTCAGGATACCGGAACGGTATACAACAACGAATTGGAATATTATCATCCGGACAATGCTTCGCTCGAAACCGAGAGCGGACAGGGGGTACTGGCACTGGAAGCGCGGAAGGAAGCTTACGGCGGGAAAGAGTATACTTCCGCTAAGCTGACCTCCAAGATGAAGGGCGACTGGACTTACGGCAAATTCACGGTACGCGCCAAGCTGCCGATTCAGCAGGGGATGTGGCCCGCCATTTGGATGATGCCAACCGATGATGAGAAGCAGTACGGACCTTGGCCGGGAAGCGGCGAGATGGACATTATGGAATTGACAGGACCGGTTGCCGGTGATACAGCGAAAGCTGATCTCTACCCGAGAACGGTTCATGGCTCGATTCATTACGACATTCCACATATGTCCCAGTCTAAAACCTATATTCTGCCGGAAGGCAAAACCTTTGCTGATGATTATCATAACTTCACACTTGAATGGCTTCCGGGCCTGATTCGGTATTACGTGGATGATAAAATGTATTTCGAAACAAGCGATTGGGGAACGAAGGCTGAAGGCCAGCCGGATTACTTTACGTACCCTGCACCGTTTGACCGTCCATTCTATATGATTCTCAATTTGGCAGTGGGCGGCGACTGGCCGGGTGATCCGGCAGCAAACTTCAAGTCGGACAAGATGTATGTCGATTATGTCCGGGTCTACAAGTATAACAAGCTGGATCAATGGCCGGACGTAACGGGCAAGCGGCCAACGAAGCCTGAGACCTCGGCTCCGCAGCGCCCAGCTCTTGCAGATGGAAATCAGATCTATAACGGAGATTTCAAAGGCGATATAGCTGCCGACGGGTTGCCTAAATATTGGGAGCTAATTGAGAACGCAGGCGGAGCAGCTACATCCTCAGTCATTGAGGATAAGGATAAGGGCAAGGTGGTCAAGGTTGCCGTCAAAGATGGGGGAACCAAAAATTATTCCATTCAGCTAACCCAGAAGCCACTTCTAGTGGAGAAGGGTAAAGCCTACAAGATAACATTCGACGCTAAAGCGGACGTAACTCGTCCGGTGATGAGCAAGCTGACTGAATTTGGCGGTGGATGGACGGCGTATTCCAAGGAACGCAATTTCCAGCTTACGCCGGACTGGCAATCGTTCGAATACACCTTCAACATGGTGCAGGCTACTGACAACAATGTCCGCTTCGAGTTCAATCTCGGTCTGAATGACATTGCAGCCTATTTCGCCAATGTTCGAGTGGTAGAGACGGAGCCGCTGCCGGTGGTGCGTACACCACTTGCTGATGGCAACCTTATTTATAATGGAGGTTTCGAGCTGGGAGAAGGGCGTCTGGGCTATTGGGCATTTGCCGTTAAGCCAGACGCAGGAGCAGTAGCGCAGGCTAGCGTAACCAATGCTCTGGAGCTGCCGCTCATGAAACGGGAGTTCAGGGCAGACGTCAGCCACACCGGCGGATCTCCGGAGGATGTGACGCTTACCCAGACAGGCATACCTATGTCAGCAGAAGGGGTCTATCAACTCGCCTTCGACGCTAGATCCGATAAGGCGCAGCCGGTTGGAATCAAGCTGGAGAACAGCGGTGGAAATACTGTCTATCCTGACGGGGCAACGTTCAATCTGACGCCGGAGTGGAAGAGCTATACAGCGGAAATAGCGCTATCCGGCGCGACCGGTACTGAAGGTTCATTGTCGTTCCTGCTCGGCCAGACTGCCGGACAGACCGAAATTGACAATGTGCGTCTGGTCCGGATGGTGAATCCACCTGTACTCAACAGCTACCTGCATCTGCGGGGAGATCAGTACTGGAGATCATCGGGAATCAGTCTGGTCCCAAGCGGAGAGGGTGGCAAGGACACCACCGATATGGACAAGGGTGACTATGTCGAATACAAAGTGGTTCTTCCTCAGGCGGCCAGCATTATTCCGGTAGCCCGGGTATCCAGTGTACATGCGGATTCGGAGCTGGAGCTGTCCGTTCTGGATGCCAGCAAGCACAGTGTGGTGACGGCATCTGTCTATAGCATTGCAATTGGAGATACCGGAGGCGTTCAATCCTACCGCGCTATCATCGGGGCGCCGCTGGAGCTGCCTGCGGGAAGCTATTATTTCCGTCTTGGCGGCAGCGGCTACAATCTGGCTTGGCTGGATCTTTCCCGCGAACTGGTGATGAACGGCAGCCTCAAGGGTGATTCCACTGAAGGCTGGACGCTGTTCAAGAAGGACTGGGACGATGCTCCAGTGAAGAATACCGTTATGAAAGCTGTGTATGGAGCGCTGCGGGTTGACCTTGGGGGCACCGGTGAAGAGGACTGGAACGTACAGGTGAAACAAGGGGCAATACCGGTAGAGCAAGGCAAGAAGTATCTGCTTCGCTTCGATGCGGATTCCTCGATAGCCAGATCGATTCGGGTGCTGGTCCAGCATGACGGCTCTGTGGACAAAGATTGGACGGCTTATACGAATGAGAAAGTGAGCCTGAGCGAAAGCGGCGGACATTATGAATACCTGTTCACCGCTCCGGCAAGCGATCCTGATGCCCTGCTTCAGTTTAGTCTGGGCAAGATTTCCGAGGAATTGGGAGAACACACAGTTAAGCTGAGCAACATTTCACTGATTCAGGTAAGTCCGGTGATGGCTGGAGAGGCGTATGGAGAGAATCTGATCCCTAACGGAGACTTCTCCGCTCCGCTTAAGGGCTGGAGCAGCTATTCCTCTGACAATGGCGAGTTGTCCATTGACAATGTGGATGGGTCGCTGCAAATGCAGGTTGGTTCCACAGGAACGAACAGTTGGGATCGGCAGATCTATTATGAGGGAGTAGCCTACAACGAAGGCAATCATTATACGCTCACCTTCAAAGCCAAAGCAGGAGCACCACGCAAAATGAACATCAGCATTGGCTGGCTGGATGTCGCGAACAACTACACCTGGCATGGGTATGCGAATAAAATCGTCGATCTTGGAACGGAATACACCGACTATACCCTGGAATTCGACGTTGCCGGAGGCAGCACATCCATCGGCCGCATCTCGTTCGAGCTGGGAAATATTAAGGATGGCGGCACAGGACATCTCGCGGTAAACGTCGATGATATTGTGTTGATGAACAACGGAACGGTAGCTGCACCTTGAGACAAGCTTTATAATTTGTTATCCAGGCTTGGGATTTGGTATTTAGACCGGCAAGAAACGCTTTTATAATCAAACTATGGAGGACGGGCAACCGTTCTCCGAGATCTTCAAAAGACAATGGGGGAGATTTATTGTGAAAAAGACAGCAGTATCCATTAGTGCGCTGCTCCTGGCATTCTCAGTAGTTGTCAGCGGATGTGGAGGCAGCAACAATCAATCTAATTCTGCTAACAACGGAGGAAAGAAAGAAAATTCCAGCGCGACTACGGCTTCTGAAGCTCCAAGCACAGAACCGGTTACCCTGAACGCTTGGGTGATGCCGAACAGTCCCAAACCGGATCAGGACTTCCTGAAGACCCTTGATCCCTACCTGAAGGAGCATCCGAACGTCACCGTCAAGGTAACGGTGCTTGACTGGGGTTCTGCTTGGACGAAGATTACAACGGCGGCTACAAGCGGCGAAGGCCCGGACCTGCTCCAGCTTGGGTCGACCTGGGTGCCGGCCATCGCCAGCATGGGCGGCATTGACAAAGTCACTGACAAGGTGGCAGATGTAGGCGGCGCCGAGGCTTTCCTGCCGGCCATCTGGAAAACAACCTCCATCGCGGGCGACAGCGAGGTGTACGGAGTGCCGTGGTTCGTGGATGCACGTGCCATTTACTACCGGACGGATGTTTTCAAGCAAGCCGGAGTAAATACGGAAACTGCGTTCAAGGATTGGGATTCCTTCAAAAGTGCGCTGGAAGCGGTCAACGGGCAAACAGTCGATGGCAAGAAGATCGCTGCACTGGGACTTCCGGGCAAAAACGACTGGAACGTTGTGCATAATATTTTCCCTTGGATCTGGGCTGCAGGCGGCGACGTTCTCTCGGAAGACAACAAAAACGTAGTCTTCAACGAAGAGAAAGGTCTTAAAGGCGTAATGTTCTACACAGGACTCGCGCAAGAAGGTCTCGTCGATAAGTCCTCGCTTGAAAAGAACTCGTCGCAGATTGAGAGCGATTTCGGCGACGGCAAATCGGCAGTGATTATCTCCGGACCGTGGCTGGCCAAAAACTTTGCTACACCAAAAGCAAACGGCGGCATGGATGACAAGAAGGCAGCGAAAAACTTCGCTGTGGCACCTCTTCCAGCCGGTCCCGAAGGACAAGCCACCTTTGTCGGCGGCAGCGAGCTGACGGTGTTCAGCGGCTCCAAGAAGAAGGAAGCCACTTGGGAGGTTATCAAATACCTGACTGGAGATGAAGCACAAAAAGCCTATGCTGCGGTATCCGGCCAGCTTCCTGCCAGATTGTCTCTTCTGGAAGCTCCAGATCTTGATGCCAATATGAAAGCATTCTCCGAAGCAACAAAATACGGCAGAACCTATCCGTCCATCCCGCAATGGGGACCTACGGAAACTGCACTGCAAAAGCATTTTGCCAACGTTTGGGATATTGTCGCCGGCGTGAAGGGCACATACAGCGAAGAAAGCGTCAAGGAAGAGCTGGACTCCGCAGCGGCTGAAGTCAAAGCGATTATTAATCAATAACTACTAGAATTTTGGGAGGCCGCCGCGCGATTAGGGCGCGGCGGTTTCTTCCATTAACAAAGCGAGGGATACGAGATGGGACTCCATACTGAAAATAAGCTTCCCGCAAAAGCCTCTTTAAGCAAGCGAGAGCTGTGGCGCAAGCGGGTCAAAGATAATAAGTTCGCTTACATGCTGATGGTGCCGACCATCATCTTCATGATGCTGGTGCACTTGCTTCCGATGCTCCAGGGAATCTGGATGTCATTTTTGAAGCTGAACCAATTTACACTGGTTAAATACTTGAAGGCCCCGTTTGTCGGAATGGACAATTATATCGGTTTGTTGTTCAACACCGATAATCCGGTCCGCCAGGGGTTGAACTTTGCAATACGCAACACCGCGATTTATGCGGTTATCGTAACAATTGGTGTAATGATTATGGGGCTGATGATGGCCATGCTGCTGAACCGTGATTTTCCCGGCCGCAGCATCGCCCGCACAGCCATGCTGCTCCCCTGGGTCATTCCGTCTTATGTTGTCGGCGTGCTCTGGGGCTTCATGTGGCAGCAGAACGGTATTATTAACTATATTCTGGTCGATGTTCTGCACATCTTCTCGGAGAAGCCCTTCTGGCTGCTGGGACCGAATACCATCTGGGCAATCATTATCCCGACCATCTGGCGAGGCTGGCCGTTCCTGATGGTTATTTTTCTGGCTGGACTGCAGACCATTCCCGATGATATCTACGAAGCGGCGACCATTGACGGTGCCAGCAAGTTCCGCCAGTTTTGGAACATGACGCTGCCGATGCTCAAGCCGGTTATTGCGGTACAGCTTTTGTTCCAAATCATCAATAATGTCTACTCCTACAATATCGTTTCCACGATGTTTGGCAACGGTGCCGGGTATCCGGGGGAGTGGGGAGATCTGCTGATGACGGCCTTAACCCGCCAATCCTTCGGCTACTGGTCATTTGGTTCCGGTTCTGCCGCTTCCATGATGCTGATGTTCGTAATGCTGATGGTAGTCGGCGTTTGGTATCGTGCCTTTAGAACGGAGTTGAATGCCCAATGAGTACACACCGTAAACGTTCTGTCTCTTCGTTTCTGCTGACTTCATTGACCTGGTTCATCGTAGTCGTGACGGTATTTCCGATTCTGTGGATGATTTTTACCTCTCTGCACTCGAATGACCAGATTTTGAACGGCATCACTACCTTCAGCTTGCCGAAGCCGCAGTGGGTCAATTATATCAACATGTGGGATACGGTCAATTTCGCCGTATATTTCCGCAACAGCCTTCTGATCTGCGGCGTAACGACCCTGCTTGCCGGTTCTTTTGCCGTGCTGGCGGGATATGCGCTGGCCCGGTTTGATTTTCCGGGATCGAAGCTGTTCAGCATGAGTATCATATCCACCCAGCTTATTCCGGGCATTATGTTCCTGTTCCCGATTTATCTGATGTTCCTGTGGATTAAGAATACGTTCGGTTTGCCGATGATCAACACGTACTGGGGAATGATTCTCGTCTATACGGCGTTCTATACCCCGATCAGTATCTGGATCATGCGCGGTTTCTTTGTCTCCATTCCAAGAGATCTGGAGGAGTCGGCGTCAATTGACGGCTGCTCGAAATTCCAGGCCTTTTACAAAATTATTCTGCCGCTGTCTGTGCCCGGCATTATTGCGACCGGTATCTTTATTTTCCTTACGGCGTGGGATGAGCTTCTCTTCGCCTGGGTACTCACGACCAGTTCGGATGTACAGACGATTCCAGTGGGAATCCGCCTGTTTGTCGGCCAGTACAACACACGCTATGATCTGCTGATGGCGGCTTCCACTGTTGTAACAGTGCCGGTAATGGTGATATTTTTCATGACGCAGAAATACTTTATTAGCGGTATGACTGCGGGGGCCGTGAAGGGCTGATCCGCAATATGACAGGAAAGGTGAGAGCTATAATGCTGAAACTTACTACCGCAAGAGAAACAAAGGCTTCGGCCGAAGATATCCTGAGACAAGTGTTTGCCGACCGGATTGGCACCGGCGCGAACGTTAGCGCCCTCTTTACCGATTCGGAACGCCGTGGGGCTGTAGGGATAGCAGGTTTGCCGCTTCGGCTGCCTGCCATTCAGGAGCTGCTCAAGCTGCCCGCCGTGGCTGCGCTGCTGCCGGCTGAAGCCGGCGCGTCCGCGCTGTTCACCGTAAACAGCGAGGGAACAGAACTGTCGCTCTATATCCGGCATGCCGGAAGGCAGGAACAGACGGTCCAGATCCCGGAGGCAACGGCAAGCGAGGCTCTGGCGCAGCTGCAAGCTGCACCGGGCTGGGCCGGAGCGCTTAACGCTGAGGGTGAGCATGTAGTTGATTTGCGTTCACCCGTTCCGGGTCCGCATTTCGCGGTTAATCTGCTGCTGGGCAACCGCCTGCAGTTTCCCCATCCGCTCCAGACCACGCCCAAGAGCGTGGTTGACCGGTTCGGCGGCGGCAGCTTCCGCTCGCACGCCGCAACCCAAGTGCTGGCTACCCGCTGGGATATGCGCCAGGAGGAGAACGGCTTCCCGGCCAACCGGCAATTCTATCTGTTCGAAGACGGGAAGCAGATCTTTTATTCCGCAGACCCCGGAGATGAAGGGATTGAATCGGCGGTCTGCCGGCATTCCCAGAATGCAACCGTCATAAGCTACCGCACCCGCTGCGGTCTGGAGATCACCCGTACCATCTTTATTCTGCCACACTCCGAAGGGTTGCCTCTGGCGACCGAAGCGCAGCGGATTGAGGTTGTGAACCGCGGAGAAGCTGACCGCCGTCTTCGGATTGTCTATACGGGGATGTTCGGTTCCGCCGCTCCGGGGGCGCTGTTCGAGGATGTGCTGTACAGCAATGTCATCATGCAAGGCGGCGTGCTTCAGGATGAATCGGGAGCTGTGGCGGCTATCAGTCCCGATTATTATCCGGAAGGCGGCCGTCACGATCTGCGTTTCCACACGATGATCGTGCATGGAGAAGGCGGGCCGGTGCTGCCGCGCGAATACTGCGTCAGCTACAATGAATTCGTCGGTACAGGCTCGCTGCACCGGCCGGCTGGAGCGCTTAAGCTGAGCAGTATTCTGCACCGCAAGGGACCGGGCTTCTTCGCCGTAGCCGGCGAGATCCATGTTCCTGCCGGAAGCGCGGCAACGGTTGACCAATTGACCGGACTTGTCTCCGACAAGAGCGGCGCGCCTTGGAACGACACGGTGCTGGCGGACGAAGTGGGGGCGCTGGTCGCCCGGTTCTCCAAGCGCAGTGCGGCGGAATCGGCGTTGGCCGAGTCGTCCGGCTTCGTGCGGGATTATGGCAAGTTCCTGCAGGTATCCTCCGGTGACGGGAACTTCGATGTGTTTGTCAACCGCAACCTGCCGTTTCAGGTGCTCTACCAAACGTTCGTCTCCCGTTCCTTTTGCCAGACACAAAAGGGGTATAGGGAAATTGGCTTCCGCGAAATCCAGGATTTGTACGCTTCGATGTATTATTTTGTCGGTATGGGCCGAAGCGCTCTGGTGAAAAGTCTGCTTAAAGAATGGACCGGCATGGTGTTCGAGCTGGGCTATGCGTATCACAATTTCTTCTGGGTCGGCAAAGAGCCGGGCAAATGGTCCGACGACGCGTTATGGCTTGTTCAAGCCGTCTACCGCTATGTCATGCTCACAGGAGATCTTGAGTTCCTGGATGAGTCCTGCCCCGTGGCGGGACAAGAAACCAGCCGGCCGGTCTTCGAGACACTCAAGGCAATTATTGTCTATTCGGGGCAGATTTCGATCGGCCGCCACGGTCTGCCCTTGCTGGACTTCGCAGACTGGAACGACTGTCTGAAGCTGGATGATACGTATCTGAACGGTCCGGCCAAGGAAGAGCTATACCGGAAGCAGCTGCAGGCAGGCGGAGTCTTCGGGGATTCGCTGGAAAGCGATTATTCCGAGAGCGTTATGAACGCCTTCCTGCTGAAGGTGGCGGTAGATGAACTGTCCATACTGGCCGCCCGGAAGGGAGAGCAGGACTATGCCGCGGAGCTGGACCGCTTTGGAGCAGAGCTGCGGGGACGTATTCAATATCATGCCTGGAAGGATAACTTCTTCGCTCGCGTTCTGTTCAACCGATATGCCAACGGCGAATACACGTATTTGGGAGCTGCCGGGGACGGTCTGTCTTCAGATCCGGCGTCCGACGGTTCTTACTTCCTGAATTCCTTCAGTTGGAGCATCCTGGCCGGCTGTGCGGATGAAGCACAGATCTCGGTGATGCTGGACACTATGAAGTCGCATCTCATGACTCCTTTTGGATTGAAGCTGGTCTCGCCTGTTGCACTGGGCCGGGTGTCCTCCCACACGGCTTCGGACGAATACTTTCCGGGCGACCGGGAAAACGGCGGTGTGTTTAAGCATGCCTGCATGATGGCCGCTTCAGCGATGTTTAAGGGAGCCAAGGAAGTGTCGGATGCGGGACTTGCCGCTGAACTGGGCCGCTTCGGCTATTGGCTGCTGGACCGGATCATGCCGTTTAAGACGATGGAAGATCCGTTCGCCATCTGCGGGAATCCGAGATTCTGCACCCAATACAATAACAGCGAGACCGGTGAGAACATTGGTCCGATGCTAAGCGGTACCTCGACCTGGCTCACCCTCTCGCTGATGGAAGCGCTTGGGATTGAATATACGGCGCAGGGCATTGCGCTCAATCCGATCCTGCGGGAGGAGCAGACAGAATTCGCCTATACGCTGAAGCTTGGCAGCTCCTCCTACCGGATCCGGATCAGCAAGCCGGAGGGCTTCCGCCGGATGCAGGACGGCACAGCCCGTCTGACGCTGGATGGCCGGACGCTGGAGGAAGGGCTTGTGCCGACCGCAGATGACGGGCTCGCCCATGAGGTAGAGCTGCGATTTGAAGGTTAAGGGCGTTACAACGACCGATCGCGGAACTCATGCGGGGTCATACCGGCGTATTCCTTGAAGAGCTTAATAAAATAATGGGCGTTGGAGTAGCCAAGTTCGGCGGAAACTTCATAAATTTTCAGCGGCGTATGGATCAGCAGATACGCCGCTTTTTCCATCTTTACCTGGCTGATATAGTCGCTGATTCGCTTGCCTGTCTCCAGCTTGTACATTTTGGACAGGTAGACCGGATGCATCTGGACATGATCGGCGATGGTCTGGAGTGAGACATAGTGGAGATTGCTGTTGATATATTCATGGACGTTCCGAATCAGGACGGTGCGGCTGTCCCGGCGTTCTGATTCGAAATGCTCTCTCAGCAAAGCGATGACCTCCAGCGCCCATTCCCGCAGCTTGTCCGGCGTCTGAAAGGGGGCCTGCTCCAGCAGCGGATTGCCGACAATCTCGCTCAGCATTTTGTTGTTCTTATGGGCAAAATAATAGAATGCCGTCTCCAGATGCAGACGGGCTTCGTGGATATGCTCCAGTGAACGGTCCGGATTTCGGGCCAGCTCCGAAGCGATGGCATTCAGCTTGTCCTCGATGCCCTGCCAGTTGTTTGCTTCGAACATATGAAAGAACAGCGGAGGCTCATAGAGCGGCTGCAGAATCTCCACAGGCTGGGGGCCGCTGTTATCCGTTGCGTCCAGATAGATGCCTGTTTCGCTGCCGATATGCTGGCGGATGGCCGAGATGGCTGATTGATAGAGCGTGTAGACCTGGTCGGGGAAGCTTCCCCAGCCTGTAGTCACCACGGAGAGGCCGCCTCCAATCAGCGTGCCGACATGGTTCTGCAACTGATAGGCTGCCTGGGCGACATCATCGCCCGGATTGCCGCCGGGTTCAATATCATCCTTGGGCTGCAGCAGAAATACGAGATAATCATGCACATCTTTGCAGGACCAGATGCGGAAACGGTCTTGGAACAGCTCCTGTGCGATATTGATAATCGCATATTCGAACAGCAGCATGCTGCGCATGTCCTGGCGCCGGAAGAATTCCTCCGGTCTGACCACTGCGAGGCATACCGGCAGGTCGGTTGAGAGCGGCAGATCGAACTGTGCCAGCCGTTCTTCCAGTTGCGGCTTAGGCAGCTTCCGTCCCTGCAGCAGCTCCCCGAGCAGGCGGTCCCGCAGGAGCGGAAGATGCTCGCGGAAGGTCTGCATCGTCCGCTGATAGGAGGACCATGTCTCCCATTCGCCGCGCAGCTCTTCCTGAAGCCTCGCGATCACGGCGATCAACTGGTCATTGGCAATCGGCTTAAGCAAGTAGGCGCTGGCTTGCTCCTCTATCGCCTTGCGGGCATATTCGAACTCAGCATAACCGGTCAGCATAACTACCCGGATATGCTTCCAGCGGCTGCGGATAGAGGCAATCAGTTCGATGCCCGAGATTTCCGGCATATTGATGTCAGTAACTACAATATCGATAGGATAGCGCTGAAGCAGTTCCAGCGCCTCGTAACCCGAATAAGCTTTATGAACCTGTTCGAATCCCATTTCTGCCCAAGGAAGCGAGATGGATAGGTCATCGACGACGTAGGGTTCGTCGTCAACCAGCAGAATTTGGTGCATAGGGTTCCTCTTTCTTCTCCATGCGGAGAGTGATTTTTAGGCCGCCGTCAGATGAAGGAGCGATCAGAAGGCCGGAAGAATCGCCATAATAAGATTTGAGGCGCTGCTGGATATTCCATAGCCCGCAGCCTCCGTCCTCGCGCGTCGATTCAGACATTCTAACATGCAGAGCAGCAATCGCCTCATCGGTCATGCCGGCTCCATTGTCTTCAACAGTGACGGTGACCATTTCTTGCGTTTGGCTGGCGGTGATCCGAATAGAGCCTTGGCCGATTTTTTTCTCAATGCCATGAATAATGCTGTTCTCGACCAAGGGCTGAATCAGCAGCCGGGGAATGTTCAGGCCCAGCAGATCATCGGCGATATCCATCTCATAGCAGATGCGCTGTTTCCGCAAATTCTGTATTTCCAGGTAGTTCTCCAGCAGCTTCAGTTCTTCCTGAAGGGTGGTGAGAGAATGGTCGACTTTGGTGATATAACGGTAGTACTCGCCTAGATTAAGCGCCATGGCCTCCACTGAATCCGTATCGCCGACAACAGCCTTGCTCTTGATAAAGAATAGGCAATTGTAGAGAAAATGCGGATTGATCTGCGATTGAAGCTGCTTGAGGTGGGCGTCCTTGGCCCGGAGCTGCTCCAGATAGACCTGTTCAATCAGCAATTGAATCTTCTCAGCCATTTCATTGAACTCCTCGTTGAGCATCGTGAACTCGGGATTGGTCTTGGTATGAATACGGGTAGACCAGCGTCCTTCCTTCATTCTGTTGAGGGAACGCAGCAAGAGGCTTACCGGACGCTGTACTTGACGATAGAGCTGCAGCGAGAACAGCAGGCTCATCACCAGCAGTATGGCCGATCCCGTCAGGAAGGAATAACGGCTGCTGCGGATCGGCTGAAGAATCTGCTTCAGCGGCGAATAATGCACAACCTGCCAGTTAATGGCCGAAGATGGAACCGAGCTGACAAGAAAGCTGCCTTCCTTGAGACTGAAGATGTCCGAGGTCCCTTGTCCGGTTGAAGGAGTCAGCGTTGCCACAATCCGCTTCGCCATTTTCCGGTCGGTATTGCGGGAGAGGATTATCCCAAAAGCCGGATGGAACAGGAAGGTGTCGCCCTTGTTTTGCGATTGGTAGGCATCGAACATCCGCTCAATATTGGATATGGGAAAATACATCGACATCAGCAGTTCCGCCTCGCGGGGGGCATTTCTTCTCTCGATGGGGTCCGACAGCAGCAGACGGAAGCCCGCTTCGGCGCTGCCCTTGTCCTCCGAAATATACTCCCAGCCAGCCGGCAAAGGCTTTTCAAGTATGGAGGAGTCAAAGGAGAGCGAGGAATCCGACCCCAGGGTCTCGCCGCTGTGCGGCTTGTACAGGACAATCCGGTTCTCCCATGTGCTGGAGCTGGTCTGAAGGGACAGCTTCTCCAGAACGGTCATAATGGTCTGAGGGGGATCAATAAGGTGGCCCAATTGCCGGATCTGCTCATAGTCGCGGACGGTCGGATCTCGCTGAAGTGCATACATGCTGCCTGCCAATTGGTTGATATTGTTGTCCATCTGCTGGGTCAGGAACTCCAGATGATTCAAATCGGTCGTTTTAATCTGGTTCGTAATGACTCCGATATCCTTGCGGTAGGACAATCCGTAGAATAAGAGCGTGACTGAAATAAGGGAAATAAGAATCGCAACCATTTTTATAAATAGGTTCGGACGCCAGGCCATAAGATCATCCTTTTCAAAGACTTCGCTGTATAAAAGAATTGTATCATACGATGCTGAAGACGATTATGATACAATTTGTTGGGCTCCCCAGAACATTACGAAAAGCAGGTGGTTCCATGAAAATCCGTTTACCGCTATTCCTACTGCTCTTGTCGTTGTCGGGATGCGCGTTCCGCAGCGCCGGCGAAGGTCTCCCGGCGGGCTCCCCGGAGAGCACAGCGCCTCATTTCGACGTCAAGGCGGGCAAATATAATCCTCCTGTAGACCTGTATACGGTAGGTTCCGTGAACCCCAATCTGACCTTCAAAAAAGGCGAGAGCCTCGAGCATAACGTGCATACCATCTGGGCCGAGAACCGGCTCGGCATCCGTATCCGTTATCTTTGGACCATCTCCGGCACCTCCGAGACCTATGCCAACAAGCTGAGGCTTGAACTGGCCAAAGGCAATATGCCCGATGTCGTAACGACCCGGGATGCCGACATCATCCAGGAACTGATCGACTCCGGGCAATTCATGGAAGTCGGTGATTTATTTGAACAGTACGCTTCCAAGGTGTGGAAGAAGGCTGTGGCCGAGGATGCCTCGGCATGGGATACTTTCGTGCGGGACGGGCGCAAGTATGCCATTCCCATCATGGATTACGAATATAACTCCGATCCGCTGCTCTGGGTCCGCCAGGATTGGCTGGATAAGCTGCATCTGGACGCGCCGCGGAATCTGGACGAACTGGGACGGGTCATGGATGCCTTTGTCAACCGGGACCCGGACGGCAATGGTCTTAAGGACACTTACGGCCTTGCCGTTGGATTCCGCAACGGTCCGAACACCTGGATGGGGGACAGCAGTTGGGTCTTTGGCGCGTTCGGCACGGTTCCTGAGCAGTGGAACCGCATGAGCGACGGAACACTGGAATACGGGTCCGTGCAGCCCGGCGCCCGCAAGGCTGTTGCACTCATGAAGCATTGGGTGCATCAAGGATACTTGTCCACCGACAGTGCGTGGCTTGATGAAGAGGGCGCCGCCAATCTGTTCGTCTCCGGCAAGGCCGGCATCATTGCCGGTCCGTACTGGATGCGTGGCTGGCCCTTGTCCTTCCTGACCGCCGCTGACCCGCAGGCACGCGTCAAGGCCATCGCCATACCTTCGGGACCAGGCGGTATGGCCTTGAGAAGGGGCACCCTGCCTGTCAATGGCGCTATTCTGATTAGCAAGAAAATGAAGCATCCGGAAATCTTTTTTACCTATCAAAATTATTTGTTTGATTATTACGCCACCTCGACCGGCGAGTTCATCCATGGTCTTGCCGAAGACTATGATTGGGCAATGGTGGGCGGCAAGCCGACAATTATGCCTTCCGCTCTGCCGCTGGGCGGCATCCGGGTCGCTTCCTACACGCTAACCTTCGATGGAGCAAGAATTCCCTCCAAAGTCATCAAGGAAATTCCGGAGGACATTGCCCCTGTGCTACTCAGCCAGAAGGAGGCTTCCCGCAAGGAGCAGTTCACGGGACCGCCAACCGCGACGATGAAGAGCGACGGCGAGCTGCTGAAGAAGCTGGAACAAAAAAGCTTTCAAAAAATAATCTTCGCGGACAGCGGCATCGTGGAATTCGATGAATTCGTCGACAAATGGAAAGCCTACGGAGGGTTGACCGAAACCTCGGAAGTCAACGTCTGGGACCGCAGCCGCCAATGAGTGCCGCAGGGACAAGAAACCGCCTTGATTAAGGCGGTTTCTTGTCGGAGAGGCGCCGGAATTTCTTACTTGCCCGACGATTGATCCGGAGTATAGCGGAACTGGTCATAGTAAGCATGGAGCGGGGCTTTTCCGTCATACGGCTCCAGCCAGGAATCCACGCCTGTCCCGTTCCAGAGATTCATCATAATGCGGCCCGGAGTGGAGGGAAGGTTCTCGGTCGCCGTGTGAACAGGACGGCCGTCGATGTACCAGGTAATGGAATCCTTTTTCCAGTCGAATCCGTACCAATGAAATTCCTGTGAAGCGTCAAAACCGAGGTCGATCACCTTCTCGTGCTCCCCCACGCCACCCGTGAAGTAATTCAACTGTACCTGCCGGGTATTTTTACCCAAAAATTCAATGTCGATT
Organism: Paenibacillus sp. FSL H7-0357; assembly: GCF_000758525.1. Lineage (NCBI taxonomy): Bacteria > Bacillati > Bacillota > Bacilli > Caryophanales > Paenibacillaceae > Paenibacillus > Paenibacillus sp. FSL H7-0357. The sequence continues at coordinate 5,912,438 of NZ_CP009241.1, read as the reverse complement.
TCGTCCCAAGGCTCGCCTTCCGAGGGGCCGGTATAAGTGAAAAAAGAAGAGACTACACCGGGATTGGCCGCCGGCTTCATCCGGATTTCATACTTGCCATAGCTGTACTTCTCCAGCGAACGGTACTCCGCACCGTCGAACTCGCCGGGAGACGTACTGGTGAGCGACAGGGTCAAAAGTCCGTCACCGGCAAATGAGATGTTGTTCCCGCGCCAGGTGCAATTGAACATGTCTCCGTTGGAATAGCCATCCGTTTTGGTCCAGAACTCCGTATTGAACTCTGTAAAATCGTCCTTCACGCCTCCGGCGCTGGATTTCGGTACTGAAGCGAAGGCCCATATGCCCCACACGGCGGCTGACAAAGCTGCGACCGCTGCGGACGCCTTGATTAACCTGCTGCGTATCAATTCTGTTCCTCCTGTGATGTTTTCTTACTATTATCGTACTGAATGGCGGCTGCAGCCGCCATACCAATGTGTCAATCCGGATAACAAATTCTGAAGATAACGGATTTTTAATAGAAGCAAATGGACCCCGGCAGACGCGGAATGCTCAGCGGCCAGGGTCCAACACTCGCTTTTAGTTGCTTGTATATTTCAGCCAATCGTAATAGGCGTACAGCGGATTGGCGCCGTTATATGAACCGAGCCAGGAGTCTACACCGGCTCCGTTCCAGAGATTCATCATAATTTTACCTGGCTGGGAGGGGATATTGCTCGTTGCCGTATGCTTCAATGCACCGTCCACATACCATTTAATGTACCCCGGCTGCCAGTCGAAGGCGTACGTATGATAACTTTGAGAAGCGTCAAAGCCAAGATCGACGATCTTCTCATGACCGCCAACGCCGTTCGTATAATAATTGAACTGGACCTTGGTGGTATCTTTGCCCAGAAACTCGATATCGATTTCATCCCAGGGGGTGCCGTCGGAAGGACCGGTATAGGTGAAAAAAGAGGAGACGATTCCGCTGTTTTTGGCCGGCTTCATGCTGACCTCATATTTGCCGTAGCCATACTTGTACACGGACCGGTATTCTGCACCGTCAAACTTGTTGTTGCTGGGGCTGGTCAACGCCAGGCGAAGCTGTCCGCCGCTGGTAAACGAGATATTGTTTGCGCGCCAGGTACAATTAAACATACCGCCATTGGAATAGCCGTCGGCTTGTTGCCAGGTTGCGGAATTGAAGTAGGTCAGAGGTTCATCGAAGACGGTGGCTGCCGAAACAGACGGAGCCCCCGCCAGCAATCCGGCAAGCAGCAAAGTTAGACCTGCACCGTACAATTTTTTCAGCATTTTCATAGAAAAACATCCCTCCTTAAAATGAAAGCGTTTTTACAATATGATTTTAGCCAGCGCCAACTCTGTCCGCCATACCATCTACTGAAGCTGGATAACAAAAAAACAACTTTTGTCTGAAAAAAAGGTTATTTCGTCACCCTCCCACACATACTGATATTGCATGCCTGTCTTAGGTGAATACGATCAGGAGGGATATTATGGAGGAGTGGTCACACAGTAAATGGTTCCGCTGGATGATCGGAGTGCTGCTCACCCTGATCATTTTGTATTTTGTGTGGCAGCTTCGTCCGATGCTGCAGGGGATATTCCAGTTTCTAAAAGCGATTCTTGCGCCGTTTCTGGCGGCCATGATCATTTCTTATGTACTGAATCCGGTGGTCAGTATGCTGGCGGGACGGAAGATGCCGCGCAGCGTTGCCGTTCTTCTCATCTACGCCGTATTCCTGACTTCAATTGCGGTCATTGCCATCAATCTCATACCGATGTTTATCGAGCAGCTTGAGGAGCTGAACGAACATCTGCCGGAGATGACACTGCATGCGCAAGGTCTCATGAAGAATATGAATTCCCGGCTGATCCCGCCCGGTGTTGAGATGGGGATGAACAATTGGTTTTTTCAGCTGGAGGAACGTCTGGCAAAAGGAATATCACATTTTCTCGACAATATCGGGACAACGATAGGTGTGCTGTTCAATGCATTTATCGTTCCGTTTCTCGTGTTCTACATTCTCAAGGACTTTGAAGTGTTTGAGCGGACCGTAGTTTCCTGCCTGCCCCGCTCGCGCCGCAAATCGATTGTGAAGCTGCTCAAGGATATTGATGAAGCGCTGGGCAACTATATCCGCGGACAGTTCCTCGTCTGTATTATTATAGGCGTGCTGGCATATATCGGTTATGCCATCATCGGGATGCCTTACGCGCTGCTGTTTGCCTGTGTAGTCGCTGTGTTCAACATCGTTCCATACATGGGCCCGTTTCTGGGGGCGGCTCCGGCCATTGTGATGGCCTCAACCCTATCCCTGCGCCTTGTCCTGCTGGTGGCAGTAGTGAATACGCTGTGCCAGATGCTGGAGAGCAATGTGATCTCGCCCCAGGTGGTCGGACGGAGACTGCATCTGCATCCGCTGCTGATTATTTTTGCCCTGCTGGTCGGCGGAGAGGTGGCCGGAATGATTGGTCTTATTCTGGCGGTGCCGTGTTTTGCGGCCGGAAAAGTCGTAATTCAGCACTTAATGGCTTATTATATTAAGCGAAAGCCGGTTTAGCCGGAGAGACCAAACGATCCTACAATATAACATTATGAAAGGGAACACTCATGCAAACGTTGCAGTCCCTGCAGTCCCTGCAGTATGAAGAGCTTCATTCCCATTACAACAGATATTTGTCTCCGTTTCTCCCTTACAGCTCAAATGATCGATATACCGATCGGATCATTCTGCCTGAATCCATAGGAAGCGGCAGCATCAGCCGGACACGCCTGAGACCCGGCATGGAGGTTATCATGGCCGACTGCCAGATGAAGGACGTTCATACCATGCAGCTCAACGGCAATCTTCCGATGGTCGATCTGACCTTCTGGATTCAGGGCAATATTGAAATCCTTCATTCGGGAATACAAGAGCAGATTTCCCCAGGTCTTGGCCACCTTACATTTGGCCTGGAGCAGCAGCTTGAACTAAAATACGCGGCAGGGATGCCAATAGCCATCTGTGAAATTCGTTTGTCTACAGCTTTATTTGACGAATTAATGGATGAACTTGGACACGCGCGTTACAGCTCAGCATTGATTCTTGGTGGGCGCGAGAATCTCATATTCCACCACTCGATATTACCCAAGGTGCAGGCTATTCTGCAGGATATTCGCTCCCATCCCTTTGCCGGACCGATGCGAAAAATGTTCCTGGAAGGAAAAGCTCTGGAGCTGCTTGCCCTCTGGCTCCAGCAAACCTTGTTTGAAGACGAAGTGCCCGCGCAGCGGGGCAGAATTCGGCTGCGTAAAGAGGATATCGCGAGAGTGCGCGAGGCGAGCGGGATCTTGGAGAAGCGGATGGAGCAGCCCCCGTCATTACTGGAATTGTCCAAGCTGGCCGGAATCAGTGATTCCAAGCTAAAAGCCGGTTTCAAGGAACTCTTCGGCACTACCGTCTTCGGATATTTAAAAGAAAAACGGCTTGAGAAGGCGAAGGAGCTGCTTGAAATGGAACGAATCAATGTGTGTGATGCAGCGATTATGGTAGGGTACTCCAACCCGAGCCATTTTGCAGCGAGCTTCCGAGAGAGGTTCGGATGTAATCCGCGGGATTGGATCATTGAATCCCAACGCTTGTAATCCGCCCAACGTCAGCACTCAACCCTACACTGTTACTTATTGAACGTACCGGGGCGGACACCCTCTGCATAGGATGATAGACTGAATGCAACCGCGGTTACATTCACATCACAATGGAGGTCCGCCTTGAGTACTCACCCTATTAGCCTGGTAGAAACAGAGCAGCATTCGTTGGCAAAATCAATAGCATATCATCTCTTCCCCGGTATAATAGCCTTTCTGTGTGTCCTATTCTTTACTCCATTGTTAATAAAGTCAGGCCTGACGATTGGGTTGGCACTCAATCTTGCGCTGTTCCTTTCGATTGTTCCGGTCCAGCTCGGGCTTCTGCTCTATACCGCCAAGAAGCAGACCGGGAGATTTACGTTAGAAGGTATTCTTCCATACCGTCAAAAACTGCCCTTGCGGCAATATTTCATTTGGGTTCCTGCACTGCTGGGCTGGATTATTTTGGTCTTCTTCCTGCTGGAACCGGTAGGCAATTATCTGCTTCAGTATGTGTTTAATTTCTTCCCGGCAGGGTTCAATCCTGCTGCTGATGTGCTGTCACGGTATTCAAGTGGAATGCTGCTCGCATCCTGGGCCAGTGATTTGATTTTGCTTGGAATTTTTGTACCGATTGTGGAGGAATTCTACTTTAGAGGGTACTTGCTGCCCAGGCTGAGCAGATACCGGGGAGCAAGTGTCTTCATCAATGTGGTTTTGTTCGCCGTGTATCATTTTTTCTCTCCATGGATGGCCATTACCCGAATTATCGCGATCTTCCCGATGTGCTTCATCGTATGGCGCACCAAGAACATCTACGTAGGCATGGCAGTCCACGTTCTGCTTAACCTGATTTCTTCACTGTCACAATATAATCTGTATATGGGCTGACTGTGCTAAATACATTCAAATACCCGGGAGCGATATCAGGATCGTGCTATGCATATGAAGGGGAAGGGAAATGAAAATAATTCGTAAAACATATATGGCCTTATTGACGCTGGTATTATTTGCTGCCTTGTTCTCGCACACAACCGCCGGGGCTGCTTCAAGCTTCGACGGGGCAGGGGTGGACCAGTACATGAAGAATGCTATGGAACGGCTGGACATTCCAGGTGCATCACTTGGCATCGTAAAAGGAGACCGGATCATTTATTTGCAGGGATACGGTATATCAGGTCCGGAACAGAAGCCGGTAACACCGCAAACACCATTTATTCTAGGTTCTACCAGCAAGTCCATTACAGCCCTTGCTGTTATTCAGTTGGCAGAGGAAGGCAAGATTGAGCTTGAAGCGCCTGTACAGCGTTACTTACCATGGTTTCATTTGGCAGATGCAGAAGCTTCTGCCCGAATTACTGTCCAAGATTTGCTGCACCAGACAAGCGGCATATCTGAGTATGAGGGCAGAGCAACTATGGCCTCGGATGATCTTCCGCTTGAAGATTATCTCCGCGGAATGACAGGGGTTCCCCTTGCTCAACCGGTCGGAGCAAAATATCAATATTCAAATTTAAACTATGATATTTTGGGTGGCATTATTCAAGAAGTCTCGCAGCAACCGTATGGTGATTACGTGAAGGAGCACATCTTTAAACCGCTAGATATGGAGCATAGTACTGCCTACGTTGAGGAGGCTCAAGAATACGGGCTGGCTTCTGGCTATCAGCCTGTTTTTGGGATTATGATGTCCACTCCACGAATAGATCATACTGCCTCAGTACCGGATGGCAATCTGATCTCAAGCGCGGAGGATCTGTCCAAGTATTTAATCGCCCAGATGAATGGCGGCCATTTTGAGGATCAAAGGGTGCTTTCAAAGGCAGGCATGGACCGGATGCATCAACCTGCTTCGCTGATTAAGCAAGGCGAGTATTATGGAATGGGCTGGATAATCTCTGATGAAACGGTCTGGCATAATGGTACAACGGAAAGTTCTTCTTCCTATTTGTCGATGGATGGAGAGTATGGGATCGTATTGCTGTTCAACTCCGTGGATTTTTTAGCAAGTTATGATTATATCCTGCAGGGGATTGGAGAAGTGCTTCACGGGCAGGTGGCTTCTGTAGATAAACTGCCTCATTATAATAAAATACACATGACTATTAATGCTGTTCTGTTACTGTTTGTTATTTTATATGTATGGTCCTTATACGGATTGATTAAATGGAAAAATACAAAACAGTTGACAAAGCCGGGGCGCTACATCCGTTCTATGACTCTACTCTTACTCAATATTGTTCTTCCCATTGCCGTACTGATTGGTATTCCCATGCTACTGCTCCCTTGGCCGGTAGCTTTATTGTTTCTTCCGGGCATAGCGCACTTTATTTTGATCTTCTGTCTGTTATTGATAGCCGCCGGAGTTGTTAAGATCGTACGGATAGGAAGAGATAGGAGGTCCTTTTGAATACTCACGCAATTCGAAACGAGCAGGAAACAGAGCAGCACTCGCTGCTGAAAGCAGCAGCATTTCATCTTATCCCAGGTGCAGTCACTTTTCTTTTTATTTTTTTTATTTCGCCAATATTACATAAAGCTGGACTTACAATTGCGCTTTCCATCAACTTAGAAACGATACTTTGGCTCGCTCCAGCCATGCTTGGGATTCTGATCTATCAAGCCCGGAGACAGACCGGCACATTTTCGTTAAAGGGCATTATGCCATATCGTCAAAAACTGCCCCTGCGGCACTATCTCATTCTCGTCCCTGTAGTGCTGGGCTGGGCGGTTCTGATCTTCTGGCTAATGGAACCGGTAAGCCGTGTTTTGCTGGAACATGTCTTTTCCTTTTATCCTGACTGGTTCGATGCCAGTACTGATGATATGTCCCGCTATTCACATGGCATGCTGGTGGCAACCTGGGTCAGTGATTTTATTCTGATTGGCTTGTTGGCACCGGTCGTAGAGGAATTGTATTTTAGAGGATATCTACTGCCTAGGCTGGGAAGATACCGGGGCTGGGGGTTGCTGATAAATGTGGTGCTGTTTGTCGTGTATCATTTTTTCTCTCCTTGGATGATTATCACCCGGCTGATTGCAATCTTTCCGATGTACTTCGTCGTATGGCGGACCAAAAACATTTACATAGGCATGGTTGCCCATGTATTACTCAACCTGATTTCCGCTCTGTCGCTCTACAGCTTGTATTTCGGATAATTCCACGTTGACTATAGTCAACGTTTTTGGTTATAATGTTGTGTAATATTACGATTATGTTGTGATGAATAGCAGTTCGATGAAGAGGAGTATTAACTCACGCGACGTTATAGCAGAGAGCCGGTGCATTGGTGCAAGCCGGTTAACGGAACGGAATGAACTCACCTCCGAGTAACGGCGCAAGCCGCAGGTTTCGCAGGGCAGATGCTGCGAAAGGCCAGTGTGTGAACCGTCGTCGCCTCACCTCCGTTAAAGGGTGTCAAAGTGAGTGGCAGAATAAAGCATGTTCAGCCGCTAACTAGGGTGGTACCACGGGAATTCAAACCTCTCGTCCCTAGCGATCATACGCTAGGGATGGGAGGTTTTTTTGCGGAGTTGGGCTTATGCCCCGGTAAACAACAAGTCTGCCTGAGACGATCGAAGGCAGACATCTCCCAGCGGAGCAGCGAGTCTTTTTCAACCGCTTAGTGTGAGATCAGAAATCCGAGTATAACAGCGGGCGGAAGCACAAAACTTTTTTGCAGCGGAGTTTTATTCCCTGAATTCTTTTAAGAACAGCAGGTTTAACTAAGTAAGCAACACTCCAAGGAGGAGCATAAGATGAGCGAAAACAAAGTGAGCACCCCAGCTGGGGCCGGCTACCGCGCCCAGAGCATTGAACCCAAATGGCAGAAGTTCTGGGATGAGAACAAAACGTTTAAGACAGGTGAGGATTCAAGTAAACCGAAATTTTACGCCCTGGATATGTTTCCGTATCCTTCAGGCGCAGGGCTGCACGTAGGCCACCCGGAAGGTTACACGGCGACGGATATTGTCTCCCGCTACAAGCGGATGCGCGGTTATAACGTGCTGCATCCAATGGGCTGGGATGCCTTTGGACTTCCGGCAGAGCAGTATGCGATGGATACCGGACAACATCCGCGTGACATCACTTTCAAGAACATTGACAATTTCCGCCGCCAGATCAAATCGCTGGGCTTCTCCTATGACTGGGACCGCGAGATCAGCACAACCGATCCGGGCTATTACAAATGGACACAATGGATCTTCATCCAGCTGTACAACCGCGGCCTGGCATATGTAGCTGAGGTATCGGTGAACTGGTGCGAAGCTTTGGGTACGGTGCTGGCCAACGAAGAGGTTATCGACGGCAAAAGCGAGCGCGGCGGTCATCCCGTCGTCCGCAGACCGATGCGCCAGTGGATTCTGAAAATTACAGAATACGCCGAACGCCTGCTGGAGGATCTGGAAGAGTTGGATTGGGAAGAAAGCATCAAGGATATGCAGCGCAACTGGATCGGCAAATCAACCGGAGCGGAAGTCAATTTCGCGATTGATGGACATGACGCAGCATTGACTGTGTTCACAACCCGTCCGGATACCTTGTTCGGCGCAAGCTACTGTGTGCTGGCACCAGAGCATAAACTGGTAGATGCCATCACGACAGAAGCTCAGCGTGCTGCGGTCGCGGAATACCGCGACAAAGCTGCCCGCAAGAGCGATCTGGAGCGTACGGATTTGGCCAAGGAGAAGAGCGGCGTATTCACCGGCGCTTACGCCATTAACCCGGTCAACGGAGCACAGGTGCCGATCTGGATCGCCGATTATGTACTGGCCGGTTACGGAACCGGAGCTATTATGGCGGTTCCGGGACATGATACCCGCGACTGGGAATTCGCCAAGCAATTTGGCTTGAACATCGTCGAAGTAGTACAGGGCGGTAATGTGGGAGAAGAAGCCTATGGTGGTGATGGCCCGCATGTGAATTCCGATTTCCTGAACGGTCTGGATAACAGCGAAGCCATCGTGAAGATGATTGCCTGGCTGGAGGAAAAGGGCAGCGGCCAAGGCAAGGTAACCTACCGCCTGCGTGACTGGCTGTTCAGCCGCCAGCGCTACTGGGGCGAGCCGATTCCGATTCTTCATTTGGAAGATGGCACGATGAAGACTGTTCCTGTGGATCAGCTGCCGCTGGTGCTGCCTGATGTGGACGCGATCAAACCTTCGGGTACGGGCGAATCCCCGCTGGCCAATGTCACCGAGTGGGTGGAAACCGTTGATCCGGAAACCGGGATGAAAGCCCGCCGCGAGACGAACACAATGCCGCAATGGGCCGGCAGCTGCTGGTATTACCTGCGCTATATTGATCCGCATAATGACAAGGAGCTGTGTTCGCCGGAGAAGCAAAAGGAGTGGCTGCCGGTTGATCTGTACATTGGCGGAGCTGAACATGCAGTGCTTCACCTGCTGTACGCCCGTTTCTGGCATAAAGTATTGTATGATATCGGTGTAGTGGATACCAAGGAACCGTTCCACAAGCTGGTGAACCAGGGCATGATCCTGGGCAACAACAACGAAAAAATGAGCAAATCACGCGGCAATGTCATCAACCCGGATGAAATTGTGGAAGCTTTTGGCGCAGATACACTCCGTGTCTATGAAATGTTCATGGGTCCGCTGGAAGCAACCAAGCCTTGGAATGAAAAAGGCGTGGAAGGCATTCACCGCTTCCTCTCCCGCGTATGGCGCCTGTTCGTGAACGAGGACGGCAGCCTCAGTGCCAAGATTTCCGAGGATGGCGGTACAGACGAGTTCAAACGCACCTGGCACAAGACACTGAAGAAGGTTACCGAGGACTTCGAGAATCTGCGCTTCAATACGGCGATCAGCCAGCTGATGATCTTCATCAACGATGCCTATAAGCAGGACAGCTTGTCCCGTGAATCGGCAGAGCATTTCGTACAAATGCTGTCGCCGCTGGCACCTCATATTTCCGAGGAGCTCTGGCAGCTGCTGGGCCACGAAGGCAGCATCAGCTATGTATCATGGCCAGCTTATGATGAAGCTTTGACGGTGGATGCAGAAGTGGAGATCGTTGTACAGGTTAACGGCAAGATTGTGGGGCGTGCACAGATCCCGCAGGATATGGGGCAGGAAGACATGCAGAACCATGCACTGGCTCTTCCTAGTGTGAAGGCGGCTGTAGAGGGCAAAACCGTACGCAAGATCATTGCGGTTCCCGGAAAGCTTGTAAATATTGTAGTGGGTTAAGCGAAGAACGCATTTTTACCCGCAGCTACGGAGTATTCCGTGCTGCGGGTTTTTTGTTAAGGATTCAAAATTCATGGATGTTCCAATGCAGCTCGCAGGCCCGCTTTTTCTCAAGCCGTTCAGGCTTCTAGCGATCCAAAGGGCCTTGCACAATACCGTCCCGGCCGAAGAGTGAATTAAGCCTGTCGACATCCTCATCATATTTATCATGCGTTGTGGTAATCAGCCGCTCGAATACACCTTCCAGACTGCTGCGCAGATGATTCAAGGCTTCCGCTGTAATGCCTCCGCGGACAGCGACACGTTCCTGCAGCTCCTGCGGGGTGAAGTCTGCTTCTGTCAGCAGCTTGCCTGTCCCGAGCAGCATTTCTCCGGCCAGACGGCTGACCAAGGCTTCTTCAATGCCTGTGGCTTCCACCGCTGCGGCGATCCAGCGTTCGATGAAATAGCTGATAAATGCAGGACCGCAGCTGGAGAAATCCGAAGCAATTCGGGTATGGCTCTCCAGGATTTCCGCCGGAACACTTATGAAAGACAGCAGCCTCAGGAGCAACAGCCTGTCTTTTTTATTAATTCTGCTGCCGAAAATGCATAGTGAAGTTCCGCTTTTGACACTGTGGGTGATGCTGGGGATGACCTTGGCTATTTTGGACGGCAGAACCGATTCCAGATGATACAGCTGGACCGGACTGGTAATGGATACGACAATCTGCTCGCTATTCAGACAGGGTGCGATTTCATCCGTCAGCGTTTTGAATTCCAAAGGTTTGACACATAAAAATACAATGTCGCTGCCAGTCGCGGTGTCCCTGTTGCTGCCGCATATGGTGATGCCAGGGTGGTCCTTCTGAAGCTGAATCAGCCGGGTTGAACTGCGGTTGCTGGCCAGCACGTCACATGCATCAAGTGCTCCTGAAGAAAGAAAGGCGTCAATGAGCAGACTGCCCATGCTGCCTGTTCCGATAAATCCCACTTTCATTCTGTGGTTACCTCCTTTCCCTGAGTTGCTGGGCTTGCAGGAATACTCTTCGTTAAATGTATGCAGTGTACACTTGGACACATGACAGGTTTCGCCCGCATTTTTGAATAAAACTCCAGAAGTTGCGTCATATTTGGTTTTGCATAAGGATTGCATAAATAATCAGGGCAAATTGTAGAGGAGGACAGGTACTTGAATAAGAGAATGATAGTCAGTGGTATCGTAGCAGTATTGCTGGGAGGAGGGCTGGTCTGGGCTGCGGATCGGGAAGAAGACAGCGGCATCTCCGGGTGGGAGACGATGGATACCTCTATGGCGCTGGCGGTTGGCGGAGCGAATGCAGAGGAACCGCTTCCCGCTGGAAAGAGCGGCAAGTCAGCTGCGCTGCAGGGTGAGGTTAGTAAAGAGGGGATTGAAGTAAACGGAGGAGCCCAAAAAGCCGGAGCAGCAACACAGGCTGGTAATACTACAGTTACTGGAGCCGGGGCGGACAGCGCTCCAAATGCTGCTGACCCCGCTGGAGGAGCCGCATCTCTGGATAATAGCGGGACAGGAGGGGGCAGCGCGGCGGCAACGGCGGGCACACAAACGGCTGGGACTACTGCAGTGGCAGGCGGAGAGGGTATCCCATCGGCACAAGGCGCAGCTTCCACGGCACAAGCTAATGAGAAGACGGAAGGGAAAATCAATGTGAACACCGCCGGAGCCGCTGAGCTTATGGATTTGCCGGGAATCGGCGAGAAGAAGGCGCAGGCGATTATTGATTACCGCAGCAGCAAGGGGGCTTTCCACAGCTTGTCCGAACTAGGTGAGGTGAAGGGAATTGGACCAAAGATGCTGGAAAAGCTTGAGCCTCTGGTAGTCTTTTGAAACGGGAGATGCGTTTCCGGAGATGAGGAGACTGTTCTCCTAGTGTAAGCAAGCTGCAATATGCTACAATAGTGAACAACTATTGAAGAGAAAGCGGAGATTACTGATGAGTGTGGCCTATCGCAAAAACTGGGATACATATTTTATGGATATTGCCTGCATGGTTTCTACGCGTTCGCGTTGCAACCGCCGCCATGTCGGTGCTGTGCTGGTGCAGGGCAAGAAACTGCTGGGTACCGCGTATAACGGAGCGCCCATGGGAGTTCCTGACTGCTCGGAGGCGGGCTGCATGGTCTCCGAACAATATGAGCGGGAGATCGTAGACGGTGTGGAAACGATGGTGAAGAAGCAGCGCTGCATCCGCACGATTCATGCCGAGCAGAATCTGCTGCTGTTTACCGACCGGAGCGACCGGGAAGGAAGTACGGTCTACGTCACCGATGAGCCTTGCTGGACCTGCGCCAACATGCTGGCCAACAGCGGTATTGTGGAGATTGTCTATTTGCGCCCATACCGCAAGGATATGGAGAAGGTAGAGAATATGCTGACCACCAAAGGGATCATTTTCCGCCAATTGGAGAATTATGAGCCGCCGGCAGAAACGATGATCACCGTCTCGGAGTAACAGAATCCATGCGAAATTAAATGAGTAAAGGGGAAGAACCTCTGTATGCGCGGATGTACGCGTATATTGGGGTTCTTTTTGTTGTCTGGTCAGTTCAGAAGGAGGGAAAGAAATGAAGGGAAGGCCGTTGTTAGGGTTTACAGTCTGCTGGATCACAGGAAGTGCTGCAGCCTGCCTGTTCTCGGGCTACAAGCTGCTGATTCTGTGGGCAGGCTGTCTGCTGCTGCTCGCGATCTATGCGGCCTGCGGGAGATTGGGCTGGAAGCAGCTTGCTGTATTCGCAATATCGCTTGCTGTCGCCGCCCTGTATTGGGAGTGGAATGAAGGCCGCAATGTCAGTCAGCTGCCAAAAGCACTTGCATCGCAACCGGCAGAGCTGCAGGAGAGTAATGTGGAAGCCGGGGGGATGATTGTGTCTCCTGTCGAACGGGACGGGGACCGGGTGGATTTTACGCTGAAGCTATCACAGATACGGAGCAATGCAGCAGGGCAGCCTGCAGCACAGGTAGATGGGGAGCTTGTCGCTGTTCAGATCAAACTCCAAGCTGAAGCGGAAATTGCCGTGGCCGCCAATTGGGCAAGAGGAGACCAGGTGATGCTGGCGGGTGAACTGGTACTGCCGGCGGAGGCGCGTAATTTTGGAGGCTTCAATTACCGTGCTTATCTGCATACCCAAAAAATTTACTGGCTCCTGAAAGGAAGCGGGGCCGGAAGCGTGGAGGCTACGCCTCCAGAGTCTTGGGGAGCTTCAACCCTGCTGCGCTGGAATGATGCGGCGCGTCTTGTGCTTGGAGCTGAAATGGACCGCTTGTTCCAGGACCGGCATTCGGGATATATGAAAGGGCTGGTGATCGGAATCCAGGACGACCTGGACCCGGAGACCTTCCGGCAGTTCTCACAGCTGGGATTGACCCATATTCTGGCGATATCAGGCATGCATGTGGCGGTGTATGTCGCAGTGCTTTTATTTATCCTCAGGCATTGCGGGGTAACAAGAGAAACGGCGCTGACTGTCACGCTACTTCTGGTTCCTGTATATGTGCTGTTATCCGGGGCAGGGCCGTCAATTGTGCGGGCGGGACTGATGGGCATGATCGCGCTCCTTGCCGCGCGGCTTGGGATGCTCAAGGACGGACTGAATATTCTAGCCGCTGCGGCACTCATTATGCTGGTCTGGAACCCGTATTTGCTGCTGAGTGTCAGCTTTCAGCTTTCATTTCTGGTGACGGCAGGTTTGATGGTCTATGTGCCGCTTGCCAATCCTTTGATGAGGCGTCTGCCGAGCTGGCTGGGAAGTTCCATATCGGTAACCCTGATCGCCCAGCTGGTTTCCTTTCCCCTGACGATTTATTACTTTAACCAGATTTCGCTGCTGTCCTTTGCTGCAAATCTGGTGCTGGTGCCCTTCATCACTTTTTTGGTGCTGCCGCTGGGAACACTGGCTCTCCTGCTGGGCTGGTTCTGGGAAGCTGGTGCAGGCGTGGTTGCAGATGCTGCCGAGCTGCTGAATAATGCCACTTTTGGAGCGGTGGAATGGGTTAACGTATTCTCCGGCGGGGTGCTGATCTGGCGCTCACCTACACTGCTGTGGATTTGCGGCTATTACCTCCTGCTGTATGGGCTGCTGTACGCCTTGAAACAGCGGGCAGGGGCACATGCACGGGAGATTCCGCAATATATGGAGGATGAAACCAGGCCGTTGGCCGAACTGGCCCCGGAAGGCAACGGCAAGGGCGAAGGAAGAAGCCGGGAACGCGATGCCCTGGCGCTATCCTTCCAGCCCCGGGGCCGAATGGGACTGGCCGGATCTGCGGTTCTGATATGTGCAGCCGGGCTGTTGCTGCTGCTCTACAGGGGCTACCATGCAGTGAGCCTTGAGGGTGCGGGAGCCATCAGTTATCTGGATGTCGGGCAAGGTGACAGCATCCTGATAACAACCCCCGGCGGGGCGCATATTCTTGTCGACGGAGGAGGTACGTTGAGCTTTGGGAACAAGGAGGAATGGCGCATCCGCCGTGATCCCTTTGAAGTTGGAGCGAAGACATTGCTCCCGTTGCTGAAGCAGCGCGGCATCCACCGCCTGGACGCCGTTATTTTGACGCATGGTGATCAGGATCATGCCGGGGGACTACAGGCAGTACTGGAGGGAATGCCCGTGTCGGCTGTGCTGTTCAATGGCACGCTGGCTGAGCGTGAGCCTTACAGGAAGCTGATGAGGACCGCTATTGCGAAGAAAGCCCGGTTGTACGCTGTGCAGCAGGGGCTGACACTGGCTCCGGATGATCAGACGAAGCTGTTTTTTCTGTGGCCGGAGCCGCAGCAAACTGACGGGCAGTCCGTACTTCCGGCAGTGGAAGACCAGAACCATGAATCGGTGGTGTTTCGTCTGGAGATGAACGGACACAATTTTTTGTTTACCGGAGATATGGATAAAGCGTCGGAGCAGGCGGTAATTCTGGCAGCAGAACAGAGTGGACTAGACAGTGGCGCGAAGATCGATGTACTGAAGGTTGCCCACCACGGAAGCAAGACCGCGACTGGAGCCGAATGGCTGGAATTCTGGAGGCCGGCTTTTGCTGTGGTTTCAGCAGGTGTCAATAATCTGTACGGGCATCCGAACGGCGACGTATTGCAACGTTTGGCGGAATCGAATACTGCGGTATACCGGACTGATTTGCATGGGGAAATTCAATTGGAGGTGCAACAGGAGGGGATTGCAGTTCGCCATAAGCTTAGGGCAGCTCAAGAGGAACAGCAAACATTGGAGAAGGAGAAACGATGATTTTCCTGTCTTTAAGGGGGCTATAGAGGGATAAAGGCAAACGGCGGCAAATTATTAATTTTAGAGGAAAATGATGGAACCATTTGTGTGCTGGAGAGTCTTATTGGGCGAGAGGTGATAACAAAGATGCACAGCGAGAAATTGTCCTATACAATGGCGTGTACACCGTCAATGACGCTGCGGGAAATGATGGAGAGTTATGGCTCCGATGTCTGGCACTATGCTTTTTTTCTGACACGCAGCCGCGAGCAGGCGGATGATATCAGTCAGGAGGTCTTCTTGAAAGCCTATCGAAATATAGGCAAATATCGCGGCCGCTCGACGCTGAAGATAAATCCCGCAATCCTGCTGTTCGGGGTATTGGTTTGTTGCCCACAATAAGCTTTATGATATCGAGACAGGCAAGGTACAGATTCTGGAAGGCACCATCAGCGTGGATGAACAAGTTACAGATGCCAAAATAAACACATCTTTTACGGATAGCAACATCAATACGTTAAAGAAGAGATTAATATTGACCGCGCATTATGAAGTGCAGGGCGAGAAACGGTCAACAGAAATCACCTTGCCGATTGGAGAGCATTGGTTATTTGATTGGTGGGAACAAGAATATGGGTTGAATATGGACCCCTGGAAATGAATATTTATCTTCTTCATCTTTCTGCTCTGATCGATTACTAGATAATTTACTAAAAAAAAGCTATACTTTTTGATAATATCAGAAAGTACAGCTTTTTTGCTGCTGCTCTCTGACTGTTCGTGAATAACAAGTATTTTTTCTATGAGGAAGAGTGGAGCGGAAAAGATGAAGAAGCTGACAATTGAGGATGTTGCCCAAAAGGCGGGAGTGTCGAAAAGCACGGTCTCGCAATTTTTGAATAAACGGTTTAAATATATGAGCGAGGCGACCAAAAACCGGATTGCTGCCGTCATTGAAGAGCTGAATTATCAGCCGAACGGGCTGGCCCGCAGCCTGAAGCAGAATCGCACGTTTATGGTCGGTGTCATTGTGGCCAATATAGATTATTCGCTGTCGATACAATGCATCAGGGCAATTGAGAATGAGCTGCAGCGCCACGGGATACAAGTCATTATCTGTAATGCCGACGAGAATGCTGATAAGGAAAATACTTACGTGGAGACGCTGGTGGCCCGCCAGGTGGACGGCCTCATCATCTTCCCGACAGGAGACAATCCTTCCGTCTATACCCGGCTTATCGAAGCCCATTACCCGCTCGTATTTATGGACCGGCTGGTGGAAGGGGTCACTACGCAAAGCCTGCTGCTGGATAACGAAATGGCGGTGAAGACTGCAGTCAAGGAGCTCGTGCGGCATGGCCATGAGGCGATAGCCCTGCTCTCGCTGCCGCTCGGTGAGCATGCCATTACGCCGCGCAGGGAACGGATGAGCGGCTTTCGGAAGGCGATGGAGGATGCCGGACTGGCGCTGAACGAACAGTATATGCGCAGCGTCCCAAGGGAAGAAATCGCTTCGGCCCTGGATGCGCTGCTCGCTCTGCCGCAGCCGCCGACAGCGCTGCTTGCAGCCAATGACCTTGTGCTTGGGGAAATTCTCAAGTACGCCAACCGCCACTCCATTGCCATTCCCGGCCGGTTGTCCGTCATCGGCATTGACGATGCCGAGTTTGCACGGATTTATAACCCGGATATCACGACCATCCGGCAGCCGGCCTATGAGATGGGGATGCAGGCAGCCAAAATCATGCTGTCTTTAATTGAGAACGAGGATACTTCCGTTCCGATCACCTACCGGTTTCCTCCCGCACTCCAGCAGGGGCAGTCCGTACAGGCACCGGCTAAATAAAACGGTTTATAAAGCATTGTTAATCACAATCTGATCTGTGCAGCCTCACAATGAAAAGCCCTACACAGTCCCTTTAAAACTGTGTAGGGCTTTTCATTCAGTTATTTTTACAGTCAGTGGGTATTTGCCTAATTACACGCTGGCGTTCATAAACTTTTCCAGCCCGTGCCGTGTAGGCAGTCCGTCCATATCACCTGGCGACATTACAGCCAAAGCGCCGATGGCATTGCCTCGCTTCACTGCTTCCCCTACCGGCAGCTGCTCCAGCAGCGCGCTGATTACGCCGACGGCGAAGCCGTCACCTGCACCTACGGTATCAATAACCTTTTCTACCTTAAAGCCATCGACATAACCTTCTTCTCCGCCGGAGGTTTTGTAATATGCACCTTCAGGTCCCAGCTTGATCACGACCAGGGATACGCCCCGATCCAGGTAGTAGCCGGCAATATCCTCCGGTGTGTCCAGTCCGGTCAGAATCTTGCCTTCCCCAAGCCCTGGCAGGAACCAGTCACAACGTGTCGCCAAGTCGTTGATCGTTCTAACCATAGTCTCCTTGTCCGGCCATAGTGTGGGGCGCAGATTGGGGTCAAGAGAGACGGTTTTTCCGCTCTTTTTCATAAATTCCATGGCATGCAGGGAGAACTCATGACAGGTCTTTGAAAGTGCAGATGAGATGCTGGTGACATGCAGGTGACCGGCGGAGGCGAAGTATTCTTCATTGAAGTCGGCCAGACTCAGCTTGGAGGCTGCGGAATTTTTGCGGAAATACTCCACTTTCGGATCACCGGTCAGTACCTTGGATTTGATTAGCATACCGGTCGGGAATTCCTTGGTGTACGTAATACTCTTTGTATCAATCCCCTCTTTCTCCAGCGCCAAGGCAATGAACTGGCCGAAGTTGTCTTCACCAAGCTTGGTGACATAGCCGGTCTTGTGTTCCAGGCGCGACAACCCGGTCGCCACATTGCTCTCTGCCCCGGCGAGCGCCTTGGAGAATGAAGTGGCCTCATGCAGCGGTCCGGCCTCATTAGCATAAAACATCGCCATCGGTTCCCCGAATGTGACTGCGTTTAATGGTTTGCTCATGGATAATTCCTCCTCAGGGTAATGATCTAAGCCCTGTATAAATGATTTGTAATTTGAAATTATCATATAAATCGGTTTTGTACAATAAGTTATTACGCTTTCATCGTAGCCTGTGTATAGAATTTAATATTGTATATTACATAAATCCTTTATTTATAAGCATTTTGTGACTGAGGAAAAGAATTAATTCGTTATTCACATAAATATATATTGACTGTAGACAGCATTGTTATTACTATTTTCATATAAGGTTTTGAGCTGATGTTAGTAAATTAGATAAATTAATTTATCTAAAGAAGTATTTCTTACATCCTATATTCGAATGAAGAAAGGGAGTTAACCGATGAAGAAAATAAAAGTATTGCAAAACATCACATCCGTTGGCGTAGTTGCCGTTATCCGTGCGGACAATGCCGATGATGCTTACCGGATGTCTGCCGCCTGTATTGAAGGCGGACTGAACAACATTGAGGTAACCTTTACTACACCGGATGCCGATGTGGCAATTAAACGGCTGGTAGCCGATTTTGGAGGCCGTGCTGTGATTGGTGCAGGCACGGTGCTCGACCCGCTTACCGCAAGAATTGCTATTCTGGCAGGCTCGGAATTTGTGGTCAGCCCTTCCTTTGAAGAAGAGACGGCGAAGATGTGTAATCTATATGGGATTCCCTACATGCCGGGTTGCTTGACGCTGAATGAAATGAAGGAAGCGCTCAAGCTGGGTGTGGATGTTCTGAAGCTGTTCCCGGGCAGTGCATTTGGACCGGATTATATCAAAGCGGTCAAAGGTCCGATGCCGCATGTCAACATCATGCCGACAGGCGGCGTGGATCTGAACAATATGGAGAAATGGATTGCAAACGGCTGCATCGCTGTAGGCATTGGCGGCAACCTTACCGCCCCCGCCAAGCATGGCCGCTATGATCAAATCACCGAGCTGGCTGCCCAGTATGTAGCCAAGTTCAAGGAGATCAAGGGCGTATAAACCTTGAAATCCCAAATGGTACAAAACAGAAGCCGTTCGACCGGGTACTTGCCGGCCGGACGGCTTTTGTCGTTCTTTTCAAAGCTTCATTGTATAGAACAGGGACAAAAACAATAAACTGTAGAGTAGAGAGCGGCGTTATAATTTAGTTTGCCGGGAGTGAGTTGGATGTCTGCCTATAACAATAAGCTGCTAAGCCCAGCTACTGAGGATGACGCGCAGTATGTCTGTATTAAATGTAGCAAGCATGGCTGCAAGGTGACGGTGGGCCGGATTTACAGGCTGGAGCGAAACTACAACAACCCGCAGCTTTTTGTGGGCGGTGAAATCTATATTGTGGATGATGAGCAGAAAGACAACTATTCCATTTTAATGCTGTGCCAAACTGTCTTGTATAAATAGGATGTAATGATTGCCAAATACATAGATTTAGCCGTCAGCCCCACTCCGTGGGGCTATTTTGTTTCAATTTTGTAACGAACTTCTATAAAAGAGTATTTGAAGATTCAGTGCTTCCCCTGTATGCTTAGTAAGGATTATAGACCGTTCCGGTGGAAGCTAAGGGCTGAAACCCTTGCGGCCGGAAAGACGTAATAAACAAAGTTTGGTATCCTAAAAATAATGATTACAGGCTTGCAACAAATCCGCAGTCTTGCGCGTCAGTAAGATTGCATAGAGAGGGGGAACCTTCGTGGTGGAGCAGGGACTCATCAGAGCCGCTCAAGCGGGCGATCGCGACGCTCTAATCACCCTATTGCGAGAAATTGAGGGACATGTATATAAAACAGCCTTCTATATTCTGCATAATGAACAGGACGCTCTGGATGCATCACAGGAGGCACTCATCAGAGTGTATACCAAAATTGGTTCATATGAAGAGAAGGCACAGTTCAAAACATGGGTTCAGCGGATCGTTACCAACATTTGCATTGACAAATTCAGGAGAACAAAACCTACAGTTTCAATTGATGAACACGAAATGGTGTTTCAGGACAATAAACATAATGTGGAGCGCGAAGTGATGTCCGCCTATTTGCAGGAGGATATCCGTGAAGCGATTGACCAACTCCCTGAGCATCACCGCACCGTAATTGTACTGCGATATTTGCAGGATTTTTCTTACAACGAGATAGCAGACTGTTTGGATTTGCCTTTGAATACAGTGAAATCTTACCTGTTCCGGGCAAGGCAGCAGCTGCAGAATAGACTTCAGGAGTACCAGAAAGGTGGTGTATCAGGATGAAATGCGCGGAGGTGATGGAATGGATGCACCGCTATTTGGATCATGATCTCAGTCAGGACGAGATGATTGAAATGTTCCGTCATATTGATGATTGTTCTTCCTGCGCGGAAGTCTTTGACCGGCTGAAGATGCTCTCCCAGCAACTGGAGCAGCTGCCGGACGTGAAACCCCCATTCAGTCTGGTTGACTCAATCCTGCCTCAGCTTGATCAACTGGACCTAAACATCCAGGGGAAAAGCGCAGATGCGGTAAGCCCTGAAGAAGATCCAAAGGTCGTGCCTTTTTCCCGCAAGAGCACCCATGGCAAAGCTTC
The DNA here is from genome assembly GCF_000758525.1 of Paenibacillus sp. FSL H7-0357. Classification (NCBI taxonomy): domain Bacteria; kingdom Bacillati; phylum Bacillota; class Bacilli; order Caryophanales; family Paenibacillaceae; genus Paenibacillus; species Paenibacillus sp. FSL H7-0357. The sequence goes on along the minus strand of NZ_CP009241.1, from coordinate 5,891,904 downwards.
CAAGGGAGCTTCCCTGGCAGCGCGGACAGGCATAGGAGCTGCTGCGGCAGCGGTTATCCTGCTTATTGCTATGTTTAATATGCCGGGCAGCATGCCGACGGCGGATGTGGAGCAATCGCTACAACAGACAGCTGAGAACAACGCCGGCAATGATGCCCTGAGCATAATGTCCTCGGCAGCTACGGATTCCGCTGAGGAGGATGCTGCACCGGGCGAGAGCAAGCAAGAGTTGGAGAACTCCGAGAAAGTGGATCCTACTTCCGCTGGCGGGGGCCAGAATACCGGCGGTAGTGTCGCACCGGCAGAGACTGCTGCTGCTCCAACCGCAGAAGCAACGGATAAAGCTCCTGCCATGACCAAAAAGTCTGGATCAGATAAGCGGACTTCAAGCAGGAAGGTCACTACCGGAACAGCAACTCCGGCACCCGGGGCTGCGGATATGGACTCCAAAAGCAGCAATAACATGGAATTGGACGAAGGCGGGGATCCGGCAGCAGCCGACAGCCGGGAGTTTCTGGATGCCTCCCATGAGCCCGGGGCGGGGGAAGATAGAAATATGGGCTTTTCTGCTCTCAAAGCCCAAGCTTCGTGGACCTCACCCGATGGTCTCTACACAGCTGAACTGGCCGAACAGCAGCTGGTAATTTATAAGCTTCCTTCAAACGGACCAGAGCAGGAAAGGACGGTCCTGACCTCACTTCCACTGGAAGGAGCGTGGGTTTCCGGTAACTGGTCGGCGGACGGACTGCAGTTCTCCTATGTGACCGAGCAGAACGGCGCTGAAGTAGCCAATGTATATACAGTTCCTGAAGCCGGTGTCTCTGCCTCACCGGCAGCATCACCGGAGCCTACGCCGGTAGCTTCACCTGCTGTTACCCCGGACGCGGCAACGTCCAATAAATAATTGCAGAGTGGAACTTTTTGAGAGCTAGTGGAATATGCTATGGTAAGAGGACAGGAATTTCAGGATTGCGAGTTTCATCGGTATGACCGTCGGAAGGGAAGTTTCTAGAGCTTTTCCTTCCGTCGTTTATATAGATGCGCCGCTGAAACGGAGCAACTTTGGTCAACGCTGCCGAAGTTGCTCCGTTTTTGCATGTCATGCTGCAGGAAGCTTGGACGGATAGAGGGAAAGACGCCTATGTTTATAGCTGCTTTTTTGTTAAAATATAAAAATGGATTGGATTCATACAAAGCTTTGAGGAATGCAATGGAAAAGGAAGTGGCGGGATGGATGCCAAAACGGCGGCCAAGGACATCAAGAAGGGGAATATTTCACCGCTGTATGTTTTGTATGGCAGTGAGAAGTTCCGGATGAATGAATTTGCGGCCTTTCTGGAGGAGCATCTGATTGCCAAAGAGGACCGTGACTTTGCAGTGATTCCCTTCGATCTCTCGGAGACGCCCGTGCAGGCGGTTATAGAAGAAGCGGAGACTGTGCCGTTTATGGTGGAGCGGAAGCTGCTGCTGGTGAGAGATGCTTCCCTGTTCACGGCGGGGAAAGAGAACGCAAAGATTGAGCATCGTGTAGAAATACTTAGCGATTATATGCAGCAGCCGGCTGAATTCAGTGTAATCGTATTTATGGTCAATAATGACAAGCTGGATGAACGCAAAAAAATCGTCAAAGCGGCCAAGGCCGCAGGCACGGTGCTGGCCTTCAATCCGCTGGGTGCGGAAGAGCTGCTGCGCTGGGTGGAGAAGGGCTTCCGTGAGCGCGGCTGCAGCGTGGCGTCTGGAACAGCCGAGGCGCTGGTGGCCAGTGCCGGGACAGGGCTTCAGGGTTTGTCTGCAGAGATGGACAAGCTGTGCTTGTTCGCAGGTCAGGGCGGAACCGTGGATGCTGCAGCAGTGGAGAGTCTGGTACACCGCGGCACTGAGCAGAATGTGTTCACCCTGGTGGAGGATATAGCGAACTTACGCCTCGACAAGGCGCTTAATACACTTTACGAGCTGCTGAAGCAACGCGAGGAACCGATCAAGATTGCCGCGCTGATCGCCCGGCAGTTCCGGATCATTCTGCAGGTTAAGGATTTGTCCGCGCTGAGCTACTCACAGGGGCAGATTGCTTCGCAAATTGGACTGCATCCCTATGCCGTCAAGCTGGCTGGTGAGCAGGCCCGTAAATTTGAAAGCCAGCGCCTGCGGAGTATTCTGAGCACCCTGGCCGATTTGGATTACAAGATGAAGACAGGAGCTATAGACAAGGTGCTTGGGCTGGAGATGTTTATGCTGCAGCTGGGCGCTTGAACCGGAACAAGACCATTCATAGAACATACTGCAAAAAAGCCTGCCCCGTGTTGCGTAATATCACCGGGCAGGCTTTTGCAGTTCCTACTATTATAAAGAGGTAAATGGGCACAAAAAAACCTAACCGTATGCAGCATAGCGGTCAGGTTCTTAGAATGCTCATTATGAATGTCGCCCTTGGCTTAGGCTTCTGCCTTAAGAGCGTTCAATTTCTTCGCCAAGCGGGATTTTTTGCGGGCAGCCGCATTTTTATGAACCAGACCTTTACTTACGGCCTTGTCCAGCTTTTTGGAAGCAGCTTGGAAAGCAGCTTGAGCAGTTTCAACTTCCGTTCCTGTCAGTGCTACATCAGCAGTTTTCACAGCTGTACGAAGCGCGGACTTCTGGGAAGCGTTCAGTGCACGGCGTTTTTCGGTCGTCTTGACGCGTTTAACCGCGGATTTGATATTTGGCATTGCATTCACCTCCTGGAAGACATTCGAAATCATCATATGATTCACAACTTAAAATAGTTTAGCATGACCGTTAGCAAAAAGCAACACTAAAAGCTTTTGAAAATCGCATTCCAATGTAGCTGATCCTCTCAGTACCGTAATGTGAAATGTTATACCTATTTTGAATTTGAATTAAACCTTGCTGCCCTGAATAAACCACAGCTATCTCTCGCACACTATCGACAAAAAGCAAAAGCTAATGCTCATTAAATTATAAGGAGGCTGAACTATCAATGGAACTGGATCTTCAGCTGTATTCGGTACGTACGGATTTGGCGGTAGAGGCGAAGGAAATGGCCCAGGGACCGCAAAAAACGCCGATTCCCGGTGTGAATGAAGAGGTGGAAGAAGAGGGCGGAATCAAGGTAACCCGGCTTGGAGTAGCCAATAATGCAGGATCACAGGCTATCGGGCGTGCGATCGGAAATTATGTGACGCTGGAAGTTCCGGCACTTCGCGGCGGAGATACCGGTCTGCAGCAGAAGGTATCCACCGTGTTTGCCCGCGAATTTGAACAGTTCCTGAACCGGATCGGAATCAACAAAGAATCCTCCGTGCTGATAGTGGGACTGGGCAACTGGAATGTAACTCCGGACTCGCTCGGCCCGCTGGTGGTGGAGAACGCACTGGTTACGAGACAGTTCTATGAATTGGTTCCGGATCAGGTCTCTCCCGGCTACCGTAATGTGAGTGCGATTGCCCCGGGTGTGCTCGGACTGACCGGCATTGAATCGAGCGAGGTTGTGCAAGGGATCGTGGACCGCACGAAGCCGGATGTCATTATTGCGATTGATGCCCTGGCCTCCCGTTCACTTGAGCGGATCAATACGACGATTCAAATTGCCGATATCGGGATTCATCCGGGTTCGGGAATCGGTAATAAACGGCGTGGACTGACTCAGGAGATTCTGGGGATTCCCTGCATTGCTATCGGCGTTCCTACCGTTTGTTATGCGTCCACCATCGTCAATAATGTGCTGGAGATGATGAAGAATCACTTTGCACAGGTTGGAGACGGGGCAGCCCATACGAAAGAAATCATGGGTATGCTGGATGATATCTCCGAGCAGGAGCGGCTTGCGCTGGTCAAGGAAGTGCTTGAGCCGCTGGGACATGATCTGATTGTTACCCCTAAGGAAATCGATGAGTTTATTGAGGAAATTGCCAATATCGTTGCCAGCGGACTGAATGCTGCATTGCATGAAGCCGTGGATCCAGGCAATGTCGGAGCCTACACGCATTAATTTTCACCTGAATATAGAGCCCGTACCGGCTGCCGAACGGCAAAGCCTGTGCGGGTTTTTTTCTGTTACCGGCTGGCAGATTCCACCGCTGCTGTTTCTACTTATCTCTTTTTCGGTTCTAGTATTCCTCCCTGGCTCATAGATTTGAAATATAAGAGATTACAGAGGGCTGGAGGAGGACATAACAATAATGAATAGAAAATGGTTTCAGCTGTGGAATATCGGCCGGCTGCGGGGAAAGCTGCTGGATGTTCTGTCGCTGGGGAGAACAATGCTGCTGCTGGCCGGAGGTTCACTTGTGTTTTTCATGCTGCTTGGAGCCGGTGGATTAGCCGGACAGAAGCTGAACTCTTCACCCATTCCTTCTATGAAAGGATTGGCTGCTTCGCTTTCCAGCGGATTCTTTATGGAGCTTCTGGGCATGGAGGTTCCGCATTTGCCTAAAGGGGACGAGCCTTCGGCATTTTCGGGCCCAAAGGTCACCTCCTTCGTGTTCCGGCTGCTGACAAGCGTCGATCCCGGTGATCCGAAGAGTCTGCTCTCGCGTGAGGTGCCGGGGCTGGCAGCGGATGATCCTTTCCTGCTCCGTAAAGGCTCAGGCGGCGCTACGGGAGCACCGGCTGATTATCATCCGGGCAGTGATGAGCTGGCCTCGGACGGCGGAACAGGGACTGGCGCAGAGGGTGTGGTGGATGAACATGGACCATCTCCGGCGGAAGACACAGACAACCCGGGTACAGAGGCTTCTCCGCAACCTGAGGCTACGGTGACGCCTGACTCTCCCGAGACCGGAGGAGACGGGGGCAACAGCAGCCCGGGTGATAACGGGGGGAATGTGCAGGATACATCAATTAAACGCATTCTGGTCTACCACTCCCATCCCCGCGAGGCTTACAATCCTCTGCTGGGGGTGCAAAGCGACAATCCAAGCTCCGGCGTGCCTTCCAAAAATGTAATGCTGGTAGGATCATATATAACAAAGCGGCTGGAAAAGCGGGGAATTGGAACGGTGCATGCACAGGAGGATTACGCGACGAAGGTACCGGATTACAGCTGGAATTTTTCCTATAAATATTCACGGATGACTATTAAGTCAGCGCTTGCCGGGAATCAGGAAATGACTGAGCTGATCGATATACACCGTGATTCACAGCGCCATGGCAAAACGACTGCAGAGATCGGAGGCAAAAGCTACGCCCAGGTCTATTTCATTCTTGGCCATGCGAATAAGAACTGGAAGAAAAATGAGGCTTTCGCCAACGAGATTCATCAGCTGCTTGAGAAAAGCTATCCGGGTCTCTCACGGGGCATCTGGGGCAAGTCGTCCGGAAACGGAAACAACGGGGAGTATAACCAGAGTCTCTCACCAAACAGCGTGTTGATTGAGGTGGGCGGAATTGACAATACTGCCGAGGAGCTGAAGCGTACAGCAGACGTTCTAGCCGATGCCATCGCCGATGTGTACTGGAGCAGCCATGACGCCGAAAAAGCTGCCGCCCCGGACAAAAGCGCCGATACGCAGACGCAGGAAAGCGGAGCTGAGGGCGTCCAGGGAGCAAAAAGCACAGGCGGCGTTTCTTAATTCATACAGCGCTATTAAATCGGGCGGGCTTTACAGCAAGCATTAACAAGTATCAGCAAGTATTAAAAGGGAGTGACAGCTATGTCGCGGTTCGGGAAAAAACTGACGATGGTCGGAATTTGGGCGGGAATCGGCATATTGATTGGCATGCAGTTTGGCGGAGTTGGCAGCAGCGTCGCTAAGAACTCCGCGGTGCTGCCGGGCTGGAACGGAATATCCGGGACCCCCCAGACCGGACAAGCAGCAGGAGCTTCCGCCGTGACGGGAACAGGGGCGGGAGCCGTTAAGGGTGGGCAGGCTTACGTTTATGTGCCTGTGGCTATAGATCCGGCAACAGGTGCTTACACGGTGCTTCCGGGGGTCCAGAAGCAAACTGCGGTGCCTAATGGCACCGAGCAGCTCCCGCAGCAGGAAGTGAGGGATTACAGCACGCTGACCCCGGAGCAGATTCTGATTCCGGAGGAGCAAAACAGGGGAGTGGATGTGCTGGCGGATAAGACGGCAGGCCTGCTGCAGCAGGCTTCGCAAAAAAGCATCCGCTGGGTAGTCTCCTTGTTCGACTCTGTCGAAGAGTGACAGGCACCCCGCACGAAGAATGCAGCATGTTTATTCATTGCAGCTGTAAAAGGCCAGGAAGAGCCTTTATAACATAGGCCTTATATGAAAAGACATCAACCGGATGTCTTTTCTTTATTTTCCTGCGGGGGACGGGATTGATGGGGGAAGCGCGTACTGTTATAATAAGTGGATTAACATTAGGCTGTCTGTGGGGGTAAGGAATGACTGACGTTCAGAAAAGACAACAACAAATCCGCAATTTCTCGATTATTGCACATATAGACCATGGTAAATCGACACTGGCTGACCGTATTCTTGAGTATACAGGTGCACTTAGCTCGCGCGAAATGCAAGAGCAGGTGCTTGACCAGATGGATCTGGAGCGCGAACGCGGGATTACAATTAAACTGCAGGCTGTGCGTCTCACCTACCGTGCTGACGACGGCCAGGATTACTTGCTCAACCTGATTGACACACCGGGACACGTCGATTTCACCTATGAGGTTTCCCGCAGCCTTGCCGCCTGTGAAGGCGCATTGCTGGTCGTGGATGCGGCGCAAGGGATTGAAGCGCAAACGCTGGCTAACGTGTATCTGGCATTGGACAACAACCTGGAGATTCTGCCGGTTATCAACAAAATCGATCTGCCAAGCGCCGACCCGGAACGGGTTAAGCAGGAGATTGAGGATGTGATCGGACTGGATGCCAGTGAAGCGGTGCTTGCTTCTGCCAAAGCCGGTATCGGTATCAAGGAAATTCTGGAGCAGGTCGTCAAACAGGTTCCTGCACCGACCGGCAACTCTGAAGAACCGCTGAAGGCATTGATCTTTGACTCTCACTATGATCCGTACAAAGGCGTTATCGTCTATGTACGTGTTATGGACGGAAAGATCCGTACCGGTTCCAAGATCAAGATGATGGCAACGGAAAAGGTATTCGAGGTTATCGAAGTCGGGGCGTTTATGCCGCGCATGACCATTGTCGATGAGCTTAACATCGGCGATGTCGGCTTTATCGTAGCCGGAATCAAACATGTAGGCGACACCCGTGTCGGGGATACGGTGACGGATGCCAAGAATCCAACCCCGGAACCGCTGCCTGGTTACCGTAAGATCAATCCGATGGTATATTGCGGTCTATATCCGATCGAAACATCGGACTACAACGACCTGCGCGAAGCGCTGGAGAAGCTCCAGCTTAATGATGCGTCGCTCAGCTTTGAGCCGGAAAGCTCAAGCGCGCTCGGTTTCGGCTTCCGCTGCGGCTTCCTCGGACTGCTGCATATGGAGATTATTCAGGAGCGGATTGAGCGTGAATTCAATCTGCCGCTGATTACGACAGCCCCGAGCGTTATTTACCGGATTATGCTGACCAACGGTGAAATGCTTCAGATCGATAATCCGTCGCATTATCCGGAAATCGGTACTATTGATTACGTGGAAGAGCCGTACGTTAAGGCCGCGATTATCGTCCCGAATGATTATGTGGGTACCGTAATGGAATTGTGCCAGAACAAACGTGGTGAATTCGTCAACATGGAGTATCTCGATTCCAATCGGGTGACGATCACTTATCAGATTCCGCTGTCCGAAATCGTATATGATTTCTTCGACCAGCTTAAGTCAGGCACGAAGGGCTATGCTTCCTTCGATTATGAAATTTCCGGCTACCGCCAGTCCAACCTGGTGAAGATGGACATTGTCCTGAACGGAGAGCAGGTCGATGCCCTGTCGTTCATCGTCCACCGCGACCGCGCGTACAACCGCGGGCGGATCATTTGCGAGAAGCTGCGCGGCATCATCCCGCGGCAAATGTTCGAGGTGCCGATTCAGGCCTCTGTCGGCACGAAGGTTGTTGCCCGTGAGACCGTTAAGGCGATGCGCAAGAACGTTCTTGCCAAATGCTACGGCGGGGACATCTCGCGTAAGCGGAAGCTGCTGGAGAAGCAGAAGGAAGGCAAGAAACGCATGAAGCAGGTCGGCAGCGTTGAGGTGCCGCAGGAAGCGTTCATGGCCGTGCTGAAGATTGACGAGTAAAACAGTCTTAAAGGATGTCAATGGCAAGTGATCGCTCTGCAAGGGAAGCCGTCAGGCTTCCCTTTTGTGATAGAGAAGTAAAGATATGGGGTAAATCAAGGCCTTTCCAATATAAAGGCGTCAAGATTTCTTCACAATCAAGTCAGCTTTGCTGAAGACTTTAGTATAGTAAGGAGACAGCTATGAACACAGAAAACAATGGCCGTCCCCCTGAGGCCGTATATATTCATATCCCGTTTTGCACGAACAAGTGCTTTTATTGTGATTTTAATTCCTATGTTCTGAAGGACCAGCCGGTGATGGACTATCTGCATGCCCTGGACCGGGAGATGGAACTGACGGTGAAGAACACCCCTCCGGGTGTCATCAAGACGATCTTTGTCGGCGGGGGAACACCGACGGTGCTGAAGCCGGACGAAATGGCCTATTTTCTGAAGTCAGTACGCAAGCATTTCCCGCAGTGGGATGAGAATATCGAGTTCACGATGGAGGCAAATCCCGGTACTACGGACAAGGATAAGCTAATGGTAATGAAAGAAGGCGGAGTCAACCGGGTTAGCTTTGGTGTCCAGGCTTTCCAGAATGAGCTGCTTAGCGGCATTGGACGGATTCATAATGTGGATGACGTGTACCGCAGCCTGGAAAATGCACGCGCGGTCGGACTGGATAATCTGTCTGTTGACCTGATGTTCGGATTGCCGAACCAGACGGTGGATATGCTTAGAGAAAGCATCCGCAAGGCGCTGGAGCTGGACCTGCCCCATTATTCCATCTACAGCTTGAAGGTAGAGGAGAACACGCTGTTCCACACGCTGTTTAACAAGAACAAGCTTCCGCTGCCAAGTGAAGAGGATGAGCTGGAGATGTACCTGCTGCTGATGTCAACGATGGAGGCTGCGGGCTACACGCAATATGAGATCAGCAACTTCGCCAAGCCGGGAATGGAAAGCCGCCACAATATTACGTACTGGCGCAATGAAGATTATTACGGCCTGGGCGCGGGGGCGCATGGATATGTCAAACGGCAGCGGCATATGAATATTAAGGGTGTCAATCCGTATATCGAGGCTTCGCGCAGCGGGCTGCCGCGGCTGGATTCCTTCCCGATCTCCGAACAGGAGGCGATGGAGGACTTCATGATGGTCGGTTTGCGCATGCGTGAAGGCGTGTCGGACCGGGCGTTCAAGGCTCAGTTCGGCAAATCGCTGGAGACTGTTTTTGCGGACTCGCTGCATAAAATGCTGCATGCCGGGCTGCTTGAGCAGGACGGGGATGTCTACCGTCTGAGCAAGCAGGGAATCCTGTTCGGGAATGATGTATTTGGTGAATTTGTCGGTGCTTTGACAGAGGTTTAATTTTAAAATACCCCTTGAATTGTAATTCACTATGTTGTATATTTATTCATATTAACAACGAGGGGTGAGTCAAAGTGCTTGTCAAAACGGAAATGATCCGCCATTCAGTTCCTGCAGGAGATCAGAAGGTGATATGCAGAAATGCTACAGTGGAGGATGTTGAGCCGCTGTTTCTAATGATTGAAGAATACGCTCAGAGCGGTATCATGCTGCCCCGTTCCAGGCAAGCGCTGGCCCGCCAGATTGATCAGTTTGTGATCGCTGAAATCGGCGGCACATTTGTCGGCTGCGGATCGCTTTTCAGACTGGGCAATGATCTTGTCGAGGTTCGTTCCCTCGGTCTGCGTGATGAGGGTAAAGGCAAGGGAGTAGGCTCAATGATTCTGGAGAAGCTGACGGAAGAAGCAAGACGTCAGGGGATTCCGAAGATTATGGCCTTGACCTATGCAGTTGATTTTTTCCTCAGAAACGGCTTCACTGTCGTAGAGAAAGAAATCTTCCCAGAGAAGGTATGGACCGATTGTGTCAACTGCAAGAAGCAGAATGCCTGCGACGAAATCGCTGTGCTTAAGATGCTGAATTAACCGGGCCGCAAGTAGCCTGCAACATAAATATAGAAGCTGATATTAAGTACTCATTCCTGGATTGCACTGCAAGGTGTGGCAAGTGACCGGCAGACTTTCCGGGGAATTCAGGAATGAGTCGAATAATGACTGCACCCAAGATGCTGAACTGACTTGACAATGTCAAGGTCAGTTTGGTATTTTTGTATTAGTGGTTAGCACTCATCTGACCAGAGTGCTAACGAATCGGAGCCACAGCCGATAGGAGGGAATTACATGTTAACCGAACGCCAGAGAATGATACTTAACGCTATCGTTGATGATTATATATCTTCCGCTGAGCCAGTGGGCTCGCGCAGCATTTCCAAACGGGGGGATGTAGGCTACAGTCCTGCTACTATCCGCAACGAAATGGCCGACCTGGAGGATTTAGGATATCTCGAGCAGCCCCATACATCGGCAGGGAGAATTCCTTCCCATAAAGGCTACCGCTATTATGTGGATCATTTGGTGCCGTGGAATTCCGCCGAGTCGGCAGAAATGGGCACGATCCGCGCTTTTTTCGCAGAGAAGCTGAATGCGACGGAGCAAGTAATCCAACATGCGGCAATGATCCTTTCCAATATGACGAATTATACTTCCATCCTGCTGGGACCGGAGGTTTTTCATACATCATTGCGCCATTTTCAGCTGCTTCCGCTCGATGGCAACAACGCCGTGGCGATCATCGTTACAAGCACCGGACAGGTCGAGAACCGTACGGTTCAGATCCCTCCGGAGATTTCCCTCTCCGAAATGGAGAAAGTGGTTAATCTGCTGAACAGCAAGCTGGTGAACGTACCGCTCTATAAGCTGAAGAGCCAGCTCTATTCCGAGCTTGGTGAGGAAATGCAGCGCCACATCTCCCATTATGAAGAATTAATGAAAGTACTGGACACGGCGCTGGAAAGCGATCATGAACAGCGCATTTATCTCAGCGGGGCGACGAATATGCTGACCCAGCCGGAGTTCAAAGACGTCGATAAAGTCAAGAATATTCTGGATTTGCTGGAGGAAACGCCGACCCTGCTCAAAATGCTGGCCCCCGCATCCGGTGGAACCGGTATGCAGGTGCGGATTGGTACCGAGAATAAGCATGAGGCCTTCGCCAATTGCAGTCTGATTACCGCTACTTATTCGCTCGACGGCAAGGCGCTGGGAAGCATCGGCATCCTTGGCCCGACCCGGATGGAATACGCAAGAGTAATGGGCATACTGGGGATTCTGTCCCGGGATTTGACAGCAATGCTGGCACACTGGTATAAGTGAACAGAGTGTTAAAGATTAACGTGACTGATTTTAAGGAGGTGAAGACAACTTGAAAGAGGATCAAGTGCAAGATTCAAATGAAATTAAAGATCAGGCTATAAATGAGAACCAGGCAGCCGATGAAGCAGAAGCAGCACAGGAAACCGGTTCGTTTACGGGGGAAGAGACCAGCGGGGAGGCTTCGGGCAGCGGTGAAGCTGCTAAGCGCCTGCAGGATCTGGCTGAGGAGTATCAAGCGCGTGCGCTGCGTGTGCAGGCCGATTTTGACAACTTCCGCCGCCGTACGCAGAAGGAGAAGGAAGAGCTGGCGCAATACGCCACTTCCAAGCTGGTCGGTGAACTGCTTCCTGTACTGGATAATTTCGAGCGTGCACTCGCCACGGCTTCGGCAAGTACAGAATCCGAGGCCTTCGGCAAAGGTGTGAACATGATTTTCCGCCAGCTTGAAGGGGTATTGAAGTCCGAAGGACTTACAGCCATGGAAACAGTAGGACAGCCTTTTAACCCTGAATATCATCAGGCCATTATGCAGGTGGAGAGCGACGAGCACGAGGAAGGTATCGTGACGGAAGAGGTCCAGAAGGGCTATCTCCTGAAAGATAAAGTTCTTCGTCCCGCCATGGTCAAAGTCAGCATGTAGTCCTGTCTATATAGCCGGGTATCACCCTGCTGCATGATCGTCATAAATAACTAACTATTATAGGAGCTAGGGCTCCATATCATTTTTGAGGAGGCACATTACAGTGAGTAAAGTTATCGGTATTGACCTTGGAACCACCAACTCTTGCGTTGCCGTTATGGAAGGCGGCGAAGCCGTCGTTATCCCGAATCCGGAAGGCGCGCGTACGACCCCTTCGGTTGTAGGCTTCAAGAAAGACGGCGAGCGCATCGTCGGCGAAACAGCGAAACGCCAGGCTATTACGAACCCTGACCGTACAATTGCTTCGATTAAACGCCACATGGGTACGAGCCACAAAGAAAGCATTGACGGCAAAGATTACTCCGCACAAGAGATTTCGGCTATGATTCTTCAGAAGCTGAAATCCGATGCAGAAGCATATCTGGGCCAGACAGTAACCCAAGCGGTTATTACAGTTCCTGCATACTTTAATGACAGTCAGCGTCAAGCTACGAAGGATGCGGGCAAAATCGCCGGTCTGGAAGTGCTGCGTATCGTCAACGAGCCGACAGCAGCGGCGCTTGCTTACGGTCTGGAGAAATCCGAAGACCAAACGATCCTCGTTTATGACCTTGGCGGCGGTACGTTCGACGTATCGATCCTTGAACTGGGCGATGGCTTCTTCGAAGTAAAAGCAACCAGCGGTGACAACCGTCTCGGCGGTGACGATTTCGACCAATTGGTTATGGATTACCTCGTAGCAGAATTCAAGAAAGAGCAAGGAATTGACCTGAGCAAGGACAAAGCTGCTGTACAACGTCTGAAGGATGCTGCGGAAAAAGCGAAAAAAGAGCTTTCCGGCGTACTGACAACTACAGTATCGCTTCCGTTCATCACTGTTGTTGACGGAGTGCCTCAGCACTTGGAGATCAACCTGACCCGTGCTAAATTCGATGAGCTGACTGCCAGCCTGGTAGAACGCACACTGGGACCTACCCGTCAAGCGCTGAACGATGCTGGCATGACTCCGGCTGATCTTAACCGTATCGTACTGGTCGGCGGTTCCACACGTATTCCTGCTGTACAGGATGCTATCAAGAAGCTTACCGGCAAAGATCCGCACAAAGGCGTTAACCCGGATGAAGTAGTAGCCCTCGGTGCTGCTGTTCAAGCTGGCGTATTGACCGGCGACGTGAAAGACGTTGTACTGCTCGACGTAACTCCACTGTCCCTCGGTATTGAAACTGCAGGTGGCGTGTTCACGAAGATGATCGAGCGCAACACTACGATTCCTACAAGTAAATCGCAAGTGTTCTCGACCTTTGCTGATAACCAGCCGAGCGTAGAAATTCACGTCCTGCAAGGCGAACGCCAAATGGCGAACGGCAACAAGACGCTGGGACGCTTTATGCTGAATGAGATTCCACCGGCACCGCGCGGTGTACCGCAAATCGAAGTAACCTTCGATATTGACGCCAACGGTATCGTAAATGTATCCGCAACAGATAAAGGCACGAACAAGAGCCAGAAGATCACGATCACTTCCTCCAGCGGCTTGAGCGATGCGGAAGTTGAACAAATGATGAAGGATGCCGAACTGCACGCTGAGGAAGACCGCAAGCGTAAAGAACTGGTGGAAGCCAAGAACTCCGCTGACCAGCTCGTGTATTCCACAGATAAAGTGATCAAAGACCTCGGCGACAAAGTGGATGCTTCCGAAGTTGAGAAAGCAAACGAAGCCAAGGATAAGCTCAAAGCGGCACTGGAAACTGACAACCTGGAAGAAATCAATGCAGCTACAGAAGCGCTGACAGAGATCGTACAGCAGCTGTCCGTGAAGTTGTATGAGCAGGCTGCACAGGCTGAACAGGGTGCTGAAGGTGCTCCAGAGGGTGCAAAGAAAGACAATGTTGTTGATGCCGATTACGAGGTTGTTGACGACGAGAAGAATCAAGGGTAACCTTAAACGATAAATGTATTTCTGTAAGAAGGGAAGGTCAAAACCGGGGCATCCCGTGTTTTGGCTTTCCTTTTAACATGTTACAGGGATTATGGAAATTGATGTACGGAGGTGAAAGCAGTGGCAGACAAACGCGATTATTATGAGGTTCTGGGCCTCGGTAGAGATGCTTCAGACGAAGAAGTGAAAAAAGCGTACCGCAAAATGGCGCGCCAGTATCATCCGGACGTTAACAAAGCCAGTGACGCCGAGGCGAAATTCAAGGAAGTGAAGGAAGCCTATGACGTGCTGAGCGACGGCCAGCAACGGGCGCGTTATGACCAGTATGGTCATATTGATCCTAACCAGGGAATGGGCGGCGGCTTCGGCGGAGGTGGAGATTTCGGCGGACTCGGCGATATCTTTGATATGTTCTTCGGCGGCGGGGGCGGACGGCGTGATCCGAATGCTCCGCAGCGCGGCGGCGATTTGCAATACACGATGACCATTGAATTCAAGGAAGCGGTATTCGGTAAAGAAACCGACATTACCATTCCACGCACGGAGTCCTGTGATACCTGCTTCGGCTCCGGGGCTAAACCCGGCACCAAACCGGAGACCTGTTCCGTATGCCACGGCAGCGGCCAGCAGGAATTCGTGCAGAATACACCGCTGGGACAAATGCGCAACCGCCGTCCCTGCTCCCATTGCAGCGGCACAGGCAAGATCATTAAGGAAAAATGTACGACTTGCGGAGGTCAAGGCAAGGTCAAGAAGCAGCGTAAGATTCATGTGCGCATTCCGGCCGGTGTCGATGACGGCGCACAATTGCGCATGACCGGAGAAGGCGAAGGCGGCACACGCGGCGGCCCTGCCGGCGATTTGTACATTGTGATCCGCGTGAAGACCCATGATTTCTTCGTGCGTGAGAATGATGACATCATGTGCGAGGTTCCGCTTACGTTCGCTCAGGCAGCGCTTGGCGACGAGATCGAGATTCCTACTTTGACGGAAAAAGTAAAGCTTAAGATTCCTGCCGGAACACAGACCGGCACCTTCTTCCGTCTGAAGGGCAAAGGCGTGCCACGCCTGCGCGGCAACGGAACAGGCGACCAGCATGTCCGTGTCATCGTAGTCACTCCAAGCAAGCTAAGTGAAGAGCAGAAGGATCTGCTCCGCCAGTTCGCTTCTTACAATGGAGAGAACACACATGAGCAGGAGCAATCCTTCTTTGACCGTGTGAAACGTGCATTCCGCGGGGACTGATTTATTCACCTATGATAACCTTAATAGCCCCCTGTTTCCGCTGTGCGGAGGCTAGGGGGCTATTTTATTGTAATGGATGAAGTGCTTGAGACTTCACTTGCACACACAAAAACGGCTGTACCCCCTTAAGTTTCAGGATGGTGCAGCCGTTTTTTTGATTTTTTAGTGAATGGTGATCTTAAGAGCGCAGATCCTCAAGCACTCGTTGCAGAATGGATGCTGCTTGCGCGCGGGTCAGGGTGCCTCCAGGATTGAAGGTGTTGGCCCCTACTCCTTTCAGGTAGCCCTTGGCTACCGCGAAGGAGATTGCACCCTTGGCGGCGCCTGAGATCTTGCTTGTGTCCTTGAAGGTTAAGGCAGTGCTAGAAGTTTTGTCTGCACCTAGAGCTTCTGCAACAATGATTGCAGCTTCTTCACGAGTCAATACCTCACGAGATCCGCTCTCCTTGCTGCGGGACGACCAGGTATCTCCCTTGCCAAGCAAGCGGTCGAAGAGTGTCAACAATTCGGCCCGGCTCAAGGTATCGGATGGCTTGAAACTGCCATCAGTGCCTTTGCCGGCTACGATACCGTGAGCGGCCAGAATTTCAATATCTTCCTTGGCCCAGTGTGCGCCGATATCTTTGAAGCTTATATTGCGTACGGCAGTGCTGTAGGTACCATCAGCGGTAATGGTAAATTGCAACACCCCTTCTTTAGGAAGTGTACCTGCCTGCAGATAAGCCCATTTTCCGTCAGCATTTTGCTGATAGGCCGCTGTCTTGCGGACATCCTTTAGACCGTCTTTATTGAGGGCAAGCTGTAGAATCACAGGTTTTCCGGTAGTCCAGCCATTTTTGAGAATAAGAGTAGCAGAGCTCAGGTCAATGGCTGTGGTGCTTCCCGCCAGGGTGCCCGTATCGGCGCCTTCGGCAAGACTAAGGCTGAGAGTAAGCCCGCTGCCGGAAATGAAGCCGGGAAGTGTAGCTGCCGGAACGAGCAGCGTAAATCCAGTACCTGTGAGACTTAGCGCTTTGGCTGAAGTCTTAAGCTTCTCAGCCTGAGCTGCGGTAAGGGTAAAGCTCACTTGACCATATTTCGCAAAATCCACATCGCCGAGATCAAGTGAAACGGCTGTTTCGGATGCATTTTGCAGGGCAGCAGTCAAAGCCGCCTCGGAAATGCTGAGCACAGCCGTCGGCTTTCCGCCAGCAGGATCAGCCTTTTCTACCAGCTGCCCGGACTTAAGCGATGTGCCGGCAGCCGGAGCCGGTGTAGAGGCAGGTGAACCCGGATTAGCTGGTGAGCCCGGATTGGTTGGTGTTTCCGGATTCGTTGGTGTCTCCGGGTTAGTCGGTGTTTCCGGATCGGTTGGTTTAACCGGATCGTTAACGGTCACCGTCACTGTAGAATAGCTTGACGGAACGTTATCCTGTTTCTTCTCATTCCAGGTAAGCAAATCATTCAATTCAAAGGAATAGATCCCGGCAGTCTTTGGAGTGAAGGTGAACTGTACCAGTGAGCCGGTACCACTATATGCTCCTCCTTCTAATTGAACTGCATAAGATGTCAACTTCAGTCCGTCGGCAGACGGGGTAGTCGTATCCGTTTGTAACAATGGAACCCCCGGGAACTTTTGCTCCTGGTACGTAGCGAGCTGTACGCTCGGTGTAATTAACGGTGCAGCCAGCTTTTCATCGTAGACGATGTTGACTCCAGCGCCGTTCACACCATAGACCGCATCCGTTGCCGAGAAATACACATCTACCGTAACCGTTTGACCGGTTTCGATGGTCTGTGCTGAGAGTTTAGGAGCAACAAGAACACCGCCATTGGTGTTGTATACCAGATGCTGGCTGTAATCCTCTTCAGCAGCACCATTGCCCAGGGCATCAGTCACATAAACAATGTAATCATTAACGCCTTCATTGACCGGCACATCAATTTCGAAGTAACCGTCAGGGGCGATAACTCCTGGGTAGGCTGATACTTCTCCGTTTTCATCTTCGGCAAGTGCATACACGCTGAAGAGAGAAGACACAGGTCTGGAGGTGGAAATCAGATCGGCCAAAAGGTCAGAGTCAATGGTTGCACTAATATTGGCCACTCTTGCATCATCAGGTGACTCCAGCTCATATTCCTCGACTGCATATCCGGAAGAGAGCGGCTTCTCAGTATCTACTGTGAATGGAATGGCTTGATCAGTAAGCCAAATGTTGCCTTGCAGAACAGGCGTGATATTGTAGTGTCCATCCGGCAGCACACTTACTTTAGAGGTTGCAGGATCTGTTACCGTTCCGCCCCAATCCAGGAATTCATGCGCTCCCCGGTAGATGGTCCCTTGGGCGGAATACACATCACCGATTACCGTAGCCGGTGCATCTTGGGCCGTTACGGCAAACCGGATATTCTGCAGATCTTTGTTTACCGAGAAGTAGAAGCCTGTCTTATCGAACAGTCCGTCTCCGTTTGGTGAAATTTCGGCATCATCCAGGCTGAGCTGGTTTACTGGATCCAGATTGAATTTGTCGCCTACCAGAACGTTGAGCGGTAGACGCAGAACCTCGGCTCCGGAGGTAAGCTTCAGAATGCCTTCATAGGCTCCGTCCTGTGCTGTTGCGGAAACGCCCAGCACAACGGGAATATAACTGCTGTCTCCGCTTCCGGAGGTAATGACATTAGGTGCTGTGGACACCGAGATGTCACTAGGCTTGTTGGTCAGCCATTCAAGAGAAAGATTATAGCTCTTTCCGCTGTCCTTAAAGTTTTCCACATAGACGGCTTTCGTCACGCTTGCACCTTTCGGCTGCAGGCCGAAGGACAGGGAACCCGCATAATATGGAATTTCGGCAGAGCCTGGAAGGCCGCTGTAAAAAATCTCTCCTACCTTGGCGATAGAGCCTGCTTCAACTGATTTCACCAGATTGATTAAACCTGCTCCTTGCTGATAGAGGGAATAAGAGCTGCCGCCCCGGGCAAATATAGGATCAGCATTATTCATCAGCAGGGATTTGATCTGGTCAGGTGCAAGATCCGGGTATTTGCCCAATAACAGGGCAACAGCTCCAACCACATGCGGAGTTGCCATACTTGTTCCTTGCTTCAGACCGAAGGCGTTATCATACGTCTCGTCCGTGCTCTCCCAAATAGGTACGGTGGAATTAATGCTTACACCGGGAGCAACCACATCCGGCTTCAGCAAATAGTCTGGCAGTCCGGGGCCGGTAGAGCTGAAATCGGCCAGCTGATTCTTTTCCGCTACGGGAACATAGCTGATTGAATTTCTGCTCGCGTTCAGCTCATCCTTGATCTTTTTGCCGTTCTCCTGATTGATGCCGAAAGTAGGAATATAGTCTCCGGGTGCTCCTAAAGTGGCGTTCAATTCACCGGTGGTATTGTTGGCAATCAATAGAACCTTGGCACCGGCAGCTTTGGCATTCAGCGATTTCGCGCCGAAGTTGATCTGTCCGCGGTCCACTAGTACTGCCTTGCCGGTAACATCGACATTTGCGAAGTCAGCCTCAGTGCCCAGGCCGGCATAAACGATCGTCAAGTCCGAGATATCTTCAGTCAACTCCGGGGAGTATGTGGAAATCAGGCCGGGGATACCTTTGAGATTACCAATATCAAAGAAAGGAATGGTGACCGGAATAGTAGAGGCGCCGACCGTAAGCGCCAGCTGTGCGCCGCCAGGGGAGCCCAGCGTCGATTCGTCAGGACCGGCGTTACCGGCAGCAATAATGACATCTACACCGGATTTCACGGCATTGTCAATCGCAATCGAATCGGCGGAATAACTTTGGTTCATGCTTGAGCCCAGTGAAAGATTGATGACATCCGCACCGTCCTGAACGGCGCGTTCGATGCCGGCGATGACATCTGCTGTTGTGCCGCTGCCATATGGACCAAGCACACGATACACATATAAATCCGCTTCAGGCGCTATATCGAGAATGGTGCCCGATACATGTGTACCATGCGAGGTATCGTAAGAGCGGGTGCCTTTGGGCGGTTTGGTGGGATCGGGCTCTGTTTCGTATGGATCGTTATCCTTATCCACCGCATCATAGCCGCCCTTATAATTATCCTTCAGGAGCGGGTGCTTATAATCAATACCGGTATCAACAACGGCAACCTGAACGCCTTTGCCGGTATAACCCTGCTCGTGAAGCTTGTCTGCTCCAATCAGTTCTCCGGTATCAGAGTAGCTGCGAGTTGCCGGAAGAGTGGCAGTGTCAGTGCTGTCTGCAAGCGCGTGGACTTCCTCATTCGGATAGATAGCCGCCACTCCAGGCAGCTTGAGCAGTTTGTCGACCTGATTTCCCGGCAAAGTCACTGAATATCCGTTAAATATGTCGCTGTATTCATTTTCAATAGCAGCTCCGAGCTGTCTTGCTGCAGTTTTGAAAGAGTTGTGTTCGGTAAGGATTTTGCTTCGTTGAGAGGTGGAGGAACGCGCAGCCGAGGTTTTGGCTTCACTCTCGTATACATTGACCGGCTTATGGGTCAGTTCAACAATCACTGTAACAGGAGCTGATCCGGCAGTTACTCCCGCATAATTTTGCGGGATCACCTTCTGGGCCTGTTCTAGGGTTGTTTGGGCAGATAGCCCTGAGGATGACTCAAGGGATGAGTTCGCAAAGGCGGAAACGGGAAACAATAGAGAAGCGGCCAAGCTGAAACTTGCTGCGCCAATACCAAATCTTTGAATAGAATGCCTTAATGGTTGTTTCAAAATAGCTTCATCCTCCCAAACATGAATTTAACTGCCGTGTGATTGCTGTCCTCCTTCTAAAAAATGGAATATAAATGAAAATTACATTTATTCTACAGGTTTAATCCGAAATAGAATATAGCACTTTTGTACCATATTATGGTGAAGTTGGCCCCGCATTTAAATTCCAGCCGGATAGTAGAATTAATAACAGCAGAAGCATAAAATAGGCTTGCCTGAGACAACCTAACCAAGCATCCAGTGTTATAAATTAAAGGCGAGAGCAGGGATATAATGTCGGAGAGATCTATATTAGCCTACTTCAAGGCTCCCGAGGAAGCCGAGGGCGTCTCCCGCAAGCTTCAGGCGCTGCGCGTCAGCGAGCTGTCCATTGACCGTTTCAGCAGATTTGGCGGAAACGGGCTGCAGGCAAGCGTGAATCCGGTGACCGGCAATCTGGCAAGTATGGATTCCATGACCTCTGTCAGCCCGCACACAGGTATTTTGTCTGCAGCGCATACAAGCGGCAGCGGCATGAGCCACGGCGGTGACGGCGGACCGACAGGCCGGAATATTTTGCTGACAGTTATCGTGGACCAGAATTCCTATAACCAGGCATTGACCATAATTGAAGAGGCCGGCGGAATGGTCTAAGTCTTGACACATCAATACAAATCAGGAGGATGGACAACCGATGGATAGAGAAAACTCAAAGATCTTCTCTAAAACAGACAAGCAGAAGATGCTCTACGAAGCGAAATTGGAAGATGTGGAATTCTCAGCGGCGGAAGCGGATCAGGATGATCTGGAGGCGCTTGAGCGGTCACAGGAAGCCGATAAACGTCAGCTGCACGAAATTATGAAGAAGGAATAGCTGACAGGGGTACAGTACGAAGCGTATTAAATGAAGCGAAAGGAATGGCAAAGCTGCTACATCGGGATGCCCCACCAGTGTGGGGCATTTTTGCGCGAAACGGCAGGATGCCGGAATCCGCTTGATAAATCAAATGGATAAAAGGGAGGATGAAGATTCAAAAAAGTAAAGACTTAACATGTACATACAAGTGGCTTATGTTATAATGACTTGTATTACTCTATATAAGTAGCCTGAGGTGTACCATGACGGATAAACCGATACCGAAATATATGCAGCTAAAGGGTGAACTGCTGTCCTGGATGGAGTCCGGGCGGCTGAAGCCGGATGACCAGATCCCATCCGAGAATGAAATTGCCGTACAATTCGGGATGAGCCGGCAGACGGTTCGCCAAGCGCTTGGCCAACTGGAGAAGGAAGGCTGGCTGTACCGCCTGCAAGGGAAGGGAACCTTTGTTGCCCGGCAGGAAACGCGGCCGCTGCAGACCAGCAGCATGATTGGCAT
The DNA here is from genome assembly GCF_000758525.1 of Paenibacillus sp. FSL H7-0357. NCBI lineage: Bacteria > Bacillati > Bacillota > Bacilli > Caryophanales > Paenibacillaceae > Paenibacillus > Paenibacillus sp. FSL H7-0357. The sequence goes on along the minus strand of NZ_CP009241.1, from coordinate 5,870,618 downwards.
GATGACGACACATATTTCCGATTATATCTTTCCTCATCTTGTACGCGGCGCAGAAGCGCAGCTTCGCGGCAGCGGATACAGCATGATGTTGTCGAGCACCGACAATGACAAGAATAAGGAGCGGGAGAACCTGGAGATGCTGTTGGGCCAGCCGTTCAAGGGACTGATTATTGAGCCGACCAAAAGCGCACAGGGCAATCCTAATCTGCCGCTGTTTCTGGCGCTTGAAATCCACCGCATTCCGTTCATCATGATCAATGAGCGGTATCCCGAGCTGCATTGTCCCTGCCTGAAGCTGGATGACGAAGCAGGGGGATTTATGGCTGCGGAGCATCTGATTGAGCTGGGCCACCGGGAGATTGCCGGTTTTTTCAAGACAGACGATCTCCAGGGAGCCAACCGGTTAAAGGGGTTTACACGGGCGTTGCACAAACACCGCCTTCCCCTGGGAGCGGATACCGTGACCCATTATACGAGCGAACAGAAGCATAGCGTGCCTTATGAAGCGGCATTAAAAATGCTGCAGGGACGCCAGCGGCCTACAGCCTTCGTCTGCTACAATGACGAGCTGGCAGTGCTGCTGCTGGAGGCCGCGCGCCAGACGGGATTAAGCGTGCCCGACGATCTGTCGATTATCGGCTTCGACGATTCAACGCTGGCGACGGCGACAGAAGTGAAGCTGACCACCCTAAAACATCCGAAAGAGCTAATGGGTATAGAGGCAGCCAACATGCTGATTGACATGATTGAGCGTAAAAGTGCGGAGCCGCCGAAGGACAGGATTTATAAGCCGGAGCTTGTTCTGAGAAGCTCAACGAAACGGCTGGAACAGTTAGACCGCAGTTGAATAACAGTAACGGAAGTCCGCACAGGGTGCGGGCTTTTTTCGTGTTTAAGTTATCTGGAATTTAAGGAATATATGTGTGCGGGTTGTTGTTGAGAATGGTTATCACTATAATGGTTTAAAATGACTATATCAAAGGAAGTGCCGGAATCAATGGATTGGAATGAACATCTGCTGGTGTGGAACCATGCGTCCGTCAAAGTGATGGATGTTCGCCGGGTGAGAATAGGGGAAGAGGAAGAGCTGTATTCTTACCGCCTGCCAGCCAGCGCTTTTATCTATGTCATTGAAGGAGAAGCGGGGGTATGTCTTGAAGGAACGTTCCTTGAAGTCAGCAGTGCTTATGTTCTTCATGGAGGCAAGGGCATGCGCCTAGACGTTGTGGTGGAAAGAGGGACGAGGTTCGAATATTGTCTCATCTTGTACAAGGCTGTGGTTCCTGTGTCCGAGAGGAAAGATATCCCGCTGATTATGGAGCACAGCAACCCCTTTCAGCAGCAGTATGGGGTGCAGGCCACCCACAAACTGATGCTGTTCAACACGGCCCGGGAGATGGAAACCGTATGGAAGTCCAATGAAGGACTGGGGCGCTTGTACGTAAAATCGCTGCTCTACAGGTTCGTTTATGAACTGCTGAAGCATCTGCAGCTTAAGGGGCATACCACGGCCAAGACGGATCTGGCTGAGCAGGCCAAACGTTATCTCCTTGAACAATACAGACACTCAGTCACACTGAAAAGCACTGCTCAAGCTCTCGGATGCAGTCAGGGGCACTTATCCAAGCTGTTTAAGAATAAGGTGGGTGAGAGTCCCATGCGTTTCTTAACACGTGTGAGGGTAGAGAAAGCGTCGCAGCTGCTGCTCAAAACAGAAGCGAATCTGCAGGGGATTGCCGAAAGTGTGGGTTATCCGGATGGTTATACGCTCAGCCGCAGCTTCAAAAAGCATATGGGTATCTCGCCCTCCAAGTATAGATCAGAAGGACTTCAGACAGCCGTAAATGAAGATATGCCATCCCCGGAGCAAGGATATGCCATTCAAAAGGATGAGTTTTGGTCTTATATTGATAATGATTATCATAATCAGCAAGTGGAGGGGGATCATTTTCAGATGAGACAAAAGAAAAAAACAATAGCCGCCACAGCAATGCTGTGTATGGCCTTGCTGCTTAGCGCCTGCTCAGGCGGTTCGGCCGCCACGGGTAATGCAACAACTGGAGGGAACGCGCTGGAGGGGGCGGGAAGCGGCGGAGCTGCTACTTCTGCACCTGAGGATGTGGCGGACACCGGAACACGGACAATAACCACTGTACTTGGTGATGTAGAAGTGCCTGCCAATCCGCAGCGTGTGCTGGTCCAATACTTGATGGGTGATGTGATTGCTCTGGGTGTGCAGCCTGTTGGAATTTCTGAGGCGTATGATGGTGCGGCTTTTAAGGAAGAGGTAAAGGAAAGCACCGATCTGGGGCATTGGGCAGAGTGGGATATGGAAGCCGTCATGAAGCTGGACCCTGATCTGATTATCACGGCTGGTGAGGAGCAGGCCAAAGAGATGTCCAAAATCGCTCCGGCTATCTATGTGCCTTACGGGGAGATTACCCAGGAAGAAAGAGTAAGGCTGATTGGACAAGCACTCAATAAAGAGAAGGAAGCCGAGCAGGTGCTTGCGGATTATGATCAGAATGTAAAAGAATCTGTCCAGAAGCTGCTTGATGCCGGCTTTGGTGATAAAACGATTTCTGTATTTGAAGGCGGTAATGATTCCATGACAGTCATGGGCAAGTTGTTCGGAGCGGGCAGAATTGTCTACGATGTGCTCTCACTGAAAGCGCCAAAAGGTGTGCAAACGGGAATTATCGATAAGAACACTTATTCTGAATCAGTATCCCTCGAGGTGCTTCCCGAATATGCAGGGGATTATATCATTCGCAATACCTATGATGGCATGGATGATTTGAGCCAAAATCAGGTATGGAGCTCTCTGCCGGCTATCCAGAACCATCATCTGATCGAGATGGAATTCGGCTTAAGCTATTATACCGACATTTATTCCGCTAAGGCGCAGGTTAACTTTATTGTAAATGCACTGCTGGATTCTCCGCAGTCATAACAGCTTAGCCCACAGGCTTCGGCCGGTGGGCTCTTAACTATGAAGCTGTGAGAGACAGCAAATTACTGATGAAGGACGAAGGGTATGATGAAAGATGTGGATACAGATACATATGGGAAAAAAAGGGGAGTATCCTTTTCACTGCTGATGGCCGCAGGATTCCTGGCACTCGTGCTGATAGTGGCTGCTTCCATTTCCTTCGGATCTGCTGATATGCAGTTGCATACAGCTTGGGCGGCGATTTTTAAATTCGATCCCGCTAAAACGGAGCACCAGATCATTCACAACCTCCGGTTTCCACGCACAATTGCGGATGTTATCGTCGGCTGCAGCCTGGCGATGACAGGAGCGATTATGCAGGGCACTACCAGAAATCCGCTGGCCGATTCGGGACTGATGGGCATCAGCTCTGGTGCGGGACTGGCAATGGCGCTTTGCATGGCTTTTTTGCCGGACCGTACTTATGCACAGACAATGCTATATGCCTGTCTTGGGGCAGGTGCAGCAACCGGGCTGACCTATGGAGTCGCTTCTTTAAGCAAAAGGGGGATGACCCCGCAGCGGCTTGTACTGGCGGGAATGTCAGTATCGATGCTATTTGCCGCGTTTAGCAGCTTTGTTGCCATTAAATACAACATCGGACAGGCCCTTACGTTTTGGACGGCCGGAGGGACAGCCAGCACCACATGGAAAGAGCTAAGCATTATCTCGCCGCTGTTTGCCGTCGGCGTGCTGGCTGCTATTGCTTTGGCCCCTTCGGTTACGCTGCTGAGTCTGGGAGATGATGTTGCGTCCGGGTTGGGGCTGCCAACCGGACGGATCAAGGGGATTTCCACACTTATTGTGCTGGTGCTGACCGGATTGTCGGTATTGATCGTCGGCCCCATCAGCTTCGTGGGCCTGATTATCCCGCATGTAGTCCGCTATATGGCGGGTGTGGATTACCGTTACATTATTCCGCTGTCCGGGCTTTATGGAGCGACCTTCATGGTGGGGGCTGATTTGTTCGGCCGGCTCATTAACCGCCCAAATGAAACACCTGTAGGGATTATTTTTGCAATCATCGGCGTTCCCGTTTTCCTCTATCTGTCACGCCGGCAAAAGGGGGAATTAGGATGAAGCAGCGAGCTTATACCGTTTCCCGGGGAATTGGTTTGTGCCTTCTACTAGTAGTACTGGTCATTCTGATTGTGGTGATAGGAATGAATTCGGGCCAAATGAACCTGTCTCCCATGGAGGTGCTGCGTGTACTGCTGCTGAAAGGAACAGACAAGCAGAACCTGATTGTCTTCGAATTCAGGCTGCCGCGGATCGTGCTTTGTATACTGGTTGGCATCGGAATGGGCGTTGCTGGGTCTATCATGCAAAGTTTGCTGAGGAATGACATGGCTAGTCCGGGAACGCTGGGTATCAGCTCCGGGTCCGGGCTGTTTGTGCTCATCTATATCGCGATTTTCTCCGTTAAAGGTGTTTCCTCGGCGATTGCGCTGCCGGTGCTGGCTTTTATCGGAGGCATGACTGCAGCGGTGCTGATCTTCTTGCTGTCCTACCGCCGGGGCAGGGAGATATCCCCCACTGGATTAATCCTTACGGGGGTAGCCATGTCAAGCGGCTATGGAGCGCTGTCGCTGATGATTACACTCCGGCTGGATCATACGCAGTTCGAATTTGCCCAGCGCTGGATGGCGGGCAGCCTCTGGGGTGATGACTGGAAATATATTTCGGTGTTGGCCCCATGGACAGTGCTGCTGGTGGGCTATGCGGTTTACAAGTCACGGGTTTTGAATACACTCAATCTTGGCAATGAGACAGCCACGGGCTTAGGGCTTGCGGTAAAACCGGAATTTCTTGGACTTACTCTGGCTTCAGTGGCGCTCTCCTCCGGAAGTGTGGCATTGGGCGGTAATTTTTTCTTTGTCGGTCTGATTAGCCCCCATCTGGCGCGCAAGCTGGTTGGCCCGAACCACAAGCTTCTCCTTCCGGCCTCGGCGCTGACCGGGACGCTGGTGGTACTTATTGCGGACACAATTACCCGCACGGTCAGTTTCGGAACAGATATACCGACCGGCATCATCATCACTATGCTGAGTACACCTTATTTTTTGTATTTGCTGGCCAGGTCAGAATAAACAATGGGGAAGCAACCGTTGCTTGGATCCATCCAATGCGGCTAAACAGGCTCTTATCATCTGGTACTAGGATGATGAAGCCTGTTTTTTTATTTGTATGTACCTATTCTCCGTTTTATTAAAAAACTATAGATTAATTGTACGTACAAGTGTATAATGAGGTGGCAAAGCAAAAGAACGATCATACCTAAGACCATAGGGAGGATTACGAATGTTGGAGCAATTGAAACAAGAGGTACTGGAAGCCAATCTTGACCTGCCCCGTTACAACTTGGTAACGTTTACATGGGGGAATGTCAGCGGCATTGACCGGGATAAGGGACTGGTGGTTATTAAGCCGAGCGGTGTGGAGTATGACAAGCTGCGCCGGGACGATATGGTTGTGCTTGATCTGGAAGGCAATATTGTTGAAGGCAGCTACCGCCCTTCTTCTGATACAGCTACTCATTTGGTGCTATACAAGGCATTTCCGAACATCGGCGGCATTGTCCATACCCATTCACCATGGGCAACCGGCTGGGCACAGGCAGGCAGAGGCATTCCGGCGCTCGGAACCACCCATGCCGATTATTACTACGGTGAAGTTCCCTGCACCCGCCCGATGACGGACGAGGAAATCAAAGGTGCGTATGAGCTGGAGACCGGCAATGTGATCGTGGAGACATTCAAGGATCTGAATCCGGACATGATTCCGGGTGTGCTTGTACATTGCCATGCTCCCTTCAACTGGGGGAAGGATCCGCATAATGCGGTTCATAACGCCGTTGTGCTTGAGGAAGTTGCGAAGATGGCAACACAGACCTTCCAGCTGAACCCGAATGTGCAGCCGATGAGCCAGACGCTGCTCGACCGTCACTTCCTGCGCAAGCATGGAGCAAATGCCTATTACGGCCAAAGCTAATTACTATATATAAAGGAGAATTCGTACATGAGTAAAAAATATGCAATCGGCGTCGACTACGGTACCCAATCCGGACGCGCTGTGCTGGTAGATCTGGCCGACGGAACGGAAGTCGCGGATCATGTAACGCCTTATCCGCATCACGTGATTGACGAGATTCTGCCGGGAACCGGCAAAAAACTGGAATATGACTGGGCGCTGCAGCATCCGGCAGACTACATTGAAGTATTGAAGCGTTCGGTGCCAGAGGTAATCCGTGAGTCCGGCATAGATCCTGCGGATGTCGTGGGTCTTGGCATAGATTTTACCGCTTGTACGATGCTTCCAGTTAACGAACAAGGACAGCCGCTCTGCCTGCTTCCTGAATATCAGGAGAACCCGCATAGCTGGACGAAGCTGTGGAAGCATCATGCCGCACAGCATGAAGCGAATGAAATCAACCGCATCGCCGCTGAACGCGGCGAGAAATGGCTGCCGCGCTACGGCGGCAAAATCTCCTCCGAATGGATGATGGCCAAGGTCTGGCAAATCCTGGACGAAGCGCCTGAAATCTATGATGCGGCTGATCAGTTCCTGGAAGCTACCGACTGGGTGATCTCGCAAATGACCGGCAACATTGTTCGCAACAGCTGCACGGCCGGTTACAAGGCCATCTGGCATAAAGCGGACGGATATCCGGACAAGGAGTTCTTCAAAGCGCTTGATCCGCGCCTCGAGAACCTGACCGAAACGAAGCTGCGCGGGGATATCGTTCCCCTGGGAACAAAAGCCGGGGAACTGACTGCCGAGATGGCACAGCAAATTGGCCTCGTGGCAGGTACGGCCGTGGCCGTCGGCAACGTCGATGCGCATGCTGCTGTACCCGCTGTAGGTGTAGTTACCCCGGGCAAACTGGTAATGTCCATGGGTACCTCAATCTGCCATATGGTGCTGGGTGATACTGAACGAGAAGTTGAAGGCATGTGCGGTGTGGTGGAAGACGGAATCATTCCGGGATATTACGGGTATGAGGCTGGACAATCCGCTGTTGGCGATATTTTTGAATGGTATGTGGAAGAAGCGGTCCCTGCCTATGCGAAAGAAGCTGCGGCTGAAGAAGGCGTAAACATCCATACTTGGCTGGAAGCACGGGCTGCGGCCTACAAGCCGGGCCAAACCGGACTTCTCGCACTGGACTGGTGGAACGGCAACCGCTCCGTGCTCGTGGATACGAACCTGACCGGATTGCTGCTCGGCTGCACGCTGCTGACCAAACCGGAAGAAATTTACCGCACGCTGCTTGAAGCTACAGCTTTCGGCACACGCAAGATTGTGGATGCATTCCACGGAAACGGTGTAGCCGTTGATGTACTGTATGCCTGCGGCGGACTTCCGCAAAAGAACCGCCTGCTGATGCAGATCTACGCTGACGTTACCAACCGTGAAATTAAAGTGGCAGCAAGCAAGCAGACGCCTGCGCTCGGCGCGGCAATGTTCGGAGCAGTTGCAGCCGGTGCTCAAAAAGGCGGCTACGATTCGATCGTAGAAGCGGCAGAAAAAATGGCCCGTATCCGCGAAGAATCCTATGTTCCAATTCCGGAAAACGTAGCAGTTTACGAAAAGCTGTATCAGGAATATTCCAGACTGCATGACTATTTCGGCCGCGGCGAGAACAATGTCATGAAGCACCTTAAGGCGATTAAAGAGGATGTTACGGAATAGTACTTTGATACATTCGAAGTCAGTGTAGTACGAAATCATCCAGTAAAATTACGTTCACAACACTTTTAGGAGGTAATTACATGTTATCCATTAAACCTTATCAATTCTGGTTCGTAACCGGAAGTCAGCATTTATATGGCCCTGAAACGATCGAGGAAGTAGCGGAGCACTCCCGCCAAATTACCGCAGGCCTTAACTCGGACGACGCGGTTCCCTTTGAAATAGTATTCAAACCGGTTCTGACTACAGCGGACGAAATCCGCAAGCTGGCAATTGCTGCGAACAGTGATGAGAACTGCGGAGGGATCATCACCTGGATGCACACCTTCTCCCCGGCCAAAATGTGGATCGCCGGTTTGTCGCAGCTCCGCAAGCCGTTGCTGCACCTGGCAACCCAATTTAACCGCGATATTCCATGGGATTCCATCGACATGGATTTCATGAACACGAACCAGTCGGCACACGGCGACCGCGAATACGGCTTCATTGGCGCGCGTATGGGCATTGCCCGTAAAGTGGTTGTCGGCTACTGGGAAGACAGTGAAGTTAGAGGCCGCATCGGCGGCTGGATGAACACCGCTGCTGCCTTCAATGAGAGCCAAACGCTGAAGGTTGCCAGATTCGGCGACAACATGCGCTCGGTGGCTGTAACCGAAGGTGATAAGGTAGAAGCACAAATCAAGCTGGGCTGGACCGTTGACGGTTATGGTGTAGGCGACCTCGTGGAACGTGTGGATGCCGTTACCGAAGCGCAGATCGACGATTTGATGGCAGAATACGCGAAGGCGTATGACTTTGCCCAAGGCGGAGATCAGGATGGACCTGTGCGTGAATCCATCCGTTACCAGGCCCGGATTGAGCTGGGGATGAAAGCTTTCCTGGAAGAAGGCGGATATACAGCTTTCATTACTACTTTTGAAGATCTGCATGGACTGAAGCAGCTTCCGGGTCTTGCTGTACAGCGCCTGATGGAGCAGGGCTACGGCTTTGCCGGAGAAGGCGACTGGAAGACAGCGGCGCTTGTCCGCCTGATGAAGATTATCGCCGGCAACAAAGGCACCTCCTTTATGGAAGATTACACGTATCACCTTGATCCGGCCAATGAGCTGGTGCTTGGATCGCACATGCTGGAGGTCTGCCCGACCATTGCTGTCGACAAGCCGAAGCTTGAAGTGCACCCGCTCGGTATCGGCGGCAAAGAGGATCCGGCCCGCATGGTCTTCAACGGACGTTCCGGTGCAGCGCTGAATGCCTCGATCATCGACATGGGCAACCGTTTCCGCCTGCTTGTGAACGAAGTGGAAGGCGTTGAGCCTACCGAAGCTATGCCGAACCTGCCGGTTGCCCGCGTATTGTGGAAAGTGCAGCCAAGCCTGAAGGCAGGCGTGGAAGCCTGGATTCTGGCCGGCGGCGCGCATCATACCGGATTCTCGTATGTGGTGACAACAGAGCAACTGATTGATTTCGCCGAAATGGTTGGCATCGAATGTGTAGTCATCGACAAAGATACCAATACACGATCCTTCCGCAATGAACTGCGTCTGAACGATATCGCCTGGAAGCTGCTCTAGTTCTCTCTATATTCGTGTGATGACAAGAAACGGGTACCGCGCTCGATTAGAGTGCGGTACGTCCGTTTCTTCCTGTATATTGGACATCTGATAAAATGTATAAGGAAGCTTTTGCTAACAAAACTTTTAGGAGGAATTCGATATGAGCAGCATACTGGATAATATAAAGGCAGCCGCCACTGAAATAGAAGGAGGGGCAGCTTTTGCTCTTCCGCAGGTTATTCATGTAGAACCGGGTGCCCTGCAGCAGGTCATTCCTTATGTGGCCGCACAGGGCTGGGAACGGCCGGTGCTTGTGGCAGATGAACATACACTGAAAGTAGCGGGAGCAAGTCTGGAGCTGGCGTGCAGGGAAGCCGGGATTTCGGTCCACACCACCTTGGTGCTGCCCAATGCACAGGGCGATGTTATCGCAGATGAAGCCTCTGTAGTGCAGGTGCTGTTGGATATTCAAAAAGTTAAAGCAGATTCCGTCATCGTGGCAGGCTCGGGCACACTGCATGATGTGGCGCGTTATGCGGCTTATACAGCAGCCATCCCTTTTGTGTCGGTCCCGACGGCTCCTTCGGTAGACGGCTTCACCTCGAACGGCTCGCCGCTGATTATCCGCGGCAACAAGATAACAATTCCTGCGGCGGGTCCAGTCGCTATCTTCGCCGATACAGAGCTGCTGCGCAAGGCGCCGGCTCCCATGGTGGCGGCAGGCTTTGGCGATATGCTGGGCAAATACACCTCGTTGTTCGACTGGAAATTCGGCCGCCTGACGGCTGACGAGCCGTATGCTCCGGCGGTTGCTGCCATTACCGAAAAGGCGTTGTTGGCCTGCGTAAATCATGCAGAGGAGATCGGAAATCATACCGAACTGGGAATCCGTGTACTGACCGAAGCGCTGATTGAATCCGGTCTGGCGATCCTGCTGTTTGGGCAATCCCATTCGGCATCGGGTGCAGAACATCATCTGTCCCATTATTGGGAGATGGAGTACATCCGCACCGGACGCAGACAGCTGCTGCATGGCGCCAAGGTCGGTGTGGCCTGTGCGGAAATTTCCGCGCTGTACCATGAGCTGGCGGATACGCAGGGTTTGGCGGACAAGGAGCAGTGGGCGCAGGTGCTTAAGGAAATCAGCGGACTTCCTTCACCGGAAATGTTGCGCGGCCTGTTGCGCACTGTACATGGACCCTCTACCTTGGAAGAGCTTGGTGTGGATGCTGGTCTGCTGCGCCGCAGTCTGCAGGAAGCGCATTTCATCCGGATGAACCGTCATACCCTGTTGCGGGCGCGCAATGAAGGGAAGATTGCGGGAGCTGCTGCGGAATAGACAGGTGATGCTGAAGAATCTGGAGCAGATACTAACCTTCTGAAGATTTAAGTAAAACTTTAGGAGGACTTAATACTGTTTTAAGCTTGGGACTGTATATTAGACACATACCCCCTTATTACATACCTTGACCCCGCCAGCTGCTGGCGGGGCCCTTTTTTTGTATACGCACAATAAATGGAGGCGGGAAACGGATTCCGGGAGCGGGAAACTTTCATTTCATAGGATTCCATTCATAGGATTGCACCTCTCTACACGGCGTCTAACAAGGAGCTTGAGAAGGCTGAGTTATAGTGTAAATTTTTTTATAAAAACTACTCTCTAATCTGTCGATTTAGGTCTATTTATGTCGATAATAATAGTGAAATAGTGCAAATTTTAAATATTTACTATCGGGAGAAGATCAGGGGAGTTCTTAGAAACGAAGACAACGAAGACAGAGAGGGGGGGACTTAAGTGGAGCATATCTATGGTACTCATGATAGGGTGCTTGTATTATTTTCATATGTAATTGCGGTAGCAGCTTCATATACGGTTCTAAGTCTGGCAGGGGCAGTAGGTAGATCTAAAGGGAAGAAACGTTGGCTATGGCTGATGTGCGGTGCAGTAATTATGGGCGTGGGGATCTGGTCAACGCATTTTGTCGGAATGCTGGCCATATCACTGCCGTTTCAGGTTGCTTATAATCTGAACACTGTATTGTTGTCAGTAGGGGTTTCTGTCGTTGCCTCTTTCATCGCCCTTGTCGTGATTAGCCGCTGCAAGCAGGGCATTCTTCAATTTCTTGGAGCGGGCGTATTTTCCGCGTTTGGAATTTCAGCGATACATTATATCGGCATGTCAGCGATGCAAATTAATGTGACCTATACTCCCGGATATGTAGTCCTGTCCATCGTGATAGCTTTTGTTGCATCCTATGCAGCGCTCGGGTTATTTTCCTATATTATCGATCATGGCGAAGAAGACAATCATTGGAGGAAGCTGGGCAGCGGTCTGATCATGGGAACTGCGATTGTTGGCATGCATTACACCGGTATGCTGGCAGTCCACTTTGAGCCGCGGCATCATACTGCACGGATCACCGGTGTTGTCCTGGATCAGAAATGGCTTGCCTATGTCATTGCAGGCGGGACTTTGTTCACGTTGTGGTTATCAGTTGTCGGAATGTTCATCTCCCGCCGGTTCTCGAACAAGGACACAGAGATACTGGTTACTGAGAAATGGTACAGGTCGTTATATGAAAATAACCAGGACGGCATTATCTCGATTGACCTGGACATGCGCATTATCGGATTTAATCCTGCAGCCTCAAGAATCACGGGAATCAGCTCAAGTGCCTTTAAGGATCAGAACATGATGTTCATTCTCTCGATTGTGGCTGTGGAGGAGCAGGAGCGGATGCAGACGCTGTTCTCAAGATCTTTTGCCGGAGAGGAACTGAGCTATGAAACAGCGATCATCCATCAGGACGGGCACCGGGTAGAGATCAGTGTGGTTAACGCTCCGGTTATGGTCGACGGGCATGTGGTCGGAACCTATGTAATTGCCAGAGATGTGACAGAAGAAAAGCGGGCCAAGGAGAAAAATCATTACCTTGCTTTCCACGACGAGTTAACCGGTCTGCCGAACAGAAGAATGTTCAATGAGCTGCTGTCGCAAACCATTGAAGCGCATAGTGAAACGATGGAGCCGTTTGCTGTTATGGTTATGGACCTTGACCGGTTTAAAATCATCAACGACTCACTGGGGCATATGTACGGCGATCTGTTCCTCCAGGAAATGAGCAGCCGTATCCGGCATAGTGTGGTGAACGAGAATGTGACGCTGGCCCGGATTGGGGGAGATGAGTTTGCGATGTTGTGCCGGTTCTCCCGGAAGAACATGAATGTAACAGCCATTGCGGAGCAGATGGTTGCAGCGATTGAGCAGCCGTATCGTCTGAAAGAGCAGGATTTCTACGTTACGGTAAGCATCGGAATCGCCTTCTTTCCCTGCCATGGTCAAGATGAGGTACAGCTTCTCAAGAATGCGGACACTGCCATGTACGAGGTTAAGAAAAACGGTAAAAATGATTATCAGTTTTTCTCGGACGATCTTGATGAGCAGCTGCTCCAGCGGATTGAAATGGAAGGCGATTTGCGGAAAGCGCTGGAGCGCGGCGAGTTTATTCTGTACTACCAGCCGCAAATCCGGGCGGATAACAATCAAATTATCGGAGTAGAAGCACTGATCAGGTGGCAGCATCCGGACAAAGGGCTCCTGCCGCCTGGCCTGTTCATTTCACATGCGGAGGAGACAGGCCAGATTGTGGAGCTCGGAAACTGGGTGCTGCGCGAAGCCTGCCGCCAAATGCGGCTATGGCAGGATGCAGGCGGCCCGCTGATTCCTGTGGCGGTGAATTTGTCGTCCCAGCAGTTCCACCAGTACAACTTGCATGGGGAGATTATGGGGATTCTGGAGGAGAGCGGGCTTGCTCCGCAGTATCTTGAACTGGAGATTACGGAAAGTATGATGATGAATGCTTCTGCATCTGCCGGAATTCTGAGCAATCTGACCCGGAACGGAATTCGTATCAGCCTTGACGACTTTGGGACAGGCTACAGCTCCTTCAGTTATTTGAAATTATATCCCATTCATAAAGTGAAGATTGACCGTTCCTTCATCAAGGATATTGTCGCAAGCAGCGATGACCGGGCCATAGTGTCCACCATCATTACTATGGCAAGGCATCTGAATATGCAGGTCATTGCCGAAGGTATAGAAACCAAAGAGCAGCTGGATATTGTGGTGGAGAGCGGCTGCATAAAGGTGCAGGGCTATTATTACAGCCGTCCTTTACCGGCCGACGAGATCGGGAGGTTATTTCTGAACCTCGTACAGAGTGTATAGGATGGGAATCTCCGAAAGTTACAATTCGCAAAAGAGGATAAGAGGAAGCCAGGAAAGCCGCGGACGCCATATTTATGGCTTGCGTGACCATCTCCTGGCTTTTTATTTTTATCAGGTTGAAGCCTTCAAGCTGTGATCTGCCCGGACAAGCGGGAATTGAGGTAAAGCCTCCGCTCAAACCCGTTGTCTCCTATGCCACTACGCTGCCTTTACCGAGCTGCTCCAGTATGGATTTCTTTGTATATGAGTTGTATGATTTCCAGAAATGAACCTTTTTGCATGTTTGATTGTTATATAGACAACTCAGACAAGAAAGGAGGGGGCGTGCTTTGCAAAGCCATAGGGAATTGTTCGAAGCCTACAACAAGGCTGTCTACCGGACCTGCTACTATATGCTGCATGATGCTGCAGATGCCGAGGATCTATGCCAGGAGGTGTTTATCACCGTATTCCGCAGCCGCTGGCAGGAAGTCGAGCATGTCAGGGCATGGATTATGAAAATCACAGTCAATACCTGCCTGAATCACTTGAAACGCCGGCGCAGTCTGCAGCAGAAGGTAGCTGAGCATATGCATCTGCTGAAAGGCCGTGCCGAAACTCCGGTAGAGCTCTTAATTGAAGAAAAAGAAACGGCGCTGGAATGGAGCAGTTACATGTCCAGGCTTCCTGCGAAGATTCGCGCGGTGCTTACGTTAAGGTATATGCATGATTTCAGTCTGGCCGAAATAGCGGAGGCGTTGTCCATCCCGGTCGGGACGGCCAAATCCAGACAGCATAAAGGATTGAAAATGATGAAAAAGATGCTGCAGGAAGCAGGAGAGCATGCAGAGGCAGGGGAGGAGGTTTTGTATGAAATCGGTGGAAGATGCGCTGAAACTGCGCTTAAATAATGATCACGGAATGGAGTATCCCGATTTTGCAAGCATGTGGGAACGGATGGAGCAAGCTGGACATACTGGGGAGTCGGACAGCAAACGGGCACGGGGGAGATCAGTCCAGCGCCAGGGACGGAACTTACGGAAATCAGTTGTCGCGCTCTCTCTTGCAGCCCTTCTGGCTGCAGCTCCCGTATATGCAGCGATTCAGGTGGACTGGAACGGGCTGCTTCATGGCAAAAGCGGGATTCAAGCCGCACTCTCCGAGCACCTAGGCCAGGAGCTTGAACAGTCGGTGACAAGAGATGGGGTCACGCTGACCTTGCATACGGCGGTTGTGGATGAGAACCGCACGGTGATTCTGTACAGCCTGAACCCCGGTGAACATAACCGGGCTGAATTCATGAAGTTCAAAGGAATCTCTCTGAGGGATGAACAGGGAAAGCTTAGCGAAGGGATTCTTAGAGATATGGTGTGGGATGCCGGCAGCGGCAGATACACCGGCTATGTAGAGAGCAACTGGACACCGGAGGGGGATACGGCAAAGGTAGAATTTATAGCAAGGGATCTGCAAAGCTTCACCCGGCAGGAGCAGGAGCTGGAGGTGGACAATACGACCAGGGAAACGCAGAGCTTCAATATTGCGCAGGACGGCCTGCAGGCGCTTCATGTGCAGATGTTTCCCCGGGAGGATAATAGGCTGCTCGTCTACAGTGAGATTACCTTTGAACAAGATGAGGCTGCAGCATGGGCCAAGCCGCAGGTTGTTGCTTACCGGGATGGAGCTGTCGTAAAGGAACTTACTGACAGCCTGCAAGTGCGGCCGGGTGATAACGGAGAATATATCAGCCAGCAATTCTATAGACATAGCGACGTTTCGGATGAGAGCACAGCCTATCGGCTGC
This sequence comes from Paenibacillus sp. FSL H7-0357, assembly GCF_000758525.1. Classification (NCBI taxonomy): domain Bacteria; kingdom Bacillati; phylum Bacillota; class Bacilli; order Caryophanales; family Paenibacillaceae; genus Paenibacillus; species Paenibacillus sp. FSL H7-0357. The sequence goes on along the minus strand of NZ_CP009241.1, from coordinate 5,855,373 downwards.
AATATATGAAAGAAGAAGAGCGACTGGACGGGAAATGGTCATTCGATCTGAACCTGAGCAAGAAGCAGATGAACACAGGGACAGCGAAATATGCTTTGAATAAGCCGCTGGAGACTAGCAGCGACGATATCACCCTGGAGCAAATGGTGGTTACTCCGACCCAGATCCGGATCAGCTACCGGACCAGAGAAGCCTATGCTCATCTGCCCTATGAGAAGATAACTCTTGAAGTACAAGGTATGAGCCTGAAGGGTGAATTATGGCCGACAGCTGAACGGGATCCGAATAAGGGAGAGATTCGCTTCGAACGGCCTTTGGGTCTCGTAATGAACGGGAAAACCCCTGTAACTCTAACAGGAAAATACAAGATTACCAATCATAAGGGGGAGCGGACTCCCATCCGTTTGACAGCTATCAGCGGGAAGCGGCAATCGGTAACATCGCAGGTAGGCGGTTATCCGGTAGAATGGATATACTACACTCTCGATGGGGATTTATATGTGGAGACCGGGAGCCAGACCCCAGGCTTTGGCGGAATCGTTTCGTTCGAAACGACCCGGAACAACTCCTATTTTGCAGGCGAAACGCTGATAGCCAATTACTCCGGGGATGATGACAACACGGCTATAAAGAGGTATGAGGGGTATGAGCAGACGAAAGCATCCATGTATGTCAGCGGTTATATTACGGTTGAACCGGATCAGATGATACAGGTGCAGCTGCTGCCTTAACCGGCAGGGTGATGAAGCGGAGACAATAGATTGAAAGAGAAACCTTTAATAGAAGAGGTTGTCCGGCCCTTGGGGGAAACGGAGGCCTCTTTTATTTGTGTATACAGGGTAATGGCGCTTAGAATATAAAGAGACGCTATATAATTTGAACTGAAGAACTACCTAGAGGCAAAAGCAGCGGAGGGGAATTTTGGAACTGTAGGAGCGATAGCGATCGCCTTTGTCTCCGGATTTCAACCGCAATAGCGGTATAAATCAAGAAATCGGGAGACAACAGCGGCCGGAAGTCCAAACATTCACTGCAGTTGCGTTCTATGCCGGCTCGGTAAATCTAAAGTTCAACTTATTATAGAAACAGCCTATGAATAATGTTCTTCGGACATAAAAAGGAGAGAAGGAGACAGGTGAACGAGATCCGCTGTGACTGGGTGAATGAAGATCCACTATATATTGCTTATCATGATGAAGAATGGGGCAAACCGCTGTATGATGACCGGAAGTTGTTCGAGCTGCTGATGCTGGAGGGAATGCAGGCCGGACTAAGCTGGTACACCGTCTTGAAGAAGCGGGAGCATTTCCGCAAAGTATTCGACGAATTTGATCCGGTGAAAATCGCGGAATATGATGAAGCCAAAATAACCGCACTGCTGGGCGATCCGGGCATTATCCGCAACCGCCTCAAGATTAACGCGATCATCCGGAATGCGGCCTTGTATTTGCAGATCGTCCAGGAGGAGGGCGGCTTTGCAGACTATCTCTGGAGCTTTACCGGGGGGGTGCCGGTGATCAATAACTGGAAGAGCAGAGCGGAAGTGCCGATTACAACTCCCCAGTCAGACCAAATGAGCAAAGCGCTGCGTAAAAAAGGCATGAAGTTTGTCGGCTCAACCATTTGCTACGCGTTTATGCAAGCTTCCGGAATGGTGGACGATCATATACAGGAATGCTTTTGCCGCAGCAAAAGTCAGCTTTCCGGAAGCTGATCCGCAGTTTGGCGCTACCCGGGGAAGAAATGGTATACTGTTAAGCAGCGCTCACAAAACTTTTTGTGTATGCTTCCGAAGCCAGTTTTGCTCGAAGAATAACCACGTAAGCTGCGCTCACAAAACTTTTAGGAGGATCCACAAAGATGTTATGGCATGAACTGACAGTACATACAACAGAAGAGGCGCAGGAGATGATTTCCAATCTGCTGTATGAGGCCGGGGCAGGCGGTGTTTCCATCGAGGAATCCGGAACCCTGAATAAGGTACGGGATACACGTTATGGTGAATTATACGACGAGCCGCTGAATGATATCCCTGAAGGGGAAGCGGTGATTAAAGGATATTATGCCGAAACCGTCCCGATGGATGCCATTATCGCAGAGCTGGCTCCACGGATCGAAGAGCTGAGAGAGTTCGGGATTGATCCCGGCAAAGCACTGATTTCGTGGAAAACTGTGGATGAAAATGATTGGGCGCATGCCTGGAAGCAGTATTTCAAGCCGCTTCGCGTATCGGACCGGCTGACGATTAAGCCCACCTGGGAGGAATATACCCCTGCCGGCCCGGAAGAAAAAATTATTGAGCTTGATCCCGGCATGGCATTTGGAACCGGAACCCATCCAACGACAGCACTGTGCCTGCGGGCACTGGAGAAACATATCAGCGGTGATGAGGAAGTGATTGACGTTGGAACGGGCTCCGGCATTCTTGCTGTAGGCGCGGTGCTGCTGGGTGCCAAGTCTGTGCTGGCGCTGGATCTGGATCCGGTGGCTGTGGAAAGTGCCCGTGAGAATGTGGCGCTGAACCGGCTGCAGGATTCCATTACGGTAAAAGAAAGCGACCTGCTGTCACTGCTAGGCGGTGAAGGCGCGGCAGATACGGCGGCGGGAGATATGTGGCCATCGGCAAGAGCCAGTCATACGGACGCGCAGCAGGCTGTTCCGGCAAAGCCAAAAGCTGAAGACAGTCTTGGTGTCACACTGCCGGTGAAGGTTGTGGTCGCCAATATCTTGGCAGAGATTATCGTGTTGTTCACCGATGATGTCTACCGTGCCCTGCAGCCGGGTGGCATCTATATCACCTCCGGCATTTATAAAGATAAGGAAGGGCTCGTGGCGCAGGCGCTGGAGTCGTCCGGGTTTGAGATTAAGGAAGTATCCCGTGAAGAAGATTGGGTGGCCTTTACAGCCGGAAAGAGGTAGAAATGGATTTTTTGGATAGAATTTTAGTAGTACCCCTGCAGCAGCTTCCGTTTTTCCTGATTACCCTGGTGATCGCATTTACTGTGCATGAATTCGCACATGCCTATTTTGCCAATAAATTTGGTGACCCAACTGCAAGGCTGCTGGGCCGCATGACGCTCAATCCCGCAGTGCATTTCGATCTATTCGGTATCATCCTGCTGCTCATTGCCGGCTTCGGCTGGGCACGTCCGGTTCCGGTGAACCGCGACAACTTCAGACGCCCCCGGCTGATGGGGGTTATCGTGTCTGCGGCCGGTCCGATCAGCAATCTGCTGCTCGGTATTCTCGGTACTCTAGTATATGCCGCCCTGCATGCCAGCGGCGCCATTGAGTCCATTACGAATGAACAGCTGCTGCGGGCAGTGTACTGGTTCTTTGGCATGTTCATTCAATTTAATTTCTTCCTATTCCTGTTTAACTTAATTCCGCTACCTCCGCTGGACGGCTACCGGATCGTAGAGGATGTGGCACCGCGTCCGATCCGTGCAAAATTACAGCAGTATGAGCAGTGGACGGTCTTTATCTTTTTGCTTATCATCTTTATCCCCGGCCTGCGTGCCTATACGATCGAACCGCTGAACAGCTGGGCACTGCAAATCGGGAACGACTTTTTCCGGTTGTTCTTCAATCTGTTCGGAGGGTAAAGCCTGAACAGGGGCTGTTCACAGGCAGACAAACGTTGTATGATGTAATGTGAATTTTTAGACGGTTTACAAGTGCGTAGAGCGGCGGCTGGAAACCTGAACAGCAGGACCGCCGCCGCTTTTACGCTGAATAATGGACAGGATGAGGATGAAGATGCAGCGTTATTTCGTAGCACCGGAGCAGTTCGGCCCGGAACAGGTAACCATTGACGGCGAAGATGCCCGCCATATTGCTAAAGTGATGCGCGGCAAAGCCGGAGACAAGCTAATTGTCAGCGACGGCATTTCCCGCGAGGCGCTGGCGGAGATTTCTTCGATTGAGATCGGCGAGATTATAGTGAACATACTGGAATCTCTGGAGATGACGCATGAGCCGCGGATCAAGATTACGGTGGCCCAGAGTCTGCCGAAGGGAGACAAGCTGGAAACCGTCATTCAGAAGTGCACCGAAATCGGTGCGGTGGCCTTTGTCCCGTTCCTCTCAGAGCGCACAATAGTGCAGTATGACGAGCGCAAGGAGAATAAGAGACTGGAACGCTGGCGCAAGATTTGCAAGGAGGCAGCGGAGCAGGCGCACCGTAATATAGTGCCGGCCGTGCATGCGCCTTTGAGCTGGAAGCTGCTGCTGCAAAGCTTCCGCGACTATGATGCCGTTTACTTTTGTTATGAGAAGGAAGAAGGGATGCAGCTGCGGAGTGCCGCCGCACCTTGGTTGTCTTCGCTGCCGCCGGAATCACCGGGCCGGGTAATGATCGTTGTCGGTCCCGAAGGCGGCTTCAGCCCGGAGGAATGCCTCGCGGCCGAAGAGGCCGGAGCGGTACCGGTAGGCCTCGGGCGGCGTATTCTGCGCTGCGAGACGGCCGGTATGGTCGCTGCTGCCTGCATCCTGTATGAATCCGGAGAAATGGGGGGAGCTTGAACAATGCCATCCGTAGCATTTTATACTTTAGGTTGTAAAGTGAATTTCTATGACACTGAAGCCATCTGGCAGCTATTCAAAAATGAAGGTTACGAGCAGGTTGATTTCGAAGGGCCCGCCGACGTATATCTAATCAACACCTGTACGGTAACCAATACCGGCGACAAGAAAAGCCGCCAAATGATCCGCCGCGCCGTGCGCCGCAACCCGGAGGCTATCGTCGCCGTAACAGGCTGCTATGCGCAGACCTCACCCGGCGAGATCCTTGATATTCCCGGGGTCGATCTCGTGATCGGCAACCAGGACCGTGAACAGATTATGACTCACGTCAAAAATATCCAGGGGTCCCGCCAGCCGGTGAATGCCGTCCGCAACATTATGAAGACGCGTGAATTCGAAGAGTTGGATGTGCCGGGTTTTGCTGACCGGACGCGGGCGTTTATGAAAATCCAGGATGGCTGCAACAACTTCTGCACCTTCTGCATCATTCCATGGTCACGCGGACTGTCGCGCAGCCGTGATCCGAAATCAATTGTCGCCCAGGCGCATCAGCTGGTGGAGGCCGGTTATAAGGAGTTTGTTCTGACCGGAATTCATACCGGAGGTTATGGCGACGATCTGGAGAATTACCGTCTCGCCGATTTGCTGTGGGAGCTGGACAAGGTGGACGGGCTGGAGCGGGTACGCATCAGTTCGATTGAAGCCAGCCAAATTGACGATAAATTGCTTGAGGTGCTGAACCGCAGCTCCAAGATGTGCCGCCATCTGCATATTCCGCTGCAGGCCGGACATAACGAGGTGCTCAAAGCGATGCGCCGCAAATACACCACCGAAGAGTATTATGCCAAGATGGAGCTGATCCGCCAGGCGATGCCGGATGTCGGAATCACCACCGACGTTATTGTCGGATTCCCCGGCGAGACCGAGCAGATGTTCCGCGCCGGCTATGATTTCATGAAGGCCGTGAATTACTCCGAGATGCATGTCTTCCCTTATTCGAAGCGCACAGGCACCCCGGCGGCACGAATGCTGAACCAGGTTGACGAGGAAATTAAGAACGTCCGCGTACAGGAACTGATCGACCTATCCGAGGAGATGCAGCTTGCCTATGCGCGCAGGTTCGTCGGCAAGACATTGTCCGTTATTCCTGAACGGTCGGCCAAAGGGGCCCCGGGCCGCAGCACACAGCACGGCTTCAGCGACAATTACCTGCAGGTTTTCTTCAGCGGCGATGATTCGCTGCAGGGACAGCTGTGCGAGGTGAAGATTACGGAAGCTGGCGTCAACGAGTGCAGAGGCGAACTGGTTGGCATGTCACAAGCTGGCCTGAAACAGGCGGTCCGCCAATAAATACAGCTTGGAACCAAGGATTTCGTCCCCTGCAAGGGATGAAGTCCTTGTTGTTTGTTGGGGGACATGTTTGCAGCAGACTGGATCATAAGAGCCTGCCGCGCGTATGCGAATCATTCTGAATTTCAACATGAGGCGCTGGTACTGGAACATATGGGAAACACTGGTTATAAAGTCCCTAATTGGGCTTTTAAGACCCCTGATTTCAAGAAAAGTTAAAGTCTTCAGTGCTAAATGTCGATAGTAGTGGAAGAGTGTGGGAATGTACCCTCCCAGAATAACATCACAATGAAGGAGAGAAATGATGACTGTGAACAGGAAAATGACGAAGTTGCTTCTCATCATAGCGCTGCTGGCTACCGTAGTATTTCCGGTAAGTGTCTTTGCAGATAAGGGAGATATCAACTCGATTGAGTTTGAGAGTTCGGCCAAATTGGATCTCGTAGTCGGCCAGACACCGAAGCAATTGAAGGTGTTCGCCAATGTAGAAGGTTCTTCTTCCAAGAGAGATGTAACGGGTGCGGTGACCTGGAATTCTTCCAATACCACTGCTGTAAAGGTTGTAAACGGCCTTTTGACGCCGTTTGACAGTGGCACGGCTATTATTACAGCTACTTATAATAGCATGCTTACTACGATTGAAGTTTCTGTGACTCATCCATTCAAGGATTTGAAGATTGAGCATAAAGAAGGCAACTATAAGCTGGGAGACAGTGAAGAGAAGCGGACTATCAAAGCTAAGGTACTCGGAGGAAAGTCCATCACCGAAGCGACTGATGTTACGAAAGATGTTGAATGGTCCAGCTCTGACACCAATGTATTGACGATATCGGACGGTAAAGTCAACCTTCTTAAAGAAGGTAAGGTAACGATCACTGCGAAATACAAAGGCCTGACGGCTACATATAAGACAGAAGTTGAAATGGCTTTTACCGACATCGACATCAAACAGAATGATAAGGTTGTGAAGGATGTCGAGACCCTTATGGGGGATAGCGCGATTAAGCTGACGGCAACTACCAAAGCCGCTACCCAAGCGGAGTCTGAGGACGTGACGGCTAAAGGCGACTGGAGTTCTTCAAATACTGCTGTAGCTACCGTCAAGAACGGAGAACTCAAGGTTCTGGCTACGGGTAAGACTGTAATCACGATTGCTTATCTGGGTGTGAAAGCTTCCGTAGACGTATACGTCCGCTCGTCGTATGAAGCGATTCTATTGACGCCTTCCAAGGAACAGAAGCTGTTCATGGGTGAAGTGCTGGATGTGAAGGCTGAGGTCAGAGATGCTGCCAACTCTACGCTGAATGTATCCCAGAACGCCACCTGGACATCCAGTGATCAACTGGTAGCCACAGCCAAATCCGAAGCAGACGCTGCGGACATTACGGCTAAGGGTGTGGGCGACTCTACTATCAAAGCGGAGTATAAAGGTGTCAGCAGAGAGATTAAGCTGAAAGTGCTTCCGACCATCACGGCCATAGAGGTTGAGAAAGCAGAGAATGAAAAGTCCGAAAAGGAAATGTTCAAAGGCGACACTTTAAGCTTGCCTAAGGTAAATGGCACCAAGCTCGACGGTACCAAACTTGAACTGAGCCAGGAGATAGAGTGGACTTCTGACAATGCAGAAGTTGCTACCATCAAGGATGGCAAGATTGAAGGTAAAGCAGCCGGTACAGTTACACTGATCGGTAAAATTAAAGAAGGCAACGTCAGTGCCTCAAAAGCGGACATCCGCAACAAGAGCGTTGAATATAAGCTTACTGTTCTGGATAAAGTGCTGGTGCTGATCGGGCCTGAGGACAACCTGGTGGTTGTTACTGGCGAAGAGAAGGCTATGCCTTCAGTTAAAGTAGTTATGGAAAACGGCGATGAGCGTGAGACCTCCGACAAGATTACTTGGGAGATTACGGGCACGAATGCCGTGATCAAATCAGGCACAAGCGGAAAAACGGTCAGAGGATTGGTAAAGGGCAGTGCAAGCCTAAAAGGGACCTATGCCAACAAGACAATCACCATTCCGGTGACCATTGAGCAAAAGATTACCAAGCTTGAAGTTGAGCCGGCATCGCTGGAGATGAACATTAAAGCCTCCAAATCGGTAAAAGTAACAGCTTATTACTCCAACGGAAAATCAGCCAACTTCTCGAATACGATTAATTGGGAATCCTCCAATCCGGCAGCAGCGACTGTCAAGGGCGCTTCCGTGAAGGCCGTGGCTGAAGGCACAACTACGTTAACGGGATCTTATCAGGGTATTAACGTCAGCCTCAAGGTCAACGTGATTCCCAAGCTGACCAAGCTGACAGTGAATGAATCACGCCTGAATATGGCTCCGGGAGGCAAACAGACCGTTGTGGTAACCGCCTTGTATGATACTGGTAAAACGGCAGACGTGACTGGTCTGATAACCTGGACCAACTCGAAGCCGTCTGTAGCCAAGCTCTCCTCAGGCAGCATCACAGCGCTGGCCAAGGGAAGCACTTCTTTCAAAGGCAAATACAATAACAAGACCGTGACAATTTCGGTTAAAGTCAAGTAGCAGCAACAAACTGCTGTATGCAAAATCAAAGAAAGACCAAAGAACTGCAATGCCGCCTTGGGGCACTTTGCAGTTCTTTTTTTTCTGGTGCGCTCGACATTTCGTCTTTGCATTAGATGAAAAGGCTCAATTGAAGTATAATAGTACAGCGATAGCGCATGCGTCCGGGGATAGCCCGATCGGCCATGCGTATGTTCTCACGGCTGGAGCCGGCTTTCCAGCCTGGACCATAGCGGCAGGTAGCATAGCGGCAATGCCCCAAGCGAGCAGACCACATTGAAGATCGTCTGGGCATGGGCGAGCTGTGCGGCGGGACCGCCGCCGATCCAGGCGGCGAGGCTCTGCAGCGGCCCTATAAAGGGCAGGAACAGCAGTGCGCCGCCGACGTTGAGCGCTACATGCGACCAGGCGACGAACACCCCGGAAGGCGAGCCGCCGATTGCGGCAATTACGGCGGTGACGCAGGTGCCGACATTTGCGCCAAGCACGATGGCGATGCCCAGCTCCGGCGGCATCACGCCGGTGGAAGCCAGGCCCATCGCCATCCCGATGACCGCCGCGCTGCTGTGCAGCATTGCGGTCAGACAAGCTCCGGCGGCAAGCCCCCAGAGAGCGCTGGTGGCAGCATGGCCAAGGAACCAGCGGAACAGTCCGCTGGCTTGCAGCGCGGGGCTGATCGACTGCATGACGGCGATGCCCCACAGGACAAGCGCGAAGCCGGCCACCGCCAGGCTGATGAACTGGAGCGGCCCGGAGAATTTACGGCAGGCTCCCGCTGCCCGCCAGGAGTAAGGCGGCAGCTCGCCGATCATGACTGCCGCGGCCCAGACGCAGAGCGAGGCAGCCAGCAGCGGCGTGGCCATCGTGCTGATCTGCAGTCCAATCAGCTCGGTGGTTAAGCAGGTGCCAATGTTGCTGCCGAGAATGATGCCCAGGGTCCGGGCATAGGTAATCAGGCCGGCATTGACCATGCCGATGGTCAGCACCGTGACGGCAGTACTGCTCTGCAGCAGTGCCGACAGCAGACTGCTGGAAATGAGGCCTTTTACTGGCGTAGATGTGGCCTTATGCAGGCCTCGGGATAGCAGGGGTCCAGCAAGCCGCGACAGCGCGGCTTCCATAAGCTTCATGCCGGCAAGAAAGATAACTAGACCATATATAATAGGGAACAGCAGGTCACGGATCATAAGGACAGGCTCCTTTGAACGGGGGTTGTACACCAATATATGAAAGCATTGCAGTGGACATGTATGAAATCATTAACACGAACAGGGAGTTGAAGTCATTGGCATCGGTTATTCTGGAACGAAACCGCAAGAAAAGACTGGAGCAGGGTCATCCGTGGGTCTACGCCAGCGAGGTAGCCTCGGTGGATGGAGATCCGCAGGCAGGCGGATTGGTGGATGTGCTTAATCACCAGGGGCGTTTTTTGGGTGCAGGTTATTATAATCCGGCTTCGCAAATCCGGGTGAGAATTCTCTGCCAGAGTCCGCTGGCGGTCATGGATACGGCCTTTTTCGCGGAGCGGTTCTCAAGCTGCCTGCAGCATCGGGAACGTTTTCTGCCGGGAGCAGACGCGTACCGGCTTGTGTACGGCGAAGCTGATTTTCTGCCCGGCCTGATTGTTGACCGTTTCGGCGAGATTCTTGTCGTTCAGCTCTTGACGCTGGGCATGGATGTGCGCCGCGCCGAGATTGTGGAGGCACTGGTGCAAGTGATGAATCCACGCGGGATTTATGAGCGCAGTGATGTTAGTGTCCGGGAGCTGGAGGGTTTGGAGCAAAGAACCGGAGTGCTCTACGGGGAATGTCCGCGCCACATTACTGTAAGCGAGAACGGTCTTAAGGTAATCGTGGATATTGAGGAAGGCCAGAAGACGGGCTACTTTTTCGACCAGCGCGAGAATAGAGCTTCCATCGCTCCGCTGATCAAAGGCTGGGGCGGCCGCAGCGGAATTACGCTGCAGGAGATCGAGACGGATGAAGGTCTGGTTCAGACCCTGCCGGTGAACAAAAGCGGCAAGCCGGTCACCTTCCCGTATTGGGACGGTGCGACAGTGCTGGAATGCTTCGCGCATACGGGCAGCTTCACACTGCATGCCTGCAAATACGGAGCCAAAAAGGTTACCTGCCTCGACGTATCCGCCCACGCGATCGAAAGCGCCAAGGCCAATGTGGAACTGAACGGATTCACAGACCGTGTGGAATTTGTGGTGGATGATGCTTTTGCTTTTCTGCGCAATCAGGTTAAAGGGCTGGAAGAGCGGACGGAGCGGGCAAACGGTGCAGGAGAGGCTAAGACAGGAGCAAAGCCGGCGGCTAAGGCCGATACGGCGAAGCCGATGACTGCTGGCGGCGGACGCACATGGGATGTCGTCATTCTGGATCCGCCGGCGTTTGCCAAAACCAAAAGCGCTGTTGCCGGTGCCTGCCGTGGTTACAAGGATATTAACCTGCACGGCATGAAGCTGGTCAATGAGGGCGGTTATTTGGTGACGGCAAGCTGTTCCTACCACATGCAGCCGCAACTGTTCCTGGATACCATTGCCGAAGCGGCGAAGGATGCCGGTAAGGTCCTCAGACTGATTGAATGGCGGGCCGCGGGGAAAGACCATCCGCAAATTCTCGGTGTCGACGAAGGGCATTATCTGAAATTTGCCATTTTCGAAGTGCGCAGCAAGAAATAAACAAACCTGGCCCTAAGCCGGCTCTACGGGAGTCTCTGTAAAGAGGCTCTTTTTTTCGTTTTTCATTGATAATCATTCTGGCGTTCTCTTCTGAAGAAGAGGCGGCCCGGTGGCTGGAACTGCTGCAGATGAAGAAAGGGGAGGGCAGCAGGAAGTGAAGCTGGACCATGCTTATTTGTGAATATTACCGTGAATGATCAAGAGACTGCCGCAGCTTAAAAACGCGGCAGTCTCTTTGTGCTGTACATGCGGATATCCATCCGCTGAAACTTGAAAACAATGGCAAACGTATGTTCCGTTTGGAAGAGATATGCTATAATGTTGGGACGGATTCATCAACTGGGTTTAGAAATTTGATACCGGTTGTATTCATAGATTTGGCCACGGAAGGAGTCTACTGCAATGACGGTAAACTTTTTGATAGGCCGCTCGGGCAGCGGCAAGACAACAAGAATATGGGAAACGGTATCCTCAAAGCTGGAGTCTGAGCCGCTGGGCGCACCGATCATTGTACTTGTTCCGGAGCAGGGCTCGTTCGGGGCGGAGAGAGGCCTGCTGGCAGCAGGCAGCGTGAAGGGCAGCATCCGGGCCCAGACCTTGAGCTTCTCGCGGCTTGCATTCCGGGTGAAGCAGGAGACCGGGGGCAGCGCCAGTCTGCCCATCAGCGAAGAAGGCAAAAAAATGCTGATATACAAGATCATCAACCGCCGCAAGGAAGAACTGAAGCTGTTCGGCGCTTCAAGCGACAGACCGGGCTTTGTGGAACGGCTCAGCGCACTGCATACCGAGCTGAAACGTTGCTGCCTGGGTGCTTCCGATCTGGAAGGACAGCTGGCAAGAATGCGCGAGGCCATAGGAAGCAGTCCGATTCTGGCCGGCAAGCTGGATGATCTGCATATCGTATTCAGCGAGTTGGAGCAGGAAATGTCACAGCTGTATATAGATCAGGAAGACCGGCTGGCTGAACTGGCAGAGCATATTGCGGATTCCTCTTACATAAGAGAAGCCGAGATCTGGGTAGACGGGTTCCATGGTTTTACCCCGCAGGAATTTATGGTGCTGCGCGAGCTGATGCAGCATGCATCAAGGGTGACAGTGGCCCTTACGCTTGACCGGATTTATCCAACGGGGCTGCAGCCGCATGAACTGGAGTTGTTTCACCCCTCCGCAGTTACGTATATCAAGCTGCGCGGGATGGCCGAAGAGCTGGGCCTTGAGGTCTGGGACGAGCTGCTGGCGCCGCCTGTGCTTCCGCGTTTCGCCGGAAGTCCGGCCTTGGCCCACCTGGAGCGCGGATTTCACCGCCGCAGCCGCTGGAGCGGCGATATCGGGCAGGCTGCGGAAGCCATCACGATCAGCGCTGCAGTCTCGCATAGAACAGAGGTCGAGGGCACGCTGCGTGAAATGATCAGGCTGGCCCGGGATGAAGGGGCGGAGTACGGCGAGATGGCTGTATTCATGCGCAACATTTCAGATTATGAGCAGCTGATTACCCCGTTGTTTCAAGACTATAGCGTCCCGTTCTTCCTGGATCAGAAAGTTAATGAGCTGCATCATCCGCTGGTGGAATTTGTACGGTCTGCACTTGATGTAGTGCGCCGCCGCTGGCGGTATGAGGATGTGTTCCGCTGTGTGAAGACCGAGCTTCTGCTTCCGCTTGACGGCAGTATTACCCGCGAGGATATGGACGCGCTGGAGAATTATGTGCTGGCCTGCGGCATCCATGGATACCGCTGGACCGACGGACGTTCCTGGAAGGGAATCCCCAGTCTTTCGCTGGAAGGCAGCCGGATTGTGGATGAGGAGCTGCTTCTGAAAATGGAGCGGTGCCGGGAGTGCATTACCGGTCCGCTGTATGCTTTTGAGAAAAGAATCAAGAAGAGCCGCAGCGGTCTGGAGCTATGTACAGCGGTGTACCTGCTGCTCCGGGAGTCGGATACCGCCCGGAAGCTGGAGAAGCTGAGCAGAGAGGCGCTTGAGCTGGGACAGCCGGAACGTGCGCGGGAACACAGCCAGCTATGGGATGCAGTGCTCGATTTGCTGGATCAGATCGCAGAAATGATGGGATCGGAGAGAATGGAATTCGAGCTGTTTGCCGGGGTGCTGGAGACCGGACTCAGCGAGCTTAAGATGGGTTTGGTTCCGCCTGCCCTGGATCAGGTGCTGGTCGGAAGCATGGACCGGACGAGGGTTTCAGGTGTGAAATATGCTTTCCTGCTGGGATTCAACGAAGGGGTTGTCCCTGCACAGTTCAAAGAGGACGGCATCCTGTCTGAGGGAGAACGGCTGCTGCTGGAGAACAGCGGAATGGAGCTGGCTCCGGGATCCTCGCGCAAGCTGCTCGATGAGCGCTTCCTGATCTATGGCGCGCTGACAACGGCCAGCACCAGACTGTGGATCAGCTATGCCACAGCCGATGATGAGGGCAAAGCGCTGCTGCCTTCGGAAATCATCCGCCAGCTGCATGGCATGTTCCCGGATGCTTTGCAAGAACGGTCCCTTTCCGGGTTCCCCGCAGCGGTATCTCCTGACGAAGCCGATGCAGGTGAAGCTTTGCATCTGGGCTTTGTGGGGCATCCCGGACAAAGTCTGCGCATGCTGATTATGCAGCTGCGCCAGTGGCGGCAGGGAGTGGAAATCCCCGGACTGTGGTGGGATGTCTATAACTGGTTCGCGGAGGATGAGCATTGGAGTCCGAAGCTGCAGCAGCTGCTGGGTTCGCTGTTCTACCGCAATGACGGCATTCCGCTCAAGCGGGAGACCAGCCTCCGTTTATACGGAGGCAGAACACTGCGCGGCAGCGTGTCGCGTATGGAGAAGTTCGTTGCCTGCTCCTTCTCCCATTTTGCTTCATACGGCTTAAGGTTGAAAGAACGCCAGCTCTATAAGCTGCAGGCGCCGGACATTGGACAGCTCTTCCATGCCGCGCTAAGCGATATGGCCAAGCGGCTGCAGGAGCAGGGCCGCGGCTGGGGGAGCTTGACGGCTGAGGAATGCCGCCGGGAAGCCGGAGAGACAGTAGACAGGCTGTCGCCGCTCCTGCAGGGCGAAATTCTGATGAGCAGCAAACGCTACGGATACATTTCCCGCAAACTGAAGAATATTGTCGGCCGCGCTTCCGTGATCCTCGGCGAGCATGCCCGCCGGGGCAGCTTCGAGCCGGTGGGGCTGGAGCTGGACTTTGGCCCGGGTAAAGATCTCCCGCCGCTGAGAATTACATTGCCTAACGGCTGTGTAATGGAGGTGGTGGGCCGGATTGACCGTGTCGATATGGCCGAAGGGGAGCATGGAGTTCTGTTGCGGGTTATTGACTATAAATCAAGCCAGAAGGATCTTAAGCTGCATGAGGTGTACTATGGGCTGTCGCTGCAGATGCTGACTTATCTCGATGTGCTGCTCACCTATTCGGAGCAGTGGCTGGGCAAGGCTGCGCTTCCGGCAGGAACCCTGTATTTCCATGTGCATGATCCGCTGCTCTCGTCGCCAAACGGGTTGAACCGTGAGCAGGCGGAGCAGGAGCTTCTGAAACGGTTCAAAATGAAGGGTCTGCTGACTGCGGACCGTGAGGTCGTTTCACTGATGGATACTACGCTCGATAAAGGGCATTCCTCAATTGTGCCGGTAGCGCTGAAGAGCGACGGCAGCTTTTACAGCAGCGCCTCTGTAGCCACGCCTGAGCAGTGGGGGCATTTGCTGTCCTCGGTGCGCAGCAATATTTCCGATATCGGGACGCGGATTACGGAAGGTGATGTGGCGATCCAGCCATACCGGATTCAGCAGGAAACGGCCTGCACGTTCTGTTCCTTCCGGCCGGTATGCCAGTTTGACGAGGCTGTGGAGGGCAATGGCTATAACAATCTTGCCAAGCCGGGCAAAGACGTGATCTGGGATCTGCTGTCCCATAAAGGAGGAGAGAAGCCGTGAGTATTAGAGCTGAAATAGAGGCCAAGCCGGAAGGCAGCCTGTGGAGCGATGATCAATGGCGCGCTATTGCCGAGAGCGGCGAAGATATTCTGGTTGCGGCAGCGGCAGGCTCTGGCAAAACAGCCGTACTGGTCGAGCGGATCATCCGCAAGATCAGCAACGAGGAGAACGGCTTCAGCGTGGACCGGCTGCTGGTGGCCACCTTCACGAAGGCGGCAGCCTCCGAGATGCGGCAGCGGATCCGCGAGGCACTGGAGCGGAAGCTGGAGGAGCAAGAGGGTGCGGAAGAGGGCGGAGCAGTGGGCAATGACTACTTGCGCCGCCAGCTTGCCTTGCTGGGAAGAGCGTCGATCACGACCCTGCACTCCTTCTGCCTGGAAGTTATCCGGCGTTATTATCAGCAGATCCCCATTGACCCCGGATTTCGGATTCTGAATGAGCATGAGGCGGAGATGATGCGCCAAGAGCTGCTGGAGGAGCTGCTGGAAGAGAAATATGGTGAGGTCTCTGAAGACGGAGAAGATGGCATTTTCGTAAAGCTTGCAGACTGGTTCAGCGGCGAGCGTACCGATGATGCGGTGCATGCGCTGGTCCAGCGGCTGCATGATTTTGCCCGCAGCCATCCCTGGCCGGCACAGTGGCTGAGGGATACTGCGGCTGATTTCTCGCTGCCGGACACGGAAGCTCTGAGCCGCACGGCTTGGGTGCAGAGTATTCTTGCCGAGGCGAAGCTTACGCTGGACGGCGCGGCCAGCCAGCTTATTCAGGGGCATGAAATCGCCTTGCAGCCCGGCGGTCCGGCTCCCTATGCGGAGAATCTGACTGCGGATCTGGAAATGGTCCGGGCGCTGCAGGATGATCTGCTAAATAAACCCTGGGCAGAGCTCTATAATATATTCATAGAGATATCCTTTGGCAAGCTTAAGGCTTGCAAGAAGGATGCAACCGATCCCGGACTGCAGGAGACGGTCAAGGAGCTGCGGGACAATGTGAAGAAGAGCCTGCTGGAGCTTCAAAAATCGCTGTTTGGGCGTCCAGCCGAGGTTTTTCTGGCGGAGCTGCATGAGGCGGCTCCGCTGATGCAGGAACTCGCTGAGACGGTCATCGAGTTCGGTGAACGTTACCTGATTGAGAAAGCAGGCCGCGGTCTGGTCGATTTCAGCGATCTGGAGCATTACTGTCTGCAGATTCTGCGCCATCCTGATTCTGCGCCGGGCCATTCGCTGCCATCGGATGCGGCAATGGAATACCGCGAGCAGTTCGACGAGGTACTGCTGGATGAATACCAGGATACGAACAGCGTACAGGAAGAGATCGTGCGGCTTATCTCCCGCGAATCGCCGGGCAACCGGTTCATGGTCGGCGACATGAAGCAGAGTATTTACCGCTTCCGCCTGGCGGAGCCGGGGCTCTTTCTGGACAAGTATCTCAGCTTTGGTGCGTCAAATAACGGGGCTGGCCGAGAGGGGATTCTCGGAGATGAGAAAGAGCAGGGCGGAGCAGCAGCTGCCCGGGGCTCGGTGATCGATCTGGCGCGTAATTTCCGCAGCCGGATGGAAGTTGTGAATGCCGTCAATATGATTTTCCGCCAGATCATGAACAGGACCGTTGCAGAGATCAGCTACGATGAGCGTGCCGAACTGGTCTACGGGGCGAATTTCCCGGGAGCGGAGGAGAACCGGCCGGATACTTATTTCGCGCCGGAGCTGCTGCTGATTGACCGGGGGACTGCACCGGCGGGCCGCATGGAGGAAGCCGCTGAAGACGGGGAGCTTCCTCCCCAGGAGAGCGAAGCCATCGAGAGCGAGACGGCGCAGCTGGAAGCGCGGGCCATTGCCCGGCGCATCTCGCAGATGACCGGGATGACCGGCGGTGCGCCGCTGCTTATCTATGACAAGTCCTTGCGTATCATGCGTCCTGTTGTGTACGGCGACATCGTTATTTTGCTGCGTTCTGCACGGATATGGACACCGCTGATGATCGAGGAGCTCCGCCTGGAAGGCATTCCGGCCTACGGCGATCAGAATAAGGGGTATTTCCAGGCAACGGAAGTGGAAATTGCCCTGTCGCTGCTGCAAGTAGTGGATAATCCCCGTCAGGATATTCCGCTGGCGGGGGTGCTGCGCTCACCTGTAGTCAATTTAAGTGAGGAAGAGCTGGCAATGGTTCGTCTATGCAGCCCGGGTTCTTTCTATGATGCCCTGATGGCGGCTGCAGGTGACTCGGCTGCGGGCAGTACCGGTGAAGTCACTATGGCTGAACAGGAGCTTACTGCTGCGGCTGAGGTTGCTGCGGCTGTATCCCCCCTTAATAATGTTTCTGCAGCTTCCGCAGAAGAATTTGAACCCGGTGGTGTAACCGGTGCGCTGCAATTAGGCGGCGCCGGATGGGGAGCCGATGAAGCAGCGGTATCACAGATTCCGCCTGCACTACGGAAGAAGCTGCAAGCTTTCACAGCGTTATTGGAGGGGTGGAGAAATGCAGCCCGTCAGGGCAGTCTCAGTGCGTTGATCTGGCGCATCTACGGCGAGAGCGGCTATCTGGAATGGGTGGGCGGACTACCCGGCGGATTTCAACGCCAGAACAATCTTAAAGCACTGTACGACCGGGCGGTGCAGTTCGAGAAGGATACCTCCGCGCGCGGATTGTTCCGCTTCCTGGTGTTTATCTCCCGGCTGAGGGAGAACGGCGGCGATCTGGGTGTTGCCGGGGGAAGCGGTGAGGAAGCCGGTGGCGTCAGAATCATGACGATTCATAAATCCAAGGGCCTGGAATTCCCGGTTGTCTTTCTGGCCGGGATGGCTAAGCCCTTCAACCGGCAGGATCTGTATTCCCCGTTCCTGATGCACAAGGAGCTGGGCTTCGGTCCGCGGTTTGTGGAGCGGGAGACGCGTGTCAGCTATCCGACTCTCCCGTATCTGGCCATTAACCGCCGCTCGCGGCTGGAACTGCTGGCGGAGGAAATGCGCGTGCTCTACGTCGGGTTGACCCGACCAAGAGACAAAATGATCCTCGTCGGCACTGTAAGAGATTTGCCGCGTGCCGTTTCAGGCTGGACGGGTATGCAGGGGCGCGAGGAACTGCTGCTGGCCGACCATCTGCTGGCCCGGGGCCGCAGTTATCTGGATTGGGTAGGTCCCGCTCTGATCCGTCATCCCGGCGCAGCTATTCTGCGCAAGCTGGCGGGAGCGGAAGGCACTGTCTCAACAGTGCTGCATGGTGATGCTTCCAATTGGAGCATCTCTGTGCTGGCTGCTTCCGGACTTGGGTCAGGTTCTTTTACCGGCACGGCGGATGATGCTGCAAAAAGTGAAGAACGGCGGCTTGTCCAGGATGCGCTTCGCACGGGCAGTGCACTGCGTTCACTAGGAACACCGGATGAAACAGAAATCTCCGGAAGACTGAAATGGGAGTATCCATACGCGGCAGCATCCGGCATTCCGGCCAAAACATCGGTGACGGAGCTGAAGGCCATGTTGTCTATGGAGGAACAGCCTTCCTATGACCTGCTCGAAGAAGGGTATTCTGCAAGCCGGGGTAACGGGTCTGGCCGCAGTACTGCACTGGCGGAGAGTCTCCATTTGCGGCGTCCAAAGTTTATGGAGAAGCGGGGCTTGTCAAAGGCAGAGCGTGGAACGGCGTACCATACGGTGATGCAGCATGTCCCGCTGGACAGGCCTGTGGACCGTGCTGTTCTGGAAGCTGTGATGGCGCACCTGACCCGGGTCGCTATTCTGAACGGGGAGCAGGCGGAGGCGGTTGACCTTGCCGAAGTGGAAGCTTTTTACGCCGGTGAGCTTGGGCAAAGACTGCTGGGAGCATCATGGAAGCGCAGAGAGCAGCCGTTCAGTTATATGGTTCCGGCAGGCGAAGCCTACCGGGGACTTGATTATTTTGATAGAACTAATCTTTCGATGGACAACGGCCGCCGGACGATTGACGAAGCAGTGCTGATTCAAGGGGTGGTTGACTGTCTGTTCCGCGAGGAGGGACGGCTGATTCTGCTGGATTATAAAAGTGATGCCGTGCTGGAGCATGAAGGCGGACTGGACGGGCTGAAGGAAAAGTACCGGTTTCAGCTGGAGCTGTACAGCAAGGCGCTGAATGATATTTTAGGCGAACCGGTCAGCGAGATTTGGCTGTACTTTTTTGACGGCGGACATGCTGTGAAACTATAAATCTACTATAGAAGATAGAATGAAAAAACTAACCCAAAAGGTGAGATTGACGGCAGTTGATCTTATATCACCTATATGATGGCCGCGTGAGGGCGGGGAAAAGAGGGCGAAAATGCGCATATTGCATACGGGAGACTGGCATCTGGGCCGTACGCTGGAAGGACGGAGCCGGCAGAAGGAGCAGGAGCAGTTCATGGATGAGCTGGTGGAGATTGCCGATGACTCCAAGGCCGACCTTATTCTAATGGCGGGGGATGTTTATGATTCAGTCAACCCTCCGGCTGCGGCGGAGCAGCTGTTCTATGATGCCGCAGCCAGACTGACGGCGAACGGCAGGCCGCTTGTTGTCATCTCCGGCAATCATGACCAGCCGGAGCGGGTAGCTTCCGTGTCTCCGCTTGTGCGCAGACAGGGCATCACCCTGGTTGGGCTGCCTACCTCGGAGCCGGTAACGGTACATGCTGTCCGGACCGGTGAAATTGCCAAAATCGCTGCACTTCCCTATCCCTCTGAAGCCCGCCTCGGGGAGCTGCTCGCCGGGGACAGCGGTGAGGATGAACTCCGGCTGGCCTACAGTGCGCGGGTAGGCAAGCTGATGAAGCTGCTCGGCCGGGAGTTTACACCGCAGACGGTGAATCTGGCCATGAGCCATATCTATGTGCTCGGAGGCGTGGAAAGCGATTCGGAGCGTCCCATTCAGGTAGGCGGAGCTTATACCGTAGATCCTTCGGCTCTGTCCTGCGGTGCGCAGTATACGGCGCTCGGACATCTGCACCGCGCCCAGCGGGTCAAAGGCGAGGGCATGATCCGTTACAGCGGCTCACCGCTGGCCTACAGCTTCTCCGAAGCGGGCCAGGCCAAATCGGTGACGATGATTGATGTGGCACCGGGCGGGGAGCCTTCCTTTGAGGAAATCTATCTCCGCTGCGGCCGTCCGCTGGTGAACTGGAAATCTTCCGGCGGACTGCAGGAGGTGTATGGCTGGCTTGATGAAGGCAGGGATGCTTCCGCCTTTATCGATCTGGAGCTGCGCCTGAGCGAAGCGATGTCGATGAATGATATTCAGCGGCTCCGCAAATCACGGGAAGGGATTATACATATCCGCCCGATCTATCCCCAGATGGAGCTTGAGCTGGAGGAGATCTCCCGTTCGCGGATGCCGGTCCAGGAGCTGTTCCGCAAGTTCTACCAGCGGCAGACCGGCGGTGCGGAGCCGGAGGACAGCCTGATTGAGCTGTTCCTTGAACTGACGGAAGAAGAACGGCGCCAGCCGGAGGAAGGGGAGGAGAACTAGGTGAAGCCGATTCTATTAAAAGTATCCGGGCTGCAAAGCTATCGGGAGCAGCAGGAGATTGATTTTGCGAGTCTGACGGAAACCGGGCTGTTCGGGATCTTCGGACCGACCGGCAGCGGGAAATCCAGTCTGCTGGACGCTATTACATTAGCGATGTACGGCAAGGTGGAACGGGCAGTGAACGGAACGCAGGGAATTATGAACCATTCCGAGGATCAGCTCAGTGTGGCTTTCACCTTCGAGCTCACTTCCTCCGCCGGTGTCCGGCGTTACCGGGTGGAGCGGAAATTCAAACGGACCGGGGAGCAGTCCATCAGCAATACAATCAGCCGGTTCATCGAGGTCACGGAAGACGGAGACCAGGTTATGGCTGACAAGCTGGCGGATGTTACCCGCTGTGTAGAAGAGCATATCGGGCTGAAAATGGATGATTTCACCCGTGCGGTGGTTCTGCCGCAAGGCAAATTTGCCGAGTTCCTGTCGCTGCGGGGTGTGGACCGCAGGCAAATGCTTCAGCGGCTCTTTCACCTGGAGCAGTATGGCGACCAGCTGGCCCTCAAGCTCAGCCGCCGGGTCAAGGAGAACGAGGCGGCGCTGCGGGCGCTTGAAGCGGAGCAGCAGGGCCTTGGCAGTGCAGGGAAGGCGGATGTAGAGGCCGCAGCGGAGCGGCTGCAGGAAGCGGTCCGCCATGCGGAGGAATGCCGCAAGAAGCTGGAGGCGGCTATGCAGCTTGCCGAGCGGTTCGCGAAGATCCGCGAGCTGCAGGAGGACCGTATCCGCCGTGAGCGGCGGCGGCAGGAGTTGCTGTCGCAGGAGGAGAACGTCCTCCTGCTGGAGCAGAAGCTCGTCAAGGCTGACGAAGCCGAGAAGCGGCTGCCTGTGCTGAAGGCGTGGCGAAGCGCCGAGGATGCCTGGCGGAGCCGGCTCGCTGTTGCCGAGAGCCGGGAAACCTTGGCAACCGCCGCCGAGCATGAGGCGGCGGGGCTTGCTGCGGCCGAGGCTGCGGCGCAGGCTGCGCTGGCCGCCGAGGAGCCGGCCCTCCGGCAGGGGGCCGATACCTACCGCCGTGCGCTGGAGCTCGAAGCCGAGCTCAGTGAACTGCGGCGTGAGCGCGCGGCGGTGCAGGCGCGCCAAGGCGAGGCCTCCCGCGGGCTGGCTGCCCGGCGGGAGAGCATGGCCCGGGAGCGTGAGCTTTTGGCCAAGGGCCAAAAGCGCCAGCAGGAGCTGCAGCAAAGCCTGCAGCCGCTTGCGGTCCGCTCCCAGGAACGGCAGTCTCTGCAGGAAGCGATGCAGAGACTGCAGGAACTGCGCTCCGCCGAGTCCCAGTGGGAGACGGCGGAGCGGGAGCGCCGCGAGCGGGCGGCGGTGCTCGCGGCGGCAGAGGCGCGGCTGGCCGCCGCCGAAGCCCGGCGGCAGTCGCTGGCCGCAGCCCGCGGGGAGCACATTGCTGCGGCTGCGCTGCACCAGGAGGAGCTGCGGGCTGCGGAAGCCGCTGCAAGAAATGCCGCCGAGCGCCTGGAGCTGCACGGCGGCACGCTGGAGGCTGCGCTGAAGGAGCAGGAGCTGCACAGGCTCTCGCTTACCCTAGCCCGCGAGCTGCAAGACGGGCAGCCTTGTCCGGTCTGCGGCAGCGGGCATCATCCCTCGCCTGCGTTGTCCCAGGACAGCGGCGGGCGGGAAGGCCTGGAAACCCAGCTCCAGCATATCCGTGCGCTTGAACGGCGCGCGCTGGAAACCCGCCATCTGTTCCGCAGCCTGCTGGAGCAGGATGGCGCATGGTTGGAACAGATTTATGGTGAAGGGGTTATAGGCGACGCTCTGAAAACACCTGCGGCTGCAGGACTGGCGCAGGACAGCGCGGATGCCTCTATTCATTCAGCTTCCGCCGGGATCAGCCCGGATGAAATGTTCTTATCCGGGCTGGAGGCGCAGCATGTATCCTTGAAAGCCCGCTCCGGCGAGCTGCGCCGGGGAGCGGCGGAATGGCAGCGGGGGATGCAGGAACAGCAGCAGCTATGCCACCAGGAAGCGGCTGCGGCCACTGCCGAGACGGCCTGGGTGGAAGGTCTTGCCGCCAAGGCTGGCGATCTTGCCGCCCGGTTGGGCACCTTGCGCCAGGACTGGGCGCGGCTGTTCCCTGAACTGGCCGCGGGTGAGGCCGAGAACGCCTATCGCGAAATGCTGGCAAAGGACGAACAGGCCGAGGAAATCAGAGGCCGGCTCGACATCAGCGTGAAGTTTCTTGAGGAGAAGGGCAATGCTGTACAAGTTCTGCAGGAAGAGATTGCCGTGCTGGATAAAGAACTGGCCCAGTGGAATGCCCAACTGGAAGGCAAAGAAGCGCTCGAACGCGAGAAGGAGCAGCGTCTGCTCCAGTGGACAGGAGGCCGTTCTGCCGCCGCCTTGCTGGAGGAATGCGAGCGGCGTCTTCAGGAGCTGCAGGCGGCGCTGGACAATAATAAGCAAAGGCACCGGCAGGCAGCGGACAAGGCACAGCATGAGGTGAAGGAGGCGGCCATTGCCCGCCAGGCGGCGGAATCAGCGCGTGAGCATAGCGCTGCGGCCGCGGCCCACTGGGAAGAGAGCCTGAACTCTTCTCCGTTTGCTTCCGCCTCTGAGGTTGAAGGGGCGGCGCTCATGCCGGAAGAACGCAGCAGAGCCGCTGCCCGTATTCGGGCTCACCGGGAGGAAGAAGCGGAAGTGACGCTGCAGCTGCGGAGCATTGAGGAGAAGCTGTCAGGAGCCTCCTTAAGCACTGAGGAATGGCAGGAGAGCCAGTCTGCCCTG
Organism: Paenibacillus sp. FSL H7-0357; assembly: GCF_000758525.1. NCBI lineage: Bacteria > Bacillati > Bacillota > Bacilli > Caryophanales > Paenibacillaceae > Paenibacillus > Paenibacillus sp. FSL H7-0357. The sequence goes on along the minus strand of NZ_CP009241.1, from coordinate 5,832,091 downwards.
CAGACATGCAAGGAAGACGATGAACGCTCGCTGCAGAGCCGAGCGCGCGCAGAGCGTGATCTTGAGGATCTGCAGCACCGCCATATCCGCTGGATGGAGCTCGAAGGTCAGCGTAAGGAGCATGCGGCGCAGCAGGACCGGCTGTCCAAGCTGCAGGCTGTGCTGCGCGGCAATGCCTTTGTGGAATATATCGCCGAAGAACAGCTGATGCAGGTATGCCAGGCCGCTTCACAGCGGCTGCGGTTCCTGAGCAAGCAGCGTTACGCACTGGAAGTTGACTCCGGAGGCGGCTTTGTTATCCGCGATGATGGCAATGGAGGAGTCAGACGTCCGGTCTCGACGCTGTCTGGCGGAGAAACCTTCCTGACCTCCCTCTCACTGGCGTTGGCCTTATCGGCACAGATTCAGCTGCGGGGTCAGTATCCGCTGCAATTCTTTTTCCTTGATGAAGGCTTTGGTACTCTTGATCCGGATTTGCTGGACACCGTCATTACTTCACTCGAAAGATTGCATAATGACCAGCTGTCCGTCGGGATCATCAGCCACGTTCCTGAACTCCGGGCGCGATTGCCGCGCAAGCTGATAGTCGTGCCTGCAGAGCAGGGCGGGGGCGGTTCGCGTATTCTTTTGGAAAAAATGTGAAAGCGGGTTGAAGGTGTGATGACAATCACAGATACACCTTCAACCCCCTGTTATAATACAGCTAAGCCGACATCATTTTGAAACACCTCGGCGGACGTATGACCGGGAAACGCTCCTTTTCATACGTCCGCCGCCGAATCAGCTTTTTAAGCTGGTAGGGTGTTTCTTTTTTTTGCTTTTTTTTATGAGTCTGATGGGTCCCGAAGTTCGAGATCCCTGTCAGATATGGGATTAGATTAAGCTATCATTACCTTGTTCCCCTGTACCGAACCCGCAACTACACATAGAGAAGCGCCTCAGCAGTGCCTTTTTGACAACGATTACTTTGTTGACGATCACCCTGAATGTTAGATGCGGATGATGTGGGACAAACAGAATACACTTTTCCTGTATCTGATACAGATAAGCGGGATATAAAGCTCCACATAAATATATATGGGCTGATACAACACAGTCCGTGCGTAAAAAGTCCGAAGTTTGAAGTGCGTCCTGGGTAACAAAGGAACCGGGCAGATAGATGCCCCGGGAGTCAGGCCACAAGCGAAATAAATAAAACAATGCCACCCCGTTTGCCAGCAGCTAACACTGTCTATAATACAGCCATGGTGATAAGCAGAGTTCTGTATTATCCCTAGTACACATTTTCACTAAGCAATGTCCTATTCATGTTTGAGCTATCCTCCTGCTTGCGTGTGTATTCATTTCATTTGACTCATGATATGATCTTTCCAACTTCCCCGCGTTGTATTATTCTTGTGCTGCTTTCGTAATCCATGATTATCCTGTATGATTAGAGAACATAAAAACTAATTGTGGCGAAGAAGGCCGGTCTGAGGAATTACTACGGAAGTATCGCTCCACAAACTTTTAGGAGGAAGCGTTGTATGGAAACTGTCTTTAGCAAGATTATTGAAGGCTCAATCCCTTCCAAAAAAGTGTTCGAGAACGAGCGGATACTGGCATTCTACGATATTGAGCCTGCCGCACCGGTGCATGTGCTGATTATCCCTAAGAAGTTCATCGCTTCGATGAATGATGTCACGGCTGAAGATCTGCCGCTGATCGGTGAGATTCACGCTGTAGCGCAGCAAATTGCTATTCAGTTGGGAATTGCGGAGACAGGCTACCGTCTGATCAACAATTGCGGTCCGGACAGCGGACAAGCCGTGCCTCATCTTCATTATCATTTGCTTGGCGGTGCCAAACTGGGTGCACTTGTCGGCAATTCCGCATCACATGCTTAGCAGATATTTCAAATTCTGATAACCTGCCTAAAAAAAGAATAACACGAAGGTTGACACCTTATTTCAGTTTGACCTATAATGAAATATGATGAACCGTGTTATGCTCTTGGACGGTCTGGTCGGAGGGAGGGAAAACTGGTGTCTGAAACGAAAGTTCGTAAAAACGAGACAATTGATGCTGCACTTCGTCGCTTTAAACGTTCCATCGCTAAAGATGGTGTCTTGGCTGAGGTGAAGAAACGTAAGCATTATGAGAAGCCAAGCGTAAAGCGCAAGAAGAAGTCTGAGGCTGCTCGTAAGAGAAAGTTTTAGGAGGATTACCCACGCATGAATCTTAGCGAACGATTAAACGAAGATATGAAGCAAGCGATGAAGAGTAAGGACAAGTTCACACTCTCCACCATTCGAATGGTTCGTTCTACAATAAAGTATCTTGAAATAGATTTGAAGAGAACATTAGACGACAACGAAGTGCTTGATATCCTTAGTCGTGAAATCAAACAGCGCAAAGATGCCCTCCAAGAATTTGAATCAGCGGGTCGCGACGAGCTTGCCGCGAGTACGAAGGCAGAAATCGAGATTATCATTAAGTATCTTCCCGAGCAGCTTTCCGAAGAAGAAATTAAAGTAATTGTACAGCAGACCATCCAGGAAACCGGTGCTTCTTCGAAAAGTGAAATGGGTAAGGTCATGAGCGCACTGATGCCTAAGGTCAAAGGTCGCGCCGATGGTAAACTCGTGAACCAGGCGGTTCTGCAATTTCTGCAATAATATAACGCTAGCACCCCTTGAATAAAGGGGTGTTTTTCATTATCGGTGGATAAAATGAAGGGAGAAAGTAAAGCGCAGCTTACTTCCTCCCTTTTTTTGTTGCTCCGCCCTGTTTCCGGTAATGTGTTCCTGAACAGACCGAACGATTGTTTGAAACATATTTCCGGGAATGGCGTACTAAGGATTATGTGCTGGAGTTATTTTTAGAGAAAGGAGGGTTACAAGTGAAAAAAATCCGTAAAATTGCCTTTTCGGGCATAGTCACCGTCCTGCTGCTGATGCTCTTGACGCCGTTTGCAGCTTACACGCAAGCAGAGGGAGCCTCTTCGGCTGCAGGAGGAACGGCTGCGGAAAAGCTGAAGGGCGGGCCGGTGTTCATTATTCCGGTTGACCAGGAGATTGAACGCGGACTACAAAGCTTTTTGGAGCGGGGATTTGAGGAAGCGGCAAAATACGGGGCGGTTCTGATTGTACTGGAGATTGATACACCAGGGGGACTTGTCGACTCTGCGGAACAAATCGGGCAGATGGTCAGGGACAGTGAAATTCCCACAGCTGCTTATGTTAAAGGAGATGCTGCGTCTGCCGGCAGTTATATTGCCCTGAACGCCAACTCAATTATTATGAAGCCCGGAAGTATGATCGGCGCTGCATCGCTGGTGGATATGAACGGAAAAAGCGTAGACGACGCAAAGATGGTCTCCTACTGGAAATCCAAGATGGTTGGTGCCGCTTCACTGAACGGACGTGATCCGGAGATTGCTGCAGGAATGATGGATGTGAACCTTGTCGTGAACAAGCCTGAACTCGGGGTGAACAAAGCGCAAGGCCAAATTATTGCTTTGACCAGCGATGAAGCGCTGAAAGCCGGATATGCCGATCATCTTGCCGATACGCCGGAAGAGGCCATCACTTTGCTTGGTTATTCCACAGACGACATTTTTCGCGTGGAACATACCGGAGCAGAAAAAATGTCGCATTTTCTGACAAATCCGATTATTATGACGATATTGCTCTTCATCGGCATCGCCGGAATTGTCATTGAGCTGCTGGTGCCGGGCTTTGGCGCTCCGGGAATTATCGGCACTCTCGCATTTGCCCTTTATTTCTTCGGCAACTATGTGGCGGGCTTCGCTGGAGCAGAGACCTGGCTGTTGTTTATTCTGGGACTTGTCATGCTTGTGCTGGAGCTGTTTGTCCCAAGCTTCGGGATTCTGGGTTTGCTGGGCTCTGTGAGCCTTGTGGCAGGCGTTGTTCGGGCTGCGTTTAGCTTAGAGCATGCATTCTTGAATCTGGGAATAGCCTTTGCGGCAGCCACAGTAGTTATCGCCATCGTAGCTGTGGTTTTCAAGGAACGGGGCATCTGGAACCGGTTTATTCTGCGCGACAGTCTAACCAAAGAGCAGGGATTTGTTCCGGTGCTGGAGAAACTGAGTCTGATTGGTGCTTCGGGCGTCAGCATTACACCGCTTCGTCCGGCCGGAACGGCCTTGGTCGGCAATGAACGTGTGGATGTGGTAACCGAAGGGAGCTTCATCAGTTCGGGGGTTCCAGTTTCCGTGGTGAAGGTCGAGGGAGGCCGTGTGGTTGTGAAGGAATCCGAGAAATAAGCGGAGCCTGCAGCCAGTATGTTTATGAATTTTAAAAATGTAACGGAGGTTGACAAAAAGTATGGGCGAAGCGTCTTTAATTCCGATTTTGCTGATCGCGGTTGTTGTGATCATCGTACTGAGCGTGTTCTTCAGTTTCTTCCCGGTGATGCTGTGGGTTTCCGCATGGGCATCCGGAGTAAGAATCAGCATTATTACCCTGGTGGCTATGAGACTCCGCCGGGTTACTCCGAGCCGGATTGTTAATCCGCTCATTAAAGCCACCAAAGCAGGGCTTGGCCTGAATATCAATCAACTGGAAAGCCATTACTTGGCAGGCGGTAACGTCGACCGGGTTGTCAATGCCTTGATTGCCGCCCAGCGGGCGGATATTCCGCTTGAATTCACACGCGCCGCTGCCATTGATCTTGCCGGACGCGACGTGCTGCTGGCCGTACAGATGAGCGTTAATCCACGGGTGATTGAGACCCCGATTGTCGCTGCTGTTGCCAAGAACGGGATTGAAGTCAAGGTTAAAGCGCGGGTTACAGTCCGGGCGAATATCGACCGGCTCGTCGGCGGTGCGGGGGAAGAAACAATCATTGCCCGCGTCGGCGAGGGGATTGTAACAACAGTAGGTTCAAGTGATTCCCATAAGGATGTGCTGGAGAATCCGGATTCAATCTCGCGTACAGTCTTGTCCAAGGGTTTGGATTCGGGTACGGCCTTTGAAATTTTGTCCATTGATATTGCAGATATCGACGTTGGTAAGAATATCGGAGCCTATTTGCAAACCGAGCAGGCTGAAGCGGATAAACGCATTGCACAGGCCAAGGCGGAGGAACGCAGAGCGATGGCCGTTGCCCATGAGCAGGAAATGAAAGCCCGCGTCGTTGAAATGAAGGCGCTGGTCGTCGAAGCTGAATCTCAGGTACCGCTGGCTATGGCAGAAGCGCTGCGTGCAGGTCAACTCGGGGTCATGGATTACATGAACCTCAAAAACATTGAAGCCGACACGCAAATGCGCGGCTCGCTCGGCAAATTAAATGATGGCGATGATTCGAGCCGTCCGACCAATAAATAAGGGGATGTGAGATCCCATGAGCAGTTTGATTTATATCGCCGTAGTCATTGTGATTGCGATCTTTTCCAACATGAACAAAGCGGGGAAGAATAAACAGAAAAATGGTCCGCGCGGCGGTATGCCGACTTTTGGCGGCGGAGGGGACGCCAGTCCTCTCCGCCGTGCCCGGCAGAAGGAACAGAGCCCTGAGGATGAAAGCCCGGCCCGTCAGGGCAGCGGGTTTCCTGTTCCAGGCGAGTCTTCTTATCCGGGTCAGCCTTCTGTGTCCTATGACGAGCGTGAGTACGATGCTTCTCCTGTCTGGAAGGAGTCTCCTGAGCGGCCTTCTCCCGACTATGATACAGGTGAAGGCATGTCCCTTGAGCAATCGGGAGAAGAGGGCGTACAGGCGCGTACAGAACGGATGCAGCGGGAGCTGGAACGCCTGCAGGCGTCTTTTGACGGCATGGCAGGCGCTTCAGAGGCAGGTGACGCAGGCAATGCACGTAAGAGCGGTGCTGTCTCCGAAGCGCCTGCTGCCCGTCATGGTTTGGCAGATAATCGTGAATCGCTGCGGAACGGGCTGGTATGGGCTGAAATCCTTGCTCCTCCCCGTTCACGCAAACCGCATTCTTCGCGGCGTTAAGTATAATTATGAAGTATTAAGCGGCAATCAGCCGCCGGTATTCCACCGGTGCTGATTGCTGCTTTTTTTTATGAAGTCCTGCTTGGGGTTGCGGGGAGGGTATGCTTTTATGGAGTCAGAGCGGAAATTGTGGTCAGTTGAGTGCAGAGATACTGCTGGTTGTCCACTATTTTGCCGCCTGCGTCCACGCCTACGGTGGTAACGGCTACTTTATATCAGGGTTAGGCGTAGCTGCCATAGTAAAATCCTCCGTTCCTGTTAGATAGATTATTATATTTTGAGATTTTCATTTTGGATTGTATGTTCAACCAATTTCAAATGGAACGGGGAGGCCGGATTCTGTGCTGATATTGAAATTACAGTAGGCAGGGTGAGTTCTTCTCATAAAAAACAGCATTGCCGCATAAGGTGTACAGAAGGCAGGAAGGGGGAGAAGTCTACATATGACCCGTATCGGCCGCAGGCTGCGGGGATGGACAAACGGGGTATTGGATCTTCCGCAGGATGTGCTGCAGGAGATGCCCCGAATCACCCTGATCGGCAATAAGGAGCTGTATATTGAGAACCATCGCGGCGTGCTGCATTTTTCCTCCGGGCAGCTTAAGCTTGCGTTAGTCAATGGTTATCTGGAGATTTCCGGCGAGGGATTAGTGATCCGGAATATTCTTGGCCAGGAACTGGCTGTAGAGGGTTTAATCGGGGAGATCAGATATAAGGGAAGCGAGGAGAAACCATGAAAGAACCGCCTCTGGCATCTCTGCGGGGGTTCGTTACACTGCATGTGACGGGACCGCAGGTGGAAAGGTTTATCAATGCAGTGAACGAACAAGGCATCGTCATATGGGATGTGAGGCCTGCGGGGGATGGCGCTTCCCTGAACCTGCTGCTGAATGACTTTTTTGTCCTTCGGCCGCTGTTAAAAAAGACAGGCTGCCGCATGCATGTGACAGGCAGGAACGGCTTGCCCTTCCGGCTCGCGCGGCTGTGGAAACGGAAGTTTTTTGCTGCCGGTTTATTGCTGTTTGGCATTGGCCTTCTGCTGCTTTCATCAATGGTGTGGAGCATCAAAGTCGAAGGGAATCAATTCATTGCCTCCGAAGATATTCTGGACGCTGCTCGTCAAGAAGGCATCTATCCTTTCCAGTGGATTTGGCGTATGGATGAGCCGGACAAGCTCTCCAGACAGATGACCTCGCGGATGCCGGGGCTTTCCTGGGTAGGGGTGCAGCGCACGGGGACGAGCATTACCATCCAGGTTGTCGAGGCTGACAAGCCCGAGAACAAGCCGCTGCTCAGCCAGCGCCATCTGATCAGCAGAACCGATGCGGTGGTTACCGAGATCTACGCCGAGCAGGGCAGACCGGTTGTAGCGCGCAATTCGCGGGTCAAAAAAGGGGATATTCTGATCTCCGGCACCCTGGGTGATGAAAACAATATGCAGACGGTGGTTGCCAAAGGCGAGGTAAAGGGTCTAGTATGGCATGAATACAACATCGAGGTGCCGCTCAAAACAACCGGCAGTTCATATACAGGGGACCGGAAAGACCGCACATATCTGGTGATCGGCAATTGGGCGGTTCAACTTTGGGGATACGGGAAATCCGGATTTGAGAAATCACGGACGCTTACGGAGCATGATCTGCTGTCCTGGCGTTCTTTGCAGGTGCCGCTTGGACTGATGACTGAGAAGGAAATGGAGGTCAAATATACTTCCGGCACCAAAACTCCGGAGGCTGCCCGGCAGGAAGGGATTACCCGGGCAACTAATGATATTTTGGCCCGTTACGGCACTGACAGCGTTATTAAAAGTCAAAAAATTTTGCATGAGAAGAAAGAGAATGGTAAAGTTTATATGAAAGTGCTGTTTGAAGTGGAAGAGAGAATCGCGGAAGAACTTCCGATAGTAAACAACCGAGGAGAATGAGGCTACTTGTCAGAACAGACTGCAAGCATTCGTATATCTTTGCAAAATGCGGGAGAAGCGCAATCCCTGTTCGGCCCGCAGGATGGTTTTCTGAAAATTATCGAGAGTGAAATACCGGCGGTTATCGACTCGCGTGAAGCTGAAGTTACAATACGCGGGGCGGAGCGGGAAGTGGACATGCTGGGACAGCTGTTCAATGTGCTGCTGTCTCTGATCCGCAGCGGTTACATACTTAGTGAACGTGATGTGCAGTATGCGGTGGAGCTGGCAAAGGATTTCCGCGCCGACCAACTGCTTGATTTGTTCAAAGGTGAAATTACGACAACCTTCCGCGGCAAGCCGATCCGTGTCAAAACGATTGGCCAGAAGCACTATGTGACTTCGATCAAGAAGCGCGATATCGTCTTTGGCATCGGACCTGCGGGAACAGGGAAAACCTATCTCGCCGTTGTGCTTGCCGTCACCGCGTTGAAGGAAGGTTCCGTGAAGCGCATCGTGCTTACGCGTCCTGCAGTTGAAGCAGGAGAGAGCCTGGGCTTCCTGCCCGGCGATTTGCAGGAAAAGGTTGATCCATATCTTCGTCCGCTCTACGACGCCTTATACGACGTTATGGGCCCCGATCAGGTTGCCAAGGCACTGGAACGGGGATTGATCGAAATTGCACCGCTCGCTTATATGCGCGGACGTACGCTGGATGATTCTTTTATCATCCTGGATGAAGCGCAGAATACGACTCCTGAACAGATGAAAATGTTCCTTACCCGGCTTGGCTTTGGCTCCAAGATGGTTATTACGGGTGACGTTACCCAGATTGACCTGCCGCGCGGCAAAAAATCCGGGTTGATCGAAGCGAAGGCGATTCTGTCAGGCATCGAGGAGCTTGGGTTTGTTTATTTTGCGGAACAGGATGTCGTACGGCATTCCCTGGTGCAAAAAATTATCGTCGCCTATGACCGCTCTGCCGAAAACCAGGAATAACAAAGGGGACTGTCTCCATGGCCTCAAAGCAACCATCGAAATTAAGCGGATTTGTATATAGCAACAACGGCTGGAAGTATAGCGCGGCGACGCGCTATGCTCTTTTCCTGTTATTGGGGATTGTTTTCTACTTCAGTCTCTCGTCTGATTTGCTGCCTAAACGCTATGACATTAAAGAAAACACCAAAAGCGCCAAAGAAATTACTGCGCCGAAGCAAATACTCGACAGCAAGGCTACGCTGAAGGCTCAGGAAGCAGCTGCTGAGACTGTGCAGAACAGGTATGAGATTATTCCGATGAGGCTCGATAATCTGGTAACCTTACTGCTAGACCGGATTGACCGGCTCAATCAGGATGATCTGATTTCACAAAGTGACAAGGCCGGCATTTACAAGGATGTCATTCCGCAGCGGGCCAATGATTTTATCGTGAACTTTGTGAATTCGAGCCGTAACTCCGGCACGTATTCCACTACACTGCTTGATGAGATGCAGTCCGTCATCAAAGAGCAGACCTACGTCATCCCGGAAGAGACTTATATCAAAATTCCGCGGCTGACCTCCCAGGATATCATCGAGATGAAGCCGGTTGCCCGGGATATTGTCACCAAGCTGATGAACGACCAGATTGTGGATGCCCAGACTGCGCGCGCGAAGGTAGCGGAGCAGGTCAGCGTCAGCTCACTAAGCCAGCGCACAGCCCGTGAGGTGGTGCAGGAGCTGGTGCGGCTGGTGATCACGAGCAATAAGTTTTACGATGAGGAAGCTACCAAGGAAGCTAAGGTGCAGGCCCGCGAGAACACGCCGGATGTGTTCATTGAGCAGGGGGATGTGCTTGTTGCTAAAGGGGATTATATTACACCCGAGCTGTACGCACTGCTGGATGAGAGCGGCCTGCTGAGCAATGAGGTCAATTATTGGCCGCAGTTGGGCCTGTTCCTGCTGTCAGCTATGCTCTCCGCCGGCCTGCTGATGTTCATCCGTTATACCGGGGGGACCTCCGGCTTCAAGTACAATAATTCCCAGCTGCTTATGCTGGTGCTTGTGTTTATTATTACGATCATCTCGATGCGGCTTGCCGCATTTTTACAGACCGATGTCCGGTCTTATGTCGGGTTCCTGGCTCCGGTAGCCATTGGCGCTATGCTGATCGCAATGCTGCTGGATATGACGCTGGCTTATTTCTGTTCCATCCTGTTCAGTATTCTTTCCAGTATTATATTGAATGTGCAGCAGAATACGGTATTTGACTTCAACTTCGGCTTTTTTGCGCTTATTGTTTCCTATGTGGCAATTTTCGCCACCCACCGCGCCGGGCAGCGCTCCACGCTGCTGAAAGGCGGGATCATGGTGTCCCTGTTCGGTTGTGTGGCTGTGTTTATGCTGACGCTGCTGAGCGGCGGAGACTGGAATCAGACGCAGACACTGTACGCTATCGGCTTTGCCTTTGCCAGCGGTCTGCTGACCGCGGTGCTGGTAATCGGCCTGATGCCTTTCTTTGAGGCTACCTTTGGCATTCTATCGGCACTCAAGCTGGTAGAGCTGTCGAATCCGAATCATCCTTTGCTGCGTAAGCTGCTTACAGAAACGCCCGGAACCTATCATCACAGTGTAATGGTCGGCAATCTGTCAGAAGCTGCGGCGGAGGCGATCGGGGCGGACGGGCTGCTCTGCCGCGTAGGCTCCTATTATCATGATATCGGCAAGACGAAGCGGCCGTTTTATTTTATCGAGAACCAGAACAACATGGAGAATCCGCATGATTCGATTGAACCGAAGCTGAGTAAATCAATCATCGTGGCCCATGCCCGCGACGGGGTGGAAATGCAGAAGGAGTACAAGCTGCCCAAACCGATCCGCGACATTGCCGAACAGCATCACGGCACGACATTTCTGCACTATTTTTATCATAAAGCATTGAAGCTGGCCGAAGAGAAGGGTGTGGAGCCTGATTTCACGGAAGAGGATTTCCGTTATCCGGGGCCGAAGGCGCAGTCGAAGGAATCTGCAGTTGTCGGAATCGCCGACAGTGTGGAGGCTGCTGTCCGTTCACTTCGCAAGCCGACAGTTGTGCAGGTGGAGACGATGATCGAGAAGATTATCAAAAGCCGGCTGGATGACCATCAATTCGATGAATGTGATCTGACGATTAAGGAATTGGATATTATCGCGCGGACGCTTAAAGAAACGGTTATGGGGATTTTTCATTCCCGGATCGAATATCCGGAGGAAGTGAAGAAACCTAAAAAAGAGGAAGGAGCCGTAAATACATGAGTCTTGCAATCGCTTGGAGCAATGAACAGGAAGAACACGAGATTAATGACGAGCTAATATCCCTGCTGGAGCGCATTCTGCAAAAAGCAGGTGAAGCCGAAGGTATTGAGGGCGGCGAGGTGGATCTTACCTTCGTCAATAATGAACGGATCCATGAGCTCAATCGGGAATACCGGGGAATTGACCGTCCGACGGACGTTCTTTCCTTTGCCTTGAACGAAACCGGCGAAGATGAGCTGGAAATTATATACCGACAAGATGAGAATGAAGAGTTTGAAGATGTGCCGAATGTGCTCGGAGATATCATTATCTCTGTCACCCGCGCGCAGGAGCAGGCTTTGGAATATGGCCATTCCCTGGAGCGTGAGCTGGGTTTCCTGTTTGTGCACGGATTTTTGCATCTGCTGGGCTACGATCATCAGGATGCTGCTTCTGAGGCCGAAATGATGTCCAAGCAGGAGCATGTGCTGGCTCAGGTCGGGTTAACACGCTAATGGTCAAAAATACGGCGGTAGGCCACAAAAAGTTCTGGCATTCGTTTCGATTTGCAGCGCAGGGCATTGCCGGAGCGTTCAAATCCGAGCTGAATATGAAGGTACATAGCGGCTTGGCTGTTCTTGTGCTTGCCGCTGCCGCCGTATTCAGACTTCCTGCGGCAAGCTGGATGCTGTTGCTGCTGGCAATTACGCTCGTTTTGACCGCTGAGCTGCTGAATACGGCTATTGAAGCGACGGTTGATCTGGTCTCACCGGAGATTCATCCCCTGGCCAAGACTGCCAAAGATACCGCCGCAGGTGCTGTGCTGCTTACGGCGGTGTTTGCTGTGATTACGGGAATCTATGTTTTTTATCATCCGGTGATGGACTGGATCACTGGACTTATGTCATAATCAGTTTACAACTTCAGCTCGGGGAGAGGCGGATCGGCGTTTTGCGCTCCGCCATCTTTGGTTAGATCCATACTTCTCGCAGTAAGAATCCTGTATGTTGAACAAATTTAATGGTGTGTAGGGGAAACGGTTTTGCCCGAATCAACTCAATGAAATTTATGCTTACAAAACTTAGGGTTATTTGCTTCCGAAGCAAGTTTTGTCCGAAGTTGCTCAATGAAGTCTATGCTTACAAAACTTTTAGGAGGATCACTATGGATTCTGCGCTACTTCTTCAAGAAGCGATAAAGGCACGAACTAGTGCCTATATACCTTATTCCCGCTTTGGCGTCGGTGCTGCGCTGCTGGATCAGGACGGCCATGTCCACCATGGCTGCAATATTGAGAATGCTGCTTACGGGCCGACCAACTGTGCGGAGCGGACTGCGATGTTCCGCGCCATCGCGGACGGCCATAAAGCCCGCAGCTTCCAGGCGATCGCGGTTGTTGCGGATACCGATGGCCCCGTATCACCCTGCGGTGTCTGCCGGCAGGTGATGGTGGAACTATGCGGTCCCGACATGAAGGTCATCCTCGGGAACATGAAAGGCGATATCGTGGAGACTACCGTGCGTGACCTGCTCCCGGGCGCTTTCGGTCCGGACGATCTGGAGCAGGGCCAGGCTCCTGAGTAGATATTTGATAGGTAACCCTGTTTACAGCGTTATTAACTTGGAATGGTGGCAGAGCGGGAGGGTTGACGTTTGCGGCAATTGCAGAACAAATGTGTGGCGGAAGCTCATTTTGCCTTTCCCGTTACGCTTGCCTAGTTTAGTTGTATTTTGTACAGCTAAACTAACCTGTTTTTTGCAAGATATGTGTTTAGTTGTATAACCTGCAACTAAAATCAGCATAATGGCTCCAAACAGCGGTTTTTGCCAATTTTAATTGTACTTAATGCAGCTAAAATCATAGAGGTAACGATTCAAGGGGATTTAACTGTACAAAATACAATTAAACTGATTAAACCGAAGGATTGTCCAAAAAGCCGTAGAAGTATGAGTTATCTGTTCCATCGCCGAACAAGCAGCTTTACCGCTGCACTGCCGCATATGCAGCTAACTAATTTATCCGCACCGGCGTCGAACAAACAGTTGACTAGCTTTCCCGCTCAGCCGTCCAAGCGTGTTCCCGCAGGGAACGAAAGCGCTCCAAGCACGCCGCCTATTCCAAGCGCCGATCCTAACTGTGCCATCCCATTCCGGGGGTCCAGAGGGCTGGAGCCCTTGGGGTCCCCCTTGGCTAAGGGGGATTTAGGGGGATCGAAAAAAGCTTTTGAAACAGTTTTTAACGTTTTTGAAAAAGGAAGGAAGATTATATTGAAATTCAAATCAGGGTTTGTCGCCATTATCGGCAGACCGAACGTAGGCAAATCGACACTCATGAACCAAGTGATTGGCCAAAAAATAGCAATCATGTCGGACAAGCCGCAGACAACCAGAAACAAAATCCACGGGGTTTACACTGCCAACAACTCGCAGATCGTATTTTTGGACACGCCGGGTATCCATAAAAGACAATCCAAGCTGGGCGACTACATGAACCAGACGGCGATGAGCACGCTGCATGAAGTGGAGGCTGTGCTGTTTCTGGTGGACGCATCCGAAGGACTCGGCGGCGGCGACCGCTTTATCGCCGAGCAATTACACAGTATCAAGACACCGGTTATTCTGGTGATGAACAAAATTGACAAGATCGAGCCGGAAGCGCTGCTGCCGCTGATTACACAGTACAACAAGCTGCATGAGTTTGCCGAAATCGTGCCGATCTCCGCCAAGCTGGGCAACAATGTGAATACCCTGCTGGATCAGGTGGCGAAATATTTGCCGGAAGGTCCGCAGTATTATCCCGACGATCAGATTACCGATCATCCGGAGCAGTTCGTCTGCGCGGAGCTGATCCGTGAGAAGATTCTCCATATGACCCGCGAAGAGGTGCCGCATTCCATTGCGGTGGCCATCGAGGATATGAGTGTAGAACCCAATGGAGTTGTGCATATTTCCGCCGTTATTTTTGTGGAGCGCGATTCCCAGAAGGGGATCATTATCGGCAAGCAGGGTGCGCTGCTGAAAGAAGTGGGCCGGCGCGCCCGTACGGATATCGAGAACCTGCTGGGATCGAAGATTTTTCTGGAGCTATGGGTAAAAGTGAAAAAAGACTGGCGCAATCAGGACCGCGTACTGCGGGATTTGGGCTTCCATAAAGACCTTTAATCTTGGGCTCCGCAGCTTCTTGGCAGGAATTGCAAGGATAGAACCTGGCACATCGCACATCCTATTTCTGAAGAGACATCGTGTTTCCGAAGAAAGGATGAATACGAATGCGAGACTTTTCGTGGAAGTATTTTGCAATGACTGGAGATGTCGATGCTTATCTGCTGTACAGGGAAGCCGTAGATCCGCTGGATGAAGGCGGACTGCTGCTTGCAGAGGAAGAGAAGGCCCTTGATGAAGAAGCACAATAAGGACTGGTTGCTTGCCGAATGGTTGGGGGAAGAGGCATGCTACACAGGGTGGAAGGGATCGTCATCCGCAGCATGGACTACGGCGAGGGGAACGCGATTATTACGCTTTGCACCGAGAACGCCGGCAAAGTAGGCGTTCTGGTGCGCGGCGCCAAGAAGGTCAAAAGCCGCCATGCTGCCCTGATCCAGCTGTTCACTGTAGGGGAATTTGTGTTTTTCCGCAACAACGGGGGACTGGGTACATTAAATGCCGGGGAAATTACACAGTCTCACCATCCGCTGCGCGGGGATTTGTTCAAAGCGGCATATGCTTCATATGCCTGCGAGCTGCTTGACCGTGTGCTGCATGATGAGGAGACGGGAAGCTTTTGGTTCCGCCAGCTTTCAGCCTGCTTGAATGCACTTGAGGACGGCAAGGAACCCGGCGTCATTATAAATGTTTTTGAGATGAAAATACTGCAGGCGGCCGGATATGGTCCGGAGCTGGATGCCTGTGTCGTATGCGGGTTGGACAAACCTGATGAAGAACTCAGAATAAGCCCCCGTCTCGGCGGGGTGCTCTGCCGCAGCTGCAGGCATAATGATCCTCCAGCCATGGAGATTTCTCCGCGGGCGCTGAAGCTGCTGCGTTTATTCGCTGCACTTGATTTAACCCGGCTTGGAAATGTCGACGTGAAGGAAGGCACCCGCGCAGAACTTAAAAAGATTATGCGTGCCTTTATGGACATGCAGCTTGGGCTGAAGCTGAAGTCGCAAGGGTTTCTTGATCAGCTCGACAAATATGATATTTGACGAAATCCAAATTTTCCGTTACTATGGTGACAGTTTCTTCTTGTTGTATACAGCCGTTGTTGCTCTGACATTTGGAGACGTACAGTGATCGGGAAAGTAATGGGCAAATTTGTCGCTTAAGCGAGCCGGGGATAGTGGAAGCCTGGCGGGACAAGGTTCATGAACACGGCACCCGGGAGTACGGTAACGGCAGAATGAAAAGTGGATTGCGCTCATCGGATGTGGCCTGCTTTATTGGCCGGTTACCGGATGCGTAATCAAGTAGGGTGGAACCGCGGGAGAATAAGTTAAGCTCTCGTCCCTATGTCTGTATATCAGGCATGGGGGCGGGAGCTTTTTTGCCTTGTGGTGAGGATATTAGCCAAGAATCCTGTATCGCCGCAAGTATAAAAGAGTGCCGCCTCCATCGCGCAGGAGCAAGAGCTTCAAGGCACAGCGTGCCAAAAACTTGTAAGCGAAGGAGTCGGTAGTATGAATTTTCAGCAGATGATTTTGACACTGCAGCAGTTCTGGGCAGCAGAGAATTGTATTCTCGTCCAGCCGTATGATACGGAAAAAGGGGCGGGCACGATGAACCCCATGACGTTTTTGCGTTCGCTTGGACCGGAGCCGTGGAAAGTAGCTTACGTTGAGCCTTCCCGCCGTCCATCGGATGGACGTTATGGCGAGAACCCGAACCGCCTGTACCAGCATCACCAGTTCCAGGTGATCATCAAGCCTTCACCGGACAACATCCAGGAGCTTTATCTGGAAAGCCTGAAGGCGCTTGGCGTAGATCCGCTGCTGAATGATATCCGGTTTGTCGAAGATAACTGGGAGAATCCGTCGCTGGGTTGTGCAGGCCTTGGCTGGGAAGTATGGCTGAACGGCGAAGAGGTTACTCAGTTTACTTACTTCCAGCAAGTCGGAGGAATTGAGACCAAACCGGTTGCTGTTGAGATCACATACGGATTGGAACGGTTGGCTTCCAACATCATGAAGAAAGAAAATGTGTTTGATCTGGAATGGGTGGACGGCATGACCTATGGTGATGTATTCCATCAACCTGAGGTTGAGCACTCGACCTATACATTTGAAGTCTCCGATGTCAAAATGCTGTTCACACTCTTTAATACCTACGAAGAGGAAGCACGCAGAGCTATGGAGCACCATCTGGTGTTTCCGGCTTACGATTATGTGCTGAAATGCTCGCATACCTTCAATCTTCTGGATGCACGCGGAGCGATCAGCGTTACCGAACGCACGGGCTTTATTACGCGGGTGCGGAATCTGGCCCGTACCGTTGCGGCGACATATCTTGAGGAACGCGAGAAGCTTGGCTTCCCGCTGCTGAAGAAAGAAGGTGCTGACCTTGTCTAAAGATATATTGTTCGAGATCGGTTTGGAAGAGGTACCTGCACGCTTCATCCGCGCTGCGATGGAGCAGTTGAAAGACAGAACAACTAAATGGCTGGAAGCTTCGCGTATTTCCCATGGCGGAGTCAACGCATATGCAACACCGCGCCGCCTTACGGTTCTGGTGAAGGATGCTGCCGAAAGGCAAGAGGATATCAGCGAAGAGGTGAAGGGCCCTTCTCGTAAAATCGCGTTGGACGCGAGCGGCGAGTGGAGCAAGGCCGCACTCGGCTTTGCCCGCAGCCAAGGGGTGTCGACGGAGCAGTTTACATTTAAAGAATTGGCCGGAGTGGAGTATATCTACGCCACCAAAAACAGTGAAGGTGTAAATACTTCCTCGCTATTGTCCGAAGGACTCAGCGGCATTGTCAGCTCGATGACCTTTCCGAAAAATATGCGCTGGGGAGCGTATGATTTTAAATTTGTCCGTCCGATCCGCTGGCTGGTTGCCTTGTTTGGGCAAGAGATCATTGATCTGGAAATTACAGGGGTTAAAGCAGGCAATACCAGCCGTGGCCACCGTTTCCTTGGAACGAATGTTGTTATTGCTGAACCTGCAGATTATGTGGAAGCTATGCGTGCGCAGCACGTGCTGGTTGATGTGAAGGAACGCGAAGAGCTGATTCTGAACCAGATCAACAAGCTGGCAGCAGAGAAAAGCTGGACAATTGCCATCAAAGAAGATCTGCTGGAGGAAGTGCTGTTCCTGGTAGAAACACCGACTGTGCTGTTTGGCACATTCGATCCTTCCTTCTTGAACATTCCGCAGGATGTGCTGATCACTTCAATGCGCGAGCATCAGCGTTACTTCCCGGTCTTAGATAGCGCAGGCACACTCCTGCCGTTCTTCGTTACCGTGCGTAACGGAAATGCAGAATCGCTGGACGTCATTGCCAAGGGGAACGAAAAGGTGTTGCGTGCCCGCCTATCGGATGCGAAGTTCTTCTATGGGGAAGATCAGAAAATGCAGATCAGCGATGCGCTGGCTAAGCTGGAATCAATCGTGTATCACGAAGAGCTGGGCAGCGTTGGCGATAAGGTCCGCCGCATCCGGGCCATTTCTGACAAGCTCGCTGCGAAGCTGGGGCTGTCCGCAGATACCGCGGCTGAAGTCAGCCGTACGGCCGATATTTGCAAATTCGATCTGGTGACGCAGATGGTCTATGAGTTCCCTGAGCTTCAGGGCACAATGGGTGAAGATTATGCCCGCAAAGCGGGAGAAGCGGAAAATGTGGCAAAAGGTATTTTTGAGCATTATCAGCCGCGTTTTGCCGGAGATGCAGTTCCTTCTACGCAAGCTGGTCTTATAGTCAGCCTGGCCGATAAAATCGATACGATCGTGGGCTGCTTCTCCATCGGTATTATTCCGACCGGTTCACAAGACCCTTACGCGCTTCGCCGCCAGGCGGCAGGCATCGTGCAGATGGTGCTGGAGCATCAATTGCCAATCTCTTTGCAGGAAATTTTCGCTGCGGCTTTGGAAATTCATGAAAATTTGCGCACAGAGAAACATTTTGCCCCTGAACTGCGTATAAACCTTTACGAGTTCTTCGGTCTGCGCGTAAAACGACTCTTGTCCGACGACAATATCCGCTACGATGTGGTGGATGCAGTGACTGCCGCTGGTTTTGATGACATTGTCGCTGTTGTAGGCAGAAGCCGTGCGCTTACCGATGCTGTGAATGAAGTCGCTGATTTCAAGATCACTGTGGATTCGCTGACTCGTATCAGCAATCTGGCAGCGAAGGCGCCGGAAGGCATTGTGGTTGAGCCTTCATTGCTGAAAGAAGAGGCTGAGCTTAAGCTGTACGAAACATGGCAGGGTATTCACACGCCGTATCATGAAGCGCTCACTGCCCGAAATGCAGCTGAAGCGCTGCGGATTCTTTCCGGCCTTAAGGATGCCGTTACCGGGTTCTTCGATTCCGTAATGGTTATGGCTGAAGATGAGGGAATACGTGCGAACCGTCTTGCGCTGCTGGCCGGCATTGATGCCGACTCCAAATCTTTTGCCGATTTCGGTAAGCTGGTTTGGTAAAACCCGGCAGCATTCAAGTAATGTTTGTGATTTTTATGGTATAGATCGATGGTTTAGGGTATAAATATACGGAACGGTGCCAATGCGTAAGTTGACATTCGTTCCGTATTTATGCTTTATCAAAGAAGGATTTTTCGTTTGGCAAAGCGTATATATATTACACGGGAATTTGGTGATGTCATGTTGAGATCCCAAGAAAGAACAATTGTAGTCGACGGGGACGCGTGCCCGGTCAAGAAGGAAATCGTTGCTGTAGCCCGTTCTTTCGGCATTCCGGTATTGATGGTTTCTTCTTTTGACCATGTGCTGCAAGCTGAAGAAGGTGTTACTGTGGTGCAGGTGGACCGCGGCGCAGACAGTGCAGACCTGTATATTGCCAATCATGTTTCTGCTGGAGATGTAGTCATTACACAGGATTACGGCCTGGCGGCACTTGCGCTCGGCAAACGTTGCAAGGTGCTCTCTAACCGGGGACAGGAATATGACAATTCCAACATGGATTTTATGCTGGAGAGCAGGCATGCCAGTGCGGTGGAACGCAGGCGGGGGCACTATTCCAAGGGTCCAAAAGCCATCACCGCAGAGGAAAAAATGAATTTTCAACATAAACTGACAAAACTTTTAACAATTTTGCAGGAGAATGTGGAGCTATAGCGAATTATATTTATTTGTTAAGAGATGAAGGTGGTTGAAGTGGCTAGCGGACACGGTAATATTCCAGAAGAAGTTATCGAGAGCGTGCTGGCGCGGCATGACATTGTCGATACCGTCGGTAAGGTTGTCCATTTGTCCAAGCAGGGGAAATATTTATGGGGCCTCTGCCCGTTCCATTCGGAGAAATCCCCTTCCTTCACCGTAACCCCGGACCGGGGAGTTTTTCATTGCTTTGGCTGTGGTATGGGCGGAAATGCCATCAAATTCAGGATGGAAATCGAAGGGTTATCCTTCCCCGAAGCAGTCAGAATAATGGCGGAAGAAAGCGATATTGCTATTCCCGAAGGCAAAGGAGGCACATTATCTCCTCCCGATCCTGAGCGGGACCGGCTGATACAGGCTTATGAGTTGTCGGCCAAATTTTATCATTTTTTGCTGAAGAACACGGAATACGGCACTGCCGCAATGAATTATTTAAGATCCCGGAACTTCAGTGATAAAATGATCGACCAGTTTCAAATCGGCTATGCTCCAGACCGATGGGACACCCTGCTGCAGTTTCTGGAGAAACGGAATTTTGATCTTGCTGAAATGGAAAAGGGCGGGCTGTTGTCTGCCAGGGGCGAGGGCAAAGGGTATCTCGACCGTTTTCGCGGGCGCGTTATTTTTCCGATTGCGAACCGCACAGGCAAGACCATCGCTTTTGCCGGAAGAATTCTTGGGGAAGGTCAGCCGAAATATTTGAATTCCCCGGAGAGCAGACTATTTAACAAAAGCCGGATTCTGTACAATTTGCACCAGTCCAAAGCATCCATCCGCAAAACGCGGCAAATCGTCCTCTTCGAAGGATACGGCGATGTCATTTCGGCCTGGGAAGCAGGTGTGCATAACGGCGTGGCTACCATGGGAACCTCGCTGACTGAGGGACATGTAGCCCTGATGAAAAGTCTGGCTGACGAGATTGTTCTTGCCTACGATGGCGACCGGGCGGGACAAGCTGCAGCGATGAAGGCAATCCCGATGCTGGAAAGCAATGATCTGCGGGTGAAGGTTGCCGTGCTGCCGAGCGGTCTGGATCCGGATGAATTTATCTCCCGTCACGGCGGGGACAGATTCAAGGAACAGGTGATGGATTCGGTGGTATCATCCATAAAATTTAAGCTTATATATCTGAAAAAAAACCATATACTCCTAGAGGAAGACGGCAAAATCGCCTATGTCAAGGAGGCATTGGAGATTATTGCATCACTGCAATCTTCGACCGAGCGTGAAGTTTATCTGCGGGAAATATCCTCAGAGCTGGAGCTGTCATATGATAGCTTAAAGCAGGATTGCAACTTGCTGCGGGCGTCGATGCAAAAAAACATCCCCGAAGGGGATAATAACGATAAAAGGTGGAATAATGGTAGGCATAAAAAAGGGCAAGTGCAGACACCTACTTTACTGCCCGCTTATCATGTTGCGGAACGGCGCCTGCTATCCTTTATGATTCAGGACCCGGAAGCTGCTACTTATGTAGGCGAACGCCTCGGAGAAGAGTTCAACATCGATGATCATGCGGCAATCGCCGCTTATCTATATGCCTATTATGCGCAAGGCAAACCACCCGGCATCAGCCGTTTTTTATCATCACTACAGGATGATCGTCTGGAGAAGACTGCAACAGCGATATCCATGATGGACACACCGCCGGATTGGAATACGCAGGTTTTGGACGATTGTATCCGTGAAGTGAGGAAGTACCCCCTGCAGCGCAGGATGGAGCAAAAACGCGAAGAAATGATTCAAGCGGAGAAATCCGGTGACTTTTTGCGTGCGGCACAAATTGCAAGTGAGATTATAACCCTAGAGAGACAATAAGGAATTGACAGGATGTACCTAGGGAGGAGGGAGTCGAATTATGGCGAACGATCAGCACACTGAACTGGAAGCAGAATTTACTCTGGATCAGGTTAAGGACCAGCTTATTGAGCACGGCAAGAAAAGATCATCATTGAACTACAAAGATATTATGGAGAAATTGTCGCCGTTTGATCAAGACCCTGAGCAGATGGAGGAATTCTACGAGCAGCTCAGCGACCTCGGTATCGAGGTTGTAAATGAGAATGACGAGGAAGGTTCACCGCTCCGCCAGAGCGAGGACAACGAGAATAGCGACTCTGACGACTTCAGCTTTGACGACGATTTGTCGCTGCCGCCGGGAATCAAAATTAACGACCCCGTCCGGATGTATCTGAAGGAAATCGGACGTGTGCCGTTGCTCTCGGCTGACGATGAAGTCGAACTGGCCATGAGAATCAAAAATGGTGATGAGGAAGCGAAACGCCGGCTGGCCGAAGCGAATCTGCGGCTCGTTGTCAGTATCGCCAAGCGTTATGTTGGACGCGGCATGCTGTTCCTGGATTTGATCCAGGAGGGCAATATGGGTCTGATCAAAGCGGTTGAGAAATTTGACCACAATAAAGGGTTCAAATTCAGTACCTATGCTACTTGGTGGATTCGCCAGGCTATTACGCGGGCTATCGCTGACCAGGCGCGGACAATCCGTATTCCAGTGCATATGGTGGAGACCATCAATAAGCTGATTCGTGTCTCCCGTCAGCTGCTGCAAGAGCTTGGACGCGAGCCTTCGCCGGAAGAAATTGCGGCTGAAATGGAATTGACGGTTGAGAAAGTCAGAGAAATCATGAAGATTGCCCAAGAGCCGGTTTCCCTGGAAACACCAATCGGTGAAGAGGATGATTCGCATCTGGGCGATTTCATTGAGGATCAGGAGGCGCTTGCTCCTGCGGATGCAGCAGCCTATGAACTGCTGAAGGAACAGCTGGAGGATGTGCTGGACACGCTCACCGAGCGTGAAGAGAACGTGCTTCGTCTTCGTTTCGGTCTGGATGACGGCCGGACGAGAACGCTTGAGGAAGTGGGTAAAGTATTCGGCGTAACCCGTGAGCGGATCCGCCAGATTGAAGCAAAAGCGCTGCGTAAGCTGCGCCACCCAAGCCGCAGCAAACGGCTTAAAGATTTCCTCGAATAGGTTTCATAAACCGGACCTTCTGCTGCACGGTGGCAGGAGGTCCTTTTATCTTGAGATACACCTAAGTAAAGGTGTGAAAAGAGAGGGATTAGCCGTTGAATTTGGAAAAACGAGAAATTATATTAAGAGAAATTCATTACTGGAGAAGGAGCAAGCTACTGCCTGAGCAGTATTGCGACTTCTTGACCAACCTTTACGATGATGAGAAGGAGATCAAAGACAGCAATCCGATCTCGCTGAAAAATCTTCAGCAGGGCAGCATCAAAATATGGTTGTTTGGTTTTGGAATTATTTCCTTGATTTTCTTGATTAGTCTTTATTTTAGCGTTTTTCCTTGGCCTTTGCAACTTGCCACAGCTCTATGTGTACTAATTGTTTGTTACGGTTACTCGGCTATTTACCGGGACCGAAACCACATGATCAGTCTTGTTTTGGCAGGAGTTGGCAGTGTACTGACGATAGGATTTGGCCTCTGGCTCATTGCTCTGCATGATCTGAACGCGGACTTTTGGCGGCCGCTGCTGATCGCAGGATGCGGCCTATTGTGGGTGATACTCGGATTCACATTGCGTATAGGCTTGCTGCACTATTGCGGGTTTGCCTTCTGGGCCCTGCTCTATGCCGGGTTCTCCGGCCAAATGCGCCCTGATGCTTCGGTCCTGGAGCTTGAGCTGCTCTGGCTGCCGCTCTGCATACTGATGGTCTGGCTGAGCTGGTTGTTGTACCACAGGATCAAAGGGGTTTCAGGGGTATATTTGGGCGTCGGAGTGTCGCTGTGGCTGATGCCGGAGATTGATGCGCTGTGGCTCAGACCGGATTATCCGGAATGGGTGTCGCTGGTGTTAATATTCAAGATTGCAGCCGGCCTTGCGCTGCTGTTTATTTTCCGAAAAAAATGGATAACGTGGGTGGCCTCATGAACAACGTAAAATTATCAAACCGGCTCCAGCTTGTGCTGGAGCAGATTCCAACAGGCAGCAAACTTGCCGATATCGGCTCGGATCATGCCCTGCTTCCGGTAGCAGCCTTGAGAAGCGGGAAAGCGGTCTCTGCAATAGCAGGTGAAGTCAATCCAGGACCTTATGAAGCAGCACGTAGAGGTGTGGCGGAGGCGGGTCTGGGCAAACAGATTGAGGTGCGGCGCGGAGACGGTCTCGAAGTGCTGGAGCCGGGTGAAGCTGACAGCATCTCCATCGCCGGAATGGGCGGCGCATTGATTGCCGCTATCCTGGACCGCGGCAAAAGCCTCGGCAAGCTTGCAGGTGTGAAGCTGCTTGCGCTGCAGCCAAATGTGGGCGAGGATATTCTGCGCCGCTGGCTGCTGAACAACCACTGGGTGCTTACGGCAGAGCATATCCTGGAAGAAGACGGGAAAATATATGAAATACTGACGGCGGTCCCTGAGGGTGAAGCTGCAGGGATCACAAATGAGCAGCTTTATCATGAACGGCAGCTTGCCGGTGGCAACATGGTATGCAGCAAGGAGCTGCTTCTGCAAATGGGGCCTTGGCTGCTGCAAGCGCCAAACTCCGTATTTACTGCCAAATGGCAGAGTGAGATTGCAAAATTGGAAGGGATTCTGGCTTCCTTGTCCCGCTCGGAGCTTGAATCTGCGGAAGAAAAGCGCAGCAGGATCACGGCACAGATCACAACAATCTCGGAGGTGCTGAAATGTACGCCAAAGGACAAACTGTAATCGGGTATATGGAGCAGCTTGCCCCGAAACATCTGGCTGAGGAATGGGACAACATCGGCCTTCAGCTGGGCAGCCTGCAGAAAGAAATTACCGGCGTGCTGGTTGCACTGGACGTCAACGACGACATTGTGGACGAAGCGATTGCTCAGGGCTGCAACCTGATCATCGCCCATCACGCGATTATCTTTCGTCCGCTTAAGGGGATACAGACCGAAACACCGATGGGCAAGCTCTATGAGAAGCTGATCAAAAATGATATTGCCGTATACATCAGCCATACCAACCTGGATGTCGCTGAAGGCGGGATGAACGATTGGATGGCGGAAGCGCTTGGCATCGAGAACGGTGCGCCGATCAAGGACATTCATACCGAGCAGTTGTCCAAGCTGGTTGTATTCGTGCCGAAGGATCATCACCAGAAGGTGCTGGACGCCATCCTGAATGCCGGTGCAGGCTGGATTGGCAACTACAGCCATTGCAGCTTCAACATCGAAGGCTACGGCACCTTCATTCCGCGTGAAGGCTCGCAACCTTATATTGGAGAAGCGGGTAAAATGGAACGCGCCGAGGAAGTCCGCATCGAAACGATCGTGCCGCTGTCTATCCGCAATAAAGTAGTTCAGGCGATGCTTAAAGCTCATCCTTACGAAGAGGTGGCGTATGATCTTTATTCCATGGACCTTAAAGGCCGCAGCCTTGGACTCGGCAGAGTAGGCAAGCTTAAGGAGCCAACAACGCTTGGCGAATTTATCGAGACGGTCAAAACGGGCCTGAAGGTCGATCACGTTCGTGTTGTGGGCGATTTGAACCGCCCCATCCGCAAAGCGGCTGTAATGGGCGGCTCGGGGGCGAAGTATTATAACAGCGCCATCTTCAAAGGAGCCGATGTACTGGTGACTGGCGATGTCGATTATCATACGGCTCAAGATGCTTACTTGGCCGGCATCTCATTAATTGATCCGGGACATAATGCGGAGAAGATTATGAAGGAGAAAGTGGCCGATTGGATTCAGGGCAAGCTGGCTGAGCATAAGTACGGCACAGCGGTGTATGCTTCGCAGATTGATACAGAGCCTTTCAAATTCCTGTAGATTCCCTTTATTTACACTTGTGCAGGTTGCGGCAAATCTGTATAATATACAATGTTGATCGGGAAGTTTGACAGACAATCGCCGGTGTGCGTGAAGACGCCGCGGGAGGAAAGTCCGGGCTCCACAAGGCAGGGTGCTGGATAACATCCAGTCGGCGCGAGCCGAAGGATAGTGCCACAGAAATGGACCGCCGATGGCCGCTTTCGGGCGGCACAGGCAAGGATGGAACCGAGGTGTAAGAGACCCCGAGGAACGCTGGTGACTTCGTTCCTGGTAAACCCCATCTGGAGCAAGACCTAATGAGACGCAGCGCTTCCTTAACCGGAAGAGCAGCCTTCGCCTGAGGCGTGTCTAGGTTGGTCGCTGGAGCTGTGCAGTAATGTATGGCCTAGATAGATGATTGTCGCTTATGGTGGGAGGGTAGTTCCCGTTTGAACCACGACGAGCACAGAACCCGGCTTACGGCAAACTTTCCTAACTGACAACTCTTATGAACTGTTATACTGTGAAGCTTATATACGACAGACAGCGGCCTTCCTTTGGAAGGCCGCTTTTTTAACGCCTTAGTTCAAAGATGAAAAAGACCGCATCGCTCCCTGTTTGCACGAGGACGGTACGATCTTTTTTGTTGTTTTAGATGATCACTCTGGCGGATCTCAGTGACGTTATTTACGTGATAATACTCTTTTTGTCGTAGAAGCGGACTCAGGCGGCGTTATTTACTAAAATAGTGAGGTTAATAGCGGTTCTATTGCTAAATAACTGCACTGGAGTCCGCACCAGGCATTATTGAGCTGATTTTTGACAAATTAGGTCTCTGGAGTCCGTGCCAAAAGCAGACCATGTAGAGTCTTAGGGCAAGAGCAGTGTTTTTTGCGAAATTCTACCTTCAGACTAAGCATGAACGTGTCGGAGTATTCCTGGCTGGTCAAGCAGAAGCAACAATATCTGACAGGCAACGCAGCGGGGTCTCTGTTATTCCAGCGTCGGCATGAGCGTTGTCTCCAGGCTCTGGGAGTACTGGCTGATGGCCTGTTCCAGCCGCCCTACAGCGAGCGGAACCAGCTCCGGCGGAGTATGGGTGAAGTTAAGCCGCATTGCATTTCTCACCGGCTTGGCGGAATAGAATACTTCACCGGGTACAAAGGCTACACCTTGCTCCACGGCGAATGGAAGCAGCCTGGCAGTGTTAATAGTGGTGGACAGCTTCAGCCATAGGAACATCCCGCCTCGTGGTTCTTCGAACTTTGCGTCTTCCCAGCCGCGCGACGACAGCTCGGCTGAGAGCTGTTTCATCCGTGAGTGGTATTCGCGGGAGATAAGACGGATATGTCCCTCAAGGTCAAAGACCCGAAGCAGTTCATAGAGGGCACGCTGGTCTATGGTGCTGGAATGCAGGTCGGCTGCCTGCTTCGCTTTGGCAACTACCCGGATCAGCTCAGCCGGGCCGATAATCCAGCCGGTACGCAGGGCAGGTGCGACTATCTTGGAGAATGTTCCCGTGTAGACGACACAGGAATCCTCTCCGCAGCTTCTGTCGATCGCTGCCAGTGATGGAGGATAAGCATCAGCGGAGTCGTCGAACTTAATTTCACCGTAAGGGTTGTCTTCAAGAATCAGCACGCCATATCGTCGGCACAGGGAAACAACTTGTTCGCGGCGTTCCTTGCTCCATGTGGCCCCGGAGGGGTTGTTGAAGGTAGGGACGGCATAGAGCAGCTTGGGGCGGTGTGTGCGAAGCTGCTCCTCCAGATGGTCCGGCAGCATGCCGGATTCATCGCTCTGAACAATGTGAATGTCAGCCCGGTAGGAGTTCATCACCTGCAAGGCCGCCATATATGTTGGAGCTTCCACGAGGACAGCGTCTCCGGGATCAAGCAGTATTTTGCACAGCAGGTCGATGGCTTGCTGGGAGCCTGTGGTGAGGAGCATTTCCGAGATATCGGTGGGGATACCCTGACGGGTCAGCCTGGCCACAACCTGCTCACGCAGCGGAATATAGCCTTCGGTCAGACCATATTGCAGTGCCGATGTCTCGCCGGCAAGGGCGCGGCTGTAAGCCTCACGAACAGCTTCCACCGGGAAGAAGTCTTCGGCGGGCAGCCCGCCTGCCAGCGAAATGATGTCTTTGCCTTGGGTAATCTTCAGAATCTCACGAACTGCCGAGGATCCCAGATGTTCCGTCATCGTAGAGTAATTGATCTTCATAAAAATGCTCCCCGTTTTACAATTTTGTTGTATCATAACGGCATAGCGGTATAACAGTAAAGCGTTGAATATAACAGTGGGGGGAAGTGCAGATGCATATTGATTTACTCCGCAGCGGCAGTAAATCTCTGCCGCAGCAAATCAGCGAAACGATGGCCCAGCGGATCACTTCGGGATTGCTGCAGCCGGGAGCCCGCCTGCCTTCCGTGAGAAATCTGGCATCTTCCCTGAAGGTAAGCCAGGTAACGGTAAGCAAAGCTTATGCTGAACTGGAAAGTCACGGGCATATCAGCTGCAGCCAGGGAAAGGGCTGTTTTGTAGCCGAGAAAGCGCGAATGTCCCTGGATGCTGGAGCGGGGTGGCAGGACGGGTATGACGACTTTTTGCCGCGGGCTCAGCTATGGCGTAATTTTGATTATTCCAAGGTGGAATATCCTTTTCATATGGCGGCGATTCATGGTGATCTGCTTCCGCTGGATTCTATCGGTGCGACCATGTCAACGCTTGTGACCGAACAGCCGGAGCTAATGGCTTCGTACGGCAATTTCCAGGGGGATCTGGAGCTGCGGGAAGTGATGTGCAGACATCTGCAAGGTCATGGAATTCATCTGCGCTCATCTGATTTAATGATCACGAGCGGAACCCAGCAGGGGATTGATCTGGTGGCCCGGACGTTTGTCGGCCCTGGGGATACCGTGTACCTGGAAGCGCCCAGCTATACGGGGGCTATAGATGTTTTTGCCGGCCGGGGGGCGGAGATGATCTTTGTGCCCATGGACAACGAAGGAATGAAAGTGGATGTGCTCACTAAACTATGCGACCGGAGACCGCCGAAGCTAATCTATACCAATCCTACGTTCCAGAATCCGAGCGGCGTCACGATGAGTATCACAAGAAGACAGCGGCTGCTGGAACTCGCCAGAAGCTACCGCTGTCTCATTGTGGAGGATGATCCGTTCAGTGATCTGTATTTCCGCAAGCCGCCTCCGCCTTCGATCAAATCGATGGATGCAGAAGGGCATGTTGTGTACATGAAAAGCTTCAGCAAAGTCATTGCCCCAGGCTGCAGAATTGCCTGCGTTGCCGCCGGAGGCAACATTCTCTCCCGGCTGATTGCCGCCAAATCGGCGAGTGATCTCGGGAGCCCCCTGCTGACCCAGAAGGCGGTGCTTCCGTTCATCGCGCGCAAATATGAGACTTACGCAGAGCAACTGCGAACCGCGTTACGGGGACGCATGGAGAAGGCGGCAAAGCTGCTGAAACAGCATGCCCCTCAGGGAGTGTCCTGGAATCTGCCTGAGGGCGGGCTGAATCTGTGGCTGCAGCTGCCTACGGCCAGCGGCATCGGCAGGCTGCATGAGCTGGCAGAGCAGGAGGGCATCTCTTTCCTTCCGGGCGATGTCTGCTACTCCGGAGAGGTCCCTTCCCGGCATATCCGGCTATGTTATTCGCAGATGAAGGAAGCGGATATGGAACGCGGGCTGCGGCTGTTCCTGAAGCTCTTGGACAAGCATCTCAGCTCTGTCCGTTAATTGCTGTTCTCCAGACTGTGCTGCATGGATTTCAATTGACGATCAACATGCTGCGGGAATAGCTGCAGCGGAACTACACTTCCTCCGGCTGCCCGGAGTGTTCTATAGATGTCGACCTGACCCCAGCCATAATATTTATCATGGCCGGTATCGCCGAGGTCGACGGCGTTCGAGATCATCAGCTCCATGACCTCCTTATTGGTCAGCGCCGGGTTGAGCGAACGTACAAGTCCCGCGAGTGCAGCTACATGGGGGCTGGCCATAGAGGTGCCGGACAATGCTGCATACTGGTTGTCGGGGTAGGTGCTGGCGATGCTTTCCCCGGGTGCGGTGACATCGATGTAATCCCCATAATTGGAGAAAGAGGCTTTTTCTCCATTAGCGTTAGTCGCGGCAACCGCCAGAACCTCCTCATAAGCAGCGGGAAATCCCGGACGTTCAGTGTTATCGTTGCCCGCTGCGGAAACGATAACGACATCGCGGTCATAGGCATACTTAATCGCATCATGCAGAAACTGCGAATCGGCATAGTTGCCGAGGCTGAGATTGATCACCTTGGCTCCGTTGTCGGCTGCCCAAATAATACCCTCAGCGACGGAATACGTGGTGCCTGCGCCGGAGTTGTCCAGCGCTTTGACTGGAAGGATTTTGTTGTAC
This sequence comes from Paenibacillus sp. FSL H7-0357, assembly GCF_000758525.1. Classification (NCBI taxonomy): domain Bacteria; kingdom Bacillati; phylum Bacillota; class Bacilli; order Caryophanales; family Paenibacillaceae; genus Paenibacillus; species Paenibacillus sp. FSL H7-0357. The sequence continues at coordinate 5,802,472 of NZ_CP009241.1, read as the reverse complement.
CAGCTGATGCCGGCCACTCCCTCCTCGTTGTTGATCACTGCGCCGATAATGCCGGCTACATGGGTTCCATGCCCCACATCGTCATCCGGTGTCGAACCTTTTGCGACCGCGTTATATCCCGCCAGAAGCTGGCCCTGCAGATCCGGATGGCTTGCCTGTACGCCGGTATCGACCACAGCCACAACCACTTCCTTGCTGCCCTTGGACAAATTCCAGCCTTGCTCTGTTTGAATAGCCGGCAAATTCCATTGGTAGGTAGAGAACAGCAGATCATTAGGTGTAATTACACTGGCTCCTGTATTTTCGACTGCAGTCTCATTGGTTAAATACATATAGTGAGGCTCTGTATATTCAGGCTGCCATTTAGAGGTGAAGTAGGTTTTAAGCTCGGCATAGTTCATTTTATCCGAACGGAAAATATAGGCATATCCCAATTTGCGCGGCTCCTTGCAGCGGATGTCCGCAGTTATAGTCTGGATCTGTCCTGCAGTGAGATGACCGCTCTTAAAGCGTACGACGATTTCATTCTCGTAGAAATGGCTGGCGTTCTCATTATCATGGCCGGTCTTGACTGTGATATCCTTCAGCGTATCAGCATGAACCGATTCCACCCGGTACTTACCTTCCTTAGGATAAGGGATCAGCCGCAAATTTTTGAGCTGATGATCGGCGACACGGTCAAGGATCTTCTGATTAATCAGGGCAATGACACCAATTTTTCTATCCTGATCACGCTGAGCCATGAAATAATATTTCTTCTGACCGATGATGAAGGAAGGGGATTCATAGGATTGATGACCTCTGATCGCTGATTTTGCCGTATTCAGGTACTTCAGCAGCTGTTTGTTCTCCTGATCGCTGCCCTCCGGCAGTGAGGATTTGAAGGTGTGTGTTTGCTGGGTAACGAAATCGATCCAGATGAGCATGGTGATATGCCCGTGTCCTTGCTGCAGACGTTTGGCATATGCTGAAATATCTCGGGGTGCTGCACCATGCGTATCAGCAAGCATTGTTCTTAGGTGTTTACCGACGTCGGTCCGGTTCAGCCGGTCTGTAGCCTTAACATCCTGAACCAGGGAAGTTTTCTTGAATGTTTTTTCCTGTGAGGGATTAGGCACGGCTGCTTGTTTCAGCTTCCCGTCTCCTTCAGGCCGCAACGCAAACGTCAGTAGAACTACCGTGAACGCAGCGGTGACTAAACCGGCGACGGTTAAATTTTTACGGGACATATTTTCCGCTCCTTCATGGCATCGTAATAGCTATAGGTTTAGAAGAGAGCGCCCGTTTTATGCATCACAGAAAAGGATACCGCGTCCCAAGGTTTTATGTTAATATCAAAAAGAGTAATAGGAATAATTAAGTTACAGGGAAATAAGCAATACCTATTGTAGAATGACTACAAGAAGTTGAAAATGACTACAAGAAGCAAGGACTAATAAGGGGGAGCACTCGCCATGTCAGCAGCCAATGTGCAGAAATTGTGTGAAACGACGAGAGAAAAACTTAAATCCGTGATCGGTAAAATGGAATTATTCCTCAACAACCATGCCCTGCCTCAGCTAGTAACCGAAGAAGATGAAGAAACGGTAGCTTTTTATCAAGGTTTCCTGTCCGATCTCCGCCACCTGCTGGTATTCTCGGAAATGTCTTATGAGAAGCTGGGAGTTGCCCTGCGCCGCGCCACATTTGACGAAGCATTCGCGCAAAAAGCGCTATATAATGTATATCATTATGGAGTCAACAATTTCTTTTATCCAAAGAATGAGAGTTACTCCGAGGACGGCCGTTACGCTTACACAGGCCAGGATGCCATTCGTTTCCGCAAAAAGCCTGTTCGCCCGGCCCGTGATATTATTATGGAGATTACCAAAGTCTATGAAGAGCTGCGCGATGACCTCAATTATTATGAGAATGATTATTTAACTGAAAAGCGTATGCAAAACCAGGTTTAACATCTTATGTCATATTTCGCGAAATTCAAAGGATCGTTTCTGTCATATACACATGGCGGAACGGTCTTTTTTGTATTGATTAAGCTTTCTGCAAAGCATTGGGACACAGTGTTTTTTGTGGGTTTTGTGGAGGGGACTGGCACCTCGTCTACCGCATAGAGATGAAATTCCACGGACATAATGATTCCTGAGGTGATCACATGACAACCGCAAAACCGCTTGTAAGATGCAGTGTGAGCAACTGTCATTATTGGGGTGAACAGAACTTATGCCGGGCCGAGGAGATCGTTATTGAAATCGACAAGCATGCAGGCAGCGGGTTCAAGGAAGAATATGCCGAAGAGATGATGGCTAACAATCATCATGATCATGCCGGAACTTCGTCCGCGACCTGCTGTCTGACCTTCAAGCCTAACAACTAGGAGGCCTGAAAATGGACAAACACAGTGATAAATCCAAACTTGACCCGTCCGAAAGGAAAAAAATCATCCTGCGTCCGCGTAGAGTGGATTTTCCCCGGCGGGACCGGACTCACAATGAAGAATATGCCGCGGAGGTAAGCCCGCTTCCGGCACATATTCACAGCACAGGCGGCAAAACAGCCGAGACCAAGGAGCACAGTGAAACAGAGACCGGCAGTAAAAGTATGGGGAGGGTCGGGCTGGGCTTCGGGATTGCCTCCTTGTTCATCTGGTCGGTCATTCTTGGTCCCGTAGCTGCCATACTTGGGTACTATGCTTACGCCAAAGGGCAAAAAACTACCGGCGCATGGGCAATGGGACTGGGGATTGTATCCACACTCAGCTATTTTGTCATGATACCATTTGCCCGCTAGCGTAAGAAGAAACCAGAAGCAATGGATTCAAAACAGGCTTTTAGACCTAACTATGAGGGTCTGAAGTCTGTTTTTTCATGTCAGCATATAGCAATTATTATGATTCGACTGTAAAATAAAGTCGTATTTTAAATTTAAATTGAGTTTCTTTAAGGTTAGGAATTTTATATAGAGGATCAGCAGAAGGAAAGGAAAGTGCAATATGGCGATCAATCCGGCTTCAGGGAGCGGAGTTGGGCAACTAAGATGGGTGAACTTAAGAAGTTCAAGCCTCAAAAGTGAAACAGGGAAAAATTCCAGTGAAGTATCGGGTTCAACGTCAGCGGAGTTTTCCGCTTTGCTGCAGGAGCGGACGTTGCAGCCGGAGGATAAGGACAGCGCAACTGCACTGAATTCCCTTGGCGACAGCTCCTCTCTAAGCGGTCTGCTGTGGCAGCAGCTTGGAGGGACAAGCGATTCTTATAACGCAATTTCCGGGGAAATAACGGAAACCAGGCCTACCGATTATGAAGAGCTGATTCAGACGGCCAGTACGAAGTACGGTGTGCCGGTCGACTTGATCAAGGCAGTAATCGATACGGAATCCTCGTTCAACCCAAATGTCGTTTCTTCGGCGGGAGCGAAGGGATTGATGCAGCTGATGGATGGCACGGCGAATGGCCTAGGTGTTTCCGATCCCTTCGATCCGGCTCAGAGCATTGACGGCGGAGTGCGTTATTTATCGTATCAGCTGAAGCGTTTTGACGGGCAGGAGAAGATGGCACTGGCCGCTTATAATGCCGGTCCGGGACGGGTTAATAAGCTCGGAGTCAACAGTGACCAGGAGCTGATGGAGAAGCTTACCCAGCTTCCGGAGGAAACCCAGGCCTATATTCTCAAAATAGAACGCGCCCGAGCTGAGTACGGGGTATAATAAAAAGGATCAAATGGTGTCGTCTGGACCACTCTGGTGGCGGGACCCGTTTGATCCTTTTTTCCGGATATAAGAAAGTACAGGCACCTAGACTTTATAAGTTCAGCCGGATCAGTTATTCTATATTCTCGCGCATGAGCTTATCAGCACAGAAGCAAAGGAGAGATCCGATATATGCTGTACTGGGATTATGCCGCTGCCGCACCCCCTTATGAAGAAGTAGTGCAGACGATGGAGCAGATTATGAAGCAGCATTATGCCAATCCCTCGTCGCTGCACCGTGCAGGTACGGAAGCGGACCGGCTTATCAAACGTTCAAGGGAAGTCTGCGCAGCCGCGCTCGGAGTGAAGCCGCAGGAAATTCTGTTCACCTCTGGCGCTACCGAAAGCAACAACCTCGCGGTAAAAGGCGCAGCTCTGCAGTATCAGAGCAGGGGACGCCATATCGTGACTACGGAAATAGAGCATCCTTCGGTCTATGAGAGCTGCCTGCAGCTGCAAAACATGGGCTGGGAGGTCACCTTTGTAGCACCGGATAGCTCAGGAATGGTTGAGCCCTCCCGTATTGCCGCTGCGGTGCGCCGGGATACTGTACTTGTCAGCGTGATGCATGTCAATAATGAGGTTGGAACAGTGCAGCCGCTGCTGGAGATCGGACGGCTGGTGAAGGCTGCCAACCACCGGACGCTGTTTCATGTGGACGGAGTGCAGGGCTACAGCGGGTTTGAGCCAAGACTGGGTGAGTGGCAGGCTGACCTGTACAGCTTGTCCCCCCACAAAATCCGCGGCCCGCGCGGAGTAGGGCTGCTGTATGTAAGAGAAGGGGTTACACTATTTCCGTTGCTGACTGGCGGCTCCCAGGAGAACGGACTCCGCGCCGGTACGGAAAATGTGCCGGCGGTTGTGGCTTCCGCCAAAGCCATCCGCATGAGCGGCGAGCGGAGGGAACAGTTTAACCATGTGATGATTCCGCTGCGCAACCGGCTGTTGAAGTTTGTGGCAGGCATCCCGGAATTGAAGGTCAACAGCAGGGAGGACGGAGCTCCGCATATTGTCCATTTCTCTTATCCCGGCATGAAGGGGGAGGTGCTGGCCCGCAAGCTGGAGGAACTGGGGATGGTCGTGTCCACCCGTTCGGCCTGCTCTTCGCGGCTGGCCGAGCCGAGCCGGATTCTGCTGTCCATGGGCAGGGATGTTTCTACGGCACTTGGCGGAATCCGCATTAGCCTTGGCGACAGCCATACGGAAGCTGATATTGCCCTGCTGGAGCAGGCGCTGCTTAAGGCTGTACAGGCTTTGAAGATTGTTGAAGGAGGCATGAGATAACCGATGAAAGAGCAGGAAACTGGAACTGCCATAAGCGGCGGAAGCAGTATTGAATATGCAGATATGCTTATACTGAGGTTCGGGGAATTTACACTGAAGGGCAAGAACCGGGCCCGGTTCGAGAAGACGGTGCTGCGCCATGTGAAGGAGATGGTCAAGCCATATCCCCAAGTGGTGCTGAGCAAGGAATTCGGACGGATTTATGTGCAGTTGAACGGTGAGCCGGCCGGCGAGTTGGCGGCGTCGCTGAAGAATGTCTTCGGCATCGCCTCTATTAGTCCGGTCAAGGTCTCTTTATCGGAGTTTGACGATATCCTGTCCGCCAGCCGGACATTCCTGGAGATTATCGTTCCAGCCCCGGGTACTACCTTTAAGGTCAACGCGCGCCGGGTATGGAAAGAGTTCCCGCATGGCTCCATCGAGATGAATAAGCTGATCTCGACTCCGCTGCTGCAAGGCTATCCCGGCCTGATCGTGGATGTGAAATCACCGCAGATGGAGCTCAAGATCGAAATCCGCGAGGGGCATACTTATATTTTCTGTGAGAATATCCCCGGGGTCGGAGGGTTTCCGCTGGGAACCAACGGAAAGGCTATGCTCCTCCTGTCCGGCGGTATTGATAGTCCTGTGGCAGGCTGGTCTTCGATGCGCCGCGGTTTGGAAGTGGAGTGTGTCCACTTCTACAGTTATCCTTATACGAGCGAGCTTGCCCGCCAGAAGGTCGTGGATCTTGCCCGGGTGCTGTCGCGTTATGCCGGGGTGATTAAACTGCATCTCGTTCCGTTTACGGAGGTGCAGACCGCTTTTACGGGGATTGGCCAGGATAACCTGATTATTACGCTGATGAGGCGGGCGATGCTGAAGATTACCACCCGGCTGGCTGAACGGGAAGGGGCGCTTGCGCTTGTTACCGGGGAGAGTCTGGGGCAGGTGGCCAGCCAGACGTTGTCCAGCATGAATGTCATCGGACGCGCTACAACGCTGCCGCTGCTGCGGCCGCTGGTCATGATGGACAAAAGCGAGATTGTCGAGCTTTCCCAAATGATCGGCACTTATGATTTATCTATCTTGCCTTACGAGGATTGCTGCACGTTATTTGTGCCAAAATCGCCTACGACCAACCCGAATCAGCGGATCGTAGACAAGATTGAAGCGACGTTGCCCGGATATGCCGCACGGCTGGATGCTGCTGTCGCGGGGACAGAGACGATTTCCATTACGCCTTACGGGGATGAGAAACCAAGCGATGTAGTTCCGGCGCAAGCCGGGCTGCAGGAAGAGTGGTTCTAACGCAATAGCAGGTGGCCCGAAACCGTTGACGGATTTCGGCCCCCCTTTTTTTTGTTGATGAAATGTTATGTCTTAGCCCGAGGTCCCGCTATGCGGGATCTTTTTGTGCTCCAGCCGCCGTTTCCAGTGCCCTGTAGCGAGTATGCCTGCAATCACAAGGATGATGAAGAGAACATGGAGCAGCGGGTGCTGCTCAAAAAAAGGCTGGAGCTTCTGTTCACCGGTAATCATGGTGGAGGCGGTGTACCCCAGCACTGCGGAACCGATGTAAATAATCCAGGGATACCGGTTAATCAGCTTAATAAAAAGCGTACTGCCCCAGACCACAATGGGGACACTGATAAGCAGTCCTACCACAACCAGCGTGATATTGTGATTGGCTGCTCCGGCAATGGCGATGACATTGTCCAGACCCATGGCCGCGTCGGCAACAATAATTGTCCGCACAGCCGCCCACAGTGTGCCTCCGGCCTTGATATCCGCATCGTTATTTTCCCCGCTGAGCAGCTTGTATGCAATCAGAATCAGCAGCAGACCACCGAACAGCAGCAGCCAAGGGACTTTCAGCAGCCAGACAACCAGTATGGTAGCGATGATCCGCAGCACAACGGCTCCGCCCGTTCCAAGCAGAATAGCCTTTTTCTGGGTGTCTGCCGGTAAATTTCGTGCAGCAAGCCCGATGACAATAGCGTTGTCCCCCGCCAGAATCAAATCGAGAAAAACGATATTCAGCAAGGGCAATATAAAATCGGTAACGGTTGTATTCAAGCCGGGTCACTCCCATAGTTTGTTGGTCAGAGCATTAGACAGGTATAGTTTTGTATACGCAAAAAAGGGGCCGGACATGCATCAGCCGGGAAAAAAGTTGGACAGGAAGCATAGCTTGTCGCCATTCCACATACATGTAATTACATGTAGTCCGGGGAGGTAAAAGCTAATGGATTCCTTGTTGCTGCTTGGGGAAATATTGATGATCAATCTTGTGCTGAGCGGAGATAACGCGATGGTCATAGCGATGGCCAGCAAAAGTCTCCCGGAGAAGAACCGCAAAACTGCTGTCTGGTGGGGGGCTGCGGGCGCTGTCATTCTGCGGTGTGTGCTGACGTTTGCGGCAGTGCTGCTGCTGAAAATCCCTTATATTGAAGCAGGCGGAGGCATTCTGCTGCTATGGATTGCCTTCAAGCTGCTGCTGGAGGAAGAAGAGGAGGTTAGGGTGGAGGAAAGCTCTACCGTGTGGAGGTCCATCCGCACCATTCTGTTGGCTGACTTCATCATGAGTCTCGACAATGTGCTGGCGATTGCGGGAGTAGCCAAGGGTGATTTGGCCCTGATCGTCATCGGGATCGCTTTAAGTATTCCGATCGTCGTCTGGGGAAGCGGTATTATCGTTGGCTGGCTGCACCGGTTTCCTGTACTTGTCTTCATCGGCGCCTACATACTCGCCCATACAGCTGGAGAAATGCTGCTGCAGGATGCCAAGTTTGGCGCGGTGCTCTCCTTTATGCTGCCGTCTTTACACTCCATTTTGCCGCTTGCACTTGGTGTTATCGTTGTCCTGTCCGGCATGATTAAGCGGAGGACCGTATCCGCAGGTTAAGAAGCGGCAATACTAGAGGCTGTGCCAAAAGCTGGATAAGCTGGGGCGCAGCCTCTTTAGACTGAGCAGCTTTTTCATCATCTTCTAAAATATGAAGAATGATGGTGTTTTATTTATTTTTCAGATAAAATATAAAGGGAATCCTGTCGCAGGAATGTACTTTCGAAGTGACGAGGTAAGGAATAGACGTGAATTTGAAGGGATGGGTGATTGATGTCTTCCAAAAACGACATGAAACTGGGTATTTTTATTGCCGCCGCCGGCATTGTGATTCTATTCGGAAAGCTGGGGGTGTTCGGGTTTCTCGGGCGGGCCTTATGGCCACTCGTGATACTGGTTCCAGGCCTGTTCCTGCATGTGCTTTTCTTCAGCCGCCGCGCTTCGGCAACCGTGTTGATTCCGGCCGGAATATTGACTGTATATGGATTGCTCCTCGGGTTATGCAATACCTGGGGCTGGGGGCTTATGACTCATCTGTGGCCGCTGCTGCTGTTCGGCATCGCTGTCGGGCTTTATGAATATTCGCTGTATTCTCCGGCGCGGACCGGCGGTCTGATGACTACGTCTGTCATACTGGGAGCACTGAGTCTGGTGCTGTTTATCTTCAGTCTGCTGGGCACAGGAGCGTTGTATTTGTTAGGTGCGGTACTGATTGCTGCCGGGATTTGGCTGATGGCCGGGCGCGGAAAACCGGGAAGCCGCAAGAAGTGGAACGGGGGCTGGTGAGTGAACCGGCAGCTGTGAAATTTGCGGATCTTCTCAAGGAAAAAAGGGTCTGACTCGAAATTAGAAAAATTAAACGAAGTTGGAAATCGTTTTTTCAGAAAAAGACTTGCTTTTCATAGTGCTTTCACTATAATATTAAGGAATGTTGGAGCGTCGGCTTTCTGCCAGGCGCTTCTTTTGTGAGACTGCCGTGACATGCTATAAATTTAAACATTTTTAATTTGATAAATGAGAGGATTTGGATACAAATCATGCATTCAAGAAAAGATATTCGCAACATTGCGATCATTGCCCACGTTGACCATGGTAAAACAACACTTGTCGATCAGCTTTTGCAGCAATCAGGAATTTTTAGCGCGCATGAGCACCTGCAAGAACGTGCCATGGACTCGAACGACCTGGAGCGGGAACGCGGAATCACCATCCTAGCCAAAAATACAGCAATTACCTATAAAGAGTTCTTGATCAACATTGTAGATACCCCGGGCCATGCTGACTTCGGCGGCGAAGTGGAACGGATCATGAAGATGGTTGATGGTGTACTGCTTGTTGTTGACGCCTATGAAGGCTGCATGCCGCAAACGAAGTTCGTTCTGCGCAAAGCGCTGGAACAGCACCTGACACCAATCGTTGTAGTGAACAAGATTGACCGTCCGGCTGCACGTCCGAAGGAAGTTATTGATGAAGTGCTGGATCTGTTCATTGAGCTTGAAGCCAGTGACGATCAGCTGGAATTCCCGGTAGTTTATGCATCCGCACTAAACGGCACATCGAGCATGGATACTGAGAAACAGGATGACAACATGCTTGCTTTGTATGAAACCATTGTTGAGCATATCCCGGCTCCGACTGAAAAAGTTGAAGAACCTCTGCAGTTCCTTGTTACGCTGATGGATTACAATGAATACCTTGGCCGTATTGCCATCGGACGTGTAAACCGCGGTGTTATCAAGCAAGGCCAATCCGTAACTGTTATTATGCGTGACGGTAAGAGCAAGACGGCACGGATCGAGAAGCTGTTCGGCTTCCAAGGCCTCAAGCGCGTAGAAACCGAAGAAGCGGGCGCAGGCGACATCGTTGCTATCGCCGGCATCAAGGATATCAACATCGGTGAGACGATTGCTGATCCGCAGCATCCTGAAGCCCTTCCGGTCCTGAAGATCGATGAGCCTACGATGCAAATGACGTTCCTCGTGAACAACAGTCCGTTTGCCGGTAAAGAAGGCAAATGGGTAACTTCCCGTAAGCTGCGCGAGCGTCTGTTCAAAGAGCTCGAAACAGATGTCAGCTTGCGTGTGGATGAAACAGATTCCCCTGACGCCTTTATCGTATCCGGACGCGGTGAGCTTCACCTCGGTATCCTGATCGAGAATATGCGCCGTGAAGGTTATGAAATGCAGGTTTCCAAGCCTGAGGTTATCGTCAAAGAAATCGACGGAGCCAAGATGGAGCCGCTTGAACGTCTGATGATTGACGTTCCTGAAGAAAGCATGGGCGCCGTAATGGAGAGCCTGGGCAGCCGCAAAGCCGAAATGGTCAACATGATTAACCACGGCACTGGTCAAGTTCGTCTGGAATTCCTGATTCCTGCACGCGGCCTGATTGGCTACAATACACACTTCCTGACGCTGACACGCGGCTATGGTGTAATGAACCATGCCTTTGACAGCTATGCTCCACTGATCGGCGGCCAGGTTGGCGGACGTCATCAGGGCGTGCTGGTGTCCAGTGAGACCGGAAGTACAACGTTCTACGGTATGATGGGCGTAGAAGACCGCGGTATTCTATTCCTTGAGCCAGGAACAGAAATCTACGAAGGTATGATCGTCGGTGAGCATACCCGTGATAACGATATTATCGTTAACATCTGTAAGGAAAAAGCACTGACCAACGTGCGTTCCGCTACAAAGGATGAAACGGTAAAAATGAAGACCCCACGGATGTTCTCTCTGGAAGGTGCGCTTGAGTATCTGAACGATGACGAATATTGTGAAATCACCCCGAAATCCGTTCGTCTTCGTAAGAAGATCCTGAACAAGGGCGAGCGTGAACGTGTAGAAAAGCAGCGTAAGTCAGCACAAGCCAGCCAGGCCTAAGCTGATATAGAACAAGCCGCCGGATGTTGAATCCGGCGGCTTGTATTTGTTTAAATATAAAAATTTATATGCTTCACGCTATAAATTATCCTTCTATTTCTCGCTGAAACGGATACCGTCCTTTTGAGGACGGCGAAGCCGTTTCCACTTGTGAGGCGATCTTTTAAATTGCAGGGATTATTTGCGGATTAAAGCTCCCGGGGATGATATAATGTAAGCGATACATACCTTGGGAGGAGTGGTGAGCTGTGCAGAGATGGTTTGCGGAGCATCCTATTGTGGCCTATATTGTCATTTTTATATTGCTGACTTATGTGTATAACCGTGTATTCCGCGTGAATCAGAAGCTCCCCATTGGTAAAGAAATCGTGCTCTATCTGATGATGGCACTTGGCTCAGGCATGCTGCTGATTTTTCAGCATGACAAACTGCCGATCATTCAGTGCCTGCTGGTGGCTGTAGGACTTATGCTGCTGGTGCGGGTCCGTTATTTTGTAGAGGCCCGGCAGAAGCGCAAGGCTGCTGCAGCAGCCAAAAGACAATAACCGCAACTTTTACCGTTTGAAATCGTCTATAGTAAGTATAAATCAACCTAATCTATGCGAAATGAAAAGGACCTTATTCTATTATGAGTACAAGCAAGGGAAGTTTACCTCCAAGAAGACCCGCTGGACCCCAACAAACGGGCAGAGGGCAGCAGGTTAAGGCTGCTCCTGGAAAACAGGGCAAGAAAAAAGCAAAGAAACGGGGATTTGCAGCCCGTTTGGGAAAAATGCTATTAATTATCCTTCTGGTTGCGATCCTGGCTGTGCTGGGTTACGTAGGGTTTCTGTACTATAAGTTCGAGCAGGGAGGATTTGGAGTGGACCAGCCCGTCCAGGACAGCCAGCTTGCTTCGTCTAAGCCGCTGACTATGCTGCTGCTGGGAACCGACAACCGCCCGAAGCATCCGTCCAATCTCACGGATGTTATTATGGTTGCTGCACTGAATCCTAAGACGCATTCGGCGACGATTGTCTCGCTTCCGCGGGATACTTACGTCGAGCTGAGCGGTTATAAGAAGACCAAGATCAATGCGTTTTACCCCCGCTTCAAGAGCAAGGAGAAAACCTCAGGCATTCTAGCTGAGGATGAGATGAAGACGATGATGAGCAAATATCTGGACATCGATGTCGATTATGTCACCGTGCTCGATTTTCAAGGCTTCCGTGATATTGTGGACGAATTTGATGGAGTAGATGTCAACATCAGCGCCGACATGTGCTATACGGACAGTGTGGACGGAACAGATATTAATCTGAAGAAGGGCCCGGCCAAGCTGGAGGGGGATGAGGCGCTCGATTATGTGCGTTACCGCAAGTCCAACTGTAGTCCAAGGACCCAGGCTTCCGATGACTTTGACCGCAATAAACGCCAGAACGAGGTATTGAACGGACTGGTTGGACAAATGCAGTCCCTTGGAGGAGTGCTCAAAATAGGCAAGGTTTTTGACGCCGTGGGCGACAACATGCAAAGTGATATTGAGAATGCACAGATCAAAAGCTTGATTTCTACTTATTGGAAAATATCTAAAGAGAATATTGAATTTGTGCCGGTGACCGGAACCTGGCGCAGCCCGTATGTATATATTAACGATAAAGAGCTTGAAGCGGCAAAGAAAAGCCTGCAGGACCGGATTGCCGGGGTTTCCTCCGCTGCCTCAGAGTCTACTGCTCCTTAAAGAAGGTCTGGAAGCAACTCTAAATTGAATGCAAGTTTGGGCGTGTGCTATAATATAATAAAGTGAACGCACATTTGCCGCATAGGGGGCCTGTACTTATGTCCGAAGCCGTTGCTCAGCTCAATGAAACCTTGCTATCGATGCTGCAGTCGGAAACGTTTGTCCTGCTTAACACTGTTGATGCGGAATCCGGAGGCCCTACGTCTACGGCAATTTCGTGGATTTATGCAGTGAGCCCTTCTATCGTGCGTCTGGCGGTAGACCACCGCTCCAGACTTGTGAACAACATGAAGGTGAATCCAATGGTAACCGTAACAGTTTTTGGCGAGGGCACCGTTCATGCCATTAATGGGCGTGCTGTTGTGAGGCAGGATCCGCTGCCGGATGTTCCCTTCAAGATGTGCTGTTTTGATGTTGAAATTGAAGCGGTACGCAACGCGCTGTTCTATGGCGCGCAGCTGGAGTCCGCTCCAAAATATGCTAAGGTATACGATGCGCGTGCGGCTGAGAAGCTGGACGGCCAAGTATTTGCCGCCATGCAAAAAGCCCAGTGAGGATCTCACTAGGCTTTTTTTGTCCAAAGAATCAGGTTATTGATTGTTGCCTTTCGGCTTGGTATCCTCTGGCAGCTGCGGTATGATGCGGCCGATGATATCCGCCATTTCTGCAGCGAAGCCGGACACCGGATTTCCCTTAGAGATATGACGGCCCATTTCGTTCAGTCTGTTGGAGATATCCATATCGGCAGTGACGAAGGCCTTGACGCCACGCGGATCTTTACGGATGGCTTCAGCCACCGAATATTTGATGCTTCCGACACGCGAACGTTCCAGCTTCCCGTCAACATCAATGCCAACCACGGCGACATTGTTCATTACGACACAGTGGGCACCGTTGACGCCTGGAACTCTTTGGGCCAGCTGTTCAAAATGATCCTTGAGTGCAACATCGCTTTCCCCCTTGCCGTCAGAAGCTTGTCCGGCTTCAGCGTAAGGGGCCATATTACCATCATTAGACAATGACCGCACCTCGCGGTTTCCCTGGCTGCTTAAAGCCTTGGCCGATTGTTTATCCTGAGGAGAGGGTGATGTCTCTTTATTAGCGATACCGCAGCTTGTCAGCAGCAGCAGTACCAGCAACAGACACATTGATTTTCTCATATGTGCTTACTCCTTTCAGTCAGAAATCAGTTCTTTACTTTATCTTGCCCTTGCTGAAAAGAGTTATGTATGATCAATCAAACCAGGCGCTGTGGAGGGGATAGCATGAAAAAGATATTTGTACTAGACACCAACGTGCTTTTGCACGACCCCAATTCGATCTTTGCTTTCAAGGAGCATGAAGTAGTCATTCCGGCCGTGGTTCTGGAAGAGATCGACTCCAAGAAGCGTAATGCCGATGAAATCGGCCGCAACGCCCGCACCGTGTCACGATTGTTAGACGGACTCCGGGAACTGGGCCACCTGCATAGCGGTGTGGTTCTGGAACATGGAGGCATGCTGAAGGTGGAGCTTAACCACCGCAGCTTCGTAAAGGTACAGGAAATGTTCGGTGAGGTATCCAACGACAACCGGATATTGGCTGTAGCGCTCAATTATCTTCATGAGGAGAACGAGAAAGCTGAACCACGTCCTGTGGTACTCGTAAGTAAAGATGTACTTGTCCGCATCAAAGCGGATGTGCTTGGCATTACACCGGAGGATTATTTATCTGACCGTACAGGTGATCTGAACGAGCTGTATACCGGCTACCAGTCACTGATGGTCCATCCTTCGCTGATTGATGAATATTACAGCCACCGTTTCCTGTCCGTCAAACAACTGCCCCTGTCCTATGCGCTCTACCCGCATGAATTTGTAATTCTGAAGGATGAGATCGGCAGCGGCAAATCTGCTCTGCTCAAAGTGAACAGCGACGCCACACGCCTTGAACCGCTCTATTTGGGCAATGATGCGGTGTGGGGTATCAGTGCCCGCAATGCCCAGCAGCGGATGGCGCTGGAGCTTCTGTTGAACGATGACGTCCCGCTGGTAACTATTACCGGCAAGGCAGGAACGGGCAAAACGCTGCTGGCGCTTGCTGCCGGATTGTTCAAGGTGGAGGATGAGCACCGCTACAAGAAGCTGCTCATCGCCCGGCCGGTTGTGCCGATGGGTAAAGATATCGGATATTTGCCCGGGGAGAAGGATGAGAAGCTGCGTCCGTGGATGCAGCCGATTTATGATAATTTGGAATTTCTGTTTGATACGAAGAAGTCCGGGGATATTGATAAAATACTCATGGGCCTCGGCAGCATCCAGGTGGAGGCACTAACCTACATCCGCGGACGTTCTATTCCTTCACAGTTCATCATTATTGATGAAGCCCAGAACCTTTCCCGCCACGAGGTGAAGACCATCGTCTCCAGAGCCGGGGAAGGCAGCAAAGTTATTCTTATGGGCGACCCGGAGCAGATCGACCATCCGTATCTCGACGCAGCGAGCAACGGGCTCAGTTATATTGTCGAGAAGTTTAAGCAGGAAGGGATCAGCGGTCATATCACACTGGAAAAAGGTGAGCGTTCCCGCCTGGCCCAGCTGGCCGCCGATTTACTGTAATCGCCAGAGGTCTTTGATTCGTTGTATTGCACACAATATAGTGGGTTCGTAACATACCTAATCACAGCGAAGTGATTCATTATCAGTACCACAGCAAAAGCCGGGAGATCAATGTCTCCCGGCTTTTTGTCTGCCCCTCCCCGGAACGGCGGAGGTTTCAGAGCTTATACGCACGCGATAATGGAATGGAGAGAAATTTTGGAACTGGAGAAGCGCTAGCGTTCGCCTTTATCCCCGGATTTCTTCCGCTGCAGGCGGAATTATATAAGTTGAACAAAAGAACTACCTAGAGGCAAAAGCAGCGGAGGGGAAGTTTGGAACTGTAGGAGCGATAGCGACCGCCTTTGTCTACGGATTTCAACCGCAAATAGCGGGTTAAATCAAGAAATCTGTAGACAACAGCGGCCGGAAGTCCAAACATTCACCGCAGTTGTGTTCGATGCCGGATTGGTAAATCTTAAGTTCAACTTATATAGAATCAGGAAATCTGAGGATAACAGCGATCGGAAGTCTAAATCTTTCTTGTAATGCAACATTATATCGCAAATGTCTCGAGGCCTCCGCGGTTCACACCTATATAATAGAAAGAGAACGTTTTCAGCTAACACAGACAATCAAAGAATCATCTGGTAAAATAGGGGGACAAGTGTTTAGGCCGGAGGGGAAAAAGAAATGCTGAGACGCAAAAACTATTGGCTGCTGTTTGCAATACTGCTGCTTGCGCTGACAAGCTTGTCACCCAGCATGGAGCTGGACACCAGCGAACGCACCCGTCCGCAGAAGTTGCCGCTCGATCAATCAGAGCGCCCGGATTCGGGAGAGACGGGAAATGTGCAAAGCCTGCGGATTCGCGTTTCGCTGAGCAGCGAAGAGCTGCGTGAGCTGGAACGGATCAGCAGGAACTATACGTTATCGAGCGGGATTGAAGTTGTGCTGAGCAATGTGGACAGCGAGGAATCGGCTGAAGCGCTGAAGCAGGACCTGACTACAGGCGACAGTCCGGATATTGTGATGACCGATGGCCGTAATATTTCCGATCTGGCCACCCGGGGATATTTGCTTCCGGTGGATGTCTATCAGAGCGTTCCCGGCAGTGCCCCGCTGACCCTGCTCATTCCGCAAATGCAGTGGAATGGTTATGATTGGGGAGTTCCGCTCGATATTGATCCTTACGTACTGGTGTATTCTCCGGCGCGCCTCGCCGAATTGGGCCTTTCGGAAGCGCCGAAAAGTCTGGAGCAGTGGAGCGGTCTGCTGAAGCATCTTCAAGAAAAACAGGATCAGGAACAATATATCCTGGCTATGGATACCCGCAATCCCTATGGTTACTCTGCGGTCCTGGAAAGTATGGGGGCCAGCCTGACTTCAGAGAATGCGGCAATGCTGGAGTGGACCCAGAACGCCCGTAGCTCCTTCTATCTGACCAGCCGGTACGATAAAGAAATCTGGAATATGCTACAGGAGGGAAAGGTCGCCGTAGCTGCGCTTCCGCTCTCTGAATTCCAGAAGCACGGGAATTCATCGCTGGCTGTGGAAGTGCCGCTGCCTGGCGGGAGCAGTAAAGGCTATGAGGCAATGTACAGCCGTTTCTTCGCTCTTCCCGCAGAGTCGAGCAACCCGGAGGCAGCGGTGAAATGGCTCGCCTATATTACCTCCAGCTCCGCGCAGCTCGAATGGCTGGTGAACACGGGGCGTCTGCCTGCGCTGGATGAGCTTTACCGTTCGGGACTTCCAGAGATGGACAGGCTTCCTTTTGACTCCGGGGTGCTGCTGACAGACGAAGCCATCACCGGGGAAAGACCGGTTGGCGGCTGGAGTGAGCTCTCCACGGCGGTGGCAATGCTGCTTACCGGTAAGCTGGATGCCGCAGGATACCGGGAAGCGCTGGCAGCACCCTCAAAATGAGATGGAGAGCTTTACATAAAGCACGCCTTCTTTGCTTTCTACTTCAGTCGCATGCAGAAGTGAGACGATTTTCTCCGGATAAAACCCTAGATCGAATTCTTCCTCCAGTGACTGACGGGTGGAATCAGGCAGCTCCAGGCCGTTAAATACTACATTGTCGACATGGAACATGAGCCCGTTAACCGGCTCGTTTTCAATCGTGTAATGACCGGTCAGGGTAAGCGTCAAACCGCCGCTGGTTCCCGAAGCAGTCACCTGACCCTTGTTGAAATGAAAAGCGAAATCCTTAAACAGCTCATTTTGTGAAACCAGAAAGGTATTAAGATCCTCTTCTTTCAGCGCAAGGGTATAGGTCATTCCTTTACGGGTCAGCATCCCGCTTTTGCTCTGGACAAATTGCGGCAGATGATTCATAGCCGATGACAAAGCCTTGAAATAGGTTTTTACTTCATGGATACCAATGTTCTCCCAATACCTCGTAAATTCGTTCAGCAGCGCGCTCATGCTCTCCGGATCGCTGCTGGCACTGATTCCTCCTTCAATCTCCTCATTTAACGCGGCTACCCGCGTTTTTTGTTCGGTAAGAGCCGTTTTAAGCTCCTCTAGCTCCTTGCTGCTGCGCAGCGAAGCCTTTATCGTGGATTTCATATCTTTGTACTGCTCTTCATACTGATTGAGGATGTCGCGGTCCTGCCCAATAATAATCTCGTAATAATCGTACAGGGCAAGCATCCGGCTGATACTTTTAGCGGAGAGCAGAGCAGCCAGCAGACTATCTCTGTCCCCCATATAATAAGAACGAATGACAGCCCCGGCACGCTTTTGTTGATCTGTGATAGCTGCTTCTTTATCTGCTGCTTGTTTGCTGAGGAGTGAAACCTTCTTCTCGAGAACCTTTTGCTCCGCAGTAATTCTAAGGATCTCACGTTCGATTTCAGCAGAGGACAACGTCTGCTCCAGCAGCTTGCGGGTCTCTTCGTTATCGGGAAAATCAGGAGGAGAGGAGACGGCGGCAGCACTAGAGCCCATGGAAAGCGAGGCCGCAGAGGTCAGCGGCAGCATCGTGCAGAGAAGCAGAATGAGCAGGAAGGCGAACCTTCGGCTTAAAATATTGCGGGAAAGCACTACACCACCACCTTTGGCAAAATAGAATAGGTATGTACTATTAATATGTTTTGTCCTGCTAAAATATCATACCCTGTTTTCCGCCTCCCGGCCTACAAAAAGACAAACAAAAAACGGAAGTCGTCCTTATTTCTAAGGATTTGACTTCCGTTTGATTGGCCAATAGCCATTATAGCGGCAACCCCATCTGAAAGATCGTCCAGTAGCTGAAGCCGGTAAATGTAACAATCATATATCCCCAGAACAACATGATGTAGGTCTTTTCTGTAAACTTCAGATAGCCAAGTATTACAAAAAAGGCGGTTTGCAAGAAGAAGAGTAAGGCCATCTCGGTTAAATCCCCGGCAAAAGCCATCAGCCCGATTACGAGCGTGAAAAACCCCAATACGCGAAACATGCGGTCCAAGAGAGTGTCCCCCTTCTTAGAATGATTCCCGAATATGACTTCTTTGGATTAATTATACCTCCTGGACAAAAGACTGTAAACGAATTCATTGAAAAAAACCTTTGTTTTTTAAATTAATATGATTTTTGACATTGACATATGTGTTTAGCGAAAGAAATTAGAAATTATAGCAATGTGCGTATGATGTTTAAGCAAAATGGAAATACAATTTAGTATCAAATAGATTCTATGAACTCTATCAGAGGCATAGAAATGGAGTAAGCAGCTTTTATCCTATTCACTACCCGGCGGAGCTGCCGGTTATGAAGATGGCTATTTCATGATGTTGTTAGGAGGGTTAGGCTTTATGACAGCCGTTAGACAAGATGCTTGGAGTGCTGAAGATGATTTGATTTTGGCAGAAATAACGCTGCGTCATATCCGGGAAGGCAGTACGCAACTCGCTGCTTTTGAAGAGGTGGGAGAAAAAATCGGCAGGACCTCGGCGGCATGCGGATTTCGCTGGAACAGTTGTGTCCGCAAAAGCTATGAGGATGCAATTGGCATCGCTAAAGGCCAGCGCCAGAAGCGGAGCTATTTGAAAAAACAGCCGATGAACAGGGGAGCACAGGTAGCAGGACTGATTCTCGGGGACATTGAAGAAGAATATGGACGAAGCGAAGGTTTGAACGAAAATTCGTTATCCATTGATGCGGTTATCCGTTTCCTCAGACAGTGGAAAGGAACCTTTCAGGAGGCGGGACGCCAGCTGAAGATGCTGGAAAGAGATCTGCGGGAGAAGGAAGATGAATTATCCGAGCTCAGGGTGGAAAATGAGCGGTTATCGAAGGAAGTTAACCTCGCCCAAAGTGATTACCGTGTGGTAAACGATGATTACAAGGCACTGATTCAGATTATGGACCGTGCCCGCAGACTTGCCTTCCTTAATGAAGAAGAAGAGGAAATGAAGACTCGGTTCAAAATGGATGCCAACGGCAATCTCGAACGTATGGAATAAAGGTTAAGCAACGGTATGACCCGCAAACAAAGCTGCCTTCGGGCACAGTGTTTGCGGTTTTTTTGTTTTTTGCATTTGCGGGAGCCTGCGGATATAATGAGGGAAATTATTGGAAGGGTGCGGAGGCGCGGCGTGAAAATTGATATCATTGGCGCGGGATCACTTGGTTTGCTGCTGGCAGGAAAACTTATCGGCGCCGGAGCCGAGGTCAGACTCTGGTGCCGAAGTGATGAACAGAGCAGGGCGCTGGAGGAGAACGGTATTACAATAAGCTATGAGGATGGCCAACCCCCGGTTTTTCTTCCGCCCGACAAGTTTAAGTCAGCATCTGTGAACACATTTGCCGAAGTTTATCTGCACGATCCGGGGGATTGGATGGCAATCATGGTCAAACAGAATGCACTCCATAATGAATTCCCGCAGATACTGCTTCCACTTAAGCAGAGCAAGATTCAGGCGGTGTGTTTTCAGAATGGCTATGGCCATTTGGAGCTGCTGCAGGAGCTGCTGCCACAAGCAGCAGTTTGGGCAGCGGTAACCACTGAGGCAGCCAAAAGAAAAACATTAACCGAGGTTGTTCATGCAGGGAGAGGAGAAATATGTATAGGGAAGGTTGGCGACAGCAATACTACTCATGGTCCATCCTCGCTAATTAGTTTCATTGAAACGCTCACAGCAGCAGGATTCTCCGCCTCTATGTCGAAAGAAGTGGATACCATGATTTACCGGAAGCTTTTAATCAATGCTGTGATCAATCCTCTTACAGCGATCTGGCGCGTACCGAACGGTGAATTGCTCGCTGCCGAGCAGCGCATACATTTGATGAAGGAGCTGTATGAGGAAGCGATTGCCGTTTATGAAGCCTGCGGTATTGCTCTTGAAAGTAACGCCTGGGAAGGCATAATGGAGGTTTGCCGGGTAACAGCCGGCAATATTTCATCGATGCTTGCCGATGTGTTATCCTCAAGAGCAACGGAAATACGCTGGATTAATGGGAGCATTGTGGATATGGCGGAGCGGAGCGGCATCGATGCTCCACAACACCGCTGGATTTGCCGGATGGTAGAAGGCATGCTTGTGAGAGAGAGGTGAGGCTGTTTGGAATTTCTGCGGAATTCGTTCATTACTATAAGCGTTATTCCGATTGTTCCTTTTTTAATCGTCTATTTTGCGGGAATAGGCCTCAAAAAAGAAAAGAAAAGCACTTTTTTGCTGGCAATGGACGTGACTACATTATTTTTATTGCTTTCCGTATCGGCCTTATTTAATATCATATTTGATTCGGGTTGGGGCTTCTATCTTATACTACTTATTGTATTAATATCCACCGGATTGATTGGAGGGGCTCAAAATCGCTTGAAAGGAAAGGTGGATGGAAAACGGTTACTTCGGGCAGTATGGCGGCTTACTTTCTTTTTTATGACCGTTAGTTACATTCTGTTTTTATTCGTAGGCCTCATTCGATACATATCACAAGCGATGTAACGTTCCACTGCTTCGGTGAAGCGTCAATGTCACAAATCTTTTAAGTTTAAAAAAAAAACGGTTTTCAGAAAATATTGCTCTAGATTTTTTTGACCACTGGTTGTATAATCATAAACCATATACCACATTCTATTTAGGGGGAACTGCTAGATGAAGAAGAGTAAAAGTCTATTGCTCATGATTGCATTAGTTTTAGTCATCGGCACAGTGCTTGCTGGCTGCGGCGGAAACAATGCAAACAATGGCAAAAATGCCAGCCCGACCAATGCGCCGGCTGACAACGCAGGTAACAAGAACACAGGAAACGCAACTGGCGATGAGAAGTTAGCTGCTGACCAAACGCTTAAGATCAACCTGAGCTCCGAGCCTCCTACATTTGACCCGCAACAAGCTCAAGACAGCACATCCAATGCTATCCTGAAATTGTTGTATGAAGGACTTACTCGTCAAAATGCAGAAACTGGGCAAGCTGAAGAAGGTATTGCTGAGTCCTGGGAAATCTCCCCTGACGGCCTGGTGTATACTTTCAAACTTCGTGATGCAAAATGGAGCAACGGCGACGCTGTAACAGCTAAAGACTTCGCCTTTGCTTGGCAACGTGTCCTTGATCCGAATGCGGAACAAGCCGCTCCTTACGCTTACCAATTGTTCTACATCAAAGGTGCTAAAGACTTCAACGAAGGCAAAATCACTGATTTCAGCCAAGTTGGCGTTAAAGTAGTTGACGATAAAACACTTGAAGTGACACTGACCAACCCTACACCATATTTCTTGGGTCTGCTGTCTTTCTATACGTACTACCCAGTGCATAGTTCCGTTGCAAATGATCCAAAATGGGCAACTAAGGTTGAAACCCAAATTACTAACGGACCTTTCACTTTGTCTGAGTGGACAACTGGCCAATCTCTGGCCGTAGTTAAGAACCCATCGTACTATGCTGCAGATCAAATTAAAGCAGCAGGCATCAACTTCTCCATCGTAAACAGTGGTGCAACTGAACTGCTGAGTTACAAAAACGGCGAACTTGACCGTGCAGGCGGTCCGATTGGTGAAATTCCAACCGAGCAACTGCCAATCGTTGAGAAAGAATTCCCTAAAGAATTTTCAAGAAAAGGTATTTCCAGCGTTTACTACTACCAGTTCAATGTAACTGAAAAACCTTTTACAAATGCTAAAATCCGTAAAGCCTTGGCTATGGCTATCCAACGTCAGCCAATCATCGATAATATCACTTTGGGCGGACAACTGCCGGCATTCGGTTTTGTTCCTCCGGGCATCCAAAGCAATGAAAAAGAATACCGTGCTCAAGTAGCTGATTCCCAATACTTCAGTGAAGATGTGGAAGGCGCTAAAAAATTGCTTGCCGAAGGTCTGAAAGAAGAAGGCTTGGATAAACTGAGCTTCTCTCTGACTTATAACACAAGTGAAGGCCACCAAAAGATCGCTGTAGCCATTGCTGATATGTGGAAAAAGAACCTCGGCGTTGAAGTTAAGCTCGAGAACAAAGAGTGGGGCGTCTTCATCGAAGACAAACAGAACAAGAACTATCAAGTAGCACGTGCCGGCTGGTCCGCGGACTTCAATGATCCAATGACTTACCTTGATATGTGGGTAACTGGCGGCGGTAACAATGATACTGGTTACTCCAACCCAGCGTATGACAAACTGATCGACGAAGCTAAAAAATCTTCAGACAATGCTGTTCGTCAAGAGAAGTTTACTGCTGCAGAAAAAATGATTATGGATGATATGATTTTGATTCCAATCTATTACTACACAAACAACTCGTTGACTAAAGAGTACCTTAAAGGTGTAACTCTTGACTTCAGCGGTGCAATCGACCTGAGCCGCGCTTACTTGCTCGAACACTAAGAGTAAAGCTTGCAACAAAATACAGTAATATAATATCTGAAGGTTTTTATATTACTTCGGGATATATATGTGGAACTCCATATATATCCCTTTTTTTTGTATGGGATATTAAATGAGATTATTTGGAAAAAATAACAATTTGATTAAATGGACAAATGAGTATTTTTTCCTTAGAATAGGTAAGTAAAAATATTGTCGAAGGAGGTGATGGCGGGCATGGTTCGTTATATTTTCAACAGATTTCTCCACATGATTATTTCCCTGTTTGTATTGATATCTGCGACCTTTTTTCTAATGAAGGCGATTCCCGGAGATCCATTCACAGCAGAAAAGAAAATTCCTGAACAAATTTTGCAGCGTCTATACGCGCAGTATAATTTGGACAAGCCCGTCTTTGAGCAGTACGTAATTTATTTGAAGAATATTATTAAAGGTGACCTGGGCATCTCAATGAAAATGCTTAACCAGGAAGTAACAGATATTATTTCACAAACCTTCTCTTCATCGCTGAAGCTTGGGGTTGTGGCTATTATTGTAGCGATTATTATAGGTGTAGGGCTAGGGATGCTTGCAGCTCTGCATCACCGGAAATTGATCGATAATGTCGCAATGATATTGGCTGTTCTCGGTATTGCTGTACCGAGCTTTGTTGTGGCTTCATTGCTGCAATATTTGCTGGCCTATCACTGGAAAATTTTCCCTGTCATGGGCTTTAAAGGACCGATGAATTATTTCCTCCCGGTTATGGCACTGACGGCGTCGCCGATTGCAGTCATTGCACGTCTTACCCGTTCCAGCATGCTTGAAGTGCTTCATGCCGATTACATCAAGACAGCAAAGGCGAAGGGCCTCAGCTGGATGTCGATTTTATCCCGCCACGTGTTGCGCAACGGTATTATGCCGGTAATTACTTATGTGGGACCGATGACCGCGAACATTATTACCGGTTCTGTTGTCATTGAACAAATCTTCGGTATCGGCGGTATCGGTAAACAGTTCGTTCAAGCGATTAACACACGTGACTATCCGATTATTATGGGTATCACCATATTCTATGGTGTAATTTTGATGGTCGCACGTTTCCTTACGGATGTCGCTTATGTTGCTGTTGACCCACGTATTAAACTTGCTGGAGGAAAGGAGGATTAACGTTGGCTGCAAATAATAATACTGTTGCTCCACATGTGGACCTGAAGCCAGAAGATTTCCGTAAAATCGGCATTGATGAGAAGGAAGCGGAAGTGATTCAGCGCGAAAGCCTTTCCGCTTGGCAGGATGCATGGCAGCGTCTGCGCCAGAACAAATTAGCTATGGTTGCGCTGGTTATTATGATCTTGATTGTCATTATGGCCATTGTTGCTCCGCATTTGGTTCCTTATACTTATGATTCGAATGATTTGATGAGTACGAACAAGAAACCATCCTTGGATCACTTGTTTGGAACGGATGATTTTGGACGCGATGTATTTGTCCGCACCTGGATGGGTGCCCGGATCTCGCTGATTGTCGGCCTTGCCGCTGCGATGATCGACTTAATCTTTGGTGTTATTTACGGTGGGATCATGGGATTCTTCGGTGGACGCATCGATACAGTAATGAACAAGTTCTCCGAAATTTTATATTCGATTCCTTATCTGCTCGTAGTAATCATGCTGCTTGTAGTATTTGAACCGAGTCTGTGGACGATTATACTTGCCTTGACCATCACAGGCTGGATCAATATGTCCTGGATTGTGCGCGGCGAGATTATGCAGCTCAAAAACCGTGAATTCATCTTGGCCTCCCGCTCTATGGGTGCTGACTGGAAACGCCTGCTGTTCAAGCATTTGCTTCCAAATGCAATGGGGCCTATTATTGTTACCGTAACGTTGTCCGTACCAAGCGCAATCTTCTCCGAAGCGTTCCTCAGCTTCCTCGGACTTGGCGTACAGGCACCGGTAGCTTCACTCGGTTCCATGATCAATGACTCCCTTACAGGCTGGATGTACTATCCTTGGCGGATGATCTTCCCTGCGCTTGTTATCAGCTTGACCATGCTGTCCTTTAATATTTTTGGTGACGGACTCCGTGATGCACTGGATCCTAAGCTGAAGAAATAGGAGGTGAACATTGATGGAACCCATTCTGCAAGTCAAAGATCTGCATGTTTCCTTTTTTGTAAAAGGTGGAGAAGTACAGGCTGTCCGCGGTATGAATTTTGAAGTAGGCAAAGGTGAAACGGTAGCCATTGTCGGTGAGTCCGGCAGTGGTAAGAGCGTTACGGCGCAGTCGATTATGCGGCTCATCCCTACACCGCCCTCCAAAGTGAAACAGGGCGAGATTATTTTTCAAGGACAGAATCTGCTGAACAAAAGCATGAAACAAATGGAAAGTATTCGCGGCAAAGATATTGGCATGATATTTCAAGACCCGATGACTTCTTTGAACCCAACTATCAAAGTGGGCAAACAGATAACCGAAGTTTTGATCAAACATCAGAATATGTCAGCGGCCGAAGCGAAAAAGCAAGGTATTGAGATGCTGAAATTAGTTGGCATCAAAAATGCGGAGGCTCGCTTTAACCAATATCCCCACGAATTCTCCGGCGGGATGCGCCAACGTGTAATGATCGCCATTGCACTGGCCTGCCGCCCGGCTCTGCTGATTGCAGATGAGCCGACAACGGCGCTTGACGTTACGATTCAAGCGCAAATCATGGATGTTATGAAAGAGATGCAGCAAAAACTGGGGACCTCCATCATCCTGATCACTCATGATCTCGGCGTAGTTGCAGGCATGTGTGACCGGGTCATCGTTATGTATGCTGGTGAAGTGGTGGAAACAGGTACCAGATGGGAAATCTTTAAGAATCCGCAGCATCCGTATACCAGGGGGTTGCTGCGGTCGATGCCGCGTCTGGACCAAAAGAAGGGTGAGCCTTTGATTCCGATCATCGGGACTCCCCCGGATCTGATTAAGCCGCCGATCGGCTGTCCGTTCACAGCGCGTTGCAGTGAAGCAATGCATGTCTGCGAACAAATCGATCCCGGTGCAACAGAGTTCAGCGAAACGCATATGGCGCGTTGCTGGAATCTGCATTCGATGGCCAAGGAGGTGCAGTTCGTTTGAGTAAGAACCTGATTGAAGTTGAAGGTCTTAAGAAATATTTTAATGTAGGCAAAGGTAAAGTTCTTAAGGCTGTTGATAATATTAATTTCTCAATCCGCGAAGGTGAAACCCTGGGTATGGTTGGGGAATCCGGATGCGGAAAGACTACTGCCGGCCGTACGGTTCTTCGTTTGTATGAACCGACTGCAGGAAGCGTAAAGTACAACGGCACTGATATTTATAAATTATCCGCGGGCAAAATGAAGGCGCTGCGCCGTGACATGCAGATGATTTTTCAGGATCCGTATGCTTCACTTAACCCGCGTCTAACGGTGTCTGATATTATCGGGGAAGCACTGGACATCCATGGGATGGCCGGAAGCCGTGCAGAACGCAAGAAACGGATTGAAGAGCTGCTGGATATGGTTGGACTTAACCATGACCATGCTACACGCTATCCGCATGAATTCTCCGGCGGCCAACGCCAGCGTATCGGGATTGCCCGGTCGCTTGCGGTAAACCCTAAGTTCATCGTCTGCGATGAGCCGATTTCCGCACTTGATGTGTCCATTCAGGCGCAGGTTGTTAACCTGCTCAAAGAACTGCAGGAGCGTCTTGGACTTACTTATCTCTTTATCGCACATGATTTGTCCATGGTTAAGCACATCAGTGACCGTGTGGCGGTAATGTACCTGGGTAAAATGGTTGAGCTTGCAGAAAGCGAAGAGCTTTATGCGAACCCGCTTCACCCGTACACGAAATCGCTGTTATCGGCGATTCCAGTTCCCGATCCGGAAATTGAAGTCAATAAGAAACGTATTCATCTGCATGATGAGCTTGGCAGCCCGATTTACTCGGCTAACGAGAAGAGCAATGACGCCGATTTTGAGCTTGTAGAAGTATCCAAGGGGCATTTTGTTGCTAAAGCATTCGCTTAAGGCAAGCAAAGCTCTCTTTTATAACTGAAACAGAGGGGGTTGTGGCACAAGTCATACAATGGCTTATGGCACGGCCCCCTTTTGTATAGGGAATTTTGTTTGTAATAAGAATCTTAAGTTATTTTTTGACGCCAACACTTACATTGGATACAATCATAAAGAGTTTACGAACTTGTGATTACATATAGCAGGCATAGCTGAACAGGAGGCATTTGTACATGGAAGTAGTACCGGAACCGATCCCGGGCGGATCTGCGCTCGCACGCGACTATATAGACCGTTATGAAACGGTAGAGCATTTGTACGGCGGGGATTTCAGAAATGAAGACAGCCGGGAGAAACGGGCAGCGTGGCTGGATGCAAATGAACATCAGCGTGCTGACCGTACTAAGATTGCTTCAGCCTTACGGCTTTATAACGAACAGCATAATCCCCATTCTGCGGTAAGGAATGCTCTGGCGCTGCTGGAACAGCCAGGGACGCTGGTGGTGACCGGTGGGCAGCAAAGCGGCCTGTTTACAGGCCCGCTGTTTGTCGTATATAAGGCAATCACCACCATTCAGGCGGCAAAAGAAGCTGCAGCCCAGCTTGGACGGCCGGTTGTGCCGCTCTTCTGGATTGCCGGTGAAGATCATGACTGGGACGAGGTTAATCATACATTTGTCTTAAACCGCACCGGGGAGATCACCAGAATCAAGCTGGACAAAGCTGAAGGCCCCCGTTCTTCTGTCAGTAATATTAAGGTGGAAGAATCGGGATGGGAGCAGGTCATTGCCGAGCTGGATGGCTTGCTTCAAGAAAGTGAATTCAAACCGCAAATCATGGAGTTTATCCGTGAATCGTCACGAATGGCGGGCAGCATGAGCGATGCTTTTGCCAAGCTGATCGGTTCGTTATTCGGCAAATTCGGCCTGATTCTGCTGGATTCTGCCGATCCGGAACTGCGCAAGCTGGAGAAGCCGTTTTTTGCCAAACTGATTGAACGCAATGATGAGCTGGAAGCAGCCTACAAACAATCGGCAATGCGTATAGTTGACGGAGGATATGAGCTGCAGGCAGATGTGACCTCCGGCAATGCGAATCTTTTCTATATACATGAAGGTGCGCGGCTGCTGCTGCATAAGGCGGATGGGCGATATACTGATCGCAAGGGTGTCGTCTCCTTCTCACCGGAGGAATTGCTGGCAGTGCTTGAAGATCATCCTGAACGCTTCAGCAACAATGTGCTGACACGCCCGCTTATGCAGGATTATGTCCTGCCGGTTCTGGCCACAGTACTGGGACAAGGGGAACTGGCCTATTGGGCCATTCCACGCGATGCCTTCGAAGTTGTCGGCGGACAGATGCCGCTGATCCTTCCGCGCATGTCTTTTACAGTCATAGAAGGAACACTGCATAAGCATATGAATAAATACAGCCTCACCTTCGAGGATGTAAGACAAGGGCTTGAACAGAAACGGAAAGAATGGATCACCGCCCAGGATGAACTGGAGCTTGGCCGCCGGTTCGAGGAAACGAAGGAAGCCTTCTCCGCCATGTATGAGCCGCTGATCGAACAGCTCGGAACGATTCAGGCCGGTCTGCTTAAATTAGGCAGTAACAATAAAGAGAAGATCCTGGATCAGATTGCATTTTTACAGGGAAAAGCCCAGGATGCCATGGAGAAACAAAATGAAGCTGCGCTCCGCCAATGGGAACGGATTGAGCTGTCACTCATGCCGCTGGGAAAGCCGCAGGAAAGAGTATACAATATGATGTATTACTTGAACCGCTACGGCCCGGCTTGGCTGGACGAACTGATGACCATACCCGCTGACTTCAGCGGAACGCACCGTATTATTTATATGTAGGGAAAAAGAAGTAAGCTTACGAAGGAATTTTTGTTCGAAGCTATATAAGTTGAACTAAAGAACTAGCTAGAGGCTAAACAGCGGAGGGGAAGTTTGGAACTGTAGGAGCGATAGCGACCGCCTTTGTCTACGGATTTCTACCGCTAAGAGCGGTATTAATCAAGAAATCTGTAGACAACAGCGGCCGGAAGTCCAAACATTCACCGCAGTTGCGTTCTAATGCCGGATCAGTAAATCTAAAGTTCAACTTATATAGTTCAAGGAAGTCTATGTTTACAAAACTTTTAGGAGGTTTCATAAATGAGTTCAATGTCGAAAGAAAATAGTATTGTCGCAGACATGTCGCTTGCTCATGAAGGGCATCTGAAAATCGACTGGGTCCGCCAGCATATGCCGGTGCTGAACCGTATCCGCGAGCAGTTCGAAGCTGAGCAGCCTTTCAAAGGGCTGAAGGTGTCGATTACGCTGCATCTGGAAGCAAAGACGGCTTATCTTGCGAAGGTAGTCAAGGCGGGCGGTGCTGAAGTTACAATAACCGGATCAAATCCGCTGTCGACCCAGGACGATGTCTGCGCGGCGCTTGTCGAAGACGGCATTACAGTGTTCGCCAAATATAATCCCTCACCGGAGGAGTTTAAGGCACTGAATATCAAGGCTTTGGAGAGTAAGCCGGATCTGATCATCGATGACGGGGGGGATTTTGCGACCCTGCTGCATTCGGAACGTCCCGACCTGATGGAGAATATCCGCGGCGGTGCCGAAGAAACCACTACAGGGATCATTCGGCTGAAGGCACTGCAGAAGCAGGGCATCCTGAAGTTCCCGATGGTTGCCGTCAACGATGCGTATTGCAAATATTTGTTTGATAACCGTTATGGTACGGGCCAGTCGGCATGGGACGGGATCGTCCGTACAACCAACCTGATTGTAGCAGGCAAAACCGTGGTTGTAGTCGGTTACGGCTGGTGCGGCAAAGGGGTAGCCATGAGGGCTAAAGGCTTGGGCGCTAACGTAATCGTCACTGAAGTGGATGCAATCAAGGCAGTGGAAGCGCATATGGACGGATTCCATGTGATGCCGATGCTGGAAGCGGCCAAACGCGGTGATTTCTTCGTTACGGTTACCGGCAACCGGTATGTCATCCGCGGCGAGCATTATGATGTTATGAAAGACGGCGCAATTATGTGCAATGCCGGACATTTTGATGTGGAAGTGAATAAACCGGAACTTGCGGAACGATCGGTATCTCAGCGCACTGTGCGTAAAAATATCGAGGAATACCAGTTGAAGGACGGACGCAAGCTGTATCTGCTGGCTGAAGGCCGGCTGGTCAATCTGGGTGCGGCCGATGGGCATCCGGCGGAAATAATGGATACGACTTTCGCTTTGCAGGCGTTGTCGCTTAAATATGTGAATGATAATTACAAGAGCATCGGTGCTAAAGTGGAGAATGTTCCTTATGATCTGGATGAGCAGGTGGCACGCTACAAGCTCGAAAGTCTGGGAATTGCTATCGACAGCCTGACTCCAGCGCAGGTGGAATATCTGGACAGCTGGAATTTGAACGACTAAGCGGTATTTTATCCTTATCGATAGGCCCGTTGCCATGTATATGGTGCGGGCTTCTTTTTTTGATCCGGATGGGTGAATGCATAGAGTCAGGTGCCTGTGGAGGAGATGACTTGACAAACAAGAAAAAATTACCTTGCTGCGGAAAAAGGTTTTTGATTTTTAATGGCGAATCTATTATGCTTAGGTGGTGTAAAGTGGGGTAAAGTGGGGAATCGGTAGCAAGGGGTGGGTAAAACTATGTTTATGGGGGAATTCCAGCATAGCATTGACGACAAGGGCCGCATCATTATTCCGGCCAAGTTCCGTGAATTGCTCGGAACCTCTTTCGTAGCGACCCGCGGCCTCGACTCCTGCCTGTTTGTTTATCCCATGGAAGAATGGGGAATCATGGAGCAAAAGCTCAAAAGCCTTTCACTGATGAAATCGGATGCCCGTGCCTTCAGCCGCTTTTTTTTCTCAGGAGCGACAGAATGTGTATGGGACAAGCAAGGCAGGGTGAATCTGCCGGGGAATTTGCGGCAATATGCCAAGCTGGACAAGGACTGTGTTATTCTGGGCGTTTCGAACCGGGTGGAGATCTGGAACAAGGAGCTATGGGAGCAGTACTTCGAACAGTCAGAGGAATCGTTCAACGAGATTGCCGAAAAATTGGTGGATTTCAATTTTGATCTATAACATACACAAACACAATTCGAATACTGCCCTGGAGGGATGCAGCTTGTTTCACCACATCACGGTGCTTAAGGAAGAAGCGACAGAAGGGCTGCACATCAAGAAGGATGGGATTTACGTTGACTGCACGCTCGGAGGAGCCGGACACAGTTCTCTTATCGCATCCAAGCTTAGCGGCGATGGCCGGCTGATCTGTCTGGATCAGGATGAGTGGGCTTTGAACAATGCGAGGGAGAAGATGGCTGAATACGGGGAGAAGGTTGTTCTGGTTAAGACCAACTTTCGCGATCTTGAGCAGGTGCTGAAGGAGCTTCCTTTTGTGCCGCAAAAAGATGGCGTTCCCCAGGTCGACGGAATCCTGTTTGATCTTGGCGTATCCTCACCCCAGTTCGATGAAGGGGAACGGGGGTTCAGCTATAATCACGATGCTCCGCTTGATATGCGGATGGACCAGTCCGCAGAGCTGACTGCAGCCGAAATCGTCAATACATGGACCGAACAGGAAATCGCCCGCGTGCTTTTCCAATACGGAGAAGAGAAGTTCTCGCGGCGGATCGCCCGCAAAATTGTGGAGCGAAGAGAGGAACAGCCGGTAGAAAGTACAGGCGAATTGGCTGAGCTGATTAAGGAAGGCATCCCTGCAGCTGCGCGCAGGACGGGTGGACATCCCGCCAAACGCAGTTTTCAGGGTCTGAGAATCGCCGTGAACGACGAGCTTGGCGCTTTCGAGGAAGGACTTCATGGAGCGGTACGCTGCCTGGCACCCGGAGGAAGGGTATCAGTAATTACCTTCCATTCTCTGGAGGACCGGATTTGCAAGCAAATCTTCAGCAGCTATTTAAGCAGATGCACTTGCCCGCCTGACTTTCCTTTTTGCGTATGCGGCGCTGAAGGTACTCTCAAGTTAATTAACCGCAAGCCGCTCGTTCCTTCCGGGGAAGAGCTGGAGCTTAACCCGCGCGCCCGTTCAGCGAAACTGCGTATTGCAGAGAAATTGTAAAAAGACGATAAAGGAGAGTCAGAGATGGCCTATACCCGCGGCAATTTAGCAGTTCAACCCAAGAGAAAAGAAGAGGTAAACCCGCTTTACCGCGAGAAGACAAAAGTTGTCACTAGGCGGATGGTGATTCCACTGCAGGAGAAGCTGATGTATATGCTGACACTGGGAGCATTCGTGCTGGTGGCTGTCGCCCTGATTTGGCGTTACGTCCACATTTATGATTTGAACTTGCAGGCTCAGAAGCTGGACAGCGAAATTGCAAACAACAAAAAGCAGATTGCCACATATCAGATGGAGAAGCAGAATTTAGAGCAGCTGGTAATCGAGAAGGCAAAAAAGCTGGGATACGTGCAGCCGCCTGAGGATACCACTATTTATGTGCCGGTGGGTAGTACTTCAACTGACGGAGACAACCAATAGCGATTGGCAGAAGTCGCAATAATAGAGTTTGTGAGGTTTCCTTATGGTAAAAAGAATAAAACTTCGCACGCTGTTTATAGGAGGGTGTATTACCCTCTTTTTTCTTGTTTTAGTCGCCCGGGTCTTCTGGATACAGGTTCTGCAAAGCGAGTCCTGGCAGGAAAAGGCGGCCGAGCAGTGGGCCCATAAATCGGTTATTAAAGCGGTGCGGGGAACGATTGAAGACCGTAACGGCATTGTTCTGGCTAGTGATGTCCCGGCGTATACCGTTGTGGTGGACCCCGCGGTCATTGCTGAACTGAAAATCGGGGAAGAAGTTATTCAGGGTCTGCATGACCTGCTGAACAAGCCGGTGGATCAGTTGAAGATACTGGTTGAGGCCAAGGATGATAAAGGCAATTTTCTCAAGAATCGCGAGGTCCGTACCGAAGGCTGGAAAATCGACCAGGAAATGAAGGACAAGGTGGACGCTTTTATCGAAAAGCTCCGCAAGGAGCATGATATTCTCGAAACCGGCGTCGGCACGGTCAGGGAGCAGAGACGTTATTATCCCAAGAAAACACTTGCCGCGCATATTTTGGGTTATACCGACAGAGACGGTATTGCCATAGCGGGGCTGGAGAAATATTTCGACAAGCAGCTTAAAGGCGTCGACGGCAAGCTCTATTACCAGAGTGACGGCAAAGGATTCAAGCTGCCTGACTCACAGGATACTTTTCAGCCTGTCGTGAACGGCAGTGATTTCAAGCTGACCATCGACAGCACAATTCAGTATTACATCGAAGAAGCGATGAAAAAGGCTTATGAGCTGTACAAACCAAAGTCCATAAGTGTGATTGCCGCCGACCCGAACACGATGGAGATTCTGGGCCTGGCCAATTTGCCTACCTTCAATCCCAATGAATTCTGGAATTCGGAAACGAAACCGGGGGACTTCTATAACCACGCCATCATGTCGAGATTTGAGCCGGGCTCGACGTTCAAGGTTGTAACGCTGGCCGGTGCGGTGGAGGAAAACCTCTTTGATCCGAATGCCTATTTTAAGTCCGGCCAAATCAAACTCAAGGGTTTGCGCAAGCCTATTCCTGATATCAACAGAGTAGGATGGGGTGAAATCACTTACCTTGAAGGGGTTAAACGTTCCAGCAACGTAGCTTTTGTCAAGCTAGGCTATGAAATGCTTGGAAAGGAAAGGCTGTTGCAATATATCACTGATTTTGGTTTCAAAGATAAAACAGGCATCGACCTTCCGGGAGAAATCATCGGGCTCGTTAACCCAGACCCGAACAATGTGTCGGAAAATGCTACACTTTCTTACGGTCACGGGAAATTGCTCGTTACTCCGATCCAACAGCTTACGGCGGTGGCAGCGATTGCGAACGGCGGCAAGCTGATGGTACCTCATGTCGTCAAGGAAATTACCGATCCGAATACCGGGAAGACAACGGTCACCCAGCCTGAGGTTGTGCGTCAGGTTATCTCGAAGGAAAGCGCACGCGAGACCGGAAGCTATCTGGAGCAGGTTGTTGCGGATTTGCAGCATGGGACCGGGAGACACGCCTACATTGAGGGCTATCGTGTGGCGGGCAAGACCGGGACGGCGATCAAGCCTGACGGCAAGGGTGGTTATGACCGGGACAAGGTGCGCTCTTCCTTTCTCGGATACGCACCGGTCAATGATCCGAAGATCGCTGTCTATGTCATTATTGACGAGCCTGCCGACGCTGCCGGCGGCGGTATCGCAGCGGGCCCGGTGTTCCAGGAGATCGTATCCCAGGCGCTGCCCTATATGGGCGTGCCCAAAATGGGTGACACGAGCGATACCGACAGCGGCAAGAAAACGGTCAAGGCGCAAGCCTCTGTACAGCGCAAGGCACCTGATCTGACCAGCAAAACCGTGAAGGCAGCCAGAGAGCTGCTCATCAATGGGGGATATGATTTTGAAACGGTGGGTCAAGGAGCTACTGTGGTCAGCCAGTACCCAGAGAAAGGAACTGTGCTTGCAACAGGACAGCGCATTTACCTGTTAACTCAGCAGGGGGAGAAACAGACCATTCCGGATTTGCGCGGTCAATCCCTGCGGGATGCACTGGAAATTCTCAATCTTCTGAAGATCGGCATTGCAGTGGATGGCGAAGGGTATGTCTCCGAGCAAACGGAAGGCATCAAAAATGGCAAGCCACTGGTTACTCTGAAGCTCAATCCGATCAATGAATACGG
Organism: Paenibacillus sp. FSL H7-0357; assembly: GCF_000758525.1. Classification (NCBI taxonomy): domain Bacteria; kingdom Bacillati; phylum Bacillota; class Bacilli; order Caryophanales; family Paenibacillaceae; genus Paenibacillus; species Paenibacillus sp. FSL H7-0357. The sequence goes on along the minus strand of NZ_CP009241.1, from coordinate 5,767,871 downwards.
TGAGGATATTCCGGTTACGGAGCCGGTGGAGGATGCAGCGGAAGAGTAGCCGGGGATCTCAGGCTATTTAAAGAAGTGAACCAAAGCCGTTCCGGCAGCGGTAAAACCGTGTTAGCCTGATTAGCGTATGAGCGGCAATCGTACAGGCTGTTCTAAGCCCTGTTTGTCCCGAATAGTCATGAGATAAGAGATCATGTCTATACGAGCGAAAGCGGGGAGAACGGAATGAAGGTTTCGAAAGTCGTAACTCGGCAGAGAATGCTGTGGACGCTGCTGGGATTGGCCGTATTGTTCGGCTCTCTGGCCGTGCGTCTTGCCTATGTGCAGTTGTCCAAAGGTGAAGAACTCAGCGCCAAGGCGGAAAATTTGCTGCGCCGTGACATACCTTTTACTGCAAAACGCGGTGAAATATTGGACCGTGAAGGGACGTCACTGGCCTATAATGTCAGCTCGCCTACGATTTATGCGGTTCCTGTGCAGGTGAAGGATAAGCAAGGAACAGCACAACAGCTGGCTCCACTACTCGGCATGACTGAGGTGAAGCTAGTGACGCTGCTGTCTAAAGGGAAGTCTTCGGTGAAGTTACAGCCCGGCGGCCGCAAAATTACGATGGAGCTTGCCGCAAGCATCCGTGATTTGCAGCTGCCGGGCATCGTTGTCGCTGAGGACAACAAACGTTATTATCCTTACGGGGATTTGGCGGCCCATATTCTTGGGTTCACGGGAATTGATAATCAGGGCATCACTGGCGTTGAGAATATTTACGATAAACTGCTGCGGGGAATTGACGGGAAAATATCCTATTTGTCTGATGCAGGCGGCCGGTTAATGCCTGGCTCCTCTGAGAAGTATTTCGAACCCCAGGAGGGACTGAGTCTGCAGTTGACCATTGATAAGCAGATCCAGTCCATTATGGAACGTGAGCTGGATCAGGCAATGGTGAAATATCAGGCTCAGGGCAGCTGGGCTATTGCCATGAATCCGAAGAATGGCGAGATTCTGGCAATGGCGAGCCGGCCGGGTTATGAGCCGGGCGCTTACAAGGAATACGATGCGGCAGTGTATAACCGTAATCTGCCGATATGGATGACGTATGAACCGGGTTCGACATTCAAGATTATTACCCTGGCTGCGGCGCTGCAGGAGGGGAAGGTGGATTTGCAGCATGAGCATTTTTTTGACCCCGGTTTTATTGAGGTCGGCGGGGCGAAGCTGCGCTGCTGGAAAAAAGGCGGCCATGGCAGCCAAACCTTTCTGGAAGTGGTGGAGAATTCCTGCAACCCGGGTTTTGTCGTGATGGGCCAGCGTCTTGGCAAAGATACCTTGTTCAAATATATCCGTGATTTCGGCTTTGGCACGAAGACGGGGATCGATTTGAACGGGGAGGCAAGCGGCATCCTGTTCAAGCCTTCGCAGGTGGGGCCGGTGGAACTCGCTACAACAGCCTTTGGCCAAGGGGTGTCGGTTACACCGATTCAGCAGATTGCGGCAGTGTCTGCGGCAATAAACGGCGGTAAGCTGTACACGCCTCATGTTGCCAAGGCATGGATTAATCCGGATACCGGTGAGACGGTATCGGAAGTGAAGCCGCAGGAAGTGCGGCAGGTTATTTCCGAGGAAACCTCGAAGAAGGTGCGGGCTGCCCTTGAGAGCGTAGTTGCCAAAGGCACCGGCCGGCCGGCATTTATTGACGGCTACCGTGTGGGGGGCAAGACAGGGACGGCACAGAAAGTAATCAATGGCCGATATTCTCCTACAGAGCATATCGTATCTTTTGTAGGCTTTGCGCCTGCGGATGACCCGCAGATTGTTGTGTACACTGCGGTGGATAATCCACAGGGCATACAGTTTGGGGGCGTGGTGGCGGCTCCGATCGTACAGAACATTCTTGAGGACTCCCTGCGTTATTTGAAGGTGCCGGAGCGTAAAGACCAGCTTCCCAAAACCTATAAGTACGGAGAGACTCCGATTGTGACGGTTCCCGATCTGACAGGCGCCACAGTTCAGGATATTTATGAAGATCTCAACATGAATTTTACGCTCGTGCGTTCAGGCTCAGGCAATACCGTAGTCAATCAGGCCCCCAAAGCGGGAGCTAGAGTCGAACAAGGTTCGACAATCAGGATTTATATGGGGTCTTCCGTGAATGATAAGAATGACAAAGCAGAGTGAGGGATTGCTATGAACATTAATGAATTATCTTCTTGTCTTGCAGCTTCGCGCCTATACGGCGATGGTGAAACAGAGATTTCCGATCTTCAGACGGATTCCCGCCAGGTGAAACCGGGTGATTTATTTATTTGTTTGCCGGGACATACTGTGGATGGGCATAAATTTGCCCCGCAGGCTGCCGCGAGTGGAGCCGCTGCCATCGTCTGCGAGCGGAGGCTGGATATTGATCTGCCCCAGCTCGTAGTGGACGACAGCAGGTTTGCTATGTCCGTGCTGGCAAATGTCTTCTTCGGATCGCCTAGCAGCCGCATGAGAATGATAGGGATCACTGGCACCAACGGCAAAACTACCACCACTTATCTGATTGAACGGATCATGCAGGACCATGGTGTAAAAACGGGACTGATCGGAACCATTCAAATGCGATATGACGGACAAAGTTATCCGATGTCAGGTACCACGCAGGAGTCGCTTGAACTGCAGCGTACGCTTCAAGATATGGTGCTTAAAGGTGTACATTGCTGCGTGATGGAGGTCTCCTCCCATGCGCTGCAGCAAGGACGCGTGAAGGGGACAGATTACCGCACAGCAATATTTACGAATTTAACCCAGGATCATCTCGATTATCATCATACAATGGAAGAGTATCGCGCCGTTAAAGGCCTGTTCTTCTCCCGTCTCGGCAACGCTATTTCTCCATGGAAAGAAGAGCGCAAATATGCCGTACTTAACGCGGACGATGAGGCGAGCGCTTATTTTTCTGCCCAGACTGCAGCGGAAGTGATTACATATGGCATCGACAGCAAGGCAAATGTCCGAGCCTCACAAATTTCGATCACATCCAAAGGAACATTTTTCCATGTGGATACGTTTAAGGGAGAGGCAGACATTTCTCTGCGCATGGTCGGCAAGTTTAACGTATATAATGCACTTGCCGCTATCACTGCCGCTCTTCTAGAAGATGTGCCGCTTCAAGAGATCAAAGCCAGCTTAGAGTCTGTGCCAGGTGTGGACGGACGGGTGGAGTCGGTGGATGAGGGGCAGGACTTTGCGGTTATCGTTGACTATGCCCATACACCGGATGGCCTTGAAAATGTGTTGAAGGCAGTCAGCGAATTTGCAACCGGCAAAGTGCTTACCGTCTTTGGCTGCGGCGGCGACAGAGATACCACTAAACGGCCGTTGATGGGGAAGATCGCAGCCAAATACAGCGACAGCGTATTTGTGACCTCTGACAACCCACGGACTGAAGATCCGCTGCTGATTCTGCGGGATATTGAAGCGGGACTGAAAGAGGATGGGGTAGCGCAGGAACGTTATGAAATGGTTCCCGACCGGCGGGAAGCGATCAGAAAAGCTATTGAAATGGCAAGCCCCGGCGATGTAGTATTGATTGCGGGGAAAGGTCATGAGACCTACCAGTTGATCGGCGGAGTGGTTCATGATTTCGATGACCGCATTGTCGCCAAAGAAGTGATAAGGGGCCGAAGCTATTGATTACAAGAACGCTGCGAAATATCGCTGACATGTGCGGGGGAGAAGTGCTTTCCGCTGAAGATATGAATGTGAAGATTGCCGGAGTGGTTACCGATTCCCGCAAAATTACGTCTGACTGTCTGTTCGTTCCGCTTGCCGGAGACAACTTTGACGGACATCATTATGGTGCCGCAGCTTTGGCTGCGGGAGCGGCCGCAACGCTATGGCAGAAGGATAAGGGGACTGCGCCTGAAGGCGGCGGGGTTATTCTGGTAGAAGACACGCTGTCTGCACTGCAGAAGCTGGCTGCTGCTTATTTGAGCGAAATTGCTCCGCAGGTTGTTGCGGTTACAGGCAGCAACGGCAAAACGACTACCAAGGATATGATTACAGCCTTGCTTGAAGGACAATTTAAGGTTCATAAAACTCAAGGCAATTTCAATAACCATATCGGACTGCCGCTTACGGTCCTTTCTATGCGCGAGGATGTGGAGATCGCCGTGTTGGAGATGGGGATGAGCTCAAGGGGCGAAATCGCCCTGCTCGCTTCGCTCGCTGCGCCTGATGTGGCCGTCATCACGAATGTAGGTGAATCCCATTTGCTGCAGCTCGGCTCCCGCAAGGAGATCGCCCGGGCCAAGCTGGAGATTGCCGAAGGGCTGAAGCCGGGAGGTCTGCTGATCTATAACGGGGATGAGCCGCTGCTAGCTGAGGTTATGGCTGAAGCCTCCTTCCATGCGCCCGAGGGAATGCAAACCTTGCGTTTCGGCATCTCTACGGATAACGATGATTATCCGACCGGGATGATGACGCACAGCGGAGGTATGACCTTTACGAGTTACCTCCACAAGGAGCGTGCCTATACGCTCCCGCTGCCGGGCAGGCATAATGTAGTCAACGCATTGGCCGCGCTTGCGGTTGCACGCCATTTCGGCGTAACTGATGACCACATAGAGGATGGACTGAAGAGGCTTAAGCTGACCGGCATGCGGATTGAAGTGATGCTGACCTCTTCGGGGCTTACCTTGCTGAATGATGCTTATAACGCCAGTCCTACCTCGATGAAAGCAGCGATTGATGTGCTGCAGTCTATGAAATGCACTGGCAGCCGAATCGCTGTGCTGGGGGACATGCTGGAACTTGGGCCGGATGAAGTGCGGTTCCACCAGGAGATCGGGACTTATCTCGATCCTGAGGAAACGGATCTGGTTTTTGCCTATGGACCACTCTCCGCCCACATTGCTGAGACGGCAAGGGACAAATTCGGAGCAGAACGCGTGTTTTCTTTTACGGACAAAGCGGAGCTGACTTCCGTCTTGATCGGGAAATGCAGTCCTGACGATGTTGTGCTGTTCAAGGCTTCCAGAGGGATGCGCTTGGAAGAAGTACTGCACAGCCTAAACAAACATTTTGAGCAAACTTAACATATTGGAGGGGGTGTACCCATGGATTATCAACTGCTGCTGCTGACGATTGCTGTGTCCTTTATCCTTGCGGTCATTGCCGCTCCGCTGATCATTCCGCTGCTGAGACGGATGAAATTCGGACAGCAGGTTCGTGATGACGGACCGCAAACTCATTTGAAAAAAGCTGGAACGCCTACCATGGGCGGTATCATTATTATGGTGGCCTTCACTTTATCTTTTCTGAAATTTTCCGTGGTGAATTCGGACTTTTATGTCCTTTTGGTAGCAACGCTCGGTTACGGGCTGATTGGTTTCCTTGATGATTATATTAAAATTGCATTCAAGCGTTCGCTGGGACTTACAGCCCGCCAAAAGCTGGCAGGTCAACTGCTGATCGGGGTGGTGTTATGCGTTCTGTTGATTAACGCCGGCCATAACACAGGCATCAGCATACCGGGAACCTCCATCAGCTTCGATTGGGGCGCATGGTTCTACTATCCATTTATTATCCTCATGATGATGGCGGTCACGAATGCAGTAAACTTTACTGACGGAGTAGACGGATTGTTGTCGGGTGTCAGCGCGATCGCGCTTGCCGCCTTTGCTGTAGTGGCCATGCAGGCTACCTCGATTGCTGCCGGTGTCTGCGCAGCGGCGATGATCGGGGCGGTATTAGGTTTTCTGGTATTTAATGCACATCCGGCAAAAGTATTTATGGGAGACTTCGGTTCCTTCGGAATTGGCGGTGCGATCGGGGCTATTGCGATTGTGACCAAAACCGAGCTGCTGTTTGTTGTGATTGGCGGAGTTTTTGTGGTTGAGATGCTGTCTGTGATTTTGCAGGTAGCCTCCTTTAAAACGCGCGGCAAGCGCATTTTCAGAATGAGCCCGATCCACCATCACTTTGAGCTCGGCGGCTGGTCCGAATGGCGGGTTGTTGTCTCCTTCTGGGCGGTTAGCCTTGTGCTGGCGGCAGTAGGACTATATATCAGCAAGGGGTTGTAAAGAATGAAACATCCGGATATGTACCGAGGGGAAGAGGTGGTCGTCCTGGGGCTGGCTAAAAGCGGCGTCCAGGTGGCCAAAGTGCTGCATGAGCGCGGTGCGGTAGTTACGGTCAACGATAAAAAGGAAAGAGATCAAAGTCCCGAAGCTTCCGAATTGGAATCTTTGGGAATTTCTGTTATATGCGGCGGACATCCGGAAGGACTGATTCATTCAGGTGTCAGCCTGGTGGTCAAAAATCCGGGCATTCCCTACACTGTTCCTCCAGTGCAGCAGGCGCTGCAGCTAGGCATCGAGGTTGTGACCGAGGTGGAGGTGGCTTACCGGCTCTGTGCCGCCCCCATGATCGGTATTACCGGCTCCAACGGCAAGACAACGACTACGACCTGGGTAGGCCGCATGCTGGAGGCCGCAGGGATGAAGCCGATTGTTGCCGGCAACATCGGTACGCCGCTCTCTCAGGCCGCTCTGGAGGTGGATGAGGACAACTGGATGGTTGTCGAACTAAGCAGCTTCCAGCTTAAGGGGACGGAGACCTTCCGTCCCAAGGTGGGTGCTCTGCTGAACGTAGCCGAAACCCATCTGGATTATCATGGCGACATGGACGATTATGTGGCTTCCAAAGCGAAGCTGTTTGCTAACCAGGGGCCTTCTGACACGGCTGTGCTGAACTGGGATGATCCGGTTTGCCGGGGCCTGGTTCCTTACATCAAAGGCAGCATATTGCCTTTCTCCATGACGGAGGAGCTGGTTCAGGGCATCTTTGTCCGTCCCTCTTTTGTGCCGGATACCGAAGATGACCACAATCGGGTAATCATTTATCGTGATTATTCGGAGAGCGAGACGGAGATTGCCACGGTAGATTCCATTGGCCTGCCGGGGCGGTTCAACGTTGAGAATGCCTTGGCTGCCTGCGGAATCGCCATCGCTGCCGGAGCAGCTCCGGAGGGTCTTGGTGCTGTGCTGGCTTCTTTCCGCGGGGTGGAGCACCGTCTGGAATATGTGGCGGATAAGGCTGGCGCCGCTTACTACAACAATTCCAAAGCAACAAACTCCAAAGCCACCTCCATGGCATTGGCTTCGTTCCGCGAGCCGATTGTATTGATCGCCGGGGGGCTCGACCGCGGGTCCGATTATATGGAGCTTCTGCCTGTCCTCAGCGGCAATGTGAAGGGGCTGGTGGTCCTGGGGCAAACAAAGGACAAGCTGGCCAGTGTGGCGCAAATGGCAGGAGTAAAGCACATCATCTCCGTCGATAATGGGGAGAGCGCCGCCGCCGTGCTGCAGGAGGCTGTCCGGGAGGCTTCCGCTCTTGCGGAAGAGGGAGATGTTGTTCTCCTGTCTCCTGCCTGTGCAAGTTGGGATATGTTTACCTCGTATGAGGAGCGCGGGCGTATTTTTAAAGAGGCGGTGCATAACCTTTAAGTAGGGGGGTGGATAAGCCCCTACTACGGATGCAAGAGGTGTGCTCCTGATGAAGAAATCCCGTCATGCGCCTGATATCTGGCTGCTGATTCCGATTCTGGCTCTACTGGCAATCGGCATGGTGATGGTGTACAGCGCCGGGTCCGTTTTGGGCTTCCGCAATTATGGCGATTCGTTTTATTTTGTTAAAAGACAGCTGCTGTTTGCCGGACTGGGTCTCGGGGCAATGTTTGTTACTGCCAACACGGACTATCTGGTGCTCAAAAAATTTGCGAAGCCTGCTCTGATCATCTGCTTCGTTCTGCTCGTGATGGTGCTCATTCCCGGAATCGGGGTTGTGCGCGGCGGTGCGCGGAGCTGGCTGGGCATCAGCTCCTTCGGAATTCAACCCTCCGAGTTTATGAAGATGGGGATGATTCTTTTTCTGGCAAAATGGCTGGGACAGGATGACTATGATATCTCCGTCTTCACTCGAGGGCTGCTTCCTCCCCTGGCATTGATTGGTTCTGCCTTTGGGCTGATTATGCTGCAGCCGGATCTGGGCACTGGCACTGTAATGTTCGGTGCGGCTCTGATGATGGTGTTCACGGCAGGAGCCCGGATGAAGCATCTGCTGTCACTCGGTGTGGCCGGCATCGCCGGGTTCGCCGGATTGGTTGCTGCCGCGCCATACCGCTTGCAGCGCATTACAGCATTCCTGGATCCCTGGTCGGATCCGCTCGGCGCCGGTTACCAGATTATCCAGTCGCTGTATGCAATTGGACCTGGCGGCCTTGGCGGTCTTGGACTGGGCATGAGCCGGCAAAAGTACAGCTACGTGCCGGAGCCGCAGACTGATTTTATTTTTTCTATATTGGCCGAGGAGCTCGGATTTATCGGGGGGCTGGCAGTACTGCTGCTGTTTCTGATTCTGATCTGGCGCGGGATGAAGGTGGCGATGAGCCTGCCTGACCGTTTCGGCAGTTATCTGGCCGTAGGCATCGTCTGTATGGTGGCTGTCCAGGTTATCATCAACATCGGTGTTGTCATCGGGATGATGCCGGTAACGGGCATTACGCTCCCGTTGATCAGCTATGGAGGCTCGTCGCTGACCCTGATGCTTACAGCACTCGGTATTTTACTGAATTTATCCCGTTATGCGAGGTGAGAGACATGCGTATCGTATTAAGCGGCGGGGGTACGGGGGGACATATTTATCCCGCCGTAGCCGTCGCCAGACAGCTGGAAGAGGAAGACAAGGGCTCTGCCTTTTTGTATATCGGAGGCAAGCGTGGTCTGGAGAGCAAAATCGTTCCCCAGGAGAAAATTCCATTCAAGGCGATTGATATTACGGGCTTCCGCCGGAAGCTCTCCATGGACAATGTAAAGACAGTCATGCGTTTCCTTAAGGGGGTTAAAGCCTCCAAAGAAATGCTCAGAGAATTTAAACCGGATGTCGTGATCGGCACTGGAGGTTATGTCTGCGGCCCAGTCGTTTATGCGGCTTCCCGTCTTGGAATTCCGACCTTGATTCATGAGCAGAATGCCATTCCCGGGCTTACGAACCGCTTCCTTAGCCGGTATGCCGACACAGTTGCCGTAAGCTTTGAAGGGACTGAATCGGCCTTTCCGGGAGGGAAAAACGTCATTTATACAGGCAATCCCCGGGCAACTACCGTAACGACTGCCAGCGCTCAGAGAGGTTTCGCATCACTGGGCATTCCTGAAGGCAGCACAGTGGTGCTGGTTGTCGGAGGCAGCGGGGGGGCTAAGGCCATCAATCAGGCGATGATTGAGATGGCCCCGTATGTGGGTAAGGGTAATGGTGTTCATTATGTGTATGTTACCGGCGAGTCCTATTTCGAAGAGACCCGGAAAGCCCTGCGTCAAAAGCTGGGAAGCGAACCAAGCTGGCTGCATATCCTTCCCTATATACACAATATGCCCGAGGTTCTGGCTTGTCTTTCTCTGATTGTGAACCGGGCAGGCGCATCTTTTCTTGCAGAAATTACGGCACTGGGTATCCCCTCCGTCCTTATCCCGTCCCCCAACGTGACGAATAATCATCAGGAAGCAAATGCTAGACAATTGGAACGTGAAGGTGCGGCGGTTGTACTGCTGGAGAAGGATCTGAACGGCCAGACCCTGCTGGCGGCTGTACAGAAGATTATTGGCGCAGAAGATGTGCAGAGAAGCATGTCGGAAGCCTCAAGACGTCTGGGCAAAAGAGATTCCGCCTCGCTGGTCGTGGCCGAGCTGCGCAGGCTCGTGGCCAACCGTAAAGCCTAGGTCTTCTGCAGGTTGTTGGGTAATGTATAACTGAAGACGATGTTATTTCCCGATTGCGTGAACAGGCAATTAGGCGGGGAAACGCGCACTTTTTCTCTAGTTAAGAGGTTGTGAGTTTCTTGGTGAACAGCAAAGCAATTCTCCGTGCCAAACCTGTACTTAGTGCGTTAATCTTCTTGTTATCCTCCACTGTCACACACCCGGGGTTATGAACATAGGATAATCCTATAATCGTGACAATCACCCAGGGCACTTCCGGTTTATGAGATGACAAATGCGGGAGGGCCATCCCGCACATTTCATTGCGCCTTGTACGGGAAGTGCTTGTGGTGGGTGAGCGGTAATCTCGGAGGTGATACATTGGACAAATTGGTGATTGAGGGTGGAAACCCCCTGTCAGGCACCATACGTATCCATGGAGCAAAAAATGCGGCGCTGCCGATCCTGGCGGCAAGCCTGCTGGCCGAAGGAGTTCACTCACTGCATAATGTGCCGAAGCTGCTGGACATCGAAACAATGCTGAATATTTTGGAACGGCTGGGCTGCAGGGGCGTGCATGAAGACGAGACGGTGACCATCGACACGTCAATGCTGGGCACTTCCCATGTTCCTGAGGATTTAATGCGGCAGATGAGATCGTCTATTTTTCTGATGGGACCGTTATTATCCAGATTTGGAGAGGTGACGATTTATCAGCCGGGTGGCTGTGCGATCGGGGAGCGCAAGATTGATCTTCATCTGCAGGGACTGAAGCAGCTGGGGGCGGAAATTGAAGAGAGCAATGGACGGATTTCCTGCCGGGCCGCAAGACTTAAGGGAAGCGATATACATCTTGATTATCCTAGTGTCGGAGCCACGGAGAACATTATGATGGCTGCTTCCATGGCAGAAGGAACGACAACGATATCGGGTGCGGCCAGAGAGCCGGAGATTCAGGATCTGCAGAATTTCCTGAATCAGATGGGTGCCCAGATTATCGGTGCCGGTACCGATACCATTACGATTCAAGGTGTAAAGAAGCTATATCCCTGTACGTACGAGGTTATTCCCGATAGGATTGTCGCCGGAACGGTCATGATAGCCGCTGCCGCCACGCGGGGCAACGTTACATTGACCCATACCAATGCCGGGCATTTAACCTCCCTGATCCATGTGCTGAGGAGGGCTGGTGTTCAAATCACCGTATGCAATGATATAATTAATATCAGTTGCATGGGACGTCCCCGTGCGGTGGAACGAATCGTTACTTCTCCCTACCCTTCCTTTCCCACAGATCTCCAATCTCAGGTAATGGTGCTGCTGTCGCTGGCCGACGGATTCAGCGTCATCAAAGAGACGGTATTCGAGGGACGCTTCAAGCATGTGGAGGAGATGGCCAGGATGGGCGCCGATATTTCCATTGATCTGAACCGTGCGTTTATCCGCGGGGTGCAGAGACTGTATGGAGCAACGGTGGAAGCAACCGACCTGCGGGCGGGAGCTGCCCTGGTGATTGCCGGACTCGCCGCTCATGGGACCACGGTTGTTGAGCAGGCGCATCATATTGACCGCGGATATGACGGCATTGAGCAGCTCTTTCAGAAGCTGGGTGCACGCATCAGCCGCAAAGTACCTGTGCCGGGTCCGTTTGATTTGGCCAATTAAAGCTCCCTGTCTCCTTCAGCTTCATGCGTGGGAAGGAGACAGGGCCTTATTACGGAGATATGAGATGCCAAAAACCCGTTTACCTCTTCTTAAAGAGGACAAGCCTACCAAAAAAATGAGCCGAAAGATTACTTTCATTCTGCTGCTGCTGTTTATTGCGCTGCTGGCCGTGATTTTCTTCCGCTCGTCCATGAGCCGGATTACAGAGATCCAATTTCAGGGAAACAAATATTCCACCCGTGAGGAGCTGCTTGAGAAAAGCGGACTTGCCCTCGGAGGACAGTATTTTGCCGTCTCTAATGATGCAGTGGCCGATCGCCTTAAGGAGCTCAAGACGGTTCAGGAGGCCAGTGTGGAAAAGAAATTCCCCGGTCTAGTCACCATCAGTATTAAGGAGTACCCTGCAGTGGCCTATGAATTGGATCAAGATGGCGTACTGGAGGCGATTCTATCCAGCGGCGCTGCTGTTTCCGTGAATGAAACGGGCATTGCGGTGGAGAAGCCGATCTTGACAAGCTGGGGGGAAGATGATCCCCATAAAGCCAAATTGTGCCAGGCTCTCGCCAGTATCCCTAATGAACTGACCAGTGACATTTCCGAGATTGTGCCATCACCAACATTATCCTTTCCAGACCGCATCAAGCTGTATACCCGTTCGCATTTTGAAGTCATTACGGCAATTTCTTTGCTTAAGGATAAAGTAGAGTATTTAAATCAAGTGATAGAGACAGAGGAGCCCGGACTGATCAAGATGCTTGAAGCGGATTCCTATGTTCCTTTTGCACCTGTAAAAGAGGAGAATGTGAAAGAGGACACGCAAGAGTAAATAGGCCCTACTAATAGTAAGAAAAAAATGCTACAATCGGTTTTACGGGCAATAGGCAACGTCCCTCTTTTTTCTTCGGATTTTTTGAAATGATGTATCAAATATGGATGACATTTCTTTATTACACTTATATTTCATGTAATAAATGCCTGTTTTCAGGTTTCTAGCAGCTGCTGTCTTCATGCGAGATGCTTGTCATATTATCCCACTCAAAAAATTTGTAGAAAAAAGAGGGAAAGGATTAGAGATGTTGAATATGTACAGAGAAGTTTTTCTTCAATGGAAACCAAAAACTAAATCAGCTTTACATTTCATTTTGATAATAACAGGAGGTGCCATAGGGCTTGAGCAACAATGACATCATTGTTAGTTTGGACATCGGTACATCCAAAGTTCGGGCAATTATTGGGGAAGTTACTAATGGAACCTTTAATATTATTGGCGTTGGATCTGCTGATTCGGAAGGAATACGAAAAGGTGCGATTGTAGATATCGACCAGACTGTGCAATCGATCAAGAGTGCTGTAGATCATGCGGAGCAAATGGTCGGTATACAAATATCCGAGGTCTATGTCGGCATTTCCGGCAATCATATCGGGCTTCAATCCAGTCATGGTGTTGTGGCCGTTCAGAATGAGGATCGTGAAATCGGCGAAGATGATATCGATCGTGTAATCAAGGCAGCAGAAGTTATTGCACTGCCTCCTGAACGCGAGGTAATTGATGTTGTCGCCAAGCAATATATCGTCGATGGCCTTGAAGGAATCCAGGATCCCCGCGGGATGATCGGAGTTCGTCTGGAAGTGGAAGCGACGATTATTACCGGGGCTAAAACGCCAATACATAATCTGCTTCGCTGCGTAGAGAAATCAGGACTTAAAGTCAAAGATCTTGTACTGATGTCTCTTGGAGCTGGCGGATTAGCGCTTTCCAAAGATGAGAAATCAATGGGCGCCGTGCTGGTTGACATCGGTGCGGGCTCAACGACGATAGCCGTATATGAAGAAGGTTCCCTTTGTGCGACCTCCACGATCCCGATCGGCGGAGAATTTGTAACCAATGATATCGCATACGGACTCCGTACACTTACTGATCAGGCGGAGAAGGTGAAGCTGAAGTATGGCTGCGCCTGGATTGACGACGCCGCTTCTGACGTGGTGTTCAAGGTGCTCCGGATCGGCAGCAATGTGGAAAAAGAATTTAATCAGGAAGATCTTGCGGCGATCATTGAACCGAGAGTGCAGGAAATCTTCCATCTGATTCGTCAGGAAGTGAAGCGGCTTGGTTACAATGAGCTTCCCGGAGGTTATATACTAACGGGTGGCACTGTATCTATGCCGGGGGTATTAAAAGCAGCCCAGACTGAACTATCAGCCTCTGTGCGCGTTGCGGTGCCGGATTATATCGGAGTCCGCGATCCCGGATTTACCGGAGGAGTAGGCATCCTGCATAACGTTGTCCGCAGATTCCGCGGACGCGGAAACAGCAGCAGCGGGAATAAAAAGACGGTCAACCGGAACAAGCAGAATGCAGCTCCGAATCAGGAAGCCGTTTCGAAGCCGGGTTTGGTGGAACGTCTAAAGAATATGTTCAGCGAGTTCATATAAGTGTAAGTCCAGATATACTTGGACTGGCCATCCAAGCACATTGAGGGGGAGATGGAACAATATGTTGGAATTTGATTTTGAAATGGAGAGCTTGGCGCAAATAAAGGTCATCGGCGTGGGCGGCGGCGGTAGCAATGCTGTCAACCGGATGATTGAAAATGGCGTTCAGGGTGTGGAATTCATCACAGTTAATACAGATGCCCAAGCGCTGCATATGGCCAAATCGGAGCATAAACTGCAAATCGGGGATAAACTGACCCGCGGACTTGGCGCTGGAGCCAATCCTGAGGTGGGGAAGAAAGCGGCTGAAGAATCCCGCGATCTGATTTCAAATACGCTTAAAGGTGCAGATATGGTATTCGTAACCGCAGGTATGGGCGGGGGTACCGGAACGGGCGCAGCGCCTGTAATTGCTGAGATTGCCAGAGAGTGCGGAGCATTGACGGTTGGCGTCGTGACCCGTCCGTTTACTTTTGAAGGCAGAAAACGTGCAAATCAGGCAGAGCTTGGCATCGAGGCGCTCAAGGAAAAGGTCGATACACTGATCGTGATTCCCAATGACCGACTGCTGGAAATTGTGGATAAGAAAACCCCAATGCTGGAGGCATTCCGTGAAGCGGATAATGTACTCCGCCAGGCGGTGCAAGGGATCTCCGACCTTATTCAGGTTCCCGGCCTGATCAACCTTGACTTTGCCGATGTGAAGACAATTATGACGGAGCGCGGTTCAGCGCTTATGGGTATCGGTATCGCCACCGGCGAGAACCGTGCTTCGGAGGCGGCCCGCAAAGCGATCATGAGTCCGCTCCTGGAGACCTCCATTGAAGGTGCTCGCGGCGTGATCATGAACATTACAGGGGGTTCCAACCTTTCCCTGTATGAGGTGAATGAAGCAGCCGAGATCGTTACCTCTGCTTCGGATCCTGAAGTGAATATGATCTTTGGTGCCATCATTGAGGAAAGCATGAAGGATGAAATCAAAGTTACGGTAATCGCTACCGGCTTTGAACACAAACCTTCACCGATTGCTCCGGCCCGCCGTCCATCGGCGAGTAGCGAACCTGCTGCGCCGGATAAGAATGCCAATCTGCGTCCGTTTGGCAATCAGACAGCCTCAGACCAGCTGGACATTCCAACATTCCTGCGCAACCGTACTCGCGGCAATAACGACTAATAAAATAGTATAGTGTAAATAGATTTACGGAAGCACCGTATCTCCCAAGCGATCAGCTATGGGTGGATACGGTGTTTTTTGGTTTACCGGCTGTTATAATACTAGTAGCGGGAGAGGATACAATGAAACTGCTTGATCCCCGGGTTGATTTTGTATTTAAACGTATTTTTGCAAGCGAGGGCAATAAGGATGTGCTGTTGGCTTTTCTTAACGGTATTTTTTCGGATGCAGGGGAACCTCCGCTGAATGAAGTGGTGCTGCTGAATCCATACACGGATAAGGATGATCCGCTGGATAAGCAATCGATATTCGACATATGGGCCAAGACCGAGGAAGGCAAGTTGATTAATATTGAAATGCAGCTGTTTAATAAATATGATATTGAGAAACGCACGCTCTATTACTGGAGCAAACGATATTCGGGCCAGCTGCAGGAGACGGGTAAGTATAAGGATCTCAAAAAATGTGTGACCATCAATATATTAAATTATAAAGTTTTGCCCAATGAACATACTCATAGTGTGTTTCATCTGCGGGAAGATAGGAATGGAACTCCGCTTGCAGACGATATTGAAATTCATTTCTTGGAGCTGCCGAAGCTGGAGCATACGCCTGTTCCCGGTGAAGGCGGTTTGGTCAATTGGCTGCTGTTTCTGAAAGGAATAGACGATTCGAATTGGGAGGTGCTTAGCATGAATGAGCCTGTCTTGAAAAAGGCAATGGATACGCTGCAATTCCTGAGCCAGGATGAGGAGGCCCGCATGAAGTATGAAGCCCGCCAGAAGTTTTTGCTGGATGAGGCTTCGCAAAGAGACGGGGCGCTTACAGAGGGCTTTGCCAAAGGGTTGGCTGAGGGAAGAGCGGTAGGAAGAGCTGCGGGTATAGAGGAAGGTAAGGCGGAAGGCAAGCTGGAAGGGAAGTTGGAAGGGAAGTTACAGGGGAAATTAGAAGCCAGATTGGAAGTGGCAAGAAATCTGCTTGCGATGGGACTGGATTATCATGCGATCCGAACGGCAACGGGGCTTACAGATGAAGAATTAGAGTCTATGAAGTGAATTTAAGATTAGGAATTTTGAAGTCAGCCTTTAGATTTAGAGGCTGGCTTTTTTTATTAAAAGATAAGGACGGCTAAGCCGTTTCCACTTGTCATGTAGAGGTTTATGCTGTACTGATAAGCCTCGAGCAGCTCCAGCCTCTCAAGTTAACTCTGTCACGCTATAACTCGACAAAAAAACCTCAAGAACGCCCCCCAAGTTTAGACAGACTTTGAATGCGAGAGTTCCTATACTAATCTTATCGTCCAAAAAGAGAGCCTGATCCCCGGCCTTGAGGATAGATAGCAGCCCTTAGGCAGGTGAATGCATTGGTAGTTTATATTGACTTGATTTTCGCTGCCAATCTGCTGATCGATGGCATTCTTCTATGGCTGACAGGCTGGCTGGTCAAGCTTAAGGCCTCCAGGTGGAGATTGGCGCTCTCCGCGCTGGTTGGCGCGCTTTATGTAGTGATGATGTTCGTACCGGAGCTGTCTTTTCTCTATACCTTCCTCATTAAGTTCGGATTGTCGGTAGTCATGCTGTGGATTGCCTTTGGATTCAGGAGTCTGCAAAGCTACCTCCGCGTGTTGGGGGCCTTTTATATTATTAATTTTGCAGCAGCCGGCGGCATTGTAGGTATTCACTATTTGTTGCAGAGCTCAGGCGACATCTGGAAGGGTATTCTGTTTACCTCTTCAGGAGGCCAAGCATACCGGATGAAGATCGGTTTCTGGTTTGTGCTTGCGGTCTTACCGCTGGTACTGCTCCTCTTTAAGCTCTTCCATTCTTCACGGGTCCGCAGGGAGCAGCTCGAATCGTACATTGGTGAGGTAACTGTGGAAATTGACGGCGTAACTGTGGTCTGTCCAGGGCTGCTGGATACAGGGAACCGGCTCAGTGATCCGTTGACGCGGATTCCGGTAATGGTGATGGAGGCGTCGCTCTGGGAAGGCCATCTGCCTGCTTCATGGAAAGGGAGGCTGACACAGACGAGCGCAGACACCCTTCTGCTGGAAACGGACGGGCAGTCTTTTGCCTGGCAGGACAGGATGCGGCTTGTCCCTTATAGGGGCATCAACCGTGGTTCATCCTTTATGCTTGCGCTGAAGCCGGATCTTGTGAAGATACAGTTGGGTGAGGAGACCTTTTACAGCAAAAGGGTGCTCATCGGGCTGGATGGCGGGACACTGTCGGGAGACGGCGCGTACCGGGCGGTCATACATCCTGACCTCGCCCAAAAAGAACAGGCTGCTGACGCAGCGCTGCCATGCTGATAACCGCAGAAGCATTTGGCATTTCAATCCTAATATTGGACAAAGGGAATTGGGGCAGGGCAGCAGGGAAATGGATGGGATAAGAAATATCACAGGGTTACTGTGTACTTCTTGGAGGAGGAACAAGAATGGTCAAATGGAAGTTAGCGCTGCAACTGCAATATTACCGCATGCTGTTTCTGCTGGGGCTGAAAAGCCAGGAAATTTATTATATCGGTGGAAGCGAGGCGCTGCCTCCTCCCTTGACGAGGGAAGAGGAGGAGTATTTACTGCAGCGGCTGTCCAGCGGCGATGCGGCAGTCCGGGCCATGCTGATTGAGCGCAACCTGCGGCTCGTTGTATACATTGCCCGGAAATTTGAGAACACCGGCATCAACATTGAAGATCTTGTCTCTATCGGGGCCATTGGACTAATCAAGGCGGTCAATACGTTTGATCCGGAGAAAAAAATCAAGCTGGCTACCTATGCCTCACGCTGCATCGAAAATGAGATACTGATGTATTTGCGGCGCAACAGCAAGACACGGAGTGAGGTGTCCTTTGATGAACCGCTAAATATTGACTGGGACGGCAACGAGCTGCTTCTCTCCGATGTGCTTGGCACCGAGAACGACACCATTTACCGGAACATCGAAGAGCAAGTGGACCGGAAGCTGCTGCAGAAGGCGCTGGAGAAGCTGAGTGAGCGGGAACGCCTGATTATGGAGCTAAGGTTTGGACTGCGCGGGGGAGAAGAAAAAACGCAAAAGGATGTGGCCGATCTGCTGGGTATTTCCCAATCCTATATTTCGCGTCTGGAAAAAAGAATTATCAAGCGGCTGCGCAAGGAGTTTAACAAGATGGTGTAAGCATAAATCAGCAAGGAATAAAATGCCGGACCGGGGAGATAATGTACAGTAATGTTTCTCCTTGGGAGGTAAATCATCATGACCCGAAATAAAGTCGAGATTTGCGGTGTGGACACCAGCAAGCTGCCCGTACTAACAAACGTGGAAATGCGGGAGCTGTTCACTTCGCTGCAGCAGCAGGGCGAGCGATCCGCCAGAGAGAAATTGGTAAATGGTAACCTTAGACTCGTTCTTAGTGTTATTCAAAGGTTCAATAATCGGGGAGAGTTCGTTGACGATCTGTTCCAGGTAGGCTGCATCGGGTTGATGAAAGCCATCGATAATTTTGATTTATCGCAAAATGTGAAGTTCTCCACCTATGCGGTGCCGATGATTATCGGTGAAATCCGCAGGTATCTGCGCGATAATAACCCGATTCGGGTATCACGTTCGCTCAGGGATATCGCATACAAGGCGCTGCAGGTGCGTGACAGTCTGACGAACCAGAATTCCCGGGAGCCGACGATTTTTGAAATTTCCGAGGCGCTGGGAGTTCCGAAAGAAGATGTGGTTTTTGCTTTAGACGCCATCCAGGACCCGGTCTCCTTGTTCGAGCCAATCTACCATGACGGCGGGGACCCGATTTATGTGATGGACCAGATTAGCGACGATAAGAATAAAGATGTCTCTTGGATTGAGGAAATTGCATTGAGGGAAGCGATGCGCAAACTGGGACAACGCGAGAAGCGGATACTGTCCATGCGTTTCTTCGAGGGCAAGACCCAGATGGAGGTCGCCGATGAGATTGGGATCTCTCAAGCCCAGGTTTCCAGACTTGAGAAATCGGCCATCCAGCAAATGCAAAAGCATGTGAAGACCTGAGTAACAGCGATAGATGAAGCAGGGGTATCCAGGAGGCTATAACCCTTCTGGATACCCCTTTGTATGTAGAACCGTATTGGAAAATATATATTGCATTGCATGTTGCCAAGCCCGAACAACATATATTGGACTATATGTCTGAAAGTACAGGGGTGGCGAGGTGAACGAGGATTCAATAGGAACAGGCAAAAAAATGAAAATCTCCGATTTTCAGACCAAGGATGTCATCAATATTGTTGATGGTAAGCGGCTCGGGCAAATCAGTGATCTGGAGCTCGATCTGCGCCGCGGAGTCATTGACGCAATCATTGTGCCCGGGTATACACGCTTTATGGGGCTCTTTGGAGGTGGCGCTGATTTGATCATTCCCTGGAGGAATATCGTTAAGATTGGTGCTGATGTTGTGCTCGTAAAGATAGAGGAGTCCAGAATGCCCCAAGGTCAGGAAGAGCGGGAAACTATGTATTTGGAACGGGGAGACCGCAGTGAAAGGCGCACATATTAACTGGGTGCGTCTTTTTTGAGCGGAAACGGGTATAGAGCTTATGTAAGAAGTACAGCCCATAACCGGGAGATTGTTCGGAGGCTTTGTAAAGTACTTGAGTAAGCTTCGAGGTCTTAACAACACTTTGTGGGGAGGTCTTGTGGTACACTTAGGCGGAGGTGAGAAGATGGAACCGTTCGTACAAATCGACAGAACGCCTGTGCAGCTTCATCTGAAGCCGTGGTGTTCAGCATATGCCCAAATTACTGCCGGCTTTACAGGAAGACAAGGTGGTGCGGGCAAGGCGCCGTATGACAGCTTCAACTGTGCTCTTCATGTCGGCGATGACGTGGAAGATGTGATCAGCAACCGGAGGATGCTCGCCGAGAGTCTCGGTTTTACACTGGATTCATGGACATGCGGGGAACAAACTCATGGGAAAAATATTGCGGTTGTTACCAAAGAGAACCAAGGATACGGCAATCTGGACAGAGCAAGCGCCTTTCAGTCCACTGATGGGCTGCTGACCAATGTGCCGGGGGTGCTGCTGACTTCCTTTTATGCGGACTGTGTGCCGCTATATTTCTATGATCCTTTGCAGCAGGTGGCCGGCCTTGCGCATGCGGGCTGGAAAGGGACTGTAGCAGAAATTGCCGGGGCTATGGTCAGCACAATGGGTGAGGTCTACGGCAGCCGTCCAAAAGATATTCTGACAGCCATTGGACCTTCTATCGGTGAATGCTGTTATGAGGTCGATGATTATGTAATGAATCATGTCCGCCGGTTGGAGGATGAACTTAGCACACTGAATTTGGCTGAGAACGCTCCATTCTTATACAGGAAGTCGGATGCAGATGACAGCAAAAGCATGCTGAACTTGAAAGAAATGAATCGACGCATTATGATTAAAGCAGGAATATTGCCGACTCATATCGAATGTACAACTTGGTGTACAAGCTGTAACAGTGATCTCTTCTTCTCATACCGTAAGGAAAACGGGGTTACAGGAAGAATGACGAGCTGGATCGGAATAAAGGAGAGCTGAAAGTTGGGTTTGACACTGCAAGAAAGAATAGCCGAGGTCGAGGAACGTGTGGAACGGGCTTGCGCGGCAAGCGGCAGGGATGCAAGTGACGTCAAGGTTATCGCAGTGACGAAATATGTATCGCTGGAAACGGTATCCGCTGTGCTGGAAGCGGGTCTTGAGGACATTGCCGAAAGCCGCTGGCAGAACGCCGAACATAAATGGAACGCCCTGGGCAACAAAGGCACATGGCATTTCATCGGTCATTTGCAGACCAATAAGGTAAAGGACGTTATCGGCAAATTTCAATATATACACTCTTTGGACCGGTTATCACTGGCACAGGAATTGCACAAGAAGGCCGAGGCCTTCGGTATAGACGTAAACGTCTTCCTTCAGGTGAATATCTCGGGAGAAGATACGAAATTTGGTTTATCTGCTGAAGCGGTGCCTGGATTTTTGCGTGAAATCGCTCCTCTGCATCGTGTGAAAGTAATCGGCCTTATGACGATGGCGCCTTATGAAGGGGATCCCGAGCTTACCCGCCCGGTCTTTCGCGGACTCCGCGAACTGCGCGATGCGCTCAATCTGCTAGCTTTGACACCTGAGCCTATACAAGAGCTGTCGATGGGAATGTCGAATGATTTTGAAGTGGCGATACAGGAAGGAGCCACCTGGGTGCGCCTGGGAACGGTATTAGTAGGTCATGAGGAGGGAGCTTGATGGGCGTGATGAACCGGTTTATGAGCTTTTTGGGCTTGCAGGAGGAAGAGGAAATTGTGGAGCGGGAGCAGATTTCCCGTGAAGAGGATGAATACGAGCCCGCCCCTGTAGAAAACCGTAAAAACCAGCGGGCCAACGTCGTCAGTATCCATTCGCAAAAAAATGTGAAGGTAGTGCTTTATGAGCCCCGTTCTTATGACGAAGCTCAGGAAATTGCCGACCATCTTCGTTCGCACCGCACAGTCGTAATTAATTTGCAGCGCGTGCGCAATGACCAGGCAATGCGGATTATTGATTTTCTCAGCGGAACTGTTTATGCCCTGGGTGGAGGAATCTCCAAAATTGGGGGCAATATATTTATGTGCACACCGGATACGGTCGAAATTCAAGGTTCCATAACGGAAATTCTGGGTGACGATCAAGACTACAACAGAATGAGGTGAACGGGCTTTGTCCCAAATCGATTTAATTATTAATTTACTTTTCAAGATCTACTACTACATGATTTTCTTCTATATCCTCATGTCCTGGCTGCCCAATGTCCGTGACAATTTCATCGGAGAGCTGCTCGGCAAGCTCGTGGAGCCTTTTCTGAGTCCATTCCGCCGGATTATTCCGCCGCTGTTCGGAACGTTGGATATTTCCCCGATCATCGCGCTGATTGTGCTTCAATTTGCGGAAGGCGGCGTGCACTCCATTGTGGGCCTGCTCTTCCGTTAATGACATGAAGAATGAAATCTATGGTCATTTTCACCCTGACGAACGGCAATTTGTGGACAAGGCCTGGGAATGGGTCACTCATGCAGGAGAGTATCATGAGCTCAAGCTGACTGAATTTCTCGATCCCCGTCAGAGTTATATTCTGCAGAGTCTTGTGAACCGTCATCCCGATGTTACTATAAGATGGGAGGGCGGCTCAGAAAATGCTGAGCGGAAACGGGCGATGGTGGCACCAGATTACCGTGACCTTTCAGAAGAAGATATGGAACTCAAGGTGCTTGCCATCACCTCCGGGGAACAGAAGTTTTTGGCTTTGGAGCATGGCGATTATATGGGTTCAATTCTTGGACTGGGCATCAAAAGAGGCAAAATCGGTGATATTCATGTGCTTGAGGATGGCTGTCATGTTGTAGTGGCAGCGGATATCGCTAATTTCCTGGACGTGAATTTAACCGGAGTACACCGGATTAATGTCAGCACAGAGATACTGCCATTGTCCGGCTTGCGGAGCAGTGAGGTTAAGCTTGAGATCATGGAGTTGACTGTGGCTTCCTTGCGGCTTGATGGGATCGCTGCGGATGTGACCCGGCTCAGCCGGAGCAAGATACTTGCCCCGATCAAAGCCGGAAGGGTCCGGGTGAACTGGAAGGTGGAGGAAGACCCCTCCTGTGGACTTAAAGACGGCGATATGGTCTCCATTCAAGGTTTTGGCCGTTTTAAGGTTCTGGAGATCGGAAGTTTGACGAAAAAAGGCCGTTACCGGGTTCAGGTTGGCAAATTTGTCTGAATCGTTTGCAGGAATCCGGATTTGCTTGTCGAAATTCATTATCTCTAGGGAAGCAAACATTTTGAAAGCTGGGCGCCGATACTTGTAGAAGAGGCGGATCCTTAAACGGCATTCGGAATGATAACCAGCCTTAATTTTCTTGCAGAAACACTTGCCGCTTTATCCAGACAGGCATGTTCGTTTCTTCTTAAAGTACAGTCTTTCTTCTTTGTCTGCCGGGACAAATTATGTTCTATGGGCATAAGAGGTCCGAAATTTCTAGGAGGTGCACAGCATGCCATTAACGCCGCTCGATATACATAACAAGGAATTCTCCCGGAGAATCCGCGGTTATGATGAAGACGAGGTCAACGAATTTCTGGATCAGGTAATCAAGGATTACGAAAGTGTCATTCGTGAGAACAAGGAGCTGCACAATCAGCTATTGTCTATTCAAGAGCGCCTTGATCATTTTGTGAATATTGAAGAAAGCTTGTCCAAGACAATCATCGTCGCACAGGAAGCAGCAGATGATGTCAAGAACAACTCCAAAAAGGAGTCACAGCTGATTATCAAGGAAGCGGAAAAGAACGCTGACCGGATTATCAACGAAGCGTTATCCAAATCCCGGAAAGTAGCGATTGAGACGGAAGAATTGCGCAAGCAAGCCTCTATCTACCGCACCCGTTTCCGGACTCTCGTCGAAGCACAGCTTGAACTGCTGTCTCAGGATGATTGGAACGCCCTGGAGAGCCGCGAAGTCAGTGAGAACGTGCTTTAACCTTCTAAAATGCTGAGCATATCATGTGAGATGAATATTTCTTGTTTTCCGGCCACAGTTATACCGTGGCTATGAATATTGACATTTTGTCTTAAAACGTCTATAACTAAAACATATCTGTACCATAATCATTCGATGACGGGACAAGTACGATAAGGTTACGTTCTCCAGAGAGTCGGTGTTTGCTGCGAGCCGATTGTTCACACCTTGCCGGAAGATCTTCCCCTAGAAGCTGAGCTGAAGCGTTAATTCGTGCGTAAGTTTAGCCGTCTGCCGGACGTTATCCCGGACCCGCGCGTTTAGATTGTCTGTGCGGAACTGAGATTGTGCTGAATACACTCCCCCTGAGGATGTGCCTGAAGCACAGAATTAGGGTGGTATCGCGAGCGTCGTCTCGCCCCTTGGGGGCGGGATGGCGCTCGTTTTTGTTGTTGCGGGGCGCGATCCCCCTAAATCCCCCTTTCCAAGGGGGACCCCAAGGGCTGGCCGCCCTCTGGACACCCGCAACAAGGGCATTGTGCAGAGAGTGGCGTCCGCGGACGGGTAGGGATTTGTTCGACGGGGGAGCGCCCCTTCTTAGGCTCCCCTGGCGGGTACGCCTGCGGGGCCTTTCCTGCTCAAGGGCAAAGGCAAAGACGGCTTGCGGCGGCTGCGCCCCGCCGCGAGGGCAACCCGGCCCAGCGCTGCCCTGACGGGATCGCGGGCCGGGGGCCCAAGGCAAGAGCAAGGGCAAGGGCAAGAGCAAGAGCAAGAGCAAGAGCAAGAGCAAGAGCAAGAGCAAGAGCAAACCTTGCGAGCGGGCTGCGCGCCTAGCGTGCTTGAGGTAAAGCGGGCCGCTTGCGGCGACAAGCGGGGATAACACCAAAATGAACTCTACATCCGCCTCTCCTTGGAGTTTAGACAATATTCCGGGTGTCCAGAGGGCCGGGGCCCTCGGGGTCCCCCTTGGCTAAGGGGGATTTAGGGGGATCGAGCAGCTTTATAGACTATATCAAGGAAGGATTGACCAGCAATGCAAAAAGTAGATGTCAGAGAAAAAGCGCGGGCAAGAGATGTCCGCATTCTGAAGAAATGGAGCGATGAGAATACGTTCCGCAGATCCATGGAGAACCGCGAGGGCCGTCCGAACTATGTGTTCTATGAAGGACCTCCGACAGCTAACGGCGTACCGCATATCGGGCACGTGCTGGGCCGGGTCATCAAGGATTTCATCGGCCGCTACCAGACGATGAAGGGCTACCGAGTTGTGCGTAAAGCAGGCTGGGATACTCACGGCTTGCCGGTTGAACTCGGCGTGCAGAAGAAACTCGGAATCTCCGGCAAGCAGGAAATTGAAGAGTACGGCGTGGAGAAGTTCATCAAAGAGTGCAAAGAGAGCGTATTTGGTTACGAGAAGCAGTGGCGTGAGTTCACGGAAGCGATCGGTTACTGGACCGATCTGGATAATCCGTATGTGACGCTGGATAATACGTACATCGAAAGTGTGTGGAATATCCTGGCTACGGTGCATGAGAAAGGTCTGCTGTACCGCGGACACCGCGTCAGCCCGTACTGCCCGAGCTGCCAGACAACGCTGAGCTCCCATGAAGTGGCGCAGGGCTATAAGACGGTGAAGGACCTCAGTGCAACGGCCAAGTTCAAGCTGGATGGCAGCGGCGACTATGTCCTGGCCTGGACGACCACCCCTTGGACGCTTCCGGCGCATATGGCGCTGGCGATGAACCCGGAGATGGAATATGTCCGTGCGCAGCAGGAAGACGGCGTATACGTGCTGGCCAAGAACCTCGTGGAAGAGGTGCTGAAAGGGGAGTATACGGTTCTTTCTACGCACAAAGGCTCTGACTTTATCGGTCAAAGCTATACCCCGCCGTTTAGCTATATCCAGGCGGAGAAACATAATGTGATTGTTGCTGCATCCTTCGTAACGGATTCCAGCGGTACCGGGATCGTGCATATGGCTCCGGCACATGGTGAGGATGACTATAAGAGCTGCCGCGACAACGGCATCAGCTTTGTCAATGTGGTGGATACTTCCGGTAAATACACTGATGTGGTAAGTGATTTTGCCGGACGGTTTGTGAAAGATTGCGATTTAGATATCATCAAGGTGCTGTCCGAAAAAGGGCTGCTGTACAATAAAGAGAAATACGAGCACAGCTATCCGTTCTGCTGGCGCTGCGATTCTCCACTGCTGTATTATGCGACAGACAGCTGGTTCATCAAAACGACAGCGATCAAAGATCAGCTGATCGCCAACAACAACAGCGTAGACTGGTATCCTGACCATGTGCGCGAAGGCCGCTTCGGCAAGTTCCTGGAAGAGCTGGTGGACTGGAATATCAGCCGCAACCGCTACTGGGGCACACCGCTGAATGTCTGGGTTTGCCAGGACACCGGCAAAGAATTTGCGCCGCACAGCATCGCTGAACTCCGCTCGATGGCGATCGGCGAAGTCGCTGAGGATATCGAGCTGCATAAGCCATATGTAGACAACATCAAGCTGCGCAGCCCGTTCAGCGAAGGTGGCGTGATGGTGCGTACATCTGAGGTCATCGACGTATGGTTTGACAGCGGCTCGATGCCGTTTGCCCAAAGCCACTATCCGTTCGAGAATGAAGACAGATTCGCCGACCAGTATCCGGCAGATATGATCTGTGAAGGAATTGACCAGACACGCGGCTGGTTCTACAGCCTGCTTGCGGTATCGACGTTGTTCAAGGGCAAAGCGCCTTACAAGGCAGTTATTGCCCACGGCCACATCTTCGATGAGAACGGCCAAAAAATGTCCAAATCCAAAGGCAATGTCATTGACCCTTGGGAAATCATGAACGAATACGGCACCGATGCTTTCCGCTGGGCGATCCTGTCTGACAGTGCGCCGTGGAATAACAAACGTTTCTCGCGCGGTCTGGTTGGTGAGACCAAATCCAAGGTTGTGGATACGCTGGTCAACACACATGCGTTCCTGACGCTCTATGCCGGTATTGACGGGTACGACCCTGCAGAGCATCCTTTCAAGGTATCCGGACATAAGCTCGACCGCTGGATTCTCTCCCGCTTGAACAGTCTGATTCTAGTTGTGGAAAAAGGCCTCGCCATCAACGACTTCGTTAATTCGTCCAAAGCGATTGAGAACTTCGTGGATGAACTGAGTAACTGGTATATCCGCCGCTCACGCGACCGGTTCTGGGGAAGCGGGCTTGGCGTAGAGAAGCTGGACGCTTACCGTACGCTGACACATGTGCTGCTCACAACGGCTACGCTGATGGCACCGTTCACACCGATGCTGTCGGAAGATATCTATACCAACCTTGGCGGCGGGGAAAGCGTACATTTGGCGGATTATCCGGCTGCCGACGAGAGTCTGATCGATCTTGAGCTGGAGCGGGATATGGAGAGTGCCAGAGGCATTGTCGAGCTTGCCCGCAACGTGCGCAACGAGACTGGCATCAAGACACGCCAGCCGCTGTCCGAGCTGATCGTTTCCCTGGACGGCAGCTTTGATGTAACGGATTATGAAGAGATCATCAAGGATGAAATCAATGTCAAGGGAATTGTGCTGGAGAACAGCGACAGCGGGTTTGTTGATTTTACGCTGAAGCTGAACCTGAAGGTAGCCGGTAAAAAATACGGCAAGAGCGTAGGCTTCCTGCAAGGCTACCTGAAAGGGATGGACAGCGACGCTACCCGCAAAGCGGTACAGGACGGTGTGATTGCCATCGTGTCGCCGGAAGGGGAAGAACTGCAGATTACTGCCGAGGAGCTGCTTGTTGAGAAGCAGGCCAAACCGGGTTTTGCATCAGCCTCCGGTTACGGGCTTACGGTAGCACTGAACACGGAAATCACTCCTGAACTTGAGCAGGAGGGCTGGGTCCGCGAAATTGTCCGTGCAGTGCAGGATTACCGCAAACGCCTAGATCTGGCGATCGAGAAACGGATTGCGCTCACGCTGCAGCTGGATGATGAACTGAAAGCGGCAGTGACTGCTTTTGAACATGTACTGCGTGAAAATGTACTTGTGACTAACGTGGAGTTTGACGGAGCGCATCCATTTGAAACGGTGGATGCCGGCGGCAGATCCATTGGTATCCATATCGGAGCCTAAAGAGAAGGTAAATGCTGATCCCCGTATCGCTTGTCTCCAAATGACATATACTAGCGGCATAAGAAGAAACGTCCAGGCCTTTAGCATAGGGCAGGGGCTTTCGAGATTGGCGGTATGTGTACCGCTGATCAGGAAGCCGTTTCTGCGGAAATATGAGGATCTTTACTGAGAACCTTATATTTATGCGCAAAATGACGAGCCCCGTGTTCGGGGAGAGATTGCCTCTCCCCGAACCGGGCTCGTTTATTTTGTGGACGTTAGGGAAGGAGCTAGAGTGTTTTGGAGGGTCGGAAAGAAGGAAGCAAAAGCTCCGGGCAGCAGGGAGAAATCTCCGCCGCAACTGGCGAGGGCAGCGGACTGGATCAGGCGCCGGATTTCAAACGGGAGACTGAAGCGGGAGCAGAGGCCCTTTCCCAGGACGAGAAATTGAGCGCGGTATACCGGCTGACATTGTGGCTGGCCCGGGAGATGGAGAAATCGCGGGTTGCTGAATATACACAGCTGCTGCATTCGCCCTGGCGGCTGATCTGGCTGAACATAATATCAGGAATAGCGCGCGGGGTGGGGATTGCCCTCGGATTCACTTTTTTTGCAGCGACGATCATTTATGTACTGCAGATGCTGGGGGCGCTGAACCTGCCGATTATCGGAGATTATATTGCAGATATTGTGCGGATCGTACAGCACCAGCTGGAGCTTAAGACTTTTTAGGGATTAGAGAATCATTGATCTGGCGTGTGTACCTAAAAAAGGAGCAGCACATGGCTACTCCCTTTCCTTTTTAGCGGACGGATCCAGCAGGTAGCTGCCTTCCTCGGTGTCCATATAATGGCGGTAACTGGTTCCTTTGATGATGGTCAAATGGTTTCCGGCGATATCGGTCGCCACAAAGTTCTCCCACGGCTCCACGAAGCCTTCGGTTTCGTCGGCCTCAATCTCCATATCGTTGTAGGAGCTGATATCATTGCCTTCGGCCATGGCCGGGGAGTTGGAGCTGCCCCAGCTTTCGACGATCTGCCAGGCATCTTCGCCGTCAAAACCGTTTTGCTCATCGCGTTCGTCAAGGCTGGTGCGTCCAAAAGGCGGGGACAGCAGCTCTTCTTCGACCGGCCGGGTAAACGGCGCGTTCTGGCGTGGGGCATGCTCCTTGCTGTATCTGGTGGATGGAATGGCTGAGAGGCGCTCATATGGAATCGGATTGCCGCTGGCGATACAAATCCCGTAGGTGCCTTCATCCATGGCCTGCAGAGCGGCTTCGATATCGTCCAATTCATGCTCGTCGCGTTCCAGCAGGGAAATATCTATCGAGCGGTTATACAGCTCAGTGGCGGCATCGCCGGGATGGTTGTCGATTTCGGACAATTCCCCGGTTGTATCGCGCATGGCTTCCTGCAGACCGTAATGCTCGTTATTTTGCAGCCTGTGGCGGATTTCCTCCTGCTGCTGCTGCAGCGCTGCACGCAGCTGCGAGAGCTGCTGTGATGTCAGATGGCTCATAGGCGAGTGCTCCTTTCAGATGCTTTTGTCATAACGTACGCTTCCCGGCATTCCTGCCGGTTCGTTCTTTGATAGCTTGACCGGAGAAGCGTCTTTTTAGCGATGGTAAATAGTCCCCCGGCCTTAAAAGGGTTATACGGTCCGCAATAGACGGCTTCTTGAGGCCTGTGCTACAATATACAAGTCTTTATTCAGTATTTGTACCGCTATAACGCGGGAAAAATAAGAACGGAGTGACAACTTCTGTGGTGTACTATCTGATTGCGCTAATTGTGTTTTTGATTGACCAGGGTACCAAATATGTGATTGCTACCCGGCTGGAGCTCGGCGAGCAGATTCCGGTCATAAACGACTTCTTCATTATTACCTCCCACCGCAATAGTGGAGCCGCTTTCGGAATTCTTGAAGGACAGCAATGGTTTTTCTTTATAGTTACGGTTGTTGTTGTCGTCGGAATTGTCTGGTATATGAACAAGGCCAAAGCCTCGCGGAAGCTGCTTCCTACCGCTCTGGCATTGGTGCTGGGCGGAGCTATAGGCAACTTTTTGGACCGGATGCTGAACGGTGAGGTTGTTGACTTCCTGATGTTCAACTTCGGGAGCTACACCTTCCCTATTTTTAATGTCGCCGACTCCTGCATCGTGATTGGGGTTGGACTGATTATTCTCGATACACTGCTGGATATGAAGAGCGGAGAAGAAATCATCGAAGTTAAGGAATCAAAGGAAGTAAAAGAAGGGAATGAATGATTTGAACAAGGACGTCAATGAGCAGGCAGGTGCTATTGCCTACGAAGAAGAAAGGGACGTCACGGAGTGGATTGTTTCCGGAGAGAATGCCCGGGAACGGGTTGATAAATATATTACGGAGGCCTGGGAAGAAGAAATTTCACGCTCTCAGGTACAGCTGTGGATCAGCAGCGGACATGTTAAGGTAAACGGTTCTCCGGTTAAGGCCAACTATAAGCTGAATGAAGGCGATGTTATCGCTGTTACAGTTCCAGAGGCTGAAGTTACCGATCTGATTGCGGAGGATATTCCGCTTGAAGTGGTCTATGAGGACAGTGATGTTATTGTAATTAATAAGCCTCGCGGCATGGTTGTGCATCCGGCAGCAGGGCATCCGTCCGGTACACTGGTCAATGCGCTGATGTTTCATTGCAAAGATCTGTCCGGCATCAATGGCGAGATTCGTCCCGGGATTGTACACCGCATTGATAAAGATACTTCCGGTCTGATTATGGCAGCCAAAAATGATGCCAGTCATGCTTCACTCGCTGCCCAGCTCAAAGAGCACAGTGTAACACGCCGCTACATCGCAGTGGTGCATGGTAACCTGGCCCATAGCCATGGAACCGTAGACGCTCCGATTGGCCGTGACCCGCATGACCGCAAGCTGTACACGGTAACCGAGAAAAACAGCAAACGTTCCGTGACCCATTTTACCGTGCTGGAACGCTTTGGCGACTGCACACTGCTGGAACTGCAGCTGGAGACCGGACGGACGCATCAGATCCGCGTGCACATGAAGTTTATCGGGCATCCGCTGGTCGGCGATCCGGTATACGGGCGCAGCAAGGGGATTATGATGAACGGACAGGCTCTGCATGCCGCCGTACTGGGCTTTAAGCATCCTTCCACGGGTGAGTATATGGAGTTCAGCAGACCGATTCCGGCAGATATGGAAGAAGTGCTGTTTACGCTGCGCAGCAGATAAGTACAAATGAAGTGATCATAAATCCATGGTTTTGGAGACAATTTTGCTTCATATTTAATGATATATTTAATAATAGCCAGGAGATGAGAACAAAATTATGAGTATCGAACAGTATCAAGAGACTTTCATTCAGACTAATTTTGCGGACCGCATCGGCGGTGCGAATTACGGCAAAGATACAGCCATTTACAAATTCGAGAAAATCAAACGCGCCAAAGCATCGGCGAAACAGGATTTTCCTAATATTGAATTGATTGATATGGGCGTCGGCGAACCTGACGAGATGGCGGATGAAGGCATTGTTGCAAGACTTGCCATCGAAGCGGCCAAAGAAGAAAACCGCGGCTATTCCGATAACGGAATTCCTGAATTCAAAGCTGCCGCTGCTGCTTACCTGAAGGATGTATTTCGTGTAGAGGGGATCGACCCTGTAAACGAGGTTGTGCATTCCATCGGCTCGAAGCCGGCTTTGGCCATGCTGCCATCCTGCTTCATCAATCCGGGTGACATCACCATTATGACGGTTCCGGGTTATCCGGTACTGGGTACCCACACCAAATATTTGGGTGGACAAGTCTATACGGTGGAACTCAAGAGAGAGAACAACTTTCTGCCTGATCTGAATTCCATTCCGGAAGATATCGCCCGCAAAGCGAAGCTGCTCTACCTGAACTATCCGAATAACCCTACAGGTGCCAGCGCAACTCCTGAATTTTTCAGCGCCGTTGTAGACTGGGCCAAAAAATACAACGTCGTAGTCATCCATGACGCTCCATATGCAGCGCTGACTTATGACGGTGTGAAGCCGCTGAGCTTCCTGTCCGTACCCGGCGCGAAGGATGTCGGCGTAGAACTGCACTCGCTCTCCAAGTCTTACAACATGACAGGCTGGAGAATCGGGTTCGTTGCCGGCAACCCGCTGGTCGTGAAAGCATTCAGCGATGTGAAGGACAACAATGACTCCGGCCAGTTCATCGCGATTCAAAAGGCTGCCGCCTACGGTCTGGAACACCCTGAGATTACTGAAGCGATTGCTGCCAAGTATTCCCGCCGCCACAACATGCTGGTGGACGCGCTGAACAGCCTGGGCTTCAAGGCAGAGAAACCGAAAGGTTCTTTCTTCCTTTATGTAGCTGCACCAAAAGGTGTCAAAGGCGGACGCCGTTTCGAATCCGGCGAAGATTTCTCGCAGTTCCTGATCCGCGAGAAGCTGATCTCTACCGTGCCTTGGGATGATGCAGGTCCATTCGTACGTTTCTCCGTTACTTTTATCGCCAAAGGTGAAGAGGAAGAGAAACGTGTAATCTCCGAAATTCAAAGACGCCTCAGCGACGTTGAATTCGAATTCTAAAATAACGGGCAACTAAGAAGCCGCCGCAGAGAAATCTGCGGCGGCTTCTTGTTGCAGCATGCTCAAGATAGGCGGTAAGAATTTCTGTGAAAATTGTTAATATAACGGAATAAAGACTCCCCATTATCTTCGACAGCAACCCCCTGCTTCAGCGGGCGCAGCATTGCCTGATACGGCTCCGGCACCCAAATATATTGATGGATATACGGTGTCAGCTTGAAACCATTCCGTTCCCAGAAATGAATACGCTCAAGATGCGCAGCTGTGTTTCCGCCTTCCACTTCAATGATGATTCCACTGGCGTTATGCACTTGTTCAGCCCAGTGAATGATTTTTTCCAGAAACAATGAGCCAAGGCCTTCTCCGCGCGACTTCTTGGCAACTGCCAGATAATCAATGATAAGCCGCTTGTCTGCCGTCCCTCCAACGATCCCGGTTACAGCCATTGCTACAACATGTCCATCAGCTAGGCCTGCATGCAAATACGCTATTCCTCTGTCCAGCATATTGTGCAGTATTCCTTCCGGTTTGGCCCCGCTGGGAAAAGCCTCCCGGTACATGGGTTCAATTAACTGCCACAAGCTATCATTCCAATGCGCAGCTGTGATAAATTCCAGTTCCATTATCAGTCGCCTCCGGTCTTCATCATATCAAAGCGGAAGCAGGGACGTAAAACAAGCAGAGGGTAAGCCGGCAGTTTATTAGTTTCTCGGTCATGAGATGTAAACTATATGAATGGAAAATGGTCTAATGGTCTTGATCATCATCAGCTTATGAAACAAGCTGGCGTTCTTTTTTGCTTCTTACTTTTAAACTGAAAAATTCCACGTTTAGGTGGAAGCAGTGGAGGGGATTTTGGAACTGTAGGAGCGAATGCGTCCGCCTTTAGGTTTGGATTTCTACCGCTAGTAGCGGTATCAATCAAGGAATCCAAACCTAACAGCGGCCGAAAGTCCAACATTCCCGCAGTCTGCGTCCTTTCACCTAAATCTCCTCCAGTTTTTCTGTTCCCACTGCCTCCCATTTGACACAAGCCATGACTTCTGTCATAATTCTGTTAAATGAATATGCGCCTTTAATTCAGTCCCGTGAGGCTGGCAAGGTAACGTGAATCGAGGTTCGCGACTTAAGGAAGGAATCCGTATGAGTACGGAGGGCCTTTTTATGCGCGCGGACACGCCATCTTTTTGAATCTGCGGATTTCACTCCTTGCCTGCTTTGGGCAAGGAGTTTTTTGATTTCCGGGAGCTTGAACGGGCGTACAAGCAGGAGGATGACGGATTATGGTTACTGAGAAAAATGTCATTATGGATGAAACGGCAATTCGCCGCGCACTGTCGCGCATTGCCCATGAGATTTTGGAGAAAAACAAAGGTATCGAGAATTGTCTGCTGGTAGGCATCCGGACACGCGGCATTTACCTGGCCCAGCGGATCGCAGAACGTATCAAGGAAATTGAAGGTGTTGATATTCCTTACGGCGAGCTGGACATCACACATTACCGCGATGACCGCGAAGGCGGAGATAACCGGGAAGAGATGGACCGGACGGTAGTGAAAAGCTACCTGACCCTGCCGGAAGGCAGCAGCGGCATCCACGACAAAAAAGTGATTTTGTTTGACGATGTGCTGTACACCGGACGCACGATCCGCGCGGCGATGGATGCCCTGATGGATTGCGGACGGCCAAGGATGATCCAACTCGCTGTACTGGCTGACCGTGGACACCGGGAGCTTCCGATCCGTCCGGACTACATCGGCAAGAACGTACCTACCTCCAGGCATGAGCAGATCGAAGTGGCGCTGACCGAATTCGATGGCAAGGATGAAGTTTACATTATTTCAAACCGGGAGGAACGATAACAATGATGACGGCAACCAAGGTGAAGGAACGCAGTCTGCTGGGGATTAAAGAGCTGGACAGCTCGGAAATCCGTGAGTTATTGGAGAGAACAGCGTACTGGGACAATCAGGCCGAGAAGCTGACCCCGGTACTGAGATCACATTTTGTTGCCAACATGTTTTTTGAGAACAGCACGCGCACCCGCTTTTCCTTCGAAATGGCCGAGAAACGCCTTGGCGTTCAGGTGCTGAATTTCACGGCTGCGGCTTCCAGTGTAGAAAAAGGCGAGTCGATCTACGATACAGTACGCACACTGGAATCAATGGGGATCGATGCCGGAGTTGTGCGTTTGAAGCCTGCGGGCGTGCTGCAGCAGCTGGCCGAGAAGGTGTCCATTCCGCTGATCAATGCCGGAGACGGTAATAACGAGCATCCGACACAAGCACTGCTGGACCTGTACACAATGAGCAAAAATTTTGGCGGGCTGAAGGGCCTCAAAGTTTCGATTATAGGGGATATTATGCATAGCCGGGTTGCACGCTCGAACCTCTGGGGACTGACAAAGATGGGGGCCAAAGTGCAGTTCTGCGCACCGGAGAATATGCAGGCGCCGGAACTTGCTGCCTACGCTCCTTATGTGAGTATGGAAGAAGCGCTTAAGGCTGATGTAGTCATGATGCTGCGGGTTCAGCTTGAGCGCCATGCATCCGGCATACTGCTGTCTGCCGAGGAATACCGGAAACAGTATGGATTGACGGAAGAACGGGCGGCGCGGCTCGATAAGAACACGATCATTATGCATCCGGCTCCGGTGAACCGCAACGTAGAGATTGATGACGCAGTGGTCGAAAGCAGCCAATCGCGGATTTTCCCGCAGATGTCCAACGGCGTGCCTGTGCGGATGGCTGTAATGGAGAGAGCCCTTCAATAGCAACTCTCCAAGTTAAAAAAAGCTGACATAAATACACTAATAAATATACACAAAGATGAATTTTTATTATATAATAATCAGAGAGCTTGCGGCTGCGGCCTGCAGGTAAAAGGAGAATCATAACCGTGATCATTAGAAACGCCAGCGTGCTCAACCAGGAAGGCGAGTTAGAGACTAGACATATCGTAGTTCAGGACGGCGTAATTTCCGCAATTGAGAGTAATCTGGATGCGCTCGACGAATCCGCTGAAATCATAGAAGCCGAAGGCAAACTGCTGATCCCGGGACTGATTGATATGCATGTGCATCTCCGCGAGCCTGGCTTTGAGCATAAAGAAACGGTAGAAACCGGAGCACGTTCGGCTGCCAAGGGCGGATTTACTACCATCGCCTGCATGCCGAATACACGCCCGGTAACGGACAGCCCGGAAATCGTACAGTTTGTGAAGGATAAAGCGCGCGAAGCCGGACTGGTGAAGGTGCTCCCTTATGCGGCGATTACGAAAAATGAGCTGGGACGCGAGCTGACCGATTTTGCCGCACTTAAGGAAGCTGGAGCCATTGGTTTCACGGACGACGGAGTAGGCGTACAGACAGCCCAGATGATGAAGGATGCCATGAAATTGGCTGCCGGGCTGGATATGCCTGTAATCGCGCATTGCGAGGACGATTCGCTGGTTGAGGGCTGTGCGGTCAACGAAGGCAAGTTCGCAACCGCGCATGGCCTCAAAGGTATTCCGAACGAGTCGGAAGCGATCCATGTCGGACGCGATATTCTGCTGGCTGAAGCAACCGGTGTTCACTATCATGTCTGCCACGTCAGCACGGAACAATCGGTGCGGCTGATCCGCCAGGCCAAGCAAATCGGCATCAAGGTGACCGCGGAGGTATGCCCGCATCATCTGCTGCTGTCGGAGGAAGACATTCCGGGCATGGATGCCAATTGGAAAATGAACCCGCCGCTGCGTTCGCGCCGCGACGTGGAAGCCTGCATCGAGGGTCTGCTCGACGGGACGCTGGATATCATCGTGACCGATCATGCACCGCACAGCGAGGAAGAGAAAGCGAAAGGCATGCAGCTTGCACCGTTTGGCATTGTCGGATTTGAGACAGCATTCCCGCTGCTCTACACCGCTTTTGTGGCAACCGGCAAATGGGACCTGTCCCTGCTGGTGCAGCGGATGACCGCTGATCCGGCCCGGGTGTTCCGGCTGAATACAGGCCATCTCACGGTTGGGGCGCCTGCCGATTTGACGCTGATCGACCTCAAGGAGGAGCAGGAAGTAGATCCGGCTTCATTTGCCAGCAAAGGACGCAATACTCCCTTTGCCGGATGGAAGCTTAAAGGCTGGCCGGTTATGACATGGGTAGACGGCACAGCGGTATGGACTAAAGCTAATTAATGAACTGGTGGAGCGAAGATGCCGGCTGTATGGGGCAAGGTGAACATGCGGCGGCATTTTGGCGCGTTACACTCCGCTAATGATGCAAGGCATAGAATCAGACTACAGAAACAAGAAGGAGTGGATGGGAATGCAGGCGAGATTGCTGCTACAGGACGGAACGCTGTTTACAGGCACCGCATTTGGCGCTGAAGGCGAAAAGACGGGCGAGGTTGTTTTTAACACAGGAATTACGGGATATCAGGAGGTGCTGTCGGACCCTTCGTACTGCGGGCAAATCGTCACCATGACTTATCCGCTGATTGGAAATTACGGCATTACCCGCGATGATTTCGAATCTGTGCGTCCTTTCGTACACGGCTTTGTTGTACGCCGCCATGAGGAAGTGCCAAGCAACTGGCGCGCCGAATACAGCGTGGATGACCTGCTGAAGGAATATGGCATTCCCGGAATCAGCGAGATCGACACGCGGATGCTGACCCGCATTATCCGCCACCACGGCACGATGAAGGCCATTCTAACCACTTCCAACAAACGTGTGGAAGAGCTCATGGAAATGATGGGCGACACGACCATTGAGGAGCTGCGCAATCAGGTAGCCCGGACATCTACAACCAAAACGTACAGCAGTCCGGGGAACAAAGAACGGATCGTGCTGGTCGATTACGGCGCGAAGACCGGTATCCTGCGCGAACTGAACAGCCGCGGCTGTGATGTTGTAGTCGTGCCGCATGATGTGACTGCAGATGAGGTCCGCCGCCTGAACCCGGATGGCATTCAGCTCTCCAACGGCCCTGGGGACCCTAAAGACGTGCCGTATGCCGTCAACACGATCTCCGAGCTGCTCGGCGAATACCCGATCTTCGGGATCTGTCTGGGTCACCAATTGTTCGCCCTGGCTTGTGGCGCCGACACAGAGAAGCTTAAATTCGGCCACCGCGGCGGGAACCACCCGGTTAAGGAGCTGGAGAGCGGACGCTGCTTCATTACCTCGCAGAACCATGGCTACACAGTAAACGAGGATTCAGTTGTCAATACCGAGCTTGAGGTTACGCATATCAACAACAATGACAAGACAGTTGAAGGACTCAAACATACCCGCTACCCCGCATTTTCGGTGCAATACCATCCGGAAGCGGCGCCGGGACCGCATGACAGCAGCTATTTGTTCGACCGTTTCCTGGAAATGATTGCTGATCACAAAGCGAAGACGCCAGCAGGCTCACGCCAGGCCCAGCTTGCCGCAAATGCCAGAATCACGGCACCACAACCCAAAGCACAGCTTGAAGCCGTGAAAGGAGCTCTATAACATGCCAAAGAACGATAAACTTAAAAAGATTCTCGTCATCGGCTCCGGCCCGATTGTCATCGGCCAGGCTGCCGAGTTTGACTATGCAGGAACACAGGCCTGCCAGGCGCTCAAAGAAGAAGGCGTGGAGGTTGTGCTGATCAACAGCAACCCGGCCACGATCATGACCGATACCAATATGGCCGACAAGGTATACATCGAGCCGATTACACTTGAGTTTGTTACGGCGATTATCCGCCAGGAACGCCCGGATGGCCTGCTGCCGACACTGGGCGGACAGACCGGCCTGAACATGGCCGTGGAACTGGCCCGCGCAGGTGTGCTGCAGTCGGAGAACGTGAAGCTGCTGGGCACACAGTTGGAATCCATCGAGAAAGCAGAAGACCGGGATTTGTTCCGCGAACTGATGCGCGAGCTGGATCAGCCGGTACCGGAGAGCACAATTATCACGACTGTGGAAGAAGCGATGGGTTTTGCCGCAGGAATCGGCTACCCGTTGATCGTTCGTCCGGCCTATACGCTCGGTGGAACCGGCGGCGGCATTTGCGACAACGAGGAAGAGCTGCGTGAAACCGTCAAAGCGGGTATCCGTTACAGCCCGATCGGTCAATGTCTGGTGGAGAAAAGCATCGCCGGTATGAAGGAAGTTGAATATGAGGTTATGCGGGACGCGAACGACAACTGTATCGTTGTCTGCAACATGGAGAACTTTGATCCTGTCGGCGTACATACAGGCGACAGTATCGTTGTGGCACCAAGCCAGACGTTGTCCGACCGCGAATACCAAATGCTGCGCAGCGCGTCACTTAAGATCATCCGCGCGCTGAATATCGAAGGCGGCTGCAACGTGCAGTTCGCGCTTGATCCGCAAAGCTATCAATATTATGTCATTGAAGTAAATCCCCGGGTCAGCCGCTCCTCGGCGCTGGCGTCGAAGGCGACCGGTTACCCGATTGCCAAAATGGCAGCCAAAATCGCTCTCGGCTACACCCTGGATGAAATTGTTAACCCGGTTACAGGACAGACATACGCCTGCTTCGAGCCGACACTGGACTATATCGTCAGCAAAATTCCGCGTTGGCCGTTTGACAAGTTCACATCGGCGAACCGTAAACTGGGCACGCAGATGAAAGCAACCGGCGAAGTCATGGCGATTGGCCGTACCTTTGAAGAGTCGATTCATAAAGCAGTCCGTTCCCTGGAAATCGGTGTCCACCGTTTCCGCCTGCCGGGCGCAGAGCAGCTGGAAGACAGCGTGCTGCGGGGTCGTCTCGCCAAAGCGGATGACGAGCGGCTGTTCCTGATCGCGGAAGCGTTCCGCCGCGGCTACGGCCTGCAGGAGATTCAGGATATCACCAGCATTGATTGGTGGTTCCTGTCCAAGATTGAAGGCCTGGTGAACTTCGAGGATGTGCTGCGCAGCGAAGAGACGCTGAGTGCCGAAACCTTGTATCAAGCGAAACGCAAAGGGTTCACTGACCGGGCAATTGCCGAGATCCGGGCGGAAGGACGTCCGGGCGGAGCTCAGACGAAGGAAGTGGATGTTCGTGCTATGCGCCTTGCGCAGGGACTAACTCCAGTCTTCAAGATGGTAGATACATGCGCGGCTGAGTTCGAAGCCTCCACACCTTACTACTACTCCACTTATGAGACGGAGAATGAGGTTATCCATTCCGACAAGCAGAAGGTTATCGTGCTCGGGTCCGGACCTATCCGGATCGGTCAGGGGATCGAATTCGATTATAGTACCGTACATGCGGTCTGGGCGATCCAGAAAGCCGGCTATGAAGCTGTAATCATCAACAACAATCCTGAAACGGTATCGACCGACTTCAACACCTCGGACCGGCTCTATTTTGAACCGTTGTTCTTCGAGGATGTCATGAATGTCATCACCCAGGAGAATCCGATTGGCGTTATCGTCCAGTTCGGAGGACAAACTGCCATTAACCTTGCTGCGCCGCTGGCTGCAGCCGGTGTAAATATTCTCGGCACCAGTCTGGAAAGCATCGACGAAGCTGAAAACCGCAAGAAATTCGAAGCGCTTCTGGCCCGTCTGAATATTGCACAACCTAAAGGCAAGACGGTAACCGATGTGAGTCAAGCCGTAGAAACAGCTCAATCGCTGGGATATCCGGTACTTGTACGTCCTTCCTATGTACTGGGCGGCCGTGCAATGGAGATTGTCTACAACGATGCGGAATTGCTGAGCTACATGGTTGAAGCGGTGAAGGTGAATCCGGAGCATCCGGTGCTGATCGACCGCTACATGCTGGGCAAAGAGGTTGAAGTTGACGCGATTTGCGACGGCGAGACCGTAGTCATCCCTGGTATTATGGAGCATGTAGAACGTGCGGGTGTCCACTCCGGTGACTCCATCGCTGTCTACCCGCCGCAATATCTGGATGAAGGCCTGAAGCAGAAAATAAGCGAAATCACCATCAAGATTGCCAAGGAACTGAAAACGATTGGCCTTGTCAACATCCAGTTCGTCATTTACCAGAATGAAGTATATGTGATCGAAGTGAATCCGCGCTCTTCGCGTACGGTTCCTTTCCTGAGCAAGGTAACCGGCATTCCTATGGCCCATCTGGCTACCAAGATCATTCTCGGCGGCAAGCTGAAAGACGATGGCTACACAGAAGGCCTCTGGCCGGAAAGCGACTATGTGTCGGTAAAAGTGCCGGTGTTCTCTTTTGCCAAGCTGCGCAGAGTGGAGCCTACCTTAGGACCGGAAATGAAATCGACCGGCGAAGTTATGGGCCGCGACAAGCTGTATGCCAAAGCGCTCTATAAAGGTCTGATCGGAGCAGGCATGAAAATTCCAACAACCGGAGCAATCATCGTTACGGTAGCAGACAAAGACAAAGCTGAGGCAGTTGAGCTGATGAAGGGCTTCCACGCCATGGGCTACAAAATCATTGCCACCGGCGGTACGGCGCAAGCCCTTGAACAGGCAGGCCTGAACGTGATGAATGTCAACAAGCTGGATGAAGGAGAGCCGACGATCCTTGATCTGATCCGCGGTGGTCAGGCCAACTTTGTCTTCAATACGCTGACTAAAGGCAAAACGCCAGAGCGTGACGGCTTCCGTATCCGCCGTGAAGCGGTAGAGAACGGTGTCGTATGTATGACCTCACTGGATACGGTAACGGCGCTGCTCATCATGCTGCAGACGATCAACTTCTCGTCGCAGTCCATGCCAGCTTTTGTCGGACAATAACCTATAGATGTATGAGCAGCCCATTCGGGCATGCCACTGGAACGGTTTGCGTTATCGCAGACCGTTCCGCTATGCCCGGGGACCCGGTAACCGTTAAAAAATGACCAAAGGAGCTGAACCGTACGTGAAACAGATGGACCCACAGCAGCTTGAACACGAGAATATCGGAGAAATTACCAGACGGGATGAAATGGCTGGGCGGCTGATGATTGCCCTGGATTATCCTGATGCAGCGCAAGCGAGGCTGCTCATTGAGAAGCTGGAAGGTATTCCTTGTTACATGAAGGTTGGGATGCAGCTGTTCTATGCAGCCGGACCAGACTTCATCAGAGAACTGAAGGCCCGCGGTTATTCCGTGTTCGTCGATGTCAAAATGCATGATATCCCCAATACGGTGCGGGGTGGGGCGGAGAGCCTTACGATGCTCGGTGTGGATATGTTCAACGTACACGCCTCCGGCGGCTCGGCCATGATGGCTGCAGCGCTGGACGGGGCTGCCCAGGCGGTTAGCCTGCACCCGTCGCTGAGAATGCCGCTGATTATCGCAGTGACACAGCTCACCAGCACCAGTCAGGCAGTGATGAACAGCGAGATTGGCATTGCCGGGAATGTAGCGGACACCGTGGTGCGTTACGCCAAGCTGGCGGTTGAGGCCGGCCTGCACGGCGTGGTAGCTTCACCGCAGGAGTCGGCGGCGATCTCTGCCGCGTGCGGCCCGGAGTTCCGCACGGTTACCCCGGGCATTCGTCCGGCAGGGTCTTCCCTGGACGATCAGTCCCGGGTGATGACACCGGGACAAGCTATCCGGCAAGGCAGCCACTACCTTGTAGTGGGCCGGCCTATTACGGCTGCGGCGGATCCGCGCGCAGCCGCACTATCTATTATTGAGGAGATGACTCAAGCATGAGCATATTATCGAATACAAGCCAGCAAGTCGCCAGCTATTTGCTGGAGATTGGGGCAGTGGCGCTGCGTCCGCAGGAGCCTTTTACCTGGACCTCCGGCATCAAGTCGCCCATCTATTGCGACAATCGCCTGACCATGTCCGTTCCGGCAGTTCGCGGCTACATTGCCGCTGGCTTCGCAGAGCTGATCAGAGCCAGCTACCCGGACGCTGAAGTGATTGCGGGCACAGCCACTGCGGGTATTCCGCATGCGGCCTGGGCGGCCGACAAGCTGGATCTGCCGATGGCATATATCCGCGACAAAGCCAAAGGCCACGGCAAGCAGAACCAGATCGAAGGCATTATCTCTCCCGGACAGAAGGTCATTGTGATTGAGGACCTGATTTCTACCGGCGGCAGCTCCATTAAGGCGGCGCAGGCCGTACAGGAGGCCGGAGGAGAGGTGCTGGCCGTACTGGCCATCTTCAGCTATGAGCTGGACCGGGCCACCGAGGCATTTGCGGCAGCTGGTGTGCCGCTGCAAAGCTTGTCCAACTACAGCACATTGATTGATGTAGCACTGAGTCAAGGCACAATCGCTGAAACCGATGTAGCGCTGCTGCAGTCCTGGCGCAAAGATCCGGCCTCGTTCGGCGT
This sequence comes from Paenibacillus sp. FSL H7-0357, assembly GCF_000758525.1. NCBI lineage: Bacteria > Bacillati > Bacillota > Bacilli > Caryophanales > Paenibacillaceae > Paenibacillus > Paenibacillus sp. FSL H7-0357. Next base: position 5,725,432 of record NZ_CP009241.1, on the reverse strand, counting down.
GTAGCAGAATTGTATCCGGAATGTTAGCCGGGGTTATCCGGCAATGTTTTTCAGGCCCTCACCGCAAGGTGAGGGCCTTGCTGTTTTTTTATTGGCGGATACCTTATTCGGCGGCTTATATTTTAAAAACTGGGCATGATAACTTCAGGGAAGGAAGACATCCATTATCGTAACAAAGGAGAAGAAGGCATCATGAACTGGATATACTTCGCGAAGCTGTTCAGGACGAGATTTCAAGCAGGCTGCCTGGCCAAGAGGCTGGAGCAGGACGGTTGGATTTACGGCTATCATGATCCGCGATTTGTGGAAATTTATCGCTCCCGCAAGGGCCGCTACGGGGTGCGTTTCCTGCCCTGAATAAATTAACAAAATCATCCTTGACTTTAGTGCCTGGTATATTGTATATTAACTATTGTCGCTGTTTGAATATGATTACTGACGCGGGGTGGAGCAGCCCGGTAGCTCGTCGGGCTCATAACCCGAAGGCCGCAGGTTCAAATCCTGCCCCCGCAACCAATTTATTTCCTACAGCCATTGTATATCATACGGATACTTTAGATCCGGGCCCTTAGCTCAGTTGGTTAGAGCGGTCGGCTCATAACCGATTGGTCACAGGTTCGAGTCCTGTAGGGCCCACTTCACTAAACCCCTTGCCTAGCAAGGGGTTTTTGCTATATGTAGGCTCGTCGGAGCGAATATGCTTGAGTGGGGAAAGGCCATTTTTTTAAGCTTGCTAACGGATTTGCTAACGGAGACTTTTATTCCACAGGTTCAAGCTGCTTTTCTGCGAATTTATTGAGTTCATTTTCAATTCTGTCAACGGCCTCTTCCTGCATGATTGGGAGAAGATGTGAGTACCTCTCATTGAACATTGCAGGAGTCATTCCCAATCTTTCGGCAGCCACCTTCGGATTGTGATCTTTGGGGTGCAGTTGGCACCGGAAAAGTATGATCAGATTACGGCTGCGGTAAATGCAGTGTTAGGTATCCTGGTAGTGTTGGGGATTGTAAGTAATCCAGAAGCAGGCAAGGGGTACACTGATAAAGAGCAAGGTTAAGAAAGCACAATAACTCTGTGCAAGAAGCCAACCAATTTTAAATAGATCTAAGGGATGGCTTCTTGCTAAATAATTATTTTAAGAAGAACTTAATGATTTTATTAGCTGCTGTAGCTGCTCCTAAAGATAGTAAAGTCCCGACAACAATCTCACCGAGATGACTCTGGCACTCAGTCACTCTCATCAATTGAAGGAAGTCGCGGAGAGACAGGCAACTGGATCCGGAAAAGGTGACCCGGAAAGTTGGCGAGTGGAGATTATAAAAAGCGAAATAGGTCAGATGGAGAACTTAATAACTACACGTGCATATAATAAAGCAGAAGACAAAGTCATCTTTATGACTTACTACAATAATGTTCTCGAATTAACAAATTATCCGAAGGAGGACTAAAATTGCAAAGATTAATGACAGATGTAATTGCTAATAAATTTTACAATCTGGATTTCGAAATATTAAAAACGTGTTTTAGTCCTCTTCAGATGATAAAATATGCGCACGGATATGTAATACGAGCAGAAGATTTTATTATTTTCTTAGGTGAAAATGGTGGAATAAAAGTAGGCATTGAGTATGAAAATAAGAGTGAACTGCTAAAAAACTCCAATTAGTTTTATCAACGTTATTGCCTATAAATGATTATTATGAAGGCAAATACCAAGAGAGTATTATTAATAATTTTCTCTTAAGTTGGCCTGATGACTATGATTTCAAAAAAGACATGAATTGGGACTTTAATAAATTCCATTATGAAGAGCAATCAGTACCTTCATCGAATGGAGGTAAGTTTAGCAAATTAGTACGAACATAAATGTAAAACACCCTGCCTTCCAGCAGGGTGTTTTACTACATAGGGGAGAGGTTAGTGAACACTACATACAAAGTCTTTATTTACACCTTGTTCTAATAACGATAAATTTGATGTAGCGAAAGCACCGTACCCTGCCATTATTGGTGGGGTATTTCTTTGCATTCAGGAAAATTTTCCTTATCGTCACATACATAATGTGGAAAATGATTTATATTTAAATTACATAGATCGGAAGCATCGGCAGTGTAATCCGGAATTATCAGACCTAGCGGATATAATCGCAGGTCTATTTTTGTAGGGGGAATAGTATTGCTGAAGTTTGTAGTCCTTGCCATAGTACTTGTGGTTGTATCTGCAGTTGCGGTATCTGTTTGGGACGGATTTAGTTTTTACGGATCGGGACGGATATCGGAATGTAGTTCAGGCGAAGCGATATTCGTACCCAGTAGGCTTAGGAGCTGTTCAAGAGGTATATAGCTCAATGAGGTACTACCGAGCCAAGAGGTCTATGGTGATAGCCTCAAATCAATATACCACTGCATGCGAAGAACTTGCGGGACATAACGCTGTAAAACTACATAACAGAAATGATCTTATAAAAATAATGGATTTGTTCAAGGCGGGACAGATCGAGAAGGCGAAGGACATTATAGAAGGAGACCCACATATGATATTTGATTCCTGGGATAACTACATGAATGGAGATAAAGTAATAAAGAAAGATTACAAAGCAGAGAAGCGAATTTTAGTTGAGCAACAAGGGGAGTAAGAAGATGAATAATACATACAAAGTCCTGAAAACCGATACTGATTTTTTGACAGCTGCTCTCCGTCAAGCACGGGTTGCCATCGTAGAACGACGTGGAGATCTGGCTGGTTGTATAATTGATTGTGGAGGTCCAATCCGGAAATGGAGTCCAGTTAGTGTTAAGGTTGCTGATGAGTGAATTTGAATTTAGGATGGTTTTGGCATAAGCGTGTATAATAAATACCCTGTCAACCTTAAGTGTTTGTTGGGCTTTATTGTATTGAGTAGATGCATCTTTGTTGATGAAATAATATATTTGAAATGGATGGTGAAATATGAAAAGTTATTTTATTCATAATGAGGCAGTTGTTCTACACATTCTTGAGAATGGAGTGGTATCTGAAAAATCACCTTCATTACTTATAATTAATGGATTGTGGGAATCTGCAGAGAGAGCCATCCCACTGCTGTCCAAAATTCAGGGACATGTTGTTACTTTTAGTTTTCGAGGTCGTGGGTTGAGTTCTACTCCAGAAAATAATTATAATCTTGTGGATCATCTATCAGATATTGAAGCAGTTATTTCCTATTGCGGCCTTAAGAATTACTGTGTACTTGGGTTCTCCAGAGGTGCTGCGTACGCTATAGGTTGGAGCTTATCAAATCAGAAAGACATGTGTGGACTTATTTTGGTTGACCAAGCTCCTATACATAGAAGTGTCGGGAAAGAGGCATTGGATTTTTGGAGTAAATTGGTATATTTGCAAGTGCCAATACTAAACCATATGCGTCTTGAAGCGTTGCAAGGATTGAGGAATGACGCAGATGAAGTTGATTTTTCGGAACAACTATCAAACCTTCACATTCCAGTTGCTCTTTTCGCTGGTAGGAATGCGGCGGCGAAAATCCCTTCGGATATATCGGAAGAAACACTTGAAATATATAAGGAATCAATCCCCGGATTGAATGTTATAGAATTTCAGAATTCCGGTCATATGATTCCAGATGAAGAACAACAAAAATACATTGAAGAAATCGGTCTGTTCTTGAAGAAATTAGTATAGGAAAACTTTCCTTACCAGTGATATAGAGTACATATACATAATGTTCCAAATGAAATATATTGAAATTATTTAGTTTGAAATCGAAAGGTTGTGTGTGGGATGGATAACGGTTATTTTGTGGGTTGGGGGACGCTGGCTCTAATTAATGCAGGACTGGCGCAAGGGAAAAACAGGAGTGGACTAAACTGGTTTTTACTTTCATTGCTTTGTGGTCCATTGGCTACATTCTTCCTTGTGATTTCGGATAAGGTCCGATTAGATTAGAGCTAAAGTTTATTCAAAATAAACCATTTGTGGGGGGCGACATGAGTACTACATACAAAGTCCTGGAGAACGATATAGACTTCCTGACTGCTGCCCTTGCACAATCCAAGGTGTCTGTCTGGTACCGGGAAGATCCAGATCCAAATGGTCACCTGATAGATTACGGGGGGGGATCGTGGAAGGATACACACCGGAGTCGATCAGGGTAGCCGACAGTTGGTTTATGCGTGAACGATTTGAATTTAGAGCATACATAAAATAGGTTGAAGGTTTTCATTGTCTGTCCAATCCAATACTCCTCTCTATGCATACTCTATGAGTATAAATAAAGAGGAGGTAGTTTGACATGGCACAAATCATAGATGTAGGAAGTAGTACTGCGACAACAGGAAGCCAAACGGTATCCATTCCCATTCTCGCGCCGGCTCAAAATTTAATCTTAGCTGAGTTTGGACTAGCTACCGTAGCAAGTGGAAGTGTTCAACTGGATGCAACTATTGGTTTTCAAACGACATTGGGTGTTCCAAGTGTGATTTTCACTTTGTACAGAGATGGACAACCTATTTTCAATGTGGGAGCTAGTGGACTTTCGATTTCAGCAATTCAACCTATTACTATTTCATATTTGGATAGAAGCGTTCCAGAAGGGTATCATGCATATTCTTTAGGCGTGGCCAATAACAGTCTCAATATTTTACTGAATACTGCCAGTGTTACTGGACCGGTTACCTATTCTGGAATATCGATTGGATGAGTTTCAAAAGCCCGTCAACCTTAACTGGTCGGCGGGCTTTTTGTCGTTTACAGATTGTCCTAAATATAATTTTCTGTTTTTGCATTGTACGGAAGCACCGAACGTGCATGTTGCTCCCCTGATGTGGGAGCGTGGATTGAAGCTATATAACAAGCAGAGCGACTGCAAGTTTTAAACGGTGGCGATCCGGGGCTGTTTTTGGCGAACATATAGGAATGAAGATCATGCCTTTAGAGTTGAACGCGTACTTTTTACTTGAGCAACGAAAGAACTACACAACAACCGACCAAGCCAATGCTTGGTCGGTTCTATTTTCCCCCATACATACACCTGTATTCACTACATTATTCTTAGCGCAACACCTTAACCAAAGCCGCGATCTCTTCGTCACCGTAGCCAGCATGAAGGGCCTTTTGGAACAGACTTTCGGCGAACAGGGGGAACTTGTTATTGATACCGGATTCACGGGCTTGCAGTGTGAGTAGCTCGATGCTTGTCATGGACATTTGAAGTGAGCTTAATGGTTGACTGTAACTGTTGTTCTGGATGACCGTGCCCTGATGTTTCATCACCTCACCGATCACAGGCGATACAAGGGCAATCATCGCGCCAAAAGCATCCACCGATAAATCATCAGTTTCAAGAATTCGCGCAGCGTGGAAAAATCCCAGATAGGAGCCAAACAGATAGGATAGGAAGGCCAGGTCAGTTGAAGCTGCTGCGCTGACTTGTTCACCGTGATAAGTTACGTTCCCGGCCAGCATTTGTAAAAATGACTCACTTTGCTCCCAGGCTGTAACGCTGCCTGAGGTGAAAATCGTAGCCCCGGCGCTGCCCATCTGCGGTGGCGATGCCACAATAGCTCCGTCAAGGTACGCTGCTCCCAGCCCAGCGGCCCACGCCTCATTGTCACGGGCTTGCTGTGGACTCCCGGTACTCAGTTGAATGAGTACACGGCCAGCCAGAGTGGACTTCACGTTCTCCTGATCCATGATGCTTTTGGACACGGTGTAATCCGATACACAGATGATCGTGATCGGACTGGCAGCTACGGCCACAGCTGGATTGGAAGCGAGAACGGCTCCTTTACGGACAAGGGCTTCTGCCCTTGAGGGGGTGCGATTCCATACCGTGACTTGGTAATTCTGCTCTACCAATACTGCGGCGATTGCAGCTCCCATGGCCCCTAGACCAATTACCGTAACTTTATGCATGCGTTCTGCCCTCCTTGACATTCCCCGAAGCGGATTCAACTGCAATGAGATGTTTCATTTGAATATTCTTTGAGTCGATCATACTGGCAAAATCCCGAAACTCGGGCGCGGAATGAAGCTGTTTCATTGCTGCCAACGCGGTCTCCATAGTTGACCAATAGATCATATCGGTCCATTGGCTATGGTCTGCGGTATGCATCAGATTGCGGGACTGAAAGCCGGGAACCTCGGTGCGCAGAAATTCGGTTAAGGTCTGTGCAGATTCGAGGAAACTCGCCTCGTTCGTGCCTTCTTTTAAATGAAATACAACCAATTCCAATACATACGGCGTCGCTGCTTGTGTCATGTTCCTTGCTCCTCTAATGTTATTGTCAGCTGTGTCGTAAGGCTTGACTTCACTAACAAGGTTCAGTATAAAGAGTAATGGTGCCAACACATGGCACTATTCCAAAATTAAATCCCAAGGGAGCATGGAAGTGAACAAAGCACAGCGCCTGATCCAATTGATTATGCTGGTGAATGAACGCAGAAAGTTTACGATACAGGAGTTGGCTGACGAGTGCGGCGTATCCCGGCGGACCATGATCCGCGATCTGACGGAGCTGAGTGAGTTGGGGGTGCCTCTGTATTCCCAGGTGGGTGCTCATGGTGGTTACCGCGTACTACGCGAAAAAGTGCTTCCACCCATCAGTTTTACGGAGTATGAGGCGATGGCTTTGTTTTTTGCCTGTCAATCGCTTCGTAATTATAAATCTCTCCCGTTCGACAATGAGGTGAACACTGCACTTCAAAAGCTCATGCATTACTTGTCAGATGACAGAAAATCTGCGATTGAGCGGATGCAGGAGCGTCTGGTGTTCTGGATACCTCCCCATGATCTGGACCTTCCCTGTCTAAGAGACTTACTCGAGGCGGCCTTGGAGCAACACACCGTCCGTATCCTTTATGAGGCCAAGAAGCGGAGTGAGCGTACCATTCAGCCTCTAGGTGTGTATACAGTGAACGGGTTGTGGTATTGCCGGGCGTACTGTGAGGTGGTGAAGGATATGCGGGTCTTCCGGGTAGATCGGGTAAAAGCATGTGTACCAGCGGCAGATTCCAGTCCGCGTTACAATCCGACCCATTACGAGGCCAATATTCACAATTGGGTGATGCGGATGGAGGAGAGGGATCTGGTCGAGCTGGTAGTGGAGCTGACGCCTGAGGGGGTTAGGCGCTGCCAATCCGAGATATGGCTGTCACAGTCGATTGAGGTGCGTGAGGATGGGGCAGGGGTTATAAATACGCAGATTAGTGAGTCCTATCTGAGCTGGGCAGCACATTTTTTCCTGGGATTCGGGTTGGAGGCTCATGTACACCGGCCTGTTGCTTTACGGGGACAAATCGTAAGGCTGGTGCAGGAATTATCGAATCAATACAGGAGCTGACTGTAGTTCTTAGAGATTATGTAGAGATACTCCTACCCTCCCTTCACGATGCTTCCCGGATTGAATAGGCGCTATTCGTACCTTAACACACCTTGTGAGTGCTTCGCGGACTGACGTTTCGCTATTCGCTCATCTCGCCACTCATTTGGGGCCAGATCGAAGAGTTAGTGTATTCTCAGTCCGTGAAGAAGGCACCAGCAAGGGTATATTGAGTCATAACGACCGTGGAATCCGGTAGAGAGGAATGATACGCAAGGCGTCTGCATCCAAAGGAAGATGGTGCAAATGTGAAGCTCACATGAAATCCCCGGGAGATCCGCACCATAATTATTACATTAATTGAGTAATTTATTCCTGCAAATCCGACAAAAATACCATATACTCCCTTTTTATTTCAAATGCACAAAAGGAAGCTATTCCTAAATGTCGAATGGTATAATTTAGAAATATGTTTGTAGTGACCAGTGGACTTAGGAAGGGGCTGTTGGCTTTGTTTATCCGTTATATTCGAGTTGAAAATTTTAGGGGGATTGACCACTTTGAAGCCGTAATGAATAATAATTTATTGTCTGTTGTTGGCCAAAATGATGTCGGGAAATCGTCTGTGTTGCGTGCAATATGTGTGTTCTTAGAAAAGGAGAAGATGACTTTAGAGGACTTCCCAAATGATGACCTATTTAAGGTTTGTGAAATCGAGCTTCATTTTGAAAGCAATAAAGGAATAAGCTCTGGGAGCGAGGATTTGGTGAAATTAAAACAGACGTATGAAGCTCACAACGGTAAAATTATCGCCAAGCAATTTATATACAAGTTAATTTCAATTCCCACAGAAGAAGAACTTGATGATTACAAAACTTTAAAAGCCATCGCCAAAACACTATCAATTGAATTTCCATCAAGAAAACCAACAAATGCCTCGTAGCTTGATCGGATTAAGAAAGAAGTAAAACATAAGGCGACTCTACATCAAGACTATGATTGGTATGAAGATGACTGGGAACCCATTAGATCACACCTACCTGAAGTGATTTTCATCCCAGCCTCCCAAGACCACCTTTCTATTAATGCAAAAAACGATTTTCCTAGTAGGATTTTAGATCCAACTAGCGTAGAAGTTACAGGTAATATTTATGAAGGAAGAGTCACAAAGTAGTTCTGGCATAGAGCTAGTTCAGGACATTCCTTTGCTAACGTATTTGTAAACGAACCGAACGAAACAGATATAAATATATAACTTGACGATTGGTCACAGGTTCGAGTCCTGTAGGGCCCACTTCACTAAACCCCTTGCCTAGCAAGGGGTTTTTGCTATGTTGTGGTTTTTTTTTGAATCCAGAAAAGACCTGACAATGGCTGTGCACCTATCCGAGTTTGCCTTAATAAGATGTTGTGAAGTTGCATAATTTTAGGGAGGTAGACAACGGATGAAGAAGAAACGGCCTACAATAAAGAAGACAAGAACAGGCTCAACTCAGGCACAGAGACACGTACATGAATTTGAAGGGAGCACTAAACTGGCTGAAGAAGGTGCAGATCGGCACAACCACCGGTTCGCAGGTGTTACAGGGCAAGCGATTCGGGCAGGAGCAAGTCATGTCCACGAGATTGATTTGGAAAGAACTGATTTCTTGAATCATTTTCATAATTTGAAGAAGATTAGAACAGGGCCAGCTATTTCAGTAGGTAACGGCAAACACGTCCATTTTGTTACGGGTCAAACTACATTAAGTGATGGTCACGTACACAAGTTCAATTTCGCAACATTGATTCAAGCGCCTCTCGTATAAATCGGATTAATATGGAATTATGTAGTCTAAATGGATAAGGATAGGCTCTTAGAGCTTGTCCTTTTTTTGTTTACGGCTGCCGGACAAACTTCCTCCGTTGCTAGCGAGACTGGATTGTGAGATTATAGGGAAGTATAAATTTGAGATGGAATAGAGGAAGGCGAAAAATGCTTAAAACGATCTTTAAAAATTATCCTTTGTGGTTCATGATTATTTGGGGTTGTGTAATGATTGGGTTTGTTGTGTTGTTTATAACGGGCATTAACCTGTCGCTAATGATGGCAGGGCTCATGATCCTATATATTGCAAACACAATTCGTGCCTGGAAAAATGAACGGATTATGGGCGTTATTTCTTTGGTGCTGGTTGTTGTATTTGCAGCAGCAACATACGTAACATTCATGGCGGATAAATAAACCAGACCGGCTGAATGCACAATAACACATTTCCATTTCACCCAAGCAGTGAAGGGCATTCTGCATATTCTATGCTGTACTCACTTTTGAAGGAGGAATGGGAAATGGGTTCATGTGGATGCGGAGAAAATCAAGGTTATGTTGGCGGTATGGGCACATCGACTGCGGCAATTCTGGTATTGTTTATTTTGCTCGTAATTATTACCAAATCATTCTGGCTGTAACTTCTGCTTATCCAGCTTCCTAAGTTACACACACACAAATGCAGCGGCTGCCAAGAGTATTGTTTCTGCTCAGGCTTCCGCTGCTTTATTGTTTACCGGTTTATCCGCCGGATCTCTCATAGGGCAGGTTCAAGGTATCGAAACTGTAGGTTACCTGCTGGGACTTTACTTCCGTAGCCTTATGAAAAGTAAAGGTGCTGTCACACACCACGCAGGCCAGTACTACAGCTTCCGCGGTATCTGCAACTAATTTAAGCTGGAACTTCTTTTTTTTGAACTCCTGATTGAACAGCCGGTCTACATACAGCAGGCTTTCTTCATAATGAATTGTAAAATGCCAGCCCATGGGCGGAAAGCAGTACACCCCCGCGAAGTGTCTATATTGTTCATAGTCCGCGGTGTCCGCAAGTTCCGGTTTGACTATTATGGAGGTCGCCCCAGTGTACAGAATGCTTCTCAGGCCCTTTACAAGGCGGGCTACAGGGCTGGCATCGTTGTTGCTGAGTACAATTACGGTGAAATCTCCGGATATGTACCGCTGCAGGGTACAGGTGTATCCATAAATATTCCCGTCCATAAACATTTCTTCTACAGGCTCGCCCTTTACACAACAGCCATATCCCGCCGAAGCCTCCAGGTACCACAAATATCCGTAAGGAGTAAGCATACGGTCATAGGCTTCCTTGCTTATTACTGTGCCGCTGCCCAGCGCCTGGATCCATGTGAACAAATCGGCCGCAGTGGAATAGAGAAATCCGCTTCCAAAGGCACCAGACATATCGTAATATTCTGCACAGACTACGCCTTCACCCGAGCAGGAATACCCGTATGCCTTATTGGTGAGAATCTCCTCATTGCAGCTTATTCCGGTATGCTTAAGTCCGAGCGGAGCAAATAAAAATTTCTCGTAATAAGCGCCGATCTCCATGCCCGACACAATCTCAACGATTCTGGCGAGGAAGACAAAATTCGAGTTGCTCTTCTGCGCTTGCTGTCCAGGTTCACCTTGCAACGGTTCGTGATTTAACCACTCCCGAATGCTCTCGGCAGAAAGCCGGTCTCTTGGACTATATTGGCTCAGCTCTGTGTAATCCGGTATCCCCGAGGTGGAGGACAGTAAATGATGAATGGTGATGCGGTCTCCGTGTCTATAGCCGGGAAAATAAGTTTCCATGGGCTCGTTCAGGCGAAGCTTCTGCCGGTCATACAGCTGCATTACAGCCGCTGCCGTGAACAGCTTAGTGATGCTGCCTATATTATAAATAGTGGAGGGTGTATTCGGCATGGCATACTCATGATTTCCGTATCCATATCCCTTCTCCAATAAAATATGATCTCCCTGGGCAACCAGCACGGTTCCGCTAAAACGTTCCGCATCCTCCCAGGGTTGCATGTATTGTTCGAGCCTGAACTGAATGTTGGTCATGTCTAGCCTCCTAATTCCTGTATTACTCTATTGTATAAGACATGACAATAGCTGAATTGTAAAAAACGGACAGGCTTAGTTCAAGCTTTTGATATATTCGCTGGGAAGCAGCCCGCAGATGCTTTGAAATTCATGTATGAAATGAGCCTGATCATAATATCCGGTCTGCAGTGCTGCATCGGTCAATTTTCTGCCTTCCATCCTGTTCAGCATCCCGAGAACGCTTTGAAAGCGCATGATGCGCGTAAAGGTTTTGGTGCTTACGCCGGTGCGTTCATAGAAGATTCTCCTCAGCTGCCGTTCACTGACGCATTCTCTTCGGGCGAGCTCCTTGACCGTGAGAATCCCCTGAGCCTGCCAGATATGGACAAGGGCGTTCTGAAAAAGATCATCCCCGGCCGGAGAGTCATTTAATCTGGAAAGAAGGCTGCGGTCGGTCAGAAGTATGAAGTGTTCCATGGAAGCGGCAGTCTGCAAATGGCCGGTCAACTCCGTCTGGAGTTGTTTCCATATCTCGCTTAGGTCAAGGATTTGGTTCGTGAATAAATCGGCCGGTTCTCTCAAGAAAGCCTGCAGCCCTCCCGGATAAAATCGGATTCCAAAAGTGTGCAAGCGGTCATACGCCAGATCCACATAAAGTGACCGGTCCAACGTGCCAACGATCATGCCATGAAGGGTTGCCCTATCTTTTCCTATCTGGAATACGATATCGATGCAGCCGTCGGGGGCAATCATTTCCTTCCTGCCGGATATTGAAATTGGGCTTTGGGAGTCTTGGGAACTGCGGATGGTAGACAGCCAGTAACAGTATACATATTTATGTAATTTAACACTTGGCCTCCATTCGTTATATTTACCGGGCAAGTTAAGAATGGAGGAGCGGGCTTGAACTGGGACAAAGGGGGAGCTCATCAAATGTCCTCCTAATCTGAAAGATCATAAAAGGTATGTGTTTGTCAGGGTCTGACCGCCAGCCCCCAAAGAGTTACAAAGACAAAATTATAGAACTTGTATATTTTCAACTTTATATTATAGCAAATATAATCTCCAGCCTATAAAAAAAGAGGCGGCAGCGAATCGTTTGGTGAGTAATTGACATTCAGGGTACATGGATCGCATTTTACCTTGGTGTATTAGTGATTGAAGAATATATTGGGATAAAGGAGGAAGTCCGATGTTTTATGACCAGGCACCGTATAAAGTCAAAGTGGAATGGGGGCAAAGAGGAGCGCGGGCCGCGTCTGAACGCGGGGACATTGTGATCATAGTTGATGTGCTCAGCTTCTCTTCTACGGTAGTGACTGCGGTTCAGCACAAGGCTAATGTCTTTCCGTATCCCCCGCCAATCAATGAGAATGCCAAAGCCTATGCCAGAGCCAACAGTGCGGAAATCGTCTGGGGAAGAGCGGAGGCGATCAGAGAAGGAGGGCATTCCCTGTCTCCATTGTCGTTTAGTTCTGCTGATTTTGGCCGTGACTTTGTATTATGTTCATTAAATGGTGCTGCTTGTACGTGGATTGCTTCACAGGTGCCGGCGCTGCTCATCGGATGTTTCCTTAATGCGTCTGCCGTGGCTGAGGTTGCTAACCGTTTAATGCAGCAACTGCAGGCAAATATCACTGTGGTCCCCTGCGGCGAAAGGTGGTCCGATGTTAGGGAGGGTGAAAATAATTTGCGTCCAGGCATTGAAGATTATTTAGGTGCAGGATTGATTCTTTCCCAATTAACCGGCAGCAAATCTCCTGAGGCTGAGGTCTGTATTGGAGCCTTGAAGTACTCCAGCAAAACCATCAGGGAGCTTATATGGGATTGTGCGAGTGCCCGTGAACTCCGTGAGCGCGGGTATGAAGACGATGTGACCTATTGCTGCCAGGTGAATATTAGCAGTGCTGTGCCTATTCTTCAAAACACCCGCTTTATAAATGCTAAGGATCTTAATTCATAGACCAGATTTCCCCATTGGATGAAGTCCAAGTTCTATCGCCGATAGTAATATTCCATGAGTAGCTTGCGGATTTCTGATCCAAGGAGGCCTTCCAGGATAAACCGTTCCATTCTCCCTCAGGTCTATCCATGATGGGGGTCCAATGACGTCCATTGTCTTGCGTTGCATAGAAGAGTAGAGAGGTTTCAGTCTGGCCTTCCTCGTTCAGCAGCCCGATTTCATTCAGTAGGACGATTCCATAATTTGTAGAGGTGAAAAATATAGGAGATGCAGGGTTAAACTGAACGGCAGCGTATTTGGGAGGCACTTCAAGCTGCTCTTTGGCCCAGTGAATTCCGCCATCGGTTGTCTTATATAGTCCAATATCGCCTTGTCGTGGAGAATGGATCGTAATCCAGCCGGTGTCCTTCGTCTTAAACTTGAGGTCTCCAATGGGGCCGCTTGGCAAAGTGCCGTTTAAGGAATCGCTCAGCTTATGCCAGGATATGCCTCTGTCATTGCTCATATAGATACGGTTATCTGCCTGATACATTCCTGAACCTGCTGAAGTTGCCTTCCAGCTGTACCCAGCTTCCAAAGAATATTGGAATGTACGGATGTTATTATCTTCATCTATGTTACCGGCTTGCGGACTGTATGCGAACATAAGCTGGATTACGGACATAAGAACCCAGAGTGTTTTCATGGAAATCCCCTCCTCCTCCCATAGTAAAGGAATAAATTGGGAGATAGGTTACAGAGAGATGAAAGAAAGGTTAATTTCCTTTTATGAAACTTTTTGGATTTGTAAGCGTTTTATTGAGTATACACAGAAAAAGGAGATGGAGAATATGTCTGAGCAAAAGAAAATTCAGGAGCTTGAGCGCCGGATAGCTACGCTGGAGAATCAAGGCGGGCATCCACCCGGCAATGACCCCGGAAAAATATTGCGCAGGGTAATATGGGGGATTCTGATCGTGTTTTTCCTGCTGACGGCAATAGGCGTAATGCAGTTTGTGAGCGCAGGCTAGCCAGAGTGTTCATTCGTTCTTCTCATGAACGAGCAGTGTAGTGCAGACAAGCGCTATCAGGATGAAGAAGGATACATGCTGCAGCAGATAGATGGTAGTGACGGAAAAGATTCAGTTCATCTTCAGCGGGATTTCATAAGGGCTTAAGCTAACGGGATTATAGTAAACACATACCCCCCTTATTAATAGATATGGACCCTGCCGGACGCCGGCGGGGTCACTTTTTTGTTCATGGGTTCCCCTAATCTTCTTCCTTCGGTTCTTGCAGCAGAATGGAGAAGGTCTGGGTTTCATGATCGACCTCAATGGTCTCAATGCCAACGAAATCCGGGATATCAGGATGCACGGCATCCACGCTGTAATCCGGATGGGTCATTAATAACTGGATGACTTGAATGGCGTCCATTTCGCTCCCCCTTACGGGTAAATTCACCCTATACATAAGGTCTCTGCATTTCATTATGCATAGGTTTATTATCCCCGCAGCGTTTACCGAATATGTCGGTGGATTAAATTTCTGTCTTCGTTCCTTTCCATCACAGCCATCAATTGCCCCTGGAACACTCGTCTCTGAATTTGGTCAATCCGCTGCATGGCCAGCTCAGCAGGAACCTGAAAGGTTGAAGCGATATATTGGACGGCATCTTCACGGAGTTCAGGCAACATTCTGGCGGAAATCATGGAGTAGGGCATCGCCGCATAAAGGATAAAACGCTCGGATTCATCCTCCTGTGCCTGTGTGAACTGTTCGGGCATCAGCGTGTGGTTACCGGCATGGCGAAGCAAATGGCAGAGCTCATGGAGGAACTCGAGACGCTGCAGCTCGGGTGGAAGGCGGCTGTCAATAAACATGCTGTACATGCCTGCAGAGGCTTCAATGCTCTTGCTTCTTACATCCAGATAATGAATCCAGATATTCAGCCGCTCCGATATGTACTCAATGGAGATTTGCGACGGCTGTTGCACGTTCAACCGCTGATATAAATCTTCAGTCCATTTCTCCAGGGCGGTCATTTGATAGTAGGATTGCATGGGAATCACCTCGATATAGGATCGTATGTTCGTATTAATGGCCAAAAGAAAAGCCCAAAGGGCTCAAGGATAACCGGAACTCATGTTCTTATGTATGTAAGCATAAATCAATCAAACTACAATATCAAGTGTTTTTCCCAAGTTGGGGTGTGGGCTCTGCTGGAGCATTTGGACCAGATTCTGGCTTTGGATCTCAGTCGTTTTTGTGGCAATATTCATGACTTGCAGCCCTGCAGCCTGGTGTAGGGACGCCTGACTCATCGCCATTGATAATGCAGCAATGTCCATGTTGCACCTCCTAAAAGTTTTGTGAAGCTTTACTACTTTAGATACTGCATCGCAAAAACTCGCTTCGGAAGCATCCGCTAAGTTTTGTGAGCAATGCTTCCTGAAAGTTCTTCGTACAAAACTCACATCGAAAGCATACGCTAAGTTTTTTGAAGCTTCACAGCTTTGAATTTACATACTGTATATCGACAATGACGGGCCGATACTTTAGGTGAATGACATTTCTTTGCCGTTTGGCCCATACGGTAAATCAGGCTTTGACATATTCTGTGCTGTATTCAATATTCACAAGGAGGAATTAAATAATGGGTGTAGATTATGGTTGCGGTTGCGGTAATAACGTTGGTGGAGTAAACCAAGGTCCTCCGGCAGTTATGCCGGTAGTAAGCCCATGGACATCGACAACCTCCATACTGGTTCTCTTTATTCTTCTGGTAATTATTACAAAAGCCTGTATATTCTAAATCAGACTCAATCGAATGCTGCCCCGTCAGGCATATGCCAGATGGGGCTATTTCTTTTTTTTACGGGCTGTGGGTCCAATCTGACGTTTGATTCTTCCCGTGGTTTCGTCGACTTCAATGATATAAAGTTCTTTTACCGTGCCTGCAAGTGCAAACCATTCCTTGAAGGCTTCTTCCTCAGACATGGGCCCGTAAAGCCTTTTTCCCCGATAACAAATATAGAACACCTTGGCTCTCCGCGCGTGGAATATTATCCCACTTTATATTACGCCTAATTCACGGAAGATTGCATAAAGAACATTTGTTCGCATATAATACATACAAATATTCCTGGGCTTTCTAAAGGAGGCGGTTTACATGAGTGTAAAAGAATTGGAGAAACTGATCGGGCAGGTAATTGAGATCATATATGAGGACAAGTCGGGGAACATCACCCAGCGCAGAGTTGAGGTTCATGGGATTAAAGGCGGGCTGCTCCGGGCCACCTGTCTGACCACGGGCGGTCCAAGGGTATTCCGGACTGCTAACATCCTTGCCTGGCGTCAGGCAAAGGCCCGTTATGCTGGATGATACAGCGCGCAAGCTGTTGAGGATCATGTACCATTTCAGCAACCACTTCCGGAGGATGCCTACACTGCCTGAGCTTGCAAGGCTCAGCGGGCGGACACCGGCGGGAATCTATTCCGGATTTCGCGAGCTGGTGCTGGAGGGTCATATCCAATGGCAGCTGCCACAGCCTATAGAATCGGCGGTTATTTTGGTGGCCTGGGAAACTCCCGAGCCTGGGGCGCATACTTCGATCAGCGGCCACTGGAAGGACTGAGGGAATCTGCGTAGCGCTATGTACACAAAGAAACGGATACCTTCCGGGAGGACGGTATCCGTTTCTTTGTTATTTGAACATGAATTCTACCTTTGTTCCATCGGCAAAATCCTCCAGCTGATTGCCTACCCAGCTTCCTGCCCCGCGGTTATCGCTTGGCGTTATGTATTCAATGTCGGCTCCGGCGCCGCCTTCGTCACACATGGCCATCGGCCATTCATCACGGTCGTAGCCTTTTTTGGTCGGCACCCCTTTTAAGGATTCCTTGCGGTTCGCTTCGGCTTCCCCACGGTTGATGGTGCAGATCGCCGATTCCCCGCTGCTGATTGCCTCCTGGATATGTCCGGCTGTCTCCGGGTAACGATCCGCCGGGAATTCGAGCTGGACCACCTCGGAGTCTTCCGAAGAAGGCGTCGTGACGTTCTGGCCAATATCTTCAAACCAGTAAGCCGCCAGGACCAACAGTGCAATGATGATAAGACTGGGGATGAATTTCTTCTTTTTCACATCTGCTCCTCCTAAAAGTTTTGTGAGCATAGCTTCATGGATTCGGTTCGTACAAAACTGGCATCGGAAGCATAGGCTTAAGTTTTGTGAGCATAGCTTCATGATTCAGGTTCGTACAAAACTAGTATCACAAGCATAGGCTTAATTAGTATAGCGTAAATTCAGTGTCCTTTAGTATACTAAGTTAGGAAAATAAAGGGGGGACAGGGAGATGGGAAAAGAGATTTCAATTGAAGACCAGACGCTTATCGCCTCTGCGGTGGAGATTATCAAGAAACGGTATGAGTGGGAGCGGCATCATGTCAGTGCGGCCCTGCGCACCAAGACGGGAGAGATCTTCACGGCGGTTCACCTCGAGGCCAGCCTCTCCCGTGTTACTGTGTGCGCGGAAGCGATGGTGATCGGCAAGGCAATTTCCGAGGGGTACAAGGAGTTCGATACCATCGTTGCGGTGAGGCACCCGGACCCGGACAGCGAGGACAGAGAGATCAAGGTTGTCTCACCTTGCGGCATGTGCCGGGAGCTGATCGCTGACTATGGCAAGGATTGCAAGGTCATTCTAATCGAGGATGACAATCTGACCAAGGTCGATATTATTGATTTGCTGCCTTTGCGGTATGCAAGGTAGGAGGCAGCCGTCCCGGCATTATACATACGTCTAGAGTCGATGAGATCGGCAGGCCATGCAATGGGGATATTAACCCAGGTTGGAGACAAAAACCAAGAGCCTTCGGGCTCTTTTTTTGCTAGCAGATGCAGCATGCGGCTATATGGTGAAATGAGAAGTAAAAGTGCATTTGAATTCGCCGCATGCGGGCTATATGGTGCAATGAGAGGTAAATATGCAATTGAATCCGCTGTATGTGGTCAATTTGGTGAAATGTGAGGTAAAAGTGCATTTGACTGCACCACATGTATGGCTACATGAGAGGCAGTACACCAATCTGACTGCTGCCGCGTCAATTGGCGGAACTCCTAATAAAGTATCATACTTTATTTCGTCCTGATCTTTCCGCATAAATGGCTCCGTCCCTGGAAACGGAGAGCGGAGCCGTTTCTTTGTGGGAACCGATAATTTTGTCCGTTTGTTGTCCATCCGCCGCCACTTTGTCCCAAACCTTGTCATAACATGGTATAAAACCAAGGGAGGGTGAACAAGGATGGAACAGCGTATACTCCGGGATATGCTCGATTCGGCTTCAAGGCTGGTGAATGACGCCCAGTGGCAGGCAGCATTCAGCAGTCTGCTTAGAACTCCGGCGGACACCGAACTGGCTCTTCCGGCCTTGAAGGTGCTGAATACGTTATATTCGCTGCAAGGCACAGCAATCCTCAGCGGGCAGCATGATTATCTGGAGAGTCCGGATGAATTCAGCAACAAGCTGAAGAATACCTGCGGACAATATGCCGCGCTCCACGGCTATGAGCTGGGTGCGATTAACAATCAGACAGAGACAGTTATAGAGAGCCAGCGTCAGGCGGTGGTGGACAGTGCAGTGCGCTGGCATAAGGCGGGCGGAATTGTGACGATGAGCTACCATGCCCATTTACCGGGTACGGCTCCGGCCTGGTCCAATGTCTCTATGAGTCTTAGCGAAGGTGATTTTGCCAAATACCTCACTCCCGGCACCGCTCAATACAATGCGTTAATGAAGGATCTGGACAAGACGGCCCTTTCTTTAAAAAAACTGAGGGATGCCGGTGTGCCTGTGTTGTGGAGACCGTACCATGAAATGAACGGCGGATGGTTCTGGTGGGGGCAAAAACGCCGCTTTACCGAGCTTTGGAACCTTATGTTCGAACGGTATACGGTTTATAATAAGCTGCATAATCTGCTCTGGGTGTGGAGCCCGAATGCCAAAAATCAGTGGTGTGACGAGCCTGCGGGTTATTATCCCGGTGCGGGAAGAGTGGATGTGCTGGCGCTGGATATTTATGAGGGTGATTTCAAAAAGAGTCACCACGACACCCTTTGGGATCTGGGGCGGGGCAAGCTGATAGCCATTGGGGAGAACGGGCAGCTGCCGTCCCCGGCCCTGCTGGCAGGTTCGCAGAATAAATGGTCGTACCAGATGACCTGGGGCAAATTGCTGTACGAGAATAACAGCGATGTGGTTATTAAGTCTTTTATGAAGGACAGCTTTGTACTCACGCGGTCAGAGTATACGGTCAAGGCTGCGGAACCAGTCTCGGCGCCTCCGGCAACTTCGTTGCCAGGACTTCGGGGAGAGTATTACAATAATGCGTCACTTAGCGGCACTCCGGCGCTGGTCCGCACCGATGCCAATATTAATTTCATCTGGAAGCAGGGTGCTCCCGATCCGGCGGTTCCGGCCAATTTATTCTCAGTGCGCTGGAGCGGCAGGCTGAAGGCGGGTTACAGCGAGGGCTATACGATTTACACTTCCTCGGACGACGGCATCCGGGTGTGGATTGACGGAGTGCTGGTGATTGACAGCTGGATGAAGCAAAGCGGACAGGAGCGCAAGGGCAGCATCGGCCTGATTGCCAGCAAGCTGCATGAGCTGAAGGTGGAGTATTATGAGAACCAGGGCGATGCGAAGGCGGTGTTAATGTGGGAAAGCTCCAGCCAGCCTAAAGGTGTTATTCCGGCCGGAGCGTTGTATCTTCCGTAACGGGCTGCCGCAACAACTTAGATTTGCTCGCGGTAGCTGATGTTGTTGGCAATTTTTTCGTTGCGGACAGCGCCTCGCAGCACATCCTTCACAGACTGCACCTTGCGGATTTTCCGGAACAAAAGCTGTGGTGATGAAGGGTCATCGGAGAACACAGTAAGCGTTCCGATTCCAAGCAGACGGTCCGGAATGGACTGGGCTACCGAGAAATCATTTACCCGCAGCAGTTCAACTTCTTCGAGATCCTTGCCGATAAGTCCGGTCTTGACCATAATCCGCTGACTGGTGATCGTGTAGGTAGTTGTGTTAAGGCCTATGAGGCCTTTGAGGCGGTCGGAAATGCCGGCGGGTTTGCCCTCCCACAGCTCGACTTCCGGACCTGAGCCGGAGCCGGACATTCCTTTAGCTGACGTTTGGTGCGGTGCCGCTGGAACCGTTCCATCGACAGGCGCTCCGCATTTTCCGCAAAATTTGGCACTCTGCTTGTTTTCCGCGCCACAGGCTGTGCAATAAGCCATAAGGGATCTTCCTCTCTTATTCTGGATGAAATGATTATAGTATACCATTAGATTTCCGGTCACGGCCGGAGATCTTTTACCCATGAATACGCTTAATTTTAGGAAAATGTTTCATTCGGGGTCATTTTACAATATTTTCATTTGCACTTTGCAAAAGCCGCCATTATTCTGTTAAGTGGAGGGATTCAAAAATGAGAAAAGCTTTACTGACAGGATTACTTATGGTGGTGGTTATCCTCAGCGCCTGCAGCAATAATAGTTCAGCCCCTGCTTCAGAGGAAGAAGCGCAGGAGACCGTACAAAACTTCTACGATAAGATGTCAAAATTCGATGAAAAGGGCAAGTCTTCCCTGGATAATTTCAACACTACTTTAACCTCTTATTCGACAGGAAAAGCCTCGGACAAGGAGCTGGAGAAAGCGGTTGATCAATTCCAGGATGCGACATCGGAAATTGCCGATGAGGTGGGGGATGTGAAGATTTCCAAAAGCCTGCCTGAAGAGGTTCAAAAACTACTGAGTGAATCAATGATCGCTTTTAAAAGCGCGTACTCCATTAAAGAGCAAGCCTCGAAAAGCGCCGTTTCTCCCGACGTTACGGCCGATGAGTTCAATGCAATGAACCAGCAGGCGGATGTGGCGATGCTGTATGGCATTTCCAAGCTGAATGAAGCAAGGGCTGCCGTAGGGCTGATCGAAGATGAGATCGGTACAGAAGCTGCGGGGACTGCGGATGCGGAGTCTGGTACAGCAGTGGGCAGTACGGACGTAAAGCTGGCTCCGACGACAGAGAATAGCACAAATTCCGGGACATCGACCGTTACCGGCGGCAAATAAGGAATACCCACAATTAATGTTGAGGTCCGTCCTTACACAACATGGTAAAAGGCGCTTCACAGCTGCAGGCTGTGTGCGCCTTTTTATTCGTTATTGGGAATGGAGCAGCCGATTTTTTCATTTACGATATATAGAATTATACACCTATTTTGTGGAAAACAGGCACTTCCCTCTGTCATTTATTTCTGGTTGATTAATAAGCGGAACTGCGGATATAATACAAACATACGTTCGTGTTATGAAAAGTATAAGTAATGCATTAACATCGGGAAGGGGAATGGCAATGACACTCGGCAAGAAGCTGAAAGGCAATGGCCTGTGGGAGAGCAGCCGGATGATGCTACCGGAGCATAAGAGCCGGATTATAAGAGATGAACGGGAAACGTTGCGCACGATTAAGCCGATTCTGGATGAACAGAAGCTGGAGGAGATCGAGTGTACGCTGGCTCTGTCGCTGCGGGCGCATGTCCGTGTGACGGTTGTTCTGTTTGATCCTTTTGAGCGCAAGCTGCTGAGCGGCTTTGTGACCTCCATTCACACCCACTCGCGCGAATTCAAGCTGCAGTGGGCGGAGGAATGGAAATGGGTCAACGTGGACGATATTTTGGAGGTATACATCGTTTGATGATCGGTTGCCGGAATGCATGCGGATTATATTTTTTTGTAGGAGAAGACCATCATCAAGACCTCTATCTTTTAAATGATGCCCATATACCACATCAACATGTACAGGACATTGAACAGATTAGGGGGAACAACAACGGTGAGGCTGGCGGATGCAACGGCAAACGTAATTCCCACAATGAGCGAAAGTATCCCGGCGTACTGAGCGTGTACGAATAAATTGAACAAGGAAATGGAAGGATCATTTGGACGGGTCAGTGCAAAGTACTGCCTGAACTGGCTGAATACATTCTTAACGATAAACTGCAGACCGGTAACATCGAAGTACGGATTGATCTCTGTTTTGTTCGCACCGGCGAATACGATGGAGAGATAGGCGTAGGACAGGATAAACAACAGCAGATTGCCGAGATTTCTGCGCAGCGGGGGGAGTAGCTCCATGCAAACCGTCACTCTGGATAATACATAGATAAAGGGTAAAATCAGCAGTACAAAAGGCGCAATATAGGAAAGAGGCTCAATCGCATAACTTTCCCCCCCTGCTGAGCTGCATGATCAGAGCCATGACTTCAACGGCCATGGCAACCAGCGCAAGGTAGAGGAAATTTGCCAAACGTTTGGATTCCGCATATTGATGCACATTTAGGGGAGAGGTAGTATAGTACAACTCCAGTTGCAGCGTAACATCTCTTCCGATGGAGTTTCGGATCAGGAAGATACCCCCGAATAGCAGCAGACAGTTAAAAAACAACACCACCAGCAGACCCATCCATACGGAGTTATAGGTCCCTCTGTAGTGCCCGTCAAGGAGACTGTTTTTAATAACGGTGGTTAGGCTGCCGGTAGTATCATTCGCCGGAAAGTAATAATAAGTACAGCACGCAAACACTACGATTGTCCACAGAAAGCTTGCTCTTCGTATGCGTTCCTTCACCAGGACCAGAGATACAGACAGGAGATTTAAGGCGGAGGCGGTTCTTGTCATGCTGGTGATTCTCCTTTGATCTTATCCTGGTGAATGAGATAGAGGTAGACATCCTCAAGGGTGGGATAGACCGGCTCGGCCCCGGCGCTTGGCGGTGTTGACGAAAGGACACGGACCTCAATTCCGTCGCTTGATCTATTGCTGCTGCTGCATATGTATTTGTCTTGAAGGGTAGCAAGCCCGCTGTAATCCACGTTCATCTTCCATACCAGGCCTTCTACAGGTTCTGTTAATTGGTTCACGGCTCCAGCCGCCAGTATTCTGCCTTGCTTCATGATAATAATGCTTCTTGCCAGTGCTTCAATATCGGACACAATATGGGTGGAGTAGATCACGGTTGCGTCTTGCGCGGCCTTGGTAATGAGATTCTTCAAATTTACCCGTTCGTCGGGATCGAGTCCCACCGAGGGTTCATCCAGCAGCAGAAACTTGGGATTGTTAAGCAAGCTTGGGCAATGCTGATCCGCTGCCTCATTCCGCCGGAGTAGCTGGCGATATGCTGGTCACCGACCTCATTCAAGTTAAGCACACTTAACAGCTCTTGTATTCTGCCCGCTGCATGCCTCTTGGATAATCCTTTTAGAGCGGCAACATACATCAGGAATTCTCGGCCTGACAAGGCCGGGAACAGTCCAAAGGTTTGCGGCAAATAGCCGATCCTGCTTTTATACTCGTTCTGAATCGTGTTGATATCCACACCGTTGCAGTAGACAGTTCCGCTTGTCGGCTTTTTGGCCATGGTCAGAATATTCATCAAGGTGGACTTGCCTGCTCCGTTTGGTCCCAGCAGACCGTAAACCCCTTCGTGAAATTCCAAATGTACCGGATACAGTGCATGACTGTTATTCCGGTACACTTGTTCTACATTATGAATAGTGATGTTCACATTTGCCCCCCAAACCCAGTTCAAGTTTTCAAAATACAAAAGGCACTCCTCGTGGAAGTGCCCTGTAAGGTCATGGCAATAATCTCCCTGTGAAGAGTTTCACAAATGGATTTTACCATGTGAATCTATTATTTTCCACATATGATATGAACTGCTTGTACTGGTATTTCATTTCAATTTACGCCGGTTGCCTCCGTCTTCTCATAAGCGATCAGGGTAACGGCCTTGTTGCCTGTAATTTGGGCAATTGCCGCTTCGGCCTGGCGGATCACCTCCACGGCATCTTCCTGATCGGCAAGTGCAGCCACCTTGTAGCTATCGCTGTGAATCTCCATTGTGTTATCCCACCCTTCATTGTTATTTTAGCCTTTTTCTGCGGAAATCATCCACCCGGGAGCTTGATCAAGACAGGTATACAAGAAATGCAGCATGAGAAGGCATTTACTATACCAGGGGGTGATTATATGCTGACATTGGATCAGGTTAAGAGTAAATCTGCCGGATCGCTGGGCAAACTTCATCCCGTGCTGCAAGCTGCTGCGGATGAGTTGATCCAGCGGAGCTATGCCAAGGGTGTCCCCATTATCATTACTCAGGGGATGCGCACAATTGCAGAGCAGAATGCGCTTTATGCGCAGGGCAGAACCAAGAAGGGACCGATTGTTACGAATGCCCGGGGAGGCAGCAGTTATCATAATTACGGATTGGCCATTGATTTTGCGCTGCTGCTGCCGGATGGCAACAACGTATCCTGGGATATGAACCGGGACGGAGACAGCGATAAGGTCCCAGATTGGCAGGAAGTGGCTGAGGTAGCTAAACAGCTGGGGTTTGAATGGGGCGGCGATTGGACTTCCTTTAAAGACTATCCCCATCTGCAGATGACCTTCGGACTTACAACCGCTCAGCTACTGGCCGGAAAGCATCCGACCGAACAACAGGTGCAAGAGGCTTTGGCTAAGATCAGCGCAAACGAACCGGCAGAGGAACAAGGGATCACCATCGTGCTGAACGGGCGTAAGCTCACAACCGGGCTTGTAGAGAACGGGACAACGTATGCGCCTGTGCGGGCAGTTGCGGAAGCGCTTGGCGCCAAGGTAACTTATGATGCCGCAAGCAAGACCGTCAACCTCGTTAAGGAATAACTTGTATGAATAGATGCCGCACCTTGTGGGGAAATTATCAGCGACAAACCATGAAGGGGGCATAACAACTTGAAGAAGCTGATCACAAGCCTTGCATGCGGTACAGTATTATCGATAAGTTTGCTTGGAGCCGGTAACGCAGCGAATGCTGCAGGAACGGCCGGGATGGGCTCGGCCGTTCCTGATACGGGAATGAACGGACTGAAGACAGAGAACAGAACAGAGAATAGAACAGGCAACACCATGGGCAACATGGGGACCAGAACCGGAGCCCCTATGCTTAACCAGGAAGACAATACCCTGATGAACCGGACTACAGGAACGACACACAGGAACGATTCGATCATGAACGATAGGATCCGTACAGGAACAAACGACACCTTGACACAATATCCGGATACCTCGCGTGGCACCAAATACCGGGCGACCAGCACCACTACAGCTGCCACAACCAACGGCAGAGGCTCCAACTGGGGCTGGCTCGGACTCCTGGGACTCCTGGGGCTGGCCGGTATGCGCAGCAGAAGCGGTGAACGTGATCGCCAATAGCATCCGTACGCTTGAACTTGACCCGTCCCGGCTCCGGCCGGGATGTTTTTTTGCAAATAAAATTTTTGGGATTTTGATTGCGTGTTTGCGGGATACGTGATATTATATTTCTTGTCGCGTTACAACGCACATTTCATGCCGGGGTGGCGGAACAGGCAGACGCACAGGACTTAAAATCCTGCGGTACGTGAGTACCGTACGGGTTCGACCCCCGTCCTCGGCATCAATAGCAACAGTGAAAGGCGCATTCAAGTGAATGCGCCTTTTCTTTGCACGTAAGTTAGAAAAAGGATAATGTAATTAAAGAATCGAATTAAGAATGTGTTGAAATCTGTAGTTCATTGAAAAGATAAAGAGCATCTTTAAATCCCTGCAAATAGATGGAGCGCTCAAGAATGGCTTGAAGCGACAACTGAGTGTCCTCATACAGGAAAGCAGTTTTCTGCTGTTCCTCGGGCAGAGCGTTCCAAAGTTGCTGAAAGCACTGATCGCTTTCCAGTAAAAGCACTTTATAGTTAGAATCGGTGTCCAACAGTTCACGGTACATCGCTTCAACCCGTATGCGAATCAATGGATCAGTTAAAGCTTCTAAAGATTCAAACAAACAGGACACCTCCAAGTTTTTTAACTTTATAAGGTCATTATATAACCTTGTGGAGTTGATTGTAAAGCTAAATTTAACTCTATAAGGTCAATTAGCTGTCTGCAATTATCATTACATAATAGTTGGAGGGGAACATTTTGTTGAAAAGCAATTTAAGAGTTCTGATGGCTAAACATCGCATAGACGACATCACCGAATTAATGGAGAAATCAGGTCTTAGTCGAAATTCAATTAATAAGCTGTACAGAGAAGCCCACCTGGAGACTATTAAGCTGGAGACGCTATTTAAACTTTGTGATATGTTTCAATGCAAGCTGTCAGACTTAATTGAGTATGTGCCAGAAGAATAGATGGTTATTGAAGAAGCACTCGGGAGAGTGCTTTTATTTTTGTCAGATAAATGTTCTTCAAATAGATCTTATATTGATAAATTCAAGAAACTGCATTTGAAGTCGTGCCAAACGTAAGCGTCAAATAAATAACCAACGGCTGTTCCTGCACCGGGGAATATTGCTGTGCCAAGTGCTGCTCCGAGCGGAAGATCAAAGTGATCGGCATCGACTCCATCAGCGGAGTTCGAAAATCTCTCGATTATATTGCGGGCTTGATCCGTGAATGCGGAAATCCACCAGAAGATATTAAAAATGTAATTGATTGTGTGGTTCAACTTCAGTCAATATATAGAGAAGAGCATATTAGTACCGAGAGTGATATTACCGGAATATGGCTTGCTTTCATGTCTAGCCTGAGGACTTGCCGGGGACAGTATGCCGGGTATTTAGGAGTTCATTTTTCTGATTTTTTAAAAGTGAGCAGTGATATGTTTACAAGAATCAAGCGCGGGATGAGCGTTACAAAATCGCGCGAAATACGGGAGAATTATATGTTTACACGGACTGCCGAGGAGATAAGGGCCAACGACAGCCGGTATAATTACTTTGGCCAATTCGGAAATTCTCATGTCGGAAGTCCATTTAACATTATTGAACCGTTTGCGAACCGCTTGAATGATTCTGATGTATCCCCAGTCCGAAATTCCGTCGTTAGAATTTGCTGTATTTATAATGATTGCGACGAACTGCTTGAGTCCGGAAACCGTTTTAAAATCAAAAAAATCAGTTATCCCGTGCCGCTGCAAGCGTTGTTTGAAGGAATATTTCCTGACGGAGCGACGGTTGTAAAACTGGACCATGAGGGATCGCCCTTTACGATGCTGAGCGGGAAAGAAGATGCCTTTCTTCGCGATTTTTATCCCGGTAACATTCAGTATTGCATTGTCATCAATGGATCGGCTGCAAGCCACCCGCTATGAGTCCGGAGGCACCTGGGAATTCTGCATGAAGAGGTGGTTAGCAATGAAGATTATGATTGTGGAAGATGATGAGACCATTCGTGAAGAATTATCAATACTGGTGTCGTTTAACGGTTACTCGGTATGCGCACCGGTCCATTTCTCCAATATCCTTGAAGAAGTCGCGTTGGAGAATCCGAATCTGATTCTGTTGGATATCAACTTACCTGGTATTGACGGTTTTAAGCTTTGCTCACTAATACGCGAGGAATCGGGCATTCCGATTATTTTTGTAACGAGCCGGAATACAGATATGGATGAATTAAACGGCATTATGAGAGGCGGAGATGATTTTATTACCAAGCCTTATAATGCTTCTATTTTGCTTGCCCGTATTACGGCATTACTCAGACGTGCGTTCCCGAACGAGAATAAAGATTATCTGTCCTGCAGGGATGTCTACTTCTATTCGGACACAGGTAAAGTCCACTATCATGGCGAGAGTGTGGAGTTGACGAAAAATGAAAGCAAGATACTAGCTTATCTGTTCAAGCATCAGGGACAAATGGTCTCCAGAGCAGATCTGGTGGAATATTTATGGGACAATCAATTGTATATTGATGACAATGCTTTAAGTGTTCATGTCACAAGGCTCCGCAGCAAGCTCAGCCAGATTGGCATCGATAACTTGATTCAGACTAAATATGGGCAAGGATACAAAGTATGAAGAAAAGCCAATATCTTAAGGATCAGCTGTTAGTGGGTGTACTGAATGTCTTTGGCATGCTGACTTTAACCTTGCTCCTGCTCACGCTCAATATTCAGTTTGAAGAGGTACTATTAATTATTCTGGTGTGGCTTGCAGGTGCAGTAATGTATAGCTTTCTTGATTACCGTGGCAAGAACAAAAGAATTAGCCGGACGGTTGCTCTTCTGGAGAAACTTGAACATAAGTATTTGTTGTCGGAAGTTATGGATGTTCCGGATACAGGTGAAGGCTTAGCTTATTTCAAAATATTGAAGGCGTGCAACAAATCTATGCTGGAAAAAGTATCGGCAACGAAACGTGAACGGAAAGAGTACAAGGATTACATTGAGCAATGGATTCATGAGGTGAAAACACCGATCGCCGCCATTCAGATTATGTGTGCCAATAATAAGTCGGAACTCTCATCGAAAGTACTTTCCGAACTGCAAAAAATCGATCTGTATGCCGAGCAGGCCCTGTACTATGCCCGCAGCGACGAAGCAGAACGCGATTTTCTGGTAAAAGAGGTTTCGGTTACCGATATGGTTCATCAAGCCATCGCCGACAATAAACAGATTTTGCTCAGAAATAATGTCCATGTTGACGTAGAGTCCTCACCTCATACTGTTTACACAGACCGTAAATGGGTGGAGTTCATTCTGAAGCAGCTGATTACAAATGCCGTACAGTACCGAAATGTGCACTCTCCGGAAATTCGATTTCAAGTCGTTCCGGCTTCCAGTGGCTTGGCACTCACGGTAAAAGACAATGGTATAGGCATCAATGAGAGCGATTTACCCCGGATTTTCGACAAGGGCTTTACCGGCGAGAACGGAAGGATCCGGAAGAAATCAACGGGGATGGGCTTGTATATATGCAAGCGCTTAGGCGATAAGCTGGGAATACATCTGGAGGCGGAATCTTATCCGGGTGAAGGAACTTCTATTATCTTGGAATTTCCGAAAGGAAGCTTCACCAAAGTGTAGCGGACAGGAACTCGAATCTTTCAAAGATGAAAGATTTTAGAAAGCATTCCGGATACAATGTTTTACCTGCTCAAGGTACACTGTAGTGGAGGTGAAAAACATGAATGAGTTACTGAAAATCGAGCATGTAGAGAAATATTACGGTAATGGCCCTTCCGTTACGAAGGCGATCGATGATCTCAGCTTCGCGGTCAAACAGGGAGAATTCATTGGTATTATGGGTGCATCCGGATCGGGAAAAACAACGCTCCTGAATTGCATCTCTACAATTGATACGGTTAGTGCAGGTCACATTTATCTTTCGGAAACCGATCTGACGGAAATACCGGAAAGCGAGCTCGCGCGTTTTCGCCGGAGGAACCTCGGTTTTATATTTCAACATTTCAATTTGCTGGATACCTTGACCATTGGTGAGAACATTGCTCTTGCGCTTACGATTAACAAGACTCCCCCCCATGAAATCGATGTGCGTGTCCGGCAAATCGCCGTTCAGTTAGGCATCCATGATATTCTGCATAAATTTCCTTATCAAACATCGGGAGGGCAGCAGCAGCGCTGTGCCTGTGCGCGGGCGATGGTGAACGATCCCAAGCTTATCCTTGCCGATGAGCCGACCGGAGCGCTGGACAGCAGATCATCACAAATGCTGCTGGATACCATACAAAGCATGAACGAGCAGCTGGATGCCACAATTCTGATGGTAACCCATGACGCTTTCTCTGCGAGTTATACCAAGAGAGTGCTCTTTCTCAAAGATGGGCGGATATTTAATGAAATCTATCGCGGCAGTAAATCCAGGAAGCAGTTTTTCAATGAGATACTGGATGTGATGGCTCTGCTCGGGGGGACCTGTTCGATGTACGCTAAAATGATCCTGCGGAATATCAAGCGCTCCAGAAAAGATTATTTGATCTATATGGTCACACTGATTTTCTGTGTCGGGCTGTTCTATGCATTTATGGCTTTATCAAGCCGTTACTATAATCCCTCACTGGGAGAAGAATTCACCTTCTCCTCGGTCCGCGGGGATATGACATTGCCTATACTGGCGATTACAGCCATTCTCTTATTTTTGATTAAATACGTAAATGACTACATGATTAAGCGGAAGCAAAAAGAATTTGCAATTCAGACCATTCTGGGCATGGAGCAAAAGACTACAGCGAAGCTTTTTTTTGTAGAGACGCTTGCCATGGGGGGAATTGCGGTTAGCCTTGGAATCATTATAGGATGTTTTCTCTCTCAATTGATTACGGCTATGCTGCTAAGCACCTATGACCAGCCCTTCAAATTTACCTTTCCTCTTTATACCGACACGCTGTTGTTCACTCTATTGTTCTTTGGTTCGGCATTTGGCCTGATCGGATGCCTGAACATCAGGTCCATTCGGAGAATCAAGATTATTGATATGCTGCATGCTGATAAGAAAACGGAAACGGATTACAAGAGCAGCGCCTGGATGTCCGTCTGGGTCATTCTGGCCGCCGCCACGGCAGCATTAATGCTGTTCCGGGGGATTTATATCTTCCGGAAATTCTATTCGGACAGCTTGCCCGAAAGCCTCCAAATATCTCTGTACGGCAGCGTAATATCTCCGGCAATTATGGTCTTGTCTGTAATATATTTTGGACTCGGAAGATGCTTTTCCAAGCGGTTGGGCTTCAATGGCCTGTTGGGAACTCTGATGACTCTTGGTATTTTTAACGTGGTATTTTCTTTTCGGGTATCCCGAAGCTCTCATGTAACCGTAAGTTCAAATGTTGAGATTGCAGCCGCTTTTTTTTTCGTGGCGCTCAATGTTTGCGGCTTCTTCTACTTCCTGAACCGCTGGATAGCCTATTTGAAAGAGAAATCCCCCGGACTTACATATAACGGTGAGAATCTGTTTCTCTTTGGACAGATAATGGCCAAATTAAAAACGACATCCAAAACCATGTCCATCATTTGTCTTATACTGGCGCTGTCTCTATTTCTGTTTGCCTTGGAGCCGGTCATGACGGGGTGGATGAGCGGTCATTTGGAGAAAAAAAGCAAGTATGACGTCCAAGTGTTCAGCCAGTACAACAATATCCGATACGAGAAGAACATAGCTCAGGCCGACTATGGCTTTGTGGCCGAATTCTTAAAGCACAGGAATGTCCAGGTTGCCGGGATCCTTGAATTCACCAGCTATTTCGTTAACCGTGAGAATTTCAATAAGAGAAATAAATATCAGTTCCCCGTGTTGGCACTCTCGCTATCCGACTATAACTTTCTGCGAAGCTTGAATAATCTGGAGCCTATCCGGCTGAGCGAAGAGGAATTTACGACTCAGTGGAATGCGTTAGCAGATCCAAAAGTGATCAACGGATTCTTGAACGAGCATCGGCAGCTCCGTGCAGAGACGGCGGACCTTGTCATATCCTCAACGCCTTTTTATCAGGATGATCTGGGACCGTATTTGTATAACACCTACACTGAGGCATTATATGTGTTTCCGGATAAAGTCTGTGCGGAGCTTATGCCTGCTAATCAATTGCTCTTCATTAATACTGCAGATCCGCTGCCCTATAAGGATGCAGAACAATTGAGAACACTCTTTGATCAAACTGTTCGTACTGCTGATACTACAACAGGAAATTCAAGTGAGATCAGGCTAAGCACTCTGCAGATCAATGACAGTACGGCAGGAGGATTCACAACAAAGGCAATGCTGAACTATACAGGCGTAGTACTGCTGATTATCTGCTTCACTGTTTTGTCTTTGCAGCAGCTTTCAGACTCTTCAGATTTTAAATACAGGTTCAGCATCTTAAGAAATATGGGAATATCCGAGCGACAATTAAACCGTATTATTTTGAAGCAAATGGGGATCTGGTTCGGTACACCCGTTCTGATGGCCTTTATTATTAACATCCTTTTAATATTCTTCATGATTGACAGCTTTTACGCAGAACTGTCCGCTTATATCGGAATACAGAGTGTATTGACGAGCAGTTTTGCAGCGCTGTCTGCCGTTATAGTGCTATTGGGTTGCTATTTTATAAGTACGTGGATATTGTTTAAACGCAATATCGCATAATGATTAATGGTTGCTATGCTTTCCTAGTCGAGTTATTGTTCATCCGAAGCAGCGGTTTGTTAACTAAATTCGAAAATGAGAAGGGGAAAAGACATTGATCAGAGTAGCAATATGTGACGATGAAATCCGGATTCACGAAAGGTTGCAGCGGTACTTCTCACAGCTGCAAATCGAGACCTCTTACGATTTCAAAATCCACTTTTTCGAAGCAGCTGAAGAATTGCTTGCTTATTATAAGGATGCCGGACCATACGCTTTTCATATTGTAATTATGGATATGGAGATGAACGGGATGAGCGGTTTGGAAGCTGCAAAGACCATCCGTTCCTTTCCGGATTACGATGTCCAATTTATTTTTATCACCCATTATCCAAAGTATATGTTGAGCAGCTTTGAGGTCCAGCCATTTCAATTCTTAGTGAAGCCAATGGATTATGATCTGTTTAAGTATACATTCACTCGATTGTGCAGCTATCTGTTTGCGAACGATAGCCGCTTCGTGACCATGAAGTCGGAGAATGGCTATATTGTCTTGCGTAAGCCCGAGATCATAGCCTTAGCTAAGATCAAGCACAGCCTGCTTCAGAATAAAATCAAAGTCGTGACCATCCATCATAACTTTTGCGTGACAGGGACACTGACGGAGTGCCTGGCGAGAATCAATGAACCGTTCAAGCTGATTCACCGGTCGGTTGTCATTAATTTGGAGCATGTGCGGAGATTTACAGCCACTTCAGTCATTATGTCCAACGATGAAGAATTTCCTATAGGCCGTACCCAGGCCGGCACTGTCAAAAATGCTTTCGCTGAATTTATTGTGGGAAGTTCCAGAATATGAGCAGCCTCTTTTTATACAGCATGTTGTGGTCGACTGGAATAATAGTTGTGCAATTAGTATTGACGCATCAATATTTTAAGATAGTGTCAAATAACTGTTCAACTGGGAAATGGTTAAAGTTCACGCCTTGTTCCATTTGTGGAATATTTATTTATTTGCTGTGCTATTTCTTGTCATTTGGATATGAGACATCACTGCTGTTCTATCTCAGTATCTTTCTTATTGCGCATGCCTATATTGATTCCCTCGGACTGAGAATGTCTTATAGCGCGATTTATATTTTTGTGTGCCTAATCTTGGAGTTTGCTTCTGCATGTTGGGTTTCGGAACAGCAAATACCGGAACTGGGCATTTCGTCCGGCATAAATTATCGTCAACTCGTTTTCATCTATGCTTCACTGCCTAAACTTCTCCTGGTGCTGCTGCTCAGGATTTATAGGCATAGCCAAAGCTGCCGTATTAACAAAAGTGACTATCTGATTATGCCGGTAATTATTGTTATCAATATGTATGTAATACATCGTCTCTGTCTAGATCAGCCGCAAAGAATATCTATCTCTGTCACTGTAACTTGCATATTTCTGATTACTGTTTTCTTAATCCTGATAATCGAGCGGTTAATGAGGAATTACACATTGGAGGGCGAAAATCATCTGTTGCAGCAACACAAAGAATACTATGATGTAATTTCGAATGAATCTACCAGTTCTATTGAAGAGATCAAACGAATTGTACACGATACCAACAAGCAGTTGCTATACATACAGACATGTATTCAGGAAAAGGAGTACCACGAAGCCCTTGTGCACACGAATAAAATGCTAAGAGAGCTCAACGAATCTGATAAAAGAATTTTTACGGGGAATCTAGTAATTGACGCTTTAGTGAGCAACATGCTTAACATTGCCCAAGAAAACCATATTAACGTACAGCATGAAATCTATATTGGCGCATCAGATATCAAGATTGATCCTTATGACTTATGTATTTCTCTTGGAAATGTTCTTGATAATGCACTGGAAGCAGTGAGCCTTGTTCCTGAACAAGAAAAGAGATTCATCCGTCTGCAAATCAATTCTGCCAATCAGGTTCTGCTCATTCATGTCTCCAACTCCAGGCCAGATTGTACATGCAGCAAGAAGCACCTTACCTATAAGAATGCTAAATTCCACGGATTGGGTTTAGGTAATGTCCAGAATGTGACTTCCAAGTACGGCGGATATTTGAGGAAAATTACAAACTACAAGCAATTTGAAGTCTTTGTTGTCCTTCCGCTTAGCAGATAACAATATTTTATGAACAGCCTCCGACCGGAGGGCTAATACATACTTTTGCTTGAAAAAGAACCTAATCCAAAAGGTGGGAGACCCCCTAAAGACAATTGAAAGATGCTCAATGCCATGCTTTGGGTAGCTCGTACAGGTGCACCGTGGCGTGATATGCCAGAAAATTACGGCTCCTGGTCTTCCGTGTATACTCGGTTTCGCCGATGGCAAAAGGCCGCAATATGGAATCGAATATTAGAAAAAGTTTCGATAGAATCTGACTTCGAGAGCGTAATGATTGATGCAACGATTGTTCGCATCCATCAGCACGGAGCTGGAGCAAAAGGGGGCAACAATTCCAGGCTATGGGACGATTAATTGCCATCATAAGCAGAGGTATTAAAAACCCGCAATACTCTTTTGCAAAAGAGTATCGCGGGTTTTTATTTTCCCCTTTATTTTTTGAACATGACTACTGTGCATCAAAAATATTAATAAATTTTTGTGTAGCGGTTGACAGAGGCATCCCTTTTTTTGTAGCTATTCCCAGACTTCTTGAGGGTATCTTTTCCGCAATCACTAACTCATATAACAGTTTGCTTTTCAATTCTTTTTGAACATAATCCTTCATAATGCAAGCAATCCCTAATCCCTTAATGGCGAATTCTACCATCAAATCCATGTTGCTAAGTTCGATTTGTGGGTCTATAGCGATTCCGTGAGAACGGAAATATTCATCAATATATTCTCGTGTACTCCCACCCTGTTGAAGGAGGATAATCGGGTAGTTTTCTGTAAGCTTTTGGATGGATAAAGATTCATCACAAAGATGTTTATACTTTTCGCCTACAACGAAACAGTCCTTCATTTGTAAGGTTTTGATAATATCAAGGTTACTTTCATCCGTATTGTAGAGATTCAAAATACCGATATCAATTTCGCCTACGTTTAATAGCCTCGCTATTTCATGACTCGAATCATCTTTTATATACATTTTGATATTTGGGTATTCACGATTATATTGGCTGATATATTGTAATAAATCGTATTTGCATACCGCACTGCATACTGATATCCGTAATTGTCCCGCCTGCATCTGCTTTAGTTCAGAAAACTTCCGCTCGGCTGTCAGCATCAGACCGTAACCCTGCTCGATGTACTGAAACATAATTTCTCCCTCAACGGTCAGTGAAACACCTTTTGCATTTCTATAAAATAACCGCCCCCCAAGTTTCTCCTCTAACTGCTTTATGGATTGACTTATTGCGGGCTGAGAGCTAAATAACTCCTTCGCAGCTTTAGAGATACTTCCTAATTTTGCAGTCGTATAAAAAATTTTATAAAGCTCTAAATTGATAGACATATAATAATTCAGTATACCTCCTATCCGAAAATCGTATTTCACTTATATCTATTTATTCAATATAATGAGCTGAAAGAATGTAGTCAATGACTTATCCGCAAGGGAGGCGACAAATATGTCACTACTGTATTATCTGCTTTCATTTTTATCGGGGATTTCTCTAACCTTACAGGTTGGAATAAATGGACAGCTTCGCTCAAAAGTCGGAAGTCCAATTCTCTCCTCATTCATTAGTTTTGCTGTAGGGGCATTGGGTCTTGCTCTTGTATTTTGCTATACTCTAGCAAACGGTACCTATACAATGTCTGGTGAAAATACGATTAAGGGTGTCCGTTGGTGGATGTTAGCAGGTGGTCTATTTGGTGCGTTTTATATATTCACAACCATATTTGCTTCTCCTAAAATCGGATTTGCCAATATGTTCAGCCTGGTAATCTGTGGTCAAATCATTCTTGCCATTTTATTTGACCATTTCGGTCTTTTAGGAAATGATGTTCACCTAATCAACCCTTATAGAATTGTGGGTGTAGTTTTACTTGTGTCGGGCGTGTACATCATACAAAAGCATTGAATGAATTATATCTTACATATTGGAGGGTCATCATTGGACATTACTGATTTTCAAGAGTGGGTAAAACAGTATTATCAAGACAGAGGCTGGTCGGATTTGGATATATTCATTCGTATTGGCTTTTTAGCCGAAGAAACGGGTGAGGTTGCAAGAGCTATCCGGGCACTTGAAATCGGCAGAGATCGGCCTGATGAGAGCAGAGGATCATTTGAAGAAAATAAAAGTCAATTAACGGAAGAACTTGGGGATGTGCTTGGAAATCTTATTGTTATCGCAAACAAGTATGATATTTCATTAGAGGAAATATTCCACTCCCATAAGAAAAAGCTAGCCCAAAGGTATTCATGAGCATCGTCGATAGATAAAGAAAGCTCCGAGGCTTTAGGCCATGAGCTTGCTGAACGTAACATTACCTTGATTACAGCCTGGGAGAGAACTAAGAGAAGATCGCATGACTCTCATGTAGTATTGAGGGCGTGCGATCTTTTTTTATTAAAAGATCAGAACATCACTCATTGTTCAGATTTGCAGTTTTTTCTTCCTCAAAGAAAGCAGTCAAAAAGCCTGCACAATTGCAGGCTTTCTTAAATTGGGCAACATATATGGGCAGCCCCAGAACCATGAGAATTTATGTTAGAATTCAACTTTGGAATCCAGGCATTAATGTTTACCGGCTTCGGCCATCTATTCTATTAATGGTGTGCCAGCCACCTTATACATCGTGAGTTGGTAGACATTTTCCGGGTGGTTTGAATCTCCACATTGGGGGCACAAAGCCGATCAAACCAGAAATTAACTGATGCTGCACCATAATGATGCGTCCTTTTGAGGCTCAAATGGACTCTTTTAATTCCGCTGAACCACGGACTGGACAGCCCGCTGCCAGCCTGTGTAATTTTTTTGGCGGGTGGCTTCATCTAGCTTGGGTTCGTATGTCTCGTACAGCGTAAGTTGGGCTGCAAGCTGCTCGGGGTCGGACCAAACACCTGTGCCGAGCCCGCCGAGATATACCGAGCCCATGGCTGACAGTTCAGCGCAGGTCGACCGAGTCACCACTTTGCCCAGGATATCGGCTTGAAATTGCATGAGCCAGACATTGGATGAAGCTCCGCCGTCGGTCCGCAGACCGAGCAGTTGAATGCCGGACTGCTGCTCCATGAATTCCACCGCGTCCCTAACTTGATAGGCAATGCTCTCCAGAGCAGCCCGGACAATATGGGCTTTGGTGGTTCCGCGGTTCATGCCAGTAATAGCCGCCCTGGCGTAAGGATCCCAATAGGGTGCACCCATTCCGACAAAAGCAGGCACAAGATAAACGCCGTCGTTCGCGGGAACACTTTCGACCAATTCCTGCATTTCCTCTAAGGTAGAGAAAAGCCCTAAATTATCCTGCGTCCATTTGATGCTATCACCTGTTGTCCGGATGATGGCTTCAAGCGCGTACGTCACCTTTCCCCCCGCCCCCCAGGCGATAGCAGTTACAAGACCGTTACCGCCATCGATCGGGGTGTCGCCTATATTCATCAACACAGAGGTGCCGGTACCAAAGGTGGCCTTGGCACTTCCGGGCTTAAAGCAGAGATGGCCATACAATGCGCCCTGGGAATCCCCGATCACACCTGAGATCGGGACTCTTTCATTAAAAAGGCTACTGTCCGCCGTATATCCAAATATGGCATCGGACGGCTTAACCTCAGGCAGCAGGGAAGGGGGGACATCGAAAATCCGGAGAAGCTCTTCGTCCCATTCCAAGGTACGGATATTGAACAGCGAGGTGCGGCTGGCGTTCGTATAGTCGGTAGCATGTGTGCTGCCGCCGGTCAACTTCCAGATCAGCCAGCTGTCTATGGTTCCTGCGAGCAGCTTTCCTTCGGCCAGCAGTTCCGCTGCTCCTTTTGCATGCCTAATGATCCAGCTCCATTTGGTGGCGGAGAAATAAGGGTCGAGCATAAGTCCTGTTTTGGCACGGATGTTGCTTTCGTGACCCGCTTGCTTCAGCCCGGCGCATAGGTCCGCAGTACGCTGGCATTGCCAGACGATGGCATTATATACCGGCTGACCGGTTGTCTTATCCCACATCAGCGCAGTTTCCCGCTGGTTCGTGAGGGTCAGGGCAGCCAGCTCCGCTGGGTGGATGCCGGTTTGCTCCAGCACGCTGCGGGCCACCTTTATGACATTATTATAAATTTCGAGCGGGTCATGCTCTACCCAGCCGGGCTGGGGGAAATGCTGTTTATGCGCCATTCCGCTGCGGGCGATGACTGCTCCTTCAGAGTTTACCAAGAGTGCTTTGGTGCCTGAAGTGCTCTGGTCAATGGCCAAGATATATTTCTGATTGTGGTCCATATGCTTCGCCCTTTACTTGTTGATCAATTCGAGTGCGATTTGCTTGATATTGTCGCCCGTAAGGCCGTAGTGGCGGAAGACCTCCGCTGTTTTGCCGGCAATGGCCGGCTCATCCGGGATGCCGAGCACCTTCATCGGAACGGGATGATGCTGTACGACAACCTCCGCCACGGCAGCGCCAAGACCGCCGTAAATGCTGTGCTCTTCAACTGTAATAATGCGTCCGGTCTCCCGTGCCGCAGCAATTATGGCCTCTTCATCCAATGGTTTAATTGTATGCATGTTGATGACCCGTGCGGATACGCCATTTTCGGAAAGCGCCTTGGCAGCATCGAGGGCAACACGTACGGTTTCACCGGCGGCAATGATCGTAATATCGGAACCTTCCTGTACAATTACAGCCTTACCTATTTCAAACGGGTAATCGTCGGATTCGTATACGTCCTCGACCGGGTTGCGTCCGATCCGCACATATACGCCGCCGTCATATTTAACCAGCGCTTCGGTCAGCTTCTTCGTTTCGTG
Source organism: Paenibacillus sp. FSL H7-0357 (assembly GCF_000758525.1). NCBI lineage: Bacteria > Bacillati > Bacillota > Bacilli > Caryophanales > Paenibacillaceae > Paenibacillus > Paenibacillus sp. FSL H7-0357. The sequence goes on along the minus strand of NZ_CP009241.1, from coordinate 5,686,395 downwards.
GCGGTCGGCGGGAAGCACAATCGCCAGTCCCGGAATGGCGCGGGCCACCGCGATGTCCTGTACGGAGTGATGGGACATGCCAAGCGCACCATAGCTTACACCGCCGCTGATCCCGATCAGCTTCACATTGGTCCGTGAATAAGCGACGTCAACCTTGATTTGCTCAATGCTGCGCATGCTCAGGAAACAGGCAGGTGAAGTGACAAAAGGTTTCTTGCCGCTGTGGGCCAAGCCGGCGGACATGCCTACAATGTTCTGTTCTGCAATACCCACCTCGACGAATTGCTCCGGAAATGTATTGGCGAAAGGAGCCATCGCGGCAGAACCGCGTGAATCACTGGCTAGTACCATAATATCCCGGTCGTCTTTGGCCAATTCCAGCAGTGTGTCACAGATGACTTGGCGGTTAGGAATCTTGTTCATTGTTATTACACCTGCCCTTTCTGTGTCAATTCCTCAATGGACGCGCTCAGCTCAGTCAGGGCCAGCGCCAGTTCCTCATCGTTTGGCACATGGTGGTGCCAGGCGGGAACATTTTCGGCGAAGGATACACCCTTTCCCTTGGTCGTATTGGCCATAATCAGCGTTGGTTTGCCGGGGACTTCCGGTACGGCGCGGAATGCCTGCAGCAGTTCTTCCATATCGTTGCCGTTGATGGAAACAACGTTCCAGCCGAAGGCAGCCCATTTCTCGTCCAGCGGGTCGAGGCCCATAACCTCTTCGGTAGTTCCGCTGATTTGAAGCCGGTTGCGGTCGATAATGCCGACCAGATTATCCAGTTTATAATGGGCGCCTGCCATGGCGGCTTCCCAGTTGGAGCCTTCGGCCTGCTCGCCGTCTCCCATCAGACAGAACACACGGTAAGACCGCCCGTCCCGCTTGGCCGCCAGTGCCATGCCGACGGAGATGGGCAGACCATGGCCGAGCGCGCCGGTATTCATCTCGATGCCGGGAACCTTGTTGTTCGGGTGACCGATGAGGCGGGTGCCGAACTGGCTGTAGGTTTCCAGTTCTTCTCTGGGGAAGAAACCGCGGTCAGCCAGAACACACCATAGTGATTCTACAGAATGGCCTTTGCTGGCAATGAAGCGGTCACGGTCTTCCCATTTCGAATTAGCGGGATCAATATTCATAATTTCATAATATAAAGCCGTTAAAATGTCCGTGTTACTCAAAGATCCCCCAGTATGACCCGTTTTGGCGCGGTGAATAATAGTCAGCAGATCCATCCGGATTTGTGCGGCCTTGACTTTCAGTTCCTGGATTTCCATAATATCCTCCTCTTATAGATGTTAATAGAGCAGATCTTTTCTTTACACGTGAAGATTTGACTGTTTAGTGCGGGCAAGATCCGAACCTCTGAGCCAGCTTTGGATTTCCTGTTCTGTAGGGTCTACAGGGTCCGGCGTCAGGCCGGGGATATAATTGCAGGCCTCGTATATGGCCGGAATAACATTGGCATGGATGCCTACGGAATGATGAACATAAGGACCTTTGACGAGCTTTTCTTCCCACAGTGGCCAGTCATTCACTTCCACCCATACATAGGAGCCGCGAGTATAAGGGCCTTCGATGCCACGGGCTTTGCCCAGGAACATCGAGTATTCACCTTGGTCGCCGTCGAACCGGGCAATGGTCATGCCGCCGCCGCGGATTTCACCTTCATGGGTTCCTGGAGCATGGTCGTCAAAGAGGAAATGCTTACGCAGCTTCGGCTTCTGCTCCACAGAAAGCGAGACGGGGAAGTTGCCGCAATGGAAAAGCAGCTCCCCGTTGTCGTTTTCGGGGTGTCGGATGGTAATGTCCGCAAAAAAGGTTGGTAATTCATTCATGGCGGCAGCCTGCACCATAATGGAAGTAATGGCTCCATGGATGTCCGTTTCACAGGTGACTGGAATTTGTTCATCCGTCAGGATTGCATTGGCCAGACAGGGCATGATCGACAGGGCCTCCTGCAGCGAAGACCAGCACTGGATAGCGATAGCACTGCTTCCCGTCTCGCGGGCAAAGGACTTCATGGCAACCTTTAAAGCGGCGATTCGCCTTACATCATCCTCGGTCACTTCGCTGTAATCGAGCTTTTCTTTAATGTAATCCATCGTATCCAGCAGCTCGGCGCTGTTGCCGGCCGCAATTTTTCGGGTGCGGAGCTGAATATCAACAAGGGTAATCGGATGAATTTCAATGCCGAAGCGTTCAAGCAGCTCGCCCTCATTGCACATCATGGTCCAGAATGAAGCAGGACGCGGACCAATCTGGAGAATGCGCAGGCTCTTGAACTGACGCACAACATTGGCTGCTGCGACGAAGTTGGTGAAGCCCCGCTCGAATACTGGATCATTCACCCAGCTGTTGGTTACATAAGTGAAGGGGACGTTGAATCTGCGCAGTACTTTACCTGTGGCGAAAATACCGCATTGAGTATCGCGCAGGCGCATGCCGTCTGCAAGCGGCGCTTCATCCCGCGGCCCCCAGAGCAGAACGGGCTTGCCAAGCGCTTTGCCAACGCGGGCTACAGTGTCTTCGGTGCCGAAGTTACAATGCGGAAAAAATACGGCATCGACTTCTTCCTCTTTGAACCGCTTGGCAATCAGATCGGCATTAATATGGTCGTCGTACAGCAGCCCTTCCTCGTTTAGGCCTTCCAGGTCCACAATGTCAATATCCATTCCAAAGCTCTCAATTTGCTTGCGGATTTCTACTTTGTACTTGAATGCGTCCTCAGCACTGAACGTAAAACGTCGTGTTGGGGCATAACCCAACTTTAACTTCTTCATCATCATTTCTCCTCGGTATGGAATATTTCGATCCTGCTGAAATAAAAACGACAACTAAACAATATTATTAAGTTTAGTTATTTTAACTTAATTTAATATATTTTTTTATTACGACGCCATGTTAACATTGGAATTAAGCGGTGTCAATGAATAATTTAGTTTTGTTTAGTGATAATATCTAAACTCATAACTAAACTTAATGAACTTAATTCAGCTAAACATTGCATCGAATTCAGTTTCGGTGTACACTTCACGTATCACATTGTTGTGTTTGTTAACTTATTAGGAAATGGAGAATCAAGGCATGAAGATGGAAGATATCGCTAAACTGGCCAATGTATCCAAAGCAGCCGTTTCGTTGGCCTTCAGTGGCAAGCCGGGAATTGGCCCGGATACGCGAGAACGCATTCTCCAAGTAGCCTATGAAGCTGGATACAGCCCCAAGAGCAGGGAAGTAGCCGTTACAAAAGCAGATAAATCGTTGCTTTTTCTTGTATGTACAAATTCAGGGATTATCCTTGAAGAATATTATCAGCAGCCATTTTTTAAAGAATTGATTCATTTTATTGAAGAACGCTGCCGGCAGAAAGGATATGCCCTGATTTTTTCAACGTTAGATGTAGAATTTTTTCAGAGGGATATCCAGGTGGTAGCCGATGAGAAACGCAGTGTCGGAACCATAGTGCTGGGCACCAATTTGACCCGTGAACAAATCAGGGATATTCATGCCAAACTGCCGAATCTGATTGTGCTCGATACCTGCTTTGAGACGTTGCCTGTACAATTCATTCAAATTAATAATGTAATGGGTGCATATCAGGCCGGGGTCTATTTGTGCAACATTGGACATACCTCGATTGGCTATATCGCTTCCAATTTGCGAATTCACAATTTTGAGGAACGTAAACGCGGCTTTATGGCGGCGCTTTCTGAGCGGGGTCTGAGGGTATCCGAGGCAGCATATTTGTCCGTAGCGCCAACTATTCTTACTTCTCAGGATGAGCTGAAACGGCAGTTGACCACCTATCTGGAGAACGGGAACACTATGCCTACGGCCTGGTTCTGCGAATGTGACTATATAGCTATCAGCGCCATGAAGACGATGAACGAGTTGGGCATCCGGGTACCGCAGCATACTTCGGTCATTGGCTTTGATAATATTAATGAATCGCTGGTTGTCACTCCGGAGTTGACAACTATTCACGTAGATAAAGAAAGAATGGCCAGTCTGGCAGTTGATCTGCTGACTGATACACTCTCGCAGGGCTCGCAGGGGACAAGCAAAATTATTGTGGACACCATTTTGGTGGAACGGAATTCCTGCGCGGCTCCTGCCGGTTCCGGGCTTGCGGGACAAATGCCGGACAGCTCCGGGCTGGACTAAAATCGTATTGCATTTATAAGAACAGGGGGACCTTGAATGAATTCACGCATGGTTTCGATTTTACAGCATCTGCTGGCTGCGGACATTCCTGTCAAAAGCGAGCATCTGGCAAAATTGATCCAGGTTACTTCACGCACCGTACGCAGTGACATCAGAGAGTTGGATGAGTTCCTGGCCAAGCATGGAGCATCGGTTCAACCTGTTCGCTCAAGAGGGTATGAACTGAAGATTACAGACGACAGCAGCTTTCGTATGCTGCTGCAGCAATTGTTTATGAACAATGAACCGGAAGATTCGGGATCACCTGAATACCGGCAGCTTTATTTAATCAGGCGTCTCCTGCTTGCCGGAGCGTATTTGAAGCTTGAAGAGCTGGCAGATGAGCTCTATGTCAGCAAGTCCACTGTTCAGAACGATTTCAAAGAGGTCAAGCAGACGTTGCTTGCTTATGGGATTGGTATCGACAAGCGCCCGAACTATGGCATAAAGCTGAGAGGCGATGAAGTACGGTTGCGTTTGTGCATATCTGAATTTGTGGTGAACCGCTCGGATGAAGAGCGCGCCGGAGGAATACAGGATGCGGCTCGCATTGTCTCTCCCCGCGAGATGACGCTGATACGCAGCATTATTCTGGAACAGATTCAGAAGCTTGGCGTGAGCCTGTCGGATGTTGCCTTCAGCAATCTGTCTATTCATATTGCGATCGCCTGTAAGCGGATTCGTGACGGGAACCGGGTCGCGATGCTTGTGGATGAGAAGGAAGAATTCCGGGCCGCTGAGGAATTCCAGGCCGCTGAGCAGATTGTTGCGCTGATTGAACGAGAGCTGGACTTATCTTTTCCCGAAGATGAGGTTGCCTATATAGCCATGCATCTGGCCGGCAATAAGTGGTTTGCGGGGGTCACCGGGGAAGAGAAGGAAGATGCCGGTCCCGAGAAGCTGTTGGATCGCAGGATTTATGAGCTGGGGAAGGAAATCCTTGCTGAAATTGACAGGGACCTTAACTTGAGAATCAGCAGGGATCAAGAGCTGTTGATGGGCATTTGCCTTCATTTGAAGCCGGCGCTGAACCGTGTCAGATACGGGATGAGCATCCGCAATCCGATGCTTGAGCATGTGAAGAGCAACTATCCCCTGGCTTTTCAGGCAGGTGTCATCGGAGCCAAGCTAATTGAAAGTAAGCTCAATATGTTGATTCCCGAGACGGAAATGGGGTACCTGGCTATTCATATCGGTGCAGCCATGGAAAGACAGCAGATGGATATCAGGCCCAAACGTTGCCTGGTCGTATGCACTTCGGGTTTAGGCAGCGCGCGTCTGCTTTATTACAAGCTAAGGAGCAAATTCGGCGAGAGACTGGAGGTTGTGGGGACGACCGAGTTTTACAAGCTGCAGCAGGTCCCTTTGCACAACATTGATTTTGTAGTAAGCACAGTCCCCATCCCACAGCCGTTTTCTGTTCCGGTGATTGTCGTGCAGACACTCCTGGGGGGTGGGGATATGGATAACATTAATGCTTTGCTGAATGGCGAGAAGCCGTATTCCTTCCGCTACATTATGGAGGAACTCGTGTTTCTGAGACAGAGCTTTACCACGAAGGAAGAGATCATTACTTTCCTCGGGGACAAAATGTCTGAATTCGGGTTGATCCGCTCTTCCGAAGGTTTCATCGGCCTGGTTCTGGAACGGGAAAATGCCGCACCGACAGCCTATGGGAATTTGGTGGCCATTCCCCATCCCATCATTCCGCAAAGCAACCGCACGGTATGGGCCATCTGTACACTTAAGTCTCCGATTGACTGGTCCGGCCGGCCGGTGCAATTTATCTGCCTGCTCAGTATTGACAAGAGCGGCGAAGAACCCCAGGCGAAAATGTATCAACATCTGATGGGGCTGGTCGACGATACCGAGATTATCCAGCAAATGCTGAAATGCAAAACGTATGCTGAGTTTGCCAGAATTATTGTCAAACATAAACTGTATTGATGGACCAAGGATCTGTATGGTGTTTGACCGGATTTTCGGTCAGGCAGCGGTGCAGATCCTTTTTATTTTTTTGGCTATGTTAAACTTTGTTGTTGATATTTGATAATTACGAACAAGTGTTCTATAATAAGGGCAATATAACTGTTCGGAGATGATTTGCCCATGGATTTAAAGGAACTGAAAAAGCTTGCTGATACGTTGGACGATAATGGTAAGCGAGAACTTATCTACTTTTTGCAGTCCCGAACCAAGGGAGTGGCACTTCCAGTTCGAGCGATTGATGAAATTCAAGAGCAGAAGCATAAAGATGGACTTGTTTGCCCGCATTACAAAAACCATTCTGTTGTTCGATTTGGAAAGTACGCTGTAAGAACACGCACTGGAGAGGTTAAACGTCAACGTTACCGTTGTAAGTCCTGTCGCCAAACATTCAATGACCTTACGAACACCCCTCTGCAACGAATGAGGCGACCTCATATGTGGGTTCGTTTTATCGAATGCATTATTGAGGGCTTTTCTCTGAGAAAATGTGCAGAGCAGTTAAACGATGAAGTCACGCATGTCACCTTGTTTTACTGGCGGCATAAGATTCTTTCCGCTCTGAAGCAGATTCCAACCGAAGCATTTCAAGATATTGTTGAAATGGACGAGACCTACTTTCTTTACTCGGAAAAGGGTAAGCGGAATATTGCCGAACGCAAGCCACGTAAACGTGGCGGCAAAGCGAAATATCGTGGTATAAGCCACGATCAAGTGTGCGTGCTGGTTGCCCGTGACCGTCAGAAAATGACTTACTCTGGCGTACTTGGGCGTGGACGTATTCGGATTACAAAATTAGACGAAGCGATTGGTGGTCATCTATCTGACTCAAACGTGTTATGCACTGATTCATGGAGGGCATTTAGCTCCTATGCGAATTCAAAAGGCATGACTCATTACCGATTCAAGTCCGACGGAAAACAACGTGTGAAAGGCGTGTACCATATCCAAATAACAAAGTATTTGCAGAATTACTTGGCGTGGTTTCGTTACTTAGACAGCAAGGAATATGAGAATACCGCATCGAATAAGAAAAATATGTTGGTCAAATCGTGCCTGTTTACTGTGACCGACACGAACACCAAACTTCGGCTTTCTGCTTATTCTTGTTAAGCTCCCTCGAAATGATTCAGTTTCCTCACCCAGACTCATGAATTCGCAGGATTTCATCCTGTAGTTAAAGTGATGAAGAGGATGATGAAGGAGCCGGTGGCAGGGAGGTGGAGAATTGGGCATGCGTAAATAAAGGGTGAATAAGGATCACCCATATTGTTCCATTATGTGCACGTCTCCACTTCGCCCTAGCGATTCTCACTCCCATGTCTCAACGGGTCATAGCCCTTTCATTCCTTCGTCACATCTAACTAAGGGGTGGAGGTCGGTCTTTCTAACGGAACGGGTCCGAGCCCTTTTGTTTAACGTCTCCCGATACTCCGTGCTTCTTGTCATCCTGCGAATGCATGAGTCGATGAGGATTGATTGGTTTTATGCTGCTTGTGGGAATACCTTGATCGGTTCGTAAGCGGTACTGCTTTTAGCCAATGCGACTAGCATTCGCGCTACTTTACCGATTAATTTCATAATGGATTTCATCTTCTTCAGTTTCTTTTCCTCTACATTGTAACGATGTGCCGCTCGTATTTCCGGATTTGTCATAACCATACTCATTGTCATGAGATAAAGAAAATGACGTAAACGTGGCCGACCTCGTTTGCTGAGCACCATCTTTCCCCGCCATTTCCCGGAGCTAGCTTCAGCTAGATTTAACCCAGCATGCCGCAGTAAAGCATTTCCGTGCGTATATCCGCTTAGATCACCAGCCTCACCGAGTACACCAGCTAGATTGGTAACATAGATGCCTCGTATTTCAAGGAGCTTCTGTGCATAAGGAATACGCTCAAGAATGAGGCGGAGCTCATGCTCAATTTGTTCAAGCTGGCGCTGGGCCAGGTCATATTCTTCGAGTAATTGCCCAAGATGGAGCTTGTATGCGTGGAGTGCCTGAGTGGCACCCACACTGGATTTCGCAAGTGAAATGAGTAGTTCAGCACGTTTAACTCCAGCATGACGCTTTACATATTGCTTCCAACCGCTAAGGACCTGTTCCGTATTTAACAGGCGGATCTCTTTAGGCAAGGGGAAGAGTCTGAGTGTTGCGATTGCACTGGTGCAAGTAAGGATTTTAAAGACCTGACGAAGTTCAGGGAAAACAATGTCTACCCAGCGATGAATCTGATTAACCGCAGCGTTGAGGCGCTTGGTAACCGTCTCTCGGTTTGCCATTAAAATACGTAGTTCCTCGTATTCTTCGGGATGAAAACGAACGGGGGAGTAGTACCCGTTTTTAACCATGTCTGCTATGACAAGCGCATCTTTATGGTCACTTTTAGACGGTGTATTATCCCGGTTTTCCTTGTTCTTTTTGACGAGATGAGGATTAACCAGTACGGGCTCCATGCCTTGATCGAGTAGCCAATGTGCCAGGCTAAACCAGTAGTGGCCAGTGGGTTCCATACCAACTATGACGCTGCTAAGTTTGTAGGATTTGAGTAGATCTTGGATCCAGCGTTCGAACAGATCGAACCCTTCACGATGGTTACCGAATTCGAGCGGAGTGCCCAAAGCAATCCCACGAAAGCTGACTGCGCGGGCCACATGGACTTCTTGGGCGATGTCTACACCTATGACCAAATGATGAACGGTAATGTTTTCTATGAGTTGATTTTGCTTATCTTGTGCCTTAAACTTCATGATAGAGCGACCTCCTGATGTGGATTTTAAGGGCTTTTGACCCGTTGCATAATCCCATCGTACAGAGGCGCTCGTTTTTGTTCAAACTCCAAATTATTCGTATTACAGGAATTCTAACGGGAAACGATTGCCTATGAAACTAATGAAATACTGGGAGAGTGACAAGAGATGAACAATAGAGAAAGATTTTCGAACCGGGTCGATTCATATTTGAAGTACCGCCCGAGCTATCCGAAAGAGGCTGTTGATTATTTGTACGACTTCGTCGGTTTGCGTTCAAACAGTAAAATAGCAGACATCGGTTCAGGTACAGGAATCTTTTCAAAGCTGCTTCTGGAACGCGGAAGCTATGTGACCGCGGTCGAGCCGAATCAGGCAATGCGGGTAGCCGCCGAGCAAATGTTAGAAAGCAATCCGAACTTTCAGACTATATCAGGTTCTGCAGAATCTACTGGATTACCTGATCAGTCGGTTGAGTTTATTGTCTGCGCACAAGCGTTTCACTGGTTTGATCGCTTAGCAACGCAAACCGAGTTCCGTAGAATTCTACAGCCGGGCGGGAGAGTAATACTAATCTGGAATTCCCGTCTTACAAACGGTACTTCATTTCGTGAAGAGTACGATCAACTGCTTCATACATACGGAACAGACTACGAAAAAGTCAATCATAAAAATATTTCTCAGACGATGCTTCTCTCTTTTTTCAAGGAAGGTACGATGCATGAAGTGCGATTCAGAATGAGTCAGGAGTTCGATTTCGAGGGCTTGAGAGGCCGGTTGCAATCATCTTCCTACAGCCCTGTACCCGGGCATCCGAATTACAATCCGATGATGACGGAACTGCGAAATCTATTTGATAGGAATAATCAGGATGGTATCGTTCTATTTGATTATGAAACTGAGATATTTTGGGGAGAAGTATAGATCGAGCTTCGATTATAGAGAATCACGGTTATTTAAATTTTTGGCTATGTTTAAGTACAATGTTGATTCTGGACATGAAAATAACCGCATTGTCTAAAAATGCGGTTATTTATGCTGGGAGCTCTCTTAAGCCATTATTTATTAAGCATATTGTATGGCTAATCTTCTAATGAAACTCCCATGTATTGTGCTGCTTCGTCAGAAGTCATTAGTGCTTTTGTTTGAGTAGTGGTATTTAGAGATTTTTCTAAATATTCTTGGCTTTTCAACCCATTAGATACTACCCGAGCTGATAAAATAAGATAGGAAAGGATATTCTTGTCATCCAAATGACATAAATTATGTCGTTTCTATTGACATAAATTATGTCGTTTCTATTGACATAAAATATGTCTTGAGATATTGTATAGACATAAATTACGTCGAGGAGTGATTGCATGAATAAGCATGAACAGGTCCAATCCAAAACAGTGTTGGAATATATGGTCATGATTAACGAACAATCCTATTCAGGCATTGGCCGTCAGCTTCAGATTACACCGCAGCAGTTTTCCGATTGGATTAAAAAACGCCGGCCGATTCCACAAGAACGGCTGCAGGCGCTCGCCGATTATTTTGGTGTGGATGGAGCTATATTCGTAGATAACAGCAATTTCGCAAAACCAATGACGCCTTTGGGGAAAATCGAACTCCATATCCTATTAGTGGAGCAAAAGGTGGCACAGCTTGTAGAGGAAAGGGCTGATGAAGAAGATATTGAACCTTATAGAGAAAAAAAACAGAAGCTTCTTAAGGAGAAGGCTGACCAGCATCGCCTAGAAAGAATTGCTGCCGCACTTCAGCAGAATGACGAACGAATCGACTGGATATTTGATATCGTACTAGCTGAGCTTGATGCGGGACAGGTTGAAGAACTCGAAATGAAGCTGGAAATGGGAAGGAACCGACCATGAGTACTGCAATTTACTTCGGCGGGGATGGAACCCGGTTGCTTGCAAAGAATCAGGATATTCCTTACGCAGGAGTGTACATATTCACGAATAAGCGTGGTGTTGCCAAAAGCGCACTAGTGCAACCGCCAAATCAGCCAGCAAAATGGATTTCTAGATACGGAAGTCTGACCGTCTCGCAAGTTGGCAAAGAAATGCCTAACTGCGGTTTCAACGAAGCAGGTCTCGTAGTGGAACAGACGACACTATGGCAATCTACTTATTCGAATGACGAGGAATTACCTGCGATCGGTGAGCTACAGTGGATCCAATTGCTACTTGATACTTGTGCCACGGTGAAAGAAGCAGAACTAGCGGCTTCACTGGTCCGAATTGTAGAGCCGATGTCACGGTTGCATTATATGATAGCTGACCGCACTGGTGATTGCGCAATATTCGAATTTATAGACGGAACCATGCGTGTATACAAAAGCGACAGTTTGCCGTTTCCAATTATGGCGAACACACCCTATTCCGAGGCGATAAGAGACTTGGAAGACGTAGATGAGTGCTGGAGGGGCACGTACAGCGATTACGAATACAACTCCATGGAACGTTTTGTGGAAGGGGCGGCTCATCTTACTGGTGGGTTCCCTGCTTTCAAGAATGACCGACTCAAATTCATGCTGGAAACTTTACAAGCGGTTCGGCGGAAAGATACTGCTTTCAGTCTGATATATGATTTGCAACAGATGCAACTTCATTTTACGTCGAGCCTTTATCCTGAATTGAAAACGTTTCGGCTTAGTGAGGTGGATTTCTCCGCGCACGCAACGACAATGGCGTTGAACCTTCAGCAGCCTGCAGGTAGTAGTGGAGATATTTGTTATGTGTGCTACGATGCGAAATTGAACTATACCGTTGCAAATGCATTTTTCAGGGATCCCGCTCTAACTAGTGCGTTCGGATGGAATATAACCGATGAAATGATTAACTTTTTCGCTGCATTTCCCGATAGCTTTCCGAGCAACGGGAAACGTTAGCTCAATAATAACAAGAAGGCAGCTGATCAACGTGATCGGCTGCTTTTGTTAAACTAACTGGCAGATTAGTTTAATAATAGGCAGTTACAAAGACTAACAGCAACCCATTTATCAGGAGGCTGTTAGTCTTTGTTTTGCACAATATGAGATGCACATGGACTACTGAAGACTGTATGATATCAACCAATTCATTGAGTGTCACTGAGATAGGTAACAAGAAATGACGCGGCCGCTGCTCAAACAGTCTCCTGAGCACTTGGCTTAACGGATAATATTTCCCATACGCTCATTAGTTGATTAATGGCAGAGTCAATTGACTCGTATGGAACATTGTCCCGGGCTTGTGTCGAGATTCCTCGAAGAAAGGTGTCAAATAAGGTGACTAGCATGGAAACATCCGTGGAATCAGGCAACTCACCATTTGCTACGGCCTTGTCTATACAATCGTGTAGCCAACTGCGGACCTTCTCACGCTCCTTGGAGAGCATCTCTCGTATGTGTTTATGCTCGGGAGAACAGGATACATCAGACAAAACTAGAAGACAGCCTAATGGGTGGGACTTCTCTGTTTGCATTTGTGCCGATCGCCTTAATCCCTGCTCAATAGCTTCCTTCGATGTTATGCTTGTATCCCTGAAACTTTCTGAAACCTGTCCATAAGTTGAGATATAATGTTTCACTACTTCGCGGAACAGCATTTCTTTGGATTCAAATGCTGCATAAAAACTCGCCGCAGATATGTCTCCCATTGCTGCGCGCAACTGAGCAAGTGAAGTCGATTCGAAGCCATAATCCCAGAACAGTATCATTGCGGCAACAACCGCTTCGTCTCGATTAAATGATCGGGGGCGTCCCGTTCGTGGCATAAGATAACCTCCTTAATTAATTCTATACTATTCGATCCATAAATAATTGACAAGTGAATGTGTTATGATTAATATATGGAATGATTGATCCACAAATGCATCTTAAGGAGGAAATAAAATTGTCCCAACGTTCATCATCCGCGGGTAAACTTCAATCTGCCGACGCTTCTGTTAAGCTTCCCTGGCTTGCTCTGCTGGCGCTTGCTATGACAGGATTCATCTGCATTCTTACTGAAACCATTCCGGCGGGGCTACTCCCACTAATAGGAGAAGGGCTAAATATTTCTAAGGGGTTGGCTGGTCAACTGGTAACTTCTTATGCGATTGGTTCCATAGTGGCCGCAATTCCGTTCGCCATGTTTACCAGCGGGTTTAGGCGCCGTCCGCTGTTGCTCGCCATTATAGCGGTATTCTTGGTATTTAACACCGTCACCGCTCTGTCGGCCAGTTATGTGTTGACACTCATCGCTCGTTTCTTCGCCGGTATGGCTGCCGGCGCCGCATGGGGGATGATCGCCGGTTACGCACGGCGGATGGTGCCAGAGATCTTGAAAGGACGTGCTTTGGCAGTTGCGATGGTGGGAACTCCAATCGCTCTTACGTTCGGAGTACCATTGGGCACCATGCTCGGTGACCTGATTGGTTGGCGTGCCGTTTTTGGACTCATGTCTCTTCTCACTCTTATTTTAATTGGTTGGGTGCTGTGGAAAGTTCCGGATTATTCAGGGCAAACTACAAATCAAAGAATGACCTTTAGGCAAGTGTTTGTTATGCCCGGCTTACGTTCAATTCTTATAGTGGTGTTTACCTGGATGTTGGCACACAATATCTTATATACGTATATCTCACCCTTTCTCGAGCCAATCGGACTCTCAGAGCGTGTCGATCTTGTCTTGCTGGTCTTCGGAATAGCCGCACTTATCTCCATCTGGATTGTCGGACTGTTAATTGACCGTATGCTACGCCCTCTTGTATTGATCAGCCTAATTGGTTTTGTGCTTGTGTCCGTTGCCCTATGGGTGGGCGGCACATCAGCACCGATTGTCTATACAGCAGTTGTGTTATGGGGACTGACCTTCGGCGGTGCTGCCACGTTGCTGCAAACCGCCCAAGCTAATGCAAGCGGTGAAGAAGGCGTGGATATCGCAATGCCGATAAATACCACAGTATGGAATTTGGCCATCGCTGGCGGAGGAATTGTTGGTGGCGCGTTGCTAGAGCATGTTGGAGTTCAGTCTTTTCCGGTGGCGCTATTGATCCTGCTACTTGTTGCATTGATTATCGCTTGGAGTGCGAAGAGACACGGATTCCCTAGTAAGCAGTGAAGTCCCTCATCGCAGGATAGTTACAATTTGTAGCTCTATAGCGTTAAATCACTAGCATTATTCTAATTTTCAGTAAATGGAACAATGTGGTAAAGTGGAATGATGGGACAAGTAATCAACAAAAAATAGAGGAGGCAACAAATATTTCATGGGCAACGACTTATACAGAAAACTAGGTGCATCCTTTCTAATTTCCGCTGGAGTAATCTATGCTATTGAACGTGTGGGCTCTTTGATAGCTCGTAGTCAAGAAATTGTAGTGTTATACGAAGCGAATATGTTCGATGCCCTGCCTGAAACTCATATTACAGGCTTCTTCGATAATATCTTTGTGCCAATCCTTACGTTCCTCGGTATGATACTTTTCGTATATGGGTTCCCGAAAAAAATAAAATGAGGTAACTCACTCAATGCGATGGGAACACATTATGTATAGTACAGCGAAGCACTAACAGGAAACGTTAATGAAAAAGTGGTTGCTTTATTCACCGCTTGGGCAAAAAACTCAATCTTTATGATACTTAATAAAGTGACAGAGGAGGTGCTTAAATGGCGGAAAGAAGATGTGGTATTGTCAAATGGTTCAAAGAAGATAAAGGTTACGGACGGATAATGCTAGACGGGCAGGACGATAACCATGTGTTTGTTCACTTTAGCGAAATACGACCAGACCCTATTAGGCTACCGAACGGCTTTCGGTTTCTTAAAGAGGGTCAAAAAGTTGCGTTCGACCTATTCGAGTTCCCGAGTATGGTTGATTCTCAGCGTTGGACAGCTAAGAATGTGCAAATTTTAGAGGACTAAAGAATCGAGACGTATTTCCTAAATGTATGGACTTTCGGGACCCATAATTAAGCTAACAGGCAGGATAATGCTGGTAAATTCCGAATTTACTTATGCTAACAATGATTAATGGGGGGCAGTCCATGGAAAGAAGCAAATTGTATGTTTATCACATTGTCACGAGAAGAAAAATGGACATTGGGCAGATAATTAGCTTTGACAAAAACCAAAAAAACACTTTATATCACTTCTTTTTTGAGAAGGAACAGATGAATTCCAAAGGTGAAGACTTTATTCAAATATTACACCGTCATTATACAAATGACGGCTTTAAGTTGGATAAAGAGAATGCAGATGTAGTTATTAGATATGCGGAACAAACAATCAGAGCTACTAGAGAAGTAATAGTTGAAATGGTCAGATTGCAAGAATATCCTGAATATCCTTCACGGTTGTCTTGCTTATACGCTGCTAAGAGCTATGAAGACGCTCTGAAATGGAAAGAACTTTTTGATTCTTATCATCGAAATGTTTTGCAGATCGTTAAACTTCGGGTTACTGGGAATATCTTTGAAGGAGACGGTAATCTTTTACCAAAGGAAGATGGAATTGCTTTCTCCCGAAAAATCGAACAAGCCAGAGAATATTGGAAAGGCAATGTAAATAACGAACTTCCTGAGCTGCTGATTAATGGGGAAATCGAAGTAGTAGAAATTATTGATGAATTCTCCACTTAATTTCAACAAAAGCGCTGAAAAAGCAAGCTAGAATTAATTGCTCTAAGATCCCCCGCTTATTCACTATAGGGCAGGATTGTATAGCAAGTTGTTTCTGAAGAAAAAAACAATAAACTGGTAGTGTAAGAGGAAATAAAGTAGGGTGGTTATCATATGAAGAAGATTGGTTGTTTGCATGCCCACTACTCAAATATTGAGTATATTCAAAAAGCTATTGCTTCAAATGATTTGGAATTAGTACACTTTGTAGACCCTGGATTAATGAGCAGAATTGCGTCAGATCAAAATTTCGATTTAACAAAAGCCCAAAACAAAGTGAATGAGCAGATTGAATGGATAGCAAATACGAATGTTGATGCAATTCTAATTACATGTACTAATTACATTGCTATTCTCAACGAAGAACAACTTAAGACATCAGTCCCAATAATAAAAATTGATGAGCCATTTATCCATCACGTTTGCAATATAACAAAGCCACAGATGCTACTATTTACTAATCCAGCAACAGTCGAAGGAACCATGAAACGGCTTAATGAATTTGCAACCACACACGCAAAACCAATTAATATTGATGTTCAAGTCATTGAGAATACCTTCGAGCTAATAATGCAAGGAAAGAAGGAGCAGTATGTGAATGAAGTATCAAACTATATAAAGGGTTTGCTTGTCTCTGACCCCAACAAGACCATTTCTGTCGCTCAATTATCCATGGTTGAAACTGCTGAAAAAGTTGAGCGTGAAATGGATGTGCAAATTGGAAATCCATTAAAAACATTGTTAACATATCTTGGATAGAGGTTGAAGTTTAACTTGAAGGATGATTCCCGTGAATAGGGCGATTCTTTGTTTTAAGGGAATCTAGGCAACGATTTTGATTTGAATTACATTGAACTCTAACGGAGAACGATAACCTAATAATGACGTGGAGGCAGCCGGTCACGACGATCGGCTGCCTTTTTTAACCGAACGGGCAGTATAGTTGAATAACCTATCTTTGATATACTTAGTTTATATTGTGGAGGAGAAGGAGGCGGGGTATGAAGCAGCTTTATATAAAGCAGAAAGTATTCAGTCTAAGTGGAAAATTTACGGTAAAGAATCAGCAGGAGGAGGATGTTTATTATGTAGAGGGCAGTTTTATGCAAATTCCAAAGACGTTCTCCATTATGAACACAACAAGAGATGAAGTCGCACTTATTACGAAAAAGGTGTTCAGTTTTTTACCGAAGTTTTTTGTTGAGGTTAATGGTCGAGAGGTGTTAACGATTAAGAAGGAGTTTTCTTTCTTTAAAGCACGCTATACGATTGATTCGGCTGACATAGAGGTACATGGTAATTGGTGGGACATGGATTTTCAGGTCTTACAGCATGGAGTAGTCATAGGTGAAGTGAACAAGGAGTGGTTCACTTGGGGAGATAGCTACAAGATTCAAATATTGAATGAGGAGATGGAGGCAATCATGATTGCGTTCGTTGTCGCAATTGATTGTGTGAAGGCTGACCAAGCTGCTGCTTCTCATCAGTGACTATTTTGTCTAGGTCTTACAATATGAAAGGGGGAATGGCGTTGATTGAACATAGCAATCTTGAAGAATATCAAGATCCGGTAAATTACGATCTTGAATTTGACGGTGAAATTGAAAAATATCAGTTCTATCTTGAGCTTGCTAGATCGAGTCCTGGGGAAGTGTTAGAGCTTGCTTGTGGTACAGGCTTAACAACGATACCCCTGTCGAAAGCCGGCATAACGATGACCGGTGTAGATATCTCTTCAGCGATGCTCGCATATGCGCGGTTGAAGGCGGAAGGGTTGACTGTTACTTTTATGGAAGGTGATGCCCGTACCTTCGAATCGGACAAGCGATTTTCAATGATTTATTTGACTGGTAATGCATTTCAGGCATTCATAAGTGATCAAGATCAAATTGATTTGCTCACGACCGTTCACAAACATTTACAACTCCATGGAATCTTTGCATTCGAGACCCGTAATCCGGAGGGAACGGATTTATCCGATCAAGAGGAGACAGAATGGGGATCATTCATAGATAAGGATGGGAATAACGTCAAGGTATCAGGCACACAATGTTACGATGCTAGACAGCATGTCATGCATTGGGTCACGATGCGTGATTGGGGGGATAAGCAGACGATTTCCCGAATTGCTTGTCGGTTCACGGATCAGGATACGCTGCATTCTTTATTAACCCGTCACGGCTTTCGCGTCGAACATCAATATGCTGATTGGGATAAGACGCCGTTCTCTCCGTCATCTTCATCTATCATTAGCGTTTGTAGGAAATGTTAGGAGAGACGCAATGCATTGCAATAGAAAAAATCCCCTCAGGTCGAGGGGATTTTTGGTGATCCTAAGTTTAGCATACTTTTCGTATTAATAATTCAATGACAAAAAAATCGTTGGAGATGAGTGTATGGATATAAACGTAAGGAAGGCAAGAATTGAAGATGCTAATGACTTGTCTGAATTAATTTTATTGGAACTGATTCCAACATTGAAAAGATGCAAAATCAGGTTTTAGTTCACAATTTTCAAATTCCGTTCCTCAAAAATTTCTTTGGCAACAAAAACGGCATTAAGAACTCTTGGAAAACCAGTATAGGGAATGCAATGCATAATCGCTTCAATTACTTCATTGGGTGTAAGTCCTACATTGAGAGCTGCGTTGATATGCACGTTTAGCTGTGGCTCACATCCGCCTTGTGTTGTAAGCGATGCGACCGTTATTAGCTGACGCTGTTTGAGATCAAGCACTTCCCTTGAGTATATCTCTCCAAATGCAAATTCAACAACGTACTTTCCCAGGTCGGGAGCAATGTCCCTCATTGACTCAATAACACGTTTTCCTCCTTCACCATCTATTTGCATTAGTTTTTCCCAACCACGTGTATAACGTTCATTTGACATATATTATTCCTCCTCTGTGTAACTTGAATTAAATGTTACACTTTAGAGTGCACTCTAAAGCAATGGCTTTTTTTGATGTGCTATAATAATATTTATGGAACCTAATTTTTTTACAATTCAACAAAACTCTGAAATGACAGGGCTTACTGTTCACACATTGCGCTATTACGAGAAAATCGGATTGCTTTACGGGATCCATCGAGATACAAGTGGGTATCGCCAGTATTCAGAGACTGATATCTCGTGGATCCATTTTTTACTCCGATTGCGGGTAACAGGAATGAAAGTCAGTGATATGAAGCGTTTTTCTGATCTGCGAAGTCAAGGAGAGGCTACAATAAGTGCAAGACGAGAGCTGTTGGAAACCCATCAAAAAAACGTTCTTGTTCAAATTAATGAACTGAAGAACAACCTGAAGATGATTGATGAAAAGATAGAATCTTATAAATGGATGGAGGGGCAAGACAGTAAAGAACAATGTCTATTCGTTCCTGATAATTGATAGACCGCCCCTTGCTCATAGCTTTCGCTTCCCCTTCTTCACCCAATCTGAGAGTTGTGTTCGTTCAAATAGCGGTTTATTTATTAAACCTGTCTAATTGAAGGGGAGTATATCAAAATCGATAGCCTGTTCCGTGATTATAATAGCGAGGTTACGAACTTCACCTCCGGAAAGCGGCTATCCGGTCCTTTCATTAAGATTCCGCTTTGATTTTTCAGATACATATCGAAGAAATCCAGCATATAGGTATTGATAACGGAGTTCGCTCTTTCGGGCGCAATCTTTCCTGTAGCGCCCAGCATTTTGAAAATCGGAGTAATGAACTGTACGTCGGCAAAATTCAAATGCTCCGTATTGTCGATATAGAGGACTTGTCCCCCTTCGTTGACCGTTTCGCGCCTCCGTTCAAGCTCCAACTTTTTATCTTCCGTTACTTGATCCTCCCACTCTCTTGTTGAGCCCATACGGTTAAGCTCTGCATCCGTGTAGACCCGGTTATCCATCACCATTTTTAATTTTTCGAATTCGCTTTCCGAGTTGATGAACAAAAACGGCTTTCGCAGACCCTCTCTGTCACGCAGTCGATAAAGCCCTCCATCAAAGTCTATTCCAACCGCGATTCGCGGATCGTAAGAAGCGTCATAGGCCGTCGCTCCGCCGATGGAATGACCGAACACCCCGACATGACCGAGATCAATCCTCCCTTTTAGATGACTTGGAATCTGCCCCGATTGGATGAGTTCGAATTGGTCCAGCGCAAACGCCACATCGCCGGTTAAAACTTTTCCCAACTTGTCGCGATTTCCGCTTTCCGTCCGGTAATCATGGTCGGGCGAGAATAAGTCGTTGGTTGTGCTGGTCGTGATTCGACCGTCCGGAAACTCAGTTGCAAATGTATTGTAGGTGTGGTCGATCACTGCCACGATATATCCGTGACTCGCGAGATTTTCGGCTTGCGACGTGTGGAGGAACCTGGAAGAGCCGAAGCCGGGATTCGCAAGGATCAGCGGGTATGAAGTCTGTGCCGAAGAAACTTCGGCCCCCGAATAAGCATGACTGGATACGTACTTCAGGTGTTGAAAAGTAAACCCGGGAAGGCCATAGTTCGCGGACATATAACGTAAAATCTGGGTATCGGGAATAAAGGGAGCGTACTTGCCATTGCCAGCTTGAGCCGGATACCATACCTGAACCATCAATTCTCTCTTACCATCTCTGGCTTCGTCGAAAATCTCTTCCCTATTTGTATCCACGAAATGAAAAGTTTGCGTTCCTACCTTAAATTCGCCTGTCGGTTCAGGTAGTTTATATACAGGAAAAGCATACATGAGACCCGCTGTTACGACCAGCATTATCGCTATAGCGGTATAAGCTGAACCCAACATGAATCGTGGGATTTTTTTTTGGCCGGTTTTTTTAAAATAGCTATAACCTGAAATGGCTAAAAAAATGATCGTTATGCAATATGGGGGGAATAGCTGAACTCTGTATCCTTCCACCGTCCAATGAATGACCAGTAGAAGTGTGGCGATCCCGCTTGCAACGAATACTGGAATTCTACGCCTTCCTTTTTTTAATAGGATTGTTAATGCAAATAAGCCGATGTTTGACAAAAAAAGCAACAGTTCAAACAGCCTCATCTCGATTCTCCTTTTTAAAAATTCTTTTTTCATTTGTTCCAATCTTATCCTGCCAGGCTGGCCTGAGCTATCGATCTGCCTTACATCTACCTTACAAGTTTGAAATTCGATCTTGCGGTATTGGAGGACTATAATAGATTCCAACGGAACCTAATCCAGCCTATTCAAACTATAGAAACACAGTAAGTTCCAATCGCTCTTCGGCGAAGGCATGCTGTTCGCCAAGCTATTCATGATGATCGGAGCCGATGTGTTGCAGATAAGCCCGCTGCCATACTACATGCCAAGCAAAACAATTCTGCTCACTCTGTCCGCATTCGTGCTGATGTTTCTCGTCATCTCCGTGTTCTGCCTTCTTCTTGCCGGTCACATTTTAAATATCCGTTTTCTTTGGCACACCGAAGTTTTGGATTTATGAATGGATAATATTTAAAAACCATATCTGTTCGGGATAGCTGCTTGTCAAGAAAATGCAGCGTATTGATACACGATTATGAAGCTAACTGAGGACGTCCAACGACTGCAAATTTCAAATAGGTGCTGATAATATGAAGAAAAGCACAAGGGAAATCAATGTTCGAGATAAAAAATACGTTTATGTTATTAACCAAAAGTACCACCAAGGTGCATGCGAAATCACTCTTTCTATATCATTAAAGGAACTGAAGAACATAACATGTTCCTTCCACTTTTGTACATGGGATGACCCGATTTCGGGAAGCCCTCTGTTAGTTGGTGTTCACTTAAAGAAAATAACCTCGGGTGATATTGAAGGTTTTAATTTACATTACCCAGGAATAGTTAAGCAGTTTGTTTTATATGGTTTGGAAAATGGGTGGAATGGATCAAACAGAATTGAGTTTAATGATGGGCTGGAAATACTCAGTAATATGGGATATGACGTGTTATGGCTTAAACCAGGACACATTCAGCATTAAGTTACGTATTCCCATGCCAAAACAGATTTAATAAACTCGATTATGGAAAAGTTAGGGCTAATCTAACGGGATACTAGTATGCGTTGGATATTCCTTATTTTACGGCAGGAGATGATACTTTGAAGTTTTTTATTGATTGGCTAAACCGCAATCGAATACGTCGATGCGAAGCCTGTCGCACTGAGCTTAGTATTTATGCATATTCCTCCGGTGAATCGCAGATTTTGTACTGTGTTGCATGTAATGAATTTTATTATAGGGCAAACCCTAGCTCTCCCATATTTAAGTATGAAGTTCCCGAGGGGCTCTTAAAGATATGGGAAATGGACCCTTATAATAGATATTACACAGGGATTCCAATTAGCGAAGCATACGAACCCAAGTGGATTAAATTTCTCCGTAGATTATCAAAATAGCGGGACACGATAGTTCAAACACGATATGTAGACAGCCAGTCAGTACGATCGGCTGTCTTTGTTGAATTGCCTACAGAAACCCCTTTTCTCTCAATAATTTTTCTGTGCTTTCCCACAACCTGCGCTGCATTGCATCATCTCCTCCGGGAGAGACTGGCTCAATGGATTGTCCTGTTCCGACATTAAAGTATCCACCCGTCTTAATTAGATATTCCGGATCAACAATTAATCGGGTAATAATATCGGTTCCTCTTCGCGGATCTCCGAGGTGCAGGGCTTTCAACAATCGTTCGAGTACGGGGGCGAACCAAAGTTCTCGTCCGAGTCCGGTAACATTAAATCCAGGATTCAGTGCATTTACGCTAATACCCGTTCCTGACCACCTCCGCGCAAGTTCAGCCGAAAACATAATATTTAATAATTTGGTTTTTCCATAGACAGGGGATGAGCCGCGAGCGGTAAAGGGAGTTGTATCTGTTAAATCCTCTGGTAGCTTCAATATACCGTGACGGCGTGAAGCTTCAGAGGCAACATTGACAACTCTGGCATGGCTCGAGTTTTGCAGGGAAGGTTTTAGAATCTGTGTTAAAATCCAGGGAGCGAAATAATTGACGGTAATCATCTCAGGAAGACCCTCGGGGGTGATGCGAGGCTTAAAAGCATGAATCCCCACATTGTTCAACAGCACATCGATTTTAGGATATTCGGCAGCTATTTCACTCCCAACCCGTGAAACATCCTTAATTGACGAAAAGTCTCCATAAAAGAAATCAATATTCGCTGAAGGTGCCTGCTCCTTAATGCGTTCTCTCGTGATTTCAGCGCGTTCTTTACTCCGGGCAGTCAAAATAAGGTCAAATCCGCGTTTTCCTAATTCGAGCGCGACAAGCTGCCCAAGTCCACTGGTAGCACCAGTAATGACAACATTTTCTTTATTAACCATCGTCATTTCTCCTTCCTATGATACACTTTAAGAGTGGATAATCACTATAACCTGCCTATTAATTAGTTGACATATATCCACTATATTGATTTAGTTGATATATGTCAACTATTTGAAGGCTTGATTTAGACCTAAAGAAAGGTGAATAAGAATGAACGAGATAAACGTACCTAGGGATAGACTTGAGATTGAATTGGGCGAACAGCTTAATGCTCTCATTAGTTCTGCACATGCATTAAATGTAAAAGCCGCTGCTAAATTCGATTCCTCCATACAGCCTGCTGCCTTCCATCTTGTTCGCTGGCTGTATTCCTATGGCGCCACTAATGCCGCCGCTTTAGCTGAATCAACAGCAATGGATCGAAGTTCGGTCAGTCGCCTCGTCAAACAACTTCAAGCTTTGGGATATGTAAAACGAGAAACGTCGGCTAATGATGGACGGGGAGTTGTATTATCTCTTACCGATTACGGGCAACAAAAAGTTTTAGATGCGCTGAAGGAAAAAGAGTCTGTGTACTATGAACGGCTTTCGGACTGGAAAGATGCAGAGCTTCATGATTTCATCCAAAGGCTGAGGCACTTTAATGGATTTCGTAGTTAAAGTGGAACTCTTAACGCATTGCCAGAACAATTTGTAAAATCGAGTAGCACAAGGAGTTTTGTTGTTCCGCTAACAGAAAACGTTAGCTCAATAAAACAGCGGCAGTCCAGGACTTTTTTTCGTCCACGGCTGCCGCTGTTTTTATATTGAAGGCTAGTCTAATGCTTTATTTACTTTATTCTTGCTGATAAATGCGGTAATTTCCGCTTAAGGCCAGCAGACTGAAGAAATACAGGCAGTTGTCGTAGTACCGGCGGACCCCGCTGCGCAGAGGCGTATTCCAGAAGAGCCTTGCGAACGGCTCCGCATCCGGTCCATCGGCAGCGAGCGAGGCCATGGCCAGAGTAGCAAGGAGTCCGACGGGATGCAGTGCCGGTTCCTCGAACGGATGGCCGTCAATGGTGTATCGGCGGTAATCCGCAGGTTCAATGTCCCGGAAGAATTGCTGAATCCGGTTCGACTGCTCGATCTGCCAGGGATCGCTGCGGAACCATTCATAGTCCAGCGCAATATTGGCCGCTACGCGGTAGGCATCGCTGAAGAAATGCCGGAAATCGCCATGGGGCTGAGGAGCTGCAGGTGTGCCGTCGAAATTTGCGTATTCCGGGGAAAGGCCGGTTACCGGATGGCAGGCTTGATGCAGGTAGACTCTGCTTGCTTCCGCAGCCTCCTTCCAGAATGTGCGGTCCTGCTTGTCTGCCTCCCGGGCAAACAATTCGTAGAAATGAGGCAGATGGTAGGAAGGATCACTGAAAGGAGACTCAGGAACGAACTTGATCAGCTTGTTCGCCGGGTCCCACATCGGGTCTCCCTCACCTTGTTCTCCCTTATGCACGCAGGCGCGGAGAATCGTCTTCGCCTGTTCAGAATAGTTGTACGGCTCCGGCCCGTCACCCCAGCGGCTGGAGGCGAAGAACAACGCCATCGCGAAGAATTCTTCACCGTCTGGTGCGGGGCCTTGGGACAAACGGCTGCCGTCCGGCTTGCAGTGCCAGGCAAAATAATCCTTGTAGCGTCCTTCCGTATGCTGCATGAACACCTTGGAGAAAAGCCACAGCCGGTCGAATTCATCTTTCTTATTCATTTGCACAGCCATCATCATCCCGTAGGACATGCCTTCGGAGCGCACATCGGAATTTCCGGTATCCAGCATATAGGCTTTATCGTTGTCCGCCGGATAATAGATCCGCACATCGGGAGCCCCGTAGAACAAATCGTTCCACGCCTGATCAAGCCTTGCTTGGATCTCCTCTTCCGTATAGCCAATCTCTCTGAACAGATTTCTATATTCATGCGTGTAATAAGAACCCTCTTTGCTAATGTTCATAGCACCCTCCAGTAGAACTGATTTTGCCCAAAGTATAGCATGGCGGAAGGTGAACAAATTAAAGCGTTTTCCCTGAAAAATATAGTTCAAACCTATTTTGATAAAAAAATAAAGTCTGAATAAATTACATTATATGGTAAAAATCCTTGACATGCATATGATAGAATTTATTTAAGAGTGTTTTTTTTGTTCAAATTAGGAGGCCTTATGCATAAATATATAAGTGTTCACGGAGCCAGGGAAAATAATCTGAAGAATGTCAGTCTTAACATCCCACGCAACCAATTCGTAGTTTTTACCGGGGTAAGCGGATCGGGCAAATCGAGTCTGGCTTTTGATACGTTGTATGCCGAAGGACAAATGCGTTATGTGGAATCGCTCTCGTCCTACGCCCGGCAATTTCTGGGGCTTAGGGGCAAGCCGGATGTCAATTCTATCGACGGACTTTCACCTGCCGTAGCCATCGAGCAAAAGACGACTTCAAACAATCCGCGTTCAACAGTGGGGACAGTTACAGAAATTTATGATTATCTGCGTTTGCTGTGGTCCAAGATCGGAATTCCCCATTGCCCCTCCTGCGGGAGAAGGGTTGAACGCCAATCTGTGGATCAGATTGTGGAACAGATCAGCAGTCTTCCTATCGGAACCAAATACGAAATACTGGCTCCCGTCGTCCGTGACCAAAAAGGAGAGCATCAGCATGTATTCGAACAGGCCAAACAAAATGGATATGTCCGGGTCCGGGTGAATGGGGAGGTTCATGACTTATCCGGTGAAATACGCTTGGACAAAAATAAAAAACATCAAATCGCAATAGTGATTGATCGTCTGATAGTGAAGGACATAGATGTTCAAAGGCTGTCAGACTCCCTGGAAACGGCATTGTCGCTCTCAGGCGATCTGGTCGTTATTCGTCAAACCGCCAGCGGTGAAGAGACCTTATTCTCGCAAACCTATGCCTGCCCTTACTGCTCGATCTCACTGCCGGAGTTATCCCCGCGTATGTTCTCGTTCAACAATCATGAGGGTGCTTGTCCGGCCTGCTCCGGTTTGGGTTCGCATTTGAAGGTCGATCCGGGCAAGGTTATTCCTGATAAAAGCCGCTCGATCAACTCAGGCGGGATTGTGGCCAACGGCTGGAACAATGTCAAGAGTAATTCCTTTTGCAAAATGTACTATGAAGCGCTCGGAGCAAGGTATGGCTTTGATTTCGACACTCCGCTAGGCGAGCTTACGGAAGAAGCACTGGATGCGCTGCTGTATGGAACCCGTGGAGAGAAGCTTGAAGTGTACCATCCCAGTGAGGCCTTAAGAAAATATGTGAAAGAATACTTTGAAGGCATTGTGAACAATCTGGAGCGGCGTTACCGCGAGACACCCTCTGAGGCGATGCAAAAAGAAATTGAAGAGTACATGTCCGTATTGCCCTGTCCGGATTGTCACGGTGACCGCCTGTCCCCAGTTGTTCTTGCAGTTACTGTTAATGGGTTGAATATATCGGAATTCTGCAGCTTATCCATTGACGCGGAACTGCAATTGATTAGAAATCTGAGCTTGTCGAAGGAACATTCCAAGATTGCCGGTTCTATTCTTCAGGAGATTGATTCCAGATATCAGTTCCTGAACAACGTAGGGCTGAACTATTTAACGCTTTCCAGAGCTGCCGGAACTTTATCGGGCGGTGAAAGCCAGCGCATTCGTCTGGCGACGCAGCTCGGTTCCGGGCTGATGGGCGTACTGTATATTTTGGACGAGCCTTCGATTGGGCTGCATCAACGGGACAATGACCGCCTGCTGCTGGCTTTGAAAAAAATGCGTGATCTCGGCAACACCTTAATCGTCGTGGAACACGATGAGGATACCATACGGCAGGCGGACTGGATCGTGGACATTGGTCCTTATGCCGGTATGAATGGCGGTGAAGTGGTGGTGCAGGGGGGACTTGAAGACATCCTGGCGGAGTCCCGCTCCATTACGGGCCAGTATCTTTCCCGGCAAAAGCAGATCCCCGTACCTGAAACGCGCCGTGCCGGAACTGGACAACAGCTAACCATTACAGGGGCAGCCGCCAACAATTTGCAGGGGATTCATGTGTCGATTCCGCTCGGTACGTTCACTTGTGTCACAGGGGTTTCAGGCTCAGGTAAGTCTAGTCTGGTCAACGAAATCCTGTACAAAAAGCTGGCAGCATCGCTCAACAGGGCTCATACCGTTCCCGGAGCTCACCTGAGCATAGAAGGAATGGAGCATCTGGACAAGATCATCAATATCGACCAACAACCGATCGGACGCACCCCGAGATCCAATCCGGCCACCTATACAGGTTTGTTTGATAATATCCGCACGCTGTTCTCGCTCACCAATGAAGCGAAGATTCGTGCTTATGGCCCGGGACGGTTTTCTTTCAATATAAAAGGGGGCCGTTGTGAGGCTTGTGCGGGCGAAGGATTGATTAGGGTGGAAATGCACTTTCTCCCGGATGTCTATGTGCCCTGCAGCATTTGCAAAGGGCGAAGATACAGCCGTGAAACGCTTGAGGTCCACTATAAAGGCAAGAGTATTGCGGATGTACTGGAAATGACGGCTCAGGAAGCAGTTCAGTTTTTTGAGAATATTCCTAAAATCCGCAAAAAGATCGAAGCGCTCTGCAGCGTGGGACTCGGTTATATTAAACTCGGGCAATCGTCCACCACATTATCCGGAGGGGAAGCGCAGCGGGTAAAGCTGGCAGCAGAGCTGCTTAAGCCGGCAACCGGGTCTACTATTTATGTCATGGATGAGCCGACGACCGGGCTGCATTTTTCAGATGTGCATCAATTGATTGATGTTCTGCATTCGTTAACCGATGCGGGCAATACCGTAGTCGTTATTGAACATAATCTGGATTTGATCAAAAATGCAGATTACATCATTGATCTGGGACCTGAAGGTGGAGCGGAAGGCGGAACGATTGTATGCACAGGCACACCGGAGCAGGTAGCTTCTGTTGAAACGAGCCATACAGGCCAATATTTAAAAAAAGAGCTGGATAAAAGTTGTGTGCAGAGTGGATGAAAGGAGCATTGCCGCAATGAACTGGGTAAATGAACAAATCTATCATACCGGGTATGGCCCTGGAATTGTCGTCAGCCATATCGACGGACGGATAAGCGTGTTATTTTCGGAAGCCATTGGTGAAAAAAGCTTTCTGTATCCGGAAGCCTTTGAGCGCTATTTGAAAACAGCCAATCCTTCTTTTCAGGAACAAGCTGCTGCAGATTTACAATTGAAAAGGGAACAGGTGGCAGCAGAAAAGATTCGCCAAGAGCAGCTTCGTATAGAAGAAATCCATAAGCTGGCTGAGGAAAAGCTTGCAGCAAAGAGCAAAGCCCGCAAGAAAGCAGCGCCGCGGAAGAAGAAAATTTAAGTATCAGGAACTTTATTATTCCGGAGGAATTATCGTATGTATCAGTATGAGGATCAGGAATTTGCCGGGGTGCATTTTGATGGACAGTTCTTTTTATGCGCTCCTATGGTGCAAAGGTAGACTGAATTTCCCGAGTCCATCCTATATTGAATATACAAAGAAATCGCTTCTTTTTGAGATGGTTGGTGGCACTTCCATTTTACCAAAAAGGGCGATTTCTTTTTTTGCGTTTTTTTAAGATTGCATAAACTTGTTCTGCTCAAACAACCAGGGGTGTCCCAAGCTTATTCGTCCGTTGATCCCCGATACTCGCGCGGTGATTTGCCGTACCAGCGTTTGAATTGCCGGCTGAAATGGGCAATATCACGGTAACCCAGAATGCCCGAAATCTGGCTCACGGATAAGCTGGGATCATCCAGAAGTACCTTTGCTTCATGAAGCATTTGCTCGGACAGAAAAACTCTGGGCGACATGCCGAAGACTTGCCGGAATACACGGTAACAATGTGAGGTGCTGATCCCAAGCTCTGCAGCAATGTCATCAATGCCGTAATGGCTGTCGTAAGGCAGTTCCAGCTTGAATTGCTGATAGACCAGTCCCTGCAGGCGGCTGCGGATCTGGTGGGCAAGCTCTACCTTCTCATAAGTAGTGGACGAAGATAAATGAGCATCAATGGAAAAGGCCTCCCACAGCTGGGCGAACAGATCGAAAACTGCGGACTGCAGCCGCATTCGCTGGGACATCGTAATATCTCCGGCAATTGACTTTGAAATCTCCACCAGTTTAGAGAGAACCGGACCTAATTTATGGGCAATGGTGCTGTCGGATTCAAAGAGAACATGGTTCAGGCGGCTCAGCAGGGAGATCAGGATCTTGTCATCGATATCAAAATGAATGCAGAAATAGGTGAAGGGCTTGCCATTGCCGCTTCGACTGGAATGTGAATCTCCGGGCCTTAGCAGGACCAGATCTCCGGCCCGCTGAGTATAGCTGTGATTATTTACGATAATCAGCTGTTCTCCTTCAAGCACATAATTAAATTCGTATTGAGGGTGAGCATGGACGGGATAATCCCACTCTCCACTTACCTTTCGCAGATGCATACCGAACAGATTAAGAGTTGTTTTCACATCCGGTATAATCGTTTCGCTGATACTTTGTCCAAGTACAGGCGGCAGAAATGCTGAAACCACAAGAAGCTCCCCCCCGATTATTTGAGTTCTGTTTTGTCTATATCAGTATATCTGAGTTCTGCTTGATTTGGGTAAATAAATGCTCGATTTGACAATGTTCCCGGCTGCCGGACCCATGATAGGATGAACAAGAACAAGCAGAACAAGAGAGCTTAAGCAGAGCTTCGGCATGCTGAACCGCGATCATCCTGACAGCAACTTGCGCAAGGGACTGATGGGACTTGACAGCAACCGGACTCAAGGCGGCGCAGAGATTACGACGTACGACAGTTTGGATACTTCGCTTGGGCAGTCCCGCAATAATATTTACATGGCGGGCAAATGCTGGGCAGCTTATGTAGCACTGGAGAAATTGTTCAGAGAAGAAGGATGGGCTGAGCTGTCAGCGGATGCCGGACTGCAGGCTGACAAATGCGCCGCGTCCATAGCTTCACAGTTGAACAGCGAAGGATACATTCCGGCCATCATCAATGAAGACAACCATTCCTGCATTATCCCGGCGATTGAAGGGCTTGTGTTCCCGCTCTTCACCGGCTGTGAAGAAGCGCTCGATCCAAATGGCAGATTTGCCGATTATCTGAGTACGCTGAACACACACTTGAACAATGTGCTGGTTCCGGGAGTTTGCCTTTTTGATGACGGGGGGTGGAAACTCTCGTCTACAAGCAACAATTCATGGCTGAGTAAAATCTATCTATCCCAGTTCATCGCCCGGGAAATTCTGCATCTGCCCTGGGATGAACGCGGACTCGCGGCCGATGCGGCACATGTCAGCTGGCTGCTCCATCCCGAGCTTTCGTACTGGTGCTGGAGTGACCAAATACTATCCGGCCTAATCGGCGGCAGCAAGTATTATCCACGGGGAGTAACTGCAATCCTGTGGCTGGTTGAGGGCACAGGAAACCGGTCGCTGACCCGGGAAGCTGTACGCTAAGTCAAATTACTTCAGGCCAGAACAAGGAGGAATTCTGCATATGAAAGCATCCAACGATAATAAACATACTCTTGCTGACAGTGGATACAATGCCTGGTTAAGCTATCCGGTGCTGCCGCAAGGGAACGCATATAATCAATACGTGAAATGGTGCGGGGCCGTGAAGGTTGCCGAAAAGGACGATATGGTTCAGGCTGCGCTTCAGGAATGGCAAAGAGGTATTGAATCTATGCTGGGCATAAAGGTGTCATCCAAACCGGATGGGCTGTGTATTGCCATCGGCACCTTCCAGGGAGGAAATGAATTAATTTCCAGTGTGTTTGCTGAAGATACCCTTGCAAAGGTGGGCCCCGAAGGCTTTGCGATCCGATCCAGTGAAGAAAATGACTGCATTGCAGTAGGCGCTTCATCACCGGCGGGTGTTCTCTATGGTGTATTTCACCTGCTGCGCCTGATCGGCAGCCTGCAGAGCATTGAAGGGTTGGACGAGGTAGTCAATCCGGTGAACGGGCTGCGGATGATCAACCATTGGGATAATTTTGACGGCAGTGTGGAGCGGGGATATTCGGGAAGATCGTTTTTGTATGAAAACAACCGGTTCACGGACGACCTAGAGCGTATCCGCGATTATGCGCGGTTGATGTCCTCGGCAGGCATCAACGCGATTGCGATCAATAATGTGAATGTCCATGCTCTTGAAACGCTGTTTATTTCGAAGTACCTGCCCGACGTTTCAAGAATTGCCGATGTGTTCAGGCTGTATGGGATCAAGCTGTTCCTGAGCGTTAATTTTGCCGGTCCGATGCATGAGGGAGAAGTAGGGACAGCCGATCCCTTGGACCCTGAAGTACGCAGGTGGTGGCAGAGTAAAGCAGCCGAAATCTATGCAGCCATCCCCGATTTTGGCGGATTTGTGGTCAAGGCCGATTCGGAGAACCGCCCGGGTCCGTTCACCTATGGCCGGGACCATGCCGACGGGGCCAACATGCTGGCCGAAGCGCTTGAACCGTTTGGCGGAATCGTGATCTGGCGCTGCTTCGTCTATAACTGCAAGCAGGATTGGCGGGACCGCAAGACCGACCGGGCCAGAGCAGCCTATGACCATTTCAAACCGCTCGACGGCAAATTTAACGATAACGTGATCCTGCAGATCAAGAACGGCCCGATGGATTTCCAGGTCAGAGAGCCTGTATCGCCACTGTTCGGGGCGCTGGAGCGGACCAATCAGGTGATTGAATTCCAGATTGCCCAGGAATATACCGGCCAGCAGCGCCATGTCTGTTATCTGGTCCCCCAATGGAAAGAGATCATGGAATTCAACACCTATGCCAAAGGAGAGGCTTCCCCTGTAAAGCATATCGTGGATGGATCACTATGGGGCAACCGTTACAGTGGTATTGCAGCGGTTTCCAATGTGGGCAATGACAAGAATTGGACCGGCCATCTGCTGGCACAGGCGAATCTGTACGGATACGGACGTCTTGCCTGGAATCCGGAGCTGACGGCAGAGCAAATCGCCAGTGAATGGATCTCGCTGACCTTTGGCACAGACCCGGTAGTATCAGGCGTCATTAGCCGGATTTTGCTTGATTCGTGGGAGATTTATGAATCCTACACGGCACCGCTGGGCGTAGGCTGGATGATCAATCCGGAGCATCATTATGGACCGAATGTCGACGGTTATGAATATTCGCAGTGGGGCACCTATCATTATGCCGACCATCGGGGAATCGGCGTAGACCGGACGGTTAAGACAGGCACTGGCTACAGTGCCCAATATTTAGGCAGCAATGCTGAGCACTATGATTCTCTGGAGGAATGCCCCGATGAATTGCTACTGTTCTTCCACCATGTTCCATATACCCATGTGCTTCGTTCCGGGAAAACCGTGATCCAGCATATTTATGATGCCCACTTCGAAGGTGCGGAGCGTGCAGCAGAGCTGTTGTCAATGTGGACCAGTCTAAAGGACAAGGTTGCAGAAGGTCTTTACGTACAGGTGGAGGAACGCCTGAAGGAGCAGGCCGGTCATGCCAAGGAATGGTGCGACCAGATCAATACGTACTTTTACCGGAAGAGCGGGATCGAAGATAACAGCAAACGGGTCATTTACTGAGGGGGAACGGACATGAGCAAGCATTCACAAGTCACAAGACAAGATAAGCTGCCCTTGACCATGAAAGCAGCGGTCATGGACAAACCCGGGAGCATCGTAATTAAGGAAGTGCCGGTACCGGAGGTTGGCGATCATGAAGTGCTCGTCCAGGTTATGGCCGTTGGCGTATGCGGCTCGGATCTGCACTACTATGAGCATGGCCGGATTGGGCGGTTTGTAGTGGAGAAGCCGATTATTCTGGGGCATGAATGTGCGGGAGTTATTGTTGCCGCAGGAGAAAAGGTAACCAAAGCAGTCATCGGTGACCGTGTTGCAGTTGAACCGGGAGTGACCTGCGGACACTGCAGCGCCTGTAAGGCTGGAAGATACAATCTTTGCCCCGATGTCCAGTTCCTTGCGACACCTCCTGTAGACGGAGCATTCGTACAGTATCTGGCGATCCGCGAGGATATGGTGTTCAGGATTCCCGCTCATTTGTCTTTTGAAGAAGCGGCTTTAAATGAACCCTTCTCGGTAGGCATCCACGCGGCCAAACGAAGCCGGCTGCAGGCAGGTGAGACGGTGGCGATCATGGGGATGGGGCCTGTCGGGCTGATGGCGGTTGCGGCAGCCAAATCCCATGGGGCCTCCCGGATCATTGTGACCGATCTGGAGGAGGTCAGACTGGAGGCGGCGCTGCGCCTTGGAGCGACGCATGCGATCAATATCAGGAAAGAGGACGCGGTAGAGACCATCAAGCAATTAACGGATGGGGCGGGCGTAGATGTGGCCTGGGAGACTGCCGGTAATCCGAAGGCGCTGCAGTCGGCACTATATTCCATACGGCGCGGGGGAAGGCTGGCTATCGTAGGTCTGCCGGCACAGGATGAGATACCGCTTAATGTGCCCTTTATTGCGGATAACGAAATAGACATTTACGGCATCTTCCGATATGCCAATACGTACCCCAAAGGAATCGAATTTTTGGCTTCGGGAGACGTGGACGCAGGTGTGTTAATTACAGACCGTTACCCGCTGGCAGAAACCCGCGAAGCGCTCGAACGGGCCATTCATAACAAAAGCGGCAGCCTGAAGGTTATTGTATATCCCAATGAATAGACCTGAGTCTCGATGAAGCTTATGCTCACAAAACATTAGGAGGGCATAATGACACCTACTTTCGGATGCATTATAGATAAATTAACGGCAGGAATTGCTACGCCGGACGGAACTGTAGACAAGCTGGAGCCAGGGGGCCTGGAGACGAAGGTGCAGGGAATCGTTACAGCCTTCTCCGCTTCACAGTATGTCATAGAACAGGCTATTGCCTTGGGCGCCAATTTGATCATCACGCACGAAGGCGTTTTTTTCAGTCATCAGGATCACCGGGAATGGCTCATGCATGACTCTGTATATAAGCAAAAAGCTGATCTGATCGCAGGCTCGGGACTGGGAATTTACCGGTTTCATGATTACCTGCACCGCTATACACCGGATGGGATCATGGAAGGCCTTCTCCGGGCGCTTGATTGGCAGAAATATGTTTCGTCACATCAGCCCTCTGCATCCATTCTGACTATTCCTGCTATGAAGGTTGCGGAGGTTGCAGAATATCTGAAACGGCAGCTTCAAATTCCTTACTTGCGTGTAGCAGGCAGCCTCTCAACTTCATGCCGCAGAGTGGGAATACTGGTCGGTTACAGGGGCAGCGGTGCCACGGCGATCCCCTTAATTGAACAAGAGTCCCTCGATTTAATCATAGCCGGAGAAGGTCCGGAGTGGGAGACTCCAGAGTATATAAGGGATGCAGCCCATCAAGGGCGGAGTAAAGCCTTAATTATGCTGGGCCATGCAGAGAGTGAAGCGCCCGGCATGAGTTATCTGGCAGAGCGGCTGTCGTTGCAGTTTCCACAGCTTCCGGTCCACTTTGTTAAAGACCAGCCGGTGTTTCAAATCGTATAAAGCCCGAAGCCTCTTTTGAAGCAAAAGGACGGAGGAACTGCCTGTTCACTCCTTGTATCCTCCTGCCGACAAAGAGGTTTTTGAGTTTTCACTGCAATAGGCTATTGCAAAAGCGGAAGTTTACAAATAATCAATCAGGTTCATTTTGTAGATTGCCCTCCGGGTCATTTATATATATAGTTGAAATCTAGCAAGGACAAAGGCAAAGACACCGTAAGGGAGTGCGGAATATGAAGCAAAAAAAGTTGATGTTCAGCAAAAGTGTGGCCTACAAATGGATTGTCTCCTATGCTGTGATTATGCTTATTCCGCTTATTGTTAGCGCTATCATATATCTGCAAACTAAACAAATCGTTGAATATGAAATTGAGCGGGCAGGCCATGCAATGCTGAAGCAGATGCAGAATACGGTCGACAGTGAAATTGACCAGGCTGAGAAGATGGCTATGCAGTTGTCCATTCATAATGATGTGAATAAATACTTGAACATGACAACCAAGGAAGAGAAGAGTCAATCCTTTCAGATTTACAAAACCCGTCAGGAGTTAAGCAAATATAAATCGACAAATGATTTTGTGAGCGGAATTTATTTGTATTCAAGCCGTCTGGACAAAGTGCTGACGGATGAGACCTATGTAGACAGTCAAACCTTTTATGAGATGAACCGCCAAATGATTGGTATGCCTTATGAAGAGTGGTTGTTACTGTTGAAGGGTGAGTCTGCCGGGGGCAAGGCATTGACCCCTTTCACCCAATTCAAACGTTGGGAAACCAAGGTTGTTTTAATGAAGCCTTTCTCAAGCGCCGGAGCAGAAAATGCATTCAAAGGAGCGCTTATCCTTCCGCTGAACGGCAGCAAAATTCAAAGTATGCTGAAAAATGTGGATTGGGTCAATAAAGGTGATGTGTATATTGTAGATAAGAATAATCAAATTTTGTTCCAGAACAACAGCCTTGCCGGCTTTCAGAACGTGCCGTACACCGAAGAAGGCGGCAAAAAAGCTGGAACCTCTTTCATAAATATCGCCGGGACCGAAAACATGGTATCTTTTATCGATTCAGACACAACAGACTGGAAATATATAAGCGTCTTTCCTTCAAGTGTGTTTTGGGAAAAAGCGCGGGAAATCCGCAATCTGAACCTGTTCGGGCTGCTGCTCTGCTTTTTGGTCGGAGGCGGTGTGATTTCATATTTTGCCCGCAAGAACTATAATCCTGTACGCGAATTAGTGAATATGTTCTCGGGTGCCAAGGATGAGCAGACACAGCGGGTGCTGGATGAGTTTTCCTTCATCAGGGAGAGCGCTTTGGCCACCATCCGTGAAAGGGATGACAGTAACAACCGGCAGTTCAGGCAGCTTCGTGTCCTGCAAACCTATTATTTATCCCGTCTGCTTAAAGGGCAGGCTGAAGATGGATTGTCTGTGGAGGAAGCAGCAAGACTGCATCATTTTAAATGGGATTCTGAGGATTTCGCGGTGCTGCTGTTCTATATCCAGGGCGGGGGAGAAGGCAGTCCTTCACCAAGCCTTTCCAATTTTATCGTTTCCAATATCATCATGGATTTCACCGGCGGGCATCATAGTCTAAGCTTTACCGAAATGGACGGCATGCTGGCAGCTGTAATCAATATCAATGCCGAACGTTCGGCCAGCTGGAAAGAGGATATTGAGGAAGCACTGACCAAAACACTGGAGTTTATTGACCGGAAGTACCGTCTGCAGATTGTTATGGCCGGAAGCGAGCGCCACACCGGACTGAACAGCCTGCACCAGGGTTATCTTCAGGCGCTGGAGGCTCAGGAATACCGGCTGGTGCTGGAAGAGAATCTGTCTATTTGGTATGGGGAAATTGAGCCGCAGGAAACGGATTATTATCTCTCCATCAATGATGAAGTCGTATTTATTAACCTGATTAAAAGCGGGGAGTTTGATAAAGCATCAGCTATGGTGGATGCCATTCTGGCACAGTTTTTCGGTTCTCAGGTGTCCATTGACCTGGTGAGGTATGCGATGATTGATTTGACCAGCTCGATTATGAAGGCAATTCCTCAAGAGGCCCAGCGGTCCAAGCTGTGGGAAGAATGGCGTCCAATGAAACGTCTATTAGTCTGCACAACACGCGGGGAATTCCGGCAAGAGCTGATGGAGCTGACGCGGATGGCCTGCGGCATGGCCAATGAGAAGCTGACTCTGATGTCCAATACCGGAATTGGGGAAGAGGTATCTGCGTATGTGAAGGACAATTATGCGGATATCAATCTCAGCGTATCTATGATCGGTGCCCATTTCGGCATTACTCCCCAGTATGTATCCAGGTTATTTAAGGAACAAACCGGGCAAGGGCTACATGATTACATCAGCCAGATCCGTACCGGCGAGGCCAAAACGCTGCTGCTGGAGGGGGTCACTATTGAAGAAATTTCCTCCCGGGTCGGTTTCTCCAGCAGCAGTGCGTTTATCCGGGTATTCAAAAAATATGAAGGCATCACGCCTGGCCGATATAAGAATCTGCAATAAACAAACTGGATCTTCAATTTCCAAAAAGGAGGATAGGGACTCAAAATGCCTATCCGCTTTTTGCGTTTTGATCAATGGATTTTGCATATTGAACATTGTTTGCCCGAATAAATCCGCTTACATTGTAGAGGCAACAAGTCATCAAATCACATTAAACGGAGGTCGTCATGTTGATGAAAACATTCAAAAAGAAAAAAATTCACCAATCGGTTATCCTGCTGTTGGGTCTTGCTCTGCTGTCAGCCGGATGCGGCAATTCAAGCAATAGCAAGAATGAAAGCGCTTCTAACCCTCCTTCCAATGAAACGCCTGCCGCAGAATTCGCTTATCCGATGTCTGGCAGCACGGAGCTCACCTTTATGAACGAACAATTGGGAGGTACTCCGGAAAAACTGCCTATTGATGACGAATATGAAAAGCGTACAGGGATTAAAATCAAGCATTTAGGCGGAACACCCATGACTGACCAGAAATTCAGCCTGCTGCTGGCCTCGGGTGAGCTGCCGGATATTTTTCTGAATACATGGCTGCAGTATCCGGGCGGTCCGGATAAAGCGGTAGAGCAAGGGTACATTCTGAAGCTGAATGACCTGATTGATCAATATGCACCCAATTTGAAGAAGACGCTCCAGGAGCATCCTGAAATCGATAAAATGATCAAAACAGATGACGGCACTTATTATGCCTTCCCGTTCATCCGCTCCGAGGCCGGACGGGTATATGGCGGCCCTATTATCCGCAAGGATTGGCTTGATGAGCTGAACTTGACTGTTCCGGAAACGATTGATGAATGGCATACGGTGCTGACTGCTTTTAAAGAAAAGAAAAATGCCGCTGCGCCTGTAACGTTCCGCACGATGTTTCTGGGCGAACGGACCGGCGGTTTTGCCGGGGCCTATGGAGTGATGGGGAATTTTTATATCAATGACGGAAAAGTAGTGTACGGCTATCTGGAGCCCGGATATAAGGATTATCTGACAACGATGGCCCAGTGGTATAAAGAAGGGCTGATTGACAAGGACTTTGCTTCGATTGATTCGGCAACGGTAGACAAGAAGATGACCTCCAAAGTAAGCGGGGCAACGATTGGCTGGCAGTTCTATATCGAGAAGTACAACTCCGCTGCACAGGAAACCGATCCGAACGCCAATTTTGTGGCGGCTCCTTATCCGTCTGCTGCCAAAGGCCAGCTCCCCGAGTTCGGACAACTGGATAATGCCTATGCGGGCACCAGCTCAGCCGCAATATCGGCGACTGCCAAAAATGTCGAAGCGGCGATGCGCTGGCTGGACTACGCCTACACCGAGGAAGGCAGCCTGCTGAATACGTTTGGCGTTGAAGGCACTACGTATACTCTGGAGAACGGCAAACCTGCATATACCGATCTGGTGGTTAAAAATCCGGAAGGTCTCGGCAGTGATCAGGTCATGATGAAATACTCGCACGGAACCAATTTCCCGATGATCCAGCAGGACAACAATCTGCCAGCTAAATATTTGCAAACCACAGAGTCCATCGATATCTGGAAGAAAACCAATCATGAAAGCCATCTGCTTCCACCGATTACACCAACAGCCGAGGAAGCTGATGAAATGAGCAGTATTATGAATGACATTAACGCGCTTGTGAAAGAGGTCGAGCTCAAAATTATTCTGGGTACCGAATCCGTTGATAATTACGATAAATATGTTCAGCAGTTGAAAGATATGGGCATTGAGCGGGCACTGGAGATTCAGCAGGCAGCTTATGAGCGTTACATGAAACGGTAGACCCTGTCAGCAGGGGCCGCTATAAATAGGATAAAATGGGCGGCCCCTTCTGAAGTAATGCAGCAAAGGAGAGAAAGTTATGCTGAAATCCAGATTGGGAAAAGATTTATTGCGCAATAAATGGCTCTACCTGATGATTCTTCCGGTGGTAATTTACTATTTTCTATTTCACTATGTTCCTTTATACGGCACCATTATTGCCTTCAAGCAATTTGTTCCGGCCAAAGGCATTCTGGGCAGCGATTGGGTCGGATTCAAGCATTTTGAGGAGTTTTTCTCCAGCATTTACTTTTTTCGCGTAATTAAGAATACGGTTTTGCTGAGTTTTTTCAACCTGCTATTCGGGTTTCCCGCACCGATTATTCTGGCATTATTGCTGAATGAATTAAAAAGCCCGCTTTTCCGGCGGATTACACAGACGATCACTTACATGCCGCATTTTATTACACTGGTGGTTGTAGCCGGAATCATCCGGTATTTTACCTTATCCGATGGTCTGATTAATGATGTCATTGCCTTTTTTGGCGGCGCCCGGATCTCCTTCCTGCAGCAACCGGAATCCTTCCGCCCCATTTATATAATCAGTGAAATATGGCAGCAGATCGGGTGGGGAACCATCATTTATCTGGCGGCCATCACCGGAATTGACCAGCAGCAGTATGAGGCTGCCAAGATTGACGGAGCGACGAAGCTGCAGCAGATCCGCCACGTTACGCTGCCGGGTATTCTTCCGACCATTATGATTATGCTGATTCTGGCGCTGGGGAATATCATGAACGTCGGTTTCGAGAAGATCATTCTCTTATACAGTGCCAGTATCTATGAGACGGCGGATGTCATATCCACCTATGTTTACCGTAAAGGGATTTTGGAATTCAGCTACAGCTACAGTGCGGCGGTGGGACTATTCAACTCCGTGATCAACTTCACCATTTTGCTGCTCGCCAACTCTTTCAGTAAACGTGCTAGTAACAACAGTCTTTGGTAAGGGGTGGACAACGATGATTAAAACGTCGCTCGGTGAACGTATTTTTGACATTTGCAATGCCATTATTATGGTGCTGCTGATTATTCTGACGCTGTATCCCATGCTCTATATCCTCTTCTCTTCCTTAAGTGAAGGCAACCAACTGATTTCGTTCAATGGCATCCTGCTGTGGCCGCAAGGGTTTTCCCTGGAGGGCTACAAGGCAGTTCTTAGTAATCCTACGATCCTGTCAGGCTTCAAAAACACTCTTTTCATATTAGTAGTGGGGCTCGGGATTAATATGACGCTGACCTCTCTCGGAGCCTATTTTCTATCCCGGGAAGGGGTGATGCTGCAGAAGCCGATCATGTTCTTTATCGTGTTTACGATGTTTTTTCAGGGAGGACTGGTCCCCTTCTATCTGATTGTGAAATCTTACGGGCTGTTGGACTCCTTATGGGCGCTTATTCTGCCTACGGCTGTCAGCACTTTTAACTTAATCATTATGCGGACCTATTTTATGGCCATTCCGAAGGAACTGGAGGAGTCCGCATTTCTGGACGGAGCCGGTCATTTTACGATCCTGTTCCGGATTTTCATTCCGCTGTCCATGCCGGTTGTTGCTGTACTGATTCTCTATTATGGCGTGGGCCACTGGAACAGCTGGTTTAATGCAATGATCTTTCTGCGGGATCAGGATCTCTATCCGATACAGCTTGTGGTCAGAAACATTATTCTCGAGAACGACAATGCCAGCATGCTTGGGACCACAACCCTGATCCAGAGCCGCGACGTTGCCGAGACTTTAAAATATGCGGCCATCATCGTGACAACGGCACCTATTTTGCTCCTGTATCCCTTTTTGCAGAAATATTTTGTTAAAGGTGTTATGGTGGGAGCATTGAAAGGATAATTAATTGCACTCTGCAATCCACAAACGGGGGGAATCTTATCCATATGAGTATCAAAAGAAAACTGAATGCTGGCTGGCATTTCAGTAAACAGCCGCTTCATTCGGAGCTGGCGAAGGTAGCCGCTGATGCGGACTGGATGCCGGTTTCGCTGCCTCATGATTGGCTGATCTACAACACTCAAGGGCTCTATGAAAACGGAGAAGGCTGGTACCGCAAAATCCTCACCCTGGACGAAGTGCCAGCCCACAGCCGCCTGTCCCTGCGTTTTGAGGGAGTGTATATGAATTCTACGCTTTATGTGAACGGACATGTGGCGGGCGAATGGAAATATGGATACTCAACCTTTGAATTCGATATTACCCCTTATCTGATTGAGGGAGATAATACGATTCATATGCGTGTCATTCATGAATCCCCCAATTCCCGCTGGTACTCCGGTGCCGGGATCTACCGCTCTGTGTGGCTGAAGACTTATCCGAAGACTCACATAGCTCCCGATGGCATTTATATTGCCGCCCGGCATGCGGGCGGCGAAGCCTGGACAGTCGATGTGGACTGCGAGCTGCAGGTGGAAGAAGGAGCAGAAACATCAGGCCTGAAGCTCCGCCACATCATTCTGGACGCGGGCGGAACGGCAATCGCACATGGGGAATCTGCGATCCCTGCGCAGGGCGGCGGTCTTATCGTTCATGCCCACAGCCGTCTGACCGTGGACCGGCCGGTGCTCTGGGATATCGGTAATCCCTGTCTATATACAGTCCAGACGGAGCTGCTGGATCAGGATGAAGTTACCGAAGAAGAACGTCAAAGCTTCGGATTCCGCCGGGTGGAATTGGACAGTGAGAGAGGTTTCTTCCTGAACGGCAACCACGTTAAAATTTACGGTGTGTGCCAGCACCATGACCTTGGCTGTCTGGGCGCTGCCGTCAACAAGGCTGCGCTGCGGCGGCAGTTCGTCCTGCTGCAGGACATGGGTGTGAACGCCATCCGCACCGCGCATAACATGCCTGCGGTTGAATTGATGGAACTGGCGGACGAAATGGGTATGCTTATCGTCTCGGAAGCCTTCGACATGTGGGAGCGCAGCAAAACTCCCTATGACTACGCCCGTTTCTTCCCGGAGTGGTGGAAGAAGGATGTGGCCAGCTGGGTGCGGCGGGACCGCAACCACCCTAGTCTCATCATGTGGAGTATCGGCAATGAGATCTACGACACCCATGCTGATGCCCGCGGCCAGGAGGTCACAAGGCAGCTGCAGGATGAGGTCCTCTCCCACGATCCCCGGGGCAACGCATTCGTAACGATCGGCTCCAACTACATGCCTTGGGAGAATGCGCAGAAATGCGCCGATATTGTCAAGGTGGTGGGATACAACTACGGGGAGAAATATTATGACCGCCAGCATCAGGAGCATCCGGACTGGATCATCTATGGCAGCGAGACCTGTTCAACCGTACAGAGCCGGGGGATCTATCATTTCCCGCTGGCCCAGTCAGTGCTGGCCGACGATGATCAGCAGTGCTCCTCCCTCGGCAACAGCTCAACCAGCTGGGGGGCCAAAAGCACGGAGGCCTGCATCACGGCCGACCGCGATGCCAGCTATTCACTCGGACAGTTTCTGTGGACCGGCTTCGATTATATAGGAGAGCCGACTCCGTACTTCACCAAAAACTCCTACTTCGGACAATTGGACACGGCAGGGTTTCCGAAGGATGCTTATTACATTTATCAGGCGGAATGGACGGATTACAGAACCCATCCGATGATCCATATTTTCCCGTACTGGGACTTCTCGGGGGGGCAGCTCATTGATGTCCGGGTTTGCTCGAATGCGCCGCGGATTGAGCTGTTCTTCAATGACGTATCCCAAGGCACCTATGACATCGATCATGTCAATGACCACAAGCTGCTTGGAGAATGGCAGCTGCCTTATGCTCCGGGAGTCCTCCGTGCCGTTGCCTATGATGGTCTGGGCAATGTGATCGCTACGGAGCAGCAATCCTCCTTTGGTGATGCCGCCTCTCTGGTCCTGACTCCCGATAAGCTGCAAATTACGGCTGATGGTGAGGACCTGATCTTTGTTACGATTACCGCAGCTGACAAGGAAGGTCTTCCGGTGGCAAACGCCAATAACCGGGTTAGCCTTAGTATAGAAGGCCCCGGACGTCTGGTTGGTCTGGATAATGGCGACAGCACGGACTACGATCCATACAAAGGTGTAAGCCGCAAGATGTTCAGCGGCAAGCTGCTCGCTGTGATTGCCGGCACCCGGGAGACGGGCACGATCATCCTGCGTGCTTCTTCACCGGAAATGCCTTCCGCCGGGCTTGTGCTGCAGTCCGCAGCACCGGAGCATGGAACTGCTGCGGAAGACGGGTTATGCCTTTATGCGGACTGTCCTTTGGAGGCAAGGGAAGAACCGGAAGAAATTCAAAGCAGGGTGGCTGCGGAAATTCCTGTTCGCAAGCTGGAACTGATCTGTCCCGAGGGCAATGTCCTTACTGCGGAGCATCCTGCGCTTCCAGTTCGTGTGAAGCTTCATCCGGAGAATGCTACCTTTCAGGATGTAGAATGGCGCATTACCAATGCCGGAGGGAT
This sequence comes from Paenibacillus sp. FSL H7-0357, assembly GCF_000758525.1. Taxonomy (NCBI): domain Bacteria; kingdom Bacillati; phylum Bacillota; class Bacilli; order Caryophanales; family Paenibacillaceae; genus Paenibacillus; species Paenibacillus sp. FSL H7-0357. Next base: position 5,643,198 of record NZ_CP009241.1, on the reverse strand, counting down.
AGATGCCAATATAGCGACTATTGAGGCGGATGGTCATGAAGCAGTCATTACCGGTCTTGGAGATGGGGATGTGTACATTCGCTGTGGCACTACCAACGGTGCTGAGGGGATTCGGCTCTATTCGCAAATGGAATTCAAGCTCACCGGGCTCGGCCAAGCTTATCTGGACCCCTATGAGTTTATATCCGCCGGCTATCACAGCGGCGCCAGCCTTAACCTGACCAACGGCAACGATCGCGGCGTTGCAACGGCGCGGGAAGGGGAGAGCCGGATCTGTTTCGAACGGATTGATTTCGGCGACTATGGGGCGGATGAGATCATTCTTCCTATTTTCTCCCTGGACGGCGAAGAGTTCCCGATTGAAATTTGGGAAGGCATTTCTGGAGAGCCGGGGGCCGGGCTGCTGTCTATCGTAACCTACCAGAAGCCGTCACAATGGAATGTATATCAGGAGGAAACCTACAAGCTGCCCAAACGTTTGACGGGTATCACTTCCCTCTCGTTTGTCCTGCGGCGGAAGATACACCTGAAAGGGTTCCGCTTTGTCCACAAGCGCAAAGCCTACGAGCGGCTCACCGCTCTTGAGAACAGCCGGCTATACGGAGACACCTTCAACGTTACGGAGACCGCTATCGAAGGCATCGGGAACAATGTCTCTCTTGTGTTTGACGGGATGGACTTTGGAGAGCAGGTTTGTACACGGATTGTAATCTGCGGGCGCTCTGCACTTGAGAACAATACGCTTCATCTGCTGTTCAGCGGTCCCGGGGGCGAATCCAAGCAGCTTGTGGAGTTTGCCGGTTCAGACGGCTACACAGAGCGGGAATTTATCCTCGAGCCTGTAAGCGGCAGCCGGACAGTAACCTTCTTGTTCCTGCCAGGCAGCCAGTTTGACTTCCAGTGGTTTCAATTCCGGCCTTCTGCTGATTAGGACAATAAATGCTATATAGATTGAACTTAAAAACTGAGATAAGGAAAAGGAGCAATGGAGGGGGATTTTGGAACTGGAGGAGCGGTAGTGTCCGCCTGAAAGCTTTCCGAAGGAAAGCTATCATCGAAAGCATAAGCAGTCTTCGGATTTCTACCGCTAGTAGCGGTTAAAATCAAGAAATTCTTACGACAACAGCGGCCGGAAGTCCAAATATTCACCGTAGTTGCGACTGATCCTTTACTCTAAAACCTTAAGTTCAATCTATATAGCTCCAAAACGCAAGATACCCGTAAAAGCGGTGGTCTTGCGTTTTTTTATTTGCGCATGTGGAAAGGGGGGGACTACTGACCCAACAATTGTTGACAGTGTAGCTTAATAATCGACAATCGGGATGAATAACTTGGAGAAATTTGTAGCTATAGCGACAGCTTAATAGGCAAAGAGATTCATTGACCTGGAAAAGTATGGAGGCTATAATCATAACAGGAAAATTCATTGGAGATATGAAACTCTGTGTAACAGCGTAGCGGATGCTTCTCGAATACTCTAATTGTAAGCGTATACACGTGATGGATCTTTCCAAATTACCTACGGAGGAGGGGATCAATGGACCAATGTGGTCATATTAGAAGATTTTCTTTTTTTTCTCTTTAATGCAAACGTTTGCGCACGTTATCCCATTAAAAATTAGATCAGGAGGTTGTTTATTTGGCACGAAAAACAGCTCGGAGATTAGTTTCATGGTTGGTTATTTTTTCGCTTTGCTTCAGCTTATTTGGCTTATCAGGAGGGGCCTCGGCCAGCGATACCGATTATACGGTCACCTATACAAGCTCTACAGCGACAGCTGTAACATTACACTGGACTACTAATAACTGGACGAATGTTGTGGACACGGCCATGGCCAGGAATGGGACCACATTTACGGCGAACATCAATGTGCCGGAGGGTGCCTCACTAATTTATTGTTATCATATTACGGCCCCGACAGATTACTGGGATAGCAATGGCGGGAAAAACTGGACGGTCACAATTCCGGTTACCGGGAAATACGAAGCAGAGAACGCAGGCTTGTCTGGAGGGGCGAAAGTAAATACAAACCACACCGGATATTCCGGGACCGGGTTTGTGGATGGATACACCGCCTCCGGAGCAGCTGCAACTTTCAGCGTCCAGGCGTCCAGTCAGGCCGCCTATAATGCCACTCTCCGCTATGCGAATGCAACGGGCAGCGCCAAAAACCTCTCCATTTATGTCAATGGAATAAAAGTAAAACAGACAACTTTGCCAAGCTTGGCCAATTGGGATACATGGGGCGACCAGACAGAAACGCTCTCCTTGCAGACCGGAAATAATACGGTTGCTTACAAATACGACTCCACTGACACTGGCAACATTAATATCGACTATGTGACCGTCTCGCCTGGAGCTACTCCGTCGCCTACCGTAACACCGACACCTACATCCACTGCAACACCTACATCCACTGCAACACCGACAGCAACTGCGACACCGACAGCAACAGCAACACCAACACCAACAGCAACACCGACAGCAACAGCTACCGCAACACCAACACCAACACCAACACCAACACCAACACCAACACCAACACCAACACCGACGGCAACCGTAACACCGACACCCACAGCTATCGCAGCCGGGGTAACGGTTCACATTAAGAAACCTTCAAGCTGGAATTCAGCGATGCGAATTCATTATTGGAATCTGAGTCCGGCAACCGTTCCAACAAGCGGGGCATGGCCGGGAATTCTGATGAAGTCGGATGGGAACGATTGGTACAGCTATACGATTGCTGATGCCGCGGGCGCGAGTCTGATTTTTAATGACGGCAGCGGCAAACAGACGGGCGATTTATCCCGCAGTGTGAAGGAGTCCTGGTATTACACGGATAACGTGTGGTATGAAGCCAACCCGGAAATCCCCAAAATTCCAGTGGTTTCAGTCTCTCCTGCACCGAAGACATACGATTCTGCCCAGACAGTGAAACTTTCCAGTACCAATAGCGGCGATAAAATTTACTATACAACAGACGGCTCAACACCTACGACAGCATCGGCCTTGTATACCTCGCCAATTCAGGTGGCTTCCTCTTTGACCATCAAGGCCTTTGCTGTGAACTCATTGGGTCAAGCAGGAAATGTAGTCTCTTTCGCTTATGTGATTGACTTAAATGCCGATTTTCAAGCCCCGACAATCACAGCGAATTTGCCTGTTGGGCATTCTGAGTCCCAGGTCACTGTATCCTTCACGATAAAAGATAACAAGGCAGCAACGACGAGGGCATACTACACAGATGATGGTACGGAACCATCCGCAAGTTCTAAAGCCTATATTTCAGGCAATGCACTGACCGGCTTGACTGGACCTTCCATACTTATTTCCAAAACCACCACATTGAAGTTTCTTGTGATAGACGGCGCCGGTAATCAAACCACGCAAAGCTTTGTCTATAACATTGGAAAGTCGGGAGATTTCCGGGAAGACAGCATTTATTTCGTGATCACTTCGCGGTTCTATGATGGCGATCCGAGCAACAACGTGCACGCATGGGATGATGCCAAGGCGAATAATCCGGATTCGGACCCGGCCTGGAGAGGCGATTTCAAGGGCCTGATTCAAAAGCTCGATTACATCAAAGCTCTCGGATTCAGTGCCATCTGGATTACACCTGTTGTGGAGAATGCGAGCGGTTATGATTATCATGGTTATCACCCGATCAATTTTGCCAAAGTAGACCCAAGGTATGAATCGGCAGGCGCTTCCTATCAGGAGCTGATCCATGCGGCCCATGCCAAAGGGTTGAAGGTTATTCAGGATATCGTCGTTAATCATACCGGTAATTTCGGTGAAGAGAATCTGTTCCCCATGTTCAAGAAAGATGAGACCAAGCCGGACACCGTTAACAACATGCTCAAAATAACCGATAAGCTGCCGGCAAACTATGATTCCATGACACCCGATCAGCAATATCAGGCAAGACTTGCCTTAATGAAGACAGAGGGGACGAATAATAACATTTACCATACGGAGAAAAGTCTTTCCTGGGAATCTTACACCGTACAGACAGGACAGATTGCCGGAGACTGCGTCGACCTCAACACGGAAAATCCTGTAGTTGACCAGTATTTGATAGACTCCTATAACCAATATATTGATATGGGTGTAGATGCTTTCCGTCTCGATACAGTGAAGCACGTGAGCCGGTATATTTTTAATAAATACTTTATTCCTGCCTGGAAGACAAGAGGCGGCTCGGACTTCTTTATCTTTGGTGAAGTGGCCACCCGCTACAGAGATGTATGGAACAGCGGGATTCCGGCAATTTCGACACCATTTTATACCTGGAAATCTTCGAAATCGTATCCGGGCGATAACACAAATGATTACGCTTCCAATAAAGCGTCGGTTGAACAGGAGTGGGCAGATAACTCGACTACAGCAGGACAGCCTACCTCAAACAATGCTTTCCTGATCGGCAATACCTATCATGCGCCTGATTATTCCATGAAATCGGGTATGGATGTGATTGATTTCCCTATGCATTGGGCCTTCAAGTCAGCACAGGAAGCATTCAGTATGAAAAGCGGTGACCAATTCTATAACGATGCAACCTGGAATGTGACCTACATCGACTCTCATGACTATGCTCCCGACCAGGCTCCGGAAAATCAGCGCTTTGCTGGTACACAGGACACTTGGGCTGAGAATCTCGCTCTGATGTTCACTTTCCGGGGAATCCCCGCCATCTTCTATGGCTCTGAAATTGAATTCAAAAAGGGGTCCGTTATTGATGTAGGTCCAAACGCACCGCTCAGCACAACAGGCCGCGCTTACTACGGTGACCATATTGAAGGCAATGTAACAGTACAAGATTACGGCAGATATACCAATGCTACCGGCACACTTGCGGACTCGCTCAACTACCCTCTGGCCAAACATATCAGACAGCTCAATCTAATCAGAAGAGCGGTTCCTGCTTTGCAGAAAGGTCAGTATTCTACAGAGAATGTAACGGGCAACCTGGCGTTTAAGAGAAGATATACTGACAACGCCAAAGGCATTGACAGCTTTGCATTGGTTACGATTTCGGGCAATGCCACTTTTACCGGAATTCCGAACGGAACTTACGTGGATGCGGTGACCGGCGATTCGAAAAATGTAACCAACGGCACAATTACACTGACATGCTCCGGTAAAGGAAATGCGAGAGTGTATGTGTTAAACGGCAGCGGCGGAATTGGAGTGACGGGTACCTACCTGAAGTAACCAGCAGCATGTCTTATTAAAAGAAGCACCTTCAGCCGGTATTTCACCGTACTGAGGGTGCTTCACTTTTATGTAAAGTAATTTACAAAAATTTATTATAATTGAAAACATTATGAAACTTATAGATTATGGCTGGAGTTTATACTTCTGAAATAGAAAACAATGATCAAGTCTGGAGGACTAATCATGAAATATACAAGAAGACAATTGTTAATGGTGAGCTGTTTAGCAGTACTGGTGCTGGGAGGATGCAGCGACGTGTCTAATCATCCAAATAATACAGTTTCTCCTTCTCCTTCTGCAACAGAAAATGAAATCAATACTTTGATATATACCGATCAGCAGAAGAAGGAGATTCTCGCAGCGGCTCAAAAGGCTGGAGTCAAAAAAGTGTATATCCCTACAATCGGCGGTGGGCCGGACGATTCCTTTGAAGGTATAGAGGTGAAGGAGAATACGTTAATCCTTAAATTCCTGCGTATGGCTATTGCTCAATCTGAAGAAGAGATTGGGCCTGCTGTAGAGGGCAGCGATGAAAAAGAAGTGCAGCTTACCGATGAAGTAAACGGTAAATGGATTCCGGAAGATGAAAGCAGCGTGGCCTTTTTATATTTTAAAATAGTGGATACCTACTTGAGTTATTCTTCGGCCAAACCATTCATCCCCCAAGAGTATGAAGCCTCGGCTCGATCCATGATCCCACTGGAAGTGAATTATTAATTGTCTTGGTGAAGTTGAACCACAACTCGCATTGACCACGGAAAGCTATAACTATTGAAGCACCTATGGGGTGTCCCGGGCAAGCCATTTCATGGCTTTTGGGACACCCCATTTCGTGCTGAGTGAAAGTTAACGTAAAGGGTAAGTTACGGTTCGCCCGATGTCTTTGATGAGTGTAGTTACGTCCTCCGAGAAATTCCGGACAGGATGCCCGTCAAGCGGTTTCATGCCCTGATGGAGACTTTGAATACGCATGTGCAGGTTTTTGTCTGCTGTCACATGCACATTATGATTAGGCAATTCACGTTTTACAGTCCGTACCGCGTCCTGTTCAATGATGGAAAGATTCTCACCTTGTTTTACATCAAGCCCCACAATTGCTTCCTTGTTATGGATGACAACAGTGGCTTTATCTACTCCTCTAATCTTGGAAAGGTCTTTGGCAACCTTATCCGAGTGAGTAGAATCGGCTTTATGAATCATATGTTGTTCCTTTGATTGAGTCTTATATCCATTTGTTGTGTTGTTGTTTTTAGTACCACAGCCCGTGGAAAGGACAACAATTACCAAGGTCATAAGCACTAACATATGCAGTCTTTTCATTAATATCACCTCCATGCCCGTATTTTGCTCAGAGAATAAGGAAATATGTCATTTTATTTATGTTAAATAGTGGAATAAAAACAAGGAGGTGGGATTAATTTACTTCTCTAAAAAAGATCATTGTGGAGATATTAATATTCGGGGAAAAAATTTAAGGAGGGTATAAAATGAAAAAAATTTCTGTAGCAATAATGTCGGTATGTCTAATGCTGTCAGCTGCTTCTGCGGTACAAGCAGCACCAAGTGAACCTCACGCAAAACAAGAAAAGATGCTCCACTCAGAAAAGATTCATAAGGAAAAGATGCACAAAGAGCATGAAAAGAAATTGCACATGAAAAGTCACAAACCAAGCAAGATAAAAGCGGAAAGTGTTAAAGGAAAAAGCATGAAAATAAAAAGTGTTGAAACTAAAGGATTAAAAGCTAAAAGTCTGAAAGCCAAGAGTATTAAGACAAAAGCAACCGAAATGCCAAAATCCGGCTTCGGCGGTGCCAGCGAACAAATGGAATAGGAGGATGAAAGAGGGTTGAATTCTTGACCCTCTTTCTTTTCTAAATATGAAAAAAAAAATCAGCTTGTATATTTTGGTGATTTTTTGTCTGGGGCTTGCCAGTTTATTTGCATCTCAATCCAATAATGGAAATGAAAAAAAAGATGTAGTACTAGAGGCTTTGCCTACTCCAACAGCAGCTTCGCAGCCAACAAAAATTAAAATCATGAAGAAGACGGATGTCTTACCTGTCAAATTTATGCCTGATGTCATTACTATTCCTTCAATTTCAGTCAAGGCCAAATTAAAAAAGGTTGCTGTGCTTGATAATGGTCAGATGGATGTGCCCAAAGATACACAATTGGCGGGTCTTTTATACCCGGGTACGTTACCTGGTGAGAAGGGGAATGTCATTATTGACGGGCATGTGGATAGTTACACAGGGCCAGCAATTTTTTTTAATTTGAAAAAACTAAAACGAGGTGATCCAATTATTGTTACCAGCTTAAAAGGTAATAAATTAACCTACACCGTCGAGTCCGTAGAGATTTTCAAACCCAAGGAAGCACCATTAGAACGCATATTCGGCAAAAGCGATGATTACCGCTTGAATCTTATTACTTGTACTGGCCGTTACAGTAGAAAGAAAAAGGAACATGAACAAAGATTGGTTATTTTCGCTAAATTAGGTGGGGAACTATGAAACGAGGCACACAAATAAAATATATATACAAAATAGTTGTGATGATATTGGTTATGACCATTCTGCCATTTTCAGCAAATGCGGCAGTTGCTAAACAAAATAAGGTGGACCATGAAATTAAGTCTGCATTGGATGACTTATACAGGGTCAGAGCTGAAGCAATAATCAGCCAAGACCTTCAAAAAGTAAAGGATTATTACCTTGATGATAAAGCCAGTCAAATTGCACTGCAGCATGAAAAAAACAGAATGAAATACTTAAATAAATGGTCAAATAAAAGAGCTATTCAATTGACACATTCTCAAAGCACTATTCGGATTGTCCGTCAGAGTATTGCAGGAGATCAAGCTGTAGTCTCACTTGTGCAATCCCACAAAGTTGGATATATCTATACAAACAAAATTTTGCCAGAGCAATTTTTCGGAGTTGGAACAAGGCATTTCATTACATTGAAAAAAAGAAACGGACTTTGGAAAGTTTCCAGGGAATGGTACTTAGATCCTTTGGATGAGAATCCGGATAAGGTTACAGAAGGATTAGACGGGCTAGCCCCTTCCGTTAAGCCACAATCCTCCGATCATACCAGCAACAAAATGTATAACCGCGATCGTGCTGTCCGTTATGCCAACAAGTATGCCGGAGCTGCTTGGGGGGCCGGTAATCAGCATCGTTACAATAACAAATATATGGATTACACAAGTAAAGGAGGGGACTGTACAAATTTTGCTTCCCAGGTCATCGGAGATGCTGAGGAGGGCGGGGGTTTAGCTGTGGCAGGGAACTGGCGTTATTTTAAAAATTCAGGTGGAACCCAAACCTGGGTTCAAACAGATTCCTTGAGTCGCTTCCTTATAAGATCTGGATATGGCAAGCTTATTGCTAAGGGTAATTATCTGCAAATTACCAGCCCCTCTGATAAATACCCTGAAGGTGCGCTTTCCATGCTGAAGCCTGGGGATCTCATCGGTTATATATTACATGATGATGATACGGATCATTTCTCCGTCGTTGTCGGATTTGATGATTATGGCTATCCGTTAGTTAATTCACACACCGCTGACCGTTATCGGGTTCCTTTTGATTTAGGATGGGACAGAGATACTAGATATCAGTTATTTCACATCAAAGATTGAGCAAATGAGTGAAATTAAGGCTTGTCAGCATATCAGGGGCTCACTGTCATACACATAGAAATAAGAACCATTATGTGATGCAGGAGGGGAAAATGAGGATACCCCGGCTTATCAAACAATTCGTGATCAGAGCCGGCGCCATGTTCGTAGTGAAGTTGATTGGACTCGTCGGCCGGGTGATCCTTACAAGAATCATTGGCGCAGAAGGAATAGGACTGTATCAAATTTCCTATTCCTTTTACGGATTTATCTTGATGCTTACCAGCGGATTTCCAACGACACTTGCTATTGCAACAGCTAAAGCACCTAAACAGGGTTGGGGATTTTTAAAAATAGTATCGCTATGTCTTATTCTTTCCTGTGGCCTTCTTAGTCTTGGGGTTTTCTGGAATTCATCAGATGTTGCCGGGTTTCTGAGTAATCCTGGACTGGAATATGGGATTCGCAGTCTTTCCTTATCTTTATTTGCAGTACCTCTGCTGGGGTTGGTACGAGGGTACCTGCAAGGGCTGAAGCAATTTGGGATAATCGCATTCTCGGAGATTGTTGAGCAGTCGTTCAGATTTGTTTTTATGCTGTTGCTTGTTGGTCAGTTCTTGTCACTCGGTGTAGAGCGGGCAATTGGATATGGATTATACGGCACTTTCATGGGCGCATTTATCTCATTTAGTATGTTGACTATTTTCATTTCACTTAATAAAGAAACTATATCTTCATACAGGAGCAGAGATTCATTTATAACACTCTCTTGGTTTGTGAGAACTTCGTTGGCAATCTCCGCTACCCGTCTGTTTATTCCGCTTTCAGAATTTGTTGATGCTCTTCTTGTTCCCAATCGTCTCGTTGCAGCAGGCTACAGTGCTTCTGAAGCAACCGCTATATACGGAGTTATTTATGGAATGGCCGTCATTGTAGTTTATGCGCCTACACTGTTTACCGGAGCATTGAGTCATATCTTAACGAGTCACATTGTTGCTGAGTGGCAAAAGGGAGACAAAAGAAAGTTCATTAGCATCTGTAATACTGCCTTATACACATGCTGGTTATGGGGAGGAGTAACCGGTTTGTTTTTATTTGTATATGCAGATGAACTGTCTTTTTACATTTTTAATACGGACAGCGCAAGTCATGTGATTAGAGCCTTAGCCCCTATCCCTCTGATCGTTGGTTTTCGTGAGATTTCCACCAGTATTTTATGGGCTCAGGATAATAGGAAAGATCCCTTCTTTGGACTTCTTTCCGGAATCGCATGTTCAATAATCATCCAATATTTTTTAGTGGCTATCCCCGGGTTTGGTTATAAGGGGGCTGCTATTGCAATAATTGTACTTGAATTGGTTGCGTCTATATGGAATATGAAAGTTTTACGCAACAAGGAGGTTGCCTTTAAAGGAATAGTGAAACCCTTACTATATGATTTTACATTCGGAATCTGTATTTTGTTGGGAATGATAAATTTATTCCAAGGCTCCGAATATATCATGAATTTGTGGCGATTTATAACTATAACTATGTTATATTTTATGACCTCGGGAATTTATATTTATTTACGGTGCATACGAAAAATATTATAACAGCCAGCCATACATACAGAACTGACTTCCAAGGTTCAAACTATAAGAATGAAGCAGGCAGCACATTTAAGAAACGGTTAAGAATCAAATAAAGATTGTTAAGAATTGATTGAGTAAACTAGAAAGGGTATAGGATACCGATCCAGTCAAAGGAGGGAGTTACCAGATGACATCATAGTTGAAACCTACGGACAAACTATTTAGACCCTTTTGCTTATGGAGTGCTAACCAATTCTATGATTAGGAGATTTATGATGAAAAAAATCCTCGGGCTGGCCCTTGCCACCTTGCTTATACTGCCTTCAACAGCACTGGCGAAAGCTGAACCCGTTCAGCGCTCAGACGCAAAGTTGGAACAGGCAGATGTAAAGGAATTCACCAATCAGTTTTTTAAACAGAAAGAAATTCAAGAACAGCTTGTAGGAGCTGCAGTTGTTGTGGTTAAAGATGGCAAGGTATTGCTTAACCAAGGTTATGGTTACGCTGATGTTGCCGCCAAGAAACCTTTCGATGCAGATAAGACCGTATTTCGTCTGGCTTCCGTCTCCAAGCTGCTTACCTCTGTGGGGATCATGCAGTTAGCGGAGGCAGGCAAGGTTGATTTGAATAAGGATATACAGGGCTATTTGCCTCATCTGCAAATTCCGAATCCAACAGGGTCCCCGCTTACTCTTAAGCATTTGATGACTCATACTTCGGGTTTTGATTTAGGGGGCTCCCTTGAGCCTGGTAAAGCCTACAGCTTGGAGGATTTTGTAAAAGCAACAGTACCTACTGTTATCCGTAAACCTGGTGAAGCCTACAGATATAACAATTATGGATTTTCTCTGCTGGGCTACATTATCGAACAGGTGAGCGGCTCAACCTTTGAAGAATATATGAAAAAGGGCTTGTTCGAACCCTTAGGTATGGATAACAGTAATGTGCTGTTCAACAGTGAGGTAAAGAAGGCCATTGCTACCCCTTATGACATTACACTGAAACCTCTAGCACAGCTCCCCAATATCCCTGACAGCGGTCCGGAAGGACACATGTTCTCAACTGGCAGTGACATGGCGAAATTCCTTCAGGCGATGGTTAACTATGGACAACAGGGTTCTAAACGCATCTTAACGAAAGATTCAGTCTTGGAGATGGAGAAGAACAGTGTGACTATTCATCCTGATATGCCGGGGAGCGGTTATGGCCTGGAGACTATTTATCCGTCGTCTTACAATGGATACACTGTCGTTGAGAAGGGTGGCGATTTACCGGGATTTCATAGCAATCTATGGTTGCTGCCTGAAGAGAATACGGGAATATTCATTGTGCTTAACAGTGATAAAGGCAACCTCCGGGCCCCATTCTTTGAGCAGTTTATGAACCGCTATTTCCCTGACAAAGGGATAAGTCCTGTGATCAAAACGCCGAAGCCTACGCAAGAGCAACTGCATCCGTTCGAAGGGTTATATCGGGATTTGAGTATGCCTGGCTGGACCTACGATATTAAGGCCGGTGAGGGAACTCTGCTGGTGTCAGATCCTTTGGGAGAGCATGTCTTACGCCAGTCTAAGGATCTGCTGTTCTATGATGAGGAGGGATTACCTGCCGGCTTCCAAGCGGATAAAGACGGTAACATGGAATACTTCTCCTACAACAAAGCGGGGAGCTGGTCTGAGAAGCTTCCTGAGCCTGCAAAATATTCTGATGTTCCAGAGGATCACCCTTACGCAAAATATATTTATGAGCTCGTTCAATTGGGTGTGATTCAGCAGGATCAGGATACATTTAAGCCGGAAGAACCTATGACAAGGGGCAAATTTATTGCCCGGTTGTTCAAGTTTACAGATTTCCCGCTTTCTACAAGGCCTAGCCAGTTTAGCGATACTAAGGGTCATCCGTATGAGGCAGTTATTCAGACTGCAGTTGAAAGCGGAGTCGTATCGGGATTTTCGGATGGAAGCTTCCGCCCGGATGAGCTTGTGACCCGAGAGCAGGCAGCAACTATGATATGGAGGCTGGTGAAGCAAAATTTAATGGTTGAACCTGTAAAGGCTGAGTTAAGCGAGGATGTCAGCCCTTGGGCATCTGAAGGTGTACAATTCGTAGTGGGCCTTCATATTTATGGTCCTGATGTTGCAGTAACAAATGGAACAGTACAATATCGGCCGAAGGATATACTGTTAAATCAAGAATCTGCTGTGCTGATAGGATTGATTATTCAGAATTTGTTCTAGTGTAAAAGCGATGCTGAAATACAAACAAGACCCGCAGAAGGGATGGATGCCCCATCCCTCTGCGGGTCTTTAATTTTTGGAGGATCACAACTGGAGCACCCCCTCCTACACCCTAAATACTACCATGAAATGCTGTTGGCTGCGTTTTTAAGAAACAGTTAAGAATCAAATAAAGATTGTTAAGAATTGATTGAGTAAACTAGAAAGGGTATAGGATACCGATCCAGTCAAAGGAGGGAGTTACCAGATGACATCATAGTTGAAACCTACGGACAAACTATTTAGACCCTTTTGCTTATGGAGTACTAACCAATTCTATGATTAGGAGATTTATGATGAAAAAAATCCTCGGGCTGGCCCTTGCCACCTTACTTATACTGCCTTCAACAGCACTGGCGAAAGCTGAACCCGTTCAGCGCTCAGACGCAAAGTTGGAACAGGCAGATGTAAAGGAATTTACCAATCAGTTTTTTAAACAGAAAGAAATTCAAGAACAGCTTGTAGGAGCTGCAGTTGTTGTGGTTAAAGATGGCAAGGTATTGCTTAATCAAGGTTACGGTTACGCTGATGTTGCCGCCAAGAAACCTTTCGATGCAGATAAGACCGTATTTCGTCTGGCTTCCGTCTCCAAGCTGCTTACCTCTGTAGGTATCATGCAGTTGGCTGAGGCAGGCAAGGTTGATTTGAATAAGGATATACAGGGCTATTTGCCTCATCTGCAAATTCCTAATAAAACAGGGTCCCCGCTTACTCTTAAGCATTTGATGACCAATACTTCGGGTTTTGATTTAGGCGGGTCCGCTGATCCTGCTAAAGCCTACAGCTTGGAGGAATATGTAAAAGCAACAGTACCCACTGTTACCCGTAAACCTGGTGAAGCCTACAGATATAACAATTATGGATTTTCTCTGCTGGGCTACATTATCGAACAGACGAGTGGCTCAACCTTTGAAGAATATATGAAAAAGGGCTTGTTCGAACCCTTAGGTATGGATAACAGTAATGTGCTGTTCAACAGTGAGGTGAAGAAGGCCATTGCTACCCCTTATGATATAACACTGAAGCCTGCAGCACAGATTCCCAATATCCCTGATAGCGGTCCGGAAGGAGGCATGTTCTCAACAGGCAGTGACATGGCGAAATTCCTTCAGGCGATGGTTAACTATGGACAACAGGGTTCTAAACGCATCTTAACGAAAGACTCAGTCTTGGAGATGGAGAAGAACAGTGTGACTATTCATCCTGATATTCCGGGGAGCGGTTATGGCCTGGAGACTATTTATCCGTCGTCTTACAATGGATACACTGTCGTTGAGAAGGGTGGCGATTTACCGGGATTTCATAGCAATCTATGGTTGCTGCCTGAAGAGAAAACGGGAATATTCATTGTGTTTAACAGTGATAAAGGCAACCTCCGGGCCCCATTCTTTGAGCAGTTTATGAACCGCTATTTCCCTGGCAAAGGGATAAGTCCTGTGATCAAAACGCCGAAGCCTACGCAAGAGCAACTGCATCCATTCGAAGGGTTATATCGGGATTTGCGTATGCCTGGCTGGACCTACAATATTAAGGCCGGTGACGGAACTCTGATGGTGTCTGATCCCCGGGGAGAGCATGTCTTACGCCAGTCAAAGGATATGCTGTTCTATGATGAGGAGGGAGTGCCTGCCGGCTTCAAAGCGGATAAAGACGGGAACATGGAATACTTCTCTTACAACAAGGAGGGGAGCTGGTCTGAGAAGCTTCCTGAGCCTGCGAAATATTCTGATGTTCCAGAGGATCATCCTTATGCAAAATACATTTATGAACTCGTTCAATTGGGTGTGATTCAGCAGGATCAGGATACATTTAAGCCGGAAGAACCCCTGGCAAGGGGCAAATTTATTGCCCAGTTGTTCAAGTTTACAGATTTCCCGCTTTCTTCAACTCCTAGCCAGTTTAGCGATACTAAGGGTCATCCGTATGAGGCAGTTATTCAGACTGCAGTTGAAAGCGGAGTCGTATCGGGATTTTCGGATGGAAGCTTCCGCCCGGATGAGCCTGTGACCCGGGAGCAGGCAGCAACTATAATATGGAGGCTGGTGAAGCAAAATTTAATGGTTGAACCTGTAAAGGCTGAGCTAAGCGAGGATGTCAGCCCTTGGGCATCTGAAGGTGTACAATTCGTAGTGGGCCTTCATCTGTATGGTCCTGATGTTGCAACGACTAATGGAACAGTACAATATCGGCCGAAGGATATGCTGTTAAATCAAGAATCTGCTGTGCTGATGGGATTGCTTTTTCAAAATTTGTTCTAATGTAAAAGCGATGCTGAAATACAAACAAGACCCGCAGAAGGGATGGATGCCCCATCCCTCTGCGGGTCTTTAATTTTAGGAGGAGCTTGACCTTGCAGTATACTTCAACCTTTATAATGGAATCAGTGATGAAGAAAAGTATTAAGTTGAGCTACAGCAAAAAGGAGCTATGTACTATGAATAGCAACATCCTTCCTGACAAAGATAAGCTATGGTATTGGCAAGAAGAGCTGAATAGAGTCGGTCCGCGATTTACTGGAAATAAGGCACATAGAAAGCTGATTGATTTTTTCGAACAAGAATTAACGGACATGGGACTGAAAGTCAACCGGGACAAGCATGTATTCACAAAATGGGAAGCAAAGCAATGGAGTCTGTCTGTGCAGGCGGAACATGGCGTCATAGAGGAATATCCCGTTACGTCCTACTACCCCTATTCAGGAACAACCACAGAGGATGGCGTTGTGGGTGAACTGATCTATTGTGGTTCAGGACCCGGAAATTTCAAACAGGCGGCTGGAAAAATCGCGATTGTGGAAGTAACCGTTTCTAAACTTCCCTCTTCGGTAGCACTTAGAAAAAGAACCTCGTTTCCTAAAAGCGCAAAGCTTCCTTTCGGACTAAGAAATTCTGTTGTTAGTTCGTTAATGAAAGGTCCGGATTTAGTAGAGGCACAACAAGCTGGAGTGTTAGGCGTGATATGTGTGTGGAAAAAGATATCCGCAGAAAACGTTAGGGGGCAATACCTTCCATTCACAACTGCACTTAAAGACTGTCCGGCTCTATGGGTAGACGGGAACACAGGAGATCAATTGAAGCAGCTAGCCTTCCGGCATGCTAAAGCACGTTTAGTGCTGCATGCTGAAATCGAGGAAAATGCAGATAGCGATACGCTTTATGCCATTCTTCCGGGAACGAATAGAAGCGAAAATATCCTGATCAATACCCATACAGACGGACCGAATGCCTGTGAGGAAAACGGAGGGGTTGGCCTGCTGGCGATGGCAGAGTATTTCTCAAAGCTTCCATTGGAACAGCGTCAAAGGGACTTAGTGTTTGTGTTCGTTACAGGCCACTTCCAAATTCCGCAATTCGGCATACAGGGTCAAGCCACTACACGCTGGCTGCAAGATCATCCTGAACTTTGGGACGGAGAAGGAGGCCATCAGAAGGCGGTGGCAGGTCTTACACTGGAGCACTTGGGATGCAGGGAATGGAAAGATAATCAGGAGAATAGCCAATACAGCGACACCGGAAATCTTGAAACTGAACTTGTGTATACAGCAAATGAGATGATGAATACAATTTATTTGGATTCGCTTAAGGGAAGAACGAAAGTGAGAAGTATAACGTTGAAACCGATAAACAATATACATTTCGGCGAAGGGCAACCGTTATTTGACGCCGGGATACCGAATATCTCACTTGTTCCAGCGCCTGACTATTTATGTGCAACAGGACCCAACGGATATTTAGACAAACTGGACATTGATTTTATGGATGAGCAGATAGGGTCATTTATTAAAATGACAACCGTAATTGACCGTACCCCGGTAGAAGTATTAGGTCAACCAGAACCCTATGCCAAAGGTCTGCTGGGTTTCTTGGTAAAAGATGCAAACGAAAAGCAATAAGCGGAAAGCAAGACTTTTGAAACAGACGGAGAAAGATAAAGCAATAAAACAGCGGCATTTTGGGCGTGTTTTTCTGTCTGGACTGCCGCTGTTTAGATCTGCGGGATACTTATATATCAGCATATCTGAATGTTCTTAATGCCAATAAAAAGGTGGCAATCCCCACCAGTGACAATAGCCCCATACTTATAAAGTAGCCGGACCACTCCAAGGCCAGAGAATTGCGTAATCCGTTGATAAACCATTGAAAAGGGTTAATCCGGTTGAGCATCTGCACCCAGCCCGGGGCATTATCCAAGGAGTAAAATGCGCTGCTGCAAAGCAATAGCGGAATAGTAATCATATTCGTTAGGATACTTACATTGCTCTCCGTCCGGCTCAGGCTGGCCGCAAAAAAGCTCAGGAAAACATAGCCAATCGTAGCGATAATTATCACCGGTATCAATGCAACAATAGAACGTACTGCAATATTCAGCTCAAAAACAAAAATACCTGATATCAATACGAGGATTGCACACACAAGAGAAGTCAGTGTCCATGCACCTGAAATACTGCATATATATTTCCAGAGAGACATAGGGGTTACACGCAGCAGATTGTATACACCTCTTCGGCGCTGTGTCAGGACCGCGAAGGATGTGGTCATGAACGAATAGAACAAAATGCTGACAGCCATCATGCCGGTTAGTATGCGCTCAGGGTAATCCGGAGATTGTATAAACATTCCCAAGCCAATGGTTCCGCCTATCGGTAACACAATCGACCAAAATAATAAAAATGGATCACGGGTTGCTGATTTAAGCGTAAGTTTGAAGATAGTTTTCATTGTATTTTCCTCCCAATCTAAGCATTATCGGTCAACTGAAGATATAGATCTTCCAGTTTTTCTTCATGATATTGCTGCAACAAGTCTTCCGGTTGTCCCTCAGCAATGATTTGTCCGTTGTCCATCAAAATCAAGCGGTCAGCGATACGGGATACTTCCTCCATATCATGAGAGGAGAACAGCACAGTCACTTTGTTCCCGGCAAGCCGCTCAATCATTCTTCTAATCTCTTGACGTGCCCGGGGGTCAAGCCCAGCCGCTGGTTCATCAAGAACAATTAAATCGGGATTGTGTATCGCAGTGACTGCAATGGCAAGCCGCTTTTGCTGTCCGCCGGACAAACGGGCGGCGGGTGTTTTTCCTGCATCTGCTAAGTTGCATTCCTCCAGCTTGTTTCGTATTTGCGCCTTGCTTAGCTTCACATGATAAAGTGCCGCAAAAAGTGCAAGATTCTCTTCAGCTGTGTATCCTTCAAAAAATGGAGTCGATTGGAGCTGCACACCTATATGCGCACGGTAATCGTCCCTCCAGCGTGTGATGTCGCCGGAATCCGGCTGCAAAATCCCCAACAGCATCGCCAAGGTGGTTGATTTTCCGGCTCCGTTTGTGCCAATCAGAGCAAGAACTTCTCCTTGCCTGATTTCCAGGTCAATTCCCTTTACTACCTCACGGTTACGGAATTGCTTGTGGATACCTTTGGCTTCAATGAGGTTCATTCTTTCCACTCTCCTTTACTTCACATTGTTTATTCATCGTTGAGTATAGGGGCATTTTTTTCTCCCTCAGTTATGAGGGAGAGTGTTTATTCCTGCGTATCCAAAAGCGCCAGCGCCTTTTCAACAAAATCCTGCTGCTGCCGGATAATGGCGAACATATTATCCATGATCAACATGACCATTGGAGGGATGTTATGCTGCATGGCTGCATCTTTGGCTTCAAAACCTTGCTTCACAGCGTCGTATTCGTCCTGTAGAGTGCTGCGCTGCTGTTCTAATGCTCTTCGGCATTCCTCCGGCGACAGTTTTTCATAAAAGGATAAACCGGAATACATCTTCGAAGGGTATAGCACAGAAGAAGCTTTTAGCGCATCGCTGATCAGCTCCTGCAGATACTGTTTTCCGGATTCAGTAATGGTGTAAATCGCCTTTTGGCGATGCCCGGTCTGTTCAATGCTTGTGACCGCAACATAACCCTCCAGCTCCATTTTTTTCAGTGCATGATAAATAGAACCGATCAGCACCCCACCCCAGCGTTCCGCATCTGTCATCTGCAGCCCCTGCTGTACATCATAACCTGACATAGGCTGAACATTCAGCATTCCAAGTACAAGTAATCGTGTCAATCGTTTTCCACCTCCATTACTCAACGTTGAATATTGTATAATGACTATTTGACTCTGTCAAGTTGATATGTAATCCGGTTATACAAGCATGACGGATATTATGTGAAAATGGCCGTCGCCTGGGCAGTTTCAATGTGCTATATCAAACTGCCCGAGGCAACGATGGCCTACTTGGAAAAGAATTCATTGGATGACTTCACCGAAACGGATGATCTCCTCAAAATGAGATAGCGTTTTCTAACCCTTTCATCCCTGATTACGAGTCGTAGATTCTATCGTCATCATCATTCTGTTCTTCGAGAGTCCGTATCTCAATCAGTTTCATGGCGGTGAAAGCCCTGACTCCATGCCGATCTCCCCGAATCATTGTAAATATCTCACCTGTGCGGGCCGCAGCAACCGATCCGTTCAGAACGACTTCTCCATGACCGGACACTATCATCCAGCTCTTGCTGGAATGAAGACAGGGCATTTCAGGCAGGGCATGATCCGGCAGCAGGGACAATTTAATTGTAAGCACAAGCCCCGAACCGCTGGTTGCCTCGTCCAGCACGGTAAAGCTCCCCCATTCAGTTTCCCCATACCTCGGTGCAGCGGAAACGTCTTGGAGGATTTCTTTAATGGCATTTGCTTCTGCTTTGCCGGCAATCAGAATGCCCTCGGGACTTCCTACGGCAACTATGCCGGGTACGCCAATCACATGCAGCGGAATGTTCAATTCATTGACAATATGGGTATGACCCGACTCTCCCCAAATGCCCCCTGCACCAATTACATGATGATTCAGCTGGGCAGTCAGTGTTTCCCAGCTTCCCAGATCACGCCACTCGCCTTCATGCGGCAGCACGACGGCTTTGCTGCTGCGCTCAGCCACTTCCTTGTCAAAGCTGCGGACCGGGAATCCGGGGTACGCGTCTGTAAATGCGGCGAGGTCAATAGGCAGCCCCATTTGTTCCAGATGCGACAGCATAAAGCGCAGTGAAAAAGCAAAAACTCCACAGTTCCATAACGCATGTTCCTGTAACAGTTCACGGGCTCTAGAGATGACCGGCTTTTCTTCAAAAGAAATGACGGGCGAATAGGCGGAAGTCTTCCCCTTTCCCGGGACAATGTAGCCGTACTGGTCCGAGGGATGGGTGGGCCTTGTCCCAAGCAGAACAAGGTCTGCCTGTGAAGCGGCCAATGTATCCGTGAACTGATGAAATAAACGGAAGAACGCATCATCCGCAAACATATCCGCCGGAGCCACGCAGAGGGTATCTTCGGGTTTAGCTTTTCCGGTGGAGTGCAAGTAGAGTGCCCCAAGCGCGGCGGCGGTGAAAGTACCGCGCTTATAAGGCTCCCCGATTACCGGGTATCCATTTCCGGTATACCGCCGGGTCAGAGCCATTTGATCCTTATGCGTCACGAACAACGCCGATTCACCCAGTCCGCAGTGATTGAGCTGGCGGCATACCCGTCCAAGCATGGACTCTGTGCCTCCGCCCGGTGCGGGAAGCAGCTCTAGAAACATTTTGGAACGGATCCGTCCGGACAGCGGCCACAGCCGCTGTCCGGAACCGCCGCATAAAAGAATGGTATGCACGGCTGTCTGCCTCCTTAATGCTTAGGTGGAGTGGAATATCCTTTACGCTGATGGAAGGAAAGCGAACGGTAGGTACGGGCATACTTCCGAATCTGCGCTTTTCCCAGAGAAGCGGCTGAGGTTTTTAGAGACTTATTGTTGGCATTTTTCAATATCACAGCGGCGCTGTTTCCGCTATAGACATAATTGGCATAGGTTTCAAATTCGGAAAAGCCGAACTGTTTCTTCTTGTCGATACTGCGGATAATGGCGGCATGCCAAGACATCCCGTGCCGGGCTTCGATTTTTCTTTTTAGTCCGGCCAGTTTTGCTTTCTCAAACAGCATGTAATGGGTGACAAAGGATTTGGGTGAAGGGGCGGCAGTACCCAGCAGCTTGCGGTAGGTGCGGAAATATTCCGGCTGGCTCCAGTTGCGGCAATAAAAGATACTCTTTCCCCCGGTACGGAACCGGTGGGGACGAATCAGCACCGTATCGGCATCAATGACCAGAAAATGACTCTCCCGGCAGATATGATCACCGTTCATTTTAAGCAGCTGCTGATACAGCCAGCCGGAACGGTTCCAGCGGGAGGAGGAATAACGGATGTCCTTTTTAGTAAACGGCAGAACGGTGGTCTCATTGACAAAGATACAGTTTTTGCGTGAGCACAGATTTCTGATCTTGCTGCTGTTCGGTGAGACAATATAGATATTGCTGATGGGGTGGCGGACATAGCGGCGAAGACTGTCGATCACATGAGGGAGGGTCGCCAGGTCCTTTTCAATCGCCGGAATAAGGACATCTATCGCGGGACCGCTAACACTTAAGCCTGCTGAGGTTGCTGACATAGGTTCATCTCCATGCACAAATTGACATGAGCGTCTGCACTAATGTATGCCGCGAATTCACTTCATGACCGGGCATAGATCACCGTAAAGATAATCTATTCATTACGGGATAGATGCTTAATTCAGCCGTGGCCTCTTCTGCATAGGATGCAGTGACTATGTAAATCAGGGAGGGAATTCATCCCATCTCAGACAGGAGAGTGCATGAGTGAAGGCAAAACACGCTAACTTACCGCAGAGCAAATGGCTCAAGACCAAATTGCTGTTGCGCAACGCTTCGATCAGGCCCTTTATTCCGGACACCCGGAAATTCAGCAAACGTAATCTGGAGCAGATGATTCACAGCTATGGAATGATCTATGTCAAGCCGGAACGGGGAACCTATGGCAACGGGGTCATCCGCGCGGAGCGGGGGGAACGGCAGGGCTTTACTTACCAGTATGAAGAAACCGTCCGTCATTTTGACAGCTTTGAGGCCTTTCACAAAAGTCTGGCGAAGAAGACTAACGGCAGGAGTTATTTGATTCAGAAAGGGATTCACCTGCTGAAGCATAACCGGCGGCGCTTTGATATCCGGGTGATGGTACAGTTAAGCCCCAAGGGCGTATGGGAAGCTACCGGGATCATTGGGCGGCTGGGGCATCCGGGCAAAATTGTGACGAATTACCACAGCGGCGGCAAACCCATGGCGATTGAGAAATTGCTCTCGACCCATCTTTCGGAGCGCAGGCTTGCGCAGCTGATAGAGGAATTAAATAGACTGGGCACCCGCATGGCCGCTCATATGCAGAAAACCTACCCCCGGATTCGGCAAATTGGCGTAGATGTCGGTTTGGACCGGTCGCTGACGCCATGGATTATTGAAGTGAACATGAATCCCGATCCCTATATCTTTAATCAGCTTAAGGATAAATCCATGTATAAAAGAGTAATGAGATACCGGCGTTTTTACATGGGGAAATAAAGCTTTCGCATCAGGAGTACCCGCCAGACAGCAAAAGGCTCAGTGAAAACTGAGCCTTTTGCTGTCTGGCGGGCGATGTGCAGAACAGCAGAGTGTCCTTGCCCGTGATGCTTACCAGCGGTTCAATCTCATTTCAAGCGGTATTCTAACGGAGAGACGCCGAAGTGAGCCCGGAACACGCGGTGAAAATAAGAGTAGCTGGCGAAGCCGCAAGTTTCGGCAATATGCTCCAGCGTCAATTCACTGTATTTGATCTGTTCTACAGCCGCTTTGAGCCGGATCTCAATCGCATATTGAATCATGGTTTTACCATAATGCTCCTTGAACAGCCTTACTGCCCGCGACAGGCTAAGACCGGCATAGCCGGCAGCTTCCTCAAGCTTAAAGGTGACCGTGGCATGCTCTTCAATAAACCGTTTGAGCTTCAGGGTTGCCGTACCCTTCCGGTCCGCCTGTACATTTTCGGTAATCGCTCTGTCAATATACAGGCAGAGGCTGCGCAGCAGCACATCCTTCAGCTCGGTATCCTCTTCAAGCGAACCGCGCCGTTTCTCCAGCAGCAGGTTGCGCCATAAGCCAATCAGCTTGTCATCCAGGCCAATCCGGTTAGCTACCGGACGGTTCCTCCGTTTCCACCAGGCGTCAATCCAGGGGCCTTCGCAGAACAGATAATAGTCTCCGCTGGACAGGCGTCCCTTATGATCCGGTTCCTTCACTGTCAGCTGGTAATCGTCGCCTGGCCTGAGCAGCAGCAGATCACCGCCGCTCAGGGTGTACTCTTTGCCGTGTGAAGTCACTTCACAGGAGCCTTCGGTCTGTAGCCGGAACAGGTAATTCTGTAATCCGCCCTTCAGATTGTGGTTAAACGACTTATAGTGATATGAGTGATCGCAGATGAGCAGAGACGTGTCCACGAATATGACCCTCCCAACGAATTCAGAGCAAATAGTTCATGTTCTGTCGATATTGTATATGTTCATTTTAGTCTGTATTCCACTAGAATGATACCAGAGAGAACAATAAAATTTTAAGTAGACAGAGGTGCTTGTTATCATGAACAAGATCAATATCGGGTTGCAGCTGTACACGCTCCGTGATCTAACCGCTTTTGATTTCGAAGGAACACTCCGGAAGGTGGCGGAGCTTGGTTATCAAGGCGTTGAATTTGCCGGGTATGGAGATATTCCCGCTGAACAAATGAAGTCGCTGCTTGATGAGCTGGGTCTCAAAGGATTCAGCAGTCATGTTTCGCTGGAAGCCATGCGTAAGGATCTGCAAAAAGAGATTGATTACCTCAAAACTATCGGTGCAGCGTATATGATCTGTCCTTTTCTAATGCCCGAGGATCGTCCTCAAAGCAGTGAGGAGTGGTGCAAGCTGTTCTCCGAGCTGCAGGAAATAGGAACTGAAGTCAGTAAGCAGGGATTGATCTTTGGTTATCACAACCATGATTTTGAATTTATAGGACAGGCCGGAGAACATAACGCATTTGATGGCATGTTTATGCAAACCACACCGGCAGCGGTTCAAGTGGAAATGGATGTGTGCTGGGTACAATTCGCTGGACATCATCCGATCGAGTATATCCACAAATATGCCGGACGTCTGCCGCTTCTCCATCTGAAGGATTTCAGTACAGACGAGCAGGGTCAGATGATAACGCTTGAATTGGGACAAGGTTCCGTTAATCTGCCTGCGGTTATTGAGGCCTCAGCGAAAGCGGGGGTGCAATGGCTGATCGTGGAGCAGGATGTCTGTCAGAACCCGCCGCTTGAAAGTATATCGAACAGCTATAGCTGGCTTAAACAAAACTATTTAAACAAATAATAATCCATTGCTTAAAGGAGCTATTTAACATGAAAAAAATCAAAGTTGCTGTATTCGGCTGCGGCGCCATCGCCGAGCGCAGACATATTCCAGAGTATGCAGCGAGTGAACACGTAGAGCTGGTTGCTTTTGCAGATCCTATCATTGAGCGCGCCGAGAAGATGGCCGAAACCTATGGCGGCAAAGGTTATGCCAGCTACGAGGAATTACTGGCTAATGAAGAAGTGGATGCGGTCAGCGTATGTACACCGAACTATCTGCATGCTTCATTGGCTATTGCGGCTGCCAATGCAGGCAAACATGTTCTGGTGGAAAAACCCATGGCATGCTCCGCTGAAGAAGGTGAGCAGATGATCGAAGCTGCCCGTAAAAACGGAGTGTACCTGATGGTTGGACACAATCAGCGGTTGATGCCGCCTCATGTGAAGGCCAAAGAAATTCTCGACTCCGGCAAACTGGGCAGAGTGCTTACATTCCGCACGTCCTTTGGGCACCCCGGTCCGGAGGGCTGGAGTGTAGACGGTGCAGACAGCTGGTTTTTCCGCAAAGAAGAAGCAATCATGGGTGCGATGGGCGACCTGGGCGTACACAAATCAGACTTTATCCGTTATTTGCTGAACGACGAAGTATCCGAAGTTGCCGGCTTTATCAGCACTTTACACAAAGAAGGCACGGAAGTCGATGATAACGCAGCCTGCATCCTGCGTATGAAGAGCGGCGCCATCGGAACACTGGTTGCCAGCTGGACACAATACAGAGGCGGGGACAACAGTACCGTGTTATGGTGCGAGCATGGCGTGATGAAGATTGGTACTGTAGAGGGTGACGAAGTGATCGTAGAGCTTACGAATGGTACGGTCGAGACCTACAAAGTGGGCGCTATGGCGACCAATGAAAAACAAGTGCCGAGCGGTGTCATTGATGATTTCGTGAAATCCATCGTAACGAATACACCTCCGGCGATCTCTGGGGAAGAAGGTCTGAGATCCCTGAAAGTTATTTTGGCTGCATTCGAATCCCAGAAAACGGGGCAAATGGTCAAGCTGTAATTATTTTCACACTTAAGCAAATAGTTCAGGTTACAAATGATGGAAACCGCAGCCGGTTTGGCTGCGGTTTTTGTCTGCCGGAAGGCTATTTAATCAGCAACTTGCCTGTAAAGAGTATTTTGTGAAAGGCACAAGCGGTCAGCTTGATCTCTGCCATTTTTTGAGCATTAACACCGGTCTATGCTATAATTCCTTATACTAATGAAAGTAAACAGGAGGAAGGGAATGCAAGAACGAAGCAAGAGAAGGAAAGCGCAGCGCAGCAAATCACGTAACCGCAAAACGCTGCTTAGTGTAACCGCTGTGCTGGGTACGTGTCTGATCGCTGGAGCTGTTTATGCAGGAACTTTGTATTATAAGGCTGAACGGGCACTTGACCGGATTTCGGCATCGGGAACGACTCCCAGTGAAACGGCAAGTCCTGCATCGCCTATGCCTGGAGCTTCGGCCGAGGCTGATGCTGCGGATGCCGTGGATGAGAATAAACCGCTCACGTTCTTACTCGCTGGTGTGGACAACCGGAGTGGCAGCGGAGGGACGCTGAATACGGATGTGCTGATGCCGGTGGTCTATGAGCCTGTGAGCAAAAAGCTGTCCATCCTGTCCATCCCCCGTGACATGAAGATCACAAGCAGTGATATCGGCACGCATAAGGCCAATTATTATTACGCTTATTATTACTCACATAACAAAGGTGAGGTTCTAAGCAAGACCAAGGAGTTCTACAGCAGCATTCTGCAGGTCGACATTGACCATATGATTCTGGTTAATTTTGAGGCGTTCAGCAGCATAGTGGATGAGCTTGGCGGACTGGATATCGATGTGCCGATGAATATGCGCTATGTGGATAATGCGGACGGAACGAACATTAATCTGACTAAAGGGATGCAGCATTTAAGCGGCAAGGAAGTGCTGGATTTCGTCCGTTACCGCAAGTCGAACCGGGGAACGGCAGAATCCTCAGATATATCCCGCAATGAGCGGCAGCAGGAGGTCTTGAACCTGATTCTGGGCAAGCTGGATTCTGTTAACGGGCTCGCTCAGCTGGGGGATATCATCGACATCCTGGGGGAGAATATCCGCACCGATATCGACAAAGTTCAGCTCCGTGACTGGATTCTGAATTATAAATCCATGAAGCCTTCATCCAGTGAGCTGATTACACTGGATTCGGTCTGGAAGAGCCCTTATGTCTATGCCAAAGAAGAGGATCTGCTGGTGAAGCTGCAGAAATTTCGCGAACCGCTGGGTCTGCCTGCGCTCGACAAGCAGCAGCTGCTTCATGATTTTGGAATTACGGATTAGGCTGGAGCACGATACATAGGTTTCACTATGCTTGGTACATGTACGAACAATAAAGGGCTGTCTCCACAGTAGAAGTTTCTACTGTGGAGACAGCCCTTTTTCATTTATGCTCTGATGTACTCCGAGAAGTTCTCCTGCAGGTATAGCGAATTGATATCCTCCCGCAGATGGTGATGAATCAACGCATCAATGGACTCGGTTTCCTTTTGCATCATGTATTCAAGGATACGCTGATGCTCATTCCAGATTTCCTCAAGCTTCTCCGTTCTCAGCATGTGCAGTCTGCGGTATCTTTCATAATGCACATTGGACTGCTGAATCAGATTCCATAGGAACTCCCGGCCGGCTAACCTGAACAGGGCAGCGTGGAATGCATCGTCCAGGCGGAGAAACTGCTCTGTGGCCGATTCTTCATGGATGGCGGCTTTCTGCTGCTGCAAAATATCTTTCAGTTCATGTACGCCTTTGAGTACAAGATGAGTGGACAGATATTTGATAATCTCTTTTTCCAGAACGCTTCGCAGGTAAATAATCTGTTCGACCGACTCCAGGTCAATATAAGAGACCAAATTGCCCTTTTTGGGATAGACATCAATGTAGGACTCCCGGCTGAGCTGCTTCAGCACATCGCGTAAAGGTGTTCTTGATATCTGAAACCGTTCGGACAAGGCGGTCTCACTTAGAATGGTACCGGGTTTCAGCGTCAGGGTAAGAATTTCGTTCTTTAGCGAATTCATAATTTCTTCTTTAATTGACATTGTACTCCTGCTCCATTGTCGTTTTTAAGACCTAGTATACATCATTGTAGAGGTTTATTAAAGTAAACGATAATGTTTCGAAAGATATATTGACAACTTAATGGCTGTATTTTATGATCAAGGAAATCTTGTATACAAGATACCATAGGTTAAATCAGAGGAGGTTCTATCAATGAACATGACGTGGAGATGGTATGGTGAAGGCAATGACAACATTACGCTTGACCATATCCGGCAGATTCCGGGGGTTATGGGTATCGTCTGGTCTTTGCACGATAAAGTAGCCGGTGAAGTGTGGGAAATGGAACGGATCCAGGAAGTGGCGGATCAAATCACTGCCAAAGGCTTCAGCACAGCTGTGGTGGAGAGCGTCAACGTTCATGATGATATCAAAATCGGTCTTCCGTCCCGTGATAAATATATCGATATTTATATCGACACGATCCGCAAATTGTCCAAAGTGGGCGTAAAAGTCATCTGCTATAATTTCATGCCTGTATTCGACTGGACCCGCACGGAGCTGTACAAGGAACTGCCGGACGGCTCCAATGCCCTCTTTTATGAAAAGGCTGCCATTACCGATAATCCGCGTGAGATGGTGGACCGGATTCTGAAAGGCGCCGGACAATTCACAATGCCAGGCTGGGAGCCTGAGCGGCTGGCGAAGCTGGATGAGCTGTTCGCAGCCTATGCAGATGTGACCGAAGATAAACTGTTCGAGAACCTCAAATACTTCCTGGAACGCATTATTCCAGTATGCGAGGAAGTAGACATCAAGATGGCGATCCATCCCGACGATCCGGCCTGGCCGATCTTTGGCCTGCCGCGCATTATCCGCAACCGGGAAATGATCCGCAGGTTCCTGGATTTGGTGGACAGTCCCTACAACGGTCTCACCTTCTGCACAGGATCGCTGGGCACGAATCCGGAGAACGACCTGCCGGCGATGATCCGCGAGTTCCATGACCGTATTCATTTTGCCCATATCCGCAACGTGAAGGTGTTTGAGAACGGTGACTTTATAGAGGTGTCGCACCGCGGGCGTGATGGCAGTGTGGATGTGGCTGAAGTCGTCAAAGCCTATCACGAGAATGGATATACCGGTTATGTGCGTCCGGACCACGGGCGGCATCTATGGGGCGAAGAGAAGAACTGCCGTCCGGGTTACGGCCTATATGACAGAGCCATGGGCATCATGTATCTCCTTGGCGTATGGGACAGTCTTGACAATGTCAAGGGGGCGAACTAAATGCTGCGCTTAAGCCGAAGCAGTATCTCTGATGAAGCAGCCTGGAAGGCTGCGGGTGTAGAGCTTCCGCGCTTTGACTTTGATCAAGTGGCGAAGAATACACAGGCGAAGCCGGAATGGGTTCATTTCGGTGCAGGCAACATCTTCCGCGGATTCGTGGCGAATGCCCACCAGAAGCTGCTGGACAGCGCCAAAGCGGACACCGGGATCATCGCGGCGGAAACGTTCGATTTTGAGATGATCGATAAGGTCTACAAGCCATACGACAATCTGACACTGCTCGTGCTGATGAACGCACGCGGTGATTTCCAGAAAAAGATCGTCAGCAGCATTGTTGAGGGAATCGCAGCTGACAAGAACCGTGAAGCGGATTACCGCCGTCTGACGGAGGTGTTCGAGAATCCCAGCCTGCAGATGGCCAGCTTCACCATTACGGAGAAGGGTTACTCACTGACAGGCCCGAACGGACAGTATCTCGGCATCGTGGAAAAGGATATCGCAGGCGGGCCGGAGCAGCCGGTGCATGCGATGAGCATCGTGGCTTCCCTGGCCTACCGTCGCTACCTGAAGGGCCAATACCCGATGACCTTTGTCAGCATGGACAACTGCTCCCACAATGGCGATAAGCTGAAGAACGGTGTCGTGACCATTGCCAAAGAGTGGGCCGGCAAGGGACTTGTCGAAGAAGGATTTGTGACTTATCTGGAGGACGAGCGGTTAATCGCCTTCCCGCTGTCCATGATCGACAAAATTACGCCGCGCCCGTCCGAAACGGTCCAAGCGGCGCTGCTGGAACAGGGAATCGGCGATATGGATGTCATCGTCACTTCCAAGAATACCTATACAGCCCCATTCGTAAACGCGGAGATCAGCGAATATCTGGTGATTGAAGACAAGTTCACGAATGGCCGTCCGGCGCTGGAGGAAGCAGGGATTATCTTTACCGACCGCGATACAGTCAACAACGTGGAGACGATGAAGGTAACAACCTGCCTCAATCCGCTGCATACCGCGCTTGCCGTATCCGGCTGTCTGCTTGGCTACACCCTGATTGCCGATGAGATGAAGGATGATACGCTGCGTAAATTCGTGGAAATCATCGGCTACAAAGAGGGATTGCCGGTCGTTGTGGATCCGGGGATTCTCAGTCCAAAGCAGTTCCTGGACGAAGTATTGACAGAACGCTTCGCCAATCCGTTTATCCCTGATACCCCGCAGCGGATCGCGACCGACACCTCACAGAAGGTGGGCATACGGTTCGGAGAAACCATTAAATCGTATATCCGCCGGGAGGATCTTGATCCGGCGCAGCTGACAGCCATCCCGCTGGCGATTGCCGTCTGGTGCCGCTATCTGCTTGGAGTAGATGATGAAGGCAAACCTTTCACATTGAGTCCGGACCCGCTGCTTGAGGTACTGCAAGGACATTTGCAGGGAGTTTCACTCGGAGCTACCGCGGTAAATGTGCGGCCAATTCTTGAAGACGGGCAGCTCTTTGGTGTTCGGCTCTATGACATCGGCCTTGGGGAGAAGATTGAGGGTATGTTCCTTGAAATGCTGGCCGGCCCGGGAGCTGTGCGGAGCACATTGGAGAAATACCTGAAATAAGGGTAAAGGAGCATTAGGATGAAGCCTTTTATTCATGAGGATTTTCTGTTGCAGTCAGAGGAGGCCCGGATACTCTATCATGAGTATGCGGAAGCTCTGCCTATTATCGACTATCATTGCCATCTGGACCCGAAAGCCATTGCCGACAATAAACGTTTCAATAATATTGCCGAGGTCTGGCTGGGTGGAGACCACTATAAATGGCGTGCGCTGAGAACATTCGGGATCGAAGAGAGATATATTACCGGCAATGCCTCTGATGAAGAAAAGTTTGCCAAGTGGAGCGAGGTGCTTCCCTATACTGTCGGCAACCCGCTGTACCATTGGTCGGCGCTGGAGCTGAAAGCTTACTTTGGCGTAGAGGAGCAGCTGAGTCAGGACAACTGGCGGAAGATCTATGACCACTGCAACACCTTGATTGCCCAGGACGGCTTCACGGCCCGGGGGCTGATTACCCGTTCCAGGGTGAAATGGATCTGCACGACGGATGATCCGGTGGATGATCTGCGGTACCATGAGCAGATTGCCGGAGACAAAGAGTTCAAGACCGGGGTGACGCCGACCTTCCGGCCGGATAAGGCACTGCTGATTGAAGCGGAGTCCTTTCCGGGTTATGTAGCAAACCTGGAGCAGACCGTAGGGTATGCCATCACCTCCTATGAACTGATGGAACGCGCGCTGCTGGAGCGAATTGAATACTTTGACCAGCAGGGCTGTATGATCTCTGACCATGGCTTCTCACACCTTCCTTATGCTGAGGCGCCGCCATCTGTACTGGAGACGATCTTCAGCAAGCGGCTGAGCGGCGAGACCTTGAGCAGACTGGAATGCGATCAGTACGCAACAGCGTTGTTCTTAGCCATGGGCCGCAAATATGCCGCCCACGACTGGGCGATGCAGCTGCATATCGGTGCGATCCGCAATCCGAACACACGGATGTTCCGGGAGCTTGGTCCGGACACGGGCTTCGACATCATCGGTGACCGCAGCTACGCGGACAACTTATACAAGCTGCTCGACGGGCTGGACCGGACCGGCGAGCTTCCCCGGACCATTCTCTACAATTTGAATGCAGTGCAGAATGATGTGCTGGCTGCGATGGCGGGGTCTTTCCAAGGCGAAGGAGTCAAAGGGAAGATTCAATTCGGCTCCGGCTGGTGGTACAACGACCAGAAGGACGGAATGATCAAACAAATTACTTCCTTATCCAATCTGGGGCTGCTCAGCTGCTTTGTAGGGATGCTGACAGACTCGAGGTCTTTCCTGTCCTATACACGTCATGAGTATTTCCGCCGGATTCTGTGCAACCATATCGGCGGCTGGGTGACCAGCGGGGAGGCCCCGCGGGATCTTTCATTCCTTGGAGGCATCGTTCAGGATATTTGCTACCATAATGCCAACCGCTATTTTCAATTAACCTGATAAAGATGATAATTTTACAGTCGAAGAACTGCAAAAGCTACCTGTTCCGCTTGAAATAGCGCAGAAGAAACAATCCGGTAATGAGGCCTACACCTGCTATCCCCGCAGCAATCCAGAGGTGCCGGCTGTCTCCAGCTTGTCCGGCTGCTGGTTCTGCACCGGCATTGGCGGCACTTGCAGTCGAAGGACTTTCAGCGGCTGGACTCACGGTAGGACTAGGTGATGGGGAAATGCTGATTTCTTTATCCTTCAGAAACTCCAGGTCTACGTAGGCGTCCGAAATCTTTACGGAAGGGGAACATAACGGATTTTCCCACTTGCCGTCCTTTTGCCTCAGAAAAAAAAGATAATCACTGCCTTCTTCGCTGGGGCCGTTCATCGCACCCCAAGTCATATTTTCGTCAACGACAAGGGAAGGTTCCGTGATCGTTTTGAAACTGCGTACTACCGTCATATGGATTTGGTTGTTGGAGCTGATTTGCACGACATCCTCCACATGTCCAATGACGACTCCATCGTATGTATCATAGGCCGCTTCCATGGAAAGCAGTTGTACACAGGATAAGGCTGATGTGCTTGGGGCGGGCAGGAACAGAGTGAACAACAGAACGAGCAAGGCTGCTTTTCTCATAAGGAACACCTCCGGGTTACCTACCAAACGTTCCCAGTGGCTAAAAGGTTGCATTTCATGTGATGCGCAAATTCCTGCGGATTCAGGGAGACAGCCCCGGCATGTACCTCTGGTGCAAGCAATATTTCAGACTGACGAGGTGCAGAAGCCGTTAATTCCGGTCTCTGCGCCTTTATTATTTTGTAGTTGACTTTGCCCTTAGGGGAAGGTGCATAGTGGATACAAATACAAGGAATGGAGGGGACGGCTTGCTTTCGATTGGAGACTTCTCGAAGATATGCGAAGTATCTACAAAAACGCTCCGATATTATGATGAAATGGGATTAATTAAACCTGATGAGATTAATCCGGAAAATGGCTATAGGTATTATTCTATCAGGCAGCTTAAAAAGATGCTCTTTATCAACCGTTTGAAATCCTATCATTTTTCACTGGAAGAAATCAAAGCTCTTCTGGACTGGGAAGAGGATCAATCCGATGAGAAGCTTCGTTCTGCCCTGGATCGCAAGAAAAGAGAAATAGAGGACAAGCTGAAAGCTTTTGAACAAACACTGCAACAAATAAGCAACGATATTTTAAATGTAGAGAAGGGCCTGCCGATTATGTCCTATATGGACGATATTGAAGTGCAACTTGTTGAAACCCGGCCAATAAATATGCTTTATATGCGTCAGATGATGAGCAGGGATGACTATGCTTTTGGATACGGAAAGTATTTTAGCAGGTTATATGAGAAGATTGCGACTGAAAAACTCACCTCGCTGGGTACACCAATGACAATTTATCACAGCGCTGAATACAATCCGGCCAGCAATGATATCGAGTTTGCCATCCCGGTAAAAGAAACGGTAAACGGAACGCGTAATCTGCCTGGAGGCCTGTGTGCGAAGTCTGTTTTAAAGGGATCATATTCGGAATTGACTTCGGTCTATGCCAAGCTGAGGGAATGGATAGAGAATGAGGGCTATGTAATGGTGAAATCACCCTATGAAATTTATGTAACCGACCCTTATCAAGGCACCGGTCCTGAGGATCACGTTACCGAGATATATTTTCCTGTAAAGAAAATTTAAAAACGTCTTGTAGAGAGGTGTCTATCATGCAAAGAAACTACTGGCCCACTTCAGAATGGCTGCAAGCCCCAGACCCGGCAACCTTGAGGAAGGATGCTGAGAAGCTTACAGCGCTTGATCCAATCATTAAATCGGAGTACAGCAATATAAACGGTATTGTTGTTGTGAGAAACGGATACATGGCTTATGAAAACTATTATAACGGCTATGGCCCGGAGGATACGCACCATGTAGCCTCTGTAACGAAAAGTGTCATATCTGCTCTCGTTGGCATTGCCATAGATGCAGGATATATTCGCAATGTAGACCAGAAGGTGCTCGATTTTTTCCCCGAATATGCTCAAGGTGCGGCTGATAAGCAGAAACAAGAAGTCAGTATACGCCATCTACTCACGATGACAGCTCCCTATTCATTTGAGGACTGGCAAGAACCGCTCGACAAGATGTGCATGCAGCCTGACTGGGTAAAATACACTTTGGATATTCTCGGCCAACAAGGTAGTATTGGAACCTTTAAGTACTCCACCGCAGGGGCGCATCTGCTTTCCGCCATCCTCACCCGCAGCACAGGGAAAAGTGCCCGTGAGTTTGCCAACGAATGTTTATTTAAACCCATCGGGATGAAAGAAATTCCGGATTATAAAATGAAATCGTTCGGCTTTGAGGATCTATTTGGGGAAAATGTGAGGGGATGGGTTGCAGATCCGAACGGTAACTCCACAGGAGGATGGGGACTTACACTAAGTCCCCGTGATATGGCACGTTTTGGTCTCCTATATCTGAACGGTGGCATTTGGGACGAACATGAGGTTGTTTCGGGTGCATGGACCCGCGAATCCACAGCAATGAACCCTAATAAGTACGGCTACCTATGGTGGTTACGCCAAGAGGATGGAATTTCTGCATACTTAGCAATGGGAGATGGCGGCAATGTCATTTGCTGTATTCCAGAAAAAGATCTAGTCGTAGCCATCGCATCAGAATTCATGATGAATCCCCGGGATAGATGGACACTGATTAATTATTTTATCGGAAAATAAATATCAATCTGAGATTCGGGGTTATCCGCGCCTAGAAACCGTTCAGAATAGCATTCGAAATCATCCCTGGCAGCCAGTTCTACATCGCTTGCAGACAGCCAAGCTCCCCAGATATACTGATAACTTTGAAACAATGAGTGTACCTTTCCAGTGTGTGTGAATCGTGCGTATTTTCCTCCGGGGAATTTTTTATAACACATTTTATCTGGAGCAAGGCTTGGTTCGTTTACTTCTATTCCGATAAATTCGCTTGTTTGGCTCTGCTCACTGAACGAATCAAATGTACAGCCTTGTGCAGACTCAAAGATGCCATAACGGCAGGAGTCAGGAAGCGCATGATGGATTTCATGAACCCGAGACTGGAAATATTCCCACTTACTAACGCTTTGATTGTTTGCAACACTAGTTTGAAATCGTATGCCAACGAGCTGTTTGGGTTCAACATCGACAATTTGCGGCCGCAGCGTAATAGAATTACACCGATGCTGTATTTCAGGTTTAGTGATTTCCCTGCGGCTGCCAAGGATGGTCTCTACACGGTTTTTGCGGTATTGATTCGGTGTCATATGATACTGGGATTTAAAGGCCCGGCTGAAAGCTTCATGGGATTCAAACTGCAAAGAAACCGCAATATCTAAAATTCTTTTATTAGTATACAGCAATTCCTTAGCGGCCTGTGTCAGTCTTCTGGAGCGTATATAACTTCCTGCGGTTTCTCCCATCATTGCTTGAAAAAAACGATGGAAATGATAATACGAATAGGAGGCTGCTTTAGCAACATCAGTAACGGAGATAGCGTTATTTAGATTGCTTTCAATAAAAACCAATGCTTTTTCCAATTGCATCCTATAGTCCATAGCAGCCTCTCTTTCTCAAATTATAAAATATTATAAAAGTTTTTTGGTGTCTGTTCGTAAGGAAGCTGTACAGAAAATTCCATATCCTTCTGTGAAGCGAAAGTAAACAACTGCCAATCATTCTGCTGTGGGGAACCAAAGGTCATTTCCACTTGTCCTGCTGTTACATCAAAAATCATAGAACGCAATGTGCCGAAAAAGTCTCCGTAGTAGTGGCAGCATAACCCATTTGGATAGGGTGAAGATAGCAATTGTTTTATATCTGTTTTCGTGAATTTTTCCCTTGCGTGGCTAAAGTGGACAATAAGGTCGTTTCTAATCATGGAATTTTCTAGGATCACTTTCTCAAAGGACTTTAGCTCAGTAAGTACTGCGTGATTGGTAGCACTTAAAAAAGATTCTTCTGTTTGGCCATCCAGTAACTTATTCGCTTTGTGTCCATCAATACATTCAAACAAGGCTATTTCACCACTTTTATCGGCAAGCATCAAATTCATGTTGTACCCGATGGGAGCCTCCATGCAATAATTAACTGCTTCCTTAACGTTTTGGCAATTTTCCAAAATTCCGCGAATGACAGCCCAGAACTGCAGTCCGCTTACTTCCGCCTTCTGTCCGCCCTCAAAATTACCCACAGGCATTCCGCAGGAGGCTTGGGCAACGGCAAGGCCACATTCATTCATCCCATCACCGCGACCAAATAGGTTAATCATAGAGCCGAGATGCTTGTATTTACCAGCTGTTTGAGTATAGCTAAAGCAAAGCTCCTCCATCACATCGGAGAACTCATAATTCCTCGCAAGGATAGTATGTCCGTCCCGTGTTTTGGCAGGCATTGCCGCAAACAAGCTGCATCCGCGTTCTAAATAGGTCATAGCATAAAACAATGCTTGACCGCGTTCAATACCAACGGTATCAGCGAATCCTTGTATTTCTTCATTAATACCGCTGCAATATTGATCCAGTAGTTCTGTGATTTCCTGTAATTTCTTTTGAGGGTACACATTTAGAGGGAGCAACATAGCTTTGAGCATTTCCGGTTTGGACAACGCCCATTTACCAAGCAATACGCCAATTTGATAACTGTTTCCTTCAAAGGTTTTATAATACGCCGTGGTTTTTTTCAAAATAGTCACCTTACCTTTCCTGTTTTACTTTACAAGAAAGGAAATAATTGATTTTGATATTTTCTGCTGTTTTAGGTTTTTGGCATGATACTGTTTCAGCTTGCTCTTAGCTGTTACAGGAATTTCCGTAAAGTGTTCAGCCGCTTGATTCCTTCCGTGCCGGCCCATCCTCCGGCACTTGCCAGGATTACATTGTGGAAAAGCTTCAACGCTATAGAATAGGTTACAGTCCCGAGGATAATTTCGATGACAAAGAAGCGCAGGATATCGCTGGAGGTTATGATATAGACTTTGAATTCTTGGTTATGGGTCATGGATTAATCACCGTCTCTTCAGGGTTTATGTAACTAAATATGCTTATTTTAGGTTGTCTAATGCCTAAAATCACCTATCAACCGCTAACGTTGTCATGTCCTTGTTCCTTGCTGCAAACTTTTGTTCTGCGGGATAAATGGTATATATTATATTTGAGGAATAATTGAATGTTTATATTTGAACAAAGGTGAGGAGCAGGGGAATGAACACAGCGGAGTTCCAACAGTACGTAAGAGAATTCAGTGAAGTGAAAGGTTTTGACAGGAGTACCATTGAGCAGCGGATGTTGTACTTGATGACTGAGGTTGGTGAGTTGTCGCAAGAGGTACTGTCAGTATCCTTTCATCCCGATGCCGAGAAGAAAGAGAATCTCGGTTATGAGATGTACGATGTGGTGTGGAACATCTTTGATTTAGCTAACAAACTGGACATTAATCTGGAGGACGCCTTCAATCGCAAGAAGGAAATCAATGACAACAGAAACTGGGAATAATATGGGGAATGTATCTCATTTGTATAGAATGTGATATTGTTAATAGCAGTGTGAAATGTGTGTGGTCTTGGAATTAGCAGGACTAGAAGGGACGAACGGCATTATGTTAAAGACAGAATTTATTGATGTATTGTCGGTCATTTCCATAAAGTTATATGATTCGGCTGCCAAGGTTATGGATACAGCAAGCAAGTTAATCCCCGCAAATACTTTCTGCATCGCGAATCTGGATAGTCTCTCTACAAAGGTGATGAAAGCATACAACCGGGACAAGCTCATCTTGGGAGAGGGACTGGTAGTAGACAATGAGGAGTCTTACTGCGCGCTGGTGACGGAGCATGCCCAGGGCCCGCTGCTTATTAACAATAATCTTACCCATCCGTTAACCAAAGACATGGATGCGACTCAATTCGTAGGCGGTTGTTCGTTTATCGGAGTTCCGATCCGTAATGAAAAAGGCGAGTTTTACGGTTCACTTTGCTCTTTTGATCAGGATTTCTATCAGTATCAGCAACGGGATATTGAATTGCTGCTTTCTTTGTCAGCCTTTTTCACCGTGCTGCTTGAAATGGAATCAACGCTTATACAGCTGAGAGAGGCTGAAGAAATAGCTGCGCAGGTACTGGAGGACAAGAATAATCTGCTTGCAGTGCTCAGTCACGAAATTCGTACACCGATGAACGGTGTCATTGGCATGGCAAGCTTGCTGGAGTCGACTGAGCTCTCCGAGGAACAGTCCATATACGTCGATGTCATCGAGAAGAGCGGTAGTAATCTGCTTGCTATGATGGATCAGATCCTGGATTATTCCAAAATGGAGGCTGGCACAATGACGCTCGACAACAGCCCGTTTATTGTCCGTGAAGTCGTGGGCCATGTATTGCAACTATTCTCCACAGAAGCAGAGAAGAAGGGCCTGGAATTGTCGGCCGTTTTCGATAGCGAGGCCAATCCCAGACTGCTGGGAGACAGCAATAAAATCCGTCAGGTTTTGACCAACCTGCTTGGGAATGCACTTAAATTCACGGAAAAGGGTGAAGTATGCCTTTCAATCCGGAATCAAGCTGCCCCAGATGGCGGGGTCATCGTTACTTTCGAGGTAAGGGATACCGGGATCGGCCTGCCGGCCGAACAAATGAACAGTCTGTTCCATTCCTTCTCGCAAATTCATGATAAAATAACTCCGGGCAAATTTGGCGGTGCGGGATTAGGACTCTCAATCTGCAAGCAGCTTGCCGAATTGATGAACGGGAGAGTATGGCTTAAGGATTCGTGTGAACAGGGAAGCTGCTTTGTATTCGAACTTCCATGTGCTGTCGCGTAATAACCTGTATATCAACTTAAATTGTAAATAGTTGATCTTACTCCTCCGAAGCGCTTGTGCAGCCTCAAGCGCTTCGGAGGAGTATTTGTGATGTCCTGTCTAGACCGAGGTTGCTTAATTCTAAATAGCGTTTTAGAATATAAGTAATGACTTATATGTTGGAAAGGAGAAACCTGCATGGATGTTCTAAATGAACTCGTGGATGATCTGAAGCTGCTGGGTGACAAAACACGTCTCTCTATGCTTTCGTTATTGAAAGAACGGGAGTGGTGTGTCTGTGAATTCGTTGAATTATTTGATATTTCACAGCCGGCGATCAGTCAGCACTTGCGCAAACTGAAAAGCAAAGGGCTGGTCAAAGAACAGAAAAGAGGGCAATGGGTTCATTATTCCCTGAATATCAAAGACAAGCCGCATATTCAGGCTATTCTTGAGTATACGCCGGATTCCAAAGAGATTTTGGCAGGACTCAACAAGGTGTCTGGTGCTGTCTGCTGTGACTAAATAGAATCATACATAAACGGGAGGGTCAGACTTGGTAATACTTGCAATTTTTATATTTTTGCTCACATTGGTTTTTGTTATTTGGCAACCCAGGAACCTGTCTATCGGCTGGTCGGCCTGCGGAGGTGCGATTCTCGCTTTGCTGGCAGGTGTAGTCAGCTTTAACGATGTTCTCGATGTCACTTTAATCGTGTGGAATGCTACACTGGCGTTTGTTGCGATTATTCTGATTTCCTTAATCCTTGATAAGGTTGGGATCTTTGAATGGGCTGCCCTGCATATGGCGAGAGCTGCACGGGGGAATGGAACCCGGATGTTCATCTATGTCACACTTCTTGGTGCGGTAGTGGCTGCGTTTTTTGCCAATGACGGAGCGGCGCTTATCCTGACGCCTATTGTCCTGGCCATGGTCCGTGCGCTGAATTTTGATGAGAAAAAGGTCTTTCCCTTCATCATCGCCAGCGGCTTTATTGCGGATACGACCTCATTGCCGCTGGTGGTAAGCAATCTGGTCAATATCGTATCGGCGGACTTCTTCGGAATCAGCTTCATGGACTATGCAGGGCATATGCTGATACCTACACTGTTTTCTTTGGCAGCAAGTACCCTGGTGCTATACCTCTTCTTCCGTAAAAGCATCCCGCGTAACTTCGACAGCTCAGAGCTTAAACATCCGCAAGAGGCGATCGAAGACCCAAAAATGTTCAAACTGTCCTGGCTTGTGCTTGCGATTCTGCTGGTTGGATACTTCGTCAGTGAATTCCTGAACATTCCGGTTTCTGTGGTGGCTGGGACTATTGCGATCTTTTTCCTGCTCATGGCCAGAAGAAGCTCTGCTATTTCAACAATGGAAGTAGTTAAGGGCGCACCTTGGGCGATCGTGTTCTTTTCTGTCGGGATGTATGTTGTTGTGTATGGATTGCGGAATGCCGGGTTAATGGATATACTAGCGGATTTGATTCAGGTTGTTGCGGATCAGGGGGTATTCGCTGCCACAATGGGGATGGGCTTTATAGCCGCTGTCATTTCATCGGTAATGAATAACCTGCCTACGGTCATGATTGACGCACTGGCTATCGACGCCACACATACCTCCGGAATCATTAAGGAAGCTTTGATATATGCCAATGTCATCGGCTCAGATCTAGGCCCGAAGATTACGCCGATCGGATCACTGGCCACGCTGCTGTGGCTGCATGTGCTCTCGGGCAAAGGTGTGAAAATCTCCTGGGGCACGTATTTTAAGACCGGAATTATATTGACGATTCCTACATTGTTTATCACTTTAGTGGGCCTCTATTTAAGATTGACTCTATTTTAAACCTAAACTATATTGCATTGCGCCTATGGATCGACCCTTGGCCTGAATTCAAATCGAACAGTACAATCGAGTCTGTAGGCGCTTTTGTAAAGTGGGGATAAGTATGAACAACTATATAATATCTTTTACAAAAAAGTTTGATTATTTTTTCGGGCAAAAAGAAATCGCGAATCTTATTTATTTACATGATGAGGGTGATAATGAGAGATTAGATCATGTCCTTTTTCTTGAGAAAGATAGTGGTGATGTCATAGGCTTGTATATAAGAGGCATGAACCCGTTATTCTCAGTGAATAGAATTTACGATTTGGATGATTTTAATTTATTTGCAAGTTATGAAGGGTTAATTGAATGTAAGGAAAATTTTAAACTCAAAATAGAGTATGTAGGTATGTTTTTTAACACTCAATACAACGAATTATTGGGTTTCTATTTGGCGAATAATGATGCATCCAGTTCTATATTCATATTATTTTTACAAGATGAAATTTATATGGAAAAGGATTGTAGCAGATACGAGGTTAGTAGGGTACTTGAAAAAAGGTTTTCGACTGAAGGTTTTATAACATACGAAAAAAAATGTGAAACTGACTGGGAAAAAATCATCAATCTATCTTTATCTCTCAGGGGAGAGTGCTAGGAACAGGTTATTTTTCAATTATAGTCCAATCTATTCCTTCTTCAAGTTCAGTATCTTGAAGAACTGTCTCGCTTTTCATCAACAATAACAAATTAAAGAGAAAGAGGCGAAGTTGTGAAATCAATAAAAGATTTTTATGATGAAAGAGTTGCAAAAGTTCGCTGGTTCGAGAATTGTGGTAAAGAGATAAGGGAGCCTTATTTTGAAGGTAATATCATAATTGTTGATAGTTGGACAAAAGCTCAGAAAGGGATAAACGGGAAATGGGACAATCTGAAACTAGAAATAAGAAATAATCTAACGGGTGCTTTACATGAACGTTGGAGAAATGAATATAGAGAATGGAATACGATTACTTTAGAAGCGAAAGCTGTACTCCAAAAAGGTGTACTTAACGAACTCAAATCTTATGTTTCTGCTAATAACATCAATTATAGTGTATATGAGAGTGTTGAATGGGATCTTCTTTGCGTGTTGATGGAATATGCCTACAGCGATCTCGTCGCTCCAGGTTTTTATTTCAAAATGTTTGATGTATATGAAGCAGGTCATCTTCCATGTGGCTGGAAAGGAAAATGGCCGGAAGGAAGTGTTTTAATTTTTTAATATAAGGATCTAACCTCCGGAGGTACATATGGTTAAAAATGATGACTTTGCATCAGGTGAGCTAATAAATCATTTGCGTGAAAATATTGGAGAACCTAGTTTTGTAAACATGGAAGGTTTTATGCAAAACATAAATATAGATTTAATAGTATTTGAGGCAAACACTAATAGAAACTATCACACCATAGTTACTTCTGGAATGAGCAACTATT
Source organism: Paenibacillus sp. FSL H7-0357 (assembly GCF_000758525.1). NCBI lineage: Bacteria > Bacillati > Bacillota > Bacilli > Caryophanales > Paenibacillaceae > Paenibacillus > Paenibacillus sp. FSL H7-0357. The sequence goes on along the minus strand of NZ_CP009241.1, from coordinate 5,601,698 downwards.
CATCCAATGTGGAGGAAGGATATGAAGAGTGGAAATACACAGAATTAATAATGTATTTACCTTCAGAGTGGCCTGTACGACAAGCTGACATCCAAGATGAATTGTATTGGCCTTTCGTCTGGTTACGGAAACTTGGGAAGTTTACATTTGATCATCAAACTTGGTTTTGTTACGGTGACAGTATTCCAAATGGAGATCCTCCGCAGTTATTAAGCAACAAAAACCCATTTGCCGGCTTTATGCTGTTACCACCTATAAACGAGAACCCTGATTTTTTCATACTAAAAACTCCTGATAAAGAAATTCAGTTTCTAGTTGTATTTCCTGTTTTTTTGGAGGAAATGAACTTTCTGAGGGATAATAATTTTACACTGTTGTTGGAGAAGTTTGATGATTGCCATATTAATGACATTATTAATCTGCAAAGGGTTAATGTTTGTGAGTAAGCAGATTGATCTACGTCGGGGGTGAGCGGCATCATGCGGAGCGCATGGAGGAGATGGATTCATTCGTCACCGGGTAGCCCCCACTATTGATACTCTACCGCACCCAAAAATCTGAAATAATTCGATTGAATGGTTGCTTCAAGAAGTTCCTCAGTATACATAAAATTATATAGTAAAACTACTGCATTAAAATCATCCGTCAAACCTTCTTGTAGTAAGGCAGTAAATCTCAGAACAATCTCATCATCATAAGAGAATCCTTCAAGTAATTGATTCAGATTATTACTTGCTTCTTCATAATATTCTGCTTCTCTTACAGCATCATCATATCTACGAATCCCAAAATGTTTAGCAAAAATCGATGGAATAAAGTATCCTTCATCCGTATAAGACACAGTAAGCAGCCTATCCAATTCCTCGGAAGATTGAACATTGCCTACCCACAGAGATACGGCTCCTTCTTTTTCCATGTTTAGCCTCCTCTAAGGTTTTAATCCATCAGGCAGATCAGTAGACGAATCAATAATTTCTAACGTACAAGTTCATTGGCAGCGGCACTTACTTATTCACTTATTTCGCATTTTTCTAGCACCCATTCCTTTGCTTGTTCTGATTTCAACAATATAGGGTTCTCCAAGGTACCAATATTAATGCTTCTAAAATGAGCTTCTTCTATACCTGTAATATTTTTCAGTGTCACTCCGTTTAATAATGTTTCTTCAAATGAGGCTACACTTATATCTACATTTTCTAGTCTTGCATTACTAAAATCAGTTAAATAGAAAAATACATTAATCAAATTACAATTCACTAAATATGCATTTCTAAATATTGCTTCCCAACAATCACCTTTACTAAATCTGCTGTTTTTAATGACGCAATTAGAGAAATCTGTATACCCAAGATCTGATTTATAAAAATCGCATTTATCTAAATATGCATTTTTAAAAGTTGATGAGCATAATAATGATGCATGAAAATCGATATTTTCCAATTTTAGTTCATCAAAAATACACTCAGTTAAATATGCTTGTTCAAGCAATTTATTGGATAAATCAAAACCTCTTAAATCCACTTCATCTAATTTTAACACTTCGCCTTCTTTACCAATGGACTCAACCCACTTTTTATGTAGTTCAAAATTATTTATAATATTTCCTTCCATTTTCCCACTCCTTAAGAGACCAATTCAATTCTTGATTTCTTCCTCCGTTATACTTTCCATCCTTATCGTAAAGGTTATCTTTATCCGGCCTCCAGCTCGACCCAAGTACTCTCCTGATTCTAACGCATCAATCAGTCCTTGTCTCTCCGGGGTGAGAACCGCTTCATGCGGATTTTCATTTTTCGGACAACACTTTGCAAGAAGCCTTCGAGAGAATCCAGATTGCTTGGCAGGCGGAGAGTTTGGGTCTTGAGCTAGCCGTCGCCGAGCTTGGTTACCGGGTATCAGGACCATGTGTTTTGTTGGGATTAGGTACGTCCAGTTCACTGGAGAGGAGAAAACCAATCATGGTAGTATCTGACCACAATTGCCCTATTTTATGTATCGCTTTAGCGTTAATTAGGTTATTTCAAAAGGGGCAATGAAAAGTTTGAATTGACGAATCGAAACTCAACTTGCGTATTTGAAATTCGGGATATTCAATTCTGCAAACTCTTTTAGAGCCTCTGCAAAAGGCTCTCTTCCCATCAAATAGAAGCTATGAATAATGTGCGTAATATTCGGGTCAAAGGTTCGGAGTTCATTTATACACTCGATGACGATCTGATAGTATTTGCTCATTAAACGATAAAAGGTGAAATCAGGAGTTTTAGGAAGCTTGTCTAGTAGCTGAAACGGTTTTCTGGTGAGGACAAGTTCTTTTTTTCTAATACATATAGATATATAATTCAGTAGAATTGTCGCCAGCAGGAACGGGTTTTCATTTGCAGTTTTCGTAAATGAGTAATCCATCCGCTTTCGGATTAAGGACTGGACTAAAAAAACGGTATCTTCAAAGTCGAAAATGTGGAGCGTATTTGCAAAAAGCATAAGTGAGCGAGTGGTCCAGTCTGAATCACTTGAAATTCTGGACTTCAAAAAATTTCTGTCTGCTTCGGAAATCTCCCTGTCAGAATGATCCGTAATCTCCTTTAAAACCTCCAATAAGGTAATGAAAATTTTCTTTTCAGAGTCAGATAGTTCCTGGTGATTTCGTGCAACACGCTCCAGTTGTGTGAGCTCAGCAATTTTGTTGTCATAAAATATTTGATACATTTGTACCTCTAGAAGTGTCAGCGGGGATTTTTGATCTGATATATCCAACTTGTTCACAAACTCCGTAATTGAAATGGCATTGATTTGCAGCAAGCTGAACAAGTCCTCCGCGCATATTCTATGTAGGTTGTTCTCCACTTTTGAATAATAGGATTCCGAAATACAATTCTTGATGAATTCCTTCTGTGTCAGTTCTTTTTGCAAACGATATTCCCTCAATAAAGAACCAATTTCCATAAAAAAAACTCCTTTCGAATTCGAAATCATTGCCATACCTAGATAGTAAACAGGTTATGTTTGATTTATCAAGATAAAAGGAGAATGACAATGCACATTTATTTTTCTAACAGACAATTTCGGCAAATCGCTACTGCAAACATTTTCTCAACGATCGGGGATAAGATGTATTATCTGGCCATGTTGACTTTTGTCAGTACACTTCCTAACGCGCAGTTAGCGATTGGCCTGGTGACAGCGTCTGAATTGATTCCGCAGCTATTTTCCTCTTATACTGGGTATCGGGCAGACCAAACGCACAAGGTGGCCAGAAATTTAATTTGGGCTGATCTCATCAGAGTTGGCTTGTATTTCATCGTCGGCTTGCTATTTTGTTCGACCCTTGAGAAATGGATTGTGTTAATAGGCATCGTCATATTGAATTTCCTGTCCGATTTCACAGGATCGTACGCAAGTGGATTGCGGCTGCCGCTCATTGTGAAAGTTACTGGAAAAGAGGATTATCCTCAAGCCAGCGGCTTCAATCAGGGCATTTCACAAATCGTCGGCATGATTTCCCAATTCATAACCGCCTCCTTACTGATCGTTGTGTCTTACTCCTTTTTAGCCTGGACGAATGCAGCAACCTTTCTTTTTTCTGGCTTTATTATGCTGAGTTTTTTTAGAAGAAGCCCGCAATTCGCAACAAAGGCTGTAACCGAAGTACAGCAAGGTCATAAAGGGGACAGCTATTTCAAAAACCTGAAGGTGAGCTTTGCAGCCTTAACAAAGGAAAACAAGCTTTTCGGCGTAATTCTTGCAATTATCGTGCTTAATGCCATGCTATCGTCCCTCACACCACTCATTCAAATGATCATTGTATCGGCTAAAAATGAGATGGTTATTTATTCCTATCCATTTACAATAGCTGTACTAAGCACGGTGATTTCTCTTTCACTAGCTGCTGGCGGACTGCTGGGAACTAAAATACTCAAGCAAATGCATTTGCAGCAATTAGTGATGATCTGCTTAGTGTTTACCACTATTTTTTATCCTGCTCTACTTCTAAAAAATATGCTGATCATTCTGCCGATGCTAGCACCTGTTTGTTTCCTGGTCGGAACGATCGTACCCAAGTTATCCGGCTGGATCGTGTCCGTAGTAGAAGAGAACAAGCTGGCAACTACGATTGGCATCATTAATACACTTTTAGTAGGCCTTGCACCGTTAACAACCTTTTTATTAGTAACGATATCTGCTGCAGCTTCTCCAATTTTGACCATAGCGATTTTATTCGTCAGCTCCCTGGCATTGATGACATTTCAAATCAAGAGCGGCCGGGTCAATAAAAGCAAGCAGCATGTGAATCTCCAGTAGTGTGAGGAAAGGGGAACGTCAAATAGCCCCATCTAGCGAGAGGGGGTGAAATGGAGAGACGTTGATGGCAATACCCATTTTAGAAACCTGTTGTTAAGACTAACGGCGAGAAAATAATAATAAACAGGTCAATCATGGTGGTATCTGACCATATTCGACCTGTTCAATGTAACGTAGAATGGAAGAGTATTTGAAAATATCCAACTACTCTTCTGTATCATCATATAAATTTTCTAAAAAAACCTTGAAATTCTCAGAAATAAAATACATGTTGTCCATATCTTCAGTGTCTTCGTCATGAATCCCAAAATAAATATTTCCGAAACACTTCTCAGTAAGACCTATGCAAATTTGATTTCCACCAGAATCATCTGCAATTGGTAAAAATCCTGCATTAAGTATATCGTCAAAAATATCTATTTTTTTGTCTAAATTATCATACATTCCTCCAATGCCATAGAAAATATTTACCATACCCTTACCTTGCCCCTCAGAAATGATGAAGTAGTATGGTTTAGGATAGCCCCCATTGTATCTCAATAAAAAATCTCGATAATGGTTAGGAAGTTGCACTCCAATGATTCGCTCAAAAACTTGAAGTCTAGCTTCTGTTAAAACTTCTTGATTGCTTTGCATTTCCAAACCAATCTCCTCCTGTTCCGTTTACAATGGACCGTCCGCCCATGTGCTCATGTATGTCTTTTCAACTAACACCAGTTCTTTTGCTCGTCCCTTAAGCCTGATCCAAGTACTCTCCCCGATTACTACATGGGTATATGTGTTTCTGGTTGAATGATGAGTTCATTCAGCACTGGTCATCCTATTTTCATCTTCTAAAACAATAATCCTATAAGTTTTTTCTTTGAGAATTAATCTATTACCAACCGAAATGTGAATATCATCAAACTTTGCCTCTATGATGGTTTTCAGTTCATTCAGATCTGGTATTTCGTTGACAAATAAATAAAGGTCATTGATTTTTAAACACTCCATGTCAATATCCATTTCTATTTTAGATATATCTTGATCTTTACGTTCAACTTTTTCGACTCTGCAAATAATTTTGTCTCCGTTATCCATACCTGCTTTACCTTTACCAAACCGTCTTTCAAACTCTTCTTTCTCTTTTCGAGCAGTTTCTAATCCATAACGAGATATCAAATATCCTTGTACTATTTCATATTTCATACTAAAAAGTGAAGAAAGCTCGTAGTAGTTTGGCAGCCCTTCCTTAAAAATATGAACCAATTCACATATAAGGTCTGTAAAGTTACTCTCCTTTATGATTCTCCCTAATTGACCCCTCTCGTCGTTCCCGAACCAGTCAAATCCATTTGAAACTGTATCCACAATCACTTTAGCGAAATAGGGTTTAGTATATAGGAAATTTCTTTCTTGACTATAATTTGTATACATTAGAACTACCTCCCATCGATTCAGCGTTACATCAAACAGGCCGATTTTAAAATGGATATTGCGCAGGGAAGAGGGGGCGGGGGCGTCAGAAACATATGTTTTGGGATCAGGCAGGTTCAGCTTACGGGAGAGGAAAAGGGCCATTTCGATTTCCGTGCAGTTCTCAGACCGGGGGAGAAGTTGCTAGCGTAATTGTGCGTACAAGTAAAATGGAAGAATTCTTATACTGATATTATTTGAGTTAAGTCTGCTTGGGCTAAGCCGCCCGAATCACTCGGCATTGTGTGGGGTGTATATTAGAGCCAATCCCTAATATAATTTATCAAAAAAATCGTTGAAACTGTTTTTTAAAAAAGTCATGTTTTCCATTTCTTCATCTGACTCCATATCATGCATCCAAAAATATATTTTTCCAAAGTATTTCTCACTAATTCCAATACAAATCTCATTTCCTCCTGGATCACTAGCGATTGATATAAAACCTTCAGGCAGCTCACCATCTAAAATCTCAAATACCTTAGCCAAATTCCCCTTCATATCACCGATCCCGTAAAATTTATTTACGACACTTTCACCCGCTTCATCAGAAATCTTAAATGTAGATGCTTTAGGATACCCACCATTATTATTAAGCAAAAAATCAATATACTGCTCAGGAAGCTTTAGAACATATTTACCTTCAAATTCACGAATTTCATTTATAGTTATTGTCTTGTTTCCTCGATCCATATTCGCCATAGTTATTTTCCTTTTTGATTTTCTATTTTACTGTAGACTGACCACTGAATGCCTAAACTCACTAGGAATATCTTCATCGACAAGGATCATTGTCTTTCTATATTATTGGGCTTTATGAGTTAATTCTATATATTTGTTCTTCACCAGTTCCACATACTCTTCTAGATACTCAACCTCATGTTCATCCAAGCTGTCCAGATAGAGACGTGGCTATCTCATTAAGAACCTAATTAACATCTAATCCACAAAATCACAAATGGATTTTCGAAAGGAAATCTTGGAGCATTTTCTTTACTGGTAGGCTAGCAGTGTGTAATGAGTCATTTATACGTTGGAGTATATTTGGGTTATCTAATATCATTTTCTTAATTTCTTGATTTGTAAAACTTCTTAGTGTGTCAATACATATTTCGAATAATTCCTCATCATTCGTACTGAGCAATGATAATAAAATGTTGAATTCATTTACATTGCATTCATTATCCAAACTATACGCTAATTTTCTCTGCCACTCTATAGGTTTATTTTGCACTTGATTAGATAATTCAACCCAATCACTTGGGTTAAACTCCGAAAGCATCTCGCTTGCAATGACACAGCCATCATCGTACCACGAATCTACTGATGTATCAGCCGATAAAAGGTTATCTAGTTCTTTGTACATATTTGAGGCCTCCATTTATATTTGAATTAAAAACCTGATAGGCGAGACGCTTTATCTTGCCTGTTGGCTAACCACTTGTTACATCGTCACCAACTTTAAATATATCAATTTCCACAGCATTCGTCGTGGCCCTTTTCGGTGTAATGAGGATATTTGTACTTCGGATGATCATTCTATTAATGTTTGTTAATTTAAACATTAGAACTTCTGAAATTCTTGACAATTAGTTCCTTGTGGGTTAGTATTAAGAAGCTTCTGAATGCTAGAAGGAAAGCAAAATATACGAAGGTAGGAGAGGTGCTGTTTATTATGAAATACGATGGAAGTCAGGCTGGCACAACAGCGGTGTCCAAGATTCAGATGTATCTCACAGGAAAGCCGTTTAACCGGAATGAGGCTACACAGATAATAGAAGGCCTCAAAAGCTACAATAGGAACCGCAAGTATGGGGAAGAACTTACTGGATCATGTGAGGAAATTTTCAGCTATTTTAAATTCAAAACAAAAAACAGATTTACAGACGAGTTAGCATATGACAACTTCTTTAAGAAAAATGGGATTACCGATTATGCAACGCTTGAGATTCAAGCAGAAGACTACTACGAACGCTATAAGCTTTAAGAATAATAATCACTTTATCCCCGGCCTACGTATGAAAACCTTGAGAAATCAAGGTTTATTTTTTATAGAGAACTATAGAATGTAAGCTTAATTTTTGTTTTTTGATTGAAACTTCTAAAGTTCAGAAGTTTTTTTGATTGTATGCATACTTTTTTACTTGTATACTTAAAGCGAATATAGGATTGTGAAATTTATAAAGAGTAGGAGTTGATCAGAATGAGTGGAGAACAATTTAGCTCAAACGCTGAGGAAATCAGATATTATATTAAACAATTGCTTCAAGATGGTGCGATACATGGCATTGAAGAAATGCGAAGTTATGTTGAACGGCATTCTTCCAACGGTGCGAATTTTACTACTGGTATGTATACAGGGGCAATACGCGATCTTGTGCGTAATAGCGGGGGGCATTATGCCAATCCGGTTCGGGGCGGCTATCAATTGGTTCAAGAGCCGATCGTGAAGTCGGCAGGCTCCGAGTTGCGTCAAAATGTGCTTACCGTGATCGATAATACATGTGAATCTCTAACAGAAGCATGCACGATTAATATAATTGGACTTTCGCAGGCGGAATTAGCTGTCGCGAATAAGGTAGCTGATCTAATAGCCTATTTGAAATCAGCCGCTGATGAAATTCGGCAGGAATAATAAATCTTTAATAAGTTTGCAGTCCAACTAACAATAGAAAAGCGGCGGTCCTTTGGTCCCTGCCCGTCTTACAGGCAAAGGCCGAATGGGCCACCGCTATAGGATTACTTTCAGTAATGGGGATAGAAAGTCACATTTTAAGGCCGAATGCCGGATATGAGGATGCCGTTCTTGTGCAGGGTAACATGATCCCATGTGCTGAAATCCACTTTGCTTGGGTCAAAGGAGTAGTCATTGGCTTCGTTGAAATTGCTCCAGTCGCTTTTATGCAGGCGCAGCTGGATATCTCCGGTCTGTCCCCCGGCAGGAAGACTGCCCGCGTTTGAACCAAAGGTGAGCTCCACATAGGAATCAGCGGAAGTGCCGCTGAAGTTGCCGAATGCGGTAGTGATGTTGGCTGCACCGATTTGTGCCCAATCAATAACGGCATTCAGCGATTGTGTCCCATCCTTGGTGAAGTAATAACGTATTTGTAAGTCACTTAAGCTGACTGCGGATGGCCCATTGTTCTTGATATTGAAATGGGGTTTGATCTGGTTGTCATTGATGTTCGTATCCGCAGCCCGGTAGTAGAGGGCAAGTCCTGTGGGGGCTGCAGTTGGGGTAGGTGTAGGTGCGACGGTTGCTGTTGGTGACGGCGTTGTTGGGGCTGGAGTTGGAGTGGTTCCATTGTCGGGAACAGGTACATAACCGGGCGTTGTATAGATTTTGTTCAGAATAGAGGTTGCCTGTGTGCCGTACACACTGTTCACAACGGTATTTCCCCATTCCGAGAGCGTGCCTGCCGGGCCGCTGGCCAAGTCCAGATATTCGACACCGCCGCCATTACCGTACCAGGACCAGGCCAGCCAGCCTACTCCTATTTGCTGCGAATAGCTCATGATCGTCGCTTCATCAACATCGCCGCTGGTGTGCTTGTACCCAAATTCTCCAATAATAACCGGCAGACCGAGGGCCAGAACACTGTCGATATTGCTTTTGACTGTTGTGGCTGTGCCACCGGCATACTCATACATATGAATGGAGAAAATCGTATTTTTGAGCGGATCGGAGCTAAACACTGCATTGCCGCTGTTGAAAATCGAACCTGGATATTGTCCCCAACCGGCGGAATCCACGACCAGCGTATTTCTGATTCCCGCGGCCCGGAGGGCAGGAATGGCGGATTGATAGCCGCTGGCCCAGGTAGCCGTACTCCAGGAACCAAACCATTCGTTGGCAATGTTGACGATGACCCGGTCTTCCTTGCCGATCAGCGCATCCTTTATACTAATCCAGTAATTTACGGCAGCGTTCAGATCAGAGATGTTGTCTGAACCTGTGGCATCATGCACTTCAAGCATAGCGGTCAGCTTGTACTCATCGCACAGCGCCAGAATATGCTGGACATCTGCCACACTGTCGAGGGACCATTTGTTTCCGTTCGAAAGCACGATGCGAACGACATTGGAGCCGGTGGCCGCTATGGCCGGAATGGCCGTTTCCAGGTCGTTTTTGTACCAGGTATGTGCATGGTTAATGCCTCTCATTACGAAAGGGCTATTGGTTGCATCGTACAGATTGGAACCGCTTACATAAAATCCTTTGACTGATGTACCTGCCGCTGCGGCCTGCTTCTGAGGGAGTGAGAGGGAGAGGATGAGGACGCAAGCCAGAGCCACTAGACTAATGCTGCGGAACGAAAATAATTTGCCGGATTTCATTCATAGTTCCTCCTCAAATGGATATTGAACTTGCTTCGGAAGCCAGCACTGCCGAAAGAAATGGAGAATTCAACTGAAGGGTACTCACAGAAGCATAAGTTAGGCTTGCAGCATTGATCACCTCCCATATATATCCAACATAACATAAAAAGGTTTATATGGGAATGTTTATAGATTTGTATTTTAATCTTCTTTGAACTTTTCGGAAAATGCTTTTATTCTATCTACGAAAATTCCTTTCAGCTGATCTGTGCCTTCCTTCGGCGCGGCATAGGCCTTATAACCGCCAAAGGATTCAATGCAGACCGCTGCTTTTTTTAGTTCCTCAGGAAAATTCGCCTCGATGATTTCTTCAGTTTTTTTTGGCTTTTCGTTGCAAATGTAGTAACCCACACGCTTTTTCAGCAGTTCGGTTTGATTTTTTTTGATGAAATCGCGGATCGGTTTATACAGCTTTCCGTCTCTTACTCCAGCTCCAAGAATAACGCTATCAAATTCCTCCAGGTTTGGTTTCCCGGAATCAATATTGCAAAGCGTACAGTGAGAAAGCTCTTCCGATAGGATTTTGGCACATTGCTCTGTGGCTCCTGATTTTGTAGCGTATAAAACGACTAATGACATTGGTCCGCACCCTTTCAGATAAATATGTTGGATAGACGAGAAGGTTATTTAACGATTATCTAGATTATCAAGATATATTAATTCTAAGTATTGATCGAAACTTTGTCAAGCAAGGTGCGGGGTGTATGGTGAAGTGGACTTGCTCTGCTGCTGCAAAGACACCGGCTAGATGGGCCGGTTTCTCAGGTGCTTTTGCTATATTTTCCGGGAGAAACTCCGGCAATATTTTTAAAGGTGCGGATGAAATTGGCATAATCATTAAAACCGGCCAGGTAGCAGGTCTCGGATACTGATTTTCCTCCAGCCAGCAGCTGCTTGGCCAGAGCTATTTTTTTTAGCAGTACATAGCGGTAAAGGGTGCCCCCGGTTTGTTGTTTGAACAGGTGGCTTAAATAGTATTTATCAACAGCCAGCTCACTGGAAACCTGCTCCAGCGAAAGGCCGGTGTGCAGATGGTTGTCGATATAATGGATTGCCGATTCGATCAAGGCGGAAATAATGCTGGGAACCGGGGAATGTGACTTGTTATAGAGACCATTGATGAATACCAGCAACTGCACAAGATAGGTCAGGGCGAGCACATCGCTGCCATACTGCGGGTGGTTTAACGCATCAATCAGCCGGGAAGCCAGCCGCATATATTCATTCAATTGAGGTTCGTCCATATGGGAAATGTTCTGCTTGCCCGGTTGATGGTTTTGGAAGCAGGCCAGGAGATTTGTCTCCGCGGTACAGAAGGGATACACCAGCTCTGCTTTGAAATGGATGGTTACCCGCTCATAGGGCCCCGGTGACAAATTGATGATTTTATGGATTTCTTGATTATTGAATACCAGCACAGACCCTCTTTGCAGCGGATAGCAATACTGGTCCACGAAGCCGTTCACTGTTCCGTTCAGAAAGAGGAAAATTTCATAATGGTCATGAATGTGAAAATCTTTTGTAGGCGATAAGGGTGAATTTCCGATTCCCGCCAACAAAGGCGCGGCAATTTTCTCATAATACTGGGAATGTTTCATAAGTTTAACGGCCTCCACATATAGCAATATTCGCAAGAAATCAAACATTAATCGCAAAGAACTTGCATTACTATAAAGGTAAACTAGGAGGGGAAATAACTCAATACAGCAAACAGTATTCGGTTGGTTGATATGAAGGGATGGACTGATCAGGAGGGTTAATAATGCTCGAAATCAAGGAAATAAAACAAATGCTGCTGCGCACGGAATCGTCCAAGCTGTATCTGGCTGATTATCCGGAGATGCTGAGGCAGAAGGTGCTCGGTTCGCCGGCCTTGCAGCCCATGCTGGCAGAGATCCGGGCGGAGGCTGAAGCGCTGCTGGCAACAGCGATTCCAGAGCTTTCTTACACATTATTTCGGATTTATTTCGAAAGAGGCACCCGGATGGAGTATGAGACGGCCTATTTCAATAGGAGAAACCGGCTGAGAACCTTTGGGCTGCTGGCATGGCTGGAGCCGGATAACCTAGTGCTCCGTGATGCGCTATGCGATACCTTATGGGCAGTCTGCGACGAGTATACCTGGTGCGTTCCGGCACATCTCGCCGGTGAGGCGGAGAATGATCCCGCGCTTCCCGAAGGTTCGATTGCAGCGGGCAAGGAGGTTCCGGCAGCCACAATAGATCTATTCTCGGCGGAAACCGCTTTTGCGCTTGCAGAATTACTGCATCTGCACGGGGATAATCTGCCGCAATTAGTGCGTAAACGGGTCATCTCCGAGGTGCTTCACCGTGTGCTGATTCCATTCACCGAGCGCAGCTTTTTTTGGGAAGAATCCAAGCATAATTGGGCGGCCGTCTGCGCAGGTTCTGTCGGAGCCGCAGCATTGTATATCCTGGACAATGCTGAGGATACGGCGGTCGTGCTGGCCCGTGTACTTCCCGCGATGGACAGCTTTCTGTCAGGCTATCCTGCTGATGGCGCGTGCACGGAGGGGTATGGTTATTGGCAATACGGATTCGGATTTTATGTTTATTTTGCGGATCTGCTGAAGACGCGGACCGGTGGAGCACTCGATTTGCTGGCAGAACCTAAAATCCGGCAAATTGCCATGTTTCAGCAAAAAGCATTTCTTGATGGGTGCCATACCGTGAGCTTCTCCGATACCCGGACAGTGGCAGGCGTGTTTATGGGCTTGTCCCACTATCTGCATGCCCGGTTTGAAGAGGTTGACATACCGTCGCGCAGTTATGAGGCCGCTTACATGGAGGATCATTGCTATCGCTGGGCTTCGTCGTTACGCAATCTGATCTGGCAGCATGGGGAAACGGAGGGACAGCCCTGGAGGCCGGCTCCCTACTACCTGCCGGAAGCGCAGTGGCTAATTTCCCGGCATGAATCGCAGGGACGGCGGTTTGTATTTGCCGCCAAGGGCGGGCACAACGATGAGCCGCATAATCATAACGATGTCGGTAATTTCATCCTTTTTGCCGAGGGGACGACACTGTTAGCAGATATGGGGTCCGGGCAATATACCAGCGGATATTTCGGCCCGGAACGCTACAATATTCTGTGCAATGCAAGTTTCGGACACTCTGTTCCTATCATCAACGGAATGGCCCAGTCGCCGGGCGGGCAGCACCGTGCAGCCGATGTTCAGATGGAGAGCGGGGAGCAGACGGAAACCTTCTCGCTTGACCTGGCCCAGGTCTATGCGGATAACAGTTTGCTGCGGCTGAAACGCCGGTTCACATGGACCAAAACAAGTCAGCCTGTACTTATGCTGGAAGACAGCTACCAGTTTGCCTCTCCGCCTCAATCTGTTACGGAAAGATTTATTACCCCGCTGAAGCCGCGGGTTGAAGAAGACGCAGTCATCCTGTCTTCGGATCAAGCTGCGTTAAGGATTGTCTTTGACAATAAGCTGCTGGCCCCGGAAATCCAGGAATTGCAGCATAAAGCTCATCGTGGACGCCTGGTAACCTTTTATGCCCTTGATTTTGCGGTCATCCGCATGGAGCAGAACATGAAGCTGTCACTGCGCTTTGAGTTGTCCGGAGGATAACGTCCGCTCTCTTAAGAGCAGCAAGAATACCTACTAAGAAATAGGGAGAGGATCAGAAGATGGAATATCATTTGACAACCGATGACCGGCAATGGCTGGAGGGAATATGGGGAAGTATCCGCAAAAAAATGGCTGTGGAATGTGAAAGAATCGGCACAGACATTCCATTCGAAGCCGAGAACGGGAAATATATAGATATGGGCAAGCAGGACATTTACTGGTGGACCAACGGCTTCTGGCCGGGAATGTTATGGCAAATGTATCATGCCACCGGAGAAGAGCTTTACCGGACCACTGCGGAAGGCGTGGAAGCCCGGCTGGACGAGGCTCTGGAAGGCTTCAAGGGATTGCATCATGATGTAGGTTTCATGTGGCTTCATTCCGCCGTGGCGAACTACCGGATCACCGGGAATGAAAAGTCGAAAATCCGCGGATTGCACGCCGCGTCGCTGCTGGCTGGCCGTTACAACCCGCTGGGACAATTTATCCGTGCCTGGAATTCTCATTCCGGGAATGATTGTACAGGCTGGATTATTATTGACTGCATGATGAATATTCCGCTGCTCTATTGGGCCTCCAAGGAAGTCAATGACCCCAGATTTAAAGCGGTTGCCATCCATCATGCGGACACTGTGCTGAAGACAACAATCCGTGGTGACGGTTCTTCGAATCATATTGTCATGTTGGACCCCGAGAACGGGGAGTTTATCGATAATCCCGGAGGTCAGGGGTTTGACAGCGGTTCTTCGTGGAGCAGAGGCCAGGCATGGGCGGTCTACGGGATGGCTCTGAGCTATAAACACACTGGAAAAACGGAATATCTCGATGCAGCAAAGCAGGTAGCCCATTATTTTATCGCAAATGTTGCTGAGACCGGCTACATCCCGCTCGTGGATTTCCGTGCTCCGGCGGAACCGGTATGTTACGACACTACTGCCGGGGTATGTGCGGCTTGCGGTCTGCTTGAGATTGCCGGGCATGTCAGCGAATACGAGAAACCGCTGTATATCCGCTCCGCCATCAAGATTCTGCAGGCGACCGAGCGTAAATACTGCAATTGGAATCCTGAAGAGGATTCGATTGTCAGCGGTGGTACGGGAGCATATCACAGTGAAATCAAAGAAATTCCGATTATTTACGGAGACTATTTCTTCATTGAAGCTGTGTTGAGATTGCTGGATAAAGATATTTTCATCTGGTAGAGCTGGGCTTCAGCCTATAACTTTTATAAAAATGGGAAGCAGTGAGAGTTTAACTCGCTGCTTCCTCTTTTTTATAATGTGGTAAAATGGTAATGATTTGAACCGGAAGGAGTCGTTCTATGTTTGATATTAAGAGAATCAAGGAGCTAATCCCGCACCGATATCCATTTCTGTTGGTCGATAGAGTCATCGAGCTTGAAGAGGGGAAACGAGCGGTAGCGATTAAAAATGTGACGGTTAATGAGCCGTTCTTCACGGGACATTTTCCCGAGTACCCGGTTATGCCGGGGGTGCTCATCGTTGAGGCCTTGGCACAGACCAGTGGCATTGCCATGTCCAGTTCAGAGGAAGACAGCAATAGAATTGGACTATTGACGGGCATCGACAATTGCCGTTTCAAACGTCAAGTAAAGCCGGGGGACCAATTGCGGCTCGAATTCGAAGTTACCCGGGTGAAGGGACAGATTGTCAAAGGCAACGGAACCGCCACCGTCGACGGAGAACTGGTCTGCCAGGCGGAGATCATGTTTGCCTTCAGCAGCAAATAATTGTGAGTGATGCAGTCTCGCCAGAATAAATCGCTCCTTATTGAAGTGGTTGGGTGGTACCTCCATTTTACTAAAAGGGCGATTTTTTTTGTTTTTTTTATAAGAAATTAGCAACAATTCCCGCTTAAACAATAGACACCCCCGCTTCGCCTATACTTTGTAATTATGCAGTGCTGGCGGCGCCTGCTGTTCCTTTTTATATTCGTTGGGTGAGAGGCCGACCTCTTGTTTGAACAGCTTGGAGAAATAGGAGTAGTTGTTGTACCCTGTTTTATTGGCAATGGTATAGACGGACATATGGGTCGTTTCCAGCAGGTGCTTGGCGGCTGCGATCCGGACTTGAATGACATAGCTGCCGAGGGAGACGCCGGTCTCTCTCTTGAACAGCCGGGCCAGATAATCCGGATTGAGATAGACGATTTCCGCCAAGTCATTGCGCGTCAGATCATCCCCGTAATGCTTATGGATATGCTCCTTGATCTCTTCGGCAATGGAAGTGGGCTGTGCGGCAAAGTCGCGGTATTCCATGGCGGTGTTGACCAGATACTTCAGATATTCCTCCATATCCTCAATGGAGCTCAGCGAATGCATCAGCAGCTGATCATTGGTTTTGCCGGTATACAATTTATGCGCCTGTATCCCCTTCAGCTTCAAGAAGGAATACACAAGCTGCACAATATCCAGCCGGAACAAGCCCAGGACAGAGGTGTCGATAGCTTTGTTGCTCAGCATATGGTTCAGATGCGAGATGGATTCTCCAAGAAAATCGGCAAGCTTGTTCTGATTAAGCAGCTCCTCCAGATGTGCCAGATCCGGCGGAAGGTAGAGTGGTTTATTTTGCCGGGAGTACTCTTCCACGGAGAAGGTCTGGTTGCGGCATTTGGTCAGCTCTTCATCCATATTCAGCAGTTGTTTGAGAATAACACCGACCTTATTCAGTGTGCCAGGCAGGCCGATATTGCAGCAGACATCGCATTTTAAGTAGGGATTGGCTTTTTGGATAAAAGAGGCACTGAACGCTCTGAGCACCCCGGCGTCCTCCGGCGGGTCGTTCCATTTTAATATGGCGATCCAGTTATAGTCTTTAACTTCCAGGATGCTTTCTATGGAGAAGCCCGGATGGTTCAGCAGTTCGTACAGCACATTCAGCAGCGCAAAATCAAACAGGCCTTTTTCTTCTTTGCCCATGCTTCCATTGTGGGGAAATAGGTTGAACAATATGGGCTGCAGGAGATCTTCCATTTGATAGGACAGGTTCTGCTCTTCAATTGCATGGGCGATGTCCCCCGGTTTAAGCGGGAAGGAGGTGCTGCTGCTGACCAGCTTGCGCCAGAAATGCTCAAGATTTTTCGCTTGATTCTTTTGCCAGAAGTAACCGCCCCGAATCGCCTGCTCGTTGCTTTGCTGCTCCGCTGCCCGCACGACAGCTTTTTGAATGATTAGCATCAGCTTGTCAAATTCGATTGGCTTGAGAAAATACTCAAAGCTTTGCAATTCGATGGCCTTCTGCGCATAATTGAAATCAGCATAATTGGTAAGCAGGATGGCTTGAATACTGTAATTCTGCTCACGAATCCACGCCAGAAGCTCCAGTCCGCTCCCCTGCGGCATTTCGATGTCCGATATCAGAATTTGCACCGAATGCTTCTCCAGAATTTCCCGCGCTTGCGCCACGTTATTGGCCGTATACACAGTTTCGATATTCAGCATCTTCCAATCTATTTTCTTCTGCAAGGCGGCAATTACGTAATAGTCATCATCCACAAGTAATATATTCATAAGCTTCTCTCCATTCCTGATGATAGATCCGGCTGATCCGGCAGGGTCAACGTGATAACAGCGCCGCCTTCCGGCAAATTGGAGAAGCTGACGGCCGCTTTTTTAGCATAAAGGTATTCCAGGCGCTTAAGGGTGTTCATGATGCCGATATGTGTGCCTTTCGTCTGATCCAGCGGCAATCCGGAATGAAGTTTCTCCAGAACCTCCGGCGGAAAGCCCGGTCCGGTGTCAGAAATTTGGATAATAGTCAGCTCAGTGTCTTCTTCCTCGTTCACGCAACGTCTGACGGTAAGCTTAATCTGCACTTCCGAATCTCTGGAAATCGCATATTTAATGGAGTTCTCAATGAAGGTTTGCAGCACGAGCGGAGGAATCATCACGGTGCCAGCCTGTTCAGCCAGCTCGATATGATAGATAAAGGCATCCCGGTAACGTTGACGCTGAATTTCCAGATACATCCGCACATGCTCAAGTTCATTCTCCAGCGGAACAAAATTCTCGCCGTTCTGGAACAAATAACGGAAATACTTGGAGGTCGACATCGCCATATCTTCGATCTCCTGATACATTTGAATTTGCGCCATGCTGTAAATGCTGGTCAGGCAGTTAAGGAAAAAATGCGGTTTAATCTGCTGCTTCATATAGTCCAGCTGGATTTGCTGTTTCTCCAGTTCCTGCTCGTACATGGCAATTTTAAATGTTTTGATCTGCTCCACCAGGTCTTTGAACTGGTCATTTGCCTGTTCCAGCTCAATAAGCTTGCTGCTCTTCAGATCCGCCGGCTGCCCGTCTTCATTAATGCGTGCCAGATTCTCGGAGAAGCTTTGGATCGGGCCAAGTACCCTTCGTTTGAAAAAGAGCATAACGACACATATCGTTGAGGTGACTATGAAGAACAGCAGCATAATGAGCAGCTGGGCGATCATGATTTTCTCAAAGGCTCCAAATTTAATAACCATCTCAGCGCTGAACGTTGTACTCGTGAATTCACTGCTGATCGTGGTACGGGGCTGCAGCCGATTGAAAACGCCATCATTGTTCTGAAGCACTTTTCCGCTGTTGGAGACCGGGCTGGTAAGGCTGATGCCGCTCTCATCCACCAGGGATGCATAACCGTTGGCTCCCAGATTGATCTGGCGCAGCGGGCGGATCAGATGATCCGCCGAGATGAGACCGATGAGATAGCGGTTATAATAGGGAACAATGTTGATCACATAATATTTGCCGTTTACGAGGACAGGCGTCCATTTGGAATAAAACTTCTCGTACAGCTCTTTATCATCTATATAGGAAATGATCTGTTTCTTGAGCTCCCGATAGTCGGTATAGGTCACGCTGATCAGTGCGCAATTCAGAAAGTAGGACTGATTCTTTAAATAGTAGAAGAAGTTATACTCCAGTCCGTAGTTTTTCTGCAGCTCGGTGAACCGTTTATGCAGGTTTTCATTTGCTTTTAAGAACTCGATGCTGTTGATCCGGAAAGCGTTCATCGTGTTGAGGCTTTCATCATTGGCCAGTGTCCAGCCCATATAGTGATTAATGTAAGCAAAATCATGATTGATCCGGTTGATATAGAGGTCAGCGGTATCCTGCAAATACCTTGTGGACTGCTGCTTGACGATAAAAATAGAAGCGATGCTGATTGCCAAATCCAGAACAAGCACGGAGAATGAAATCAGAAGCATAACTTTCACATAATGACGAACAGGGTACAGTTTGGTTACTGCTTTACCTGAAGTTGTATTGGTCATAGTTCCCAAATCCAGTATCCTTTCCTGCGCAGCCATTTCTATGAATGCGTTTTTATAAGTAACAAAATCATTATAAAACCTTTAGTTGAAAAAAACATAAGAACAAGATGCCGTTTCGGCGCAAAGTCCGGAAAGCGCAAACAAAAGTCTGGAAACTGTTATTAAAATGAGGCCGCGGATAATTTTGCAGCTTCAATATTTTGTAAGCGGATGCAGAAGTCCGAATAAGAGGTTCAAAGTGTCCGGAATGCTGAGCGGCAAGCAGGTATGATTAGAACTGCAAAGAGGATGTATATATCGAAATGGGGGATTATGAAATGGGTGAACAGAGCAAGAAATCATCGGCAAAGAAATGGATGACCGGTCTTCTGGCAGCTGTAATGGTCATGGGACTTGCCGGCTGTGGCGGCAACAACAAGGAGAACAATACCGCGGCGACCGAAACGGGCGGGTTCAATAAAGAGGGTCTGCCGATTGTAAGCGAGCCGGTGACCCTGAAGATTCTGACTGTCCGCTGGGGCAGTATGGGCGATACTTTTACCCAGAACCAGTGGCTTAAGGATTTGGAGAAGAACACCAATGTGAAGATTGACTGGCAGGTGATGTCATCCAACGACTGGGCTGAGCAAAAATCCATTATGTTAGCAAGCGGCACCCTTCCGGATGTGGTACTGGGGGATCAGACCTTCTCCGATTCCGACATCGTCAACAACTTAAGCTACTTCCGTCCGCTGGATGATTATATTGATCAGTATATGCCTAATCTGAAAGCGGCAATGGAAGAAACGCCGGATATGAAGAAAATCAGCACTTTTCCCGACGGGAAAATCTACTCTCTGGCCACAAGACTGCCCTCGCGTCCAAAGAGCTCGCGCCAGCCTGTAATCAACAAAACCTGGCTCGACAAACTGGGTCTCGAAGTGCCGGATACCCTTGATGATTTATACAATGTATTGAAAGCATTCAAAGAGCAGGATCCGAACGGAAATGGCAAAGCGGATGAAATTCCTTATATTGAAGTGAGCAATGACCTCATCAGTCCTTTCGGGATCACCGATCTGAATACCAACAACATGCTGGTCAAGGACGGGAAAGCAGTATACTACCCTACTTCGGAAGCGTTCAAGGAAGGCCTCAAGTGGGAAAATAAACTCTACAACGAAGGCTTGCTGGATAAAGAGCTGTTTACGCAAGACGACACCATGAGATCGGCCAAATTCCAGAGCCCGGATGCTCCGGTTGTAGGCTTCTCGTACCAATGGACTCCCGATGCCGTATTTGGCAAATGGGGAGATCAGTATGAAACCATTCCGCCGATTGCCGGACCGGATGGCAAACGTTATACGATCGGCAATCCAATCGGGATGAATCTGGCGCGCAACGAGCTGCTGATCACCTCTTCCTGCAAAACACCGGAAATCGCTGCCCGCTGGGCCGACCAGTTCTACACCAATGAAGCAAGCATTCAGAATTTCTGGGGAGCTATCGGCACTGTTATTCAGAAGAATGATGATGGCACCTATACGCTCATGGACCCGCCAGCCGGAACCAGCGCGGATGCCTGGTACTGGGATCAATCGCTGCGTGATTTCGGGCCGAAATATGTAAGCCCGTCTTTTGAAAAGAACATCGTGCTGAGCAGCGAAAGCGGCGACGGCTTGAAGCTGCAGCTCGATAAGCTGGGCAGCGAATACGTAACAACGCCTTTCCCTAACGTAATGTACACTGCGGAAGAATTCCAGGAGCTGCCTACCTTGACCACCGATATTGATACCTATGTGAACACCATGCGGGCCCAATTTATCAGCAAGGGCGGAATTGATGATGGCTGGGACGCATATGTGAAGAAGCTGAATGACATGGGACTTGAGAAGCTGATCAAGATCCGTACTGAAGCTTACGAACGTTATATGAGCGTAAAATAACTCTTTTTGACTCCACGAATCCGCCCTGCGCAGCTCACTAGCGCGGGGCGCATTATATTCATGGCTCAGCAAACAAGGGATATGAAGTCCACTATCCGCAAGGAGGCAGTTTTGACAGTTACACTTAAGAAAGTGGCCCGTAGAGCCGGAGTTTCTCCTTCCACGGTCTCCCGGGTATTGTCGGGCCATCCGAATGTTAAGGAGGAGACCTCCCGCAAGGTCAAGGAGATCATGGAGGAGCTGGGCTATACCCCGAATATCATCGCACAGAACCTGGTCTTAAGAAGTACCAACAGTATCTGTGTTCTGCTGCCGAGGCCGGCCGAGAAGCTGTTCTCCTACCTGTTCTCCATGGAATGCATGAGCGGGATTGTTGCACAGGCCAGCCGTCTGGGCTTCGATATCCTCATTGCTTCAGGAGCAAATGAGCAGGAGGAGCTGGAGGTTGTATCCCGTCTCCTCAAGGGAGGGCGGGCCGACGGTGTGATTGTGCTCTCTTCCCGCAAAGAGGACGCCGTCATTCAGTTTCTCAAGTCGAATAGCTATCCGTATGTACTGTTCATATCGGAATGAAGGAGTGAGCGGAATCAGGTTGTCTATTCGATTTATGTACGCAATCACAGTGAAGAGGGAACGTTCAAAGCAGTAGAAAAGGATCTGGAACGCATCCGGGATTTAGGCGTGGATATTGCCGCGCCTGTCATACTGGAGCTTGAACAATAAGCAACACTCAACGATCCCATGGAAAACGTCCGGCACACCACCCTGTGCCGGACGTTTTTTTTGCTGGAATAGTGAAAGTCCGGAAAACAGCAGGGAAAGTCCGAATACCCTATGGCTTCCCGTTCATCCCGGAACTGTTCTGCATTCTGCCGCAGAAACGAACTCTAAAAGTCCGGTTAACGCGCCTTATATGTCCGGTAGGCGCAGAAGCAGAGGCGATATACTGAAAGCAATTAAACAGATAAACAGAATCAGGAAGCGGATGCTTACAAAATTTTAGGGGGGATTTCATGAAATCCGGTCAAGCCAGTCCGGCACGGGCATTCGGACAAATGAAACGAAATTGGGGACTGTACCTGTTACTGCTTCCCGCTGTGGTGCTTACATTATTATTCGCCTACAAACCGATGTATGGGGTGCTCATTGCTTTTAAGGATTATAGTCCGGCGATGGGTATAAGTGACAGTCCATGGGCGGGATTCAAGTATTTCGAGAAGTTTTTTAATTCCTATCAGTTTTCATCGACGATTAAGAATACATTGATCATCAGCTTGTACAGCCTGCTTACGTTTCCAATCCCGATTCTGCTGGCACTGATGGTCAATCAGATGCGGCCAAACCGGTTTAGACGTTTTTTCCAGACCGTATCCTATATGCCGCATTTTATTTCAACCGTGGTTATGGTTGGGCTGATGATGATACTGCTGTCCCCAAGCACCGGGTTTGTCGGTAATCTGTACAGTTTGTTTGGCAAAGAAGCCCCCGATCTGATGGGCTCCTCCAGCTTGTTCAGCAGTGTCTATGTCTGGTCGGATGTGTGGCAGCATGTGGGCTGGGACAGTATTATCTTTATCGCCGCGCTGTCTGCAGTAGACCCCAGTCTGTACGAGGCCGCTACTGTAGACGGTGCAAGCCGCTGGCATAAAGTCCGCTATATTGATATTCCGATGCTGATGCCGACAGCGGTTACACTGCTGATCCTGCGCGTCGGAGGGCTGTTGGGGGTTGGCTTTGAAAAGGTCTATCTCATGCAGAACGATCTGAATGCCACTTCAAGCGAAATTCTTTCAACGTATGTCTACAAAATTGGTCTGCTCAGCAGCCAATACAGCTTTTCCTCGGCGGTCAACCTGTTCAACACGGTCATTAACTTTATCTTGCTCATTATCGTCAATCAGATTTCCAAAAAACTCAGCGAAAACAGCTTGTGGTAGAAAGGAGGAACTTAGACATGGGAGTCTTGGAACCTGTAGTGAAAGAGAACATGGGAAAAATAAAAAACAACCGTTCCTCGGATACGGTTATGGAATATGTAATGTATGCCATTGCGGTGGTCTTTCTGATCATCCTGATGTACCCGCTGTATTTTATCATTATCGCTTCGTTCAGTGATCCTTCTGCGGTGGCGGGCGGACAGGTGTGGCTGTTCCCCAAAGGGTTCACCTTTGACGGTTACAGAGAGCTGCTGCGGCATGAAAACATTTGGATCGGGTACCGGAATACAGTCCTCTACACGGTGGCGGGCACAGCCATTGGGCTTGTGGTCAATATCTCGGCGGCTTATGCATTGTCCCGAAAGGATCTTGCCGGACGAAAGTTCCTGTCGCTCTTCTTCATCTTTACGATGTTTTTTAACGGCGGTCTGATTCCGACCTTTCTGACGATCCGCGATTTTCATATGTACGATACCTTCCTGGTCATGGTGCTGCCTTTTTCAGTAGGCGTTTATAACATTATTGTTGCACGTACTTTTTTCCAGACCAGCATTCCCGGAGACTTGTGGGAAGCGGCGCAGATCGACGGCTGCGGGAACCTGCGTTATTTTGCCCAAGTGGTTCTGCCGCTCTCCAAAGCTATCATTGCGGTGCTGGGATTATGGATTGCTGTCGGCTACTGGAATTCATATTTTAATGCGCTGATTTATTTGAAAAATCCGAACCTGCATCCGCTGCAGCTGATTCTCCGCAACATTCTGATCACCAATCAGATGCAGTCGGGCATGGGGACAGGCGAAGCTGCCCAAATCGCGCTGCGTTTGGCTAATATGATGCGCTATTCCGTGATCATCGTTGCCACCGTTCCAATTATGTGTGTGTATCCGTTTGTGCAGAAGTACTTTAATCAAGGGGTTATGATCGGCGCCGTGAAGGAATAGCACTTTTGGCACGGAGCTGATAGCCTGTCCGGTCACACAGCCGGTAGACAAGCAGACAGGCGTTGCTGAATTCAAGGCTTGGCTGCCGGAAGGGATCTGGGTGGATTACTTCAGAGGAAGAGTCTCAATCCTCATCCCAAAAAGTTAATAGACCACACTCAAACCCCTTCACCACAGCACCGATTCTTGTCTTCACCCCCAGCTTCTGATTGATTGCGGCCAGATGGTATTCGACAGTCCGCTGGCTTAAGGCCAGCTCTGTGGCAATTTCCTTGTTGGATTTCTCCTTCGCCAGCCAGCGCAGCACTTGTCGTTCGGTTGTTGTTAGCGCGTCTGGAGAAGCGGAAGCCCGAAGATGCTCAGGGACCAGAATATTGCCCAGCACACTTTGTTTGATCGCGTTGATAATGATGCTGTATGAGCTTTGTTTGGAGAGGTAGGCATGAACGCCGATTCGGTACGCTTTGTAGTAGAACTCTTCGTAGGTATAGCCGGATAACAGAATAATCTTCAGCACATTGCCGTAGTTCTCCTTCAACAGCCGGGCTACCTGGAAGCCGTCCATCTGTGGCAGCGAGATATCCATCAGCACTACATCCGGGCGCAGCAGCGCCGTCTCTGCGAGGAATTCTACCGGATCTGTGAAGGTCCGCAGAACTTCAAGGCCGGGCTCCTCGTCCAGACGGCTCTTAAGCCCGTCCAGCACAAGGGGGTGATCATCAAGAATATACAGAGTTATATTGTCAATCATGAGATGATGGCTCCTTATAGAGAGGTATTTTGAGAGTGACGGAAGTTCCCTGTTCCGGTACAGAGTCAATCAGAGCCGTTCCACCCAGATGCTCCATCTGTTCCCGGATCGACAGCAGTCCGAAGCGGGGGCGGCCGTCGGCAGGGGCCGTAATGGCAATATTTCCGTTGAAGCCTATGCCGTTGTCGGACACACTGCAATAGATGCTGTCACCGTCTATCCAGACACGGACCTTCAGTTCGGAAGCCATCGCATGCTTGAAAACGTTGACGACCAGCTCGCGGGCTGCCCGGAAGAGATTCGCCTTGATAAAGACAGGGAAGGCGTCCGGCAATGGAGCCTCAAACTGCAGGGTCACGTTAAGCTCCTCCAGGCGGTTCATGTCTTGCAGCAGCCAGTGCAGTGCTTCCTGCAGATTGCCTTTATCCAGAATATGCGGATATAAATGATCGCTGAGCGCCCGGATGCTGCGCTGAGAATCGGCCAGACATTTGAGCCATTTCGCATTGCGCTCCTGCTGGTATCTTCCGGTATCATGCAGCTCCTCCAGATCCCGGGACAAGAAGATCAGGTTCTGCAGCAAGTCATCATGCAGGAAATAAGAGATGCGGACCTTCTCTGCTTCTCTGGCCTCCAGCAAGCCCTGGCTATAGCTGCGGAAATCATGCACCTGGCGCTCGTAATGGTCAATCTGTTTTTGATTGTCCTCATATTCGCGCCTCAAGCGGAGCAGATGGCGGGCGTTCATAAGCATCTGAACAGCTTCGCTGCGGAATTTCTGGATGATCCGCTGTTCTTCGGCAGAGAACAAGGTCTGATTACGCTTCGGTCCAAGGCACAGGTAGCCCAGCCGCTGCTCCTCCAGTTCATGCACCAGCACGAATACGGCAGCGTATTCGCTGCCGGCGGACCATTCAGGTTCAGGGGTGTCCCGTAACGGAGCTGGACCCTTCGTCCCTTTTCCCTCGTAAATCCCTGTGTTATGTACAAGCGGCAGGGAACTGTCATCGTAATATACCAGTGTAAGACCTTCTACTTCAATCATATCCTGCAGAAGCTCAGCGAACAGCTTGAGGATATCGCGGATATTCTTGTTACCGGCCAGCTGTAGGGAGAGAAGCAGCTTCTGTTGCTCCAGCCAGTCTTTTTTGCGCTTTTCCCCATGCTGCAGCCGCCGCAGCAGCAGACGATAGCCGCCGGTCAATAGCGCCAGCAGAATGAACAATAACACCGCGTATCCTATCGAACCCCAGACGGTTGTCAATAGAAATAGCACTAGTGTCAGGCTGAAGTACAGGCTGTGCGCGGCCAATCTGGGAATATAGAATCTCATGTCCAGAACCTGCCGCTGGACGAGCAGATAAGTGAACGTTGCAGAAATCGGCACCAGACCAACCAATGCATATTCTGCCGTGATCCAATACCGTTCCCATAACAGATAGGGCAGGGCATACAGCCATACATAAGGAAGCAGACTTACGGTTATTCCTGTAAACAGGATGTAGAGCTGATTTTTCTCAATCCGGTCGAATTTGCTCCAGTGCCAGACCGTTATGGCAGCCATCAGCAGCAGTGTGGCAAGCAAGGCCATATTCAGAACACTGGTTACCCAGTCATATACATGACGCTGCAGCATGAAGCCTAGAGCAAAGACCGAGAACATCAGCGAGTAGACCTGATAACCCCGCAGCAAGGCACGGAATTTTGAATAAATAGGACGGAAGGCAAACAGCAGATAGAAGGAAATTATCACATAAGGCATCCAGATTGCACAAAAAGTGAACAGGTAGCCGGAGAGCACAAGCTCATCCGAGAACAGCGCCACTATGACGAATGCAAACAACAGATTCATCAGCAGAAATCTGCGGATCAGCAGCGATTCAGGATTCTTGCTCAGGGCATAAGTGCCTACACCCACCAGAAGGATTTCCATGACGAAGGCAAAGCCATTCTCCAGTTTGTCTTTACTGCCAGCTTTAAGCTGAATGGTATACGGCTGCCCTTCCTTGCTTTTAACCTTCAGACTATGGGTTCCAGTAAGCATTTGCCTTCTGTCAATGATAAATACTTCCGGTTCCGGCTCCCCATCGAAAGCGAGAATACGATCACCTGGTTTGAGGTTTGTTCTCGAACCAGGGCTGTCCCTATCGATTCTGGAGATCATCCATCCGCCGCTGGAATCCGGTTCCACGCTGATGCCTGAGTAGGGATTGGTGAATAATTGAATCTGTATATAGGTTGTGGCGAGCACTACAAGCCCCATGAAGATGTAGATGATCCTACGGCTGACACGGGGGCGTTGAAAAAAGCTGAACATGGTTCACAATCCTTTATCACTCTTTTTCTTAAAAGTATATGATAAAACAGGCGATTCGTCTCGAATCGCCTGTTCGGCTGCCCTGTTGTTACAGCAGGTTCTGCAGCAGCCGGTAGATTAAAGCTGCAGCCTCCTGATTCAGCATTGGATCCTGTGCCCTGTAATTTACTTTCCCGTCTGACAATTCTGCGTCAGGACCATAAAGGCCGCGGCCAACCACATACTGGACACCTTCGGCGGCCCAGTCCGAGAAGGGCTTCTGCACAGCAGCCTTCACCGGGGCAGCTCCCAGTCCAATATGGGCAATCCGCCAGACAAAGGTTGCAGCCTGTTCACGTGTTAGAGGCAGGTCGGGGCCGAAATAACTGCCCGGCAGTCCTTGAACGACACCGTAATCAAGCGCAGTCTGAATGGCGGTCTCATATGGGCTGCCCTTGGTGTCTTTGAATGCGCTGGGCCGGGTCGAAGACTGAAATCCGGCAAGAGGGATCAACTGGGCAATGAATTGTCCGCGTGTAACTGGGCGATCCGGCTGGAAGGATCCAGTGCTTTCAGGAATGGCGCCTAACTGAACAAGATTATAGATGTATTTGGCATAGGGATGATCAGAGCCCACATCGCTGAAGTGCTGGGGCTCAGGCAGCTTTTCAAGCCAGCTGTCGGGCTGGTTGTAATAGAAGTACAGCACCTTGCCGTCGGCATCCAGCTTGAAGCCGGCCGGCTTGTCTTCTTCATCATAAAACAGCAGCTCCTCATTCTGCCGCAGCTTATGCTCTCCGAACACATCCTTAACCAGCAGTGCGCCGTCTATTGCGGTGATCTCCGAAGTTAAGGCTGGTGTTCGCAGATGGCGGTACAAGCCTGCGAAACGCTGAAGCTGCTCTTGGGTAGCTGCAGGCTCAATGGAAGCGGGGGCCTTGCTTGCCTTAGGGAAATAACGGCTCATGAACTGATGGAACAGGGGCTGGCGCAGATTGCCTTTATCGCTGTTCAATGCGAGGAAGATTCCCGTGTTCTGCTCAGGCAGCAGCCAAAGATTAGAATGGAAGCCGGATAAATCGCCGCCCTTCTCAGCAACTTTATATCCGTTGTAGTCCTGCGAGTAGGTAGACTCGAAGGCATAACCGTTTCCTGGAACCTTAGGGTGGATCGCTACGCTGCTGTGCTCCATGGCCTGTATGGATTCTGGTTGAAGAATCCGGTTCTCCCCCTTCTTCCCGCTGTTCAGCATCGCAAGCATGAACTGGGCCATATCCTTCCCGGTAGAAGTCATGCCGCCTTCAGGAGCGCTAACCGGGTCGTTGGGAATCTGCTCGGTCGGCTGCAGCTGGTTATCATATGGGGTGGCCATCCGCTTGATCACCTTATCATCGAAAATGAAGCTGGTGTTGCTCATCCCAAGTGGCTTGAATAGCTTTTCGGCCATGTAATTCTCAAAGGGCATCCGGGAGACTTGTTGAATGATGTAACCTTGCAGGGTGAAGCCGAAGTTGTCGTAGCGGTAGACCTCACCCGGCTTGCGGACGATTGTAGGCATCTTCTCCTTCACGAATTTCTCCAGTGTGGAAGGGGTTCCGGATTCAAGGACATCTCCGTTGTCGAAACCGGTAGTATGGGTCATCAGATGTTTGAGGGTAAGCGGTAATCCGCTTGTGTTGTTAATGTGCAGACCCGGCAGATACCTCTGCACGTCTGTGTCCAGATCAACCTTGCCTGATTCGCTCAGCTGCATCACGCCAGCTGCAGTAAACAGCTTGGATACGGAAGCCAGACGAAACAAGGTCTTCTCCGCATCAACCGGCTGTTTGGCAGCAACATTGGCATACCCATAGCCCTGGTTCAGCAGAATCTTTCCATCCTTAACGATGACTAGAACAGCTCCAGCCAGCTGCTCCTGTATCTCTTGCTGCTTAAAAAAATCAGCGCCAAACCGCTTCGCATCCTCCATGTTGAGCGTAACCGCAGAGGGGGAGCCTTGCGGACCGGCGGCAAAGGCAGAGAGGGGGAACATCAAGAAGGCCATAACAACAAGCATAATTTTTCTCATAAATGTGCTCCTTTAATCAGGTTGAGCCCTTATCCTATCATAATTGCATCAGCCTGAAATCCGTAGAAGCGGGCAGCGGGCGCGGACAAGCCGCATGATTTTTGCGGGATCACGCAAAGGGGAGGCTGGAAGGCTGCGCCTGATTTGGCATAGCCGAAGTTTTTACAAACACAAATAAGAAACCTGCTAATAATCTCAGCATGTAATAATCTGGAATACTTCGCAAATGTGCTACATAACAGAAAACAGCAGCTTGCAATTCGAATGAATAAAGGCTATTATAGACTAATAAAGTCTTTGATTGAGGTGGAAGATGAAATATTCAAAGGCAACAAATTATGCGCTGCATACGATGCTCTTTTTGGTGGTGGCTGCGTCCGACAAGCCGGTAGGCGTACAGCAGTTAGCAGAGCGGCAGGAGGTTTCCCCTACGTATCTGTCCAAGATTTTGACCAAGCTGGTGAAAGCTGGACTGATCGAGTCGGCATCGGGTGCGAATGGCGGTTATCGGCTTAAGCGCAAGAAGGAAGACATTTCATTTCTCGACATCATTCATGCCATTGAAGGCACGGCCTCGTTGTTTGATTGCACACTAAATCATCCCAGCGAGTGTCTGATTCAGCAGGAAATGGTGGAAGCTGAACGGCGGATGGAAGAGTATTTGCGGAACAAAAAAATCTCCGAGCTTGCTGCACAGATAACGGTGGCTTTATAACCGCCGTTATTTTTGCAATTAAATTATAGATATAATAAGTCTGTTAAGTCTATTAAATGCAGGCTAAATGATATTCAAGAAAGGGATGAGCAAAGATGGCAACAGATTTATTTGATATTCAATTGTGGGAGCAGGCGTGGAAGGAGGACCCCTCATCCACGGCCAACCAGATGAAGCGTGCTGGCATTGATCCCACGCATGGGTTTGATCATAAGGCCAAGGTGTTTGATGAAGAGGTATTCAGTGAAGGCGGAAGACGCAGAAGCGAGCGGATTATCGGCTGGATGGAAGGGCAGGGAGTGGATTTTTCCGGACTCAGCGTACTGGATATCGGTGCGGCTTCAGGGGGCTTCAGCGTACCCTTTGCCGAGCGCGGGGCCAAGGTTACCGCTGTTGAGCCCAACGTACCGCTGGCTGATTTATTTGAGGCCAATACAGCCCGTGTCAGCTCCGGAAAAGAAAAGATAACCTTAGTGCGGGAAGCATTCGAGGACCTCGACATAGCTGCAATGGGCTGGGAGAAAGGGTTTGATCTGGTATTCGTCTCCATGTGTCCGGTGATCATTGACTGGGATAGCGTGGAGAGAGTGCTGAGCTGTGCCCGTCAATATTGTTATATCAGTACTTCAGCTGGGAGCAGACAGCACAGTCTTATTCATGAGGTGATGCCGCTGCTGACCGGGAGGGAGATGCACCCGGATTCCTCAGATATGGCGTATTTGAACCATCTGCTTTACTTGAAAGGCTATGCCTATGAGTCCATTGTGACACGAGAAATGAAAAGCACCGAACTCTCCGTAGAGGCGGCAATTGAAGAGGTCTTGCAACTGTTGAAGATGCATCATCTGCCTGCCCACGAAGTTTCCCGGAATATTGTTACGGATTATATACGCAGCAAGTATCAAGAGAAGAAGGTAACGGTTCAGCAGGGCGGACGTTTCGGCAAGGTGCTGATCCGGCTGCAGGATCAGAATATGTACAGCAAATCATAAAACGTAGAATCTACCGCTTCTAAGGTGTATTTTCCTTGTGGAAATACGCCTTTTTTCTTTGCGGCCGCAGCAGAATGCGAAAATTGTCGGCCAACCATTTCTATCAGGAGCTGTAAAATGCTAAGATAGTAGTACATTATTTAACGGGGAGTGAATTTCTTATGAAAAAGATTGCTGCCGGATTTCTTGCCGGGGCAATACTGATGGTTAGTGCGCAGGCACTTGGGGCTACCTCTAGTCTGGTAGGAAAGAAAATCCAAGCGGAATATACAATCAACGTGTACGGCAAGAAGCTGGTAGATCCGGCCATAATCATTGATGGAAAAAGCTACGCCCCGGTGCGCGCCATCGGAGAACTGGCTGGCTATAAGGTTTCGATATCTGGCAAGAATATTAATCTGGATGAGAAAGATAGCGGAGCGGGCGCATTGGCCAATGATAAAAATACCAATGCCGTCCTGGGACCGCGGCCGACCACAACACCTGACCCTTTGCCGGCGGTCACCAAAAATAAAATCAAGCAAATTGACGAAAAAATTGATACTGTTGTCGATAACATTCTGGTCACCAGCAGCCTGCTGAAGACAGATGCCAATAATGCTGAATTGAAGCTTAAGCTGGAGCAGTATAAATCGGAATACACAGATCTGCTGAAACAGAAGGATCTGGAGCTGCAGAAGTAAGGAAGAGCATCGTGCTTTCCCGTTAAGTGATCTAAAGACAGGGCGATCCCCATCCTCTAAGTGAGAGGATGGGGATCGCCCTGTTTATTATTGAATCTGTTGTCTGCGGTATTGATAAGGTGTGATTCCATACTGATCCTTGAACAGCTTGATGAAATACTGCGGCTTCTTGTAACCGACCATATGAGAAATATCGATCACATGCAAATTGGACTCTATCAATAGCTGGGAGGCTTTTTCCAATCGTTTGGCTGCAATGAAGTTTGATAGATTCTCACCGGTCTCCTGCTTATACACTTTGGACAGATAGACAGGATGAAGATGAACAATTTTACCCAGATCGTCCAGGCTCAAACCATCGCCGATATGACCGGCAATATGAGATTGTATGGTTTGGACAATATGGCTGTTAGACAATTTTGCGCTTCGCTCGAGTTGTGTGATGCAGAGCAGAATGGACTCAAGTGCAGTGTCCGGTTCTGCCAGTTGACTGAAGATCCAACCTGCGACCTCAACCTGCTGCAGCCGACTGGCAGTGAAATACACCCGCTGAATAAAGTCGAGCAGATATAAGATTTTCTGCTTTCTGGACCCAAGCTGGGCGAAGGTCTTGAGAATGTTCTTTCTGGTCAGCTCCCATTCTCCCGGCTCCCACTTAGGATGAGCAGTACAGTCCTGCAACAGGGTACAGTCACCCGCGTGAACTTCCTCCTGGTAGTAAAACTGGCAGAAGATATGCCGGACGGCATTCTTCCGGGTAAATTCAAATTTCTCTGAAAAGGAAATATTGCTGATGCTGTGCGCGAGCTTCTGAGCGTCGGATTCCAGGATTAATCCTGCCAGCCCCGGGCCTGTCGTCCAAATTAATTGATCCAGCTCCCGGCTGTTGTCTCTTAAGGTGATTTCATCTGCTCCCCCTGCATCTGGAACCTGAAAGAAGCAAAAGGTCTCCTTCAGCAGCACGGTGTCATAAGCGCTGAAATCAGTGCCTGCGGGGGAGGGGCCGCCAATAACGGACAGCAGATAACCCAGTCCGTCAAATTTCTCCCACTTAATCTGGGGCTTCTGCTGCTGCTCATCAATGCTTTTGAGCACTTGCTTCATCGCTTTCTCCATATCCTCTTTATCTACGGGCTTCAGCAAATAATCCAGAGCACCCAGCCGGATCGCTTTCTGCGCATAATCAAATTGGGAGTAGCCCGAGAGAAAAACCACTTTGGTCTTAAGCATGTTCTCATTAATATGCTCCAGCAAATCAATGCCGGACACCTCGGGCATGCGGATATCCGTAATCAGAATATCAATCTGATTCTGATTCAATAGTTGCTTGGCTTCAACCGAATTGGTTGAGGTCACAATCTGGTGTATGCCGAATTTCTTCCAATCCAGCAGATGTTTTAAGTATTCAACAATGTAATGTCCGTCATCCACAATCAGTAATCGCATGTTCTCCTCCTTCATCCAGCGAGAAATCAATGTAGGCCATCACGGACAAGCCGCCCCAGTCATTGGTGAAGAAACGCAGGCCGCTTAATTCGCCGTAAGCATTTTTAAGACGCTGATGTATATTCCACAGACCGATTCCTCTGGAGCCTGGCGGAGGGGATTCGCTTTCGACCCTGGCGGCCAGCAGAACGATTTGCTCCGGCGTAAGCCCCTTGCCGTCATCCGCAATTATGATCAGTGCACCGTCATCAAGAGCTTTTATTTCTATGGATACACGATGGGCGCCTTGCCGTTCCTCAATACCATGCTGGATGGCGTTCTCTACGATCGGCTGGATAATGAGCGGCATAATACGATGTTCTCCCAGCTCCGGGGGCAGGTTGATTTCATAATGAATCTCTTTGCATAGGGACATGATGGATAAAAAATGATCCGCAAGCTGCAGCTCAGAGGCCAGAGTGGCGTCATGGCGATCCAGCTTCGTCAGATAGCGGTAATATTCAGCCAGATGTTTGCTCATCTGCATGACAGCCTCCGGAGACGTCTTCGCCATCGACATAATGAAGAACAGGCTGTTATACAGAAAATGCGGATTGATCTGCGCCTGCAGCTGCTTCACCTCGGCATCTCTCCGCAGCTCTGTTTCAATCTTCAGGGACGCAAACAGATTCTGGGTTTTGAGCACCATGTGGTTAAAGCTTTTGAACAGATTAAAAAATTCATTAACGGGATTCTCGCTGATCCGTGTGCTGTAATTCCCTTGCTCCACCTGATAAAATTTCTTGCCCAGCAAATGAACATTCCGGTAGAAATTACGGTAGAACATCAGAATGACGATCAGCCCAATAATCAGAATGACCAGGATACTGCCTACGAATACCTGCTGATTCCGGTCCAGCGGATTCAAAAAATCACTCATCCGTGTATATGTCACAAGATATGTGTCAATAGGCTCGATATATTTAGACAATACATAATAGTCGTCCTCGCCGGTATGATAGTCAAATTTCAGGATTCTCTGCGTATCCGGTGTAATCGTCTCCTTGGCTTTTTGCTCGATACGGCTGTCTACAGGTTTGCCGCTGATCACCAGGTTGTCGTTCACAAGGAAAAAAGCATTGGAGCTGTCGCCGTTAACCGCTTTGCCCAGCAGGCTGACCAGATATTCCTTCTTGAGCTTCACCCCCACGATGTATTGAATATTTGCCGGGTTTTTGGGCTGATGGATGTAGGGGTAGACTGAAAAATAATACAGGCTGTTATTATAGGTCTGCCAGCCGCGCTCAGTGACCTGTTCGAAGGGAAGCTTGGCCAGCGAATCATGGCCGGTCTGAATAAAGGTGCCATCCGGCTTCCAGTAAATCCCGATAGATTCCACCGCGAGACTCGAAAAGAGCTGATCCGATAACCGGTCCGAGATTTCATTCTTATTCATCTGTGCATCATAATTGCTTAACTCCTGTTTCCGGCTCTGATAGAACCGCACATCATTGTCGGCGGTATACTGGATACCGTACATGCTTGCCTCGGAGATGACGCCATCCATAATGCTCTCCGCATAAGCCAGCTGATTTTTGGAGGAGTTGATCAGACTTTCCTGAATCGTTCTTGAACCCAACGTATTCATGATAAAAAACAGTCCCAGCGTAAGCAGCAGAAAAAAAACGAAAAAGTAGATGAACCGTTTCATATTCACTTTTTTAATCATATTCTCTTCCTCGTTCCCCAAAACTGGCGGTTGCCGGATTCGTATCATTCTGTATAAATCTATCATAATTCATTAAATTCAAAAGAAAAAGATAATCCAGCCGCAAAATGAAAGCGCTTATCAAACATGTTTAGGGATTGGTTATGATCTTTAGATTAAGACATTTTAGGATGAAAGCGCTTTTGCTAACATTAAACCTGAAAGAAAAACTTCTTGGCATGATAAAAGGGGGTAACACAAATAGCTCAGGTTATAAATACCCAAGTGGGGACGTTAAAGACAGATGACAGGAAAAAAAGCAGCAAAAATCCCTGGAATAAGGAGATCAGGAAAAACTGGCCGCTGTATGTGCTCTGTATCCCGGCACTCGTATTCGTTCTTATCTTTGCGTACGGACCGATGGTCGGCCTGGTGATGGCTTTTCAGGATTACAAGCCCTGGCTGGGACTTACCGGCTCAACGTGGATCGGCTGGGACAACTTCGCGAGAATCTTCCAGTATAAAGAAGCGACACAGGCCATTACCAACACGCTCATCATTGCTGTAATCAAAATTATTGTCGGCATTATCGTTCCGATCTTCATGGCAATCCTTTTAAGTGAAATCAGAAATATGGGAGTCAAGAAGAGTATCCAGACCTTGGTGTATTTGCCCCATTTCTTATCATGGGTAACCGTTGCCGGAATTATGATTGATATTCTGGGACTGGACGGCGGCATTAACCACTTTCTGTCCAATCTGTTTGGATCGAAACCGATTTTCTTCCTGGGTGATCCGGTCCTGTTCAGGCCGACGGTTATTATCAGTGACCTGTGGAAAAATTTCGGCTTCGGCATGATTGTCTACCTGGCGGTCATCACCGGGATCGACCCTTCCTATTACGAGGCTGCTGAGATCGACGGCGCTTCACGCTGGCAGCAAATCAGGCATGTTACTTTGCCGAGCATGATGCCGATGATCATCGTCATTGCTACGCTGAGCCTGGGGAATATCCTCGATGCGGGCTTTGACCAAATCTTCAACCTGTACAATCCGCTTGTCTATAGCACAGGAGATATTATCGATACGTACGTGTACCGGTCTTCCTTATTGAATGGACAATACGGGTTCGGTACTGCCGTCGGGTTGTTCAAATCTGGCATCAGTTTTATATTGATCGTCGTTTCATACCGGATTGCCTATAAGGTTGCCAACTACAAGATATTCTAGAAAGGAGCATGGAGAGTGTATCATAAGTCCAAGGGATATAAGATCTTTTCGTTCTTCAATTATATATTTCTGATTCTGATTGCATTATCATGCTTCTTGCCTATGCTCCATCTGCTCGCGCAATCTCTTAGCAGCAAAGCAGCGATAAATGGTAATCTGGTCTCTTTTTGGCCGGTGGATTTCAATGCGGACGCTTATGTCAAAACCTTTAAAAACTCCAACTTCACCGGTTCCATGCAGGTATCCGTGTTCAGAACCGTACTGGGAACCTTAATCAGCATGTTTATTATTACGACTGCGGGTTATGCCTTATCCAAAGATTTCCGCGGACGCAATGCCTTGATGTGGGTTTTCATCTTCACCATGCTGTTCTCCGGGGGGCTAATTCCGTCCTATATCCTGGTCACGAAGCTTGGATTAAAAGATACGATCTGGTCCTTGGTGCTTCCGGGTGCCTTTGGCGCTTACAATTTGATTCTGATCATGAATTTCTTCAAGACCATTCCGAAGGCGCTGGAAGAAGCGGCGTTTATTGACGGAGCTTCGTTCTTCGTGATTTTCCGCAAAATCTACCTGCCGCTGTCGCTTCCCGGCTTGGCCACTGTGGGATTGTTCATCATGGTCGGGCACTGGAACGCCTGGTTTGACGGCATCCTGTATATGTCGAATACTGAGAACTACCCGCTGGCTTCGTTCCTGCAGACGGTCGTCGTCCAAGGCTCTGCCCAGAGTATGGCGCTCAGCCAATCGGAAGCGGCAGCGATGTCGGAGCAAAGCATCAAGGCGGCCCAGATTTTTATCAGCACTCTGCCGATCATTCTGGTCTATCCCTTCCTGCAAAAGTATTTTGTGAAAGGCATCGTGTTAGGTGCAGTCAAAGAATAACCCACTATAAAGGAGCCTACTCAATGAAAAAAACAGGTGTTTTACTCTCCGCCGCTTTACTGATGACTGGATTGCTCGCCGGCTGCGGCTCGGATAACAAGGGATCAAGCTCCGCTGCGGAAGCAACGCTTAAGGACGGGAAATATGATCCTCCGATTACGATCAGCATTGCGAAGCAGCAGGATGAAAATGCCGGCAAATACATCAACGGCGAAAGCCTGAATGACAATGTCCTGACCCGCTGGGGTAAAGAGCATCTCGGCATCCAGATCGAGACCACACTGCTGGGCGGCGATGCGACCCAATATAACACCAAGCTGCGGCTCGCGCTCACCGGCTCCGAGAAACTCCCGGATGTTCTGCCTGTCTATGACACCTCGCTAGAGAATGACCTGATTCAGTCCGGGCTGGTCAAAGATATTACAGAGGACATCAGCAAATATATGCCTGAGCGGCTGAAAGAGATTTATAAGGAATACCCGACGGCCTTCAATCCGGTCATACAGGACGGCAAGGTGTACGGCATGCCGATTGCCCCCAATTTGACGGAAGGCCAAGTGATGCTCATCCGTCAGGACTGGCTGGATAAGCTGAACTTAAAGGCACCGACAACTATCGATGAGTTTGAAAAAGTGATTGCTGCCTTTACGAATGATGATCCCGACGGCAATGGCAAACAGGATACCTACGGATTTGATTTCTCCGGTAAGGATTCCTACAACACAGGCTGGGTCAGTGACTCCGTGATGATCTTCAGTGCCTATACCGGCAAGCATCTTCCGGGCCAATGGTATAGCGAGGACGGCAAGCTCACTTACGGGTCAGTTGCCGAAGGAACTAAGGATGCGCTTGCCAAACTCCGCGACTGGTATTCGAAAGGGTATCTGAACAAGGAATTAGCTACACAGGGCGCATGGGATGCACTGGCTGACTTTACCGAAGGCAAAGCAGGCATTATCATTGGCCGTCCTTGGCTATATGGCAGTGTAAAGGATGTTGAAACCAACGTTCAAGGTGCCAAAATCAGTGCTTATCCCACTATCAGCGGTGTCAGCGGAGATAAGACCTATCAATCCGGTCAACAGAATGACGGAGTATTCATGTTCAATAAGGATTTTAACAATATGGAAGCTTTCTTCCTGTACTACGACAAGCTGTACGATGCGGCATTTGGCACGGGTGACTTCAAGTACGGATATGCCGAAGGTTATGATTATGATACCGTAAACGGCGAAGTTGTCTTTGATTCCAAGAAATTCAACACGCCCATGGATGCTGCACAAGGCGTAGGTAAGATGTCCTTTACTAAGAATACACCAAACGTTGATGGCCCGGGCAAATCGTTCTATGATCTTGCGCAAGGTGCGAAGCCGGATAATGGGGTTCTGATGAGATCGGCAGCCAATGATCCTACCGCCAAAGACGGATATGTTATTTCTTATGAGAACAGAGATGTGCTGCTTCCCAATGCCTTTAACGGACCGCCGACCAAAACGATGCAAACTTCGTGGGAACAGCTGAACACCATGGAGAAGGAAACCTTCACAAAGATCATTTACAGCAAAGAACCGCTTGAAGCTTACGACACCTTTGTTAAGCAATGGCATGACAAAGGCGGCACGCAAATTACAGAAGAAGTGAACGATTGGTACACTAATGCCAGCAAAGTCGATGTAATGTCCAATATGGGCCTGAAATGAGCCAATGATGGAAAATATCTTAAACACGGCTGTCATCCAAAACGGTGTTCCGCTGATGGACTCAAATGGAAATCCCGTACATGCACATGGCGGACATATGCTCTTCGAGGATGGATTCTATTACTGGTTCGGAGAAAACCGCACAGGACGGCGTAAAGTGAGCTGCTACCGCTCCGCGAACCTGGCGGACTGGGAATGGCGGAATGATGTACTGACGCTGGATTCTCCGGTACGGCCGATTTATCACCGCACTTCCCTGGAGCTGGAACCCGGGGAAGCACAGAACCGCGGGTACGGAAAAGGGGCTGTCATCGAGCGGCCGAAGGTGCTTTACAATGCTCTTACCGGCAGATACGTCATGTGGATGCATTGGGAGAACGGGTGCGACTATTCCGACGCGCGGTGTGCGATTGCCGATTGCGGGACAATCGACGGAGATTACGTCTTTCGCGGCAGCTTTAATCCGGTAGGCAACATGTCCCGGGACTGCACTCTGTTTCAGGATGACGATGGTACGGCCTATTTCCTGGCTGCGGCCAGGGAGAATGCAGACCTTATCATGTACCGGCTGTCACCGGATTATCTCAGTATAGAGGAGCAGGTGAAGACATTGTGGCCGGGGCAGGCGCGCGAAGCTCCTGCGTTGATGAAGCGGGGAGGCATCTACTTTCTGATCTCGTCAGCTTGTACCGGCTGGCTGCCCAACCAGGGCGCGTATGCCTGGGCCGGGCAGCTGACCGGCCGCTGGTCGCCCCTGATGCCGCTTGGCGACATTACGACCTACGACACTCAGCCTGCATTTATCGTTCCAGTAACGGATACCGCACAGGGTCAGACCTCTTATTTATATGTTGGTGACCGCTGGGACCCTGCGGATTACTACGCCTCGTCCTATGTGTTTCTACCGCTTGAGTTCCCGTCTGAAAGAGAGATGCAGCTTACGTGGGGAGACCGGCTGACTATAGATCTCGGTTCGGGAAGAATGAAGGCGGAATGCAGCTCCGGCAGCGGGCTGTTCCGGCTGAAGAGTGTAGGCACAGAACTTTATCTTGCCGCGGCGGGTGAGCTTGGAGAACAAGGCCAAGCGCTGAGTGTGGAAGTCCGCAAGCTTGCTTATAACGATAAGCAACAGCAATGGGCCGTGGAGTACAGCGATGACGGGATTGTAAAGCTCATGAACGGGGAGTTCACATTATGCTCCGGAACTTCCGGTGCCTTGACACTGGAGCCTGCACCGGACAACCTTGATAAATCAAGCTGGCTGCTAACAGAGACGGAAGAAGAGGCGCTGATTATCAGCTCCAGGGACAGCAAAGTGCTTAAGGCAGTGAAAGATTCAAGGGAAGGACCGGGCCGGGTGTTCCTTGAACCGGAATCTGCTCATGATCCACGCCTTGGCCCGGATAGGCAGTTGTTTCAGCTGATACCGGTAAGATAACGGGCTGACGGCTGGTCTTATAATTATGGAATCATTTATTTCTGAGAAAAGAGGTTACTTATGAACCTTACGATCCCATTCTCCAATGAATGGTTTCAAGCTGATCATAATTCACAAGTATCCGCGGCTCTGTCCGGCGGCTTCCGGTTGAACACAACGCCCGAGGGCGGGGGAATGGAGCTTCTACCGGGCAGTCTGGACAGTTCTGTATGGCAGGAATACGAGTTTATGAATGCAGAGGTGTATCACGATTCACATGATGTACTGGTGCTGCTATTCAGTTTCCGTGATCAGGACAGCCGTATGATCACCTATCACACAGGCATTTTGCCGGGCGTCAGAACGGTGATCTGTTTGCCGCTGAAGCACCTTAACGGGGAGAAGCTGTTCCTTGACCGTTATCCGGGTGTGATGCAGACCGTGCTGCGCGGAGATGCAAGGGTCGACCGGAAGCGGATTGCAGAGTTCTCCATTGCGACCATTCCTTCAACGACAAGCCGGAGTGTGGAGATTAGCGGATTGTCCCTCAGCGGAGCCGAGCCGGATTTCACCTACGAATATCACCCTTATATTGATGGGCTGGGCCAGCTGAAAGGCAGGGATTGGCAGGGGAAGACGGCCAATCAGGCGGAGTTGAGCGAAAGGCTGCATCTAGAACGCCAGCTTGCAGCTGCGGCTGATTTCAGCGGGAACGGTCTCGGCCGGTACGGAGGCTGGAAGGGACTCGCATTTCAGGCGACCGGCTATTTCCGGACAGAGTTTGACGGCAGCAACTGGTGGTTTGCTGATCCGGACGGCTATGCCCTGTTCAGCACGGGAATGGACTGTGCCGGTCCGGCTTCTCCCATGCGCGCAACCGGCATGGAGCATTTGATCCCGCAGCTGCCGGAGCGGGAAGGGAGCTATCATGAGGCCTGGTCACAGACAGGGCAGGAATTCAGCTTCGGGATCGCCAATCTGATCACAACCTTCGGGTCACAGTGGCGCTCCGCCTGGACGGAGCTGACTGAATACCGGCTGAGACAGTGGGGGTTTAATACGATCGGCAATTGGTCCGATGACGGATTTATCAAGAGTTCGGAGCTTCCCTATGTGTATCCGCTGTCTGATTTTCCGGCGACGGAGCAGACGATCTTCCGCGATTTCCCCGACGTGTTCAGCCGGGAGTATGAGCAGAATGCAGAGGGATTCGCGAAGCAGCTGGTTCCGCTGCGCGGAGATCGGCGGATGATCGGCTATTTCATGCGCAATGAGCCGCATTGGGCATTCGTGGACAGTCTGAATTTGACGCAGCTGATGCTGAAATCACCGGTCCGTTATGCCAGCAAGGAACGGTTCGTCCAGTGGCTGGGCGAAAAATACGGGACTGTGGAGCAGCTGAATGAGGCGTGGGCCAGCAGCTACGCCAGCTTTGAACAGCTGTACACACCGCATGATACGGCAGCCTCGGATCATCCCGTAAGGGAAGCGGACTACACACAATTCAACCGGATGATGATCCGGCGGTATGTCGAGATTCCGGCACGCCTATGCAAGCAGGCGGACCCGAATCATCTCAATCTGGGCATGCGTTATGCCTGGGTGGGCAGCGATGATGTGCTGGAGGGCTGCGAGTGGTTTGATGTCTTCTCGCTGAACTGCTACCAGTTCGCTCCTGACCGGGAACAGATCATGCATATCAGCGAGCGGTTGGGCAAGCCGGTCATGATCGGAGAATATCATTTCGGCGCAGCGGACGGCGGCATGCTGGCTTACGGCATACGCGCGGTGGCAACCCGGGAGGAGCGCGGCGCTGCCTACCGCTACTATGTCGAGCAGGCTGCAGCCATTCCGCAGCTGATCGGGGTGCATTATTTTCAGTGGAATGATCAGCCGGTGCTGGGGCGTTTTGACGGGGAGAATTACGGGATCGGCGTGGTGGATGTCTGCAACCGGCCGTATGAACATTTTGTAGAAGCAGCGAAGCAGGCCCATGAGCAGATGTATCCGGTGCGGACCGGCCTTGTTGAACCCTATAATGTACTTCCTGCAGAGATACCCAAAACAGGATTCTGACGGCACAATCCTTACTGATTACACTAAAAGGGCAATCCCGGGTCATAGTGACCATGGATTGCCCTTTATTTAGAATATTAGAATATGATTTAATCCATTACACTTAAGCTTTTTCTACCGTAAGCTTGGAAGGATTCAAGCCTTCCGCTTCCCCTTCGGCAGGAGCCTTGTTCGAAGTGCGGAGCGGCAGCTCCTTCAGGAAGAAGACCAGAATAAAGGCGACAACCAATACGATGGTCCCTGTCAGGAACACGGTGGACAATGTCTGACCCAGAGCGTCACGGATGCTGTCAATCATCTGAACAAAGATCGGCTGGGCATCGGCTGGCAGGCTGGCTTGTGTCTGCTCAAGCAGCGGCTTGTTCATCAGCGCCTGCGGATTGGCGAAGGCCGTCATCTGCTGGGTCACTGCCGGATCCAGCTGAGAGAAGTCCGCTGCTGAGGAAGACTGCAGGGCTTCCTTGAGATGTTTCGTAAGATTGTTCGACATAACAGTCCCCATCACAGCGATACCGATGGTGCCGCCGAGGTTACGGAACAGCTGCGACGAAGCGGTAACTGCACCAAGCTCCGTATGGGAAACTGCATTTTGTGTAGCCAGCGAGAATACAGGCATACCCAGACCAAGGCCGAGACCGAATACGATCATACTCAGAACTGCCATTGGCACATTGTTCATGAATACCATAATCGCCATGCCGGCAATCATAACCGGTACGCCGATCAAGGCATAACGTTTGTATTTTCCTTTTTTGGCGATCATCTGGCCGGTAAAGGTACTGGCAACCACCATAACGATCGACATCGGCATTGTGACATAACCGGCGTAAGTAGCGGAGATACCGAGCACACCCTGCACGAAGAACGAGAGATAAATCATCGCGCCCATCATGCTGAAGTTCATAATGAACCCGATCAGGTTGGAAATTGTAACTACACTGTTTTTAAATAAATGAAGCGGCAGAATCGGATTCTTCGCTCTGGTTTCGGTGAAAATAAAGACAAGCAGCGAAACAACGGATCCGGCTAACAGGCCGAGAATTTGGGATGAACCCCAGTCATATTCCGTACCTGCCCAAGAGAAGGCCAGCAGCAGCGGAACAATGGTCGTCGTCAGGAACAGTGAGCCGAGATAGTCGATGCTTGTAGACTCTCCGCGTTTGGCTTTCGGGAACAGGGCCAGGATCAGCGCAAAAGCAACAAAGCCGAGCGGCAGGAAGATCCAGAAGAGCCAGTGCCAATCCATATGGTCAACAAGATAACCGCCGAGTGTCGGTCCAAGTACACTGGAGAAGCCGAAGACAGCCGTCATTAGGCCCATCCATTTGCCGCGTTCACGCGGAGGGAACAGGTCGCCTACAGCTGTGAATGCGGTGGACTGGATAATACCGGCGCCCACGCCTTGAATCCCGCGGTAAATGATGAACTGATACACATCATCCGAAGTACCGGTCAGAAAAGCTCCGACCATAAATATCAGAATCCCTGCCAGCAGAAAAGGCTTGCGGCCGAACATGTCGGACAGCTTGCCGACAAGCACTGTGGCGATTGTTGAAGTCAGCATGTAAATATTGATCGTCCAGGTATAGTAATCCATACCGTCCAGTATCGCGATAATGCGCGGCATAGCCGTGCTGGTAATCGTCTGATTGATCGCGGCAAACAGCATAGCTGCCATAATGGCGATCATAATGGTAAGCTTGCGCTTATCAGATAAATGTTCCATTGATTTTTTCCCCACCGTTTTTTTATTTTTTGTCTAATTCCGAGATTAATACTCCAAAAATTCTTCTTAAATGTGCGATATCCTCATCAGGCAAGATGCTGAAGTAGGAGCCCATGATCTCCTTTTGTTTATTATGCGCCTCCTCGATTGCAGCTTTTCCTTCCTTCGTCAGTGTAATATTAACCACTCGTCGATCGTCAGCCGCCCGTTCCTTCTCGACGTAACCTTCAGCAAGCAGCGAGTCTGTAACACCTGTGATTGCCGCGGGGGTCATGTTAAGCGCAGCGGCCAGCTGGGATACCATCATCGGGCCTTCCTTGGACAGAAAATGCAAAGCCTTGAATTGGGTCAGGCTAAGGGCAAAGCCTTGTTTATTCCAGCCCTGAGCCATTCCTTTCAGGAACGTTTTGAACATGGTAGAGATTTCAAAAAAATCATTGTGATCGGACAAAACTTCACCTCCGAAAGCTGTATGGAAAAACGCGGACAAGTTAATTTAGTGTTTAATGATTAAGTGATAAATAGTTAAATACTAAATTATTAAGCTGTGAATCAATATATCACCATTTTTTTATCCCGTCAAGACAACAAGCTAGTGAAATTTTCTTTGATTCTAATCGTTAAGAAGTAAATGGTTAAATACTAAAATAATAAACCGTGAATCAATATATCATCAAACTTTTATCCAGTCAAATGATTACCAGAGA
Organism: Paenibacillus sp. FSL H7-0357; assembly: GCF_000758525.1. Taxonomy (NCBI): domain Bacteria; kingdom Bacillati; phylum Bacillota; class Bacilli; order Caryophanales; family Paenibacillaceae; genus Paenibacillus; species Paenibacillus sp. FSL H7-0357. The sequence goes on along the minus strand of NZ_CP009241.1, from coordinate 5,557,501 downwards.
AGACTATGTCATTCACTGGTCTTCTTCGCATGCCTCCAATAATTATGGGGATAAGGCCATCTATAATACACGTACCAAGGATTTTGACAGCTTTAGCGAACCCCGGATGCTGTTCCGGAAGGATGGCAGCGGAATTATCGATTCGGCAATTTATGAAGAGAACGGCATGTATTACCGCTTCTTAAAGAGCGAGGCCAACCCGGCGGGGATTATTCTGCAGAAGGGCAGAACTCTTACCGGAGAGTACACCCGAATTGAAGCCTTTGATGAAGAAATGGCCAAGCTGGGCCACAGTGCTTATGAAGCACCTACAGCATTTAAGCTGAGCAACGGCAAATGGTGCCTGATGCTGGACTTTTTTGGTGTGGAAGGGGAGGGTCAGGGCTACGTTCCTTTTATAGCGGATGAAATCGACAGTGGACGGTTTATCCGCTCAGACGAGAGCTTCAGCTTCCCGTACGGTTTCAAGCACGGCACAGTGCTGGCTATTACAATGGAAGAATACAACCGGATCAAGGAAGCATTCGCCGGACAATAGAGCAAAAGGAGCATCCGCCAGCGCAGCGGATGCTCCTTTTTGTTCATAAGCCTGTATCTCTACAATTCCTCGACTTCCCGCAGCCAGAGCGCGGCGGAAGCGTCGCTTGGCATCCGCCAGTCGCCGCGCGGTGAAAGACTGACGGTCCCGACCTTCGGGCCGTCCGGCAGGCAGGAGCGTTTGAACTGTTGGGTGAAGAAACGGGTGATGAATACTTTCAGCCACCCGACCAGCTGTTCCCGGGTATAGCCATCGCCGAAGGCATGTTGGGCGAGGTACAGGATTTTGCCGGGGGAAGCGCCGGTGCGGAGCATATAATAGAGGAAAAAATCATGCACAACATAAGGACCGAGTATATTTTCGGTCAATTGGACAATTTCCCCTGTCTTCGAAGGCGGCAGCAGCTCCGGGCTGATCCCCGTTTCAATAACGCTGTAGAGCAGTTTGTTCACCGTCTCGTCCGCTTCGTGATCCGCGTACCAGGCGACGACGTATTGGATCAGTGTCTTCGGAATGCCTGAGTTGACGCTGTACATGGACATATGGTCCCCGTTATAGGTACACCATCCAAGCGCCAGCTCGGACAAGTCGCCGGTGCCGATGACGATGCCGCCGTTTTTGTTGGCCAAATCCATCAGGATTTGTGTCCGTTCCCTGGCTTGTACATTTTCGTAGGTCAAGTCATGAACATCCTTGTCATGGCCGATGTCTTCGAAGTGCTGCAGACAGGCAGCCTTGATATCGACAACCTTAAGTGAAGCTCCAAGCGCTTTGATCAGGCCGACGGCATTATCGTAGGTCCGGTTCGTGGTGCCGAAGCCCGGCATCGTAACGGCGAGCACGTCGCTTGCCGGGCGGCCGAGCAGCTCCATGGCCCGTACGGACACCAGCAGCGCAAGCGTGCTGTCCAGGCCGCCGGAAATACCGATGACGGCCTGCTTGGTGCCGATATGGCGGATTCTTTTCATCAGGCCGGAGGTCTGGATGGAGAGGATCTCACGGCAGCGTTCATCGCGCTGAAGCGGATTGCCGGGAACAAAAGGATTAACGCCGACGGTACGAACGAGTTTCCGTTCACTGTTACGTGGGGCAGGCTCCGCATACAGCACCTCACGATAATTGCGGCCGCCCTTTCCGGCACGGAAGGTACCCATGACCGTGCGGGAATACTGGATTTTCGGGATGTCGATATCGGCGATGATGATCCGGCTCTCATGGGTAAAACGCTCCGATTCCGCAAGTGTCAGACCATTCTCGGCGATCAGGGAATGGCCGCCGAATACGACATCGGTTGTGGATTCGCCGGCATTGCAGCCGGCGTAGACATAACCTGCCACGCAGGAGGCGGACTGGCTGGAGACAAGCTGGCGGCGGTAGTCTGCTTTGCCTACCAGCTCGTTGCTGGCTGAAGGGTTAAACAGCAGCACAGCGCCGGCTTGGGCTAACAGACTACTCGGTGGAACGGGAACCCACAAGTCCTCACAGATTTCAACGCCAAAGGATAAATTGCTGTTCGCTTCACATGCGAAAATAAGATCATTGCCGATGGGAATGGTGATTTCCCCGAGACGCAGCTCTGTGATTTCAAGCTCTTCGGCACCTGCAAACCAGCGCGGTTCATAGAACTCACTGTAGCCGGGAATACAGGTTTTGGGCACAATGCCCAAAATGTTTCCCTGCTGGATGACGGCGGCACAGTTGAACAGCCGTCCCTTAATAGCAATGGGCAGCCCGGCAATGACTACCATGTGAAGTCCGGCACTTGCGGCGGCAATGCTATGAAGGCTCTTCAGAGCCGCATCCAGCAGCGCGGGCTGCAGGAATAAATCTGCACAGGTATAACCAGTGATGCAAAGCTCGGGCAGCACCAGGTACTCCACCTGTTCCTCGTCCGCCTGCTTGATAACCTCAATAATTTGTGCTGCATTAAACTCGCAGTCAGCCACCCGCAGTTCCGGGGAAGCGGCAGCCACCCGCGCGAATCCATAATTATGCATTGGTTTCACCTATCCTTTTTATAATAACGCGTTTCTAATAATTGTACCCATGATTCCCCATCAGTAACAAGCGGCAGTTTCATGAGTTATAGATTACGCGCAGCGGGGCGGGGACGGGGAGTCACAGCAGCATTGGTTAAAATCGAGCCGTGCGTCGTTACATAAAAATGCCCGGAACTCCAGAGAGCCCGGGCATTCAACTGCAGCACCGGATGATTTCAGAGTGCATGTTCTGGAATCATCCGGCATAATAGATACGGTGAATCGGTCCTGAAATGTGTTTGAAATGCAGCGTTTCGCTAGACTTCGCTGTATAACCGCTGCAGGAAATCTACACTTTCCCGCAGATGCGGTTCGGAGGTGCTCTCCAGGAGACCCTGAATGTGCGGGCGCTTGTATTTCATATAATGTAGAATGGGGGCAAACTGCAGATGCCCCTGACCGACAGGAACAATGATGATTTGGCCGTCTTGGACCGTGAAATCCTTCAGATGGATCACCGCGATTCTGTCCCCAAGCAGCTCAAGTGCTTCGGTAATGACCGCTTCCTGCTGCCGGTAATTATCGGGCGACATCAGGTTCGCGCAGTCCAGAATGATCTGCAGATTATTGGAGGGAATCAGATCCAGCAGCCGCCTCGTCAGCTTCGCAGAGTGCAGGGGATGATTCTGGCCTGCCTCAATGCCTACCGTTACGCCGAAACGTTCCGCTTCCGCCACCATGGCCTTGACCGAAACGACTACCTCCTGGAAGGCTTCCTCCGTAAAGTTATCCGTTGTATAGCCCTTGCCTACGCTGCCTGTTTCTGTACCTACCAGGCTGGCTCCGAAATCACGTGCCAGGCGTAGATGGGTGCTGAAATCATTTAGCGCCTGCGCTCTTTTGCCGGGATCGGGATCAATGATATTCACATAGCAGCCGAGAACGGCAATCCGGACCCCGGCTTGCCGGAACGCTTCGCCAAAGTATGCCGCCGTTCCCGGGCTTAATGCCGCCAGAGAGGGGACGCTTTCGGGAAAAGATTTGCGTACCGCAAACTGAATATGCTTAAAGCGGTATTGATCCAGCTTGGCGATCAGCTCCGGCAAAGGAAGCCGGGCAAAATCATGGGCGCGGATGCCAAAATGAAGCGGTGCGGACATAGGGTACATCCCCTTTTCTTAGTTAAATCCGGTTCTGTTGCAATGGTTGCATGTGTTGAATAAGAGCGGACAAGTCTGCAGAATGGCGGATTGCTTCTGCTACCAGCTCTGCCACTTGTTTAGCCCCTTCATTAGAGAAATGGGTATCATCCGTAATCCCTTCCGGATAATTGGGATGCCTGCTCTTGGGCAGATGCATAAATAAATGCCTGGACCCCTCGATACCGAGCTTCCGGTAGAGCTGCTGGGAAGAAGCGAAGAGATCAAGCAGCGGTGTGCCGGTAAGCTCCGCCACTTCACGCATCGCCTGCGGGTAAGCTCCCACCGCCAGCGGATCGGGATCGCCCTGCGGAGTGAAGCGGCGGCGGCTGACAGAGGTCAGCAGGACAGGGAAACCGCCGCGGCTGCGGGCCGAATCAATAAACGTGATCAGATTGAGGCGGTAGTCCTTGCCGGGATCGGTATAGCGGGCCGGATCCTCCTGCTTCTCGTCATTGTGGCCAAACTGAATCAGCAGATAATCACCGGGCTGGAAATCCTGTTCAATATCCGCGAGCCGTCCTTGCTCGAGATATGATTTGGTGCTCCGTCCGTTAATTGCGCGGTTGTCCACGGTGATTTCCGGGCCGAAATAGCCCTGAAGATATTCTCCCCAGCCGGTCATCGGCTTCTGATCGGCACCTTTCTGCGCTGCGGTGGAGTCACCGGCGATATATAGTGTCGGCATGAAGTATTCTCCTTCATTACATATTAATGTTTTTGCGCCAGCTCTTGCAGAGCAGATCGCTCCTGCTTTCTTTATTCTCCGGCTGGAAAACCGAAGAATCCGGCGGCGTTGTTATACGCGATATTCTCCACCAGTTGACCCAGCAGCACTTCGTCATCCGGCGCTTCACCGCGCGCGGCCAGTTCACCGATCAGCCCGCACAGCACACGGCGGAAATATTCGTGGCGGGTGTAGGAGAGGAAGCTGCGGGAATCTGTCAGCATGCCGACAAAATTGCCCAGCAGGCTGTTGTCCGCAAGCAGTGTCAGCTGCTCGCGCATTCCGCTGCGGGTGTCGTTGTACCACCAGCCGGAGCCAAGCTGGAGTTTGCCCGGTGTGTCCTTTTGATAGCAGCCCATCAAGGCCAGCAGGGCGGGATAATCGCCCGGATTCAGCGAATAAAGAATCGTCTTCGGCAGGCCGGTCCCGCATTCTGCGCGGTCGAGCAGCTTAGACAACGCTTCGGTCAGCGGCAGGTCATTCAGGCCGTCATAACCGGTATCCGGTCCCAGCTTCCGGAACATTGGTGTATTGTTGTTGCGGAAGGCGTGCAGATGCAGCTGCATCGTCCAGCCTTTATCGTGATAGAACCCGATTAGAGCCGACAGCAGCTCCGTGCGGTAGAGTGTGACTTCCTCCGGCGAGAGGATTCCGCCCTCCAGCCGCTTGGCGAAGATGGCTTCGGCATCAGCAGGCTCCCCTGCACGGTAGCGCAGCACATCCAGCGCATGGTCGGACAGGCGGCAGCCGTTCTCATGGAAGAATTCCACGCGGTTTCTCAGTGCGTCCAGCAGCGAAGCATACGACACCACGCTTAAACCGGATGCTTCTTCCAGCCGCTTGATCCAGGCCGGGAATCCTTCGGCGTCAATGTTCAGCGCCTTGTCGGGACGGAAGGTAGGGAATACCTTGAAGGCTGTCTCTGAATCTTTTAACAGCCGGTGGTACTCCAGCGTATCAGCCGGATCATCGGTAGTGCAGATGGTCTTGACTCTGGAGCTGCGAATCAGTCCACGGCGCGAGAAGGCCGGTTCCGCCAGCTTGCGGTTGACTTCTTCCCAGATGGCCGGAGCAGACGTTTCGTTGAGCAGCTCATGGATACCGAAAAAACGGCGCAGCTCCAGGTGAGTCCAGCTGTACAGCGGGTTGCCTACGGCTTGCGGTACGGTCCGGGCCCAGGCCAGAAACTTGTCATAATCCGAGGCATCTCCGGTAATATGCGATTCCGGAACCCCGTTGGCACGCATCAGCCGCCATTTGTAATGATCTCCGTAGAGCCAGGCCTCGGTCAGGTTGCTGAATGCACGGTCTTCATAAATCTCTTTTGGATCGAGATGGCAATGGTAATCAATAATGGGCATAGCTTTGGCATGTTGATGGAACAGAAGCCGTGCGGTGTCGGTTGTTAATAGAAAATCATCGTTTAAAAACATAATGACGCTCCCTTTGCATGGATTTGGAATGGAAATAGGGTATTATAGCGTGACTCCAGTTTTGAAAATAGCCAGCTCGCGCACTTCGTTTTGCTCATTCCGTGTTTTTTGACCGCTGGCAACATCGATAATATAGCCGATAAACTCCTCAAGCACATCGGCCATCGGGACCTCCAGCAGCGGACCGGCGTTGAAATCCATCCAATGGCCTTTTTTGGCAAAAAGCTCATTGTTGGTCGCCACCTTAACCGTAGGCACAAAGCTACCAAATGGAGTTCCTCTGCCGGTTGTGAACAATACCAGCTGGCAGTCCGATGCGGCCAGCGCAGATGCGGCCACCAGATCGTTGCCCGGTGCCTGGAGGAGGCTGAGCCCTTTTTTGCGCAGCTTTACGCCATATTGCAGCACATCCACCACAGGGGACGTTCCTGCCTTCTGGGTACAGCCCAGCGATTTGTCTTCCAACGTGCTGATGCCTCCGGCTTTGTTGCCGGGAGAAGGGTTCTCATAGACCGGTTCCCCGTAAGAGAGGAAGTATTGCTTGAAGTTATTGATCAGGGATACGATATCTTCATAGACCTCACGGCTTTCCGCACGGGCCATCAGCATTTTCTCCGCTCCGAACATTTCAGGCACTTCGGTCAGTACCGAGGTTCCGCCCTGGGAGATAATGAAATCGGAAAAAGCGCCCAGCAGCGGGTTGGCGGTAATGCCCGAGAATCCGTCGGAGCCGCCGCATTTCAGCCCGATGTTCAGCTCGCTGAGCGGAACTGTCTCACGGGCATCATCCTTAGCTGCTTCATACAGCTCCTCCAGCAGCGTGAGACCTGCTTCCACTTCATTACCCACTTCCTGGGCGACGAGGAATTTGACCCGCTTCTCGTCATAATCACCCAGCATGCTGCGGAACTCGGAGACAATGTTGTTCTCGCAGCCGAGACCGAAGACGAGCACACCCCCGGCGTTGGGATGATTCACGGCATCCAGCAGAATGCTGCGGGTCATCCGGTGGTCATCGCCAAGCTGGGAGCAGCCGTAAGGATGCTTAAGCACGGTAAAGTTGTCGAAGGTTCCCATATCCGGATGTTCAGCCTTGAATTCCTGCAGCATTTGCTCAGCGATACCGTTCACACAGCCTACTGTGGGAATAATAAACAGATCGTTGCGGATACCAACCTTGCCGTTTGTCCGGCGGTAGCCCTGAAAGGTCAAATCACGGGAAGGGTAAGTGACCGGATGAAGATCGGGCACGTATTCATATTCCTCTTCACCCGCCAGATTCGTCTTGATGTTATGCGTGTGAATCCATTCGCCCGCTTGAATCGGAGCAATCGCGTGGCCGATAGGATAACCATATTTCGTAATAACGTCATCCGCCGCAAAGCTGGTCAACGCTATTTTATGACCCTGCGGGATGTCCTGGACTGCCTTAAGAGTCATTCCTTCAAAAACAAGCTCTTCTCCGGCGGAAATGGGGCGCAGCGCCACAGCTACCGTATCCCGGGGATTCATTTTCATTAGACGCTTCATGCTGTCCCTCCTAAAAGTATGGTGATTTCATTAACTTCCTTGATCAGCTTCCTCTAAAGCTTGCTTTGGAACCTTTAGAAGAAGCTGTGATTGTTAGTCCGCCTATCGTTCATTTACCTGCCAACGGTAGAAGTCTCAGCTTACAAACTGCTCCAGTGCAGCCCGGCTGTCCGAGCTTTCCAGCTTCTGCAGATGGGACGAAAGCACCTCTGCCAGACCCGGCACCTGCGACAAATCTTCACCCCACAGGCTCTCGTCCTTCAATATCGCCTGAACTAAGTTGGCAGGATTGCTCCACGCTTCATCAAAAATGGCCAGCACTTCCGGACTGTCCTGACGCGCCACAAGGTCTCCACGGTAGCTGAGCAGCAGGCCGGCAAAAGAGAGGGTAATCAGCTCCGGCAGCTTGCCGCGCTCCTGCTGGTACTTTAGCAGCACAGGGAGCAGCCGGGTTTTGAATTTGGAGATACTGTTCAGGGAAATGGATGTAAGCTCATGACGGATAAAAGGGTTCTTGAACCGCTCCTGCACAGCGTCAGCATAAGGCAGAAGCTCCTCTTTCGGCAGATCCAGCATCGGGATCAGTTCTTCCTCTATCAGTTCCCGTACAAACCGGGAGAACGTTTGGTCATTCATCACATCCTCAACCGTCTCAAGGCCGGCCATCATGCCCAGTGGCACCATCGCCGTATGAGGGCCATTCAGCAGATGAACCTTCCGTTCACGGTAAGGCGTCATATCATCTGTCACCACGACATTCAGCCCGGCTTCCGCCAGCGGCAGCTTCTCTGCAAGCCATGCCGGGCCTTCAATGACCCAGAATAGAAACGGTTCAGCAGTCACCATCAGGTTGTCAAGATAACCCAGTTCAGCCTCCAGCTCCGCGGCTTTATCACGGGGATACCCTGGTACAATCCGGTCTACCAGACTGCAGCAGAACGTATTCTCCTGTTCCAGCCATTGCAGGAAGGCTTCACCCAGGTTCCATTCCGCAGCGTACTGCTGCACAATTTGCCGCAATTTCTCGCCGTTGCGGTCGATCAGCTCACAAGGGATGATGACGAAGCCTTTTTTGCCCAGTTGAAAACGCCGGTGCAGAAGTGCTGTTAGCTTAGCCGGGAAACTCTTCGGCGGTGTACCGCCCGCGAGGTCGCCCGGATGATAGGCAATCCCGGCTTCAGTGGTGTTGGAAGTGATGAATTCCAGCTCATCGTCCTCAGCCAGAGCGAGATAAGCTTCATAATCGGTATAGGGATTAATCACCCGGCTGACGCTGGAGATGATCTCGCGTGAATTCACAGGCTGCTGCTGCATGATTCCGTTTAGCAGTACAGTGTACAGGTTATCCTGGGCGGCCATCAGCCCGCCAAGACCCTGCTCAATCGGCTGAACCAATACTGCACTTCCGTTAAAGAGTCCTTGATTGTTCATTTGCTGCAGCTGCCAGTCTACGAAGGCGCGCATAAAGTTGCCTTCACCGAACTGAATCATCCGTTCGGGATGCAGGGGCAGATGGGGGTGAGTGCTTCGGGATAAACGGTTTGTCGACATTGGTTTGATCTCCTTTGAGTTCAAATAGTTATATGCACACGTTAACATTTTATTTTAAAAAAGAGAGGCTCTTTTTTAAACAATACCAGGGACCCGGTATTTGCTCTGCCGGAGCGCATTGGACCGGCAGGGCAGGGGCGGGCAGATCCTTCCACATCCCTAAATTTCTGTGACCGTGTCCCGTACGACCAGCGAAGTCTTGACGAACAACTGCTGGGGTTTGGTCTCCGGCTGCTGCAGGAGCTGAATCAGCATCTTGGTGCCGAGCTCACTGATATCGACAATAGGCTTGCGGACCGTAGTCAATGCCGGATTCGTGTAGCGGGCGAACATAATATCGTCGAAGCCGATGAGTGAAATCTGTTGCGGAATGCTGATCTTTCGGGCATAGCAGGCATTCATGGCGCCGATAGCCATATCGTCATTGGAGCAAAAGACGGCCGTAGGCGGATCAGGCAACTCAAGCAGGGTAGACATTGCTGCATATCCGCTTTCAATGCTGTAATCACCGGCTGCAAAATAACTTGAATTCAGTTGAAGCTGGTGAGCGATCAGGCTATCTATGAAGCCCTGTTTACGCTCGGTTGAGGACTTGAAGCCGGGTTTGCCTTCAATAATTGCAAAACGCTGATGCCCTTGTGTTACGGCATAATCGATCGCTTCCTTCACACCTTCGCGGTCATTGGCTACAACGTTCATAATGCCGGGATCCTCCAATTGGCGGTTCAGCACCACAAGCGGGATGCCCATTGTTTTGACATGGTAGATAAAAGCGTTATCCTCGTCGCTCTGGCTCATGACCAGAATACCGTCAAAGCGTTGCGGCTGAATGTTGGCGTAATTGTGAACGCCGTCAATTCCGTTTACAGTCAGGTTAAAGTTCTCATCCAGCACATGGCTGATCCCTTTAATGACGTCGACCAGAAAGCTGGACGATGTTCCCTGATCAATACTGGAGAAGAACAGGCCGATGGTAAAGGACCGTTTGGTGACCAGGCTTTTGGCGCTGTAGTTCGGCACATAATTCATTTCCGCGGCGATTTTCTCGATCTTGTCCCGGGTTACTTTCTTGATTAGCGGGCTGCCGTTTAGTGCTCTGGAAACGGTGGTATGGGAAACGCCGGCAACACGTGCAATATCTTTGATAGTAATCATAATATCTCTCCGGGAAATAGGATTGTTAACGATTCCAGTGTAGTTCCTGAACGGGATCAAGTCAAGCGATTTATGAAATGCACACGTTAAAATTTATGCTGGCAGAACACGCTCCCGGGCGCTATAATTTATTTGCATGCGGACGGAAGAGGAGGAAAATGAAATGCTGGTGGGCAAAGAGGGCTTTTGCGATTTTCATTCGATCCAGGAGGCGGTTGATGCGCTTGAACGGCTGCCTTCAGGTAAAGCGGAGACGTTGTATATTCTGGCCGGTATTTATGAGGAGGCTGTGCGGATCTATCGTTCGGACCTGACGATCAGGGGCATCGGACAAGTAGAGATTACCAACAACCGTTACGCAAGGCAGAAAGATGTGACTGGAGAGGAACAGGGCACCTTTGCCACTCCGACCTTGTTTCTGGGTGGGAGCAGGCTGGTGCTGGAAAACCTGACCCTATCCAATACGGCCGGGCAAGGCACTGAAATCGGGCAAGCGCTTGCAGTATATGCACATTGCGACGAAACGGTCTTCCGCAACTGTATCTTAAAGGGGCACCAGGATACCCTGTTTACTGGCCCGCTGCCTCCGGCGAACAAACAGGGGGGAGCTTTCGGAGGAATCCCCCTCAAAGAGCGGCATAACCATTACCGCCAGCTGTATACCCATTGCTACATAGAAGGTACGGTAGATTTTATTTTTGGCGGTGCGACGGCTTATTTCGAGCATTGCGAAATCCGCAGCCTGCGGCACTACAATGATGGTCCTGGCTATATCACGGCAGGCTCCACACCGCCGGGCCAGCCTTACGGCTACCTGTTCAAGGATTGTTACCTGACAGCTGACCCGAATGTGGATGAAGTGTATTTGGGCCGTCCCTGGCGCGGCTATGCCAAGACAGAGATGCTGAATTGCCGCATGGGCGGGCATATTCATCCAAGCGGTTGGGATAACTGGGAGGATCCGGCCAATGAAGTGACCGTCCGTTACCGCGAATATGGTTTAGCGAAGGATGACCCTTTGAGGAAACAGCGTGTAGGCTGGGCTATTTTGCCGGACATGGGGGAAGAGGCGCCGAGGAAAGAGCAGGTTTTTGCCGGTACGGATTTTTGGAAAGTGTGGAAGGAGTGAGCGGAAACAGACAGGACCGGTAATTCCCTGCCCATTTTGAACAATTGTTTATTTGATGAGCCGCCGGGGAGCCTACTATGAGCTGGAACAAATGCAGGGATAAGTTAGCCCGCTGCAAGGGCATAAAAAAGTGGACACCAGGTCAATTCAAGTGTCCGCTTTTTTGCGTTGGGGCCATCTTTAAATCCGGATAGTTATTGTTTTACTAGAAAAAGCAGGGGAATTGCCCTGAAAAGGGGAAATTAAAATAAAGCTTATGTGCGGTGCGTTAGGCCTTGTTATGCTGAAACTTCGTAATATCCCTGTCATAGTGCGAGATGGAGCCGTCGAATCTTTTTAAGCGTACATACTCTTCGGAGAATTTCTCAACAATCCCGAAGCCTACCTGGGAGTACATTCCATCGGGGTCAAGCTGCAGCGCGGACACAAAGGTCTGCGACAAGGCAGCAACAAAAAAATCGGCATTTTTAACAAGTGTTTGCGGCATAGTCCCGTCCCTCCGTTTATCGGCTCGAATTTTAATCGTTCCATAAAGTCATTTCAATCATTTTACGACAGGCTGTGACTTTTGAAAATAGGATTTAATTTGTAATATTTGCGAAAATAAAACTGTGGTTATACAGGGAGGCAGGTGGCTTTCTAGTGAGGCCTATGAGGAAATTCGCTTACAGAGCGCTTGTTGTGCTGATTCTGCTAGTTATTTTGACTGCTGTAGTATACGTGCAAGTCAACAAATTCATCTTTTCTCACAGGGTAAAGGCCTATCTGATCGAAGAGAAGGGTTACAGCGATGAAACGATATCTTCGGTAAAAGGGGTTTGGGGAATCAAAGCACCGCCTTTTTTTGCCGTAGTGAGTTTTAGCGATGAGCCTGAGGTGGAGTATACTTATTTTGCCCATAATGAAGTAATGCAGTTCAGCCATGAGATCAGTCTTAAAGGCCGGAAGTCGGGAATCCGCGAGTCCAGTCTTAAGCATATTGAGCCCTATAATCCTTATTAAATACAATCTACAGAACAAGGTGGAACCCTCATGAATGACCTGACACAGCAAGCAAAAGAATGTTTTGCCCGGTATTTGGGCAGCTTTGTGCAGATGCACCGTGAAGGTGTGCTGGAGCAGTACAAGCAATATGAAATTCCAAGGGAAATGGAGCTGCAATGGTTTCAGGAGATGGTAACCGGTTATTTGCAGCAATTGTCGATCCGTGATTGGGAGGCGGTGTCCGCACTGGATGCACTTTCCAGACAGTTCCAGGCTCCTGTTATCGTAGAAAATACAGCTTCCTTCGCTGCCCGTAACCTGCTCAGCGCCGACAGTATCGTCCGGCTGATGTATGCCGAAAGTCTGGTGGGAATCATCCGCTCGAACAAAGGGGTCATTCCCCGCGATCTTTTGTTCAGCGCTTGCCGCACAACGGTTCAATTGCTTGAGTCTGTGATTGCAGAGCCGCTGGTCATAGATCCCGGACATGAACTGCAGTCGCTTGGACTTAAAGATAAGCGTGGGCTGAACAGCAGAGCGAAAAAAAGCATAGAAGAGATAGAAGTGCTGATCAATTAAAGCAAGCAAAGCAATATCGAAAGGGGATGGAAGATTTGCACTTAAGAACAGAAACAACGGATGATTACCAACGAGTATTTGATCTAAATTACCGGGCTTTTGGAAACCGCGAGGATGAATCGAGGCTGATTGAAAGAATAAGAGAGTCGGCAGACTTCATTCCTGAGCTTTCCATTGTGGCTGTGGAGAATGAGATGGTCATCGGACATATTTTGTTAAGCGGAGCCAAGGTTACCGATGGTACTGCGGCCCATAACGTTATTGCTCTTGCCCCTATAGCTGTACATCCCGACTATCAGGGAAAAGGCGTGGGAGGACGGCTCATCGAGGAGGGGCTCAGCCGCTGCAAGGCGCTGGGATACGGGCTTGTGCTGCTGATCGGCCATCCCTCTTATTATCCCAAATTCGGCTTTACACCAGCACGTGCATTTGGGCTGGAGCTAAAGCAAATTGAGGTGCCGGACGAGGTATTCCAGGTGTATGAGTTACAGGAAGGCCAGCTGGGGGACATTAAAGGTGAGCTGAGGTATCCAGAGGCGTTCTTTTGACACTTAAATGAATATGACATAAGGCTGTCTGGTTCGTTATGCTACGCTTTCCTGACAGAGAGTCTGAATGAAACAGCAGGAGGAGACTAACGTATGGCTGAACCATTAAAAGCAATGTACAACGAGGAATTTCTGCGCGGCTTCGGCGGAAAGATTAAAGCCATATACGGGCTGTTCGATCTGGAAGGCTTCGTCCGGTCGGCGATGAAGGCGCCTTGGGAGGAACTGGAGCTTAAGGGACGGATGCGGCGCATTACAGAGGCGCTTGGGTCTTCTTTGCCCCCGGGGTATGAGGACGCCTTGGATATTCTGTATGCAATAGATGCTCAATGTGTAGGGTTTCCGTACCTGATCTTCCCCGACTTTGTCGAGGTGTACGGGCAGGCGGAGGAACACTGGGAACGGTCGATGGCGGCACTGGAGCGGTTCACAAGAGGATCGTCGGCGGAATTTGCCGTTCGTCCCTTCCTGCTGCGCGATCCGCAGCGGATGATGGCGCAGATGCTGCGCTGGTCCGGCCATTCCAGCGAGCATGTGCGGCGGCTGGCCAGTGAGGGTAGCCGGCCCCGTCTGCCGTGGGGGCAGGCGCTGCCTATGTTCAAGCGTGATCCGGCTCCGGTGCTGCCGGTGCTGGAACGGCTGAAGGCTGACCCGTCGCTGTATGTGCGCAAGAGTGTGGCCAACAATTTGAATGATATCGCGAAGGATCATCCTGATGTTGTCATCGGGATTGCCCAACGCTGGAAAGGTGAGAATGAATACACGGACTGGATTGTGCGGCATGCCTGCCGTTCGCTGATCCGCAAGGCGGTCCCGGAAATTATGGAACTGTTTGGATATGCGGCTGAAGCGGAGGACACACCGCTTGTTGCCGATGCCTCGCTTTCTGTCGATCCGGCTATCGTGCAGATTGGGGGAAGCTGCGAACTGCGGTACAGCCTTGATATTGCTCAAGGCGGCCCTGTGCGAATCCGGATTGAATATGGCATTGATTTTGTGAAAGCCGGAGGAAAGATATCACGCAAATTATTTCTCCTGTCTGATAAAACAGTGCCCGGCGGCAGTACTTTAAAGGCCACACGGACACACCGCTGGGGTGATTTGACGACCCGCCGCCATTATCCGGGAGAACACCGGATAACGCTGCTGGTGAACGGACGCGAAGCTGCTACGGCCATGCTGCAGCTGGAGAAGCAGGAGAAGGGGGATATCGGGCTGTGATTATCAACAATTTAATAATCAAGCTGAAGGACAGCAGTCCGGGCAGCATAGCCAAGACAAGAGAGGTATTGCTTGGCATGCGCGAGAGAATAGAGTATATCCGCGATCTGAAAGTAGAGATTGACGTCCGAAGCGGCTCGTATGATCTTATGCTAATCGTTCAGTATGCATCAATGGCGGACATGGAGGCTTATCTGGTGCATCCTTATCATCTTGAGGTGTCCGGTTACATTGCGGGCGTGCTGGAATCGTCAGCTTCCCTCTGCTATATAGATTGAACTTAAGAATTACATGTAGTCACGGCCAATCCCAAAATAGAAGAATTATAAGTTCAATTTATATTGGGGGGGATAAAGTGAATTTTGAATTTCCTGTATTGGAGACGGACAGGCTTAGATTAAGAGAAATTACAGCAGAGGATGCCGAGGGGATCTTCGCCTGCTTTTCCAGCAGCGAGGTCATGCGCTACTACGGGCAGGAGCCGCTTACGACACTTGCACAGGCGGAGGGATATGTTGATTTCTTCGCAGACAGCTTCCGGGACAAGCGAGGTATCCGGTGGGGCATTGAGCTTAAGGGCAGCAAAGGGCTTATCGGGACGATCGGGTTTAACGCCTGGTCACCAAAGTACCAACGGGCCGAAATTGGCTATGAGCTCAATCCGGATTTTTGGCGCAAAGGTTATGCCGCGGAAGCGGTGTCCAGGGTTCTAGCTTATGGCTTCGAAAGAATGGAGCTGACCCGGATCGGCGCTGTAGTATTCACTGGAAATGAAGCCTCTAAAGCGCTGCTGGTTAAACAGGGGTTTCAGCAAGAGGGGCTATTAAGAAACTATATGGTCCAGGACGGCAAGCCGCATGACGCAAATGTATATTCCATCGTAAAATGAGCAAGTGTTCTCTGAGTACAGCATTTACAAAGATACGATCCCACGCGGATGGTATCTTTTTCTAGTTTTCGGCAGCCTATCTGCAACATATTGGAGTGTTATCATCGTTTAGAAAGAAATGGAGCAAGCGCGGGAAACCGCCAAAGGAGGAAATGAAGATGTTTAAGCTGCTGGCCTGTCTGCCGCTGCTGCTGGTTCTGCTGCTTGCAGGGTGTGAAAGCACGGATGGAGGAAACGGAAGCACTACACAGTCTGCAGCTCCAATGCAGAGGCCTGACCACCGTATGCCTGAAGTGATGCCGGAGGATTTTGCCTTCTCTGTCCGTTTCGGAATTACCGGGAAGAATGAAATTAATACCTTTGAGGGCACCGTAACCAAGGATTTGGTGACCCAAGGTGAGGCAACTGCGGATCTGACGTTTACCGGGAGCGAAATGGCGGACATCTATACCCGCCTGCGGGATATTGATGTAATGGGTGAGCTGAAGCTGGAACCGGCGAGGCAAAACTGCAACCAGACACCCTATGATGAAGAGCATTGGCAGATAAGGCTGAATGGAGAAGAGCAAACACTGGAATGGTCCGAGGAAAAATGCGAGGTCACCGAAGATGCCAAAAAGCTGAAGGAAATAAGAAGCTATATCTTTGAACTCGTCAAGAAAAAAGCGGAATATCTGGAGATGCCTGAAGCGGTGGGCGGATATGACTGAGTGGAGAAGGGATATGCGGAATTAGTAATAAACACAGGGCTATCCCATAAGTAGATATTCCTACTACCTGCTCAAAAAACGAGGGGTGTCCCAAGCAGCCATTTCACGGCTTTTGGGACACCCCCTGCGATCGGACGGAAATTAGTCCGTTATATTGCCGGCCATTCCGACGACATAACTCCGCAGTCCGCCAGAGAGTGTATTCAGCAAGGCTGCGGATATCGTGATTGCCGGCAATCAAGCTCCCCACGGTTTATTTCTTCACTTCTGTGACGCCGGATACAATGCCCTGATCTGATGAGTCGAAGGTGGATTGATATTGAGCATTCGCGAAATAGACGTTGCCCTTGATGGTGGCATTCACAACGCTGAAGCCGTCCGCCTCCACATAAACGTCCCCGACAAAAGTACCGCCCTGAATCCGGGCATTTTCACTCTTAATGGTGATTTTGGGAGCAGTCAGTATGAACGAGTTAGTGATGTTGTGCTCCGCATCCTGGGTATAGAGGGCGATTTTGCGCGCCGGTTCTTCCTTGTTGATGAACTGGCCGTCCACAACGAGGTCTTCGGTGAACGTAAGGTCATTCAAGGTTGCGGCAATCCAGGTTCCGTCTTTGCTGATCGCTTTTTTGAAATCCTCTCCATTGTTAACTACGGATGCTGAGGTAACAGCGTCAGTGGTTTCCGTAACATTGGTATTGCCGTTTGCGGACGTATTTGGATTTGCCGCATTATTGTTGTTCGAGTTACCGCATCCTACGAGTAGGGTCAAAGCGAATACTGCGGCCAGGCCTGCAATCTTTCCCATCTAAAGAACCTCCTTATGGTGTGTGTGACTTTGTGGTATGTTCTTTCAAAATTAATGTAGAATGATTAGTGCGGAAATATTGCGATGGAATTCACATTTCCTACATTATATTTACCGATCGTTCTATAAATGGTAAAATCGACCCAGAGAGGAGCATGATGATGGCAAGAAGCAAAGAGTTCGATATCGACAATGTACTCGGTAAAGCCATGAATGTTTTCTGGCAGCAGGGCTATGAGAAAACCTCCATGCAGGACCTGGTGACCGGAATGGGAATTCATAAGCGCAGCATGTATGATACTTTTGGCGACAAGCATACTTTATATATGAAAGCTATAGACCGGTATGTGCAGAATACCTCAGCCAAGATGGAAGAACAGGTGAAGGAAGCGGCCTCAGCAAAAGGGGCAATTCGTCAACTGTTTGAACTGATTCTTCAGATGGCAGAAATGGACCCGAAGGGCTGCCTGCTTGTGAACACTGCGGTTGAGCTGTCCTATCATGATCCCGAGGCAGCAGCCAGAGTGAATGAAGCGTTCCTGGATACAGAGCAGCTTATTGAGAAATTGCTGCTGGATGGCCAGGCAAGCGGTGAAATCTCCAGACGCCGTCCGGCGTCGGATCTGGCGGCATATCTGCACAACGCGCTGGTAGGACTGCGGGTAATGGTCAAAACAACCAGGGATGTAGACAAACTACAAGGGATTATAGATACTACGCTTGTGGTGCTCGATTAAACTTCTCGTATAGTATGAGCTTGTGCCGGGTCAAATATCCGCAGATTTTTGAGCGGCAACAGGCTCTGAATATAATTTGGCTTCAATATGGCCGCAGTTTGGATTACAATATTCTTCTGATGAATTTTTACGCGAAGGAAGGTCTGTACCATGGCTAAGCAGAAATTTTATGTAGTATGGGAAGGCAAACAGCCGGGAGTGTATGGTACATGGGCAGAATGCCAAGCCCAGACGGATCATTACACCGGAGCGAAATACAAGTCCTATGAATCCAGAGCTGCCGCAGACGCAGCGTACAAAGCTGGCTGGAAGGGGAATTGGGGAACGGGGGCATCCTCATCTGCTTCCGGTAGCACAAAGGGGAAACCGGCTGCCTCACGGGGACGGAGCGCTAGTGTAGAAACCTCGGCAGAGATAGACTATGACAGCATATCCGTTGATGTCGGCACACGGGGCAATCCGGGACCGGTAGAATACAAGGGTGTGGACACTCAGACCGGCGACATTATATTCAGCTGCGGACCCATTAAGAAAGGTACGAATAATCTGGGAGAATTTCTGGCAATTGTTCATGCGCTGGCCCTGCTGAAGAAAGAGGGCAGCAGCAGGACGGTTTACAGTGATTCAGTGAACGCGATGAAATGGGTCAAGCAGAAAAAGGTGGCCACGACTCTGCCTAGAGATGCCTCTACAGAGGAGATTTGGATACTGATTGACCGCGCCGAGCGTTGGCTGCAGAGCAATACTTATGACAACAAGCTGCTGAAATGGCAGACCAAAGAGTGGGGCGAGATCAAAGCGGATTACGGGCGGAAATAGCCCTGGCAACCCAGCTTTAGAGCTGCCCTGCCACTGGAGTGCGTAAGCCAGCCTTATATTATGGGTAATAACAGGTAATGAATAATGATTACGTGAAAGACCGGAAGGAGAACGGGGATGTTCGGCAACGATTGGGATGAGGTATTGCAGGAGGAAACAACAAAGTCCTACTTTCAGGAACTACGCTACACGCTTGCGGGTGAATATAAACAACATACAGTTTATCCGCCTAAAGAGCTGTTGTTCTCGGCGCTCAAGCTGACACCTTACAGCAAGACCCGGGTGGTTATTCTGGGACAGGATCCTTATCATGGTGCGGGACAAGCTCACGGGTTAAGCTTCTCAGTGAAGCCCGGGGTGCGTATTCCGCCTTCGCTGCGCAATATTTATGCGGAGCTCCATACGGATACCGGGCTGCCGGTTCCGAACCACGGCTCACTGCTGCACTGGGCCGAAGAGGGTGTCCTCATGCTGAACGCAGTGCTGACTGTGCGCGAAGGCCAGCCCAATTCACATAAGGGGCTAGGCTGGGAGACTTTCACTGACGCCATCATGGAGAAGCTGAATGAACGGACGGAGCCGATGGTATTTATTCTGTGGGGAAGCCATGCTCAGCAAAAAGGGGCTTATATCGACCGGGACCGGCATATGGTGATTCAGTCACCGCATCCGAGTCCGTTCTCGGCACATCGCGGCTTTCTGGGCAGCCGCCCCTTCTCCAGAGCCAATCAGTATCTGGAGTCACATGGTCTTAGAGGAATAGATTGGTCCATACCGAATGTATAGGTAGCACGGACACAGCGAAGGGGGTGGAGCAATGAAGCATTGGGTTGGCAGACCGGTCATTATGTATTGCGGGGAAGAGCCCTACACCATTATGAAGGGCGTTCTGCGCAAATGGGATCCAGCCGCTTCGGTGGCCGTGATCGGCCATCAGGAAATTGCTGTACCTTTTCGTGACATTGTGTTCATTAAGGCTCTGGCTCCCAAAGAGAGAGCCTTGCCCCCGGTTCTTCATTCCGTTGGATATGTCATGAGAGAGCGCCAGCAGTTCGATAACGCAGTTTATTTTAAATCAGCAGTAACCGTGTGGAAAGGTGATCAGCTGATTGCTTTTAATACAACTATAGCTTCGCATACCAAAGGTTCGGTTACCCTGGTGGACGGGCAGAATCTGATGAAAGGCACACACATCTTTGTCGTCCGCTCCCTGCGGGGCTGAGCAAGACAAAACAAAAAACGGCTGCACCCTCCCGATTAAGGATGGCGCAGCTGTTTTTTGTTTTGTTTCAGGGGCCTATATGAGAAGTTAGCCTAACCAACAGCTGCTATAGCTGTTCTTCCTTGATGACCTCAACCTCTTCAACACGTTCCGCGATGATAATCTCATAGATTCGCAGGAATATGATTTTGATAATCATATACACGGGAAGAGCAATCAGCACACCGATGATGCCGAAGAAATCTCCGCCGATCAGCACAAGGAGTACCGTCGTGAGCGGGTGAACATCCAGCGACTTGCCGTAAATAATCGGAGAAAGCACATTATCTTGAATTTGCTGGGCGACCACAATAATGACCAAAGACCAAATCGCCATGGATGGCGAATCAATGAATCCCACAATGACTACCGGGATTGCCGCCAGCAGAGAACCGACATAAGGAATGAAATTAAGCGGTATGGAAATTACGGCGAGCAGGAGCGAATAGGGCAATCCAATAATCAGAAAGCCGATATAGAGCATAATTCCCAGCACAACATTGAGCAGTACCCGGGTCACGATAAAACCGCTGAGTGCGCTGTCGATATCCTTCAGCATTTCCTGGCCTTCCTTGCGGTACTTTTTCGGAATCAGGCTCTGCAGAATAGGGGACAGCTTGTGTCCGTCCTTCAGCATGTAATAAAGAATAATCGGCAAAGTGGCGATGACCACTACAATGCTTGAAATGACACCGATAAGATTGGTCATCGAATTGGTGACCCAGGTAATCCCATCGTTCAAATATCCTGAGAGCCGGGCGGCCACGTCGGTATCCCCTTTGAAGAATCTTGATAATGAAGGATCATTCTGCAGCTTGTTGAACTGATCCTGCATTCCCTGAACCAGGTAAGGGGTGTTGTCAATAAAGTTCTGAATCTGTTCACGAAGTGTCGGCCAGACCAGCACCCAGAACAGGATGAATAGTCCCACAGCGACAAGATAGATCAGCAGGATGGATAATCCGCGTCCCAGTTTATGGCGCTCCAGGAATGAGACCAGCGGCCGCAGCAGGTAATACATGAATCCGGACAGCATCATCGGCACAAGCAGCAGATTCAGGATCGCCACCACAGGAGTGAACAGAAAAATAACTTTGGAGCCCAGATACAGAATCGTCAGAAAGGCGATAATGGCTAGGCATGTTCGAAAATACTTGCTTTGTAGCATAGCAGCCTCCCCTTCATTCTAAATAATGCCTGTATGTATCAGCATCAGGATCATTGGTAGATCTACCAATATACTAATAGTACATTAAAATCGCGGTAAATCTAAACCCGATTCTATCTTTATAACCGATATACGAGAGTTTGATTCAAGTTTATCCGGAACCAGGACAACCGGCCGGCCGGTTCAAGCCGCAAAGGTGGCGGTTAATATCGCTTAAACAGGAGGGATGTCATATGACTATGCTGGTTGTAGGAATATTCGGGCACCGGAGCGATGCAATACTGGCGATAGAGGCGGTGCAGGAGCTCGGAGTCAAAGCGAAGCAGATATCGGTTGTGACGAAGGAGAAAAATACGCTGGAGGTCATCAGCCACGATACAGGGATTGGCAAGCCCGAAGCCGGGGAAGGCAATGCAGGCTTGTTCGGAACAGCGAGAGGCCTGGGGGTAGGGCTGGATATGTTGTCCGATACGGCGGTGGCAGCGGGGCCTGCAGCGAAGAAGCTGGCTGGAGCTGATCTGGATATCGACGGTCTTGCCGTCAGCCTGATTAGCATCGGAATCCCAAAGGAGGATGCTGAGGCCTATGCCAAACATGCTGACCTCGAGCATATTATTGTGATTGTCACACTTAAGAATGAAGAACCTCGCGGGGAGATAAACGCCATATTTGAAAAGCATCAGGCCATACCGCTTGGGTCTGCCTAATGCGAAAGAACTTATTGCCATGGATTAAGCTTTAACGCGGTGGACGGGATTTCCGTCGGGCCGCTTTTTTTTTTCTGGATTGTATGAATAAAAGCGGGTCGATATTTACCTGGCCTCCGGTTTCCTTGGTCACTTGCTTCGCTTTGACGAGGGCCAAAAATGCGAATACTTCTCCCAAAGCGGTCAGACCGGCAGCGATAATTTCATAATCTTCAGCGCTTAGCTCCGCGGATTCTACCGGATTGCTGGCGCCGGGATTATTATTCAGATTGCTGACACCCATGCGGTTGCGATATCCAAAGTTGTTTTTGTTATTGGCCATTTTCTGTTCACCCGCTTTTCCCCATATGTATTATAAAATATGTAACACCCCGGGCAGATGAAATAGGCGTTCGGGAGGATATTTCAGACAGCCGGCTTTGAGCAGATATGATCAAGAAAAAGGAGCTTTACAGATGATGAAAACGCTGTTATTATCATAAATAAGCAAAAGTAATCACAAACAGTCAATTTCAATCAAAATCGAGCAGTGGAATCTATTCGATCAAAATATGGAGTATAAGGATTATTGTTAATTCAGATCCTAAAGAAGCCGGAAGGTAACGCTGTTCCGTTAAGGAGTGAACCGTCATGCTGTTTGAAGAGGAAAGAAAACGTAGCATCGTGCAGTTTGTCGAGAAGCACACGAGGGGATCGGTGCAGGAGCTTAGCCAGCAGCTTGGCGTATCCGAATCGACGGTCCGCCGTGATCTTAAAGAGCTGGAGGAAGCACGGCTGCTGAAACGGACGCATGGCGGGGCGGTCTCCCTGCAGAGCGTCAACTTTGAAGCGGTCTTTCAGGACAAGGAAGACCGGTTCCTGGAGGAGAAGCTGCGGATCGCCCGCAAAGCGGTGGAGATGATTCAGGACGGCGATGCAATCCTGCTTGACGGAGGAACAACAACCCTGCAGATTGCCAGGGAGCTGAAATCCTTCTCTAATCTTAAGGTCATTACTAACTCTATCATGGCGCTAAACGAGCTGAAGGAGTGCCGTAATATCGAAGTATCCATCACAGGCGGTATGCTTCGTCCGGATACACTCGCTTTTGTGGGACCGATGACGGAGCGGTCACTGGAGATGGTTCGGGTGGATAAGGCGTTTCTCGGTACGAACGGGCTGGATGTGCATGAAGGCATTACCACACCCAATATGCTGGAAGCCGCCACCAAACGCAAAATGATCTCCGTTGCCAAGCAGGTCATCCTGCTGGCCGATCATAGCAAAGTCGGGCAGGTATCCTTTTGCAAGGTGGCGGATCTGCAGGAAATTGATCATTGCATTCTGGACTCGGAAACGCCGGAGAGCTTTATCCGTGAGCTTGAAATGATGGATATGGACTATACATTAGTTTGAAAACTAGAAAACCACAATAATGAGGGATAATCATGATTTATACAGTGACACTTAACCCTTCCATTGACTATATCGTGGAAGTTGACCAGGTAAAGCTTGGCAGCCTGAACCGGATGAAACGTGATTTGAAGCTGCCGGGCGGTAAAGGGATCAACGTCTCGCGTGTTCTGAACCAGTTGAACGTCCAGAACAAGGCAATTGGCTTTCTTGGGGGCTTTACCGGCCGTTATATTGAAGATTGGCTGCATGAAGAAGGCATTGCCAGTGATTTCGTATCCGTCTCGGATGATACCCGGATTAACATCAAGCTCAAAGCCGGAGAGGAGACGGAGATTAACGGAGCGGGTCCGGTGATCCGTGATAACGAAGCTGAGGCGCTGCTTCAGAAGCTTGCTACTTTGCAGGCGGGTGACATCGTTATAATGTCCGGAAGCATTCCTCCTTCGCTGGGTGAGGATTTCTATAACAGGCTGATAGGCGTATGCAAGCAGCACGGGGCCGAATTTGTTATTGATACGACCGGACAAGCATTGCAACAGGCATTGCCTCTGGGACCGCTGCTTGTTAAGCCGAATCATCATGAGCTGGCAGAGTTGTTCGGGGTTCAAATCAGCAGCAAGGAAGATCTTATTACCTACGGGCGTAAGCTGCTGGAGCTCGGGGCGAAGCATGTGCTGGTCTCCATGGCTGGAGAGGGGGCTCTGTTCATTTCAGAGAATAGCCTGTTCCGCGCCAACGCGCCGGCAGGCAAGGTGAAGAATTCGGTAGGTGCGGGGGACTCTATGATTGCTGGTTTTGTTGGCACATTGTCCTTGACAGGAGATGTATTGCAGGCATTCCGTGCAGGAGTAGCTTCCGGCAGCGCAACCGCATTCTCCGATGATCTGGCGGACAGAGAACTTATTGAGCAGCTCAAGCCCTTGATCGAAATTTCGCAGTTGTAAACGGGCAGTTTAAGAAAAAAAGGGGAGTTGAAATAAATGAAAATTACAGACTTGATGATAAAAGAAACGATGATTATGGACCTCAAGGCCACGACCAAGGAAGCGGCGATCGACGAACTGATCGCCAGTCTTGCAGGCAGCGGGCGCATTAATGATCCCGTGCAGTTTAAAGAAATGATCTTACTTCGTGAAGCTCAATCCAGCACCGGCATTGGCGGAGGCATTGCAATGCCACACGCCAAAACCCGGGCCGTCAACGAGGCAACGGTAGTGTTTGCCAAAAGCGCAGCGGGCGTTGATTTTGCCTCACTCGATGAAGAGCCGGCACAGCTGTTCTTTATGATTGCCGCGCCGGAGGGTGCTGGAAATATGCACCTGCGTACACTGGCTTCATTGTCCAGGTTGCTCATTGAAAGCGAATTCATCGAGGCGCTGATGAAAGCTTCCACCCCGGATGAAGTATCCGCTTTGTTCGATGCCAAACAGGCAGAGCAGGAGGCCAAGGCCAAGGAAAAGGACAATGAATCCGAAAGCGTAAAGCAGGCTCCTGAACGCGTAATTACAGGCAACCCGGCTTCTTCAAGCTTCGTCGTTGCGGTTACGGCGTGCCCTACAGGAATCGCCCATACCTTTATGGCTGAGGATGCATTAAAGAAAAAGGCCCTGGAAATGGGCGTCAACATCCGTGTAGAGACAAACGGTTCTGAAGGGGCACAGAATGTGCTGACCGAGGACGAAATCCGCCGGGCCAGCGGTGTTATCATTGCCGCCGACAAAAATGTGGAGATGGCCCGGTTCTCCGGTAAGCCGGTGCTGCAAAGACCGGTAAGCGACGGTATCCGCAAACCCGAAGAGCTGATCACCAAAGCAATGAATGGAGATGCGCCGATATACCGCAGTGAAGGCCGCAGCAGCGGGGATGCCCCAGCAGGGAACTCCTCCAGCATCGGTAGCAAGATCTATAAAGACCTGATGAACGGCATTTCACATATGCTGCCATTCGTAGTCGGCGGGGGGATTCTGCTGGCGATCTCCTTCCTGTTCGAGCAGGTGGCAGGTGTAGATAATCCGCTTGTGAAGCTGCTGCAGACGATCGGCGGGGGAGATGGCGCCTTCCATTTCCTGATTCCGATTCTCGCCGGATTTATCGCACTCAGCATTGGCGACCGCCCGGCACTCATGCCCGGAATGGTCGGCGGTTATATGGCCTTGAACTCCAATGCCGGATTCCTTGGCGGACTTGCCGCAGGTTTCCTGGCAGGGTATGTGGTCATCCTGCTGCGCAAGGTTTTCGCCGGTCTGCCCAAAACCCTGGACGGCTTGAAGCCGATACTGCTCTATCCGGTATTCAGTCTGCTCATTACCGGCGGCATTATGTTCTACCTGTTTGATCCGGTATTCAGCTGGATCAATGAAGGACTTATCAATGGTCTCAACAGTCTGGGCACCAGCAATATGATCATTTTAGGAATTATTCTCGGTGGAATGATGGCGATTGATATGGGCGGTCCCTTCAATAAAGCAGCTTACACTTTTGCCATTGGAGTATTTACGTCCAGCGGCAACACTAACGGACTAATGATGGCTGCCGTTATGGCGGGAGGGATGGTTCCTCCGCTGGCCATTGCGCTGGCAACCACATTCTTTAAGAACAAGTTCACAGAAACGGAACGCAAGTCAGGTGTAACGAATTATGTGCTCGGCTTGTCATTCATTACCGAAGGAGCTATTCCCTTCGCCGCAGCCGATCCGTTGCGTGTCCTGACCAGCTGTATTATTGGTTCAGCTGTAGCTGGCGGACTTACACAGCTGTGGAACATCAACGTCCCGGCTCCGCACGGCGGAATTTTTGTAGCCGCTCTGTCCAGCAACGCTCTGCTGTTCATTCTGGCGGTTCTTATCGGAGCTGTTATCTCCGGTCTGACGCTGGGACTTTGGAAGAAGCCGATTAAGGCTAATTAAGACAGTACAACATCCGTACTGCGGGATTCAGAATTCAACTCTGAGTCCCGCAGTTTTTTTTGCCTGAACGAACTGCATTTTGCAGGCGTATTTCTGTATAATTACAAATATACTTAACGAGAAGATAAAGGAGCGAGCGAGATGATTCTGCACAAAGGGGAGGCTTTGTTCCGCCAGGGAGACAGCTGCCAAAATCTGTACAAGGTAAAGAGCGGGCTGTTTAAGGTGACAAGGCTGCATGAGAACGGGAACATGGTGCTGTTCAACCTGTTGTATCCCGGTGAGACGGTTCCCCATCATTCCCTCATTTCGCCAAAGGAGGCGCATGGAACGGCGGTGGCGATGATGAGAAGCGAGGTGGAGGTCATTCCGGCTGCGGAATGGTACCGCGAGCTGCGCGAGGAGCCGGATAAAGTGATGGAAATCGCTCTGCTGCTCCAGGAGAAGGTTCGTTTTATGCAGACACGCATTGACCACCTTACTGTCGGATCGCCGGGGGAGCGGATGGAGCTGCTGACCCGCTGGCTGAATGAGTACTCATATGGAGCACAGCTGACAGACCTGCTGACACAGGAAGAAATTGGGCAATTGATCGGCGTCCGGCGGGAGACGGTGAACCGTCTGCTGCGAAATCCGGGCTAATTCATGCTTTTTATTGGAAAACTGTTTAGAGTGACTCCTTTGCGTGGTATAATCTAAACAGAACATATCAAACTAAAGAAAGGATCAGGATACCATGTGTCCCCGAAGGACGATTCCCCAAAGGACGATTTGGAAACGTTATGATCTGTCTTATACTTAGCTTCCCTGTAGAATGTGCGCGAACCGTTGTTAATTGACGAAGCCGCCTCTGCGTGGGAAGGGAGTATTGTATGCGAAGGAAGAACTCTTCTGGTTTTACCCCTCGTAGAGGCTGGCGGGACGTCTAAGCCGCCATTTACGATAAGGGGAGACCTGTATGAAGAAACAAGACAGTGGCATGAGGTTGCCGCTACGACTCATTATTATTTTATCCGGAACATTGTTACTTGCATTTACTTATTATCACATCAATTATCAGAATCATTTGACTGAGGGCGGGTTTGTAGGCCTGGCACTGCTCGGCAAATACGTATTAGGAATTTCACCTTCACTATCTACGCTAATCTTAGACATTCCAGTACTCATAATCGCAATGATATTCAAAGGAAAATCGTTCGTGGTGAACACCTTCATCTCCGTAGGAGCCTTCACGGTATTCTATGGTTTGATGGAACGCTATTCCGGATGGGTCATCGACTTGCAGGATAATTTGCCGCTTGCGGCTTTGTTGTCCGGTGTACTGACAGGTCTAGGAGCGGGAATGGTCCTGCGCGGCGGCGGGGCGAGCGGCGGAGACGATATTTTGTCCCTGCTGATCAGTGAATGGAAAGGAATTAAAGTGGGTACGGTATTCATCCTGATGGATGTAATTGTTTTGGCGTTGTCACTCTTCTATATGCCTCTCAAGGAAACCTTGTATACGGTGATGGCCGTGGTTGTAGCCGGCTATGTGATCACCTTTACCACGTCCTTGGGCAGACCGAAGCTGAGCAAGGCGCCGAAGATCCAGCCTGCACGCGTGAAGCCGCAGGATGGTACGGTAATGTGAATAGGGCAAAGTTAGCCCCATGTCATGGGGATCATTATGAGAGGCCAACGGGAACTTACCCGGCTGGCCTCTTGTTTGTGTGGCGAAGTTAACCACCTTCCGGTAAAAAACAATTAAAAAAGTTGATGTCGGGGAATTGTGTTATATAATGGAAACAAATAAAAGAACGGTGGGATCAGCGCTTTGATGATGACTATATTCCTGACAAAAGAAATCGGTTAATCCATTAACTGAATAACGCATGAACTGACCAGGCACAGGTATTCCCGGAGTACTGAGGGATTATTCCGCATGGCCGCAGCTCATGTTTCTTTTGTTATGAACTATAGTCTAGTCTCAAGCTGCCGTATCCATTGCCGCGATAGAGGTCTCTCTATTGCCGGGCACCGTTTGCGTACAGCCGTGGATGAACAATGTTCATTCACGGCTTTTTGCTGTGCCCTGGAGGAGGCAGACCGGGCTTTATTTTACCAATTCAAAGGGAGATGATGAGTAATGAACAGAGTTAAACCAAACGTCACTGCAGAGGAAATCGAAAGGATTTTCAGAAATGACCGGGGAATGCAAGCTGAGAATATCAGTGCGATGGAAGGCGGGAATCTCAGCACTGTCTTCTCATTCAAGGCGGAAGACCAGGAGTATGTTATCCGGTTCAACGAGGCGGAGGATGCCTTCCAAACCGAGTCCTATATTGCAAATCTGCTCACCTCACAGGGAGTACCTTTTCCGAGAGTATTGGGGCTGGGGCTACATAAGGCTTACAGCTATTGTATCTCGGAGCGCGTGACAGGGCATAATCTGGCAGACCTGCAAGCAGAGCAGAGGGCTGCACTGCTTCCCGAGCTGGTTCAAGTCATTACCGGGATGAACGGGGTGAAGCTGGACAGCAGCTCTTCAGGGTATGGTTTCTTAAGCAAGGAAGGCAATGGCATCTATGCCAGCTGGGAGGAGTTCATCCGCTCTTTTTACGGGCAGGAGCAGCAGGAAGGCTTTTGGGAGAATTGGCATGAGCTGTTCACCAGCAGCTGTCTGGAAAAGGATGTGTTTGACGAGTGCTACGCCCGGTTGCTTGCATACAGCAAATATAACGCGCCACACCGCCATTTTGTCCATAATGATTGCCATGAGTGGAACATACTCACAGACGGCCGCCGGATTACCGGAATTATCGACAGTAACAGCATATACGGGGATTTCATGATTGATGTGGCCTCAATGCATGCAATGATACCCGGTGTGGATATGGCACAGGTTATCCACAGGCATTATGAAGAACTGGGAGCACCGGTTGCCCATTTTGAGGAGCGCTTAACAGGTGCCCGCTATTTTAAAGGGCTGGATGCTATGAGGTTTTACGCAAAAATGGGCTGGGACCATGCTTATATGGAGACGCGTGACCGTCTGCTGTCCATACCCTGCAATATTTAACAGAATGCTGAAACCGCTGCTGGAGGGAGCGCGTATATATCTCATTCAAAAACATAGGATTACAAAAACTTTGGGGGGATAACAAGGATGAGTGCTCACGAAATTGATTATGTCATTATGGGCGAGGAAATACAGTGTGTGGAGGTGCAGCTTGATCCCGGAGAGAGCGTAATCGCTGAAGCTGGGAGTTTCATGATGATGGACCCGGAGATTACGATGGAGACGATCTTTGGCGACGGATCAGGATCTGGACGGACAAATGGTCTGGTAGGCAAGCTGATGGGTGCAGGCAAACGCCTGTTGACCGGAGAAAGCCTGTTTATGACGATCTTCACGCACAGCGGGGGTTATGGCCGGAAGAGTGTTACCTTTGCGGCTCCATACCCGGGCAAGATTATCCCGCTTGATCTTCAGCAATACCATGGTAAAATCATCTGCCAGAAGGACGCGTTCCTCTGTGCAGCGAAGGGTGTTTCGGTGGGAATTGAATTCCAGCGCAAGCTGGGCGCAGGCTTCTTCGGCGGTGAAGGATTCATTATGCAAAAGCTGGAGGGAGACGGACTCTCCTTCGTCCATTCCGGGGGCTATGTGCTGGAACGGACGCTGCAGCCTGGGGAGACAATCAAGATCGACACCGGCTGTCTTGTGGCCATGACTTCGTCTGTGGATTATGATATCGAATTTGTCAAAGGTGTTAAGACCGCGCTGTTTGGCGGGGAAGGATTGTTCTTTGCTACCCTGCGCGGGCCGGGCAAGGTATGGGTACAGTCGCTGCCGTTCAGCCGGATGGCGGACCGCATTCTGTCGGCAGCCGGCAACACCGGCCGCAAGGAAGAA
The DNA here is from genome assembly GCF_000758525.1 of Paenibacillus sp. FSL H7-0357. Lineage (NCBI taxonomy): Bacteria > Bacillati > Bacillota > Bacilli > Caryophanales > Paenibacillaceae > Paenibacillus > Paenibacillus sp. FSL H7-0357. Next base: position 5,527,633 of record NZ_CP009241.1, on the reverse strand, counting down.
GGAAGCGTCCTTGGGGGCCTTGGCAATCTGCTGGATGGCAGATAGGATTGCCAGAGACAAGAATTAGAATTGCCGCTTTTCCACTTCGCGGGTACAGCGTGATTAGAGAAACAGCCGTCTTCACCGGATTACCCGGGAAGGCGGCTGTTTGTGTTATTTTACGGCCAGAATAATATTAGTATGTATCCCTTCAGTAAAGACTCCTTTGGGGTCAAGAAGCAATAACCTCTCTTCCAGCTCTCTCTCGAATAGAGGTGCCCGGTCGCCGAGAAACCGCTTCGAACCAAAGGAGGTGGAATACAGATTCCCCAGTATGGCTTCTATAGTCCACTGATATTCATACATTGGCAGCCGGTGAGTTTCAAGGCGGAAGCTGGATCCGGCTACGATATCCGTGTGACTTTTGAGCGGATGAGAATAGGTCGTATTGCCAGCCTTCCGCTCCTCGCCATACCATTTGCGCACGATCCGGTCCACTTCGTTCTGCCAAGGCAGGGGCGCTTGATCAGGCTTATATTGATCCACAATAGCGACCCCGCCTCCCGGAGCAACCCGGTTGTAGAGCAGTTCGAGCACCAGGTCCCTGTCCATCCAGTGAAAAGCCTTGGCTATAGTGACCAGACGGTACACGGGAAATGTGGCCAGAGCCAAATATTCTTCCGCTTTTCCCGCAACCCATTCCGTATTAAGCGCTCTCATTTCCTTGCTGATCCGCATTGCCTCATTGATCATTTCCTGTTCGTAGTCGAGTCCGGTCACGCGCTGAACCCAATCGGCAAAACGCAAGGCAAGCTGCCCGGTTCCACAGCCCAAATCCAGCAGTTCGCCTTCCCCGTCCAGCCCAAAGCGGTTCACAAGGAATCTCACCAGCCCGGAAGGATAGAGCGGACGATACTTCGCGTAATAACCTGCCGATCCTTTGAAAAGATCCTGACCATAATCTATCATGCCTCTCATCAGCTCCTTTGACTGAAAATTATAACCTATATTTGACTAGCCTGCAGTGACTGTATATATTATTGGGCAAACCCCTTAGCTTCACTAGGGCATAAACCGGAGGCCTGATATGTTCAAAATATTTATCATTGAGGATGACCGGGGGCTGGTGGCGCTGCTCCAGGAATATTTACATAGGTTCGGCTATGGAACACAGGCGGTGAACGATTTTGAAGCGGTTCGGACCGAGTTTGAGCAGTATGCGCCGCATCTCGTACTGCTGGATGTTAATCTGCCTAAATTTGACGGTTATTACTGGTGCCGCCAGATCCGCGGAATCTCGACCTGTCCGATTCTTTTCATCTCCGCCCGCGACGGCAAAATGGATCAGGTGATGGCGCTGGAGAACGGAGCGGATGATTACATTACGAAGCCGTTTGATTATGAAATTGCCATGGCCAAAATCAAAAGCCATCTGCGCCGTGCTTACGGCTCCTATGCTGTGGGAGCGAACGAGCGCAGTCTGGCGGTGTCAGGACTGACGCTGGATGTGGAACGTCTGGTGCTGTCGCGCGGCAATGCCAAAGTCGACCTCAGCCATACGGAAGCGAAAATTCTCGACGAGCTGATGAAAAAAACAGGCACCATCGTGACCCGCGACCGGCTGCTGGAGAAAATCTGGGATGACCAGGCGTTTGTTGATGACAATACGCTGAATGTCTATGTCACCCGTGTGCGCAAAAAGCTGGCGGCGATGGGTATTCAGGACGGGCTGCAGACCGTACGCGGGCAAGGATACCGGTTAAGCGACAACTGGGGGGAAGTGACGTGAAGCTATTTTTGCGGGAACAGACGCCGTTAATCGTGATCTACCTTGCCCAGCTTATGATCATTACCCTGGTGTACCGGCTGGACGGAGGAAGCGGTGTGAATGTCAGTCTGTACGCCGGGCTGCTCAGCACCTTTTTGCTGCTGGCCTATCTGGCATACCGTTATTTCTCCAACCGGTCATTCTATGAGCGGCTGGAGAGCCTGCCTTCATCGCTGGATGAATCGGGAGGGCCCGCACAGGGCTCTCCGCTCGCGGAAAGCCTGCGCAAGCTGCTGGCACAGCAGTTCCGGCTCTACCAGAATGATTTGCACAGCTACCGCCACAAGCTGGAGGAGCATATTCATTTCATCAACCAGTGGGTGCACGCTATGAAGACTCCGCTCTCGGTGATACACTTGATTATTCAGGATAAAGACGGTCCCCCGTTTACGGCCATTGGCGATGAGCTGGACCGGCTGAAAAAAGGGCTGGATACGGTGCTCTATACCGCAAGACTGGATACGTTCGAGCATGATTTCTATGTAGAGCAGCTGGAGCTGGCGGACATCGTGCGCGGTGTGACCTCAGAACAAAAACGGCTGTTCATCCGCAAACGGGTGTTTCCGGCGATAGCGATGGACAGCGGCATAACCATCACCTCTGACGAGAAATGGCTGACGTTTGTGCTGACACAGCTGATAACCAATGCCTTGCGCTATACGGTAGAGGAGGGGCGTGTAGTTCATTTTCGCGGATATCTTCAGGAGAAGGGCAGGGCGGTGCTGGAAGTCCGCGACGAAGGAGTCGGCATCCCGCCGGGGGATTTACCGCGCGTCTTCGATGCTTATTTTACCGGTGTGAACGGCCGCAGCTTTCAGGAATCCACGGGGATGGGCCTCTATTTGGTGAAGCAGATCTGCAGCAAGCTGGGGCATGAGGTGGAAATTTCCTCTGAGGTGGGCAAGGGTACGGCAGTGCGGATTATTTTCTGAGCCGGGGCTGAAACCGCAGGATCAGAATAACGACAGCCGATACTACTATTAAAGACATGGTGTATGTGATGAAAAAAGCAAGTCCCACGCCCGTCAACACCAAGTTGACAGCATAAGCCTCCATTAAACCAATCCCCAGCAGCATCAATAAGTAGGACTTCAGGTTTAAGTCCGCAACCGATTTTGTCTTGAGAATTTGGATGATTTGCGGTAGCCAGCCGAGGGAAAGAATGACACCGCCGATCAGCTGCATAAGCGAAAAGAGCATGAGAGCACCTCACAGTTCCTTTTTGTACGTTGTATGCGCCGCGGGCGGAATGGGTTCTTTTCACCCCAAAAAAACCGCCGCCTCTGGGATGAGGCAGCGGGTCGTTCAGGAAGCCAGGCTTACGCCATCATTGCTGTTTCAGACGCAGCAACTGCTCCAGCAGCTCCTGCACCCTGGTGTCAGGGAACGACTGGGCCAGAACCTCGTTAACGGTCACCCGGGCCCGGTCCAGCTTGTCTTGCCCTATAGCAGTAAGCGAGGTATAGATGCTTCTGCGGTCATCATCACAGGTCTTTCTTTGGAGCGCGTTGCAGCCTTTGGCTTCAAAACGGCTGACCAGTCTGGAGACGGCGCTCTGGCTTAACCCGACCATCGACTCCAGTTGCTGCAGCTTCAGCTTCTTCTCCGGGGCTTCGGAGAGAAACAGCAGCAGATAGAATTCTTTTAGAGACAATTGGTAGTTCTCCTGAAGTTTGGTTTCTAACTCATTTGCTACATTCATTTGTATATGGGTCAATGACAACCAGCTGGTTATCAGTTCATTGGCAAGAGTATCCTTCATCGCATATCACAATTCCTCTCCCGGCTATATACCGACTCATGAAATTAAATATTCAACTATTATAGCATCATACGCCCGTGGTTTGATAGATACAGAGGAATCGGCTGCAGCGTACCGGAATTCTGTCAACTCTATTCTGCTTACAATAATGTAAGGTGACTGTAAGTTTCAGAAATAGCAGCTGTAGTTTACAGTTTGTATAATGAAGTCAATCCAAAACGATCAGGCGAACGAAGGAGCGGAAGCACTTGCCCATATTAGACGTCCATAATTTATCCAAAATATATGAGGGCAAGGTATCGATTCATGCGCTGAACCATATTCGTTTTGCCGTGGAGAAGGGTGAGTTTGTAGGTATTATGGGACCTTCAGGCAGTGGGAAAACAACACTGCTCAACGTGATCGCCACGATCGACGAGCCTACCTCAGGCGAGGTAATGATTAACGGCGGAAATCCGAATGCGCTCGGGCGCAAGGACAAAGCGCTCTTCCGGCGGAAGGAGCTGGGTTTCGTCTTTCAGCATTTCAATCTGCTTGATACGCTTACCGTAGAAGAAAATATCGTGCTGCCGCTGACGCTCACCGGGGTGCCGCTTCCGGAAATGGAACACAGGCTGCAAGAGGTGGCTGAGCGACTGTCCATCGGTCCGCTTTTTCATAAACGGACGTATGAAATCTCCGGCGGGCAGATGCAGCGGGTAGCGATTGCCCGGGCAATGATTCACCGGCCGGCGCTGATTCTGGCCGATGAGCCTACGGGCAGCCTGGACTCCAAAACAGCGGCCGAAGTGATGAGCCTGCTGGCTGAAGTCAATGAAGCGGAAGGGTCCACGGTGCTGATGGTCACCCATGACGCAGTGGCGGCGAGCTTTTGCCACCGGGTCATCTTTATCAAGGACGGACGTTTCTACAGCGAGATGTACCGGGGCAGCAGCAGGCCGGCTTTCTTCCAGAATATCATCGACATGCTGTCGCTGCTGGGAGGAGCAAGCCATGACCTTTCGGCAGTTCGCTTATAGAAATGTAACGCGGAATAAGCGTAAATACGCCGCTTATTTTGTCAGCAGCGCATTTTCCGTAATGATCTTTTTTCTCTGCGCACTGTTTATATTTCATCCGGCGATTTCGGGTGATATGATCCTGGATACGGCGGCTGACACCATGATGGTGGCTGAGGGAATCATCTTTGTATTTTGTTCACTGTTCGTGCTGGTGTCCGTAGGGTCTTTTCTGCAGTCCCGTAAGCTGGAATTCGGCATCCTGCTGATGCACGGCATGACGAAGCGGCAGCTGAACCTGATGGTCTTTTTGGAGAATATGATGATCGGCAGCTCCGCCATTCTCACCGGCACTTTGCTCGGTCTGCTGCTGGGCAAGCTGTTCCTGATGATTGGGGCGGGGTTCCTGGGCATTGGCCCGCTGGAATTTTATCTTTCCTGGCACGCGCCGGTACTGACGATTTGCAGCTTTGCTCTGCTGTTCATGCTGATCTCGTTAAGTACCTTTGCCTTTATCGGGAACGAGTCGGCGAGAGGTTTGTTTCAGCGCGGACGCAAAGGAGACAAGGAGCCGCGGGTGTCTGCCTTACTGGCGTTCACTTCTGGCTTGCTGCTGCTTGGAGGCTATGTTCTGGCCGCTACCACGACCGCAGCATCGGTGGAGAGAGTGATGTTTCCGGTAGTGGCGATTACGGTCGCCGGCACTTACTTGTTCTATACACAGCTTAGTCTATATGTGGTTAGGATAATGAGGAAAGTCCGGCGGTTTTATTGGCATAAGACAAACATTATTACGCTCTCGGGCTTAACCTACCGCTGGAAAGACAACGGGCGGATGTTTTTTATGGTGACGATTGTTTCGGCGGTATCCTTCACCTCTGTCGGGGTATTTGCTTCTATTCATACACTCTCCAAAGAGCTGAAGCTGGACTATCCGGCAGCGGTCGGTTATGTGGCCAAGGGCAATGAGGCCGGGTCCGCTGCGGAAGAGGATTTAAGCGGGATAAAAGCGGAACTGGAGCGGTTGAATCTTCCCTATCGCTCGCTGGAGATCCAAATCAAATATGCGGAAGTAGAGTCTCAGACCGGTCCTGACCGTACAGAGCGTTTGCCGCTGATGGCTTACAGTGATTACAAACAGGCGCTCCAGCAAGCCGGATTTACCTCCCGTGAGCAGCCGCTCATGGGGAACGAAGGTCTGGTCATGATCGGTTCCCAGCGTGACCGCAGCCTGACCTCTGATCGGGTTCATGCCCTCTATAAGCTGAAGCAGGGAGTAGATATTCAGGAGATCGGATATACGGAGCATGTGCCGATTGCTGAATATCTGCTGCCGGAGCTGGACGGGAGGGATGGCGGTGATTTCAGCGGAGTTGTCGTCAGTGACAGCTTGTTCTCCGCCATTGATCCCGTGCAAAGCGATTTGTATACCGGGTTCTATATGGACCCATTCCAACAGACGGTTGGCATTGCTTCGGGACTTGCGGACAAAGGCAAAGTGTCCTACGAGAGTAAATCCCCTTATGCCGTTGTGGTCAGCGGCACGTTGTTCGAAATTCAGCAGACACTATACAGTACGATGCTGTTCGCTTCACTTTTGGTCGGCACAGTTTTTTTTATCGCCGCAGGCAGCTTTTTGTACTTCCGGTTGTACATGGATCTTGACCATGACCGGCTGCAGTATTCGACCTTGTCCAAAATGGGCCTGACCGACCAGGAACTGGACCGGACTGTGACCCTGCAATTGTCCCTAATGTTCTTTGTTCCGGTGGGGCTGGCCATCCTGCATAGCTTGTTCGCCTTTATTGCGCTGCAGCGGCTGTTCTATCTGTCCATCGCTGCCGAAACGGGCGCGGTGCTTATCGGCTACCTGGCTGCGCAGGGGTTATACTTCTTCCTTATCCGCAGCCGTTATTTGCGCAATCTCAAAAAAAATCTCATCTGAACGCGGAGGAGCACGATATGAAAACATGGATTACCGATTTTATGGAACAGTTCGGCTATCTGGGCATTTTTCTGATGCTGGCCCTGGAAAATATTTTTCCGCCTATTCCCTCGGAGGTAATCCTTCCGTTCGGCGGTTTCATGACAACCACTTCCGGGATGACCATCCCCGGCGTGCTGGTCGCCTCAACGGCCGGCTCGCTGCTGGGAGCGCTTGTGCTGTACTGGATCGGCCGGATGCTTGACGTGAACAGACTGGAGCGGATTGTGGACCGCTGGGGCGGACTGCTCCGGATCAGCGGAAAAGATATCCGCAAAGCGGATGCCTGGTTCGACAAATACGGCTACTGGACGGTATTATTCTGCCGGATGATTCCGCTGGTGCGGAGTCTGATCTCCATTCCTGCCGGAATGTCGGGGATGAAATTCGGATTATTCATGCTGTTTACGACGATCGGGACGCTCGGCTGGAATGTGCTGCTTATTCTGCTGGGTGCTGCGCTGGGAGAATCCTGGGAGGATATTGGCGTGTACATGGAAGCTTACTCGAGTGTCGTCTACGTATTGATTGCTGTGGGAGTTGTTGTGGGTGGTGTGCTCTATTTCCGCAAACGCCAGTCCGGTAGAAAACCGGTAGATACCACAGATTAATTAAATTCACAGGTTTCGCAGAACTATTTAAAGCCTCGCATAGGGTGAGGTCAACAAAAAGGAGGGGATCAATATGGAGCTGCTGACTATCATGAAAGCCATCATTCTGGGAATTGTAGAAGGATTAACTGAATTTGCTCCGGTATCCTCGACCGGCCATATGGTAATCGTGGATGATATGTGGCTGAAATCCCAGGAATTTCTCGGAAAATATGCGGCGAACACGTTCAAAGTAGTCATCCAGCTGGGTTCGATCCTGGCGGTAGTGATCATTTTCCGCAACCGGTTCATCGACCTGCTGGGTCTCAAGCGGTTTAGCCGCAAGGAGCTGACGGCGGTGCCGGAAGGACAACCTCCGGTGGAGACGGAAGGCCGGCTGAAGCTGGCGCAGGTCATTGTAGGACTTATCCCTGCAGGAATCCTCGGTTTTCTGTTCGAGGATTACATCGATGAGCATTTATTCTCGACGTCGACGGTGTTGATCGGTCTGGTCATTGGTGCAATATTCATGATTTTTGCCGACCGGTTCGCCCCCAAAAAAATCAAGACAGAGAGTGTTGACCAAATTACATATAGACAGGCGCTATCGGTAGGTTTGATCCAATGCTTGTCGCTCTGGCCCGGCTTTTCACGCTCCGGATCGACCATCTCAGGTGGTGTGCTGCTGGGTATGAGCCACCGTGCGGCTGCCGATTTTACCTTTATTATGGCGGTGCCGATTATGGCGGGTGCGAGTCTGATTTCACTGGTCAAGAACTGGCAGTATTTTACGATAGATGCCCTGCCGTTTTTTATTGCCGGGTTCATTAGTGCCTTCCTGTTCGCGCTGCTCTCTATGAAGTTTTTCCTGAAGCTGATCAACCGGATCAAGCTCATGCCGTTTGCGATTTACCGTCTCGTTCTTGCCGGGGTAGTCTACCTCGTCTGGTTCTAAAAGATAGGCTGAAACAGTCCGTTAACTGCTATCATTTATCGAAAAGGAACCGGGAGTACCTCCTTGCTAAGGACGGTGCAGCCGGTTCTTTTTGCTGTATACCAAACGTTCTGCCGAAGCTGCTTCTTGAAGAGAGGCTGTGAGGGAATGTGCGGCAGAATCGCCGCAAAATGAGCCTGCACGGCGCCAGCTATAGGGAATGTGTATAACGGGAATACCCATAAATCTGTTGCGGATAAGGTATCGGATTCAGTATGATGGCATCAGATTACGGGATGAATACAATTTGCAAATATCGGAGACAGGCGCCAGCCGGAGTATCAGAAAGGCCCGGAGGCTTAATAGGGAAATTCGGTGACAAGCCGATGCGGTCCCGCCACTGTAACGGAAGAGTTCATAGCAGCCCATGTCACTGGCCATCTCTACTTCGCCGGGAAGACTTGCTGATGGATGCCGACGCCGCTAGCCAGGAGACCTGCCTGTCTCAACAGCACTGCAGTACCTACGGAAGATAGGGAGGTGTTAAGACGTTACCCATTGGCAGCCCATGGGCGTCTTTCCCTGCGGACTGGTTAGGGGAAGACGCTCTTTATTATCGATACCGACTGAGATCATTAACTAAAGCTTAAGGCATTTACTATAGACAAGGGAGTGACTGTAATGACAAACAACATCAAGACGAGCAGCCTCGGTTATCCGAGAATCGGAAAGAACCGGGAGTGGAAAAAGACGCTGGAGGCTTACTGGAGCGGCAAAATCAATGAAGAAGCCTTCCGCGCGGAAATGGCCGGGATTCAGCTTCAGCACCTCAAGACACAGCAGCAGGCCGGGATCGCACTGATTCCTGTCAATGATTTCACCTTTTATGACCATGTGCTGGATACCGCTGCTATGTTTGGCATTGTTCCTCCGCGATATGCCTACGATGGCGGAGACATTCCGCTCGATCTGTACTTCGCCATGGCGCGCGGCAATTCGGCCGCCCCTGCCTGCGAGATGACCAAATGGTTCAATACGAATTACCATTATATCGTGCCGGAAATCGGCGGGCAGACTCCCCGCCTGATTGAGAACAAACCGCTCGCTGCCTACCGTTTCGCCAAAGAGCAGGCGGGTATTGAAGGCAAGCCGGTTATAGTCGGACTCTATACCTTCCTGAAGCTCTCCAAGGGGTTCGCTGCCGATCAAATTGCAGAGGTTGCTGCCCGTTTCCTGCCGGTGTATGTGCAGCTGCTGCAGGAGCTGCAGCAGGAAGGCGTGGCTTGGGTACAGATCGACGAACCGGCTATCGTAACCGGCTTAACCGCGGAAGAAGTTGAACTGCTGGGAACTATCTACAGAGAGATCGCTGCAGCAGTGCCCGGACTTCATGTCTTGCTGCAGACTTACTTTGAAGCCGCAGAGCCGCTGGAAGCGCTGCTGGAGTTGCCTGTGCAGGGTATCGGACTGGACTTTGTCCATGACGGCGGGGCTAATCTGGCCTCGATCCGGCGTCTGGGCTGGCCAGAGGACAAATGGCTGGGAGCGGGCATTATCGACGGGCGCAATATTTGGCGCTCCGATCTGGATGCCAAGCTTGAGCTGGTCCGTGCGCTGAAGTCCCATGTGCCGGACGAACGGCTGATCCTCCAGCCATCCTCCAGTCTGCTGCATGTGCCGGTAACTGTTCAAGGCGAGGACAAGTTAAAGCCTGCGGTACGGCAGGCGTTGGCCTTCGCCGATGAGAAGCTGGCGGAGCTGAGTCTGATTGCAGCAGCGGCGGGCGAGGATGGGCAGGTCTATGCCGCAGCGCTCGCTGAGAGCCGCGAGGCGCTGAAAGTGTTCCGCGCCCTGCCGGAACGCGGGCGCCAGGATGTGGCTGAGCAGGTGAGCAGCCTGGATAAGCTGCCGGACAGCCGCAGCTTGCCTTTCGCGGAACGCGTGAAGGTGCAGCAGCAGAAGTGGCAGCTGCCGCTGCTGCCGACAACGACGATCGGCAGCTTCCCGCAGACGCCTGAAGTGCGCCAGGCCCGGCTCAAATGGCGCAAGGGTGTCTGGAATCAGGAGCGCTATGACGGATTTATCCGCCAGCAAATTGCAGATGCGATTACTTTTCAAGAGGAGCTCGGGCTGGATGTGCTCGTGCACGGTGAATTTGAGCGGACGGATATGGTTGAATTCTTCGGCGAGAAGCTGGCAGGGTACCTCTTTACTAAAGGGGGCTGGGTCCAATCCTACGGTTCACGTTGTGTGAAGCCGCCGGTCATTTATGCCGATGTTGCGTTTACCGGCCCTATGACCGTGAAGGAAAGTCTGTACGCCCAGTCGCTCACCAGTCTTCCGGTAAAAGGGATGCTGACCGGTCCGGTGACCATTCTGAACTGGTCGTTTGTCCGTGATGATCTCAGCCGTGAAGAGGTGGCTAACCAGATCGCCCTTGCCCTGCGGTATGAGGTTCAGGCGCTTGAGGAAGCGGGAATCGAGATGATTCAGGTGGATGAACCGGCGATCCGTGAAGGCCTGCCGTTAAAGGCTGAAGATCATGAGCATTATTTGAACTGGGCGGTAAGATCTTTCCGTATCGCTACCAACTCTGTGAAGGCGACCACGCAGATCCATACGCATATGTGCTACAGTGAGTTCAATGACATGATCGGATCGATCTCGGCGATGGATGCCGATGTAATCTCCATCGAGACCTCGCGCAGCCATGGGGAGCTGATCGTCAGCTTTGAAGAACAGGAGTATGACAAGGGAATCGGTCTTGGTGTGTATGATATTCATAGTCCGCGTGTACCGAAGGTAGAGGAAATGACACAGGCTATTGAGCGGGCGCTGCGTGTGCTTGATGCCGGACAGTTCTGGATTAATCCGGACTGCGGCCTGAAGACACGGGGCTGGGAAGAAACCGGAGCGGCGCTGCGCAACATGGTGCAGGCTGCCGTGATTGTCAGAGAGAAGAGCGGAGCGGTCAGCCGCTGATACGTCCATTATACCGGGTGCACATTTTCCCAGTGATCCGTAGGGGGGCTGAATATCCCGAGGAAGTCCAGCTAGGGTCGGCATATATACTGTAAAAACCAATCCGGGGTATTCCACCCCGGATTGGTTTTTTGCGGCGATCTTTTTTAGCATAAACACTTGATAATAATTCTCATTCTTGATAGAATGGGAAACAGAAAAGAAGGAACCGTGGAGGGTCCCTTCTAAGTCTACCCTTATTTACTTTCGAAAGTTTTGCAGTCTGTTTCTTCAGACTGTGTAGGCTCTTTGGAGCTGTGATAAGCAACAAAAATGGACTCAGCGTTGCATTTGTTCTCTTCTGCCCAATAGGTGCAAGAGTTCACTGCGCACAATACGTCTTTTGCCATGAGGGTTCACCTCCCCTTATAGTGGATTGGCAACATGATTAGAACGTTGTGATTTGTCCTGTTCAGCAAGGTGGAGCTTGTCCGAACAGAACCCTGCCCTTATTCCTTGTGAATAGAGGGTTTTTGGTGTTTCGTGTCTTTTCAGACACGATTATTGTAGCAAATAAAGCCTCATTTCGCAAACAGGATCATTCAGCATTCGAATGATCCTGTTTGCGATGTAAACGGTGTTATTTTTGGGAATAAACATCAAAAAAGGTCCGGAATTCTCTAATCTCCTGCAACCTTCCAGCTTTTGGAACGTCAAAATAAATAACGCGGAAGAGACTCAGAGATCAAAGGGCCTTTCGCCGGGGTAGTTTATATAGAAGAAGCTGAAATTCCACTACACTTTTGGAGGAATGAGAATGCGAAAATGGGGTCTGCATTACTTTTTATCTTTATTGGTTCTAACAGTTGTGCTGGCAGGCTGCGGTTCAGGCGACGACAGCAACTCGGCTGCTGATCAACTCAGTGCGAACACCTTCTCTGAGGGAGGGGCGGCAGATTCAGTACCTGCGGCTGCTTCGGTTCAATCAAAGGATTCTTCGGCGGAGTCTGCTACAGTAACAGCAGGCGGACAGGATCAGAAAACCGATGCGAACAAGACCGGTACAGCCAAGAATCTTGGTACAGAACAGGGTGCTGAACAACCTTCCGGATTTACCGGGAGCGATGTTGCAGCCGGACTGAACAAGAAGCTGATCTACCGGGCCAACCTCAATATGGAGGTAAAGGACTATGCCTCAGCGCAAAGTGATGTACGTAACATGATTACTTTGGCCGGCGGCTATATTATTGAATTCTCGGAGAATATGTCTGAATACGAGAAGGGCGGGACCTTTATTCTGAAGGTGCCGGCTTCCGGATTCTCGTCTTTTCTGGATAATCTGGAGAAGATCAAGAATGAGAACATTCAGCAAAGCATTACAGGGCAGGATGTCTCAGAGGAATATGTTGATCTGGAATCACGTCTTAAGGCTAAGCAGCTGATGGAGAACCAGTATATCGAGTTTATGAAAAAAGCAACCAAATCGGCCGACCTGGTCGCTTTCGCTAACCAGCTTGGAGCGATTCAGGAGGAAATCGAACAGATTAAAGGCAGAATGCGTTATATTGATCAAAATGTCTCCTTCTCCACCGTGGAGCTCCGCCTCTATCAGACGGACGAAAGTCTTGCCGTTACGCAGAAGAAAGAGCAGGGTCCGCTGTTAGAGCGGGCATCGGATGCACTCAAGAGCAGCCTGAACGCTTTGTCCATTATGTTCCAGTGGCTGGTTGTTTTCCTTGCAGCGGCACTTCCGGTGCTCCTTATAGGCGGAGTGGTTACAGCGATTGTCCTCTGGTACCGGAGAAAATCCAAGGAGCGTGAGAAGACGCATATGGAGCGGATCGGCCAGATCAACCGGGAGCAGAACAGGGAGAATCTGAACCGCAGCAGCACAGAGCCTGCGCCGGAGAATAGAACTGCCCCCGAGGAAGATGGCGGTGAACCGGAGAATAAAGGATAAAGAATGAGCACCCTGTATGGGATGATAAGTTTTTTTGGAGCTTGGTTGTAATTCTCTTTTGAAATTTCCCTAATAGATGAGAAGCAAAGATGGCGCGCCAGCTTCTACTAACTAATATGTATAGGGAGATGGATAAGAATGAACAGACACGGAGCAGTTAGAACAATTACCAATGCAGCCAGCTACACAGGGGTAACAACAAAGCTTATTCTGCCGACAACGATTAATCCGGTAAACGGCTACGTCGACTGGTACTTGGGCATCGGAGATGCCTCCATTGAAGCGGGGATTTCCTACTCTTACCTCGGGTTCAAAGTGTTTCTTGGAGCCTCCTACGGAGGAACCAGCACGTACTATGATTCCCAAGTTGTATCGAGTCTTGCCAAAGGCCAGACGGTTGACCTTAAGCTCACTTATGATCATTCCACGCGTCAAGCCACCTTGTATCTGAATGGTGCGGCGCTCCCTTGGACCGACCACAAGGATGTCGGCAATGCGTCGAAGGCGCTGGGGACGTATAACAAAGTGAAAATGATACACGGTGTGGAGGATCAAGGCGCCAGCTCGTACAGCCAGGCCAGCTTCTCTCAAACCCAGCTGCGTACGGACACAGCCGGGGCAAATTACACCCCTTGGACCAGCAGCCTCTCAACAACACAAAAGGTTGCTGTAGGCAGTGGTGATCCGACCAGTGCGAATAAATTCTCAGTGATTAATTTTGCACCACTTATTACGAAGCTTGACCCTGCATAAGCAAATACAAAAAAAAGAAACTCTGTAATCAGAGTTTCTTTTTTTTGTATGGGTTAGATGTTTAGAATTCCTGTTCGTTATGAATCAGGCATGCTGGAAGAGCACACGGTACTCTCCATAGCCTTCCTTCTCCAGATCTTCTTTCGGCACAAAACGCAGGGCAGCCGAATTGATGCAGTACCGCAGGCCATTTTCACCGGGACCGTCGTTGAACACATGACCAAGGTGGGAATCGGCAGTTTTGCTGCGCACTTCCGTGCGGATCATCAAGTGGCTGAGATCGGTTTTCTCCTTGACCGAATAGTCGCGGATTGGCCGGGTAAAGCTGGGCCACCCGCAATCGGAATCGAATTTATCATGGGAACTGAAAAGCGGCTCACCGGATACGATATCTACGTATATACCGTCTCCATGATGATCCCAGAATTCGTTGCGGAAAGGCGATTCCGTAGCGTTGTTCTGCGTCACTTCGTATTGCAGCGGCGTCAAACGTTCCTTCAGACTGTTCTTATCCTCCTGATGTGTCCAGTGATTCTCGATAAAAGCATCCCGGCCGGAGCCCTTGCGGTAACGCTTGTAATGTCCGGGATTCTTGTGATGATAACCCTGGTGGTACTCTTCGGCAGGGTAAAACGTTTTAGCCGGCAGGATTGGAGTTACAATTGGCCCCGAGAAACGTCCGCTGGCCTGTAGCGCAGCCTTGGAAGCTTCTGCCTGCTGGCGCTGCTCCTCCGAATGGGTGAATATCGCCGTGCCGTAGGAAGTTCCGCGGTCATAGAATTGTCCTCCGGCATCTGTAGGGTCTATCTGTTGCCAGAACAGCTCCAGCAGCTTGCTGTATGGGAAAATATCCGGGTTAAAAGTAATCTGTACCGCTTCAACATGCCCGGTCGTTTCTGAGCACACTTCTTCATAGGTCGGATTGACCGTATGCCCGCCCGTATAACCGGAGAGGATCTCGACAATACCCGGCAGCTCCTCAAAAGGAGATACCATGCACCAGAAACAGCCTCCCGCAAAAGTCGCTTTTTCTGTTTTGGTGCCTATATGGTTAGACTGAACATCACTCATAAATATCCCTCCATTCATAGAATGCAATTAAATAGATCACAATTCAATTTAATTATAAAGCAAATTAGATCACTCTGCCAGCAGATGCCATTCGTGTGGCAGAATGCTTGTAAGCAACATCCTCATAGCTGCCGGGACTCTCACTGCTACATGTGTGCTCAGTTGACTCTTTATTCCAAGGAACGGCGGGGCCGGAGGGACCATACGGCCAGTGCGATTACGGCGACATAGATCAGAATAGCTATAACAGCGCTTTTCGGATGAAGGAACAGCTGTCCTCCAAGAAAGGCGTACAGCAATATGCCGGGGATTTTGCCTAGGCCGGTAGCGGCGAGATAACTCCAGAAGTGCAGTCCGGATACACCGGCGTAGATGTTCACCGCCATTTGCGGAATTACCGGAGTCAGACGGGCAAGCACGATGGAAGCAAAGGGGCGCCGCTGTACGGCAGACGAGAATTTCTCAAGCAGTGGTATAGAGGCTAAGTATGTACCCGCCCTGTCTTGAAATATATATTTTACGATGCCGTACACTACCGCGGCAGCTATAGTGGTCGCTAACCAGCAGATGGCTGCGCCGGCTACACTTCCGTAGGCATATCCGAATAAAGCGATGACAGCCTTATAGGGTATGACAGGAAAAAAGGCCAGCAATGTGGCCGCGCCGATCGACAGGAGGAGATTGTGATCCTCCCGCAGCCAGCCCAGGATTTCATTTCTATAGATAAACACAAGGATTACACCCGCAACATACAGCAAAGCCATCAGCCATTTTCTCATTCTACTATTCCCTTTCTTCCGTTCATTCATCTCATCATACTGAAAAAAAAGTAATTAATGAAGCAAAGATCATTTGTCGAATGAGCTTGTCACTGTATAATACATCTAAGAATGACAGAAGAGGGAGATGCTACGATGAATAACACTGCACGTAAAAGAGTGGCGATGGTCGGCATCGGGGATATCGCCCGTAAAGTCTATTTGCCGCTGCTCTCCCGTCATGACCAGGCCGAGGTAGTTGGAGTGCTAAGCCATTCTCCGGCTACGGTTCAGGGAGCGGTCGGTATGTACCGCTTGCCCAAAGGCACCACCGATCTAAATGAGCTGCTGTCCTGGGATCTTGATGCGGTCTTCGTGCACAGTCCCACGCCTACTCATTATGAGATTGTGACCCAGTGTCTGGAGCACGGATTATCAGTGTATGTAGATAAGCCGCTGTCTTATGAGCTGGAACAATCCCGGCGGATGGCGGAGCTGGCCGATGACAAAGGACTGCTTCTGGCTGTAGGCTTCAACCGCCGGTATGCCCCGATGTATATGGCAGCCAAGGCCTGGCTAACTAAAGCCGGCGGTATCAGCCATTGTCAGGCGGTCAAACACCGCGCGAAGCTGCAATCCGGCAGCAGCCGTGAAACTGTGCATGATGATCTGATTCATATGCTGGACCTGCTGCTCTGGCTCTGCGGCGGGGATTATGAGCTGCTTCACAGCAGTCTTAAGTCCGATCGGGAAGGCAGGCTGCTTCAATCCTCCGGAATGTTGTCCTGGACCAGCGGGGAGAGCGGAATGTACAGCATGGTCAGGGATGCCGGAGCTGACCTTGAGAAGCTGGAGCTGCACGGAAACGGCAGATCAGTAGAAGTGGTGGACATGGAGAAGGTTACGTTATTCGAGAAGGGTTCCCTGCCACGCAACCAAAGCTTCGGAAGCTGGGATACGATTCTGGAGCGGAGAGGCTTCAGCGGCGTGGTCAGTCATTTTTTGAACAATATTCATACCCCGGAGCAATGCGGCATCGCAGCTTCCGCCGTTCTGCCCAGCCATGTGCTGGCAGCGAAGCTTGCCGAATGACAGAAGAGCAGAAAGGAGCACACTATGGACGAGTACAGCAAATCAATGGAAGAGCAGATTATCGAAAGCTACAAACGGGATGAGGAAATGATGATTCTCGTATTTGCCCAATGGTGTGTGAACAACAAATTAGACCCGCATATGCTGTATCTGCAGGCTTACCCGCAGCAGGAGGGCAATGCCGCGCTCAGCAGGGCACTGGCGCTGACTGTACCCGAGGAGGAAGCAGGCTTTATCTCCGATGATACGGTTCTAGGAGTGTTGTCCCTCTATAGCAACGATGATCTGGCTTACGTGGTAACCGAGGCGATTGCACAGCGAAAGCCGCCGCAAGGCACCATGGATTGACATCAGGGATATAATAAGGTAGGCTAATGAACTTTTTTTTGGTAAACGATGTTCATTACGCTATAAATGTGGTAAAATTATATATACTAACTAATTGTAAGTTTCACAAGTGAGAGGTGAGAACAATGGAAGAACATCAGCTGACGATGTGCCCAAGATTCGAAACGGCCTTCTCTTTCTTAGGCAAACGTTGGAATGGGCTGATTATCCAGACATTGATGAGTGGACCGAAGCGTTTTAAGGATATTTCCGGCCTGATTCCATCAATGAGCGATAAGATGCTGTCCGAACGAATGAAGGATCTGGAATGTGAGGGTATTCTGGTAAGGCATGTGTATCCGGAAACTCCGGTGCGCATCGAGTACGAATTAACCACTAAGGGCCGCGCACTTGAGCCGGTTATGCAGCAAATTCAGTCCTGGGCAGAGAGCTGGGTCGAGTAGCCCGCGCTTCAGCGTCCTATTGATCGCCTCTTTTCCGCTTCATGGAAAAGGGGCTTTTTCAAATTTATTCAAATTTTTTCAAATAAAACTTGCACAATCAACCGCAGGATATAATATAATAGAAAAAACTGTTGCCGGACGTGTGCGGGCGTTACCAAATATATGAATGTGCTTTCGAAGTAGTTTTGTCGTAGTGGACTCGATAGAAGTAACGCTAACAAAACTAAGTGTATGCTTTCGAAGTAGTTTTGTCGTAGTGGACTCGATAGAAGTAACGCTAACAAAACTAAGTGTATGCTTTCGAAGTAGTTTTGTCGTAGTGGACTCGATAGAAGTAACGCTAACAAAACTAAGTGTATGCTTTCGAAGTAAGTTTTGTCGTAGTGGACTCGATAGAAGTAACGCTAACAAAACTTTTAGGAGGCGAGGAAGATGAAAACCACCTTGTTTTCCCGGGAAATAACATATGGAAAAGACGATGTTGCCGAGCTGGAGACCGCCTCAATTAAAGTTCAGCTCATTTACGACAAGACGTTGTTTATGCTGCACGGACATCTTCCCGGCTCGTTATGGGATGCGTGGATTGGAGTGCCCTACGAAATCATATCTTCCTTATACAAGGGAGATAACGATAGCGGGAGCGTGTTTCAGAAATGGATCCAGAGCCCGGCCGGCTGGAAATGCATCGGCTGTGAACGGCATTGCCTGGAACCATCGGCAGTCCCGGACAATCTCAGCTCCAGCCAGCAGCGCAGGTTCACCTTCCATAATGGCATCCGGCAGAGCATGGTGCTGCAGGCTGTAATATGGTCGCTGTATGAGAATACGGTGCTGCTTCAGCCATACTTGGGCGAAGAAGCCTTTCTGGATGGCGATGATCTCGATACGATTTCCACGTATTTCGTACCGACCTATATGAATAATCTAAGGCTGGCCGAGATTGGCAAACCCAGCAAAGAATATAAAGAAAAGAACATAAGGGTGTATCAGGAATGGATCGCAGCTCCCGATCTTGTACTGCAGTGGAATGGCGGCCTGACTGAGGGGCGATGGATGACAGGAGTCTATGTAGACCATTCCCGCTTCGCTGGTCTGGGACCTTATTTGAAGGATTCTGAGGGTAAACGGACGTATATGCAGGCTACGGTTCGATAGCGAAGCTTGATAACAAGAAGGATGGTAAGAATATAAAAAATAAACCAGTGGGAATGTCTATGACAACAGCGCGTGCCGGCACAATCGGTGCGCGCTGTTTTGAGTTGGGCTTGAAATCGCTGAGAGTAATAAGTACGGACAATCTGAACTATGGCTGTGAAAATAAGTTATTGACTGTTCCCTTGGGTATTAGCTTATTTTATTACAAGGAGGTGTTATTGATGAAAATAAGTGCGATTATGGATATTACGGGCCTTACCAAAAAAGCAATAAACTATTATGAGGAAGAAGGGTTACTAAGCCCTCATGTTAATCCTGAAAACAATTATCGGGAGTATTCGCAAAATGATGCCGGTGTATTGGTGCAAATATCTGTTTTGAGACAATTTGATGTACCTCTAAAGGATATCAAAACCATGATATCGAACCCTCAAAGGTTAAAAGATTGTTTAGAACAACACTTAGTAAGACTTGACAATGAGATCAAAAGACTTGAAAAAAGCAAAAATGTGCTTCGATCCAGCCTGAGCAGTTTCGATTCTGATGAGATTGGACTTCTGCAATTAACACAACAACTATCGGTGCTGAATAAAACTCTTGAGCTGGATGAGCGTAGCAGAGAGGGTTTTATGAAAAAGCAGATTGAGCGTATTTTTCCAGGGAACTTTGGGAAGATGTTGATCATGCAATACAGTTCTTTCTTAAATGAACCTATAGATACGCCGGAAAAAGAGGAAGCGTGGATTTCCATAGTTAAATTCTTAGATGAAGTCGAAGTGATAAAATATCCACAGGAAATAGTCGACATGTATGAAAAGCTGACAATTAAAGATGTTGAAAAGTATGAAAAACATATTAATGACTATATCGAGAAACGGCTTACCATAACAGACGAGGGACTTGTAAACGAAAGAGAGAAAATTTCTGATTATATTCACCGATTAAAACACGATCCTGATATGCAGGCAGAATATATAAGATTGACAAATCTATCCGAAGGGATGAGGGGATTGATGAATGAAATTGGATATTATGATAAGTTTGTTAAAAATCTAAAAATTCTAAGCAAAGCGTTTTGTGCTTATAATGAAAAAGTGGAAGAGCTTTCGGAATTTTCAAAGTTATCAAATATTACATTTGACGTTCAATAAAATTTTATATATTCAGTGCGTTCAATCACTAGCTTGAGCTTCTCTGGGCGTTAAGGTGGAAGGGTAACAGAAACCAATAACGTAAGGGAGGGGCCATTATGACGGCCAATCAATTCAATAATACAATTACAGGAACACGGGACAATGCGGGAAGCGATTCTGCGGCAGCGCCTATCCAGTTTACCGGAGCGGACATGGTCAGAGATATTGTACTGCAATTCCCGAAGGCGGCAGATTATTTCAAGGGACAGCGGATCGACTTCTGCTGCGGGGGGGCAAAGCCGCTGGCCGAAGTGGCAGCTGAGAAAGGGATTGACCCGGAGACACTGCTTGCAGATCTGCATAAGCTGCTGAAAGAGCATCCTGTGCTTGATGTAGACACTGCATGGAATGAGGCATCTTCCGCTGAGCTGGTTGAGTATATTGTGAACAAGCATCACCGCTACTTGCGCGAAGAGCTGCCCCTGATCAGTCAGAATGTAACCAAGGTATTCCGCGTCCATGGCGAGGATTCTCTGCATCTGGGCGAAGTTTACCGGTTGTTTAACCTCCTGCGGGAAGATTTGCTGCAGCATACAGCGAAGGAGGAGGAATCCGAATTCCCTAAGATGCTGGCCTACTCCGAGAATCCGAGCGAAGAAGGATTGGCCGAGCTGCGCGGGCTGTTGCATACGCTGGAAGAAGAGCATGACGGAGCCGGTGAGATTTTGCGGGAGCTCCGCAGAGTTACGAACGACTTCACTCCGCCAGAGCATGCCTGCACAACCTACCGCCTGACCTATGCCCGCCTGGAGGAGTTAGAGGGAATGACCTTCGAGCATGTGCATCTGGAGAATAATATCTTGTTCCTGCGTTATCAGTAAAATAGAGCATGCTGTTCTCAAAGTCCCTGCGGGGACTTTTTTTCTTCTGCACCGTTTCGCTGCCTGATTAACGCCCGAAATTTATCGTTTGAGAACAAAGCTAGTTTGCGTTATTCTTAAAAGATAGTATACATAATGACTAAAGACCTGAGAAAATGATTGAGGTTATGATCGGGCGGAAGAGGGCGGTGCCGGGAATGTCCACGAAATTTCTGTGGCGTTTATGGTTAGGATTAATTATCATTGCGACGCTAGGCGGATGCTCGTCATTTGGTTCAGATGCGAACGGAAACAATGCCGCAGCCGGGGCTGCAGGCCCTGCTTTTTCACTAATGGCCGGTGATAATGAGCTGGCAGGGAACTCGGGGAGACAGCTTAGCGAAGCATACAAGCCAGGAATAACGCTTATAGAGCTGCTGAAGAGTAGCGGTGTCGTTACTTTTGCCGAAGACGGATTTAGCATACTGGCAGTCAATAAAATTTTTCTTGCCCCGGACATGATCTGGCAGATTCAGCTTGGCGGCAAAATCATAACCGATTGGAATAGTCCAGTCTCGCGGGAGCAGGCGATTGTTATTACTGCGAAGCCGGCAGCCGGAGATGCCCCGCTTCTGCCCATTATTCTTACAGTGAACGGCGGGAGTGAGCAGCCTGAACTGACACATTCACATATTTTATCTTATAGCGAGGACTTGTCTGTCAGGGGTCTGCTGAAGAGTAGCGGAATCGTTCAGTTGGCGGAAGACAACAAGACGGTAATCACGGTCATGGGGTACACGCCGCTCACCAGTGAAGACTGGAAGCTGAAAGTGAACGACAAGACGCTGCTTGACAGCGGAATTGATATGAAGCTCAGACCTCAAGATGTACTCGAGATTTCACTGGTTCTCCGGTAAGATGATAAGTAGCATAGCCAGATTTCCTTAATGCAAGCGGTAGCATAAGGGAAGCTGGCTATTTTTCTTTCAGCAAAAAACCTTACATACGCTGGCATAAAAATATGTGAAAAGATTCACATTTATTGTGATTTGAATCACAAATGCTCTTCAAATTTAAAACGTATAATTTTGTTATCAGATATGTATATGAAGAAATCCAGAAGCATTAAGGAGGGTCTTAACAGTGACCGTGGAGAGAGAAAAGTTAGTTTTGATAGGGAATGGTATGGCTGGCGTAGGCACTATCGAACAGATCCTTAAGCTTGGCGGCGCTTATGATATTACGATCTTTGGAAGCGAGCCTCATCCCAACTACAACCGGATAATGCTGTCCTATGTCCTCGAAGGAAGCAAGAGCATTGAGGATATCATTCTGAACGACCGGCAGTGGTACGAGGATAACAATATTACTCTGCATACTGGAACCACTGTTGTCCGGATTGATGAAGCCTCCCGTCAGATCGTTACAGATAATGGAATGTCGGTTCCTTACGATAAAGTTATTATTGCAACAGGTTCAAATTCATTCATTCTGCCGGTACCGGGCAGCACAAAGGATGGAGTTGTAGGCTTCCGCGACATTGCGGATTGCGACGCCATGCTGGCTGCAGCACAGCAATACCGCACAGCGGCTGTGATTGGCGGTGGACTGCTTGGTCTTGAAGCAGCCAAAGGACTTGTGAACCTCGGTATGGATGTTACCGTCGTGCATTTGCTGGAGGATTTGATGGAGCGTCAGCTTGACCATACTGCTTCATCCATGCTTCAAGCTGAACTTGAACGCCAGGGTGTGAAGTTTGCCATGGGCAAACAGACGGTTGAGCTGACCGGGGAGGAACGGGTAAACGGCCTGCGTTTCAGCGATGGAACCGAGCTGCAATCAGATTTTGTAGTGATGGCGGTCGGAATCAAACCGAATGTCCAACTGGCCAAAGACAGCGGCATCACGGTGAACCGCGGAATTGTCGTGAACGATTATCTCCAGACCTCGATGGCGAATGTCTATTCTGTAGGAGAATGTACAGAGCACCGCGGCACCTGCTACGGGCTGGTAGCTCCACTGTTCGAGCAGGGGATGGTGCTGGCGAAGCATTTGTGCGGCGCCTCCACCCAACCGTATGAAGGTTCTGTCGTAGCCACCAAGCTGAAGATCTCGGGGGTGGATGTCTTCTCTGCCGGTGATTTCACTGAAACAGCGGAGCATACCGTCATTTCGGCTAAAGATGAATGGAAGAGAACCTATAAGAAGATTCTGCTCAGAAACAATATTATTGTCGGTGCAGTTCTGTTCGGCGATGTGACTGAATCCGCAAGTCTGCAGAAGCTGGTCAAGCAGGGCACCGAAATGACCGACGAAATTTATGGCGAAGTAATGGGCACGGGCTGCTGCGGCGGAGGCAGTGCGAAAAAAGGCTTGTCAGTCGAAACGATGGCTGATGAGGAGATTGTCTGCGGCTGCAACGGCGTGACCAAGAAGGCGATCGTTGATGCCGTTACGGAGAACGGTTTTACCACGGTAGACGAAATTAAAGCCTGCACCGGAGCTACCCGCTCCTGCGGTGGCTGCAAGCCGGTTGTCGAGCAGATTCTGCAGTTTGTTCTCGGTGACAGCTTCCAGGAAAGTGCGAAGCAGGGGATTTGCGGATGCACCACCTTGAGCCGCGATGAGATTGTAGCAGAGATTACCGCTAAAGGCTTGAAAACGACCAAAGAGGTTATGAATGTGCTGGGCTGGAAACAAGCGGAAGGCTGCTCCAAATGTCGTCCGGCTGTGAACTATTATCTTGGCATGATCTACCCGGATACCCATGAGGATGAGAAGGAATCGCGGTTCGTCAATGAACGGATGAGTGCGAACATCCAGAAAGATGGTACCTTTACCGTTATTCCACGGATGTACGGCGGGGTAACTACACCGGAAGACCTGAGACGAATTGCCGATGTTTCCTTGAAATATAACGTAAAGGTTGTAAAAGTGACCGGTGGTCAGCGTCTGGATCTGGTCGGTATCCAAAAAGAGGATGTGCCTAAAGTATGGGAAGAGCTGGATATGCCTTCCGGTTATGGCTATGCGAAATCGCTTCGTACGGTCAAAACTTGTGTAGGTTCGCAGTTCTGCCGCTTCGGGACACAGGATTCCATGGGTATGGGAGCTTTTATTGAACGTAAATATGAACGCCTTGATTTGCCGGCCAAATTCAAAATAGCAGTCAACGGCTGCCCGCGCAACTGTGCGGAATCCTGCACGAAGGATATCGGCATCGTCGGCAACGACGGCGGCTGGGAAGTGTTCATTGGCGGCAACGGCGGGATCAAACCACGGATAGCCGATGCCTTCTGCAAGGTGAAAACCGATGATGAGCTGATCGAAATCTGCTCCGCCGTGATTCAGTACTACCGTGAAACCGGGAACTACCTGGAAAGAACCTCGGAGTGGGTCGAACGCATGGGACTGGAAAATATCCAGAACGTGATTCTGAACAATGAGGACAACCGTAAGGAGCTGGCTGCACGGATTGATTTTGCCCTGGCTCAGGTAACTGATCCTTGGAAAAAAATGCTGAATGACGACAGCACCCGCACCGCGCTGTTTGAGAAGGCAAGAGTCTAATCATAACCCAAAAGGAGAGAGAACAATGGATAGCGCAAAACAAGAATACGCCGTAGGACCGGTACAGAGTTTCCTGCCGCAAATTGGACGTGTTGTAACAGCCGGGAATCTGGAGCTGGCCATATTCCGCACCTCGGACGGAGCTTTCTATGCCGTAGAGAACAGCAGCCCTCATCCCAAGGGTGGACCTCTCGCTGAGGGAATCGTATCAGGACATTATTTGTACGATCCGCTGTATGACTGGAAGATTGACCTTCGCAGCGGCGAGGTTCAGGCACCGGACCACGGTACAGTAGCAACCTTTCCCGTTTCTCTGGACGGAGATATCGTGAAAGTCAGCCTGCAACAGGCAGTTTTTCAAAGCTAAATTAAGATGAGGAATGGCGGGGTGGAGAGATGTTTACGCAAAGTGTCGAGAACATCGTAGAAACAGCAGTAGGCAAACGCGACAAAATGAACGAGAGTCTGCCGAGGTATTTTCTGGCTGCATTATTGGCCGGGGCTTACGTTGGGATCGGAATCATTCTTATTTTCTCACTCGGCGCACCGCTAGCGGCGGCCAAATCCCCTTTTCAGCCGCTTGTGATGGGCACCTCCTTCGGGATTGCACTGACACTGGTCGTATTTGCCGGATCTGAGCTGTTTACCGGGAACAATATGTTTTTTACCGTAAGTACGCTTGCCGGAAGAACCAGTGTCTGGGATACGGTAAAAAACTGGATTATTGTATTTGTCGGCAATGTTGCCGGTGCGGTCATTCTGGCGCTGCTGATTCAAGGAACGGGTCTGTTCAAGGCAGCTCCTGCTGAGCATCTGATCTTTACCGCTGCCGCCAAAAAAATGACACTGCCCTTCTCGGAGCTGTTCTTCCGCGGTATCCTCTGTAACTGGCTGGTCTGTCTGGCCTTGTGGATGTCCTCGCGTGCGAAAAGTGAGGCGGCGAAGCTGGTGCTGATCTGGTGGTGTCTGTTCGCCTTTATCGCCAGCGGATATGAGCACAGTGTGGCTAACATGACACTGCTAAGCGTAGCCGTACTGCTGCCGAACCATCCGGAGACCATCAGCATTGCCGGCTGGCTGCATAACATGATTCCTGTTACCCTGGGCAATATCATCGGTGGCGGTGTGTTTGTAGGTATGGCCTATTGGCTGATTTCACCGGTGCGTGCTGCCCGAGGCAAACGTTAATGTAACGATAAGTTTTGAATAGCAAGCAACTATAACTGTCTTGTGGGTCATAGCCCGCAGGACAGTTTTTTTGTTAAACTGTATCTGCACGGGGACTTTACATTAAGTCAAATAGTTGTTTTTACAGGGAGAGATCTGCGATGAAGAGCTTCAATCATTTTGGGGTCTATGGAATTTGTGAGCGTGAGGGCAGGCTGCTGGTCATACATAAAGGAAGAGGGGCTTATACCGGAAGATATGATCTTCCCGGGGGAAGGCTGGAGGAGAATGAATCGCTGGCTGATGGCTTGGTCAGAGAATTTATGGAGGAAACCGGGTTGTCTGTCAAAGTGAGAGACAGTCTGGGCACCTTTGATTTTTTTGTGCGGTATCAGGAGAATGACTTTACACATATGCATCACATCGCAGCGCTGTACACTGTGGATATCACGGACCCTCAACATGCTGTTACTATCGGCGTATTCGCGGAGCAGGATTCACTGGGTATGGAGTGGGTGGATCTGGCAGCCATTACGCTGGATTCGGCTTCACCGGTGGCGGTACTTGCAGCGGGTTGGCTAAGCGGAGGCAGCTTATCTCCAGAGGCTGGATATTATGCGGAATGGGAGATGAAAAGAGGCTCCATGTAGTACAGCTTCACAATGGAGCTTTGTCTCAAGGCAATATAAACGAAAAAAAGACGCCCGCAAGGCGTCTCAGACCACTCTATCTTTATTGTGAAGAAAATTTGGGCCCTATATGTTTCATTGAGGAGAATAGAGGGTATTATTACAAGGATATTAAATACGGCAAATTTCGTTCGGACATAATTCACAGTGGCAGATTTCCTGCAGCATGCCAAGATCTTTAATTACGATCATGCCGTTTTCGTATTCCACAGCGTCTTTCTTGCGAAGGTCGCTTAGCATCCGGTTGACACTCTCACGGGTAGCACCGATCATGTTGGACAGATCCGTATGCGTGATTTTTTTGTTGATCAGAATGTTGTCGCCGTTCTTCTCGCCGTAAGTGTTGCCAAGACGGATCAGCGTCGAACAAAGTGCGCCAGGTTTGCCGTACATCATCAAATCACGGAATTTCGTCTGGGTGAGACGGTGGTGGATGCCCATCCATTTCATAAAGTCAATGGCGAAATCACAGTGCTGGCAGATCAGAATCTCCAGATCCTTCTGCTCAATCACACCAACCTCGCTCTCCTCAATCACTTCTGCGGTGAAGCTGTGCTTCGTGCTGAAGAAAGGGTCTGCTTGACCTACCATATCACCAGCCTGATACATATAAAGAATAAGTTCCTTACCCTCGTCAGTAGATTTGGTCAGTTTAACACGTCCACGTTTGATATAAAACAATTTATCCGAGTAGTCGCCTTCCCAAAACAAGTGAGATCCTTCAGGGACCATGCGTTCTTTCATTGTGACAAGAAGTCTGTTGAAGTTCTGTTCGGAGAAACAGTTTGTATTCCCGTGGGCTTCGATAACATTATAATGTTCCTTGATCATAATCGACATCCCCTTTATTCCCTCAGTTTTTCAGTAAATTTTAAATTAATTATACCTTGAAATCCCTCATTATGGGTAAAAATTTTCGCCAAAAAGTGTCGAATTTTTAACATTGTGATAATTTTCACTTCAAACGTGTGAGATTTAATATGCTTTTCAGGGCTGCTCAACTTCATTGATCATATCCTAAACTGCAGGATTCCTTCAACTCCGTAAAAATGCACATAACTCCATTACAGGCAGACATTGGCCAAGATTCTCCGGAAAGATACTCTTGAAGTGAGCGTCCGGCGTATCCTCTGAGCACAGGGGGACGTGTGGATACAACTCGGGAGAAGGAGAAATCAGACATGGCAAAAGTGGCGGATAAATATTTAAAGGTCGATCCATGGGCGATCATTGAAGAGGGGTTTGATCCGGAAAGGAACCGTACCTCGGAATCGATTTTTTCACTGGGCAATGAGTATTTGGGTGTGCGTGGTTATGCAGATGAAGGTTATAGCGGTGATTCACTGCCTGGCAGCTATTTTAATGGTCTGAACGAGCAGCAGGAGATTGGTAATCACTATAAGGGTATCATTCGTTCCTTGCGCTACATGGTAAATGCAGTGGACTGGCTGCACACCCGAATTACTGTGGACGGAGAAGTCCTGGATCTTGCAAAAAGCAAGGTTTCGGAGTTCAGCCGCAGACTGGATTTTCAGAGCGGGACGTATTGCCGTGAATTCATCTGGCATCTGGAGTGCGGGAAGAATCTAAAAGTAACATTCACCCGGCTGGTCAGCATGACCCTGTCCCATCTGGGGCTGCAGCAGGTTGCCTTTCAGCCGCTGAATTTCTCGGGGACCGCAGAAGTGTGCACAGGGCTTGATTTTAACATGATTCATGAGGAACGCGGGAAGAGCATGTGGAAAAGCCTGCGCAGCGGGGGGGAAGACGGCGTCACTGCGATTATGGCGGAAACGCTGACTACCAGCAATAAGCTGTTTAGCAGCTTTGTCCTGCACTCTTCGCAGGTGCTGAATACTGCACGGGTAGAACGGGATCGATTTATTGGCCAGCAGTTCACACTGGAGCTGACCCAGGGGAAAGCCGTGCATTACACGAAGCTTGCCGTCAATTGCACGGATAGTGACTCCTCACGGAGCGAAGATAGTCTGTGGGCAGAAGGAATGGAGCTTGCGGTTGCGGCAGGCAGACTAGACGAGCAAGCAGTATTCTCCGAACAAAAGACCTACTGGAGCGGCATCTGGCAGACCAGCGATATCCGCATCGAAGGTGATCCTGAGAACCAGCAGGGCATCCGCTTCTGTATCTTCCAGCTCTACCAGACGTATCACGGTGACCATCCCGGCTTCAATATCGGTGCCAAAGGCTTAACAGGCGAGGCTTACCGTGGTCTTGCCTTCTGGGATACCGAGTCCTACTGCCTGCCGTTCTATATGTTCAATAATCCCAAGGCCGCCAAAAGCCTGCTCGAATTCCGCTATAAAACGCTGCCGGAAGCGATGCTGCGCGCCAAAGACGTGGACTGCGAGGGAGCCTGTTATCCGATCGCCACGATTGACGGGACGGAGAGCTGCGACCTGTGGCAGCATTCTAATCTGCAGCTTCATGTTGGCACTGCTGTTTCCTACGGCATCTGGCATTATGTGAAGAATACGGGCGACCGAACCTTCCTGTACAGCAAAGGCGCAGAAATGCTGATCCAGATCAGCCGCTTTTATGCTACACGAGGGCAATGGGGACAGCGGAGCGGAGAATACGGCTATTTCGGTGTCATGGGTCCTGATGAGTTTCAATTGATGGTGAACAATAACTGCTATATCAACCTGATGGCCCAAAAATTGTTCGAATACACGCTGGCAACGGTCGCTGAAATGAAAGAGCAGGTACCTGATACGTTCGCCGGGGTGATGTCCAAGACGGGATTGCGTGACGAAGAATTAGCGGACTGGAGCCTTAAAGCGCAGCATATGCGGATTCCGCTGGACCCGAACAGCGGGATCTATGAGGAGCATGACGGATTTTTCGATATGCCGCATATTGATATTCATTCCATACCTGTCACGGATTTTCCGCTTTATGCGAATTGGTCCTATGACCGTCTCTACCGTTACGACATGATCAAACAGCCTGATGTGCTGATGTTCATGTTCCTGTACAGCGGGCAGTACTCCAGAGAAGCCAAGGTAGCGAACTATGAATATTACGAACCCAGATGTATCCATGAGTCTTCACTCTCTCCGTCGATCCATTCCATTCTGGCCAGTGAAATCGGTAAACATGAGGAGGCTTATACCTTCTTTGAATTTGCCACCCGGCTTGATCTGGATAATTATAACCGCAACACCCGGGAAGGCCTGCACACCACTTCAATTGCTGCCGCATGGATGAATATTGTATACGGCTTTGGCGGCATGCGCTCTGATGGCGATTGTCTAAGCTTCCAGCCTTCGCTTCCGCAGCGCTGGACCTCTTACAGCTTCCAGGTGATGTATGAGGGAGTGCTGCTGCGCATCGAGGTCACGAAGGACACGGTGAGCTTTAAAGCTGTGGATGGCGGAAGTACAGAGATTGTCGTCTATGGACAACAGCTGAAGGTGGATACTGCCGGCACAGCGATTCCGCTGGGTGAAGGGATGTTGGCCGGATGAGCTGGACAGTAGCAGAGCATGACTTCGACAAAAGCAGGGTGACGACGAACGGAAACAAATATATGACCGGCAACGGCTATATGGGTTACCGCGGTACGCTGGAGGAATTCACCAAGGAGCAGCTAACAGCTGTAACTCTGGCCGGATTGTACGACAAATCCGGCGAGCAATGGCGAGAGCCGGTGAACGCTCCAAACGGTCTGTTCACCAAGCTGAGCTGCAATGGCCAGCCGCTTGGAGTTCTGGAGGCTGATCCGCTGTTTCATTGTCAGGAGCTGGACTTCCGTAACGCTGTCCATCGGCGGGAGACTG
Source organism: Paenibacillus sp. FSL H7-0357 (assembly GCF_000758525.1). NCBI lineage: Bacteria > Bacillati > Bacillota > Bacilli > Caryophanales > Paenibacillaceae > Paenibacillus > Paenibacillus sp. FSL H7-0357. The sequence goes on along the minus strand of NZ_CP009241.1, from coordinate 5,497,798 downwards.
AATACGGGTTCCGCGGCGGCAAGCTGACCTTCACGGCCGAACGGTTTGTCAGCATGGATCAGCTGCATTTGCTGGCAGGCAGGCTGACCCTGCACAGCACAGCAGATTGCCGTCTCTATATTGAGACCGGCATCGACGGAGAGGTGTGGGATATTAATGGCCCACATCTCACGGAGAGAAAAGAACAGTTCAAGGCAGGGACAGCCCTCTCCACTGCCATAACCGGTGAGCTGAAACTGCCGGTAGCTGTCGCGGAAAGGGCAACCTTCACCTTTGATGTTCAGGAAACCGCCGGGGAAGGTGCCATGCGTGTGATCTCTTTTGACGCGAAGGCGGGAGAAACCTACGAATGGTTCAAATATGTCGCGGTTTATACCGGGCTTGATAACGCTGGGGATCCGGCAGCGGCAGCGGAGCAGGAGGTCCTGACCGCGGAAAAGGCAGGCTACGAAGAGCTGCTCAAGGCTCACTGCGCGGTTTGGGAGGAGCGGTGGTCACGCTGCGATTGCCGGATTGAAGGTGATGAGGCGGCCCAGTTTGCGCTGAGGTACAGCATTTATCAGCTGCTGATTATTGCACCCGCCGAATCGGAGAAGGTTTCGATTCCGGCGCGGGGGTTATCCGGGCAAGTGTATAAAGGTGCCGTGTTCTGGGACACGGAAATGTTCATGCTGCCTTTTTTTCTGCACAGCGATCCCCGGATTGCCCGCAATCTGATGATGTACCGCATCCATACACTGGATGGAGCGCGCCGCAAGGCAGCGGAATACGGATTTCTTGGCGCTTTTTATGCCTGGGAAAGCCAGGACAGCGGAGACGATGCCTGTACATTATTTAATGTAAATGATGTATTTACCGGCCGTCCGATGCGGACTTACTTCCGTGACAAGCAGGTGCATATCAGCGCGGATGTGGTGCACGGGATCTGGCAATACGTAACGTTTACCGGTGATGACAGTCTGCTGGTGGACGGTGGGGCAGAAGTGATCTGGGAATGTGCCCGCTTCTTCTATTCTTATGCCTACTATAACCCGGTCAAAAAACGGTATGAGATCCTCGATGTTACCGGCCCGGACGAATATCATGAGCGGGTGAACAACAACGCTTTTACAAATGCGCTGGTGAAGGAGACACTGGAAATCGCCCTGCGGGTTGTGCAGTTGCTGCAGGACAAATATCCCGGGCATTACCCGGGACTTGCAGCATTGTTTGCGGATGGACCTTTCGTGGCGGAATTTAACGAGATGCTGGAGCATTTTTATGTTCCACAGCCTGATCCGGAGAATCTTGTGATTGAGCAGTTCGACCGTTATTTCAAATTGGAAGAGGTGACACTTTCCGAGCTGAAATCCCGGGTCATCAACAAAAATGAATATTGGGGCGGCGGCAGCGGGCTGGCCACTACCACGACTATTCTGAAACAGGCTGATGTTGTGCTGATGCTGAATCTGTTCAAAGCTTCCTTCTCTAAGGAAGTGAAACAGGCAAACTGGGAATTCTATGAGCCGCGCACCGAGCATGGCTCCAGCCTCAGCCCCTGTATCTACGCATTGGTGGCCGCGGACATCGGCTCGCCTGATTGGGGATATCCGTATTTCATGCGTACAGCCACGGTTGATCTCACCGGGGAGTCGAAGCAATATGTCGGTGACCTCTACATCGGGGGAACCCATCCGGCCGCGAACGGCGGCGCCTGGATGGCAGCAGTACTCGGCTTTGCAGGGGTACAGTTTGACGGTGAAGTGCTGCGCCTAAATCCGGCGCTGCCGGGACCGTGGCAATCTGTGGAATTGCCTGTGATTCTGCGAGGCGGCCTCTTCAGACTGCGGATCAGCCGAAATGATGTGGCAGTCACTGCGGCTGCGGATAACCGCGAGCCATTGGCTATCAGCGCATTTGGCGGCGGGTGCGTGTCATGTCTGCCGGGTGCCAAGCTCCGTCTCTTGAATAGCGCAGCTGCCAGTGAGCAGGAGAGGAACGGGCAAGGAAAGTTCATTAGAGAGGAAAGAAAATAAATGCTGGAACATATGAAAGGCGCAATCTTTGATCTCGACGGTGTGATTGTGGATACAGCTAAATATCACTTTTTGGCCTGGCGTTCACTTGCCGAAGAGCTTGGCTTCGTGTTTACAGAAGAACACAATGAACAGCTTAAGGGGGTAAGCCGGACGAGATCGCTGGACATCCTGCTGGAAATCGGCGGCATGGAATTCAGTGAAGCGGAGAAGCTTGCCATGGCAGACAAGAAAAACCGCCTGTATGTAGAGTACATCTCCGGTCTGAATGAATCTGCACTGCTGCCCGGCGTTAAGGAATACTTGAACAGCCTGAGGGCGCGTGGTGTAGCCATTGCTCTCGGTTCAGCCAGCAAAAATGCCGCGTTCATTCTGGATAAGCTGAACATTGCCGGATTGTTTGATGCGGTTGTTGACGGCAACAAGGTAACCCTTGCCAAGCCGGACCCGGAAGTATTTCAAACCGCCTGCAAGGAGCTTGGTTTGCAGCCCGGCGAGTGTGTGGTGTTCGAGGATGCAGAGGCTGGCGTTGCAGCAGGCAAAGCGGCAGGGATGCTGGTTGTCGGTATCGGTAAACCGGAGGTGCTGAAGGAAGCCGATCTGGTGGTTACCGGATTGCATGAACTGTAAGGCCTTGATAGACTAATGATAGAAGAGGATAAATTATCCTCCGTCTCATTATTCTATTATAGAAGGAAAGTATGAGGGATGCAGATGGAAACGTTGTTGTTATGGCCGGAGGGAGCTCCGGGAGCTCTGGGAAGTAGCGATGAGGATAGTCCGGCGATTACGCCGTATCTGGTAGAAGGAAAGCACAATGCTGCGGTATTGATATGCCCGGGTGGCGGCTACGGCATGCGGGCATATCATGAAGGGGAGCCGATAGCCGAGTGGCTGAATACACTGGGAATCTCAGCCTTTGTACTGCGCTATCGTGTGGCGCCATATCAATATCCAAGCGCGCTGCAAGACGCCCAAAGAGCGCTGCGCACAATCCGCTTCCGTGCTGGCGAATACGGAATTGATCCCGGTAAACTTGGAATCCTGGGCTTCTCTGCCGGCGGGCATCTCGCTTCGACCACTGGAGTCTCGTTTGACCGGGAAAATGCCGGGGCGGCCGAACCGCTGGACCGTCAGTCCAGCCGCCCGGACTTTATGATCCTGTGTTACCCGGTGATCACCCTGTACGCCGCGGCAGCCCATCAAGGCTCCAGAGCCAATCTGCTCGGGGAGACTCCGGAGGAGGAGCTGGTCAAGCTGCTCAGCAGTGAGCTGCAAGTAACAGCGGACACTCCGCCGACCTTCCTCTGGCACACCTCAGATGACGGTTCAGTACCTGTAGCGAACAGCCTGCTGTTCGCCGCCGAATTAGAACGTCATCATATTCCGTTCGATCTGCATGTATACGCGCACGGGAGACATGGGCTCGGCCTGGCGGATGAAGAACCTCATACCCGCACTTGGACAGAGGCATGCGCTTCCTGGCTGCAACTGAACGGCTATGCCAAACAGCGCTAATATTTAGCTATAAGTAAATGTGAGGGAACTTTAGGGAACTGTCCTGTGACAGTTCCTTTTTTGCCTGCACACCGGAGTAATTGCATACAAATACCCATAATAAACTTTAAAATAAACATATGTAAGCGCTTATTCATTTGATATATTATTGAAACTGGAGGTGTATCCAGATGTTGTCAGCACTTATGAAGCCGTTCGTCAGGCTGAACGTTAAGCAGCAGCTGATCCTGCTGTTTCTGATTATGGTCTCACCTATACTGATCCTGAACAGCTACGGAAATTACAAGGCGGAGGAGATTCTGAAGCGGCATGTCACCAATGCTTATGTAGAGCTGAATAAACAGAATTTTGCAATCATTAACAGGGACATTGATACAGTAAACAAAATCACTACGACGGTCATCCAGAACCCGATCCTGCAGCAGCTGAATATGCAAGGGGATGATACGGTATTGGAGCGGGTCGAACGTTATGAAACGATTGAAAAGCTCCTGGGGAGCTATTCACAGGGAGCCGAACACGGCGACGGAATCTTCTACTCTCTCTATGTGTACGATCCGGATAACTATTACTTTTTCGCACCCAACTTCCCGCAGGTGAAGAAAGCAGGCGTTTATTTTTTCTCCACAGGGGAGGAGCCGTATTGGTTCGATCAGGTGGTGCATGAGAAGGGCCGGGGGTATCTCATGTTTACAGAAAGACTCAGTCCGCAGGCGGAAAATATGAAGACACTTACCTACGTCAGAGCGGTCAATAACATTTACAGGGGATCAGGGACGATAGGTGTGCTGGTGGTGACCAAGATGGAATCCAAGATCGGCGAATCACTTAAATCCATCTCTCTGCCTGACGGAGAAATTTACTTAACGGATATGAGCAACCGTGTGCTGGCGTCCACTACAAATTCCACCGGTGAAGTGATTAAGCTGCCGGAGGGGGCAGAGAGCGGGGATCCCGAAGGGACGCGGGATGTGATTACAGATGATTTCATTTATGTTGTGAACAATAATCATATGCTGGGGCAGAAGCTGGTTTATAAGGTTCCGGTAAAAGCGCTGCTGCAGCAGCAGAATGAAATGAAGCAGGTCATTCAATACATAACGGTCGCCTATGCGCTATTCGGGATTATCATCATCACCTATTTTTGGCGCTCCCTAATGACACCGCTGCAGAAGCTGGCCTTTTTCGTCCGGAAATTTGAACCGGGGAACCGTGTGCCCGAAACGCCCAGAAGAGGGACCAACGACGAAGTCAGCGTCCTGATCTCCTCGACCTATGATATGGCCCGCAGGTTAAACGGCTTGATTATGTATAAATACCAAATGGAGCTGAAACAGAAAGAATCCCAGCTGCAGCTGCTTTATCAGCAGATCAACCCGCATTTGTTGTATAACACGCTGGAGAGCATCTACTGGAAAAGCTCGCTGGAAGGTAACGTGGAATCGGCGGAAATGATCAAGGAACTATCCAAGCTGATGAAAATCAGCCTGAGCCGGGGCAGGGAACTGATTACGCTGGAAGAAGAACTGGAGCATGCCAGTGCCTATATCAAACTGCAGCAGCACCGCTATGATTATGTTTTTGCTGTCATCTGGAGAATAGAGCCGGACACGAAAAGCAATCTGATTCCCAAGATCACTTTGCAGCCATTGATTGAGAACGCCATCATACACGGTGTCAAAAACATGGATGAGGACGGAGAGATTATCATCAGCGCAAGCGCGCAGGATGACGTCATCCAAATCACAATTGAAGACAACGGATATAAACAGGTCGACTATGAGGCGATTAGGCAGGTGCTGAACGATGAGAGTCCGAACCCTGCCAGCGGCTATGGCATCCGCAATATTAATCAACGCGTGCATTTGCATTTTGGTCCTGATTATGGAATCAGTTATGCGCCGCGCCGGGAGGGCGGGACGGTAGTGACCGTCAAGCTTCCGAAGTCGGAGAATCAGGAATAGAAAGGGGAATCTGCATATGTTCAATATTTTGGTTGTGGACGATGAACCGCTCATTTGCAAAGGGCTTAGCAGCCTGCTTGCTTCCTCAGGGCTGGATATCGGCCATATCTATACCGCGAGCAGCGGTTTTGAGGCGCTGGATTGCGTCCGCATGGAAGAGATTGATCTGCTTGTTACCGATATCCAGATGGGAGCGATGAGCGGCATTGAACTGATGCAGCATGCGAAGCTGGCGAAACCCTGGGTGCAGACCATCGTCATTTCCGCTCATGAAACCTTTCAATATGCTCAAATGGCCGTAAGGCTGGGAGCTAAGGATTATTTGATTAAACCGCTGAACAGTGAGCAGTTTCTTGACTCGGTACGCAATGTGCTGCTCAAGATGGATAAGCCATCACCGGAGCTGGCGACTTTAATGAGCGGCATCGGCGAAAGCTTCCGGCTTGAGGAGCCGCTTCCGGCATACAGTCAGCTATTAAATGCGCTGCTTGCTGATCCGGGCATTGTGTTAGGCGATGAGGAAGGGATGCGCAAGCTGGATGAACTGCAGCTGAAGGGGCCTTATTTCTCGGTAATCAAGCTCAAGCTCCCGGGAGTAGGACTGGGCAAGAAGTACAATGCCCGCGATAGCGGCTTGCTGCGTTACGGTGTGCTTAACATCGCCAAAGAGCTGCTGGATCAGGAGTGGAACTCCATTGCTTTTTATTCTCCCGGGGAAGAAATTACCGTTATCATCCAGTGGGATGAGAAAAGCTACGAGGAATCGGCGGCAGGCCAGGTGGGCAGGCTGGATATGCTCGGCCGCAGTCTGCATTTTAATATCCATAAATACCTGCATCTGAACGTGGTGATCGGGATCAGTCAGATTCTCAAGGGATTGTCGTTCATGGAGGTGCTGAACCGTCAGGCTTCCAAGGCTATTCTGTGGAACAAGGAACATAACGATCATTATGTGTTCTACTACGGAGATTTCAATTGGAACAATTATACCGCCGACCCCTCTGCAGAGGAGCTGCATACACGCAGCAATCTGATCGTGCAGAAGGCCAAGGAATATATCGACGAGAACTACGCCCAGAAGGGCTTGACCATTCACGAGGTAGCCAAAAAAAATCATGTCAGCCCCAATTATTTAAGCTATCTGTTCAAAAAAAATACGGGCCATAACCTGTGGGAATATGTTATTAAGCTGCGGATGGAGGACAGCCGGGAGATGATTCTGCATACGGACCTGCGCCGTTATGAGATTGCCGAGCGGGTCGGCTACGAATCACCGGAGCATTTCAGCAAGATTTTCAAAAAATATTATGGAATCAGCCCCAGTGAATTGAAGAAGTAAGAACGCTCACTACTTCGGTAGATATAGACATGTTCAGCCTCCCCCGCCTTTCCTACAATTAAGGTAGGAAGCACTTTGTCAAAGTGCTGAAGACGAAAGGAATGAGGGAGCAAGATGAACCAGACCGCTGCGTTACACGAGGAGCTGCCGGCGAAGCTCGAGAACAAACCGTACAAACAGAATCGCTGGAAAAAAAACTTTTGGGGCTATATGTTCCTTCTGCCAGCAATCATCATCTTTATCATGTTTATGTGGGTGCCTATTTTTAAAGGTTTTCTGTACAGCTTCTATACTGTAGATTTCGTTAAAGGCAATACCTTTGTCGGCATGGACAATTATGCGAGAGCCCTCACGGACCCCGATGTTCTGATTGCCGTCAAAAATACAGTCTACTATATGGGACTCTGTCTGGTTATAGGCTTTTGGGTACCGATCGCTTTTGCTATCGCTATCTCGGAACTGAGAAAATTCGGCGGTTTTGTACGCGTTGCGGCTTATCTGCCTTATGTTATGCCGGCCGTAGTGCTCTATGGGCTGTGGAGATGGCTGTATGACCCCGTAGGCCCGATCAATGCCTTGCTGGGCACGATGGGTGCAGACCAGATCCCGTTTCTGACGGACAGCAGGTGGTCGATGATCTCACTGGTGTTCATGGAAACCTGGCAGCAGTTCGGCTCCGGGATGCTGATTTATCTGGCAGCCGTGCTCAGTATTCCACGCGACTGGTATGAAGCTGCGGAAATTGACGGTGCCGGTGTCTGGGCCCGTATCCGCCATATCACACTTCCTTCACTGCGTAATCTGATTATTCTGATGCTGATCCTGCAGGTCATCGCGACTTCCCAGGGATACCAATCACAGCTGGCATTGCTTGACGGCGGACCCAATAAGACGACGCTGACCTATGCTCTGCTAATTGTGAAGTATGCATTTACCAGACTGGATTATGGAACCGCGACTGCACTGGGCATGCTGATGTTTGTTGTCCTCGGCGGTTTGGGCATTTTACAGTTCAAGCTGAACAAGGAGGACAATTAAGATGAAGAGCGCAGAGAGAGGAATTCTTTCCGAACATGATTTGAAGAAAACAAGCAACAAAATCGTCTACGGAATTATGGTGTTTTTCATCCTGATTATGATCTTTACCATGCTGTATCCCATCCTGATGACGATGTTCAACGGCCTGAAATCCAATCAGGAGGTCAACTCGTTCCCGCCGCATTTTTTCCCCCAGGAATGGCATTTCGCCAACCTGAAAGATGCGCTGGATTACATTGACCTGCTGAAATTCCTCAGGAACACGATTTATATTTTTGTCGGGAATATGATTATGACTCTGGTCGTGCTCGGTCTTGCTTCTTTCAGTATTTCGCGGATGAATGTGCCGTTCAAGAGAGTTTTCTATTTCTTCTTCCTGATGACACTGTTTATTCCGGCGACCAGCTATATGATCCCGAACTTTGTCAATCTTAAGGAACTCGGACTCTTGAACCAGTATGCAGCTTTCTGGCTTCCTGCCGGGGCGAATACGTTTTATTTCCTGCTCCTGAAGAACTTTTTTGACGGACTCCATCCTGAGATTTTTGAAGCTGCGCGGATTGACGGTGCCTCGGAACCGCGAAGCTTCTTCTCAATCGCCGTACCACTGTCCATTCCAATCTTCGCCACACTGGCGATCTTTATCTTCTCGACAGCCTGGAATGACTGGTTCTGGCCATCGCTTGTCATGCATAGCGAGGACAAATATACACTTGCGACATCGATCTATAAATATGTGATCAACGTCAAGGCGCTCAATACTAATATCAAGTTCGCTATTCTTTTTCTAGTCTCGCTGCCGCCAATTTTGGTCTTCCTGATTTTTCAGAGATTCATTATGCGCGGGGTGGCGCTGTCAGCGGTTAAGGGCTGAATCAGAATATGACTTCTTCTATGCAGAGATCGTAAACATGCACACATAAGGAATATAAATACACCTCGTTTGTAAGCGATTTCTCTTTTATGATGATTTTGTTAGCTAATTATGAATTGAAAAGGGGAGTTTCAATGCGTAAATATTCCAGCGTATTAGCCTGTCTCCTTGTGACCGGCTCGTTGTTATCCGCCTGCGGCGGCAACAATAACAACAACGGAAATGCACAGGGGAATAAGGGAGGGGAAGCTTCACCGGCAGCTACTGCTGAGACAGCGGATAAAACTGCTGCTCCAACGGATGCGCCCGCGGATGATATCACTCAGAGAAAAGTAACGATCAAAATTCACTATCCTACACCTGACTTGACAGAAATGAGGGCACAGGAAGATGACCGGATCAAACGCTTCCAGGCAGAGTATCCGAACGTCGAGATCGTAAAAGACGACTGGCAGTACAACGTAAGTGAAATCGGCGTGAAGATGGCTGCGAATGAAGCGCCGACCTTCTTCAACACTTATGCTACAGAAGCCAAATTCCTGATTGAAAAAGGCTGGGTTGCCGATATTACCGATCTTTGGAACAAATATGAATACAAGGATCAGATCAATCCGGTGCTGCAGAACCAGTTCATTATTGACGATAAAGTCTACGGGGTCACACAGAAGGGTTATGTTACCACGACAATGATCAATAAAAAAATGCTGGATGACAAAGGTGTAGCGGTGCCTGCAATGGATTGGACCTGGGATGATATGCTGAATACAGCCAAAGGTGTAGCAGATGCCAAAAAAGGAATTTCCGGTATCGCACCTATGGGTAAAGGCAATGAAGCAGGCTGGAACTGGACCAACTTCCTGTTCGAAGCGGGTGGGGAAATTCAAAAAGTTGAAGGAGGCAAGGTCGTTGCAACCTTCAACTCTGATGCCGGTGTGAAAGCGCTGGACTTCTACAAGAAGCTGAGATGGGAAGCGGAAGCAATTCCTCAGGATTGGGCACTTGGCTGGGGTGATGCTGTAGGTGCATTCCAACAAGGACGTACGGCCATGGTAATGGCGGGTTCCGACGGAGTTATTGAGCAAGCGCTGAATCAAGGCGGATTGAAGCCTGCAGATGTGCTGACCTATCCGATGCCTGCTTTTGAAAAAGGCGGCAAGCATACCGGAGTACTTGGCGGAGACTATCTGGTCATCAATCCTAACGCTACAAAAGACGAGCAGGAGATGGCGTTCCGTTACATTACCTTTGATTATTTCTCCGATAAAGGTCTCGATGCGCTCGACGCTATTCTGCAGCAGCGTAAAGCGGACGGCAAATACTTCATCCCGCCGCTTCTGGACTACTATGCTGCAGATTCCGAGTTCGGCAAGAAGACCAAAGCGGTATATGACAAGTATTCCGATATCGTGTACCAATATAACCCGGATATTATGGCCCTCTTGGACGGCAAACCGGAAGCACAGTACAATACTCAAGATTACTATGCAACCCTGTCCAATGTGATTCAGGAGCTGTTCTCCAAAAAAGGAACCGACTCCAAAGCACAGTTAGATGCTGCTGCCAAAACTGTGCAGGAGAAATTCTTTGATACTATTAAAGTAGAGTAGGAAGTTTATAAAATGGTAGTTTTTATAAATGAATTGTAAAAAGCGGAAGAGGCAGGGGACGTTGTTCCCCTGTCTTTTTGCTGTAAATAGTTCTCCAAAGGTTAGGTGAGGGAAGAGGCGATCAAGGATAAGGCGGGAGGAATAAGATAAAGAAATATGATGTAATTACCAATAAATAGAAAAATAATGCTTTGTGGAGCCCTGTAACAGGTTCATACGGTTAGAGTCCTTATTTTGCTGTTCGCAGATTGGACAAATATAAGCGAATTTTACCATATAAAATGGAAATAATACCTGAATATGATTAAATGAAAGCGCTTTGAAAACAAATCAAAAAAAACTTTATACTTTGTGAAAGATTTCACTTTAAATGTTGAAGAGGATGTGATAAGATAAATGTGTAGAGAAAAACAACCTAAAAATTGACAGGAGGACGAGGGAGATGGCAGTTAAAAACGAAGTCGCCGCCCAAGTGAAACAAACCACCGCTGAAGAGTATATTCAGATTTTGGTGGATAAAGCAAAGAAAGCTCAAGAAGCGTATATGGCGCTGGATCAAGAGCAAGTTAACACAATCGTTCATGCAATGGCATTGGCTGGGCTCGACAAGCATATGTACCTGGCAAAATTGGCTGTAGAAGAAACAGGACGCGGTGTATACGAAGACAAAATTACGAAGAACATCTTCTCAACTGAATATATCTGGCACGGAATTAAATACGACAAAACAGTAGGCGTCGTTGAAGATAATAAATATGATAGCTTCCAAAAAATTGCCGAGCCGGTCGGAATCGTAATGGGTATCACACCGGTAACCAACCCAACATCAACCACGATGTTTAAAGCACTGATTGCCGCTAAGACACGTAATCCTATTATATTCGGTTTCCATCCATCAGCGCAAGAGTGTAGTGCCGCAGCAGCAAAAATTCTTCATGATGCAGCTGTGAAAGCAGGCGCTCCTGAGAACTGTATCCAATGGATTGAGCTTCCGACAATGGACAAAACAAACGCATTGATGAACAATCCGGACGTCGCTCTTATCCTGGCAACAGGCGGATCTGCAATGGTTAAAGCGGCATACAGCTGTGGTAAACCGGCTCTCGGCGTAGGCCCTGGTAACGTACCTGCCTTCATTGAGAAAAGTGCTGATATCGACCAAGCGGTTACTGACATTATTCTTTCCAAGACTTTTGACAATGGTATGATTTGCGCTTCCGAGCAGGCTGTTATTATTGAAGAAGCAATTTTTGACCAAGTGAAAAAGAAAATGATCGCAAATGGCTGCTACTTTGTGAATAAAGAAGAAGCTGCTAAGCTGACCAACGGCGCAATGAATGTAGAAAAATGTGCGGTTAACCCGGCAATCGTAGGTCAATCCGCTGTGAAGATCGCTGAAATGTGCGGTATCCAGGTTCCTGCCGGAACGAAGATTCTGGTAGCTGAACTCGAAGGCGTAGGCACCAAGTACCCGCTGTCCGCTGAGAAACTTAGCCCGGTTCTGGCTTGCTACAAGGTTAAGAACGCTGACCAAGGGATTGAACGCGCAGCTCAAGTCGTTGAATTCGGCGGCATGGGACACAGCTCGGCTATCCATTCCAACAATGAAGAAGTTATCATGAAGTTCTCGAACCGTCTGCAAACTGGACGTATTCTTGTTAACTCGCCTTCAACACATGGCGCCATCGGCGACATTTACAATACTAATATCGCTTCGCTGACTCTGGGCTGCGGATCTTATGGACGCAACTCGGTATCGCAAAACGTAACTGCCATCAATCTGATCAATGTGAAAAGGGTGAACCGTCGTACCGTGAATATGCAATGGTTTAAGGTGCCTGATAAGATTTATTTCGAAAAGGGAGCCACTCAATACCTGGCCAAAATGCCTGATATTACCCGCGTAGCAATTATCACTGACCCTATGATGGTTAAACTGGGTTATGTAGAAAGAGTAGAGCACTACCTGCGTCAACGCCAGACCCCTGTAGCGATCGAAGTGTTCTCGGAAGTTGAACCGGATCCATCGACAACTACCGTGGAAAAAGGTACAGCTATGATGAACAGATTCCAACCGGACTGCATCATCGCACTCGGCGGCGGTTCCCCAATGGATGCTGCAAAAGGAATGTGGCTGTTCTATGAACACCCGGATGCTGACTTTAACGGTTTGAAACAAAAGTTCATGGATATCCGCAAACGGGTATACAAATTCCCTAAGCTCGGCAACAAAGCGAAATTTGTAGCTATTCCAACAACATCGGGTACAGGTTCGGAAGTAACCTCGTTCGCGGTTATTACTGACAAAACTACTGCAAATAATACTAAATATCCGCTTGCAGACTATGAGCTGACTCCGGATGTAGCGATCATCGACCCTGAGTTTGTATATAGCTTGCCTAAGACTGCTGTTGCTGATACAGGTATGGACGTATTGACACATGCGATTGAAGCTTATGTTTCCGTTATGGCAAGTGACTACACCGATGGTCTGGCTATCAAAGCTATCCAGCTGGTATTCCAATACCTGGAGAAGTCCGCACTTGAAGGCGACAAACTTGCCCGCGAAAAAATGCACAACGCATCGACGCTGGCTGGTATGGCATTTGCCAATGCATTCCTGGGCATCAACCACAGCTTGGCGCACAAATGGGGCGGTCAATACCACACGGCTCATGGACGTACCAATGCCATCCTGATGCCGCACGTTATCCGTTACAATGCCAAGAAACCAACGAAGTTTGCTTCGTTCCCTAAATATTCGCACTTTGTAGCTGACGAACGTTATGCTGAAATCGCCCGTATTCTGGGATTGCCTGCACGCACTACCGAAGAAGGCGTAACCAGCCTGATCAATGCAATCCGCGACATGAACAAAAAATTGGGCATTGAAGAGTCGTTCCAACAACTCGGCTTTGATCCTAAGGATTTCGAATCCCGCGTAGACTATCTGGCTGACCGTGCATTTGAAGACCAATGTACTACTGCCAACCCTAAACTGCCGCTGGTTACTGAACTTGCTGATGTATACCGCAACGCATTCTACGGAAGATTCGACAACTAATTGGTGATTGCTTAGCAAAGGATAAGGTTATAGGTTAATATGGAAGGGGATGGTAGTGACAAATATCACCGGAAAGGTGATATTTGTCACAGTCCTTTTTCAGAAAATAAACTAAAATGTTTATATAAAGAACGGTCCCAGTTATGAAGACGCGATTGTGAATTTAATTACAACCATATCTTTGGGATCACGAGACACGGGATTAACCTTCAAGCCCGCGATCTCTACAAATATAATAAATATAAATGGAGGGATTTAGCATGTCGGTGATTGAAAAAGATGTACAAGAAGTGAAGTCGAGTTGGAGAAGTTTTACAAAAGGTAAATGGGCAAGAAAAGTCGACGTTAACGAATTTATTTCCAAGAACATCAAGCCTTATGAAGGAAACGAAGATTTCCTCGTGGGTCCTACCAGCAACACTACTGAACTGTGGAAGATTATCTCTCAGCTGAGCAAGGAAGAAAGAGAAAGAGGCGGCGTATGGGACGTTTCCCTGGATACTGTCTCCACCATCACTTCCCACAAGCCAGGCTACATCGACAAGGACAAGGAACAAATTGTAGGCGTACAGACTGATGCTCCTTTCAGACGTTCTGTTCAACCGTTCGGCGGTATTAAGATGATGATCGATGCCACCAAAGCTTATGGCTTCGAGCTTCCGAACAACATTGTCGAAATGTTTACGAATATCCGCAAAACGCATAACCAAGGCGTGTTTGATGCATATACACCTGACATGAGAGCAGTACGTAAATCCGGCGTTATTACAGGTCTTCCTGATGCTTATGGCCGCGGACGTATTATCGGTGACTACCGCCGTATTGCTCTATACGGTATCGACTTCCTGATCAAAGACAAGAAACAACAACAAACCGAGCTTGAAGTTGATTCCATGACTGAAGAAGTAATCCGGTTGCGCGAAGAGCTATCGGAACAAATCCGCGCTCTGGGCGAGCTGAAAGAAATGGCTGCCGCTCACGGACTTGATATTTCCAAACCGGCGAACAACTTCAAAGAAGCTACTCAATGGGTATACTTCGGTTATCTGGCAGCAGTAAAAGAACAAAACGGTGCTGCAATGTCCCTGGGACGTGTATCCTCCTTCCTCGACATCTATGCACAGCGCGATTTTGAAGAAGGTACACTTACTGAAGAACAAGCACAAGAAATCGTTGACCATTTCGTAATGAAACTGCGTATTGTGAAATTCCTGCGTACGCCTGACTATAATGAACTGTTCTCCGGCGACCCTACTTGGGTAACGGAATCCATCGGTGGTATGGCTGAAGACGGAACAACACGCGTAACTAAGAACAGCTTCCGCTTCTTGCATACCCTGTACAACCTGGGGCCTGCTCCAGAGCCTAACTTGACGGTTCTGTGGTCCGAAAGACTGCCTGAAGGCTTCAAAAAATATTGTGCCAAGGTTTCCATCGAAACCAGCGCTATCCAATATGAGAATGACGATGTAATGCGTCCATATTGGGGTGAAGATTACGCAATTGCTTGCTGCGTATCCCCAATGCGCATTGGTAAACAAATGCAGTTCTTCGGCGCCCGCGCCAACCTGGCGAAAGCTTTGCTGTACGCGATCAATGGTGGTATAGACGAGAAATCAGGCGTGCAAGTTGGACCTGAATTCCCTGCGATCACTTCCGAATATCTGGATTACAACGAAGTAATGAAACGCTTCAAACCGATGATGGAGTGGCTGGCTAAGACTTATGTCAACACCCTGAACATCATTCACTACATGCATGACAAATATTCCTACGAACGCATCGAAATGGCACTGCATGACCGTGACATTCTGCGTACGATGGCTTGCGGTATCGCCGGCCTGTCCGTTGCTGCTGACTCCCTGAGCGCAATTAAATTCGCTAAGGTTAAACCGATCCGCAACGAACAAGGCATCGCCATCGACTTCGAAACCGAAGGAGAATTCCCTTGCTACGGCAACAACGACGATGCTGTTGACAACATCGCAGTTGAACTGGTTGAAACCTTCATGTCGATGATCCGCAAACACAAAACTTACCGTGACGCTATGCCGACTCAATCGGTATTGACTATCACTTCGAACGTAGTTTATGGTAAGAAGACTGGTACTACTCCTGACGGACGTAAGAAAGGTGAACCGTTCGCTCCAGGTGCTAACCCAATGCACGGACGCGACAAGAAAGGCGCACTGGCTTCCTTGAACTCTGTTGCCAAACTGCCGTATTCCGAGGCACAAGACGGTATTTCCAACACGTTCTCCATCGTTCCTAAGGCGCTGGGTAAAGACGAAGAGTCCCGTAAATCCAACCTGGTATTCATGATGGACGGATACTTCCACAACAACGCTCAGCACTTGAACGTTAACGTATTTAACCGTGAACAACTGATCGATGCTATGGATCATCCGGAGAACTATCCTCAATTGACCATTCGTGTATCCGGCTATGCTGTTAACTTCATCAAGCTGACCCGTGAACAACAGTTGGATGTTATCAACCGTACATTCCACGGTACAATGTAATTAAATTAACTGTGTAATACAGTTCTTGTATAAGATGTAATAGCAGTGAGGTGATACCGCCCTTGATTCAGGGGGCGGTAAAATCTTGCTAAAAATTAATTAAAATTTTAAGTTCTTTTCGAAAGGAAGTCATCATATGGCTAATGGACATATACATTCCTTAGAAACGTTCGGGACCGTAGACGGGCCTGGTATCCGTTTTGTTCTATTTATGCAGGGCTGCTTATTGAAATGCCAGTATTGTCATAACCCGGATACCTGGGGTCTTAATGAAGGCAGAGAAATGAGCATCGAGGAAGTGCTGTCGGAAATCGAACCTTACCTGAATTATTATAAGTCTTCAGGTGGCGGGCTTACCGTGTCTGGCGGCGAACCAACGCTGCAGGCGCATTTTGTCAAACAACTGTTCACTGAAGTGAAACAGCGCTGGAATCTGCACACCACACTGGATACAAATGGCTATAATGATGGTTCGAAGATCAGCGATTTGCTGGATGTTACTGATCTTGTGCTGCTCGATCTCAAGCATATCGATGATGAAGCGCATATTAAGCTGACCGGTAAATCGAATGATCGTACATTGAAGCTGGCCCGCTGGTTGTCGGATCATAACCGTAAAATGTGGATCCGCCACGTGTACGTTCCTGGCATTCATAATAAGGAAGAGGATTTACTGAATCTCGGCCGATTCATTGGAACGCTTAATGGGGTAGAAAAGTTTGAAATCCTGCCTTATCACCAAATGGGGATTTATAAATGGCAAGAACTTGGCCGTCCCTATGAACTAGAAGGGGTACCCTCACCGAACGATGAAGAAGTGCAGCGCGCTTACCGGCTGATTGAAGAAGGACGCAACGAGACAGCACTTGTTAAGTGATGATAATTATCATAGGAAGCAGAAGCCGTATCTTGCAGTAGCTTATGTACTGCGGAAACGGCTTTTTTGCTTTTTAATGATCCAGAACGCATGTTATGTTTCAGCAGATAAAGGGATTATTTTGCAGGAAGGATGATTTTGTGTAGAGGTTTAATGACGCAAGGTCTATTTCCTATGGAGTAATTTTTCAGTATATGTAACTATAAATAACGCAGAATGTGACTGTTAAGAGGTGTATTCGCTTACATTAGAGTATTTTATCCCTATAGTAGATGAATCTTAACCTTACGATTACACACACTGTTTTTTATAATAAGAGTTGTAAGGGAAATTAATAAATAGGGAGGGTCACCCGTAATGAGAAAAAGTATGACTATGCTGTTGTCCCTGGTTTTTGTCTCTTCTGCTTTGCTTGCTGGCTGTGGAGGCAACAATAATAAGGCAAGCAACAATGGAGAAACTGCAGCACCAAGCAATTCAGCTGCTGCAACCAATGCTGCTGCCACTGATGAGCCTGCCAGCGCTGAGCCTTTCGAAATGACGATCCGTCATACGCAGGTTGGTGCTGATAAGCAGAAACGTCTTGCTATTTTGGAGGATGTGGTAGGCAAGGTTCAGAGTGAAGTGCCGGGGCTGACATTCAAACTGGATGGTGTAGATTCCGATGTGAACCGCAAAGAGAAGCTACGCGGTGAAATGGCCGCCGGCAATCCTCCGGCAGTGTTCGATCTCTTTGGGAGCCCTGACTCCAAAATATACGCCAAAGAAGGAAAATTGCTTGACCTGACCCCGATCCTCGAAGAATTGGGCATTAAAGACAAGTTCTCGAATCTTGATCCATTTACTTATGAAGGCAAGATTTACGGATTGCCAATCGGCGGTTCCGGTGAAGGTTTCTTCTATAATAAAGAATACTATGGCAGCAAGGGCTGGGAAGCTCCGAAGACCTTTGCTGAGCTTGAGAAGCAACTGGCCGATATTAAGGCTGATGGCAAAGTACCGCTGGCTGGCGCTTCCAAAGCCGGCTGGGTGCCGCTGATGCTGGCCAACCACCTCTGGTCACGTTATGCCGGACCGGATGTGACGGCTAAATTCGCGACCGGTGAAGCTAAATGGAGCGATGCTAATGTTGTGAAAGGTTTTGCGAAATACAAGGAATGGGTAGATAAAGGCTACTTCAAAAAAGGCGAGCTTGGTTTCGAATATGCTGAGTATACCACCCAGTTCACTAGTGGCGAAGCCATTCTGCTCTATGATGGAACTTGGAAATCCTCTGTATTCAAAGCAGGACAATCGGGTGAAGGTCTGATCGGCAAGGTTGGATTCTTCAATATCCCGGCAGTTGACGGCGGGGTAGGCGACCAAACGGCACTGATGCGCGATGTGAACAACGGTTACGGGTTCTCTGCTTCAGCGGCAGATGACGAGCGTCAGCTGGCTGCAGTGAAATCCTTTATCAAGAATATGTACAATGAAGAAATGCAGCTTCGCGGTCTGGTAGAGGACGGAGTGCTGCCGGCCATGAAGATTGATCAGAATATCCTGAACGAGAATATTACCGATGATCTGATGAGTGAAATCGTAGCGGTACTGAATAATTCCCAGTCTTCATTCCCTGCCTTTGACTCTCTGGTTCAAGCGGATGTCACCACCGAGATCAGCAACATTCAAATTCAGAAGCTGATCGGCGGACAGACAACACCTGAAAAAATGGGCGAGGCGCTGCAAAAAGTTCAAGAAGAAGCTAATGCAGCAGTGGAATAAGGAACGGTAAATTCTATGTACCCTGGTGCTTGCTCCAGGGTGCATTTTTAAAATCTGCCCTAATCGCTCCCAGATAGTCTAAGCAATCGGAGGTAGTCATGAATAAATCACTCAGAAATCCATTGGTTTTTATCCTGTTTGTTATTCCTGCACTGGTATTGTTCTTCATGTTCTTTATATATCCGATCTTCAGCTCACTTTACTACAGCTTCACCAGTTGGAACGGAGTATCGGATACGGTTAAATTCACCGGCCTCACTAACTTCAAAAAAGCGCTTGGAGATGAACGCTTCTGGGTTTCGGTGAAGAATAACGGCTGGTTTATCCTATTCTCCGTGTGCGTGCAGGTTCCCCTGATCGTATTCTTTTCGCTTTTGATTGCCAACGTTAAGAAGCTGAAAGGACTCTACAAGACAGCCGTATTTATGCCTTCTATTATGTCTACTGCGGTAATCGGCATTCTGTGGGGATTTATTTATGAGCCCAATATCGGCCTCTTTAATAAGCTAATTGGTCTCGTTGGCATTGAGCCGGTGTACTGGCTGTCGGATGAGCGGTTTGCCATGCTGTCCATTCTGATCACGAATGCCTGGCAGTGGACCGGATTCTACATTGTTATGGTGCTGGCGGCTATTCTATCCATTCCTAGTGAACTGGATGAAGCTGCGGCCATTGACGGCGCTACCGGCTTTCAGCGTGCCACACGCATCACACTGCCGCTGATTGTGCCGATCATTTCCGTAGTTATTATGCTCTCCATCGCCGGTGCAATGAAGGCTGCGGATATCGTCATCGTGATGACGAAAGGCGGTCCGGCTGGATCGACCGAGGTCATGGCGACTTATATGATAAAATACGCGATCACCAACTTTAAGTATGGCTACGGCAATGCCATCGCAGTCCTGATCTTTGCATTCACGCTTGTGGTTACGGCGCTGTATCATCTGCTGTTTGCCCGGCGCAATGAAAGGATTGAATACTGATGCCACGCCTGAAAAAGAGTCTGCCGCATGTTGTGCTGTTGTCGTATCTGCTTGTTATTCTTTTTCCTTTCCTGTTCGTCCTGTTCTCTTCAGTAAAGAAAGACAACAACGCGATCGCCTTGAATCCATTCGGCATTCCGAAGGAATTTGCCTTCTCTAACTATGTGGAGGCCTGGGTCAACGCCAAGATCAGCACCTACTTCTTTAACAGCTTGTACATTTCTGTGCTGGCTTCTGTCGTCTCCATTTTGCTGGCGTCGATGTTTGCCTTTGCAGTCACACGGATGCGGCAGGGCAAATGGAATGGTATCCTGTTCTCGCTTGTACTGGTCGGAATGCTTATTCCTAACAATGCGCTGATGCTGCCGATTTATACGATTGTGCGCAAACTGCACATTCTGAATACACATTGGGCATTGATCATCCCTTATATTGCCAATGCAATACCGTTTACAATTATTATTTTGGCCGCATTTATGCGTTCGTTGCCCAGTGAAATTGAAGAAGCGGCAGTTATGGATGGCTTGAAGGCTCCCGGTATCTTTGCTAGAATTATTGTACCTCTGACGGTTCCCGCCATGGTTACAGTATTCATTGTTAATTTCCTGGGAAATTGGAATGAATTTTTGCTGGCTAACTATTTTCTTTCGAATGACGAGCTGCGCACACTTCCGGTGGGAATGGTCCAATTCCGCGATCAGTATCAGATGAATTATGCGCAAATGTCTGCAGGCATTGTCTACAGTGTGCTGCCGGTCATTATTATTTACGCCATTTTGCAGGAGAAAATTATTGAAGGCGTAACGGCAGGCAGCGTAAAAGGATAACCTTATTCACAGTCAGGAGCACTGCCGATGAATTTGCGCTATAAATTATTTACGGCATTTTTGGGCCTGATTATCATCCCCTTGTTTATTCTTGGCATGATTATGTTCTTCGTTACTTATAATTCAATTGAGAAGAAATACAGCCAGCAGTCCGAGTATTCACTTAAAGCGATCAGCTACAGCATCTCCAACGTCTTTAAAGATATGAACAACGTGACAGACAACGGAATTGCTACCTCGGTGTTTCATATGGCGCTCAGCGCGGATGATCCTTCAAAGCAGGATCTGACTGATGCTGAGCAGCTGAACCTGAATGCCAGCCAGCGCAATTTCCGTAGTCTGCTGTATAATCACCCTTCGATCAGCTATGCCTTTCTGTACAATTTTAACGGTAAAGGCAGCTCGGAGATCGTATCGGTATTCAACAAGGAAAATTTCCGCACACTCCCTTACGATAAATTCAAAGGAAGTGCTCTCTATCAGGAGGTCATGAAGCTCAATGGTGTACCGAAATGGCTGGCACCGCATGAATATCCGGAACTGACAGGAACAGAAGCCGTGTTCACACAGATCCGGCTAGTGAAGGAGCTTAGCTTCTTTGAGAACATCGGCATTCTGGTCGTGCAGATCAAGAACTGGGAGTTCGAATCCATATTCCGGAATTTGAAGATTGGGGACAGTAACCAAAAGGTCTCTTTCATGCTGGTGAACGATGACGGAATGATTCTGCTGGATCCGGACCGCAAGCTGGACGGACAGGATTTCCAGTCGTTTACGGCGAAAAATATTACCTTCAAGGAAGGTTTTCAAAGCTTCAAAACCCAGTTCGACGGGGAGAAAAGTATTCTGTCCGTCTATCATCTGAAGGAGTATCCCTGGAGCCTCGTTTCTATCACCTCGTGGGGTTCGTTGTCACGGGAGGTTACAGTGTTCGCCCGCTGGTTTGTCGGGGTTATCTTTCTCTGCTTCCTGGCTGCCGTCATCTTTAATTTGTTCTTTATGAACCGGATAACGGGCGGGATTGCTGTTATTGTCCGCTTTATGCGGCGGGTGGAGGATGGCGATCTTACTACAAGGGTTGAGGAGAAGGGCAATGACGAGATGACATTGCTTGCCAAAGGCTTTAACGATTTGATGGATAAAATCAACGGCTTGTTTAATCGGATCCATCTGGAGCAAAGACGGAAGAATCAGGCTGAGATGCGGGTTCTGCAGGCACAGATCAAGCCGCATTTCCTGTTCAACACGCTGGAGTCGATCAATGTGCTTGCTGTACAGAATGAAGGCCGTAAGGTTAGCGAGATGGTCTACCGGCTAGCCAGCATTCTGCGGATCAGCATTCAGGACAGGGATGAAATCACACTGGAAGAAGAAGTTACCCACCTGCGTAATTATCTCGATATCCAGAAATTTCGTTTCGAGGATGTATTTGATTATGAAATAGACATCCCGGAAGGGCTTATGGGCTGCGGTATCCTCAAGCTGACACTGCAGCCGCTGGTGGAGAACAGTATCCAGCATGGGTTCGAGGGGATCGGATACAAGGGCAAGGTGACTGTAAAGGGCTGGGAAGACCGCGGCAACTTGATCCTGCAGATTGAGGATAACGGAATCGGGATGACTCCGGCCCAGCTCTCGATGTTCCAGTATATGGTTAACGAAACAGCAAACCAGTCGGACGAAGGCCGGACGGAGCATGGCATTCATCCGGAGCGGCGTGGTCTTGGAGTGCGCAGTGTGGCCGATCGTATCCGGATTGAATACGGCGACAGATACGGGATATTCATCTGTGCCAGCCCGGGTGAAGGAACAATCATCCAATGCGTCATACCTAAATACGGGCAGGGGGAAGATCATTATGCTAAAAGTATTGTTGGTTGACGACGAAGCTCCCATTCTGAACAATCTCAACAGGGTGCTGCCATGGCAGGAAATGGGGATGGAGGTTGCCGGTATGGCCCGCAGCGGCATGGAAGCATTACGGATTGCCGAGGAGAACGCGCCGGACCTTGTGCTATGTGATATCCGCATGCCGGTGATGGACGGCTTGACGTTCATCGGCAAGCTGCGGGAGATGGGTCTGGAGAGCGAGGTACTGCTGCTCAGCGGCTACCAGGAATTTGATTACGCCCGGGAAGCCATACGACTTGGTGTAAAGGAATATATCTGCAAGCCGATTCATTATGAGGAGCTTGGCAACAAGGTGCGGGAGATCGGTACGCAAATCCGCAGCAGGCAGTACAAGGATAAGCTGTACAACAGCATTCCGCTGTTTCAGGAAGTGCCTGCAGCCGACGATTCCGTCAAAAAAACACCAGACCAGCTGATGAATCTGGCAGCACAGTATATTTCGGAGCGGCTGCATTATGATCTGGGCATAGAAGAAGTCGCGAACAAGATAGGTATCAGCGGCAGCTACTTCTGCCTGTTGTTCAAGAATCGCTTTGCGATGACCTTTGTGGAATATGTGACCCAGCAGCGGATTGAAGCCGCCAAGTTCATGCTGGCGAGCAGCGACAAGAGCATCACGGCGATTAGCTCCGGAGTAGGTTATCAGGAGCGGCGTTATTTTACCAAAGTGTTTCAGAAGCAGACAGGCATGTCCCCCAAGGAATACCGTGATCAGTACCGGAAAGTGTAACTGCGTTGCTGTCAGGGCAATGTAAGGCCTGAACGTAAGTAACGTAAGAGGAAACCGGCACTGCAAATAATACTATAAAAGGCGATTAACCTTGAACTACAAGGCTAATCGTCTTTTTTGTTTGTAATTTCTGTATGTAGTTGCTTTTCTCATAGAAATCTAAGCTGCACCTTATACTCCCAAAATAAACCATATGTTTTAATTAAAGGGCAGGGGGGTGCGGAAACAGAAGGGGATTGCAAGGGGAATCGAGGCTTCAAAGGATGATAGGAAATGAAATGGAGGAAAGAACCATGAGCGCGAGTAATCCTTCCGTCAGCTTATCCAAAGCTAACAATGCCGGCAGGACCATAAAACCTTCGATATGGCGGGTCATGAGGAAATATTGGGTGTTCTACGTGATGATGCTTCCGGCGATTGTGGTTCTGGTCATTAACAACTACATTCCGATGTTCGGGACGCTGATCGCCTTTAAGGATGTCAATTATCAAAAAGGGATTTGGGGCAGTGATTGGGTTGGTTTTTCCAATTTCAAATATTTGTTCTCTACAGAAACGGCATGGATCATTACAAGAAATACGCTGCTGTACAATACAGCTTTCATTGTGCTGACACTGGTGATTTCAGTCGCCTTTGCCATTATGTTTAACGAAATGCGCAACAGGCTGCTGTCAAAGTTTCATCAGAGTGCAATGTTCCTTCCGTACTTTCTGTCCTGGGTAGTGGTCAGCTATCTGGTGTACGGCTTTCTGAGCAATGAGCATGGATTCATCAATCAGACAGTGCTGCCTTTTCTCGGCCTTAAGCCGATAGAATGGTATTCTCAGTCGCAATATTGGCCAATTATTCTCGTAGTGGTGAAGATATGGAAGGAAATAGGCTATACGACGGTCATATATATGGCCGCCATTATCGGAATCGACCACGAATATTACGAGGCTGCACTTATTGACGGAGCTTCGAAATGGCAGCAGATCCGTAAAATTACGATTCCGCTGATCAGTCCGGTGATCATTGTCATGACGCTGCTGCAGATCGGGAGGATTTTCAACGCGGATTTCGGACTTTTCTTCCAGGTTACGCGGAATGCAGGCGCACTCTACTCCACGACTCAGGTTATCGACACGTATGTGTATCAGACCTTCCTGGCCATTGGAGATATCGGAATGTCATCCGCTGCCGGTCTTGTGCAATCGGTGGTAGGTTTTACACTGATCTACCTGTCTAACCTCGCGGTGCGGCGGATCAGCAAAGACGATGCCTTGTTCTGAGGCGGCCTTCGGCTATGCAGTTTTAAAACAATATTAAGAGGTGGGGAGCATGAGTGTAACAACGGAAACAGCAGATGGGTTAATTCTTAGACCCGGCAAAGTCTTGAAACGGCAAAAAAAGCCCAATGATATCTCCGGGATCTCCAATCTGCTCATAAATATATTCTTCTGGATCTACTCAGCACTTTGTATCATACCGCTCCTGCTGGTCATCATTGTATCGTTCTCGAATGAGGACGCCGTCCTCCGTAATGGATACAGCTTCTTCCCGAAGCAATGGGATACATCATCCTATGAGTTCCTATTGAAGGATTACAAGCAGATTCTTGATGCAGCAGCGGTTTCTTTATTCGTTACAGTGGCTGGAACGATTTTGAGCCTGCTTATTATGGCGCTGTATGCTTATCCAATTTCAAGAAGCGATTTTCCGCACAAAAATTTCTTCGCCTTCTTCATGTTTTTCACGATGCTGTTTAACGGGGGGCTGGTGCCATGGTATCTGGTCTATACACGGATGGTACATCTCAAGGATACTTTGTGGATCCTGATTATGCCGCTGCTGGTTTCTGCATTCTTTGTCATGTTGCTTCGAACGTTCTTTGCGAACACGATACCACCGGCACTAATCGAATCCGCTAAAATTGACGGCGCTTCCGAATTGCGGATATTCATCCGGATTATTCTGCCGTTGTCGTTGCCGGTCCTTGCTACAGTGGGGCTGTTTCAGACTTTGGCCTATTGGAATGACTGGTATCTCAGTCTGATCTTTATATCTCCGGATGGACATGTCAATCTGCAGTACCTCATGTATAAAACAATGCTGAACGTGCAGTTTCTGACGGCAAGCCCGCAGGCGATGGCGGCGCTCGCAGCACAGGGTGTAGAGATCAAGCTGCCTACAGAAACGGTGCGTATGGCAATGGCTGTTATAGGGATTGGCCCGATCGTGTTCGTCTACTCCTTCTTCCAGAAGTATTTCATCCAAGGGCTTACTGTCGGTGCCGTCAAGGGGTGACCGCAACTTGTTCCGGTTTTACCCGGCCGATTTGCGGCACTGCCGTTAAAGCGGCCGGTCCAGCATAAACAAAATAATTGGGGAGGTTATGTTTCAGATGAAGGTTGTGCGAAAAGGCTCCATAGTACTGTTGATGCTCATGGTTGTTTTCACACTTGGTTTATCCGGTTGTGGGGGGAATAACGGCAACAACGCCAATAAAGATACGGCGTCCCAGAAGCCTGCTGAAAATGCAAGCGCTGTCAAAACGGAGGCTAGCGCTGATCCGACGGCGGACCCGGCAAAGGAGCTTAAGCCTTACATTGTGAAGTTAATTTATGTTGGCGCTCCGCAAAAGGATGAAGTGATGGTAGAAGAAGCTATCAACAAAATCCTGGAGCCGAAGATTAATGCGAAGCTGGACATTGCACCGATTGACTGGGGGCAATGGGACAGTGAGACGAATCTCAAGATTGCCAGCCAGGAGAAATTCGATCTGATCTTTACGGCGCAATGGAGATATTATGTTACCAACGCTGCCAAGGGTGCTTACCTTCCGCTGAATGATGATGGCGGACAGAGTGGCAATCTGCTGAAGGATTACGGCCAAGGCATACTGGATACCCTTGATCCGCAGTTCCTTAAGGGTTCAGCGATCAACGGTGTGAACTATGCGGTTCCTACAAATAAGGAGTTGGCGGCACAGGGAGGAATTGTCTACCGGTCGGATATTGCGGATGAACTTGGAATTGATATGGCGAATGTGAAATCCATTCAGGATCTGGATGCTGTACTTAAGGTAGTCAAAGATAAGAGACCGGATATTACACCGCTTTATTTTAAACAGGGAGAAACGTTCAATTCTCAGTATATGGCACAGTATGATACACTCGGCGATGCGGCGATTCCCGGCATCCTGCTGAAGGATAGCCAGGACACCAAGATTACTTCGATGATTGAACTTGACCGCTACAAGGAGATTGTCAAGCTTACCCGTGAATACATGAAGAAAGGGTATATCAATGCCGATGCAGCGATTGCTACCACCTCAACCCAGGATGCGATGAAAGCGGGCAATGTCTTTATGACTGTGCAATCGCTTAAACCGGGAAAAGACAGCGAACTTGCAAATGCTACGGGTCTGGTAGGCAAGTTGAAACAGATTGCCTTCAATGAGCCGACGATTTCCACAAGCGATGCTGCCGGGTCCATGCTGGCCATCTCGGCTTCGTCCGGCGACCCGGCCCGGGCCATGATGGTGCTGAACCTCCTGCACACGGATAAAGAGATCAACAATCTGCTTGTTTTCGGAGTGAAGGGTGTCCATTATGATGTCGTCAGCGGAGATACGATCAAGGCATCGGCCAAATCCGGTGACTATAATACAGCCGCCGCCTGGATGCTGGGCAGCCAATTCCTGAATCCCGTCTGGGAAAGCGAAGCTCCTGACAAATGGGAGCAGTTTAAGGCTTTCAATTCCCAGGGAAAGTCCACTGTGGCGCTTGGCTTCAACTTTGATGCTTCACAGATGAAGACAGAGGTAGCTGCCTGCAAAGCGGTTATGGATGAGTTCGATACCAGCCTGGATACCGGCTCCGTTGACCCGGATACCGTGCTGACGAAATATGCCGAGAAGCTGAAGAAGGCGGGAGTCGAGAAGATTATTGCCGAGAAACAGAACCAGCTGGATGCCTTTTTAGCAGCGCAGAAATAAAATACTGTAACGGTTCAGTTGGATTTACACTATAAGAGGCTTTCTCCGGCAGTTTGATTCCGCTGGAGAAAGCCTCTTTGCCGGTCCGGGTGCTGCTAGCGGAAGCCGGCATCAATCTTCTTCGCATTCTGGACAGCATAGGTCCAGGCAGTGTCAGGATCAAGCTCACGAAGCTCGACACGGGTCAGGAATTCCAGCATGTTTTCTTCAATTGCGGTATGGTGCGGGCCGTAATAGGTTGGCTGGATGCGCAAGGCGGACTCGGAATAGATCAGCCCCGGCTGGGCGTTGCCGAAATAAGGATCGTGCTGATCCTTAATCTCCGGCGCTTCATAAATTTCCGGTGTTGAAGGGAAATTTCCTTGCGCTTTGAAGACGGCAAGCTGCTGCTGGGGGGAGGTCAGCCACTTAATCAGAGCGAAGGCTTCTTCGGGATGTTTGCCGCTCTTCGGTAAGGTCAGCACAGAACCTCCCCGGTTAGCGCTATTTCCTGGAATCAGCGTCATATTCCACAGGCCGCTGGCTGTGGGCGAGCTGCTCTTGATATGTCCGACCATCCAGGCCGGACAGAGCATAACAGCAAAATCCCCGGTCAGCAGCTCTATTCCCCACTGCTGCGTATCTATGGCTGTATGTGCGGATAGATCAAGCCGGTGAGCCTCGATCGCATACTCCCAGGCCCGCTTAATCTGCGGATTGTCCTCAACCAGCAATTCTCCGGAAGGACTGTAATATTGCAGCGGAGATTGGCGCTGAATGGCCAGATACAGATCCTCCAGATTGTTGACGAAGGCTTTGCCCGTCTTTTCTTTGATGATTTTGCCTGTCTCAATAAATTGCTCCCAGGTTCCAATTCTTTCAGCCACTGCCTCCGCTGTGTTCGGAAGTCCGGCAATCGAAAAAATATCCTGACGGTATAACAGGGCGTAGGGGCCAATATCCGTTGGCAGGCCGTAGATGAAAGCTCCGTTCAGTGCTTCCTGCCACTTCCACGCCAGAAACTGCTTCTCCAGCTCTGCTGCACCATATTGACTCAAATCATAGAAATATTCGGGGAATTGCTTAAACTGATCCAGATAGCTGATATCAATAGAAGCAATGTCCGGGGAGCTGTAGCCCGCAGCAAATGAAGTCTGCAGCTTGAGGGGGAGCTGGGTGAAGGTAGAAATCTGGATATGTATATCAAGCTCCGGATGCAGCGCCTGATATTGTCCGATCAGCGGTTCCAGACCCGATCCCGGTATTAGCCAAATATTCAGCTCAACCGGCGGGTCCGGCTCAACAAAACCTTCCTGCTGGGATGCGATGCGGCATCCTCCGGTAGATACAAGCAGCCCCAAGGCCAGTAGGAAGGCCGGCAGTTTGAAGGCCGGTGTTATCGGGTTTGCAGACAAGAAGTTCCACCTCAACTTTATTTATTGTGCTTCTGGTAATCCTGTGGCGTCACACCCATTGTTTTTTTGAAGATAAGGCTGAAATAGGCAGGATCTCTGAATCCGACGAGATCGCTGACTTCATAAACCTTCAAGGTGACATCTTCCAGCAGCTCTGTTGCTTTCTGGATGCGGAGCCGGGTCAGAAAGCTGGAGAAGCATTCACCCATATCCTCCTTAAAGATGCGGCCCAGGTAGGTGGGATTCATGTAAAGCTCATCAGCAATCATCTTCAGGGTGAGATTCTCCTGCAGTCTTGATCTCATCGCCTCAGTCATCAGGGAGATGATTCTGCGTTTGGCTTTAACCTGCAGCTGTTCCTCCAATTGTGCGGAAGATGAACTCCGGCTGCCGTCACTGCGGGAAATATCAGGTGAGGCGTTCTCTTTCTTAACCTGCCGCAAGGCTTCGAGGCTCTCACGGTAAGCAGGTGTAATTTCTTCCAGCGTCCGGTGGAACTTGGATATTCCAGCCCCAAATGAATATTTCAGCAGGTTCTTCAGCTTCTCCAGCCCTTTCAGCGCCAACGCTTCATTCACGTTCTCAAGATCTTCGGATTCCTGTGCATAGAACAACAGGAAGATCGCTTCCTGCTCATCCTGAATCCCAACCGTGTAGGTATGCTGGTTGAACAACTCCTCGAGAATATTGATTGCTGCAGAATACATCGCTTGCTCTGACCAGCTTTGCGGGAGGGTATCTCCGCGGAGCGATATTGTGACGACAACCAGCGAATGGAAGGAGGGGAGGAGATTAGTTTCAAAAAAAGGCAGCGGCAGTCCGTAAAGCAGGTCGGACAGCAGCTTTTTCTGCAAATGCTTATTACGCAGCTGCAGCAGCTGTTCCTGCTGCTTCTTTAGCTGCAGCCGTTCAGATGTTGCCGATACAACGCCCAGAATGCTTTCAACCGAATTCGGTTTCACAAGATACTCTCTTACCCCATAGCGGATCGCCTGGCGGGCGTATGTGAAATCCTGGTAGCCGGTTAAGAGTACCGTCTCGGTATCAGGATAACCTTCGTGAATATGTCTGGCGAGCTCCAAGCCATCCATTCCCGGCATACGGATATCCGAGATCACGAGATCAACCGCATGCTCCTGCAAGATACGGACAGCTTCAATTCCGTTTTCTGCCGAGCTTACCTTGCTGGAGGGTGAATCCTCGCTTTCCAGCAGCTCTAACAAGGAGCGGCGGACAAAACTTTCATCATCGACGATTAGCACATGCATTTACGTGCTTCCCCCTTTGTGGTCCTGATCATATTGCAGAGGAACAGTCACCCTGACAAGCAGACCGCCCAGTTCACTTTCTGACAGCTTGAGGCCATACTCCTGGCCATAAATCAATTTGATGCGGTTATGCAGATTGGAGAGCCCGATCCCGGTATGCAGCAGATTTACCGGGCTGTTATTCTCTGTGGAGAGTGCTTCTATCATCCGCTCCCCGGTCATTCCTTCTCCGTTGTCTTCTACGGTAATGACTAAAGACGAGCCTTCACTGTAGACCAGCACCCGTATCAGCCAATAATCGCGGACTGCAGGCTCCAGGCCATGGGTAATGGCATTCTCAATTAGAGGCTGAAGAGTAAGCTTCATAATCTGGCAAAGCCTGACCTCTGGAATTACGGTGAGCTCAACCCGGAGCTTCTCTTCATAACGCAATTTCTGCAGATAGATAAAGCGGTCAAGCTGCTGCAGGTCTTCCTCGACCGTAACGAATTCAGAGCCCCGGTCGATGCTGTAACGGAGCAGGTCGCTTAACGCCAGCACCATCTGTGCTTCTTCGCGCAGCCGTTTACCCGCCAGAGACCAGTAGATGGTGTTCAATGTGTTGTAGAGAAAATGAGGCCGGAATTGTGCCTTAAGGGCTACGATCTGCGCCTGCTTCTCACTGATCCGCTTATCTGCAAGATCGGCGATGGTATGATCCAGGTTCTGAAGCATGGAATTATAGCTTGAATAGAGAATATCCATCTCCTTGTTCATCGTTCTTTTCAAAAGCGGCAGTGTCGTTCCCCGTTCTACCTTGTTCAGCTTGAAAGCCAGGATTCGGATGGGCCTCGACAGCGTCCAGGAAAAAAAGAAGGTGAAGAGCAAGGCAGCCGCGATGCCGAACAAGCCGATAAGCAGGATATTCCGCCGGATGGAGTTCAAATCTTTCACTGCTTCCTTCGCATCTATATAAGCATAGACACTCCACTGGTTGTAGGCAGAGTGGGCGTAGGAGATAAACATATTCCGTGAGGCTACCTTCTGCTGAATGACTTGCGCTTTCCCGCTGCTGAATTTCTCGACCATTCCGCTCTCCATGTACATCCCGATGTCCTTCGGATCAGTCGAATAGACGATGGTGTTGAACGAATCGGAGATCTGAATCTTCTCGTGGGGGCCGAGCTGAAACTGGTTGACCGCATTGTCTATAACTGCTACTGGAAGAACAAGGAACAGGGTTCCCAGCGGCTGCAGATCATCATAGTTAATGATTTGGCGTGCGCCCATCAGTACCGGAATGTTGCCATTCTGCCAGACATCGGCGCCGAACCAGACCATTTTCCCCCGGTTCTCCCCGATTGCCGGATACCAGTAGGCGCTGTGAATTTCCTGTTCCCGCTCCCAAAGCACCTTAAGCGAGCTGGTATTGGAGTAGACCTGTCTATCGTATAGACTGAAAAGTTTAAGCTGCACATCGTAATTAATGGAACGTGTATGCTGGTCAATGAAATGATTAATCTCCCGTCCGTCGGTCCGCGGTCTGCGGTTGCCTGCGACATCTTTAAGGTTATTCTGGATGATTGGGCTGAGCATGATTGTAGAGGATAATCTGTCATGGTCCAACAGGATGGCGTCCATCTTGCCCTGAAGCTGCTTGACCGATTCCAGAAGGTACTGATTGGAGCGGCTCTGTACAGCTTCTGAGGAGGAGCGGTAGGACCAAAAAATGGTGACAGCAACAATGGCGATAATGATAAGCGAGAAGCCGGAAATCAGTTGGGTCAGAATCGAACTTTTTTTGGACAAAGGCATCACCCGCTGCGTTAATTCTATAATGCAATCATTGTAGCAAAGGTAAATAAAGGAGAATATAACAAAACGCAGCAACCTCGGTTTTTTTATTAAAAAATCATATTTTTACAGGTTGAAAATGGATTTTGATCTTTCTTTACATTTAATGAAACTTTTAAGGGCTTACTGCGTCTAATACTATGTTTTGTAAAAAGCATGTGGCAAAATTTTGCCTGCCGTCCTTTCAGGGCGTCATGCGTTTTGCGGGGAATATAAGGATTACAGAGAGAGAACTGCAGGCCTTATATACTACAACTGGGAGTAGAAGGAGTCATATCATGAATCTTAAGAAATTATCATTAGCTGCTGTATTGGCCATCACACAGGTTGCCGCAGCGGTACCGGTTTTCGCCGCACCCGTCAGCACCACTTCACCGAGCAACGTGAGCACCGCGGAGGCGACACCAACACCAACACCAACACCGTCCGCTTCATCTGTACCCCTATCTACTGACCCGTCGTCAGGCGGATTGTTGGACGGTACAGCATCACCGACTCCGTCTGCAGAGCCTACGGAAACACCGCTGCCGCCAGCAACGGTTACCGATCAAACGTACATGCAGACGAACAGTATGGATCCGCAAATGCTCTCCGCTACAGGCGATGACCAGCTGGTGCTGATGTTGAACAGCAACAAAATGTACGTAAACGGTGTGTTATATTTGGCCAATCAGCCGATGGCAGTCAAGAACGGCGTGTCCTACGTCTCTATCCGGGCGATGGTGGAACGTGTAGGACTGCAGGTTACTTATGATTCCAAGGCTAAGGAAACCGTAGTTACAAAAGGCAGCGATGTAATGCGCTTTAAGCTAAACAGCAAAACCTATACAGTCAATGGCAAGAAGTCCACAATGAAGGGTGCAACCTACCAGTACAAAGGAACGTTTATGATTCCTTTGACCTCCATTACATCGGCACTGAAATTAAATTATGTATTGGATACTGTTCAGAAACGTGTAATTCTTACGCTTTCCACAAAGCCTAAGGCTTCTTTTACCGTTCAGCCTACCGAAATTTATGCCGGTCAAACCATGGTCAACTTTGTGACCTCCAGCAGTTCACCGAATAATACGCCTATCGTTAGTGATCTATGGGGTGGAGACAAGCGGGACTACTATGATGAACCCGGTATTTATACCGTTACCTATTCCGTTGTGGATGCCAATGGACGCACGAGTGATCCGTACACTGCGACCATCAATGTTCTGAAGCCGAATGAAGCTCCGGTGGCAAATTTCGTCACGGACAAGGAACAGTACAAAATGGGTGAACCCATCACTTATACGGATAACAGCAGTGATCCGGACGGCGATACGATTACAGTAACATGGACCAATAAAGCCCAGGCGTTCTTTACACCCGGTGCAAAGGTCATCAGCCTGACTGCTACGGATTCCCATGGAGCCGTCAATACGTTTGAGAAAACAGTTATTATTACGGAAGAACAGCTGTACAATGAAGAGGATTTTAACCGCCTGTTCGCAGTACCCGGTACAGCATTCAAATTTGACGGCACTCCGGTCCCTACTTGGCCGAATCTAAAATACGACACGTCTTCCGAGCCGTTTACTCTGATCCGCAGCAACAGCCCGGAAACGGTGTTCAGCGAGGGTGTTCTGTACCGTGAAACGGCTACAGGCGCAACACGTTTCCTGATTCACCATAAGAATAATTTGTCGATCAACACCAAGGTATATGTGATTGCCACCAATGACAATATGTATCCTGTGACAATTACAACCCAATATTCCGGATTTGGTGGTCCTAGCTCATTTGCAGAGCTAACCGGACAGAAATCTGTAACACGGTACTGGGAATCGATGCTGAACGGCAGCTCGTACAAGCAAACGGTAATCCAGCCAGGACAAAGCGTATCGATTCTTACAGAACTAAATACTATAGCCATGAAGCCAAATGATAACGTCTCGATGCAGGCTGATTTGTACAGTGATTTAGCGGTTACCTATTCCGTGATGATGATTGATGCGAATAAAGAGCCGATTTCTTCACTGCCTTTAACGCCTATCTTGCCGCGTGACGGAGTCCATAATCGTGGAACCTATCCGGATTCTACTCGTCTCATTAACGTTTCGGATTTGGTGGGAACTACTCCAGCCAGACTCGTGATCGGCGACAATAACAATGATCCGAACTTGCTCGGCCTCGATGCCCTGACAGGTCTCCAGGAAACCAATCTGGGGAACTTCGGTGTTCTGTACAAAATCAGGCTGGAGCGGGTAGCGGCCAATACGCTGATTACCTTTAACCCGCGTGGAGGAAACTATATGGGCACTGTTCTTGTTAACGGCAATCAAGTCGTGCAGGTGCCAAACGAGAAAAGTCTGGGAAGTTCCGATTTGAACAGCGTTGTGTACCGGACCGGTGATTATGAAGGTCCAGTAGAGATCCAGTTTACTCCGGCTTCCGGCAGTAACTTGTCGATCAACTTCCTGTTCACACCACTTCCTCCGAAGAAATAAACAGGGAAGTACTTAAGTAATACTGGAATGTCCGGCAACGGACATTCCAGTCTACAAAAAAAGGCTGCCGCTTCCGTCATGGAAGGGCAGCTTTTTTTGTGGCAAATATAGGGGGATTAGGCCTGAAGTCTTCCAGCAAGCGAGTCTTGGGTGGCCCGTTTCATTGACGGGGCATTTGTTTTGGGGCATTATAAAGAGAGTGCAATACAAATGACCTATGTTATGGGAGATGAGCGAATGCTGTCGACAGAACAAATACTGGAAGCCATGTCGGGGCAGGGACTGCGAATCACCGATCAGCGCAAAACGCTTGCCAAGTTATTCGGCGAGAATACGGGATATTTGTCGGCGAAGGATGTTTATGAGCATATGGGCCGCAAGTACAGCGGGCTCAGCTTTGATACAGTTTACCGCAACCTGCGTGTCATGGAGGAACTGGGTGTGCTGGAGCAGGTGGTCTTTGAGGATGGCGTCAAGTTCAAAGGCAGCTGCAATCAGGATCATCACCATCACCATATGATTTGCCTTCAATGCATGAAGACTTACCCGATTCATTTCTGCCCGATGAATTTAACGGATACTCCGGATCAGTTCCGGGTGGTCAAGCATAAATTTGAGGTGTTCGGTTACTGCAAGGATTGTGAACAGAACCGTGAAGAAGAGACGGCACTTGCGGCGCACAGCAAAGAAGGGCACTGATTATGCCTATTATACGCAGAACGATCCAGGCCCCAATCCGCGTGTACCGCAAATTTATTTCGCCGCTTAAACCGGCGACCTGCCGCTTCTATCCGACTTGCTCAGCCTACGCGCTGGAAGCAATCGAAATCCATGGCCCGCTCAAGGGTTCGTGGCTTGCCGCGAAGCGAATTGGCAGATGCCATCCCTTCCATCCCGGGGGACTGGACCCGGTACCGCCGCGCAAAGAACACTCTGCCGGGGACGAAGCTGCTCCCACGACTTGACATGATGCCTGCATTGTGGGTATATTTTGGATAATAACATCAATTTCCGAGGAACGGATGAGTAGATCGGGACGTCCATTACAGAGAGCCGGGAACAGCTGGGAGCCGGTATGGTACGCAGGATTGAATATGGTCCGGGAGGAACTGTGTTCGAGCTGGAGCCGGATTGTTGCGGCTTAAGTAAGATAACAGCGTGTTCCAGCGTTAATGGACAGTTCCGCAAGGGAACTGGCGAAGCCTGTGTTCTGTGAAGAACCAGGGAACTTTGGGTGGTATCGCGTGAGTATACTCTCGCCCCATAAAGGGGCGGGAGTTTTTTGTGTTTATTGTGTTTGCCAAGACGAAAGGATGACATGAAATGAGCGATAAGAAAACTTTTTACCTGACTACGCCGATTTATTATCCGAGTGACAAGCTGCATATCGGGCATGCTTACTCTACGGTAGCTGGAGATGCTATGGCCCGCTACAAGCGCCTGCGCGGCTATGAGGTCCGTTATCTTACCGGTACGGATGAGCATGGGCAGAAGATTGAACGAAAGGCTGCTGAAGCCGGCAAGACCCCTCAGCAGTTCGTTGACGATATTGTCGTCGGCATTAAGGATCTGTGGCGCAAGCTGGATATTTCCAACGATGACTTCATCCGCACGACGGAAGAACGGCACAAGAAAGTGGTGCAGGATATCTTTGACCGCCTGCTGAAGCAGGGCGACATCTACAAAGGTGAATATGAAGGTTGGTACAGC
Organism: Paenibacillus sp. FSL H7-0357; assembly: GCF_000758525.1. NCBI lineage: Bacteria > Bacillati > Bacillota > Bacilli > Caryophanales > Paenibacillaceae > Paenibacillus > Paenibacillus sp. FSL H7-0357. The sequence continues at coordinate 5,462,101 of NZ_CP009241.1, read as the reverse complement.
ATTCCGGATGAGACCTTCTACACCGAAACTCAGCTGGTGGATATCGAGCGGGACGCAAACGGTGCCATCACCGGCGGTAAAAGCCCGGACAGCGGCCACCCTGTCGAATTGGTCAAGGAAGCAAGCTATTTCTTCCGCATGAGCAAATATGCTGACCGTCTGCTGAAGTATTATGAAGAGAATCCGGAGTTTATCCTGCCGGAATCACGCAAGAACGAAATGATCAACAATTTCATCAAGCCCGGGCTGGAGGACCTTGCGGTCTCCCGTACAACCTTTGATTGGGGCGTTAAGGTCAAGGGCGACGAGAAGCATGTCGTGTATGTATGGATTGATGCATTGACGAACTATATCACAGCGCTTGGCTATGGCTCCGAGGACCGCAGCTTGTATGACAAGTTCTGGCCTGCGGATGTGCACATTGTCGGCAAGGAAATCGTGCGTTTCCATACGATCTACTGGCCGATCATCCTGATGGCGCTGGGCGAGCCGCTTCCGAAGAAAGTGTTCGCACACGGCTGGCTATTGATGAAAGACGGCAAAATGTCCAAATCCAAGGGTAATGTAGTGGATCCGGTCACGCTGATCGACCGCTACGGATTGGATGCGCTGCGTTACTATCTGCTGCGTGAAGTGGCATTTGGCTCGGATGGTACCTTTACGCCTGAAAGCTTTGTAGACCGGATCAACTATGATCTGGCCAATGACCTCGGCAATCTGCTGAACCGGACCGGGGCGATGGTTGAGAAATATTTTGGCGGCGAACTTCCGGCTTACGAAGGCAAGGTAACGGCGTTCGACGGCGAGCTTGAAGCGGCTGCGGGCAGCACCTATGCCAAAGTTGAAGAAGCGATGGAAAAAATGGAGTTCTCCGTGGCGCTTACCGCGATCGGGGCATTCATCAGCCGTACGAATAAATACATTGATGAGACCCAGCCTTGGGTGCTCGCGAAGGATGAGAGCAGAACCGGCGAGCTGGCTTCCGTCATGAGACATCTTGTGGAGGGCCTGCGCACCGCTTCGATTCTATTGCAGCCGTTCCTGACCAGCGCACCGGCGAAGATCTGGGAGCAGCTCGGCATTCAGCCGGGTGAGCTGACAGCCTGGGACAGCGGCAAAACCTTCGGCCTCATTCCAGCCGGAACGAAGCTGGCCAAAGGCGATCCAATCTTCCCGCGCCTCGATGTTGCTGTAGAGGTTGCCTACATCGCCGAAGCGATGGGTGCCGGCAAACCGGCGGCAGCAGAAGCGGAACCTGCAAGCGCTGAAAGCGGCGCAGCAGCTGAGCCGGAGGAAGAGCATAAGGAAGAAATCGGCATCGACGATTTTGCCAAAGCCGAACTGCGCGTGGCCCAGGTCATCGCCGCTGAGCCGGTGAAGAAGGCAGACAAGCTGTTGAAGCTGCAGCTTGATCTCGGTTATGAGCAGCGTCAGGTGGTGTCCGGGATTGCCAAGTTCTACACTCCAGAGGAGCTGGTGGGACAAAAGGTAATCTGCATCGTCAACCTGAAGCCGGTGAAGCTGCGCGGCGAGCTGTCGCAAGGCATGATCCTGGCCGCCTCCAAAGGCGACAAGCTGACGATCGCAACCGTACCGGACAGCATGCCAAACGGTGCAATTGTGAAGTAAACAGACTGTACCAGAACAAATAACGGGTCCAAATGGGCAAATCCCACTGACCCGCCGAACGACTGCAAGGGAACGCACGTAAGCCAGCAATGGCTGCGGGCGTTCCTTTTTGTTATGGATACAAGGGATACACAAAGCTTCGAAGCTGTAATTGACGCTGGCAGCGGAACGTTCGAGAGAACATGAGAGTTGACTTATCGTAACCATTACTATTATAATTCTCATAGTAAAATTTACGATTTAAGGAGTCGATAGTAATTATGTCTTTAACAAAACCACACAGAGGGCTGCTGCTGGTGCTTGCTCTGCTGGTAATCCTAACGCTTGCGGCCTGCGGTCCCAAGAGCAGCGGGAGTATCGTTGAGGGTAAAGTGAATGTAGTCACTACTTTTTATCCTATATATGAATTTGCCAAAGAAATTGGCGGGGAAGATGCCAATGTCATCAATCTGCTTCCGGTGGGTGTGGAGCCTCATGATTGGACCCCGCGCAGCCAGGATATCATCAATACTTCCAAAGCCCAGCTGTTTCTGTACAATGGTGCCGGACTTGAGGGCTGGGTGCCAAACTTCCTCAAAAGCCTCAACAGCGACAGTAAAGCCAAGGCTGTTGAAGTCAGCAAAGGCGTCGATTATATTATGACAGATGAAGAAGACGGGCATGATCATGGAGGCGAGGAACATGCGCATGAAGGTGAGGAACATGCGGATGAAGAGCATTCCGAAGAAACAGGCACCGACAGCCTGCATACAGATCCCCATACCTGGGTAAGTCCAAAATCCGCGCTTGTGATGGCTGAGAACATTAAAGAGAGCCTCCAGTCCGTCGATCCTGAGCATAAATCCGGTTATGAGGAACGTTATAACAAGCTTGCAGAGCGCTTGCAGGCGCTGGACAGCAAGTTTACGACAGAGCTTGCCAAGCTGCCGAATAAAGAAATCGTCGTGTCCCACCAGGCGTTTGCTTATCTCGCGCGTGATTATGGCTTGAAACAACATGCTATCATGGGCTTGTCCCCGGATGCGGAACCACGCGGGCAGGATTTGCTGGATCTGGCGGCTTTGGTAAAAGAGGAAGGCATCCGTTATATCTTCTTCGAGGAGCTGGTTTCCGACAAGCTGGCCAAAACCCTGGCTGGTGAAGCCGGTGTGGAGACGATGGTGCTAAATCCGGTTGAGGGACTTACCACCGAACAGGACAAGAATGGAGACAACTATTTCACATTAATGGAGAAAAATTTGCAAAATCTAATTCTGGCTTTACAATAGTAAGGAAAGTATAAGTGAAAGGCGGTACTTCACAATGCAATCGGTATCCTTGGACTGCCATCAGCATATGATCGAGATACAGGATCTTTCCTTCTCTTACGGAGAGCAGAAGGTGATTTCCAATCTGAATTACACCGTTAAGGAACGGGACTTCCTGGGAATTATCGGTTCCAACGGCGCCGGCAAAACAACCTTGCTGAAGATGATCGTCGGGCTCCTGCCCGCAACCAGCGGGGATATTAAATTATTCGGCCAGTCTGTCCGCAAGTTTAAGGATTGGGAGCGCATCGGCTATGTCCCGCAAAAGAATGCGTTCAACCCCTTGTTTCCGGCAACGGTCCGTGAAGTCGTGCTGTCCGGCTTGTACAACAATAAGAATCTGATCCGCAGAGTGTCCAAAGCGCAGCAGCGCCAGTGTGAGGACGCCCTTGAGGTAATGCGGATTCAGGATATCGCTGAGAAAAGAGTTGGCCAGCTGTCCGGCGGTCAACAGCAGCGTGTATTCCTGGCCCGTGCGCTGATCAACCATCCGGATTTGCTCATTTTGGACGAACCTACCGTCGGTATTGATGCCGAAACGCAAGCCGGGTTTTTCGACCTCATTATGCATATGCACGCCCATCATCATATGACTTTCCTGATGGTTTCGCATGACATCGACATGATCAAAAATTATCTGGGGCAGGAGCCGGTACAGAAAAACGGCAAAATCAATTTCTACTGCCGCCACTCTCATGACGTCCAGGATTGCGCCGTGGAGAACCTGCAGCATACACTTAGCTGATCCGGGGCTGTCACAATACACTTATTACTCCAAACCAGTTGCTGACATGCTAAAAAGCTGCAGTAAATACAAATATGCCGGATACCGTACCGTTAACCATCGGTCTGCCGCATCAGCAACTCAACCAGAAGCTAACTTTAGCAAGAAAACGCCTGATTTGGCATCTATGGACAGACTAATAACTTGATCTGCTGCATTATGTGCAGCAGAATAGCTACATATTTACTAGTTTTTATATTCTGATGTATTTCCTACATTAGAATTCAGTGAACGCACCATTATTCAGCCATATTGCTGCATTCTGCTGCACATAATGCAACAGAATTCCATATCAGCGCCAAAAGTGAGCAATCTATTGTATCATCTGCAGTAGATTGCTCTTCTCCGCTGAAACAAGCCGGTTTTCCCGTTGGTCATCCATTGTACAACATAGGATGACCAGGCTTTTGATCTTAGCCTTTGACCTTAGTCATTGATCTTAGCCTTTGACCTTAGTCTTTGATCTTAGTCATTGATCTTAGCCTTTGATCTTGGCCTTTATTCCGTACCCAGATCCCGCACCGGTAAAGCGTATCCCGTAAGGGAGGAAAAGCGTTCATTCCTCCGCAGTCACCAGATACCGCAATACACCTTTCCCACGCCAGTTGCACTTAAGCGGGTGTCCAGAGGGCAGAGCCCTTGGGGCCCTCCCTTGGAAGGGAGGGTTTGGGAGGGTTCGAAATTGTTTCAGACGAGGAGAATATATCTTGGAAATTCTATTCAGTGACTTTTTTCAGCGGGCGCTTGCGGGCGGGCTGATGATCGGCATTACCGCGCCGCTTATAGGCGTTTTTCTTGTGCTCAGACGATTGTCGATGATCGGAGACACGTTGGCCCATGTGACCATCGCAGGTGTGGCGCTTGGCTTTCTGACCGGGTTTTATCCGCTGGGGGCAGGTCTGATTTTTGCGGTGGTGGCCTCCTTTGCCATCGAAAAGCTGCGCAAGGCGTACAAGAGCTACGCTGAGCTGTCCATCGCGATTATTATGTCAGGTGGGGTAGCGCTGGCTTCACTCTTTTTCACCTTAGGCAAAGGGTATAATGCGGATGTGATGAGCTATCTGTTCGGGAGTATCTATACGCTCAATAATACAGATCTGATTGTAGTGGGTATCGTGACGATTGCCGTAGTTGTAGTTGTGACGCTGTTTTTCAAGGAGTTTTTTCTGCTCAGCTTTGAGGAGGATGCGGCGAGTGTCAGCGGCCTGCCTGTGAAGCTGCTCAACATGCTCATTACGGTGCTTACGGCGCTTGTGATCAGTACGGCTATTAAGATTGTCGGTTCGCTGCTCGTGTCTGCGCTGCTGACGATTCCGGTGGCGATCAGTCTGCTGCTGTCACGCAGCTTCAAGTCTTCGGTTGTACTGTCGGTTATCATTGCCGAGATTGCTGTTGTGGGAGGTCTGGTAGTTGCGGGGGTGTGGAATCTGGCGCCTGGGGCAACAATCGTTCTGCTGCTGATTGCCCTTCTGACCCTGACACTAATCGGCAAAAAAGGATTGCCCACGTAAGTATGTAACTAGCAAAGTGACCCTGAACCCGGAAGGAGAGCTGCCGCTTTGTCGAACCTGAATGCAGGAATTGCTTTTGCCGCTGGTGTGGCGTCGTTTATATCACCTTGCTGTCTGCCGCTTTACCCTTCGTATTTATCTTATATTACCGGGTTGTCCGTGCAGCAGCTGAAGAGCGGCAGTAACAGCAAAGAGGTACGTTTCCGCACCCTGTCGCATACGCTGGCTTTTATCCTGGGGTTTTCAGTAGTCTTTTATACGCTCGGCTTTGGGGCCGGGCTGTTCGGGCAATTTTTCAACGGGCAGCGTGATCTGATCCGCCAATTGTCGGCTATCCTAATCATTGTGATGGGACTGTTCCTGCTGGGGATTTTTCAGCCACAGTTTCTGCTGCGGGAACGCAAGCTTGATCTGAAATGGAAACCGGCGGGTTATGCCGGCTCCTTTATTTTTGGCATCGGCTTTTCCGCGGGCTGGTCACCTTGTATCGGGCCGATTCTGACGGCAATCATCGCGCTGTCTGCCAGTGATCCGGGAACTTGGTTTACGATGATTACCGCATACAGTATCGGCTTTGCCTTGCCGTTTTTCGCACTGGCCTTCTTCCTGGGCGGGGCGAGAAAAATCCTGAAATATTCCAATGTGCTGATGAAGATCGGCGGCGCACTAATGGTCTTAATGGGGGTTTTGCTGTTTACAGATCAAATGTTCCGGATAACGATCTGGCTGCAGGGAGTCACGCCGGACTGGCTGATCTTCTAGCTTAGGTAAAATAATCAATTCCCGCTTCCGGGAAATGTTCAAAAATCCGCTCTGTGATGAACTCCCGCAGGGCGGTTTGCTGTTTGTCAGGGTACACATATTTATTCTGGCCCCAGCGGCCCCATTTCTTTTTGCGCTTTTCAATATCCATCTCCAGCTTTGATTTGGGGTAACGTTTCTCAATCACGGTTTTGGCCGTTTTGGTGAAACGGTGCTGAATCATCTCAAAAGTCAATCCTTTGCCCACATCCGGCGGAAGGGTTTTGGCCAGTTTCTCCAGCAGTTCCGCATAGCCTTTTTCCCAGCCGTCATGCCAGATAATCGGTGCGATGATAAAGCCCAGCGGATAACCGGCCCGGGCTACTTTTCCCGCAGCCTCAATCCGCTCCTCAAACCGTGAAGTAGCCGGCTCGAAGTTCTTGATGACATAGTCGGCATTCACACTGAAACGGATTCGTGTATGGCCGTTATGCTTCAGTTGAAGCAGCGGCTCAACATGCTGGTATTTGGTTACAAAACGCAGCCGCCCGAGCGGCTCTGCGGCCATGAAGCTGATCAGCTCCGTCAGGGAGCCGGTAATATGCTCCAACCCGAGCGGATCTGAAGTACAGGCGGCTTCAAACGTAGTGATTTCTGGAGCGCGCTCTTCGATATATTTTTTAGCGGCCTCGATGACGTCCCCGGTGTTCACATAGACACGGATATAGGGCTTGGCCCCCAGCGTGGTTTGCAAATAACAATAATGGCAATGTCCCATGCAGCCGGTGGCAATCGGAATCGCATAATCCGCGGACGGCTTGGACTGGTCAAAGGTCAACGTTTTGCGCAGGCCGACCACCAGTGTTCTTTTGGCGATTTTGTATTGCTCAACCTCGGTTTCGCCGGGCAGGTTCGTAATACGGTTATGCGAGGTCGTCATGCGGTAGGGGATGTTCTGGGCTTTGACCCATTCCATAATCCGTACTCCTTTGGGATAATTAAGCGAATCCGGCTCGAAAAAAACCAGCTCTGGAATGAAAAGACCGGTCGGCTTTTTCTGTCTTTTTACCGCGGGACGTTCGGGCGTTACTACAGTCATGGGTTCACGCTCCTTAGGGATGAGGATATCGTTATTGTGCCGGTTAAGGGCGGAATAAAATCATGGTAATCATCGCTATGCAGGGCAACAAGGGGCCGGAGGACTTGCCAAAGAGCGGCAGAAACATGTATCATTGTTAGAGCAAGGTTGGCCCCCGCGCCACGCTCATTATAGAAAAGAGGTAAACTTGAATGCCAACACCCAGCATGGAGGATTATTTGGAGCGCATATACAAGCTCATCGACGAGAAAGGATATGCGCGGGTTTCGGATATTGCCGAGGGACTGGAAGTACACCCCTCCTCTGTAACCAAGATGATCCAAAAACTGGATAAGGACGACTATCTCATCTATGAGAAATATCGTGGGCTTGTCCTAACGAGCAAAGGTAAAAAAGTAGGAAAACGTCTCGTTGACCGTCATCAGCTGCTGGAGGAGTTTCTTGGCCTGATCGGAGTACAGCAGGAGCATATTTATAAGGATGTGGAAGGCATCGAACATCATTTGAGCTGGGATTCTATCACGCGGATTGAAACGCTGGTGGAATATTTCCGGCGCGATGAAGCACGTCTCCAGACCTTATACGATATTCACCATGAGCTGGTCAGCGATTCTTAAACGAAGCAGATTTTTCTTGCTTTGCGCAACTTTTCCAGTTTTTTTACGTCAAAACGGGTAACGTTCTTTTTTTCTATGACCCCGTTTCCAAAGCAAACGGCCGTCTCCCTTATTTAAGGACGAGAGGGCCGTTTCTTTTTGTTTATACACATTTCAGAATGTAAACCTGGGAGGAATTATGAATTACCGAAAATGGATTGTAGGATTGCTGGTTTTTGTCTTGTGCCTGTCTGTAGGGTTACCCGGTGTCCGTGCGGCAGCGGTGCCTATTACGATTGAGCTGGATGGGAAACTACTAAGCAGTGATGTGCCGCCGTACATTACCGCTTCCAACGTAACACTGGTGCCTGTAGCTGTAGTCAGCAGGGGACTTGGCGCGACAGTGGATTGGAACCAGAGCAGCAAGACGGCCACGATCAGCAAAGGGAGCACTGTGCTGAAGCTGACCAGCGGCAGCACAACGGCCCTCGTGGACGGAGCTTCTATCAGCCTTGAAACATCAGTTCAGAGCCGGCAGGGCCGGGTGATGGTGCCGCTTCGTTTTGTAGGCGAACAGCTCGGGCTACAGGTGGCCTGGAATAAGGCAGCAAATAATATTGCCCTATACTCGAATACCGAAATTATCAGTCCTGTGACCCCGTCGGTTCCAACTACACCGGAAGCGCCTGCGGTGCCAACACCTACCGTGCCAACGCCAACGGTGCCGAAGCCAACCGTTCCTGAAATCCCGTCCATTCCGGGAGCAAAAACAGGCAAGGCGATGAAAGGGGCGTGGATCTCCACCGTATTCAATCTGGATTGGCCGTCGACCTCATCGGCAAACAATGCCGACAAACAGAAGAAAGAGTTCAACACCATGCTGGACAAGCTGCAGGCCACCGGCTATAACGCCGTATTTGTCCAGGTCAGACCGTCAGGGGACAGCCTGTATCCTTCGGTGCTTGTTCCCTGGTCCAAGGTGTTAACCGGAACGCAGGGGAAGAATCCCGGTTATGATCCGCTGGAGTACATGGTTAGCAGCACACACGAACGCGGTATGGAGTTTCATGCCTGGTTCAACCCGTTCCGTGCAACCACGGATGCCAGCACTTCAAGCCTTGCCAGCAATCATGTGGCCAAGGCCCATCCGGAGTGGATTGTAAAAGCAGAGAACAAGCTGTACATTAATCCGGGAATTCCTGAGGCGCGCCAGCATATTATCGACACGGTGATGGAGGTTGTCAAAGGCTACGACATTGATGGTGTGCATTTGGATGACTATTTTTATCCCTCCGGCTCTTTCGCCGATGACACGGCGTTCAATACATATAACGCCAAGGCTATCTCGAGTAAAGGGGATTGGCGGCGGGACAACATCAATGAATTTATCCGCCAGCTAGGCCAGGAGATTCATAGCGCCAAGTCAGATGTTTCTTACGGTGTCAGCCCGTTTGGCGTGTGGCGCAACAAGAAGGCCGACAGTACCGGCTCGGACACAACGGCAGGCGTATCAGCCTATGATGACATGTATGCGGATACCCGGACATGGATCAAAAACGGCTGGATCGATTATATTGCACCGCAGATTTACTGGAGTTTATCCTTCTCCGCTGCCCGCTATGACAAGCTGGTAGACTGGTGGGTAAATGAAGTTAAGGGTACCGGAGTGAAGCTGTACATTGGTCAGGCAGCTTATAAGGTTGGAGCAAGTGATCAGAAGGCCGAATGGCAGAGCGGCGAGCAAATCATCAACCAGCTCAAATATAACGAACAGTACGATGAGGTTGCCGGAAGCATTATGTTCCGTGCGAATGATATCGTCGTGCGTGATCCGTTCGGACTCTCCAGCTTATTGACGTTCTATTTCAAATCCTGATGAATTGCCGGCAATTGCAATCATAAGAAGTCATGAAACTACCCCCGTGCTCATAGATAAGCAATAGGATCTATGGAACGGGGGTAAACTCTGTATGGAGATTAATGCTGTGTTTGAAGGCGGTGGGGTAAAGGGAATATCGCTCGCGGGAGCTGTGGAGGCGACGGAACATGCGGGCCGCACCTTTCGTAAAGTAGCCGGAACCTCCTCGGGTTCCATTATCGCCTCGATGCTGGCTGCAGGTTATAACGGTGAAGCCATGAGCCGGATTATAAAAGGAACTTCTTTTTCTTCTTTTTTGAAACGGGGAGCGTTGTACAACACAGCTTTCGTAGGCCCTGCGCTGCGGGTGATGATTAAAAAAGGCCTGTACTCAGGAGAGGCGCTGGAATCCTGGATCCGCGGCATTTTGCGGGAGAAAGGCATTGTTACCTTCAGTGATTTACCGCGCGGAAAGCTGTCCATCATTACTTCGGATATCTCGAACGGACGAATTGTTGTCCTTCCGGACGGACTGGAGGAATACGGCATAACCCCAGGCGGGTTTGAAGTCGCCAAGGCAGTCCGTATGAGCTGCAGCATTCCTTATTTTTTCGACCCGGTTATGCTGCGTTTAAGCGGGCAGGCTGCCCGGGGGAAGTCATTCACTGAACAATTCGTTTATTTCGTGGACGGAGGACTGCTCAGCAATTTTCCGTTATGGCTGTTCGATGAGAAACAAGCAGGCTTTAAAAGTCCGGGGCACAACATCCCTACAGTCGGCTATCAGCTGATCGGGAGGACGGATCCCCAGCCTCACCGGATCACCGGTCCCTTCAGTATGCTGCAGGCGCTGGTTGGGACCATGCTGTCGGCCCATGATGAACGTTATATCGAAACAGAGAAACTTGTGCGGACGGTCAAAATTCCGACACTGGGGATTTCCACAACCAGTTTTCATATTTCCCCGGTGCAGGGTGATGATCTGTACGCGGCGGGATATAAGGCGGGGGAGGAATTCTTCAAAAACTGGAGGCCGCCCGTTCACAAGCTCTCCCAGTGAGTCTCCATCTTCCCACCGCAGCAATGGTATTAAAAAAGGCATCCCACACGTCAGTTATGCAACGTGGAGATGCCTTTTTGAAAAGATAAGAATTTATATGTTTCACGCTATAAATTATCCTTCTATTTCTCGCTGAAACGGATACCGTCCTTTTGAGGACGGCAAAGCCGTTTCCACTTTTGCTTACAGTTTTCTGCTTGAGCAGCAAGAACCTGTTAATGATATTTTGGAAGCTGATCGTCGCTTTTACCCTTGCTGCCCTCGATAACCTGGAACGGATAGCTTTTGCGTTTACCGGGTGCGGTTTGGGCTTTGCGTACCCCGGCCACTTTAGACATGGTTTTCTGTGAAGGCTTTACTTTTGTACGTGGTCTGCCGGGAGTCCGTGTTTTTCCCGCCGGTGTCATCTTGTAGCCATAATAGAGCAGACCGAATAACACCAAAGGAAAAATGAATACCGACAACGTTCCGAATACATCGCTCAACATTCCTGTAACGAGACCCAGTACCGCAAGCGATACCGAAATCCAAAAAATCAAAGCATGCCTCATAGGCCACTCATCCTTTCGCAGGATCCAATATGCCGCCTGACACTCTCACTTCTGAATATTCCCCTGCTTCAATTGCGGCATCAAGCTCCCGCATCCGGTTGAACGAGGCGATGGAGACTTCCACCATATCATCCTTTGGTTCCTTAGTGGTGAGCAGCTGCAGCCACAGCCCCGGATAACCTAAATACTTGAGACCCGGAATGTCGCGTACAGCGTTGGTGCCCTTCAGCACTTCAAACGATACACCAATGACGACAGGAAGGAGAATAATCCGCTGCAGTACGCGCTGGGTAAGGTTATCCCAAGGGACAACGGAGTAAATGATCACGCCCAGTACAATAGTCAGCATCATAAAGCTGCTTCCACAACGGTAATGCAGGCGGCTGTACTTCTGTACATTCTGAACAGTCAATTCCTCACCGGCTTCAAAAGCGCTGATGACCTTATGCTCGGCTCCGTGATACTGGAACAACCGCTTGACCACCGGGGTCTGCGAGATTGCCCATAAATAAACGAGCAGAAGAACCAGCTTGATCGCACCTTCTACGAGGTTGTGCAGAACATAGTTATCAAATGCATTGCCGAATAAAAAATCTTCAACGAATACCGGCACCAGCGTAAATATTACCTTACCGAAGAGAAAGGAGAGAATACCCATAACCGCCACGCCAAAAATCATGCCGAGGCTCCAGCCCTCATCCTTTTTCTTTTCTTTTTCTTTCTGTTGCTTGGCAAGCTCTTCCGGCTCTGTTTCATCCTCAGCATACGATTCCGCAGAGTAATTCAGATGTTTGGAGCCTTTGGCGCTGGAATCTATAATACTGACAATGCCGCGAAGCAGCGGAATCTTGCGCAGTTTAACGACCCAGCTCTTATCGCTTCTCGGCACCTCCAAAAATGTGATTTCCTGATTCTTCCTTCTTACGGCTGTTACGTTGATATGCTTGCCGCCGAACATGACGCCTTCAATAACGGCTTGGCCGCCGTAACTTGGAGTTTCTTGGGACAACCAATTCACCTTCCCATGTATTAATATGATTTATATAATACATTGTAACTAATTTATGCCCACATTGCTAGTTGGATTGCCTTTTCCTGTGCATACTAGCATTTAGAGAGCGGAGGGGCCTAAGGGCAACCTATATATTGAAAGTGAGGCAGTAAGATGAATAATGCAGGCAAGCAAAAATCGCAGCATACGAACCCTTTTTATTTTGCCATTGAACTGGGCTTTTTTGCCGGAATAATCTGGGGAGGGATCCGCTGGCTGATGTATGCCTTTCATTTCACCAAGGTTCTTCCTGGTTTTTTGGCCGAGCCGTTCTTTAAACATGAATTTCTGATGACAGCGGCCGGGCATTTGGCCGGATACCTGTCTTTTATCGTGTTCTCGGTAGCCGCATCACTCTTTTATGTGCTGATCTTCCGCAAGCTGAAGGGCCCCTGGCCGGGGATTATTTACGGGGTTCTGTGCTGGTCCGCGCTCTTTCTTGCCGGGTCGTGGCAATTTCTCATGCAGCCTCCGTTCAGGTTGCCTTGGAACTCTGTAATCAGTGAATTTTGCATCTTTTTACTCTGGGGTTTGTTCATCGGCTATACCGCGGCGATCGAGTATACGGATGAGCGGAAACGCGAGCAGCAGACAAGCCTGGCTTAATGGCCCGAAAAAACTTCTCAAGGGCATGACCCTATGTTAAAATACAATGTGGCTATTTCGAGAGGAGAATGAAAATGGGCAACGAGCGCGTCTCCAAGCTGCGTACGGTTTTGCAGGAACAGGGATTGGATGCGATGTTAATAACCAGCGGCATCAACCGCCGCTATTTGAGCGGATTTACCGGCTCTTCCGGTTATGTACTGGTGACCGGTGATGACAGTTATCTGCTGACCGACTTTAGGTACATGACACAGGCTGCAGAGCAGGTGAACGGACTTAAAGTGGTTCAGCATGGTGCGAAATTCATTGACACTGTACGCGAACTGCTGCCGCAGGGCAGCAATATCCGTGTCGGCTTTGAACAGGATGATGTAACCTTCAGCGCTTACACCGCATATGCTGCGGCTCTGCAGCCTGCGGAACTGGTTCCAGTCTCCAAAGCAGTTGAGAACCTGCGCATGTTCAAGGACAAGGAAGAGCTGGCCGTCATGCAGCGGGCAGCGGATTTGGCGGATGCAACATTCAGCCATATTCTGAATGTGATCAAGCCCGGCATGACCGAGCGTGATGTAGATCTGGAAATGGAATTCTACATGCGTACCCATGGCGCTACTTCTTCATCGTTTGACACCATTGTGGCTTCCGGTGAACGTTCGGCAATGCCTCATGGCGTGGCAAGCAGCAAGGTCATCCAGAACAACGAATTCGTAACCTTCGATTTCGGTGCGCTGCTGGACGGCTACTGTTCGGATGTAACCCGCACCATTGCGCTGGGAACTCCGGATCCCAAGCTGAAAGAAATCTATGATATTGTACTTGAAGCGCAGCTGCACACGCTGGCTAACATCAAGCCGGGTATGACCGGACGGGAGTGCGACGCTTTGGCGCGTGACATTATTACCCGTTATGGTTATGGGGATTATTTCGGCCACAGCACAGGCCATGGCCTTGGCATGGAAGTCCATGAATGGCCGCGGTTGTCCAAGCTTGCTGATGAAATTATGCAGCCGGGTATGGTAGTAACTGTGGAGCCGGGCATTTATTTGGAAGGCCTTGGCGGTGTGCGCATTGAGGACGACATCGTGATTACAGACAGCGGCATTGCGCTGCTCACACATTCGTCCAAAGATTATACGGTATTGTAAGGATCGCTTGAACAGGTAAATTATTGATTCCAGGAGGGATTTTTTGTGATTTCAGTTAACGATTTCAAAACAGGCTTGACCGTAGAGGTAGAAGGCGACATCTTTACCGTACTTGATTTCCAGCACGTTAAACCAGGTAAAGGTGCGGCATTTGTTCGCTCCAAACTGAAGAATCTGCGCAACGGCAACACTGTAGAACGTACATTCCGTGCAGGTGAAACTATTGGCCGGGCGATCATCGAGAACCGTGGTGTGCAATATCTGTATGCCAGCGGTGCGGAACATGTATTTATGGACAACGAAACTTATGATCAATTCGAATTGTCTGCCAAGCAATTGGAATGGGAGCTTAATTTCCTTAAAGAAAACATGACTGTGAACATCGTCAGCTACCAGGGCGAAATTCTCGGAATCAACCTGCCTACCAGCGTTGAGCTGAAGGTTGTAGAAACAGAGCCGGGCATCAAGGGTAACACGGCTCAGGGCGCTACTAAATTTGCTAAGGTAGAAACCGGATTGAACGTTCAGGTTCCTCTTTTCATTAATGAAAACGACGTGCTTCTGATTGATACCCGCGAAGGTAAATACATCTCCCGCGCGTAAGATTTGTCCTGCCTTAACTTACATTTATACCAACCGGCCTCCCTCGCATCCTGCGGGGGAGGCTTTTGGCTACCCGGGTAAGGCAGTCTGGTAAATCACGGAAAGAAACGGGAATTGGGCGCTTTTTTTGTGAAACCATTAACGCATGATATGGTTTTCGTATTATACTGGTTTAAAGCGGGAAACCAAATATAAGCTACTACATAGAGCGAAATAGGGAGTGAATGGGACTTTGTCACTTTATGTCATGAAATTCGGAGGCAGCTCCGTCGGCGATATTGAACGCATGCAGCGTGTCGCCAAACGCATCGCAGACAAGCAGGATGAAGGGCACCGCTGTGTTGTGGTTGTATCCGCCATGGGGGACACCACGGATGATCTAATCGATCAGGCGAAGCAGCTGAACGCTCAGCCGCCCGCGCGTGAAATGGATATGCTGATGACGACGGGGGAACAAATCTCTGTTGCGCTTCTTTCCATCGCATTGCACGGAATCGGCCGCAATGCCGTATCGTATACGGGCTGGCAGGCCGGCTTCGTCACCGATGAGACTCACGGCCGGGCACGGATCAATGAAATTGATCCCCACCGCGTGCTGGAGTCGCTGGAGCGCGAGCAGATCGTTATTGTAGCCGGATTCCAGGGGATGACCCAGAGCGGCGAAATTACCACGCTGGGCCGCGGAGGTTCGGATACGACAGCCGTAGCGCTGGCAGCCGCCATCAAAGCGGATGTATGCGAAATTTACACGGATGTGGACGGCATCTACTCCACAGATCCGCGCATCGTGAAGAGAGCGCGCAAGCTGAAGGAAATCTCTTATGATGAGATGCTGGAGCTGGCTAACCTGGGAGCGGCAGTACTACATCCGCGCGCCGTGGAATATGCCAAACGATATCAAGTGAAGCTGGTCGTCAGATCGAGCTTTAACCATAATGAAGGTACTGTTGTGAAGGAGGAAGCGAGCATGGAGCAGGGAGTAGTAGTTAGCGGAATTGCCTATGACAAGAACGTGGCGCGGGTCAGTATTCTGGGAGTGCCTGATGTTCCCGGCGTATTGGCCCAAGTGTTCGGCAAGCTGGCCGAAGAAGGCGTTGACGTAGATATTATCGTACAGAGCGGCGTGCAGAATGAGAAAGCGGATTTCTCCTTTACGGTGGCGCTTAGCGAGCTCGCACGGGCCAAGGAAGTGATCGAGGGGCTGCACAGCGCCTTGCCTTACCGGGAAGTCACTTCAGAGGATAATCTCGTCAAAGTATCGATCGTAGGCGCAGGTATGGTCAGCCATCCGGGTGTGGCCGCGCAAATGTTCGAGGTCATTTCCCAAGAGGGTGTAAGCATTAAGATGGTCAGCACCTCCGAGATCAAGGTATCTTGCGTGATTGAATCCGGCAATCTGCAGCAGATTATTCAGGCGCTTCATACCGCCTACAATCTGGATACAGAGGAGCAAGCCTTCGTCGGGGGTCCGCAGGACCGCCGCTAAATAACAAAAAGTCCTATTCCCGCTATAAAAGTGGTGAATAGGACTTTTTGTTATGGGCAGCTTTCCGCTGCTGTTATCCGAGACGCCGGAACCGGCCGACAATCTCTACGGTCTGCAGAACATTGACGAAGGACTTTGGATCGGTTTCCAGAATTGTTTTTCTCAGTTCGGCAAGCTCATATCGGGTCGTTACAGTCATCAGCATTGTATTGCCTTCATGACTGTAGCCGCCTTCCGCATTGACGACGGTAACGCCGTGAGGCAGAAGCTTGAGGCGGGTCAGCATCTTTTCCCGTTCCTTCGTGACGATGAAGCAGGTCAGCTTGATGTGGCGGCTGTGGATCATATCGACTACACGGCTCTTGACGAAAATACAAAGCATAGCGTAAAGGGCAGAATCCCAGCTTTTGAAGAAGCCGAGGCTAAGGATTACCAGACCATCCATTACAAAGAGTACGGTGCCCATTGGAATATCGTGTTTGCGCGTAATAATAGAGCCAAGTATATCAAAACCCCCGGAAGAACCCCCTGCACGAAGCGAGAAGCCTACCCCGCCCGCAATTATTACCCCGCCGAAGATACTGGCAAGGATCGGGTCCTTGGTCAGTTTCACCAGGGGGATGACGGTCAGAAACCAGGTAGTGGCTAGTACCGAGAGCATGCTTAAGCAGATATATTTCTTCCCTACGGCAATGAAGCCCCAGATCAGAATTGGAAGATTGATACCAAAATAGAACAGTGAGATGTACTTCGGATTCGTTAAATAACCAAGGATGGATGCCGTCCCTGCTACCCCGCCACTTAGCAGCTGATGAGGAATAAGGAACAGCCGGAGTCCGCTCGCCACCAGAAAGGCCGAGAAAATAATGATGGCCACATCCCTCACCTGTTTGGCTACTGTGTTTGAAACAAGCGGTACTACGAAATTACGAACTTGCATGACATAAATCCCCTCTTTTTCCGATGTCTTTATCCAACTATAACAATGTAACAAGAAGCTTGAAGCGATAAGTACGCTTGTAGTTTATCCCACAGGCCGCCCTTATATTTTCCAGCTCCTTTTTTTCAGGCACTGCAAAATTTATTTTATCATACTGATGATATTTTTTTATAGAGGGATTCACTATGATTTCTTTCACATCTTCCAATTGAAAACCGCCCATTTCTTATTGTCTAAAGTAGGCAAGTCCAGCATATCCATGGATAACAGCAAGTTTTCCCGCGGGTGAAGTCTGGCAGGTTGCAATTCAATTTCCAATTGTAAAAAAGGAGTTGAACAGATTGGACAAGTATGTGAGCTGGATGGCGGCGCTTCGGCTGCTCTCAGGCAGTGTGGAAATAACGGCTGCGCTGATCATGCTGCGGCTGAATCAGGTGGACAAGGCACTGGCGGTCAATTCCGGGCTGGCTCTGGTCGGACCTACGATACTAATCTTAACGACGGCGGTTGGTCTCACAGGGATGGCGCAGGAGCTGTCCTGGGGCAAGCTGGGCTGGATTGGCTGCGGGGTAGCCTTTCTCTTAATCGGGATTCTGAAAAAATGATAGATGATAGTCATAAAGCACAGGTACAAGCATAAATATGGAATAAAGCTATTAAAGTAGAGGACAACTTGGGGGTACTCTGTATGGCTAACGACTGGCTTTTATTGTTTCCCGAAAAAGTAAGGGCGCTGCTGAGAGGACTTCCTGTTCATTTGCTGGACAAGGTGGAGGAAATCCGGGTCCGCGAAGGGCGTCCGCTGGAGATCAACTATTCCGGCAAATATCATTTCCTCACCGGCGACGGCAGTCTGACCCAAAGACCCGAAGAAGCGTACAAGCCAAGCCGAGAGGACACTCACCGGTTGCTTGACCTGATCAGCAATCATTCGCTCTATACGATGGAAGAAGAACTGCGCAAAGGCTTTATCACCATCCCCGGCGGACATCGCATTGGTCTTTCCGGCCGGACCGTCTTAAGCGGCGGCGGCGTGGAACACTTGCGGGACATCACCGGCTTCAATGTCCGGATCGCCCGTGAGCTGCCCGGCATTGCCGACGGAATTCTGCCCTACCTGCTGGAAAGGGGGAGGCAGCGGGTCATGCACACGCTGATCCTCTCGCCGCCGCAGCATGGCAAGACTACCCTGCTGCGCGATCTCGCCAGGCAGATCTCGACAGGGAGCCCAAGAGGGCGGGAGGGCAACCGGCCGGGACTGAAAGTCGGCATCGTCGATGAACGTTCGGAAATCGCCGGCAGCCGCCGCGGCATCCCGGCCTTTGACGTGGGTCCGCGTACGGACATCCTCGACGGCTGTCCCAAGGCGGAAGGCATGATGATGATGATCCGCTCCCTGTCGCCCGATGTGCTGATCGCCGATGAAATCGGCCGCCCTGAGGATGCCGAAGCCGTCACCGAAGCGCTGCACGCCGGCATCTCGGTAGTGGCCTCGGCCCACGGCAAGGAAGTGGCCGAGCTGGCCCGGCGGCCCGGCCTTGGCGGATTGCTGGAACATCATATGTTCGAGCGTTACGTCATCCTGCACCGGACGGACGCCGGGCTGTCGTTCCGCATCCTGGACGGGCAGAAACGCGGGCTGCTGCTGGTCTCGCCTGAAGAGCGGCTGGGCGGTGACCGCCATGCTTAAGCTGTTCGGAGCCGTGCTGATCGTGCTGGCGGGTACGCTGGCCGGGTTCAAGCGGGCTGCGCAATATGCTGACAGGCCCCGGCACATCAGAGGCCTTATCGCAGCGCTGCAGCGGCTGGAGACCGAGATTCTGTACGGCTTCACCCCGCTCCCGGAAGCACTGCGCCGGATTGGGCTGCAGTCCAAGGATCCGCTGAGGGCGTTTTTTATGAGAGCGGCTGAAGAGATGAGCCCGCCACATGACCGCAGCGCCGAGGAAGCCATCCAGCGGGCTATGGATGCCCACTTCAAAACCGCCTCCCTGAAGGGAACGGAGCAGGAGATCCTCCGGCAGCTGAGCTGCACGCTCGGCACCAGCGACAGGTCGAATCAAAGCACGCATATCGCGCTGGCTTTGCAGCAATTGAAGCAGGAGGAGACAGTGGCCAGAGAAGATCAGGGCAAATATGAAAAAATGAGCAAAAGCCTGGGTCTGCTGCTTGGAGCATTGATCGTCATTTTGATCTTTTAGCGAGGTGCCAGGAATGAATATTGAAGTCAATGCGATCTTTCAGATTGCCGGCATCGGCATCATCATCGCCATGATTCACACGGTGCTCAAACAGATGGGTAAAGAGGACATCGCCCATTGGGTGACGATAGTCGGGTTCATCATCGTGCTGTTTATGGTGATCCGCATGCTGGACGGACTGCTCCAGGAAATCAAAACGATTTTTCTTTTTCAATAGGCAGGCCTTATGGAAATCATTCAAGTGGTAGGAATAGGGCTCCTGTCAACGGTTCTGATCCTTGTTCTGAAGGAACAAAAGCCCATGTTCGCCTTTCTGCTGACCACTGCGGCAGGCATTCTGATCTTCCTGTTCCTGATCGGCAAGATCGGCACGATTCTGGGCACGCTGGAGCGGGTGGCGGAGTCCTCCGGGATGGAAATGATCTATCTCAAAACCGTGTTTAAAATCATCGGGATTTCCTATATCGCGGAGTTTGGAGCGCAGATTGTGCGTGATGCCGGACAGGAATCCATCGCCTCCAAAATCGAGCTGACCGGCAAGGTGCTGATCATGGTGCTTGCCGTACCGATCATCAGCATTATTATCGAAACGGTGATGAAGCTCCTGCCCGCCTGATCCGTGACCCTTAGTAAAAAAAGCCAGAGAAAGGCGGGAGGAAAGGATATGCGTCAACGCAGTATTTTTCGTCCGCCAAAACTAAAAATGCTGCTGCTCCTGCCCTGCCTGCTGTTTCTGTGGTGTGCGGATACCGCCCGGGCTACAGCCGCTGCGCCAACCAATGCGCCAATTACCTCACCAACGTCTTCACCCACCCAGGGAGGAACTTCCTCTCCAGTGGATCAGTGGGTGAAAGGGCAAATGCAAAGTCTGCCGACAGACAAGGTGGAGTCGTACTGGGACCAGCTGATGAAGGATTACGGAGGATTTTTTCCGGACGGGAAGACTCCTTCGCTGATGGATATGCTGCTGCCGGGGGAGAAGGGACTCAGCTTCAAAAGCGTGCTGACCGGACTGACCTCCTACATGTGGCACGAGGTGCTGTACAACGGCAAGCTGCTGGTGACGATCGTTATGGTCAGTGTGCTCAGCATGATTCTGGAGACGCTGCAGACCGCTTTTGAACGGAAATCAGTCAGTAAAATCGCCTATATGCTCTGTTACATGGTTGTGCTGGTCATCGCCGTCAACAGCTTCAATATCGCAATCGGTTATGCCAAGGATGCCATCGACCGGATGATCGATTTCATGATGGCGATGATCCCGCTGCTCTTCGCGCTTCTGGCTTCGATGGGCAACATCGTTACGGTGTCGGTTACCCATCCGCTGATCGTTTTCATGATCCATGCGGTGGGCACGCTCATCCACACCGTCGTGTTCCCGCTGCTGTTCTTCTCGGCGGTGCTGCATCTGGTGAGCGCAATGTCCGAGAAATACAAGCTGACCCAGCTGGCCAATCTGCTGCGCAACATCGGAGCGGGCTTGCTCGGCGTACTGCTGACGGTGTTCCTCGGAGTCATTTCTGTCAGGGGGATCACCAGCTCGGTTACGGACGGGGTGACCATCCGTGCCGCCAAATACATTACGGGGAATTTCGTGCCGGTTATCGGCAAAATGTTCGCGGACGCCACCGATACGGTGATCTCGGCCTCACTGCTGGTGAAGAATGCCATCGGGTTGTCGGGCGTCATTATCATCCTCTTCCTTTGTGCTTTTCCGGCGATCAAAATCCTGGTTCTCGCGCTGATCTACAATGTGGCCGCAGCAGTCATGCAGCCGCTGGGCGAGACACCGATTGTAACCTGCCTGCAGACGATCGGCAAAAGCATGATTTATGTATTCGCGGCGCTGGCCGCCGTATCACTGATGTTCTTCCTGGCCGTCACGATCATGCTGACGGCCGGCAATGTCACCGTCATGATGAGGTGAATAGGGAACAGCTTCAAAGCGGTTTTTTCTCCGAAGTGAGTATTGTCGAAGTGAGTTCTGCGATGCAGTCCTAAGAAAACTTGTAGGAGGTAGACAATGACCTGGTTGGGCGGATGGCTGCGGGAGCTCATTCTGGTGGTGCTGATGGCCGCCTTCGTGGAAATGCTGCTTCCGAGCAAGTCGATGGAGCGTTATGCCAGGCTGGTGCTCAGCCTGCTGGTCCTGCTTACTATGCTGAGCCCGATCGTCTCTTTTCTGAAAGGAGATGCTGCAGCAGAGCTGAGTGTGGCGATGGTGCAGCAGGAGAAACACGGCGGTCTTTTGTCCGGTGCAGGTGACGGGGCAGACTCGCTGGAGAAAATCCTGGCGGACGGGCGGAGGCTGGCTGCGGGAGCGAAGGAACAAAGTCTGAAGCTGGCCGCCGAAGAGGTGGCTGGGCAGATGAGAGACCAGATTGCCGGCAGCACAGGGGTAGGCGGGGCGAAAGTCACCGTAACACTTGGGATGGGCAAGGCTCCCGGGGAGGGCGGCGGTGAAGAGGTTCCGTTAATCTCTTCGGTGACCGTCTCCCTGCCGGCAGCAGCTGGAGCAGTGGAGGCTGGGGGTACAGGTGCGGAATCAGACAATGGCGCAGGCACAGCAGAGCCGATCATCATCCAGCCGGTGGAACCTGTGCAGGTTAGCCTGGGCGGTGAAGAGGGAGAGGCAGCTGAGGTTGGAACGGAAGCCGGGACATCGGTTGAAGACAGCCCCAGTGCAAATACCGATGAGGAATTGATCATCAAGCTGCTGGAGCAGAACTGGAATTTAGACCGCGATGCGATCCATATTCAAGGCGGTAAAAACGGCGCCGAGAAATTATAAATATAGCTCTACCAATACGGCATACGCCGGTAACCGGAGGAGGGATAAGAAGTGGGCAATTGGCTGAAGAAACTGGAGCAATGGGCAGGGGGCGGGTCCGGCAGTCCGAAAAGGAGTCATACCTTCCGCTGGCTGATTATTTTGGGACTGCTGGGTGCGGCAATTATGCTGTTCAACTCCTTCGTGAACGTGAAAAAGCTGGACAGCGAGAACACTGGAAGAGAACCGCCGGTAAGCGAGAGTTCGCAGGCGACCCTGCAGCAGGGGGAATTGAGCACTCCCAATTCATTTGATGGCATTGAGCTGGCAATGGAGAACCGCACGAAAGAAATTCTGGAGAAAATCGTTGGTGTAGGCACGGTCGATATTATGGTCACTGTGGATTCTACTGAAGAAATTGTCGTGGTCCGGGATATGAACGATTCCCAGCAGCAGAGCGAAGAGACCGATGCCAACGGAGGCAAACGGCACACCACACAATACACAAGGGATGGCGAGATCGTCACCTACAGCCAATCGGGCGACGAAACCCCGATTATAACCAAACGGATAAAACCCCAGGTGCGCGGCGTTCTCGTCGTTGCCAAGGGAGCGGAGAACAAAGTCGTCCGGGGATTGATTGAAGAGGCTGTCGAGAAGGGTTTGAACGTGCCTAGCTACCGCATATCCGTAGTGCCGCGCAAGCAGGAGCAGTGAATGATTACATGCACAAACTTTGAGGAGGAATAAAAAATGAAGGGCAACAGACAAACGATTTGGTTGGTATCCATGCTCAGCTTAATGGTTGTGCTTTCCGCATACTATTTATTCACAGAGGACTCCGGGGCCTCGGTCCCCCAGGAAACAGCGGGAAGTATTCAAGTGGATAACCTCAAGGAAACTGGCGCGAATTCATCAGTACTGGATAACGGCTTGGTCATCAATGAAGTGGACACAAAGGATGCAGTTACTGCTGATGCCGGAACAAAGGGTACAGCGGACGACAACACAGCTGTCACTGCTGATGACAGCACAGATGACAGCACTGTCACTGCGAAAGGTGACAACGATGATACCGCAGTAAAAGATGACAGCACCCTGCCGGCGAATGCCAAAGGTGAAGACACCGATAAGACAGCGGCCGCAAAGGACGACAAATCAAGCGATTCGAAAACCGCAGCAGCCGATAAAGATACTGCAGCAGCTTCCACAGAGAAAACTCCAGTCAAGGGCGACGATGAAATTCTGGATGAGGTAGCCTCCCAGAGTGTTTCTGCAAGCAGCCTGTTCAACAACTACCTCTATGAACGCGAGCAGCAGAATCTGAAGAATTACAACGATTTGCTGGCCCTGATCAATGACATGGACAAAACCCCTGCCGAAAACGCAGTTGCCCATGAACAGCTGAACAAGCTTGAAGAAAAAGAAACCAAAATCACCGGAATTGAAGAGCAACTGCAGAAAAAATACGGTGAAGCCATTGTCAAAGAAGAATCCGGAGATGCTTATACCGTGGTGGTGCTGAGCGAGAAGCTGGATGTGAAGCAAGCTGTTGGAATCGTGGATCTCGTGATGAAGGAACTAAGCGTTTCCCAGGATAAGATCAGAGTCCAATATGTCAGCGAGCAATAATCAGCCTGTCGAAAACCAAAGAAAATGCCGAAAGAGCCCGGGCGCACCCCGGGCTCTTTCCATTTCTATCGTTTGTGATATAATACATAAAGTTATCTTGACCGTATCAGAAGAGTGGCTTCGAGAGAAAGCTGAAGGAGTGAACTATTAAATGTTCAAGTTAAGCGAAATTAAGGAATTGATTAAATTGTTGGACCAGACCTCCTCCGTACACGAGTTGGAGATTGAAAGCGAAGGAATGAAGCTGGCTATTCGAAAACCGGATCGCCCTGAAGCTGATGGAACAGCAATACAGGCGACTCCTTATGGCTATCCCTTTACGCAAGCACCGCAGCCGCAAAGTCCGCAGCAAGTTGCACCTACGGCCGTTTATGAGATCCCTGCTGCACAGCAGCCGCCATCTTCACCCGCTGAAGGCGCATTACATAAAATTGTCTCACCGATGGTAGGGACTTTCTATAGTGCCGCTTCACCGGAAACCCCGTCTTTTGTTAATGTCGGCGACCGGGTCAGCGAGAAATCAACGGTCTGCATTATTGAAGCGATGAAGCTGATGAATGAGCTGGAGGCTGAAGTGCGCGGAGAGATCGTCTCCGTCCTTGCCGAGAACGGCCAGCTTGTGGAATACGGCCAGCCGCTGTTTCTGGTGAAACCGGAATAAAGCACGCTGAACTTGAGGAGCTTGCAAGCTTCGTTAAACTTTGGGAGGAAACGCATGAACATTCAAAAAGTGTTGATTGCCAACCGCGGCGAAATCGCGGTCCGCATTATCAGGGCCTGCCGTGAACTGGGCATTTCCACCGTGGCGGTCTATTCGGAGCCTGACCGGGATTCACTGCATGTCCGGCTGGCTGACGAAGCTTACTGCATCGGCCCGATGCTGTCGAAGGATAGTTATCTGAATTTTACAAATATTATGAGTGTAGCCACGCTTACTGAATGCGATGCCATTCATCCCGGCTACGGTTTTTTGGCTGAGAATGCCGATTTCGCAGAAATCTGCGGATCCTGCAATATAACCTTCATCGGACCGTCCCCCGACGCGATTACGCGTATGGGCGACAAGGCTGTAGCCAAGGAAACGATGAAGCTGGCTGGCGTGCCGATCATTCCCGGCTCTGACGGGCTGGTGGGCGATGTGGAGGAGGCTATTATGCTGGGCCGCGATATCGGATATCCGATTATCGTAAAGGCTACCGCAGGCGGCGGAGGCAAGGGCATCCGCATTGCCGAGGATGAGGAATCACTCGTGAAGCAGATTACCGCCGCACAGCAGGAAGCACAGAAGGCTTTCGGCAATGCAGGCGTGTACCTGGAGAAATTCCTGACCGGCATGAAGCATGTGGAGATTCAGATCATTGCCGATAACCACGGCAATGTTGTCCATCTAGGCGAACGGGATTGCTCCGTGCAGCGCCGCCGCCAGAAACTGGTGGAGGAAGCTCCATGCTCCGTACTTACGCCGGAGATCCGCGAAGCTATGGGCCAAGCAGCAGTGCGGGCCGCACTGGCGGTCAATTACTCGGGAGCGGGTACACTGGAGTTTCTGCTGGGTCCGGACGGACAGTTTTATTTCATGGAGATGAATACACGGATTCAGGTTGAGCATCCGGTAACGGAGATGGTTACGGGTGTTGACCTGATCAAGGAAATGATTTCTGTGGCTGAAGGGAATCCGCTGTCCTTTACACAGGAAGATATCGTGATTAACGGCTGGTCCATTGAATGCCGTATTAATGCAGAGGATCCGGAGCGTAACTTCATGCCTTCACCGGGCAAGATTGGCTTTTATCTGCCTCCGGGCGGACTGGGTGTACGTGTAGACAGCGCAGCTTATCCGGGATATACAATCTCACCTTTCTACGACTCGATGATTGCCAAATTGATTGTCTGGGCGCCTACGCGCCAGGAAGCGATTGCGAAGATGAAGCGTGCGCTTGCTGAATTTGCCGTGGAAGGCATACATACTACAATTCCTTTCCATCAGAAGCTGCTGGAGCACCCGGTATTTCTGGACGGCAATTTCGATATCAAATTCCTCGAAGAGTATGAAATTTAGGACGGCTTCTCATTGTTTGTCATAAAGTTCGGCAAATGATATAGTATGTTTAATAAGAGACGTGCTTGGCGCTTGAAATTGTGAACAACTTTTTGATTGAAAGGTGTGAAGTCCAAAATGAGTACATTGCCGACAGAATTCGAACGTACGGAGATCGGTGAGATCCAGATCGCTCCTGAAGTGATCGAGGTTATCGCAGGTTTGGCAACCGTAGAAGTTAAAGGTGTGGCTGGCATGAGCGGCGGCTTTGCCGGAGGAATCGTGGAGCTTCTCGGACGCAAGAACCTGTCCAAGGGCGTTAAGGTAGAGGTTGGCCAACGTGAGGCGGCTGTAGATGTGTCCGTCATTATTGAGTACGGCAACCGTCTCCCTGAAGTGGCTGCAGAAATTCAGCGCAACGTGAAACGTTCCATTGAGACAATGACAGGTCTGACCGTTGTGGAAGTGAATGTGCATATTCATGATGTGCAGTTCAGAAACAACAACACTGCAGACAAGAGTGAAGATACAGATGCGGTTCTCCGCGTGAAATAAGGGCCTGCGTTCTTCCATAAACCCCCGACAGCACCGTCGAGGGTTTACTCTAATTTAAGGAGGTTATGTGACTCGTGGCAAAAATTTTGGACAGACTTCTGCTGTTTCTGTACAGCTTAAGTATCGGAATATTATCAGTAATTGCCATCCTCCTCTTAAGCGGCGCTATTCCGGATACGCTGGAGATTCCAGATGACCCTGCAGCGTATATAACCGTAATTGCCGTGGCTGTTATCCTGTTCTTGCTCAGCATCCGTTTCTTCTACATTTCTTTGCGCCGGGACCGCGCCTCGATGCCTTCGGTGGATCAGCGCACGGAGTATGGGGATATTCAGATCTCTATAGAGACCATTGAGAATCTGAGCCTCAAGGCTGCCGGTAAAGTAAAAGGGATCAGGGATTTGAAATCGCGCATTCGCGTTTCACAGGCCGGTCTTGAAATTATGATCCGTGCAGTGGTGGACGGCGAGCATTCCCTTCCGCTGCTTACAACAGAAGTGCAGCGCCAGGTGCATGAATTCGTGCAGGAAACGACCGGGATTCCGGTTGCTGACGTTTCTGTATATATTGCCAACCTTACTCAGTCTCCAAGCTTCAAAAGTCGAGTGGAATAGAGGTGAGTTTCCCTATGTTCTGGAGAGAAGTATGGGAAAGTCACGGGGGTAGAATTGCCGGAGTCACCTTCGGCATCGTTCTCGGATTGATTTATTTGATTAGCGGTTTTTGGGATATGCTGTTCTTTGCACTGGTAGTGTTCATCGGATATACGTTCGGCAAAAGAAAGGATACCGCACAGGGTCCCCTGTTTCAGTGGCAGGAACTCGTAGCGCGGCTGTCCGGACGCTGGCGTCCCTTCAAGTGAACCGCTATAGTCTTTCTCCCGGAGCTGGAACCCGTTCGTTAGAGTTGCCTGTTTTGCCGGAAGAAGGGCTGTGCGGTTTTTTTGGCGGTAATCGGCTGGAACATTGTGGGATTTGCCCGCAGCAGTAAGCTCAATTAGCTCTGGCTAGTAGTTGAGATTAGGCCACAGGCTTATTTAACTAATGTAAAATGAAGTTTTGCGCTTGTTTAATTGCATTTTGTGCATTTAAAATTGCAGTATTGGTCTTAAAAGTTTTTTTAACTGTATTTCGTACAATTAAATACAGAAGTAAACACGGAAAAGAACTTTTTTTGATTTTTAATTGTACGAAATACAATTAGGGATAGAATTTGCTTGATTTAGCTTAAAATAATTGTACGAAATGCAACGCGACAGACTGGTGTGGAAACATGGCAGTGTAACATAAAATGCGAGATCAGATTGTAGGAGGAAACACATGAAAAGACGTTTAGCGAGAGAGATTATTGTCCAAAGCCTGTACCAGATGGAAATGAATGACGTAGACAGTGCGGAAGCCGTGGAGATGCTGATTGAGGAAGCTTCGGAAGAGAATGAGACTGAACGTGTCATCACAGACGAAATTGAATTGAAGGCGTATGTCGTTATGCACGTGAATGGCGTATGGGAGCATAAGGTTGCGATCGACGATATGCTTGAGCATTATCTTAAAGGCTGGCAGATGAGCCGCCTGTCGCGGGTGGACCGGCAGATTCTGCGCCTGGCCACGTTCGAAATGGTATTTGCCAATGATGTGCCGGCTAAGGTTGCCGTCAATGAGGCGATTGATCTGGCTAAGCACTTCGGTACGGACGATTCCGGCAAGTTCGTCAATGGCGTACTCGGCAAGATGATTCAGGAGATTGATACGCTCAAAGCAGACCTTTAAAGTATTCTATTTACATCTTAATCAGACAAAAGGGGAGAGACTTACATGACAGCAGCAATCATCAGCGGTAAACAGGTATCCGACGAAATTCGTATCGACATTGCCCGGGAGGTTACCGGACTGGCCGAACGCGGCGTGAAGCCCGGTCTTGCTGTCGTTCTTGTCGGTGAAGATGCGGCTTCTCAGGTGTATGTCCGCAATAAAGAGAAATCCAGCACCCAGCTTGGCTTCCATTCGGAAGTCCACAGGCTGGATGCCTCCACTTCCGAGGAAGAGCTTCTGAAGCTGGTGGCAGAGCTGAACAGCCGTGATGATATTGACGGAATTCTGGTTCAGCTGCCGCTTCCGAAGCATATTGAGGAGAAGGCGGTCATTGACGCCATTTCCGTGGAGAAAGATGTTGACGGCTTCCATCCTATCAATGTCGGCAATTTGGTCATCGGCGATGACAGTCTGCTTCCTTGTACGCCTGCCGGAGTCATCGAGCTGATTAAACGTACCGGCACTGAATTGTCAGGCAAACATGCTGTAGTCATCGGGCGCAGCAATATCGTCGGCAAACCGGTCTCACTGCTGCTGCAGCGTGAGAACGCAACGGTAACAATGTGCCATTCGCGCACCGCGAACATCGCTGAGCTTAGCCGCCAGGCAGACATTTTGGTGGTAGCCATCGGCCGGGCCAACTTTATTGACGGATCTTATGTCAAGCCCGGTGCGGTTGTGATTGACGTCGGGATGAACCGTCTGGATAACGGCAAGCTTGCCGGTGATGTCGATTATGAGAGCGCCAAGGAAGTTGCCGGATACATTACACCAGTACCGGGTGGAGTGGGGCCAATGACAATCACCATGCTGATGAGCAACACGCTGATAGCGGCCAAACGCCGCCGCGGCCTGGAATAGGTCAGGGCTCATGGCGGCAGAACGGCAAGTCTACTCGATAAAGGATCTTAACCGTTACATCCGCATGAAGCTCGATTCCGACAACCTGCTGTCCGATGTGTGGATTCGCGGAGAAATCTCGAATTTCACCCATCACGGCAGCGGACATATGTATTTCACGCTGAAGGATGAGAGCAGCCGGATCAAGGCGATAATGTTCGCTTCGCATAACCAGCGCCTGCCCTTTGTCCCGAAGGAAGGCACCAAGGTTATTGCCAGAGGCAATGTAACCGTGTATGAACGGGACGGGCAGTATCAGTTCTATGCTACGCATATGCAGCCTGACGGGATCGGCAGTCTGTACATGGCTTACGAGCAGCTCAAGCGCAAGCTGGAGCAGGAGGGGCTGTTCGCGGCAGCGCGCAAACGGCCGCTGCCGCGGTTCCCGCGCTGTATCGGGGTCGTGACTTCTCCTACAGGCGCGGCGGTCAGGGATATTGTGATTACGCTGCAGCGGCGTTTTCCGCAGGTGGCAATTGTGCTCTATCCCGTGCTTGTCCAGGGCAAAGGTGCAGGCCCTTCCATTGTGAAGGCCATCGAAACCTTAAATGACATGGGAGAGGCTGACGTGCTGATCGTCGGCCGGGGCGGCGGCTCACTGGAGGAGCTATGGGCCTTCAACGAAGAAGCTGTCGCCCGGGCTATCGCGGCGTCAAGCATTCCGGTCATCTCGGCCGTCGGCCACGAGACCGACTTTACGATCGCCGATTTCGCCGCCGATCTGCGGGCGGCGACGCCTACGGCCGCCGCAGAGCTGGCCGTGCCGAGTGCGGCCGAACTGGCCGCGCAGCTGCGCACGGCAGAGCAGCGGCTGCGCCAGGGCCTGCTGCGCCGCTCCCAGCGCGGCGGCGAGCGCCTGGCTTCGCTGCAGCGCTCGCTGGCGCTGGTCGGCCCGCGCCGCCAGCTGGCCCAGCACGCGCAGCGGCTGGATATGCTCCGCACGGCGCTCACGCGCGCAGCGGAGACCCGGAACCGCCGTGCGCGTGAGCGCCAGGCGGTGCTGCACCACAGCCTGCAGCGGTTCCATCCGCTGGGCAGTGTCAGCGCTGCCCGCCAGCAGGCGGAGAGCATGACCCGCCAGCTGGCGGGGGCCATGCAGGCGCGCCTGCAGGACAAGCGCTCGCGGTATGTGTCCGAGCTGCGCCATCTGGATGCGCTCAGCCCGCTCAAGGTTATGTCGCGGGGCTACAGCCTCGTCTACGACGAACAGGAACAGCATTTAATCAAATCGCTTAAGGAAGTCGAGCTTGGCGATGTGGTGAATATAAAGCTCAGTGACGGACAGCTAAGCTGCCAGGTATGGGGAATGAAGGAGGATGGCAAAGACGATGACGAAGGAAGCGGAACTGGATTTTGAAGGAGCTATGGAGCGGCTGGAGGAAATCGTACGTGAGCTTGAGCACGGCGACGTTCCCCTGGAGAAAGCTATAGATTTATTTCAGCAGGGCATGAAGCTCTCGCAGCTGTGCGGCAGCAAGCTGGAACAAGTGGAACGCAAGATTGAGATGATTACCCTGGAGGATGGGGAGCTGCGCAAAAAACCGTTCGGTGCCCGCCTGGAAGGGGATGCCGATGAGCCGCTTTGAGCATGACTTGGAGACAGGCACTGCCGGTAAGGCCCAGCAACCGCCGCTGAAGGATTACATTGCCGAAGTCTGCGAACTGGTTGGAGCTGAGATGGAGCGGACGCTTCCGGCAGCCTGGACGGTCCCCGTCCATTTGAAGGAAGCGATGGACTATTCGCTGCAGGCCGGAGGCAAGCGCCTCCGCCCGCTGCTCGTCATCGCTGCCTGTGAAGCGCTGGGAGGCAGCCGCGAGGCGGCTCTGCCGGTAGCAGCGGCCATTGAGATGGTGCATACGTATTCGCTGATTCACGACGATTTGCCCGCCATGGATAATGATGATTACCGGCGCGGCAAATTGACGAATCACAAAGTATTCGGTGAAGCGACGGCAATTTTGGCCGGCGATGCGCTTTTGACGCATGCGTTCTACAGCGTGGTACAGGCTTCCCGCCGCCATGGCATTCCTGCGGAGCAGGTGCTGTCCATCGTAGAGGACCTGGCCGAAATGGCCGGTCCCCGCGGCATGGTCGGCGGCCAGGTTGCCGATATGGAGGGTGAGCAGGGGCTGACCGATCTGAAACAGCTGCAGTACATCCATCTTCATAAGACTGGCGATCTTATCGTTTTCTCGCTGCTGGCGGGCGGACGGATCGCCGGAGCCGATAAGAAGCAGCTGGAGGCGCTCCGTGAGTTCGGCACCCATATCGGTCTGGCTTTTCAGGTGCAGGATGATATTCTGGATCTGGTCGGCGACGAAGGCAAACTCGGCAAAAAAACAGGCAGCGACATCAAGCAGCAAAAGGTGACCTACCCGTATTTCATCGGGCTGGAATCCTCGCGCGAAGAGGTGAAACGCCTAACGGACGCTGCCCGGAGCGCGGTGCTTGAGGGCGGATTTGCCGACAATACACGGCTGCTTGAAATCGCGGGGTATTTAATGGCTCGCGATCATTAGAAAAATTTAGGGAGCGGCTGTGTTACGACAGCCGTTTCGTTTGTGTTATAATGGGTTTTATATATTTTACAACATCTAGGAAAGCGGGGAATACTCGTGCTGCTTCCACAAATAAATGATCCGGAGCAACTTAAATCCTTGTCAACCGAGGAGCTGGCTACCCTTGCGGAGGAAATCCGCCGGTTTCTGATCGAGAAGCTTACTGTAACCGGCGGGCACCTCGGATCCAACCTGGGGGTAGTGGAGCTTACACTGGCTTTGCACTATTGCTATGACAGTCCCCGGGACAAAATGATATATGACGTAGGGCATCAGGCTTATGTGCATAAGATACTGACCGGCCGCCAGGACCGGTTTGATACGCTGCGCAAACGTGATGGGCTATGCGGCTTTGTAAAGCGTTCTGAAAGCGAGCATGACGTATGGGAAGCCGGGCACAGCAGCACCTCTTTGTCAGCTGCGATGGGCATGGCTATGGCCCGCGATTTGAAGGGCGAAGACAACAAGGTAATTGCTGTAATCGGCGATGGCGCGCTCACCGGCGGGATGGCTTTTGAAGCCTTGAACCATATCGGTCATGAGAAACGCAAGCTGATGGTCATACTGAACGACAACGAAATGTCCATTGCTCCCAACGTCGGGGCGATGCACAATTATTTGAGCAAAATCCGTTCCGACCGCCACTACCTGCGGGCCA
This sequence comes from Paenibacillus sp. FSL H7-0357, assembly GCF_000758525.1. Lineage (NCBI taxonomy): Bacteria > Bacillati > Bacillota > Bacilli > Caryophanales > Paenibacillaceae > Paenibacillus > Paenibacillus sp. FSL H7-0357. The sequence continues at coordinate 5,430,010 of NZ_CP009241.1, read as the reverse complement.
AAGATGAAGTTGAAAGATCACTGAAGAAGATTCCGGCGATCGGCGGCAAGCTGGCCAAGACCGTTGAGAAGATCAAGGACAGTCTTAAATATATGATGGTTCCCGGAGTGCTGTTTGAAGAACTGGGCTTTACCTATCTTGGACCGGTAGACGGGCATGATCTGGAGAAGCTGATTGATACCTTCCATCAGGCGGATAATGTGTCAGGACCTGTTCTGGTGCATGTGCTGACCACTAAGGGCAAAGGTTATAAACCGGCTGAAACCGATTACTATAAATCGCATGCCATTTCTCCTTACAAGATTGAGTCCGGACAGTCCCTAAAGGCTGTGGGCAATCCGATGTACACTGAAGTATTCGGGCAGACACTGATTGAACTCGGTCATGAGGATAAACGCCTCATTGCCGTTACCCCGGCGATGCCTGGGGGTTCGGGTTTATTCCCGTTTGCCAAGGAGTTTCCGGATCGGATGATTGATGTCGGGATCGCCGAGCAGCATGCGGCGACACTCTGTGCGGCACTTGCAATGGAAGGCATGAAACCGGTATTTGCCGTGTATTCGACCTTTATGCAGCGGGCGTACGATCAGATCGTTCACGATATCTGCCGGCATAACGCCAACGTAATGTTCGCGATTGACCGCGCCGGCTTCGTCGGCGCTGACGGTGAGACGCATCAAGGGGTGTATGACATCGCCTTTATGCGCCATATTCCGAATCTGGTCATGATGATGCCGAAGGATGAGAATGAGCTGCGCCATATGATGAAGACGGCGCTGGAGTACAATGACGGTCCGATTGCCTACCGTTATCCGCGGATTGACGGAACCGGAGTTCAACTGGACGCCGAGCTGCGCAGCCTGCCTATCGGCTCTTGGGAGCGTCTGCGCCCGGGTGACGATTATGCGGTGCTTGCCTGCGGACCGATGGTCCAGGTTGCAGAGGAAGCGGCAGAGATTCTGAAGCGTGAAGGCATCCAGGTAGGTGTTGTGAATGCCCGGTTCCTGAAACCGCTCGACAACTCTATGCTGCTTGAGCTTGCCCATGCCGCAACCAGCATGGTAGTGCTGGAGGAAGCCAGCCAGGCCGGTTCTCTGGGCAGTGCTGTGCTTGAATTTTATGCCGAACATGAAATTTATGATGCCCGCGTTCACTTAATGGGTGTGCCGGATCTGTTTATTGAACACGGCTCGATTAAAGAGCAGCGCCAGGAGACGGGACTTACCGTGGAAGCGCTGTGCGCACGCATTAAGACAATGAAGGCTTTAAGCAAATATACTTACAAGACGACTTCTACTTCCTGAATGAAGGAAGCTGAACTTGGGAGCCCAATGATCGGGAGATGAACATGGAACACCCTAAAGAACGTATAGATGTACTGTTAGTTGAACAAGGCTTTTATGAAAGCCGCGAGAAGGCCAAGGCTGCCATTATGGCTGGCCTGGTGCTTGCGGATGAAGAACGGATCGAGAAGGCGGGCATGAAGGTATCGCGCGGTGCAACCCTGAAGGTTAAGGGAGCTGTGCATCCTTATGTCAGCCGCGGGGGACTGAAGCTGGAGAAGGCGCTCCGCCAGTTTGGAATCGAACTGACCGGGAGAATCATGCTGGATATTGGCGCTTCTACCGGAGGGTTCACCGATTGCGCGCTGCAGAATGGTGCAAGCCATGTCTATGCGATTGATGTCGGTTATAACCAGCTGGATTGGGGTCTGCGCAATGATGAGCGGGTCAGCGTGATGGAACGGACCAACTTCCGCTACATGACGCCACCTGATCTGATCGGGCCGGTGCCTGATTTTGCAAGCATAGATGTCTCTTTTATCTCGCTCAAAATCATTCTCCCGCCGCTCAAAGCGCTGGTTAACCGCCCTGCGGACATCGCCGCACTCATCAAGCCGCAGTTCGAGGCTGGCCGTGAAAAGGTAGGCAAATCAGGAGTGGTGCGTGATCCGGCCGTTCATAAAGAGGTGCTGGTGAATGTGCTGACCATGGCTTCAGGGCTGGGCTACCGGCTGGAAGGTCTGACATTCTCACCGATTACTGGCGGAGAAGGAAATATCGAATTTCTGGCCCATTGGAAGCTGCTGCCGGAAGCTGTGGAAACAGCATCGGCAGCGGACCCGGGGACTTCGTTTGCAGAGCTTGCTGATGCCGTAATTAAGGAAGCGGCGGCGACATTTACTGCCAATACCACTGGAAACTCATCGAAGAAACGATGAGTTTCTTTTGCTAGTTCAGCAACAAATAACCACGGCTAAGTACGACAAGCAGGATTTCAGCGATCCTCAAGCGAATAAATCACCGAGGTGATTGCTTTGGCGAGCTCTGATAAAGCGGTTATGATACTCATTGGAGTGGCGGTATCGATCTTCCTGATTTACCGGATATTTATATGGCTGCAGAGCTCTCCGCGTTCGTTCATCAAGGACCGGCTGCCCCTCAATAAAGACATTCTTCCCCATCCTGCCATAGATCTGCTGGAGGCGGCTGGATATGAGGTGATTGGTGGCAAACTGAAGATTCCGTTATCCTTTCAGGTGGACGGGTCTCCGATGTACAGCAGGCTGTTCATTGACTACGTTGCCAGTAAAGAAGAGGACAATTTTTACCTGGTGATTTTATCCCGCCCGCGCAAAGGGCTGGAGTTTACCGGCAGCGGCCTTAGGGATACCCTGCTGCCTTATCTGCTGATTTATCCCGAATGCAGCGGTGTTCTGTATGTTAACACGTCTGCTTCGGCCATACATCTCATCAAACTTGGCAAAGATGATGGGGAATCGAATTAAAGTTCATTTTTTAAATACGGGAGGCAATAATGAAGGGACACAGGCATATTAAGATACGTGAAATTATTACACAGAGGGATATTGAAACGCAGGATGATCTGGTAGAGGCACTGCGCGGCGCCGGTTTCCAGGTCACTCAGGCTACGGTATCGCGTGACATCAAGGAACTGCTGCTGATCAAGGTTCCCATGGATGACGGCAGATACAAATATTCTCTTCCGACCGACCAGCGCTACAACCCGATTCAGAAGCTGAAGCGCGTGCTGGTGGACAACTTTGTTCATATTGATTTCTCCGCCAACCTCGTGGTGATGAAATGTCTTCCGGGTACTGCCAATTCAGTAGCGGCTCTGATCGACAATATTGACTGGCCGCAAATTATGGGCACCATTTCCGGTGACGACACTATTCTGATTATTTGCCGTCAGCCGGAGGACAGCAAAGATGTTATTTCGCAAATTATGGGTTATATCTCTTAATTTAAAAAACTCAGTGATCATCTTTTCGGAGGTGTTGTATTCGTGTTAGAAACCTTGTCGATCCGCAATCTTGCCGTTGTTGAAGCGGTAGATGTGCATTTTTATCCCGGTTTTCATGTGCTTACAGGGGAAACCGGGGCAGGTAAATCGATTATTATAGATGCGCTTGGACTTATTGCAGGCGGACGCGGATCAGCGGATTCGATCCGCTACGGCTGTGAGAAGGCAGAAATGGAAGCGTTATTCAGCTTACCCGCCAGCCATCCGGTATGGGAAACCCTAGATCGTCTTGGCATCGGAGCCGACCGGGAGGAGCATCTGGTTATCCGCCGTGAAATCACCTCCCTTGGCAAAAGCACTTCGCGGGTCAACGGGCAAATGGTGAATCTCAGCATGCTGCGTGAGATCGGCGAACAGCTGGTCAATATTCACGGGCAGCATGAGCACCAGAACCTGCTGAAGGCAGATCGTCACCTGGGATTGCTGGATACATACGGAGATGCCGTGATCGGCCCTCTTAAGGCTGATTATCAAGAGAAATATTCCGCTTTTGCCAAAGTAGAGAAAGAACTGCGGGAGCTGCAGGAATCAAGCCAAAAAGCTTACCAAATGCTCGATTTGTACCGCTTTCAATTAGAGGAAATTTCTTCTGCAGGATTAAAACCCGGAGAAGATGAATTACTTGCTGAAGAAAGGGTCAAACTATCCCACAGCGAGAAAATGATGGATTCCGTATCCGGCGCATACGAGCTGCTGTATGACAGGCAGGGATTGGAATCAATTGGTAACGTGATCTCGAAGCTGGAGGACGCGGTACGATATGATGAAAAGGGTCTCCGGGCAGTGCTTGATCAGCTGCAGTCTTCTTATTATCAGCTTGAGGATGCTGCGTTCCAGCTGCGTGACTATCGTGAGGAAATCGAGTTCAATCCGGTCCGGCTGGAGGAAATTGAAAACCGTCTGGATCAGATTACCGGTCTGCGGCGCAAATACGGGGAAAGTGTAGAGCAGATTCTGGCTTATTATGAGCAGATTGAGCGGGAAACCGACCTTCTGGAGAATAAAGACGAATATATAGAGAAGCTCACCGTGAAGCGCGATGGATTGCTGAACGTTCTGATGGAGGCAGCCGGGAAGCTCAGCGTCGCGCGCAGCCAGTGTGCGGTGGATCTGTCTACCCAGGTTGAAGGTGAACTGAAGGATCTGCAGATGGAACGGACCTCGCTGCAGGTCAAGCTGGAACCTCTGGAGGACCCCCGGGGTATCGAATATCAGGGGCGGCGTTACCGTCTGACCCGACAGGGAATCGACAGCGCCGAATTTATGATCTCCCCGAACCCGGGAGAACCGCTGAGACCGCTGGGCAAGATTGCCTCAGGCGGGGAGCTGTCGCGGATTATGCTGGCGATGAAAAGCATATTCGCGCGGACCGATGCGATTCCGGTTCTTATCTTTGATGAAGTGGATACCGGTGTCAGCGGCCGGGCCGCCCAGTCCATAGCGGATAAGCTGTTCAGGTTGTCATCTTCTTGCCAGGTGTTTTCAATTACGCATTTACCGCAGGTGGCCTGCATGGCCGATCATCAGTATTTAATTCGCAAAAAAGTCGAGGACGGACGCACGATGACCGAAGTGGAGTCCCTCTCAGCGGAAGGCCGGGTGATGGAGCTGGCCCGGATGCTGGGCGGTGTGGAAATTACCGAAAAAACATTGCATCACGCACAGGAGATGCTTGGTCTGGCCGAGGCCAGCAAAGCAGCTTTAGGGTAAGCGGGACAATGATTGACAGTAATAAAAGCCTGGGGGCAGGGTTATCTTATAGGTACGCAATTGGCGACCACCTTTTTCGTCAAGCGAAAGAAGCAAAAGGGAGCGTGACAGCCATTGAAGCCGAACCTCAGGAAGTTAATGCCCGGCCTTTTATTTGCCTTCTTTCTCAGCATGTCAGGAATGACGGGATCACTCCAGGCCTATGCATCACCGCTGGATATTCCGCCTGACAAGCCGGTACAAGGAATTGACGGGGAGCTGAAAGTCATCCCTGGAGGCCAGACGATTGGCGTCAAAGTGAAGTCAGCAGGTGTTCTGGTTGTGGGCCATCATCTTATTGAAGTATCTGAGCAGTCCAAGCTTTCACCAGGAGAGAACAGCGGTCTGGTACCGGGTGATCTGATGATCTCGATTGACGGGAACAAGCTGGACGAGGTATCTAAGGTAGCCAAGCTTGTGGAACGTGCAGGAATGGCAAATGAGCCGCTGACCATCGTGTACAAACGCGACGGGAAAGAACATACGGCGAAGCTGAAGCCTGCTTATGACCGTAATGACAAGGTGTGGAGATTGGGGCTGTACATCCGCGATTCAGCAGCCGGTGTCGGCACCTTAACGTTCTATGCTCCTGAGCAGGGCGTATATGGCGCTCTGGGCCATGTCATTACGGACATGAATACCGGAACACCGATTGTCGTCGGCAGCGGTCACATCGTCCAGTCCAGTGTGACCTCAATCTCCAAGAGCCAGGACGGTGATCCCGGCGAGAAACGTGCTGTATTTCTAAAAGAAAGCCAAGTGCTTGGCAATGTTCAAAGCAATACGGACTTCGGGATCTTTGGCAAAATGACCCGCAATCCGGAGCACAGCCTGTATAAGCAGCCGATACCGATTGCCATGAGCAGTGAAGTCAAGGAAGGGCCCGCGCAAATTCTTACAGTGGTTGACGGACAGCAGGTCGAGCGATTCAATGTAGAGATCATCCATGTTGCCCATCAGCAGACCCCGGCAACCAAAGGTCTGGTGCTGCGCATTACCGATCCCCGTCTGATTGACAAAACCGGAGGAATCGTTCAAGGCATGAGCGGCAGTCCGATTGTGCAGAATGGCCGTTTAATCGGCGCAGTGACCCATGTATTCGTTAATGACCCGAAGTCAGGGTATGGCTGCTTCATCGAATGGATGCTGAAAGACTCTGGTGTGGCTCAGCAGAGCAATATTACTCCCTACAATCTTAAGGCGGTTTAGCCTTAAGATTTTTTTGTCGAAGCTAAGCGAGAAAGATCGAAACATGAAACAAAATATTTAATTATAATCCAATGCCGAAAAAAAATAAAGAAAAATAATTTTCGACAGAAGGATATTCAAACTGCATGTCGAAAATGTAAGGGAGACAAGATAAATGTTATTTTCGAATAGCAGTTATTAATAAGGAGGAAGCAGCCAGTGCAGAATATTGAAGTGTTGTTGGCCGATGATAACAGAGAGTTTACGAACTTGCTTGCCGAATACATTACGGAACAGGAAGACATGACCGTGACGGGCATTGCCTATAATGGTGAAGAAGTGCTTCAAATGCTTAGCGGGGCACGTAAAGTTCCGGATGTGCTAATTCTTGATATCATTATGCCGCATTTAGATGGACTTGGCGTCCTGGAACGCCTGCGTGATATGGATTTGAATCCGCAACCGAAGATCATTATGCTGACTGCTTTTGGGCAGGAGAACATCACTCAAAGAGCTGTGCAGCTTGGCGCGTCCTATTATATTCTTAAGCCGTTTGATATGGAGGTACTGGCCAATCGTGTGCGTCAGCTTGTTGGTACCCAAGGCAGTATGAGCTCCTCCTCCAGCATGTCCAATTATTCCGGCTCCAGAAGTAACAACAATGTTGTGCCGCTCTCCAAAGGCAAAAATCTGGATGCCAACATTACCTCAATCATTCATGAAATCGGCGTTCCGGCCCATATTAAGGGTTACCAATATTTACGTGAAGCCATTACGATGGTGTACAACAATATCGAAATCCTCGGTGCCATCACCAAGACACTTTATCCGGCCATCGCCGAGAAATTCAAGACCACGCCTTCACGCGTAGAACGCGCGATCCGTCATGCCATTGAAGTGGCCTGGACCCGTGGCAACATCGACAGCATCTCCCACCTGTTCGGCTATACCATTAATATCTCCAAATCCAAGCCGACTAACTCAGAATTTATTGCCATGGTAGCCGACAAGCTGCGGATTGAACATAAGGTTTCTTGAAAGGGTTAGGATCAGTGAGCGTGAGTGGTAAGGGGATTTTATGATTTTCTAGCGGCAAGAGCTATTCGGAAATGAATGCAGTAAAAAGACACTGAGATCCTATTCATCAGTGTCTTTTTTGTTGTAATCATTTCATTCCAGAAGGTTGTAGTTTAAAGCAACTTAATCAGCTCTTCCAGCTCATCAACCAATACTTTTGCAAGTTCAAAATCAGTATCTTTTAAAGCCAATTCTATTTTCATTTCAACTGATTTTTTCTTTTGTTCAGTTTCTAAATAGTCTCTATCAAAATGACTAGCATAAATCATCTTTCTGAATTTTCGCATACTCATTTTTCTAATCGTCTTATCGGCAATGATTAAAACATAATCCATACCATTTACCACAGAATAGAAATCATGAGAAATCATGAGAATCGCACCTTTATAGTCTTCAATGGCTTTCTCCAGTGCTATTTGTGTATAGGTGTCTAGATGGCTTGTCGGTTCATCAAGAAGCAATACGTTTGCTTTCCTGGCAGAAACTTTAGCCAATTGAAGCATGTTTTTTTCTCCACCAGATAAAGATTCTATCTTTTGAGTAACGATTTCTCCTTCAAAGCCATAGTTTGAAATATACGATCTTATCTCATCATTAGTTTTAAACCCGGCATCGATGAATTCTTCCAGTATTGTATTAGAATCCTTTAGTATTTCGCTTTGAAGCTGAGATAAATAAGCCATTTTAACATCAGTGTTTATTTCAATTGAATCATGATTATTTTTAAAGATTTCTCGGAGTAAAGTCGTTTTCCCAGTACCGTTTGAACCGATAAGAGCTACTTTATCCGTAGATTTTATCTCAAAGTTAACATTTTCTAAAAGCAATTCATCAAAGGAAACACTATAATTATTGACATTTACAACAACGCTGTCTTCAATTTCATTATCAATACCTAAACTGATATTCGGTTGCTTAATATCTACGAATGGCGCTTTAATTCTACGCGCTTCCAATCTCTCTTGAAACCTAACTCTAGCTTTTAAAGCTCTCCCTCTAGATGCTTCTGAGTTATAGGTTGCGATAACTCTAAGATTATTGATGATGTTCTCGTTTCTCTCAATTTCTTCATTCTCAGCGACCGTGAGTTCTTGTAACTCAATTTTAGTTTGAAGTAATGAGAAGTTATAATCAATATATCGCCCATTAAATTCTTGGATTTCCATGTTTTCAAGGTGTATAATTTTGTTGAAACAATGATTCAATAGATATCGGTTGTGCGTAACAACTAGCAGCATTCCTTTGTGGGAATTAATAAGATTTTTAAGCGCATTTAGGTTTTCAAAGTCTAAAAATACATCTGGTTCGTCCATAATCATTAAGTCTGGACTACTAAGCATTTCCTTCATCACTTGAATAAGTTTGAATTCTCCGCCACTCAGGTCGGATACCCTAAGATCTTTTAGCTTCATGAGGTTTGCTAGATTTAGTTTCTTATTAATATTGCTTTCAAAATCATCCCCGCCAATTGAATCAAATGCGTCTAAAGCTAATTGATACTTTTCTAGTAACGAATCAATCTCCGATGATGTTTCCATTTCAGTGCAAATAGATTTTATTTCATTTTGGATCTTAATAAATTCTTGTCCAATATATTCAAAAACTGTTGTTTCTTTAGATTTGTCCAGTTGGGAGAACTGACTTACATACCCAATTGTGCAAGTTGGGTCCATCTCTAACATGCCATCGAAAATATATCTTTCTGGATCCATCAGTATATCTATCAGTGTACTTTTCCCACTGCCACTTGTTCCTATAAAAGCGCAATGTTGTGCCTCTTCTAACGTAAATGAAATATTTTTATATAGTTCTTTTTGCGGAAATGAGAAGGATAAGTTATCAACTTTTATCATAGTATTACCTTTCTTTATAACTAAATTAGTGACGATTAATAGATGTATTGAAGATCATAGATTTTGAGTTTACCGTTGATAGAGTAACACTGTTTACAACCAACTTCAATCATTTCGCATTAAAGTTGTTCGTGAAATTGAAAAATACTTTCATTGAGAGAGGAAGTTATATTTTGAATTTGAAGAAATTTAATTCTTTAACAAAGTACCCAAGCATTCTTACCTATCATCAATTAGGTGAACGGGGTCGCTTGAATGATGTATTAACTGAGTCCAAAGGCTTCTCAGAATCAGACGATGTTTTTGTTTACGAAAAAGTAGATGGTGAAAATTCAAGAATCATTCTATTTAAAAATGATTATAACGAAGTTGATTATCTGATTGGTTCCAGAGAAGAATTGTTATATGCAAAAGGAGACAGAATCGGTAATCCTTACGGGAACATTGCGGAATTCCTTAAACCGTTAGCAGAGAAAGTAACAGCAGATATCTTTTCACAGGGTGACTGGGCATTAACCGTAATTTATCAGGAATCTTATGGAGGAAAAACTAAAGCATCCAAGAACTATTCTGACAGAAGAACTCAAGGGTATCGTGTATTTGATGTGTTCTCCTTGGATAAGGATGAATTAGATAGACTACTAGAGTTATCGCAGGAGAAAATTGCGGAGTGGCGAGATCATGGTAATCAGCCATTTTATAATGAGATTGAGAAGAAGAGATTTGTAGAGCGCATGGATTTGCAGTCCGCACCACTTCTGGAAACCATCAAGGGTTCCCAATTTCCAACTTCTCTTGAGAGTACATATTCTTACTTAACAAGGTTCGAAAATACGCAAGTAGGGATCGAGGCAACAGGCAAATCAGAAGGAATCATTGTTAGAACAACTGACCGTAAACAAATTAGAAAGATCCGTTTCGAGGATTATGAACGAACGTTTAGAAAATAACTGATCAAAATAGGGGAGTTATTATGGAGACTCATTATACAAGAGCCGTAAATCGAATTAACAATATTGATGCTAAGTATTATATAGATATCTCTAATAAAAGGTATGAAGATGTAAGGTCCAAAGGTGAATATACTGCAGATGCTACACTTATCGCTGAATACTATCGTAGAGTTGGTGTTTTATTACAATTTATGTCTATAGAAGGCGTTAGTATTTATGCAGGCATGGCGAAAATCATTAATAATGAAATAGAGCTTCTCGATTTTGATAATCTGTTTAAAATTTGTCCTAATCTTGAGCCGATAAATTTAACGGTTTTAAAAATGATTTGCTCCAATTATATTCAATGGTGCATACTGCTTGATGCCGGCGACCCGATTGCTGTTAAATTTCATGATACATATGAGCCAATCATCAAGTTGTTTGAAAGAGGTGGAGGACGGATTAGTACGCATCATCACGAATTGGTTGGAGGGTTTGGTGCATTTGGCCGGTCTATACATGCTAGTAGAGGAGACATGAAAGAATTCGACATCAGTGACCAGGCACTTAGACAAGAAATCAAAGAGGTAGAACATGCCGAAGAATACGTTAAAGAGTATAAGTTAGATAGCAGCGTAACAAAGAATTGCCTACGATGCGGAAATAGACTGATTGTACAAGAAAACGAGGGCTATGGTGGTAAATGGTACAAAATTAAATGTGAAACTAATATATGTTTTGATCAGAATTTTAGTTGAAATCTTCAATGAAATAAATCTTAGTCTAGCTGAACCGCTATTCATTTGATTAACCAATCGAAGTGAATAGCGGTTTTTGTTAATCTCCTCGAAAGCCTTCACACCCGTACGTCAATTGATTTTACCGCCCCGGAAGCTCCAGCATCATCCACAGTTTTTTCGTCTCCCGAGAGCGATTTATCTTTCGAAGTGCTGTCTTTGGTAGCCTTCTTATCACTGTCCGTATCTTCCTCAAGTCCGGAAATTTCCGGTACGGCTTTGTTTGCTTGTGACAAGCGGGAGTTATCCTCTTTGAGCTCGGAAACCAACTCGCCAATTTTTTGATCGACATTATGTATGGTAGAGCGGATATCCAGTATCCGTTCCCGTTTGGTCTGCAGGACGGTATATTCTGCATTCTCCAGCATTTCGTATCTGCCGATATCTTTGGTAGGGTTGTTAGCCAGTCTGTCGTGCTCCATCTTGGATTCGCTCTTTAACGGATCTATAGAGCCTTCCAGCTTCTTGCTCAGGCCCACCAGCTTGCCCAGGCGGTCATAAGTCGTGCTGTGCTTTAAAACAACGTCCAGCACTGCTGCAGAGCTGTCTGTTGACGTTGGTTTGCTGTCCTGCTGCTCGGGCCGGTTGCGTTCAGCTTTTTCTTGCATTTCTTGGGCTTTGAGCTCGGCAATTTGGGCATCAATGTTTTGGATTGAGGTCCTCAGGGACTGAACCCGTTCGGCCTTCATCTTCGTGTCCAAATCTTTATCGGCCTTAACCGCGCTGATTTCTTCATTTAATTTGCTTTTTTGGCTTAATAAGCTTTGGATCTCCTTGCCACGGGGGGAAGCAATGGTTTGGTTTGCGGTATTAGTGTTAACGTTACTTGAGATTGAGGGGATGGAATTCATGGGTATTTCCTCCAAATCAAAGAATTATTTACCATATAAATGTTTTATCGGTAAAGCAGGGCGCTAAAATGAGAATAATGCTTAAATAAGCAGCAAGTATTTTAGGGATTAATTGTTATATTGAAACACAAAGTGTTATCTTGTGTTATGATATAGGTAGAGGTGACTCCCATGAACGATTTCGATAACTATCCTGATGAGCTGGGGGATTTTATCCGGCACTTCAGAAAAGCACGCGGGTTGACCTTAAGAGGACTGGAAGAGAAGAGCGGCATCAGTTACTCTCAGCTCAGCAAGATTGAACGCGGGGAAAGTATTCCTCTCAAAGATAACCTGGATAAGATCATTGAAGCGCTTGGAGCGGATCTTAAGAACCGCATGTATCATCTGGCCGACTATATGCCGGATATTGAATACATCAAGACACTTAAGCAGGGCTACAAGCTGCCTGTCCTTAATCAGTCCCAGGATTATATATATGAGACGGCATTTAACAAGCTGAAGGAGTTTCGGTCCAAGGAAGGGAAAGAAACTTCGTACGTTTCGTTTGATTCCGATGAGGTCATCGTTTATGAAACGGAATATGGGGCAGGAATGGTAATAGAAAAAATTGAGAAATATAACCTTACTGATGTGCTCAACGACAAATTTGAAGGCAATCTGGATTCACTCCGTAAGCAGCCCCGAAAAGGCCGACAGGCCTATATCTTCGGCGAGTGGCTGCGGGAATGCATCTATGAGCTGAAGGATGAGGAGCAGGACGAGGTTATCCAGGCACTTAAGGAGTTTACCCAATTTAAGGTGCAGCAGGTTAAGGGCGCGTTTAAATGAGCGTGCGTCCGTTCTATTGTTTTCAAAAATGAATAATGTTGCCCTTTCTTGCAGCCATCTATTCATCTTGATCCATAAACCAACAACAAAAATGGTTACACAGAAAAGGGGATATCTCAAATGAGAGTTAACATGAAATTTACCAGCAAGGGAAAAGCGGCAATCGAAAATTTCAACAACGAAGAGCTGCTGGAGATCTTTGCGAGATACATCAAAACATTGACTAAGAAATATGATATCGAAGTGGACGTGCCTCTCGAAGTGAACCAGAATATCGTGGGGGACGGAACCATAATCGCCATGGCACAGAATGTGAAGTGTGATATCGAAACCTTCTTCAAAGAACTGGGCCGGGATATCAAGGTGCCTCTCAAAAAAAGACTGGGCGGAAAGCTCGACAACGTCTTCAAGACAGAATTCATCGAGTAGTCCTGAAGTACTCTCCTTTATCTAATCATTAATCATCCCAATAAAAGAAGCCATCCTGCACATTAAAGTGAGGATGGCTTCTTTGCTGTTTATCGGGCAAGGCCTATTCCAAAAAGTAGAAACTATGTAATAATATGCTGAGATTATAGCAGCATCAAGCATCCAGGTGCTCTGAGTCCATTAATTTTCTCCCGTTCAGTACATTTTTAATAATTTCAATAAAATCAGGCGAAGCCTTCGCCTCCACCGCCAATTCATAGATGTTCAATAACTGTTCGTCAGATAACATTTCAAGGGATGAGGGGCGCGGAGAAGGATGAAAGTAATAATCCATTAGATTCCTCCATCGGTTATTTAGAATGACTTAAATTATAGTAATCTATCTAAATGGTACCATTTGGAAAGAAATCCGTCTCCTGGTATTCACAGCGTGAATTCCCCTTTACAAAAAATGAATGATATGGGAAAATGAAGGATTGGGTCGAAGGATGTTGAATAAAAGCAACGATCCCAGTGCTAATGTGCACCGGGATCACTGCTTATTGTTGCTGTCTTTGTTCTCTTCTTGCGAGGAGTCTTTTTTGCGTCCTGCTAAATGTTTTTTGAGGCGGGCTTCATTGGACTCAGATACAGTGGCAAATTGTTCTCCTTGATTAAAAAGAACGATCTTCCGCTCCGCATCATAACTGTCCACATTGCTGAGACTCACGACATTGCTGCGGTCAAGACGCTCAAATCCTTTACCCTTATAAGCAACCCATAGATCGGAAAGAGTAGTGGGGAGAACAAACTCGCCTTCTTTCGTATGGACGAATATTGCATTTTTGTAGCTGGAAAAATACAATATTTCTTCTTCCTGGATGTCCAGGGAGGAGCCGTCGTTTTGTAAGACACGCATGTTTTCCCCATCCTTGTTTAATTACTTCCGCAATTCTTTTGGTGCTTCAGGGCTGTGTAAACCAATTTTCATAACAGAGACAAAGAATCGTGCGGAAGCCTCAAGAGCTGAGGATGCTTGTTTCGCAATGTATGACTTCATAACTTCAACCTCCCTTTCCATGGAATTACTGTTAAGGACTGAACCAGAAAAGCCAGTCCGATGACAGACGAACCAATAATAAAATTAAAACCAACAAGTGCTATGGAAGCCATCTTCAGACCGGGAAACCATCTGAGCGGAATTTGGGCATTTTTATCCGGATTTGGGGCAAATAAAAACATAATGATTAAACTAAAAGCATTTATTATCCAAAGTGAAGATCCAGTGAAATTCAAAAGAAATGGGGTGAGAACACAAATTAATGTAGTAACAATATTGCAGGCAGTCGCCGTCCGTAAATGAAAACCGCCTGAACATATGCGCAGTATGCTAAAACATATATAAAAAATCAAGGTTTCAGTGAAATTATTTAACAACCCGCCAATGACAAGGGAAGCTGTGATGGTTAGAAGAGTGTTTAAAATAATATTCAAGGCATACTGCATTATTTCTTCAGAACAGGTTTCCTCTGGATTGGCCCGCTTTATTGCGGCTGAAATTTTAATAGCCAAACTGTTCAAAATTCATCACCACGGTTCTTCTTGATCGAAAAATCTAAATATCCGAACAAAAGCACAGCGTAAGCGAGAGGGATGAGAATAAATAACTGAGAGGAATTCTCAGAAACATAAATCATTAAATAAACAATAAGAATAGAAGGTAGACTTAATGTAAAGAGGACTTTTTCCTGATGTCCTAAAACGATTCTCTCTTCGGGCTTGTCCGGAACAAAATCAAAGCCTTTCCTTTTCCTCCCAATATAGTGTCCGATAGAGAATGCTGTCAAGGCAGATAGCGTCTGCATTAAATATACTCCTATCGATATTGAGTGAAGTTTAAAATCTGTAATTCCTGAAGTGCTCATTAACAAATATAGTATAGATTGGATAAGCATGTAGAGCTGGTAGGACATACCTGTCATAATAGCTGCATAAAAAACATGAATTCGAAATAGCAGCCATAAAAAGAGAAAAACAAGCAGGTATTGGGTAAATACATCAATCCCTGCAAAACCGTTATTCACCCGAATGACATAAGAGAAGAAAGCCATAATTAAACCAGCAAAAACCATTTCCTTCGGATAAAGATCAATCTTAAATATCTTAAATGCCAGATAAAATAATGCGGTACTTTCGAGTACCGAAAACACAATAAAAAGTACAGAATCCAGCATACCGACACTCCCGAAGGTCAGATTAACTCAACCTTTAATCTTGCAAATATTATACCTAATGAACTAAAATACAACAATAAGATTTTGTTCTTTTCACCAAATTTTTCTTAATATTGTTGGAGAAGAGGTATTATTTGATGAATCAGCGTCTGGAAAAAAATGAGTATCTTGAGGTTCAGGAGCGATATATCGCTCTAGTGCCAGCTGACGGAGATTTGGCAGCCATTCTGAGGGAGCAATCCGGAAGCTTTTTTGATTTGCTGGGAGCCTTAAGCGAAGAGCAGGGGAACTACCGTTATGCACCGGAGAAGTGGAGCATTAAGCAGATGATTGGCCACCTGACCGACAATGACCGGATTATGTCTTACCGCTTGCTTTGTTTTGCCAGAGGAGAACAAGCACCGCTGCCCGGGTACGAGGAAAATGATTATGTGGGCGCAGGTGATTTTGACCGCTTCACTCTTCAGGAACTGGTCAGCCAGTACAAACTGGTCCGCGAGTCTACGCTGGCTCTGCTGGACAGTCTGCCGGAAGACGCCTGGACCCGGAGAGGAATGTTCCATTCGACAGCAATGTCGGTCAGAGCACAGGCCTGCCTCATTATCGGACATGAACTTCATCATTTGAATGTGTTGAACGAGCGTTACTTGAATTAGTTGCGGGTGAAGAGCCGTCTTACCGCAGCGGGCATCCGCCACCGTTCCAAGATTAATGGAGGCATGCGGGCTGCAACCAACCGCGCAAATTATGGAGGGAACGTGGCAGTGCAGCACGAGCTGTTTGTGAGCAGGGAAGACGAACATAGAGCGCTGAAGGAGATACAATCGTCTTCGGTCTAAACCAAAAAAAGCATTCCGGCTCTTTATGAAGAGGCTGGAATGCTTTTATATTTACAAGGGCGGATTCTTGTGGCATTTGCGGCAGACCGGATAATAAGCTTCATTGCCGCCGATCTGGATTTGCTTGCCGCTGTATACGGGTTGGCCGTTCTCTACACGTAGCGCCATTGTGGCTTTCCGTTCACAGAACCAGCAGATCGTCTTCATCTCTTCAATTTTATCCGCGTAGATCAGCATATATTTACTGCCTTCGAATAAGTTGTTCTGAAAATCATTTTTTAGTCCAAAAGCCATTACCGGTATGTTCAGCTCATCCACAATACGCACAAGCTGGAGAATACAGTCCTTGGTCAGAAACTGGCATTCGTCGATCAGCACGCAGTGGGGCTTCGGCAGATTGCTGCTGACTATACTGTATATATCTGTGCTCTCGTCGATAGCTATGGCCTGCTTGCGCAGTCCGATGCGGGAGGAAATATACCCGACCTCGTCCCGATCGTCCAGGGATGGAGTGAAGATGAGCACCGACTTGCCCTGCTCCTCGTAATTATGGGCTACCTTGAGAATCTCAATGGATTTGCCGCTGTTCATTGCTCCATACTTGAAAAACAACTGTGCCACGTCCATCTATCCTTTCGTTCTTCAACCTGTGTAATAGTGTACCGAAAAATGCGACTTTATTAGAAAGTCATAAAACGCTTATAAATCAAGCAAAATCAAGGTTCAAACAAGCTTGGGTAACAATTGGGTAACATTTTGCTCTCGATTGATCGTATTTTGGAGCAAATTGCTGTATTTTTCTACTGCATCTTTTTTCTTCGTCTTGGTGGTGTGTAGGTAAACTCGTCTCGTCATTTCATCGCCAGCATGTCCCAACATCTCCATTACCTGTTCCAGGCTAACTCCTGCTTCTGCCATCAATGACGTGAATGTATGCCGCATTGAATGGGGCGACAGGTCTTTGTCTAAACCGGAAATACGCAATATGCGTTTCATCCTTTGGTTAATAATGCCTTCAGGAATCGGATAACCAATATACCTCCCTACTTTCTGCCCGAATATAAATCCTTGGTCAAGATGTGAACTGTTGGTGGATTTAATTACCTTGTGTTGCTCGATTAATCCTAACATCATGGTTGTGATCTCTGGGTCAATATCTAATTCACGAATAGAAGAGGTTGTCTTAGGAGGACCCAATTCGAACTTTGTGTAATTGTTATAATTTATATAGTTCTTTATAATTTTTATCTTATTTAATGCTGGATTAAAGGCAGGTTCCTGAAGCGCTTCTAATTCACCAATCCGAATACCAGTATACGCTAAAGTGGTGAATATTTCATAGTCTAATGGGTTTCCATGTAGGTAGGCAGTATCAAGGAAAATCAGAAGCTCGTCACGCTCCAAAAAATCAGGTATGTCTTCCCAGGATTCTATTTCTTCGACTGTTTGGTAATCTTTAGGTACGTGAGCGCCTTTAGCTGGGTTTTCTTCTAAAAATTTATGCTTAATCCCAAACTCGAATATCATCTTTGCAGTCACGTGTGTGTTGCTTAAAGTATTTGTAGTAAATTTTCTTTTATGCTTTTCGTGAGAGCCATCTTTCAACTGTATCAGGGTATCCTGATATTCATCATGCGTTATTTCGCGCGCTGGTTTATCGAAGCATGCAACAAGTCTGACTTTATCGTTTCTTCTATTCTTAAGCGTATTAACTCGTTTTCGTTTTCCCGTGGACTTATATACTTCGTACCACTGTTCGGCCAGATCTTCAAAGCTAATGTTAAGTCGTTGTTCTTCCTTTTTCTCCTCTTCAAGTTTGCGCTGTTCCTCAGCCTCTCTACGGGCCACATCTTCTGGCAGGGTGTTAGTCTTGTGTTGCTCCATCATGATGGCTGCTGCGGCCTCTGCGTCGTCTTTGGTGTCAAATCCTCCGCGCTTCTTCTGGTTCCGGGATCCGTCCGGTTTCTTCCCCAAGTCTAGCAAAAACGCCCACTTGGCACCACACTTACACTTCTTTTTCTGCAACCCTGGGCATTTACAATGAGGCTTATAATAATGACCTTTCACCTGGATCACTCCTAACTCTCTCTATGTCTGTATTGTAGGGTAGGGGTAACAAAAAAACCATACCCGAAGTGAGTATGGTCTTTTTGTTCAATCAAAAATATCCGTGTATTTCTTTGCAAAGTCAGTAAAAAAAACATTATGGTTGTTTTTATAAGATTCGTACTCATTTTTCCAGTGTTCTTTATTCATGTGATCATCAAAACCTGGTAGTTCAGAAATATGAGTTATGAACATATCTAAAGCTCTTTCTTCCCTCTTTAAATAATCCAAAACACCCTCTCTTAGTTTGCTAACAAGTGACATCCTCTCTTCAAGGTTCATTTTTCCCATTGCAAAAGTATCGTTACTGAGATGTTCTATATCGTTTTCCAATTTTTCTCTTTGATCCCTGTGGTCAATATAAATTTCGTAAAGAAGAGTTGCTTCCTTATCTTCAAAAGTATACCCAATAATAAAATCTAGTGATTCACCAGTTGTATGCCTGATTTTATACAAGGTTTCAAGATTCGGTTGTCCAGTCCCCTTTTCGAATTTATTGTAGTACTGCTGGGAAACACCTATTTTTTGTGCCATTTCCTTTTGAGAAATATTCATGCGTTCTCTTAGCCATTTTAAACGTGCGGAAAATAAATTCAAAAAAACATCTCCTTGGCATTGATTTAATAAACATATGGTTGTATTATTTAATTATGGGAGGTGGAAAACAATGGCACAGCCAAAAACAAGAGTAGAGTATCTGAGAAAAATCAACTTTTTATCTCAAAAAGAAGTGGCTGAGAAGTTGGGAGTTTCGCAACAGTTCTATCACAAAATCGAGAAAGGCACTTCGAAAATTAATCTGGATATGGCGGATTCGCTCAAGGTAATATTTAACCTGACATGCATTGAAGAACTGCTCAGAGATGTATCGTAACAACTCCGTGTTTATTGTAGCATTTGTAAATTATATTTTACAAGGGAGGATTAATAATGAATCAATTAATTACTATTAACGGGGTAAGAGGGTTTATTGACGAAAACGGAGTAGCGCAATTGAATTTGGATGATGTGTCTCGAGGCCTTGGTTTTACTCAACAAAAAGGGAAGGTAGAATACATTCGTTGGGAAAGAGTAAATGGATATTTGATTGAATTGGGATTTTCTCCACTTGTGGGGAAAGAGTATATACCAGAAAACGTCTTCTATAGATTGTCGATGAAGTCAGAAAACGAAAAAGGCATTGCGTTTCAGGCAAGAGTAGCAGACGAAATACTCCCATCAATTAGAAAACACGGAGCATATATGACTCCAGACACAATTGAAAAAATTACAACCAACCCAGATTTTCTAATACAACTAGGAAATGTATTGAAAGAAGCACAAGAGAAAAACAAAGTTCTTGAGTTGAAAATTGAAAATGACAAGCACAAAGTACATTATGCTGAAGCAATTGAAATATCAGAGGATTCCATACTGGTTGGACAATTAGCTAAGTTGATGCGTCAAAAAGGTGTAGAGATAGGAGAAATTCGATTGTTTAAATGGATGAGGGATGAAGGATATCTGATTAAGTCTGGAACTGAGTACAACAAGCCTACACAACGTTCAATGGAAATGGGATTGTTTGAGATCAAAACCGGATATCGCAGCGGATCTGGAGGTACAACCAAGCTTACTTTTACTGCAAAAGTTACAGGAAAAGGACAAATATATTTTATCAATAAGTTTTTGCCAGCAGCTTAATGGAGGAGGATAAAAATGAATTTTAAAGTTATAAACGGAGTCAAAAGGGAACGGCCTAACTACTTTGATCTATATTTCAATGCATTCTCTAAATGTGTTGAACGCCTAAATAACTCAGATTCATTATTTGATGAACTGAAGATATTAGAAAAGAAAAGATTCGTTTATTATGGAGTGAAAATGTTAAATGCTAAAAATACTGATGGTTTAAATTATGATGAGCTTTTATCTATAATGGAAGCATTTGAGTTCATCAAGGGGGCCATGAGTCAACTTAGTCCAAATGAATTTGAAAACATTTTCCCAATAGAAAAGAAATATGATGGCGAGAAGAACGGGTGGAAAGATTATTTTTTCACAAAGAATGCTATAGCGGAAATAGGCGAAAATACACCTATATTGGAAAAAATCAATGACTTTTTATGGGATTATCAAAATTGGGATGTGTCCCATTTCATGGTAAATAATATGTCCTTGATAAGTGATATTCGTAGAGTACAAGGACAAAAAGGTCTTATGGAAGAGTTCATGGATGAAAATGATGTACCATACTACACAATGCACACGGATGAAAAGGGAAAGCAGTACTTGGAGAATAGCCAGACTGGAGAAGTTACAAAAGTCAGAAAGGCAATACCCAGGTACCTACATGTTGTCAAATAAAAAAAGCCGCTATTCAGCGACTAATCCGTTCACCTAAGCCCGACCAAGGTAACTAGGTGACAACCATCTAGGGCATAACCCTTACACCCTCATTATAACCTAAACATCCATAGTGTAAATGGTTATGCCCTCCTTTATTACCACCATCATGTAAAAAATTATGTAATTGATTCCAAATAGTAATTTACTGTAATACATTACCGCTATAAAACAATCTCTATAGATGGTAAATTATTCTTGTACACGTGGCAGCGCTACCACTTAAATAAATGGTTGTGAGATGTGACAACTTTTACACCGAGCCGAGAGTAGAAAATCTACTCATGGCCTCCGCCTTGAATCCATTCATACAGATCGTCAATATGACATCCTAGAGCATTAGCAATGGTTTTTGCTGTGGAAATGTGCATTAAACCTCGGTCATTGGCGTAATAAGAAATTCTGTACTTATCTATACCAGTTTTATCGGACAACCATTTCTGAGACTTGCGTCTCTCTCTAAGTAACAGGCGGAGGCGACATCGACCCGGTATATAGGCCATGCACGTACTCCTCAATTTTTTTTAACGTTGTATAGGAACCTATGTTCGTATATTATGGTATTAACATTCTGATTCGACAGGAGAGACTTGCATGAAACAAACAAAGAAAGATGTGATCGACTGGTATGAAGTGTTCGTAAAACTAGGATTGGACAAGTCAGTCTTGGAATTTAAGAATCCTTCAGAACAAATCGAACATAAGAGAGAATTTTCTTGACATCTTCTTCTTTCAAATCTTCTCCATTTGATGTGTGATGATACATATCTAGAATTTGCTCATCATCATATCTCAAGATTAATTCTTTCAGGTCGCTTATAGCATTTATTGATTTTGTAACGCTTTCTATTTCTCTTTGATGTTGGTCTTCAAGTTCTGAATAACCGGCAGCTAGCATCAAATCCTTATACGGATAATTGTAGGCGCGCGACAAACTTCTCAACGTATCAGGAGAAGCTTTTACAGGCGCGCCTGTCCTTGGATCTACCCCCTTTTCAACAATGCTTAAGTAGTTGTGACTAATCCCTGCACGTTTAGAAACGCTTCGCAAAGATTCCTTACCTCGTAATTGGCGTAACAATTCACCTAAATTAACCACCATTGCACCTCCGTGTAATTCTTACATTACATTATGTAATTCCAAAATAAAAATCTAAATGTGTAATTCATACTTGACACTTAAGTAATTCATATGTTACCTTATTAACAAGGAGGTGTAACACATGAAGAACAAAGTAAAAGAGTATAGAACTGAAACTGGTATGAGTGTTGCAGAGTTAGCGAGACGAGCTAAGACAAGCAGACAAACCATTCACGCGATAGAAAAAGGTGATCGGAAAAACATTTCAGGATCTTTAATGTTTTCAATTGCGGATGCTTTAAAAAAAGCTGAGAGAGATATTTTTTTTGTAGATAATGTAATACAAGAAATACATGACCGAACAGCATAAAGAACGACATGACTCACAAGTCAATTATACACGACACCAAACGACTTAAAAGGATAATAATTCCAAGGAGGTACATCATGAAGAAGCGAGTAAGCCTCGAAGAATTACCACCAGTGCTAAGAGCGCAAGACATTGCTGATTACCTAATTATGGCTCGGAACACTGTATACGACCTCTACGATATGCCGATCGAGTTTGGAGGAATCCCAAATATGAAGATTGGAAACGGTCGTCGAACTATTAAAGAAGATTTCATTCTCTGGCTTGAGTCGAAGAAGAAAGAACAACGCGACAAACAAGACCGTCGATACGCGCTTATCAAAGGAGAAAAAGGAGTGAAGAAAGTTGGCTAAACGACTGGATAAAATGTGGGAAGGTGCACTATTTACATTTGGTAGTGTGGATAACCTTATAACGTTAATGATCAAAAGCATCAAGGAAGCACAGATAAAAGATTCTAGAATTGAAAAGCTTCTTAAGCTAGCAAGTTGTGCTGCTGCACCAATGGGTGAAAAAGAGAATGCAGCAAAAATGGCGTTCAAATTCATGGAACCATATTTCAAATAAGGAGGGACAAGCCATGGCTAAAAAAATCGAAGACCTCAGAAACCCGATGTTGACGCTGATCCCATTTAAAACACCAGACAAGCCGAAACCAAGTCCATACCGTTTCTACTCACCAACATGTGGCTGCGGCCGGGAAGCAGAATGGGAAGTATACGACATCCTACAGCCCCATTGTACAGCCTGCAAGGATGAAGCATTAACCAGCATACCGCGGCCTTTCGTGCGGGAATTAGGAGGGTTTGACGATGCAAGCTAAGTATCCACCACCAGCACCATCTGTGCAGTTCTACTTTACAACAGAGTGTGGACGGATCTTCCAATGGGCAGCTGTAGACATGGAGAGCCTGATTATCCGCATCCATGAGAAAGGTTACCGGGCTAAGGAAATCCGCACCTTGGACGAGCAGCGAGAGCTTGAAGAACTGATGGAAATGAGCAAAGCATTCCTGGAAAGAGAGCTGAAAGAATCTGCTTAAAACGGTACTGGACATTTTAGAGCATTACGGGAAGGAGGGAAAGGAGGATGATACCAAACAGACTGACATTTCTAGAGCTTGCGAAGATCGCAAAGGCGAAGGGGACGCTAACTGACACGTTATTGAGAGTTTACTTTATGAGCATGGTTAGGGCTAAACGCAGAGAAGAAGCAGCCATTGCACTGGCTGCCCGGGAAAGACTGTTTGAAAATTAAGTTACGACAATTATACCAAAACTTTAGGAGGTAGTACACATTGAACATCTATCAAAAATTGGTTGAGGTTCGTAAGTCAGTTGATTATCTCAAGAAAGAATCGAAATCAAATCAATACGACTATACAGGTAGCGCCCAAGTGTTGGCATCTGTTCGCGACAAAATTAATGATATGGGTTTGTTGTTGATACCAAGAATCACGGATAAGAACCTTCTGTCAGAAACAATTGAATATATGGACCGGGATAAGCCAAAAAAGACAACCACCTATTTTACGGAGTTGAATATGACATTTACATGGGTAAATGCAGACAATCCAGAGGAAAAAATAGAATGCCCATGGTATTCCCAGGGTGTTGATATTGCGGGCGAAAAAGGCGTAGGTAAAGCTCTCACATACGCAGAAAAATATTTCACGCTTAAATTCTTCAACATCCCGACGGATAAGGACGATCCAGACGCATTCCAAAACAAGTTCGGTCAGAAAGCATCTAAAGAGGTTTTGTCGAAGATCAAGGCAGCATGGGCCACATTAGGAATGAGAGCTAACCGACTGGATGATCAGAGTTCCGCTCTATACGGTGTCCCTTTGATGCAATTGGACGATGAAATGGCTGAATCATTCCTGAACAAATTGACTGAACAACTTGCTACAGGAGGTAAACGTGATGGAACTAACGGCTGAAAACTATTACTCTCCTGAAGCGAACCAGGAATATATGAGCGTTTCGCAATACAAAGATTTCATAAAATGTGAATCCGCAGCTATGGCAAAACTCAATGGATCATACACGGACATGAAACATGAAGCGTTATTGGTTGGCTCATATGTACATGCAGCGCTAGAAAGCAATGAAGCTTTTGAAGCTTTTAAATCATCAACACCAGATATTTACACAGCTAAAAAGGAACTTAAAGCACCATATAAGTCAGCAAACAACATGATTGACGTGGTTTTAGCTGACGATCTATGCAATAAGGTGCTTGAAGGTGAGAAAGAGGTCATTCTTACAGCTGATATATTCGGCACTATGTGGAAATCGAAGATAGATGTTTTATCTCGGGATAACGGGCGGTTCACTGATATTAAAACAGTTAAAGGAATTCGGGAAAAATATTGGGACGGAACAAAATATGTGTCCTTCATCCAGATGTACGGATATGACGTTCAAATGGCAATGTATGCCGAGATCGAGAGATTGAGCGGAGAAATGAAATTTGAATATCTCGAGCCTACACTACTGGCTGTTTCTAAGGAAGAGGTTCCAGACAAAGAAATCATTTGGTTTGACGATCAAATCATCCAAGAAAAGCTTAGAGAAGTAGAACAAAAACTACCTCATATTCTGGATGTTAAATTCGGAAATGTTAAGCCAACCGGATGCGGACGCTGTAATTACTGCAAAGCTAAAAAAAGATTGAGCAGCATGACACATTACCTTGATTTGCTTGAGGCCATATAACGGAGGTGACTTATGGCAATAGATATCATCCAGATTAACCAGGAAATCTATGCGGCCTCTCAGCGATTGAGCAAGGCCGCAGATACACTGTATGCGCTGGGAAAGTCAAAGGCTGAATCAGAGCAGGCGTACCGCGTCAAGTTGGCACAGGAAATGATCAAGCTTAAAACAGAAGGCATGAGCATCGGCATGATCGGTGATGTTGCCAAGGGAAATGTCGGGGATTACCTATTCAAGCGAGACTATGACGAAACGATTTGGAAGGCTGCTATAGAGTCCATTGGAGCCATACAGACGCAGATATCCGCATTGCAGAGCATCATCAAATATCAAAATGAGGTGTAGCAAATGGGAATCCCAAAGAAGAAGAAAAAAGTCTTGTCACCATTAAAAAAGGAAATTTTCAAAAACCACAAAAAGAATAAGACCCGTTCACAGCGTGCCGAGTTCCCTTTAAACGTAGTGGCTGAACTGATCAGCGAATCTAACGGCCTATGCCAAGTTTGCTTCGTTAGCCGCGGTACTCAAACGCACCACATCATGCCCCGGAGCAGATCCGGCCGGGGCGTTAAAGAAAACGGGCTGCGCGTCTGCAACTACTGCCACAAGATGATTCACGAAAAAACGTCCGTGCTGAACAAATACATTGAGCTGCAGCGTGAAAAGTACGGAGAAAACTTCTGGTTCGATGAACTTGACCGGATTCAGTACAAGGAGGAAGCCTGATGTTCAAGCGATTCCTATCCAGCACATCACCAGACGCACAGAATCAGTCCAAGGACGCTTCGTTTATCGAACTGTCACTAATACTCCAACGTGGCGTGAATCGCTCCCTGAAGCAGTCTGAACTATCAACCGTGTGGAGTCTGGATAATGAACAGACGGCAGTACTTACAAATCTATTGAAAGAGGCGAAAGGGAAATGACAAGGGAAGAGATAATGGCGATGGAGCCGGGGAAAAAGTTAGATCATATTGTAATTGAAACAGTGTTGAAATGGCACAAAGTTGAATTAACGCCCAAAGGAAACGGTTGGTTTTGGTCAGATGGGAACACGCATGTTGGATGGGCTGTGTTTTCTCCTTCAGTCGATATATCCGCAGCATGGGAAGTAGTAGAGCATATCAATAAACGAGAATCCCACGGTCTGGCGCTGGAGTTTTATCCAAATGAACAAGAGTGGGGCGCTGACTTTGATGAACTTGGTCTTTCCTCGCAGGCTGTTTCAAAAACAGCGCCTGAAGCGATCTGTAAGGCTGCACTTTTTGCGGTACTTAACTTATGAATCGTAAAGAGGCTTTGCAAGACTTGGACCAGTACCTAGCTGTGTGCAAGGTATGCCCCAAGCGAACGGATAAGAAATGGGCCAACCCATCCTATAACCGGCTGCAGAAGCATTGTAACACTAAGTGTGCCACAGGTAAGAAGCTACTACGAATTGCGGATGTACTGGAAGCAGATGTACGGGCGCGGCGGAAGCAGAAGAAAGGGGTGAGCGCATGAAGTGGATCTACGCCATATTCAACATCAAGCACGTTCACTGCTTTTGTGATAAGAAACACTATTGTGAATATAGAGACGGTTCAACATTAGTCGTGATGTCATGCAACAAGTGTGGACTTGAACAAGTGCGCGTTTATAAGCGAGGTGAACAGGTATGACCCGCGAGGAACGCATCAAATCCGAAATCGAGGTATGGGAAAACACCGCCGCAATCTACGCAAGTGATATGCCAGATGCGATCAAATACGGAGACTTTGGCGGTATACATTATAACGAACACATGATTGAGTTTTCCCGACGCAAGATTGCGGAGTTAGAGGCTGAGTTGCAGCAGTTAAAGAGTGCTTAGTCCTTCTTATTAGCTTTCATATAGTCGCGGAGGATGATATTGATCTTTGAGCTAACCGACCGGTCATCCTCAGCGGCTGCTTCACTTATAAACTCAAATACATCCGGGTCGAGCGTTATTGATAACTTTTCTTTATTGGTTTGTCTCACCATATAAATACACCTCAAAAAAAGTATAGCATTTTATCCGATAACCTAAACATTTATCTTGCTAAGTAGGATAAAGTAGGATATAGTGAGATCAAGGAAAACGAAATAAGGAGTTGAACAACATGCCAAGGTTCTATTACCACAGTTGGACAAGCAATGAAGATGCTCTACTAACTGAGATTATGACCAAAGACAACCGGAAAAAGGTATTGGACCGGTTCAACGAGGCAGCGGAAGCACTTGACCGGACAGCGAAATCTTGCCAAAACCGCTGGTATGAATTACGGGCTGCACAAAATAAGGCCGTTTAGGCGGTGGGCATATGGATGGGTGGATAAAATTACATCGTAAGATCCTGGACAACCCTATCGTCTGTAAGGACAGTGATCACATCGCTGTATGGACTTACTTACTGCTGAATGCGACTCATAAGGAGTACCCTACAGTGTTCAAAGGGATCAAGATCATCCTTCAGCCCGGGCAACTTATAACCGGCAGAAAGGTGATCGCTGAGAAATTCAATATTTCAGAAAGTAAGGTACAACGAATACTAAAAAGCTTCGAAATCGAACAACAGATTGAACAACAAAACGGCAATAAAAACCGCTTAGTATCAATACTTTCATGGATAGATTACCAAGATAGTGAACAACAAAATGAACACCTAGTGAACAACAAACGAACAACAACTGAACAACAAGTGAACACAAACAAGAATGTAAAGAATGATAAGAATGTTGAGAAGGTAAAGAAAAAAGATATTATACCTAAAATTAAATTTGCTGAATTCGTCTCAATGACTCAAGAAGAATACGACAAACTCCTTGAAGCCCATGGACAGGACAAGCTTAACCGGATCATTGAAACCTTAGACAATTACAAAGGTTCAACCGGAAAGAAGTACACCAGCGATTACCGAGCCATTTTAAACTGGGTGGTCACTAGAGTTGAGGAAGACGAAAGAAAGCTAACTTTGGTCAGGGGAGGCGGGAACGGTGGAAAGTATCAAGCCGGCTATGCAGGAGTTTCTGAAGCGAGTCGAAAGGCTGCGAGCCGAGGCGCTGAAACCTTCATCGGAAGCCCTGGACGAGAATCAGGACTTACCACCGAAGAAGTTCAGCGGATCGCCAGCAACTTCGACTGAAGGATGTCCAAAATGTGATTACACCGGAACGATAAACTCATTCCGATGGGAGCAGCCGGAAGGATACCCGATTCCGATGCAAGTGGCCGTGGTGGAAAACTGCAGCTGCCACATGGACCGGATGTTCCAAAAGTACAACGCAGCCGAGAGCTTCAGCCCAAAAGAGCGAGGATACACCTTTAAAACTGCAACGGTCGACAATCTGAACCGCGAACAGTTTGGGGTGGCTATAGAATTTGTTCGTGACATCAAGAGGCATATGGAGCTTGGCACATGGCTGTACATCTTCGGTGACGATGCCCGGGTAGCAGAAGCTTCTAAGGAAAAGGGAGCTATCTTAAACGCCTACGGTACTGGCAAGACCTACCTCATGCAGTGTATGGCAAATGCATTCTCATACCGGAAGATCCCGGCAATATACGTCACAGAGTCAAAATTGTACGGAGAGATTAAAGCGACATACAGCCGAGATAGCGAAGAATCTGAAATTGATGTGCTACAGCGATACTACAACGTGCCGATCCTGATGATAGACGACATTTTCACAGCTCAGTACAAGGATTGGGCCGAAGGGATGCTATACAACATCATTGACGAGCGAATGAAGAACAACAAGGTTACGATCATGACCAGCAACTATGCATTAGGTCGCATCAGAGAACGGTTACCGATGAACGGCGGGAAGATCGGAAGTCGGATAAACGGCAAGGCAGAACAAATTGAAATGCTGGGACCGGATCGCAGACCACAAAGCAAGAGTGAACCGGCTTAAATAAGAGAGGATGGATGAACAGTGAGCGTATCAGAAATTAAAGTTGTCGGTGGACAAATTGAGTTTAAATATCTGACTAATAAAGTCGCTGAAAAGGATTACGAAGTAAGAAAAGCTATTATATGGCACAAGATGCTTGGTGATGGCATGCTGCCGACACGGTGGCTTAAGCCTACCGCAAAAGGAACAAAGGTTAACTTCGACCAAATACAAGATCAAGAAGGATATGACAAAGCTATTGTGGACTTAAAGCATCACTTGAATGCGGTGAATGAAAAGTATGGAACTGATTTGGAGATAGGATGATGACCAAACCCATAGACGACTACGACCTCTACGACCTGGACTTTGAAGAATGGCAGCGCCGGGGAATCGAAGCATTCAAGGAAGACGCAGAGAAAAGGAGCCTAACCCATGCATCTCCTATGCAAAATATTCGGTCATAAATACGACTACAACATGAGGATATGGAAACAACGGTGTAAACGGTGTGGAAAGACAGTATATCGCGGCAGAGAGTAAAACGAGAGGGGCCTCTCAGAGATAAGCAAGCCACTCTACGCGCGAGAGAAAAAGGGAGAAAACAGGGATGAAGTACGAATATGGAGATATCAACTATCACTATATGCCGGTTGACCATCCAGGAGTATGGCGATATCCAAATGATTATAAATATCCGGTTGCTTATAGCGAGAAACAGTTTGGAGCTAAACCGATCGGCATTAAGTGTCACGCTGGAGATATTGTATGCACAGATCACGGATCGTACTATGAACCACCAGTATATGACATTGATCCGGCAGAATATTTAATGATTCGTCCAATTATGAAGTGTTGGGGAAGAGGGTTGTTAATAGACCGCACAGCTAATACAAGCCCCACACAGACGTTATAACCGCAAGGGCAGGCACAAGTTAGGGTCAACCATAATCAGCGCTCTACGGGGCGTACAGAATGTGAGAGGGTGGTACGAGTGAAAGGTGCAACTGAATATTACAGACTAATTAAAAAGGCCAGTGATAGAAAACTTGGGGATTTAGAAAAAACGAAATTTGGATATGTACACCATGGCGGAGATGCAGAATGCTATCGAAACGGAAATATCCTTTATGTAACTGCTTCGCATGCCAGAGGGGAAACATTCTTCATCTATCTAATCGACGATGATGGTAAAGACCTGTTCAAAGTATATGGAATTATAGGCGGTAATCCTGGATGGACAGAAACTTATGGGTGGTTGCACAAAGGAACATGGGTAACACCAATCCTGCAATACTTTCGGAACATCGAACGTGAAATTGTTGAACATGACGAGAAAATTGAACAGAAAAGACGAGCGAAGGAACGCGAACAAAACAAGGCGATTGGCGAACAAGTAAATAAATTCAATGCAATGTTCCGGTAAAAAAATTGGTGAGAGGGTGAAGGGAATGGATGATCTAATCCAAGCGGTAAAGGAACGGCTAAAATCAAAGCAGTTACTTTTTGAATACAATCAAACCATAAATCAATTAATTGGACTGGTAGACCGGCTAGAAATCACAGAGAGACAACTAGACGAAGCGGTGAAGACATTGGAGTGGTACGGGAGCATAAAAAAGTATAAAAGTGTTCACCAACCAACTAATCAAATAGACAACGACAGAGGATATTTAGCCCGTACCACCATTAAACGCATAAAAGGAGACTCACAGGCCGAAGGGCATCAATCGACTGAATCTACTCAGGCGCAAGCCGGGGGCCGTATAGGGGGTTCCCATGAATAAACTAACACAGATTAAGAATGACTATGAAAAGTGCAAAGCCACTCCCGGAACATACACAACAATCCCAATGGACTGGTACGGCTACCTACTTTCTCTCCTAGAAGAAAAGGACAAAGCCCTAGCGTTCTACGCTAACGAAGAAGTTTGGTTAACAACAGATATTGACGGGACTTATGCGGTAAATCCATTTGAATATACATCGCTTGAAGGACCATGGGATGTCGCCCGTAAAGCCCTTAATACATCATCTAACAACGAAGGAGATAATTGAATGACACCAGAAGAACAGGTTAAAGAATCTGGAATGAAGATGGCATTGAGAGAAGCAGAAATACTGAACTCAAAGTTGCTGGCTGCTCTAGAAGAGGCACAGAAGGAAGCAGAACGCCAGAAAGACCGGAAGTATTTGCGGATGCAAGAACGGGATGATTTGGGCATGACAATGGCTCTGATGGAGGCTGAACTGCTTTCAACAAAAAAGGAGTTAGCAGAGGCACAACAGACCATAGCCCGGCAACGGGAGGCGCTGACACTGATTGCGGATATGAAGATAGTAGGCAGTGTATATGTGAGCATACAGGCAATTGCTCGGGGCGAATTAATCAGGGAGAGACAGGAAGGAGAAATGACAGATGTATGAACAGAAATGCATAGTCTGTGGCCGGACCATATGGGAAGAGTTCATGTTCTCAACCTTTGACAAATCCGGTGGAAAAGTTTGGTTTTGTGAAGAACATTCTGACAAGAGCGTTCTGGAAGCCCTGGAGAAAGGGAGCGACAAGGCATGAACCAATTACTGACGATTCTGAAGAAGCTTAAGGCGGGCAAACGGGTGTTGATAAAGGATCAGGCTCAACGTTATGCGATCCTGGGTGCGCTGAATGCTTTCCAGGTCAAAACCTATGTTGACGGCCTCTTTGTTCAAATAGAGTGGCAGCCGGAGGAAGGGGAGGCACAGCCATGACACAGGTACAGGAATGGAGCAACGAACGCCTTAACATAGCATTGTCGAAATTAATGGGCCGGACAGAGCCAACAGCGATAATGGTCAACTATGACATGATCGCAAAGTATTGTGAGGACCCTGCTGCCTCTCTAGAGGTACAGACAGCAGCGATAAAAGCGAATGCCCGGATGTATGCGATTAATTTAGCTAAGCGTCTTAAATGGGACGAGGATGGCGACCCATTAAGCTTTAGCGATAACGACTTATTCTCGTACACCGGAGTTGCTAATTTCTTTACCGCCACCCACCGAGAGAGGGCAGAGGCGGCATATATCACGCTTAGTAGTAAGCAGTAGACGCATATAGCGAAGGAAGGTGAATTATTTGGGGGCTTGGTTTGAAAGGCATATTGGCGGATGTTTTAACATTGATGGCAGCGAGTATATTTTTCAAGGCACTTTCACCAATACGGATACAACAAGCGGCAAGCCTTACCAGTATGTTTTTGAAGCAGAGAATAAGCCGCAGATTATTTTAATGTACAACGAAGCCCGTTCTGTCTTGGGCGCGATGATTGATAAGTACAAAGGAATTAGTTAATACCCGTACGAAAAGGAGGCAGAGACACATGTCGGAACATTTTGAAGACGGTGAAAAGGTCAGGTTAAAGAAAACTGGTGAAACCGTCACGATAAACGAGTGGTCGCTTACTAGAATGGGCAGAGGCATTACACGGTACACATACACGTTAAAAGAACGCTCTAGTTTTTATTATCACAGTGAGCTTGAAAGAATCTAATCAATACTGATGCACAGTGCCGAAGAGATGATGCACTAGGCCGTCAGGCCATCGCTCGACAGCATAAGCTCAGCCGACAGGCGGGGGCCGCACCAGATCATTAAGGGAGTAGGAGTAACCCTCCTCTCCCACTAAGGGAGGAACAAACATGTACTTTATAACAAAACAGGCAGACCTGCTTGGTAAGACAATTGCCTACACTCACATGTCGCAATTTGCCGAAGCCATCACCATAGCCACAACGGACGGCGGAATCATAATAATTGAGAGCCGAGATGAATCTGGAGAGATCCACGTCAAAAGTGAGCATCAAGCAAGCAATTATATTCTTGGAACCATTTGGTTGAGAAGTGAACTGTTGAAAGCTGGCGTTGTGACAATGGAGGACATCCAAGAATATGAGCGCCAGCGGGAAGTTGTCCGGCAGCAATGGGCCAAAGGGCAAGAAGAACGCCGCAGACAGGAGTACGAAAAGTTGAAGGCTGAATTTGAGAAAGTCGGGGAGGAAGCCCAATGACACAAACACCGAGGGACTGGAACCTGGTAGCAATGGAGGAAGATCGGGACTTCTGGAAATGCGAATTTGACTGTCAAAAAGCACGTGCAGATGCAGCGGAGTTCCGGGAACAACGACTGAAAGAGGCATACAATGGCCTACTGCTGTACGTGCCTGACGTTGCTGCTAAGTCATTTGGATTTGACACTCTGATATCCACCCTATACCCAGATACCCCAGCACCCACCAGTGAGGAAGGAGAAAATCATGAATGATCTAATCGAAGAGTTAAAGAAGACAATGAAAAGAGAAATATCTGGACCATCTTGGGTTGTAGATGAATTATTTAAACCTCTGACAGAAGCGAAATCAATAGATGAATGGCATGAGGATTACGGGGATGCACTCTGGTGGACGTTCCCGATTCAGGAGTCACCGTATTGCGGTAGCCCACTGGATGAAGACTGGCCGGGATATCATACTCACTGGACACCAATCGTGATTCCAGCAGCCCCAGCACCCAAGGAGGGCGAATAACCGTGAAACAAGGATTCTGCAGTTCCTCCGAATCAAAGCCGTGCGTCGTCTGCAACAAGCAAACAGCGAATTACCGGACTTATGAGCAGGCTAACATCGAAATCAAAATACCTCTTTGTGACAACGTGTATGAGAATAAATACTGCTGGCGTTCGGTTGATGTTAAAAAGCTTGTCCGGCAGCAATTGATAGATTTAAAGCGCGAGATTCTGAAGCAGGCTGAGGAAGGAGATAACCAATGACAGAAGTACCAGAATTCCAAATTTCGGATATCGAGGGATGCGAATTTGTTTCCAGTCGGATATTCGGCAGCATGCTGATTTCGTGGAATGACAATGTAGACAGTGAAGGTTGGGGAAAAATACTGGTTGTTTACGCTGATGGATCTAACATAACAGTTACTCAAGATCAAGCTCAACAGAAATTGGATAGTGGAGAATGGAAGGTGTATCGGCCATGACACTCACAAGGGAAGAGATACTAAGCCGCACTCCGGGACCGGAACTGGACGCACTAATTGCTGAACATGTATTTGGTTGGTGGAGAATGAAAGGTCCAAACTTTGACTATGACGGACCTTGTGATTCAAATGATGTACTTGTTCCACCGACCATCACCAGTGAAGAAGAAGCATTCAGGTACTTGCCGCCAAAGGGAGTCATACCGTTCACCTACTTTGTAAATCGTGGTTGGTCAAAAGATATATCCGCAGCATGGAACATATTGAAAGGCATGAAAAAATACACATTCGATCTTTTTTGGTCAGACAAACGTGAAGAAAATGAACAATGGGTTTGCATTTTTTCACCTGATGATCCTGAATCCCAAAAGCATTACAAGGTGTATGGTGGTTCAGCACCTGAAGCCATCGGTAAGGCTGCATTACTAGCGGTACTTAACTTATAAGGGGGCAGAGACATGGGCAATGTCGCAAAAATGCCAAAATACCCTTGCACCTTTTGCCGCAGGAATGAAGCCACTCAACTATGTGATTTTGTAGTTGGCTACCTATGGACCTCAGCAAAAGATCAAAGGGGGCATATGATAGGCGGACACCACGAAACCTGCGACAACGGCATTTGTAAAGAGTGTGCCACGAATGTAGCAGGGTTTGAGTTTTGCCCGTCCTGCAATAAGCTACACGCCATGATCCAGAAGGACCATGATAAACGGAGAAGCAAGTTGAATATTGATATAGCGTTTGGAAGAGTTGAATTTTAGGGGGCAGACCCCAAAGGGAGAGGATACACGATGGGCAGAGAGATTAAGTTCCGGGCGTGGGATAAGAGTTTCAAAAGAATGTTTGTTCCTTCACAAATTGATTATGAGTTAGGCGGAGAACTGGAAGACAGCAAAAAAGAAAACGTTCATGTATGGAGGAAGCCATTCGATGGTGAGAACGCCAATTGGTCATCATCCGGTCACTATATTCATGGGAAAGATGTGGAGCTCATGCAATACACCGGATTAAAGGACAAGAACGGCCGGGAGATCTACGAAGGGGATATTGTTTTAGAGGACTATTTCTCTAACGTCAACCCGAATGACCACTCAGATGATGAATATATCGACGACACACCAAGAAAGTTCATTATCTGCTACGACAGCAATCAAGGAAGATACAAGGCAGTTCCTCCAGAAACATATCGCATAAATGCCGGGAATGGCGGTTGGACTGGATATGATGTGCGGGGATATAAGGCTGAAGTCATCGGCAACATCTACGAGAATCCAGAACTAATAGAGGTATAAGGGGGAGAAGAGGATATGAGCACAGCAAGCTATCAATTATCGGATCAGGCGTCATTGAGCAACATTATCAATCAAGCGCTCCACGCATTTCCAAAGGCCTTCATAAACCGCAATAACGAAATCATCCTTGAACCAAGAAATAATGTGTACTTCAGGCTGGATGGATTAAGTACAGAGCTTGATTTCAAATGTAAGATGTTTGCTTGGGTTTCCCGTCCGATAGCTAAGGGTTTAAACAAATACTGGGCACCGCGGGTTCTGAGAAGTTTCAATGAGGTGATGGGTACTAAATTCACTAAAGATGAAATGTACGAAATCTATGACCGGCTGGGGAACGATGTAAACCGGAAGCTGAGTATCCAATTCATCGAATCCGGGTACGACATGGCGCTATTGATGCGGAATTAACTCCTTGGCCGAAGACCATCGAATCAGACCGAATAATCCCAGCGCAGCGGGGGCCGGATAAGGTTTACATAATCTGGCTCCCCATAAAGAAAGGAACAACCCACATGATCAATTGGATAAAGTACCCTGAGAACGAACCAGAACGCAACAAGGTTTACTTGGTGTATGGAAACGGTAAATTAGCAAGTGCGGAACTTGATGAAGTAGATGCTGGAAGGTTCATGTGGTACACGCCAAATGGATATATAGCCGATAGAATCACCCACTATGCCCACATCAACCTACCAGGGGAGGAAACAGACAATGCCTAAACTGTCGGATCAAGAAATTGAAATTATTGAAAAGACGCTCACAAAAACTTGGTCGGTAAATCGTATGGAGTCAGGTAGATATCTGAAAATGATTCGTGATAATTCGTACACTTGGCTTACAGAACTGGTTTCTGAAGTAAAGGAACTGAGGGCAAAAGCGGCTGACCCCACACCAGTACAGCCAGACAGCGATATAGATCCTCACAATCTACCTGAAAGCACAACCATTAAGCTAGTGATGACACGAAGTGAATATGAGAGAAGATACGGAATGGGAGGTAATCAAAAATGAGTAGTGGCGTAAAAAGACATCGCCGTATCACCCCTATGCCAGTAGTATCCAGCTTTCCACCACCGAACCGCGCCACATGCCATAGTGAATGTATCACCCGGCAAATGACACCCCAAGAGTACACCGACATGATAGCCAAGTACGGACCACCAAAGATGCCACTCAAGCAGAACAAGAGTCACTACCTCAGCGGCAAGAAAGGTAAGAAGGGCGCATGATCAAATTCACGGTATACGGGGCTCCTGTCGCTCAAGGCAGACCCCGGGCAACTACAGCCACAGGCTTTGTAAAAATGTACGATCCAGCCAAGTCCAAACACTACAAAGATTATGTGAGACTAGCCTCCCGGGAATACGCACCGCCACATCCTCTACAAGGGGCGCTAGGGCTTGAAGTGATTGCTTACCGTCCACTAACATCAGTCATTCGCAAATCGCTTAAAAAGGCCGCTGCAGCCGAGAAAGGAGAGATCCTACCACTCACCAAGCCTGATGCAGACAATTACCTGAAGGGGATCACAGACGCGCTCACAAACATCATGTGGGTGGATGATAGTCAAGTAGTCGAGGCCACAGTAAAAAAGAGGTACAGTGCAAAGCCAAGAATTGAAATATCAATTTGGGAGGTCAGCGCATGAAGGCAGCATGGATCAACCTTGGCACTGGATATAAGCTCATTGACGATTCAGGGGTCCATAGAGGCACGATCATTACGCTGGACAAGCAAACACACCAGCGGAGCTTAAGGGCGCTGTATGACCCTCCTGTGGTCATATACACAGAGGGTTGCAAGATGCTGCAAAAGGACTTGATTAATCTCAAAACGGCATGATTAAATCATGAGTAAACGTTAGAAATACGGAGAAAAATGTACAATAAAGCCGGGAAATAGTGTATAATATAGGTAATAATCAAGAATATGAACGAAATGGGGAGTATTTGTGCAAATATCGGAAATTGAAACACAGATCAACCAGTTGCAATATGAGCTTAACACGGAAAATCAGCACGGGGGACTCCGGGACAATGCAAAGGTGGCGAACCTTGAGGAAAAGATTGCGGAACTGACCGCAGAGTTGGACAAGCCGGAAGTTGACCCAGTAATCGCACGCGGCGAAGAAGAGATTGAACTGTTTGGGGTGCCTCTTGGCGCATACTTTACCACTATCGCGGATCATGTGGCTGTAAGATCGGTAGTTATATCAGCATTCAGACAATTGATCCAAGAAAAGAAAGACATTGAGGAAGGGTATAACAAGCTCAGCGAAGCTTCAGAAGCGGAATCGCAAAGACTGAGCGAAATTATCGAGGCGAAAGATACGGAAATCGCAACCTTAAAGGCAGCGCTGTATGAATCTAAATTGCAAGCAGAAGACCACGCTACAAAGCGCGACAACGCCTCTAATGAACTACAGGAAGCAAAGAAAACGATTGATGAATTAAACGATAAGATTGCAGCAGCTACGGCACCAAAGGCACCAGCGAGAACAAACCTTGATGGCGCAGAAACGGTGAAGAAAGAAAAGAGAGTAATACACAGTGTAGTTTATGAGGGTAAATGGAATGAACAGTTCAAGGCCATACTTGCGGATACTGAAGAGGAAATTAAAGATTACACGCTGTACAAAGACATAAAATATACGGAGGTAACAGCCGAGAAGGCAATTCCGTTTCGCACCGAATACCTTGCAGCGCAACAATCGGACGTTAGTGATGAGGATCATTCATACGATATTCCCGACCAAAACAGCGACGCAACCACTGAAGAGGTAACCTATACGGCCCCGGCCTTTCGCGACACCGAAGAAGATACTACCGAAGGCGCAGCCACTGGATTGGTTGCTGAGACATCAACAATGGCTGGATCGACAGTTACACGGGAAGAGTTCGAAGAGCTCAAAGCCAGAGTTGCCCAAATCGAGTATGTACGATCGGTTGCTTAAGAAGATGAATGAGTGAGGCGGCTCCGGTCGCCTTTTCTCCTAAGGAGTAATTTTGATGAAGAAGAGGATCACGAGGGATCAACTTTCTGAAATAACAGAAGAACAACAGAAAATATTAGCAATTAAATGGTCGCCTGAAGTCGGAGATTACATTGTAGATTTACTAAACAATGATCCAAAAGAGTATTTTGTCACAAATGCTGAAAACATCAGTAAACCTCACCTTAAAAATGTGCCTTTGCTAACCATCGGACAAATGATTGAGATATTACAAGACTCTGGAATGCAAATATTTTTGGATGGGACTCATTGGTACGATAATGATATTTGTGACAAACTTTGGGATGAAGTTAAGAGAGTTGTGGCTGAAAAAAAGTAGGCGACAGGGTCCGGCACAAGTCAGGCATAACCGGCAGGATCATACGTATCAACGAATGGGTATATGTATGGATAGACGGTACACGGACGACGATGCCATATCATGCGGGTAGCCTGGAAGTGATTGGAGTGGTAAAACATGAGTGATCCACTGAAGAATCTTATAGAACACTTTGAATCATTAACATATGTTCGGTGTGAATGGATTAAGGAGTTGCCCGGGTTATCAAATCCGAAGATCGGAACAGTACAGCAAATAGATTGTGAGGGAGCACATAAACTACGTGATGAGGGGTATGTGCTGGTGTTGGAATAATTCATTTTATCTATAGGGGGGATAACCATGAACTGGAAGGAGTCATACGCCGATACGTGCGCTGAACTGCAGATGATGAAGCTCAGGGAATTTGAACTTCGTAAGCAATGGGAAGCCGCTCAGAAAGCTATGGTTGAAGGTAAGTTGCCATCAAGCATCTACTGCCATATAGATCTGGTAAAGGGACTGGAACTATATAACATAGCTGCTGATAAGCTAAATGAGTGTGTTGACGAGGTACAGCGATTGGAAGGTATCAAGCGTCAATATGAATCATACATGGATCAGTTCACGGGGTTGGATAATGTAATATTGTCCAAACGTGCACAGGGGTACAGTTTGAAGGAAATCGCCGCACATACTGGACATTCGTACGGATATATTCGCAATAGAATGGCTCAACATGACAAAGTAGTGACAACAAGTGCAAAGGCATCGTGATATAATGCTAGTATGAGGAATTGGCGATCAGTGACGCGCGGACTGCCCCTATCGCCGATTCCCATCAATTCCACTCACTCCTTAGGGTAACACCTAAACTCATGCGCTGACTGCTACGGGTTGGCGCTACCTTTTAGCAACACCCATCCCCAACGCGCTAGAGAACAGCGCCCCTTCGATGTTGGGAATGGTTTGCATATATGATGTGGTGGCGGAATATGTAGACGCTACTTACAGTTAAGGAACAGTCTTACGATATGCCTACCTAGAACAAGTTGGGTAAAAAGAAGTAAGGTAGGAAGGCTGAAAAAACCGTTGAAAATACGAAACTGTATTTCCCTGAAACATGGTGCCAACTAACAACGGTATAGTTCCATGCAAGGTGTAAATCCTTGCCCACATCACAAGAGGTAACGACATGTCGTCGTTGCCTTTTTTGTATTTGCGGCAAAGCCGCCATCGAGACGACCGAAATACTAAGCAAAGCGAGGCCGGATAAGGTTGAGGTATTCAGAACGGTACGTATATTGGATATTAATGGCTATGATATATATCTTCATAGAGGTAGTTAGATAGGTGACAACATGCTGTCGCTACATTGTGTTAGGTGGTTACATTTTGGATTAGGGGGAGGTGAACACAATGGGAGCAGGTGTAGCTCTGGATGATGAAAAGCGAGAACGCATCAAGGCCCTGCTTACTATGGGCAAGTCAAAGAACCTAATTGCTAAAGAGGTTGGTGTATCATGGGCAACTGTGGACAAGATCAGTAAGGAAGAACCGGATGAGCTTGAGAGTTTGCGAGAAGA
This sequence comes from Paenibacillus sp. FSL H7-0357, assembly GCF_000758525.1. Classification (NCBI taxonomy): domain Bacteria; kingdom Bacillati; phylum Bacillota; class Bacilli; order Caryophanales; family Paenibacillaceae; genus Paenibacillus; species Paenibacillus sp. FSL H7-0357. The sequence goes on along the minus strand of NZ_CP009241.1, from coordinate 5,390,148 downwards.
GAAAAGAGAAGAATTGATCGATGTTATCTACGATGATATGAAGCAGGCTCTGGCATTGGGGAGACAAAAGATAAAACTTGCTCAGGCGGCAGCTGAGAACTTTGATGGAATTATCGAAAAACTCACAGATGCTCTCACGGATGCTAATGCAAATCCCAAAGATATCATGGATATGGTGAGAGAAGTCTCATCGGTAATGTCGATTCCATTAGGCCAGATATCCACATACTTCGGTACCCTATATGATAAACGGGCGCTGATGAAGGGTGATCCAACAGCCAGCACTAACATAAACGGATCAATGACCGTTAAACAGGATCTGAAGAAGCTTTCACCAGAGGAGTTGAGGAACCTTGAAAACATCCTTGGCAAGGTTGCCGACACTGGATGAAGTCAGACAGGCACGTGCCTATGCTGACTTTTCTTATTTTATGGACTATGACAGTGAGTACCGGGATCGGCCGGGAAAACATTTGGATGTGCTTGATGAAACGCTGATGAAGGTGTCCACCGGAGAACTCAAGCGTGTGATAGTGACTATGCCCCCGCGGCATGGTAAGTCGGAACGAGTGTCTAAGAAGTTCCCAGCATGGCACGTCGGACGCAATCCCGGCGATGAAATCATTGTTGCATCATACTCAATCGACCTGAGTAGAGGATTCTCAAGGATATCACGTGACACTTTAACCAGTAATCCCGGCGTGTTTGACGCTGTTGTTGACCCGAATAATAAATCGTCTGAATCATGGGGCATTGAGGGCTACCGTGGAGGCGTTACAGCTGCTGGTGTGGGCGGATCAATAACAGGTAAGGGCGCAAGGATAGCAATCATTGATGACCCTGTGAAGAACGCGGAGGAAGCTAACTCAGAGGTTATGCGGGAAAAGGTGTGGGATTGGTACACTTCAACGCTGTACACTCGCTTAACTCCAGATGGTCGCATAGTCGTTGTTATGACACGGTGGCATGAAGACGACTTGGTAGGTAGGTTGCTAAAGAAAGAAGCCGACGAGATTAGAGAAGGAATACACGTGGGCGAGCGTTGGACAGTCATTAACTTCCCGGCTATTGCGGAGGCTAATGACTTTTTAGGTCGTACCGAGGGTGAAGCGTTATGGCCTGAATATGGCTTTGATGTTCGCCGCATGGACCAGATCAAGTCCGATGTTGGCTCGTATGTATTCAATGCCTTATATCAGCAAAGGCCATCAGCTGCAGGCGGTACGATATTTCAGCGCAAGAACTTCAAATACTTTCAAGAGGAAACTAAGTTCGTATCAATGCAATATTTACTGGTAGGTGAGAAGAGATATGAGAAATCAAGGTGCAAGATATTTCAAACGGTTGATACAGCGAATAGCGAGAAGACGATCAATGACTACTTTGTCGTAACTACATTTTATGTTACGCCGGACAATGACATACTCATATACGATGTATACCGGACTCATATTATAGGACCTGATCAGAAGCCACTCATGAAAGAGCAGAATTACCGTTACCGTCCATCATTTCAGGCCATTGAAGATAAAACCTTCGGCACCAACTTGATTCAGGAAATGACCCGCGAGGGCATGACGGTGCTACCGATTAAGGTAGATAAGGATAAGGTTACTCGCAGCTTACCAATCGCAGCACGATATGAGGCTGGCAAGGTTTATCACCGTGAGGGAGCGCCGTGGCTAACGGATTTCGAGGATGAACTATTGAGCTTCCCACGTGGTAAGAACGATGACCAAGTGGACACCATATCCATTGCTGGAGAACTGGTGCACACTATCGTATACAATGACGAACCGTGGACAGCAATGCCAGATGACCGGAGACAAGGACGGTTTGACGACGATGATGATGACGAACCACAGCAGTACAGTGGAATCTTATAAGGGGTGATACAGTGACAGACACCAACATCATAGCCATATTCGGAGTGATTGCCATCAGCGCAATCGCTTATTTGTCGTCTGTGATCATAAGCAAGCAGCAAGCGACGATACACGATATGACAAACAAACTCATGGCGAAGGATTACCGGGAGTATAAGCAGATGGATAGACCACCTGAGCCGGATCCACCTAAGCACAAGCCTATGAGTTGGGCTGATGACATTCAATACAACGATGAATTGAAGCAATAGGGAGGTGATAGCGTGGCAGTAATGGACAAGATAAAAAGCATATTCGGCAACGAAGGAACAGAGAAACCAGAGATTGAACCGATCAACACCCCACAGCAGCAGAAGCTTGTAAATGTGGTTCAGACGGACTTCAGCACATATAAGGAAAATCGACAGAACATTGAACCGACATGGCAGCAGGAACAGCGAATGTACCGCGGTGATCACTGGTACGGACTGAGGCCCGAGCATATTACCAACCTTAGACCGTCCAACGTGGATAACATATGTTGGGCGCAAATTGAATCTATTGTCGGTAAAATCACCGGCTGGGACCCATTCCCTGACTTTGAGGCGCAGGAGGAAGGTGACGAGGAAAAGGCGCAGGACCTCAACGACTTCATGCCATATGAGTTGCGGCAGATTGGTTTCAGGTCGAAGTATACACGGGCCATTCGGACATGTGTTATTCACGGACCGTTGATCCTCAAGACCATCTATGACCCTACAGTCGAGGGTGGGAGGGGCCTTAACCGCTGGGATGGACAGAACGATATCATACCAGTGGAATTGGGTAGTTTCTTCCCGGACCCGCGCATCATCGACTTCATTAACCTTCAAAAGGCCGGAGCAAATATCGTCAAGACGCCGCAGCCACTGAGTTACTTCAGAGAAAGATGGCCGAAGCAAGGGAAGAAGGTTCAGGCTGAAAGTGATTCAGATGTACGCATATTTCAGAACGAAGGCACACAAGAGTCATTTAACTTCACTGACACTTCTGGAGACGCAAGTACACAAAGTCAAATGGCTGGTCTGCTGGAATATTGGTACAGAGGGCTACCTAAGGTGATTACGCCAGAGGATAAGCAGCTATTTGAGGAACAGGCTACCAACCTTGTAGAGAGTGGCAAAGACCCATCAGAAGCATTAGCCAAGGCTGACGGAACCATGGAGGGCATACACTGCATCTATGTTAGCGCCGGTGGCGTGTTCCTGGAGCATAAGGCATATGTATACGATCATGGTAAATACCCGTTCAGCGCCCGGACATTGTTCCCTATTGAAGGCAGCGTGTGGGGCAAGGGATTTATGAGGGACATGATTAAGCCGCAAATCATGCTGAATAAATTCGCTGAATTGGCTGTTGAGACGATGGCAAAGCAAGGTAATGCTGGGGCCATGTATGAGGAAGGTGCAATCAACTCCAAACAGGTGCGAACCTGGAAGGAACAGCGATCCATGCCGGGAGCTATGTTGCCCGTTGCGCAAGGTGGACTTGAGAAGATCAAGGAAATTCAAGGTGTAGACGTACCTTCTACTGTATTCAACATGATTGAGTACTACCTGAACATGCTTCAGAAGATCCCGGGGCAGTTCGATTCTGCCAATGGTCAGGCCAGCAGCAACGTAACCAGTGGAGAACAAGCGAAGGCTCTAATATCGGCAGCTAGCACACGGTTAAACTCAGTTACTGATGCGATACAGGAAGCGCTAGAAGAGACTTTCGGCCAGTATGTTGAGCTGATTGCGCAATTCTACACTACTGAACGTGTGGCACGTGTAACAGGCCGTAAGGTGGGCATGAGCCGGGACAGGTTGGTTAACAGCGTAGACACACAGCTTCAGAATCAACTAGATAACGGGGAAGTAGAAAAGCTAGACCTTCAAGAAGAGTATGTGCCGATGTTTGATATCAAGGTAAATATCGCAGCAGATAAGCCGGTTGACCGTGAATACTGGGTGCAGATGGCCTTCAACATGCTGAAGATGCTTGATCCGATCACACAATTACCTATGATCGACGCTGAGGCGGTCCGGTACACCGTCCAATATGGGCGTATGGAGCCTATGAACGTCATACAGCAGCGCATCCAAGAGGCTGCACAGGTGCAACAACAGCAACAAGAGGCCATGATGCAGGCGCAGCAGTTACAGCAAGAGAATCAAGGGTTACAGCAGCAACTTCAACAGGTCAATGATCAGCAAGCACAGACACAACAGCAGGATAAACAGTTCGAGCAAAGCATTCAACAACAAAAGATTGATATAGAGGCCGCGAAAGCAGCCGCAGCATTAACAAAACAATCAGCATAGTGGGCCGTGGGTGAGAATCCCCCGGCCTTTTCTATTGCTTTTTACCTCGCTCCCACCCATAGGAGCCATTCGATAAAGGAGTGTTACCCATGGAAAACCTTGACAACAACGCCCCCCAAAGCGAAGGAGTCGAACCGTCCGCCCTCCCACAGGCCGACACTGAAGTCAGTGAAGCATTAGCGTTGTTTGGCATTGAACCTACAGCACCTGAAGCAGATCCAGAACCCGCGCCCGAAGAAGATCCTCCCACAGATCAGGAACCGGAACGTAAGGGAATTACCGTCAAATTCAATAAAGAGGACGTGTTTATTGAAGATGGAAAGGTGGCTGAATATGCGCGTAAGGGACTGAACTACGAAAAGGTAGAAGGTCGGGCCAAAGAATACGAAGCCGCACTGGATAGAGCAGCAAAATTAAACGGATATAAGGATAATGCGGAGTATGTCGCAGACCTTGACCGTTTGGAACAGCAAGCCATTCAAGATAAAGAAAGCAAATTCGCCACACTGAAACAGGAGTTAATTGATGGCTACGCTGCTGATGGATACGACCCCAAGCAGATTGAAGAGTTAATTGACAATCATCCACTCTTCACTGAAGCCAAAGCTGTTTTGGACCGTGATAAGGCTTCACAAGAGGCACAGAAAAAACAACAGTCAGAAGAGTCAATGCTTAAGGGCTGGCAAGATCTGTTTGCTAAGTATCCTGATCTGGCAAGCGCGATGTCAGAGGAAGGACAAGCAGCAGAATGGTTTACTCCTGCCATTCAGGAAAAGATCAACCGCGGATACGACCCGATAGATGCTTATGAATTGGCGAACCGGGATAAGATCAGCGCGGAAGAACGCAAGATGGCCGAGCAAAATGTGCTGAAACAGCAACGGCTCAATAAAAGGGCTGCTGTGGTAACGACTGGCGGCGAAGCAAGAGACGAAGTTGAAGTACCGAAAGAACTGGCTGATGCATTCAGCCTATTTGGCATTGATCAAAAAGAGGCAAAAAAATACGTGAAAAAGTGAGGTAATCAACATGGCGTTCAAATTCGCATTTAACGATTACGGCGCACCTACGCACCGGATCAGTTCTATTCTAGCAACAAACTCTGAAGCTTTCGTACTCGGTGAGGCTGTAAAACTCGCAAGTGGTCGCTGGACCAAAGCAACAAACGGTGCAAATGTGGCTGGTTTCGCAAATCAAACCCTTGCAGCTGGCACAGATCAGTTCCTTGAGGTGGTTATTGCACGTGAAGGCGACTGGTTCGAGGCTCCATACACTGGCACACCTGACGCTGCATTCGTACCAGGGGTTGAAGTGGCAGACGTTTCAACAGACGGACTATCTGTACTGGCTTCAGACGTAACTGCCGGACCGTTCTCCATCCTCAATATCAATACTGCAAAGTCTCTGGTTACACTCAAAGTCAAAAAACGGGTATTTTCCTAAGAAAGGGGAGCATTTAAATGGCAGTTACAGCATTGCAATGGGATAAAAACGTACTTGAACCGGTGTTCCGTGAACTATATACAAGAGAAATGAGTAATAAAAAGGACTATGTACCGTCTATGTTTGATGTCCAAAAGTCTGACAAAGCCACTGAAAGCGTTGAAATGATCGGCGGCGAAGGGCTGATGGAGGACTGGAAGTTCTCTAACAACCAAGTCAAATATGAAGATGTGGATCAACTCTGGCAGAAATACTTTACTCACTCCAAGTATTCCTTGGGCCGCGAGATTGACCGCGACTTCGTGGATGACTTGAAGCTTACCGCCATCCGTGACCGGATTCGCTCTCTGGCTGATGCCGTATACAAGACGCAGCAAATGCAAGGTGCACAATGGTTTAACAATGGGGACCGGACTACGACAGCTGTAGACTACCGCGGCCGCCTGTATAACGCTGCACTGCCTGATGGAAAGGCTTTGTTTGCAACGGACCATCCGTACAGCCCTACAAACTCTGTTGATACACAGTCAAACAAGGGTGTTCTTGAGTTGAACATTGATAACTTTGACGCCGCATTTGTTGCTATGCAGGGATGGAAAGATGATAAAGGTAACCTGATGGCAGCAATGGGCGACACCTTGTATGTAGCTCCTGGACTTCGCCGGACAGCGCTGCAAATTGCTGGATTGCCTGACGGAGCCGTGAAGTATGAACCAGGAAATGCAGACCACAACGCAAACGTTTATGCAGATGGCAGTATTAAAGTCATTGTAAATCCGTTCTTCACGAACCCTAAAGCTTGGGTACTGGCTGACTCAACACGGATGAAAAACGCCATGAAATGGTTCAACCGCAGACTGGCTGAGACCGGTTCAATTACCGATTTTGATACTGAAATCGCTAAATACAAAGTCGTTAAACGCTGCTCGTTTGGTACAGTAGACTGGGCATGGGGATACGGGAACTTCCCAGTATAAGGAGGGTTATCATGAACGTATCTTCTATCGGAATTAAAAAGGCGGGATCTGCATCACAGCAATTCTTGACGAATCTTTTTGTAGTCACCGCTACCGTTGACCCGGCAAGCTTAGCCACTGTCACGGGTGCAGTTACAGCAGCCATTACAGCCACTGGAGCAGCATTAGGGGATAGAGTTGAACTCTTCCCCCCTGCTGACATGCAAGGCGTCATGGCGTTTGGATATGTATCCGCAGCGAATGCGGTTAAGATTTCCTTTTTCAATCCCACGGCGGGAACTATTGACCTTGCTTCTGGCACGTGGACAATTCATGTGATTAGGAAGTGATGATATGGAGCCGCAACGTGTAGGATTTGAATCAACGAATGCAAATATAGACAAAGTGCCTTACATCACCTTACAAAGGGTCACAAAAGAAATGAGCGCATCTGAGAAAAAGGGCGCTGAACTTTGGAACATCATGGTTAACTGGATTAGGAATCACGGCGGAATGGAGGACAAGGACTGAGGGGGCTTTTAGCTCCCTCTTTTCTTTTATAACTATGGAAAATTACCGCATGGAACTAGATGCCTTGAACGCATTGGTCAGAGCGCAGCATAGAACGAATGAACTATTGGAGAAATTGTTGGAAAAAGAAGAGACTCCTAAGAAGGTGGAGACTGTTAAGAAAAACATAATCCGGGATGGGCAAACGGGCAAGCGAACTGGCCGCAAACCTCGTGTTCCGGCCTAAGGGGTGTTGACATGTTATTACAGGAAATCGTGGAAGAAATTGTTGAAAAAATCCCAGAGAACACTATGCCGATCACATCAATCCTTAGGAAGATAACTCAGGTACGTGATCGGTTGTTACGCAATCTCAGCCCCGCACAGGCTCAATCTGACGTACTTAACCAAGCATTCGACCTAACAGCAGGTAATGGACTGACGGACCTTATATGCCCTCCTGGTAATGTTACGGAGGTCGCTATCCGTAACGCCATATACACAAATCAATCATTTGATGATGATGAACGTGACTGGCGCCGGATTCCACTTAGGCAGTTCGACGAACAGGCTCGCGGACCATATTACTACTTCGTGGCCGGGCAGATCGGCATATACCCTCCACCCATCTACGATACTTTTTACGGCATCAAGATATTTTACACCGCAATCATCGGTGAGTTGACGCTGGATGACTTGAATCATGGCAGTGGTTTTGATCCTGACTTTGATATGTTACTGGTATATGGCGTGCTGAAGGACATCATGCCTGACAACGGAAACTTTTATAACCGGTATCAGGAACTGTTTAAAGAGTACACATCAGCAACGAGTGGTTATGAACGATACGTAGTAAAGGAAAGATGGTGAGCATATGACAAATTTATATCCGTATAGATCAAGCACAACGCCTACCATAGCAGCTGAGGACGATCCACGGTACGAGACACCGGGCGGGGCGCAGAATAAGGTTGAGTCCTACGTATCACAGACGTATAACATCGGGGATAAACAGGTAACGCAGCCTAAGATAGCTGACGGTGCTGTGGGACCGGACCAACTAAGCCCGGAGGTGTTACAGCAATATCCCGAGGCTGCGGTAGTCGCTAAGTTCATTCAGGTTGATGAACAGTTGGCGGACATTGTGATTAACGTTAAGAATTTTGGCGCGATAGGTGACGGTGAAGTGGATGATGACGATGCAATCCGAGCAGCAAACTTGTATGGATACAATAAAGCACGGGTGCCAAGCGTCCAGACTATACCAACTAATTCCATGCAAATTTACATTCCGGCAGGTATTTACCGAGTGCGTGGGAACCATGTTTTTGGTTCTCCTTTAGCTGAAGGACAATCAGGAACTTCTCCAGCTATCGATTTTAAGCTCATAGGAGACAATGCAACAATAATATGGGAACTCACTTCCGCATCAGATGAATTGTTCTATTTTGATGGTACTATCACGATGCCTCAGGTAAGTGGGATAACAATTATACCTGTTTCCGAGAACCAATCTATATCCATTGGAGGTACGATTTTTAAATATTTCAACAATTCCACTGTTCTTGGTTATGCAGATGCAAGTAAGGGGAATTATCATAATATTTCAGTATGGAATGGCCGTTCAACATCCAATCCAAATTTTACAACAAAAATAAAAAGAGTATTTCACAATAAAGGGTATGGAATGGGTGATCAAACATTAGTATTAAATTGTAGATTCTGGTACTTTGAAACATTATACCTTGGTGAAAATACTGAATCAGTAAACTGGACGTTCGATTCATGTGGATTATATGGTGGTGGTTTCACAACGTCAGTTTATTTCCATTTCACTAAAATGTCAGATAATTTTAATGTTAGAAATTGTTCATTCTCAGTGAGCAGTTCTGAAACACTGTTGAAAACAGACTCAGAAATATCAGGTGGGTTTTATACGCAATCGGCCGTATCCAATTTTAATTTTGATAATAATCGAATTGAAATATACGGTTCATCTGGGACAACGTGGAAATTAGCAGATATGAACTTTGGAAGATTGAATATGAGGAATGCGAACCTTAGATTAGCTTCAGGTGCATCATTAGTTAAAACAATAGTTTCTGCTTATGGACTTGCTAACTTTAATTTTGAAAATGTCGTATTCAACAATGTTTTGTTTCTTCTTCCAATTGCAATTGCTCCAGCTATTACTGGGGGTCTTTCTTCACTGGGAGCTATTTTTAGATACTGTGATCTTTTAAGCACGGGTTATGAAATAAAATATTATGATGGGACAACTCAATACAACATAAAAGATGTATTCGTAAGTGCTCTTATCTTCAAAAGTGCACGTTTTGAGGAATGTACTCACTCTAATGGTAACGGTACTATAGACTTCGACATAACCAACAATCAAGCATCAGTAGGAACAGTGCGACGGATAGAAAGAACATTCAACTTTTCAAAAGGTGGGATAGCACTAGGAAACACATTCTCACTTCCACCTTTTCAAACCATTAAGAACATCAAGATATATGTCTCCGCCATTTCTAGTACCTTTAGCGCATTCCGCATATACTTTGGAGATAAGTCAATTGGAAATTTTATTGATGTAGCAAATCCGAACCCATCCACAGATATAAAGAGCGAGTTTTTGTTGTGGGAAGGAATTGCAACGATATACTATTCAGACATTACCCTTCAATCCATCACTGTTTACGTTTTAAATAGCGGCGTAGAAACTGGAGCGATAAGGTCACAGATTTCCGTAACATGTGAACCGTTAGATCCACTAACATTTGGATTAACTACAACAGCTGATTCTATTCAAATTAGAACAAAAGTGCAGAACACATCTTACGGAACAACCGCAAACAGACCAACCATAGGACTATATATCGGAAAAAAATATGATGATACTACCCTTCAAAAGACAATAACGTGGTGGGGGAGTAGTTGGAAAGACGCGACCGGCACTGTGGTGTGATTGTGTTACTATAGATTGCCTACTTTTAATGGTGGAAATACAATGACCAATTTTTATGTAGGTAATCCGATATTTAGATTGAACAACTGACCAAAATGTCATTGAAGTAAAATAATTCCTGATGTAAAATATGGGAATTAGCTTCAGGGGGGTCAATGATTTGTTATTAGACGAGGGAAAGAAGAAAAGAGAAGGTGTGTTCATTTACCTGTCATTAATACTGTTATATTTCACAAACTTTATGAATGTTGGGCACTACGCGATATTTGCATTATTTCCAATCGTCATTATCATGTTCTTCAGAACCGGAGCAAAAATAAACATACAACAGTTTATGCTTCTGCTGTTTTGTAGTGTCTTTGGTTACTTTCTTAACGCTTACCAATTAAGGACTCCTGGCATCATTTTTATAACCGTTGTTTTTCCGAGCGTTTTTTATTTTCTCGGAAAATATTTAGCGCACAAATCTAAAAAAGTGACAATGCACGTTCTTGTGTTAACTATTTTGACCATAACCGGATTTGGATTTACAAATGTGTACACATCAAATGTCATTGATCTTCTGCAATGGCGCGGCGTTGAAAGTGTTTGGGGTTACAAAATTTCGGCAACTGGCATTAACGCTTATATATCATTGGGGTTATCCTTAATTCCCATGCTATTCATTAAGGATTCCAAACGGAAAAAGCTGTTATACTTGATAATCTTCGGATTATCTGTATACTCTATGACCAAAATGGGAAGTAGAACTGGGATATTGATCATTGCTCTGTCTATAGCTTCTTATTTCCTTATATTAAAAAGGGTTACGAAAAAGTCGATATTCGTTTTGGTTATTGGAGCGTTTGCGGCTATGTACTATTACAAAAACGCTCAAGGGTCGCTTTTTTTATCCAGAACATCAGGAATGTCTTTTGCAGATGACCCACGAATCAAAGCTTGGGACGCGGCATGGAAAGGATTATTTTTGTTCCCGAGTGGAGGAAAACAAACTGTTCTACCTCTGCAATATGCTCACAATTTATGGCTGGATGTAGGTTTTGAAACTGGAATTATTCCTTTTCTGTTGCTTGCGATATTTTCTTTACTTGTCTTGTTGAATGTCGTTAAGCTAAATCGAATTGAAATTCCTTACAAGTTGAAAGTGTTGTTCCTCTGTTTATCCAGCGCCTTTGTTGTTACGTTCTTTATGGAACCTGTTCTAGAGGGATGGATATTCTACTTCAACGCATTTTGTTTATACGCCGGGCTTTTAAATGGCACTATTTCCACAAGCAATGTAATAGAGAAGGAAAAGAAAGCAAATACAAGAAGCATTCAATTACTGCGGACCAGTATCGTATGTTTCAGCACTCCTGTAGTTCTGATGCTGGCATTACTCCTTTTTTAAACTTATATAATCATTAACAATTAGGGAAGTTTGTTTTTAGAAAGGAGGCCACTATGCAAATCAGTGATATCATATCAGAAGCTGACCTACTGGTCCCGAACGAAGTCCCACTTGCAGACAAAATCGTCGCACTGAACGCGCTAAACAATGACTTTTTCAACGTGGTTAAGATCCCGAGGGTGCTGTCACTCGCGCCGGTAAAGGATCAGGCAGCATATTCCATATCAACTGAGGTCCGGCTGAAGAACATTGACCTTGTGATGGTGGGAATCATCAAGTATAAGGAACTCGTTCCCGGCACTACGAACCCACTACAGAACACCTATACCTTTGACGACAGCACCCATACATTGACCTTGCGTCCTGCGCCGTACTCAAACGGTTTGCAGGGCGTTTTACGTTACGCTAGGATAGCGACAACAACATTCACGACAGGCAACCTGGGCGCAGTTCCAGACGCTCCAGACGAATACCACTTTACTTATTACGTGGGATTGGCTGCATACCTTGCTAACGCGATGGACGACACCGGAAAGGCTGCAACCTATGAGAGCCAATACCGAGCCGTATGGGAACAGGCTGCTACACAATATGCAGGGGTGACCGCCAATGGTTAACTATGTACCACGCAAACGAACGGAGTACCAGCCGCTGACAGGCATTCAGGATCCGATCAGTATCAGGCAGTGGCAGGGACTAAATACCTTTGATCCACTCAGCATATCCGAAACACAACTCACCGATATGTCAAATATGTCTACATCCGATTACCCGGCTCTCTCTGTGAGGGCTGGGTATTCTGTTTTAGGCACGTTTGGCAGTCGGATACTGGGCGTGGGTGCATGGAAAAGTGAGTTGCACATCATCGCGAATGACGGAACGTGGAGACGCTGGAACGGAAGTACATGGACCACGCTGCTTACGGGTATTGATACAATCGCTGAGTGGGCATTTACCGGGTTCCAAGGCGCAGATTGGGCAGACATCAATCTTATAGGCGTGAATGGCATCGTAGCTAAGCGCTATGACGGATCTACGATAGTCGATTTGTCGGGTGTACCAGCAGGAGCAAAGTACATCACAACATACGAAAATCGTCTCTGGGTAGCTTTTGGAAATGAGATTAGGGCCTGTGCAGTTGATCAACCAGAGGTGTGGAATGATTTTGCTAATTTAGATGGATCATCATACGGGAAGACGATTGAAAGCACCCGAGGCGAGAATGTTAATATGCTGTCTGGAAGCCTGACCAAGCTTACCATCGGAATGCCTAACAGCTTGCACGAGTTATACGGTGGTGTGCCATCAAGCTTTGTTACAAAGCTAATTACGGACGATGTCGGTGTACTGAATAATAAATCTGCTACAACACAAAGCGGTATTATGCGCATCATTGATCAAAGGGCTATATACGATTATGCTGGTGGCAACCTTCCAAATCAGGAGTTCTCACAAATTGTTGGCGGGTATCTCACAGGCATGGATACCAATACCGTAGCCGGTTCGGACCCGGATCTATTGTATTTCCGCACACATACCAATGAAATTATGGTATACGACTCCCGTACAGGCGTAAGCTCATGGAGTAGGTGGAACGGTATTAATCCAACATTCTTTTTAATGCTGGATGATGTGTTGTATATCGGGGACAGCACAGGTCGAGTCCTTAAAATGTTCACCTCGTCAGACGATGCAGGAACTCCGATAACGGCTTATTTCATAACCAAGCCATTCTCCAACTCCACGCTTTCAAGACGGCAGAGATGGATTAAATTATGGATGTATGCTGAAATTCCGGTTGGTACAACGGTTAACGTTTATCTTTCCACGACCAAGGACGGAAACGACTTCAACTTAGTTCATACGGTAGCTGGATCAGGAACCGGCGTGCAGCGAGTAATCATCCCGGTGCGTAGTGTAGTGCTGGAAAATACGGTCCGCGTCAAAATCGAAATGATAGGTCCTTGCAAGATTCATGAGCTTGTTCGTGAAGTCCGGCAACTGCCACTATTTTAGGAGGGTTATCATGGGTATATGGAAAATGTCACAGTTGAAAGCACCGCCTCTCACAGACGATCCAGTGGAATTACGAAAGTATATTAACTATCTGTCTAACCAGATTGCTATCATGTTTAAGGACTTGGATTTCACCCTGAACGGTGACATCAATTTTACTAATGTTAAGGCGGATGGCATCACAGCAAAGAACATTAAGGCCGGGTCAGTGACAGCAGAAAAGATTCATGTGGATGAATTGTCGGCTATATCAGCGGATTTGGGAAAGATCACAGCCGGGGAAGTGTACGGTACATATATCAGTACCAACGAAACCGGATATCCTAAGACAGAAATGAGTAATACCGAAAAATTGTTTAGAACTTCGTATGATGAAAACAATTACATCAATTATGTTTCGAACTATGCAAATGCACCAGCTATTGAATTTGTTACAGGTACATTACTTAGAGCAAGAATTAGTACGATTTTTGCAGACTGGGAGGTTTACGCCCCCTATGGTATCACATTAACTTCTCCTACTGTACAGTTCCAAAATTGGTCAGTGATATATAATTCTGATGAAAGCAAGACCCTACAAGATGAACTTAATGAGTTATACAGTCGAGTAGAGGCACTAGAAGGTCCATAATTATTGTGGTATATTGGTGAAAAATGGAATTATAAAGGGAGATTGACATGAAAAAATATATTGTTGGATTCCTGGTCGGGGCTATTTTCACCATTTCAACTTCTGTGTTTGCAGATGATATTAAATCTTTGATCGGACAGACGGTTCAAGAAACTGCTGTTGTTTCTCTGGATGGCAAGGAAATTGGTTCTGCTGTTATCATCAACGGTACAAGTTATGCTCCTGTTAGAACCGTGAGCGAAGCATCAGGATTAAATGTTGATTATGAAAAGGGCGTGGTGAAAATGAAAACAAAAGCTAAACAATACTCTACCGATGAACTACAAAAAGAAATAGATAAATATGCAACTTTGATTACTTCAACTGAGGAAGGCATTAAACGAGCTAATGAATCAATAGCAGCAGGTAAACTTAGTAAAGATGAGTTGGATTATCTAACAGAAAGCAAGGCGAAACGCGAAAAACTGCTCACTTCGTATAAAGAAAAGATTGCAGAACTCAAGACCCAACTCGCAGAACTGCAAGCACAATAAAAAGACCATACTCCAATAGAGTACAGTCTGCTATAATAATCCAGTACAATGGCATAAGGGCGGTCGGCTAGTCTCCTGTAAAGGAGGTGATGCCTGTGGAGATAAAAGATGCGTTAACGTTAATGATCCAATTTGCAACGTTGATGATACTCGTTTTATCTTTTAACAAAAAGAAATAGACCGCCCCCCAGTAAGGAATCGGTCTATTCTTGATCACCCTTGCAACGCCTACCGCTCTTAATGCGGATTGTACATGAGGGGAGTCGTGTTACAGCACGGCTCCTTTTCTAATTGTATCTTAGCATATCGGTTTTTATACAACAAGATGATACAAAAATAACCCGAAACTATTGCCCATGTATGCTACATTTAAATAAATAATTGATCGGCTAGAGGACTCCATTCGGGGTCCTTTTTCTATTGAAAAGGAGGGTTATCATGGCAGAGAGCATATTCAACTTGGACAATCTACGTAAGGCGGTACAGACGTACAAGACCAATAAGACCGCATCAACCGCCGGATCAGCACCGGGAGCAATAGCCGGTATGATGGCTGGCGTACCTAATCCAACAGTACAGAGCAACGGACTACCACAGGCGGCAATCAAAGCGGCCAACAATGTAAGGAGTGGCAATGTTGCTACAGCAGTTCCGCCAGCGGCTACAGCAGCAGCTAAGAGGATGGTTGCTACAACTTCACAGCCGCGAACAGAGCAAGCTTTGTCAGCGCAGAGCAATCTGGTGAACACACCATTTACCTTTAACGCTGAAACAGACCCGTCCTATCAGGCGGCACTTCGGGCGGCCCAACAGAATTTGCAAGTGAACCAAAAGAATACAAACGCGCAACTCCGGGCAACGGGTCAAGGTAAGTCCTCTTATTCCGAAACTGTAGCTAATCAACTGGCTAACCAGAGCGCAGAGAACGTAGCAAACAATATCCTGCCAATCTACGCGCAGCAGGCATACCAGCAGTATCAGGACAGCATAGGCAACCAGCGTAATCTGTACCAGGATTATAACCAGCAAGATTTCCAAAACCCAATTACAGAGTCACAGGTAACCGGTAATTACATGCCAGCAGAAGCCAAACAAGCAATTCAGAACCTTATAGGGCTTAAAGCGCAGGCTGAGACAAAGGGAATAACCAAGGATACACGTACACAGTTGAGCACAGAGGCTGATGCAATCCGTGCACAGCTTAAGTCATTGGGCATTGATCCAAGCTTCTACAGCGCGGACAAGACAGCAGCACAGGCGAGTGCAAACAACCCGGGTATACGCACACTAGCAGGCCAAGCGCAAGACCAATCAGTTAAGAACGCTAACCTTGATGCAGCCACGACAGTAGCTAATACAACAGGCCGAGCAGTTACACCGCAATCCGACTGGCAAGGTCTGTACAGACAAGCAGCAGATCCAAATACACCACTCACAGCCAATCAGCAGAATACACAGGAAACAATTTCCTATCAGAAAGCCCGTGACGCAATCTCTGACAAGCAATGGCAAGCGAAATTCGACGAAGATGTTAAACAAAACGGGTTGAGTTATGCGCTTAATGTCCTACAGGAGCAGAATCAAACGGCGTATCAGCAGGCTAATCTTGCGCTGTCGCAGGATGATAATGCCCGGGCGTGGGTACAAATGGATGCTGAGCAGGCCGGAACTAGCCCGACGGCTGGTCTTACTGCAAATCAAATACTCAGCAGCATGAAGAGTCTTTACACTGAACCCGTGTATACCACAAATGAATTAACGGGTGAGCAAAAGAAAACGGGCGATAAGATAACAGCGGATCCAACGAAGCGTAAGCAAATGTTTGAATCTGTGGTTGATGCTGGATTAAGTGATGCTGAAACAAATCAGATTCTTTTATCGCTGGGCATGACAAAGAAAGAAATTGATTCGCTTCTAAAAACGTACTCGGGAAACTGAGTAGCCCCACAGCTTCGGTTAGTGGGGCTTACAACAATTACTACAAAGCTTCGGCGGACGCAAAATCTAATCCGAAAAATTATGCGATTGCATCATCGGCTATATCTCAATCCTTAAAAGCAGCAGGTAAACCAGCAGAATGGCAGAAACCCCTTGAAGAATTGGTGGCGCGGGAGAGCAGCTTTAATCCTAATGCAAAAAATCCTAAATCTACGGCTGCTGGGCTATATCAGTTCTTGAATGGCACTCGTAAAAATTATGGTGGAAACAGCGTAGACTGGTCTGATCCAAACCAGCAAGCCAGCAAAGGACTTCAATATGTAATAGATCGTTATGGGGATCCTTACAAAGCCCTTCAATTTTGGGACAAAAATAAGTGGTACTAAGGAGTGGTCGGAATGTCAACATTTGACGCGGTTCGTAATCGTAAACGGGGCGAAGAGGCGAAGCAGCGTGTGCTAAATCGTACTTACTCGCCAAAAGATGAACAGCGAGAAAGTTCATTTGCTGCTGTACGCAATCGGGAAATTGTTGATACAACCGCTGAAAACAATGCCCGATCTAAAGCACTGCTCAGCAGTACCTTATCCAGTGTTGGCAAGGGTCCTCAGGTGCAGGGATTCGACACTACGCCGCAGCCGGTTAAAACCCAACCAATTGATTTCAAAGCAGAACAGTTAAAAAGCAAACAGATAGCAGCATTTCAGGGCAAGCTTCCAGCAGCCTCGGCGCTTAACATACCGGTGACATCTCTGCAGACTCAACTGCAGGGACGTTTGCCAGCCGCAAGCCTGCTGAATCAAACTGGTGGCGGTCCGGCAAATGCTTCGCAGATACCGGGCATATCACAGTACGAGATTAATAAAAAGGAAATCGCATCCGCACCGCCTGTGGTAAAACAGTACGCGCAAGCCATGAACTATCTCATGGAGGGTAACCCGATTGGGGTAGCTATAGGTAATGCCTTTAGTGGTAACTCAGGCGCTACCCGTAAAGACTCAAGTGGAAATACAGTAGTGGATAAAGTAGCAGATGCGGTAAACAACTTTGTAACGCCGTTCCTGACTCCTACAGGTGCACCTGTAGGTTCAGGTCCAAACGTGGCGCCGTATGAAGCCGCAGGTAAACTCTTAAACACAGGGGCCGGAATGAAGGCAACTAACGCGATCTCCAAGATCATACCCAAAGTTAGCCCATCTACGGCGAATAATATCGTGCGTGGAGGACTCACAGAAGGATTGGCCGGAACTGTACAAAACGTTGCCTCTGGGCTAATGAACCAACAGGATAGTAACCGGGAAATTGGTATAAATGCCTTGATTGGTGGTGGGTTTGGTCTAGGTCTGGGTACAGTGGGAGGCGCGGTTAAATCCGGTTTTGAAAAGTTTGCTGAGGTACGAGCAGCAAGAAATTCCGGTATACCAGAAGGCGCAGCAATAGAAACACCATCATCCATTACCAATAGAAATCCAAATATAGAGACAGATATACCGGTACAGGAAATGATTGCTAGGGCGCCGGAGGCTGTGAAATCAGCACCAGAAAAAGTAAAACCAGCAATTGATGAAAACATAAGTGCCAGGGATCGTGAGATCATCAACAAACCGGCGTCTGAATTAACGCAAGAGGATATAGACTATGCGCTCAAGTCGTCCTTGGAGAATGAGAGAGTGCTTTACTCGTCTCCAGCGCCGGAGCCTAAACCAGTGTCTTCACCTGAACCTGTGAAATTACCTGTTAAAACAGAGTTGCAGGAGGTCGAGGAAGCAATTCAAGCAGTCAATCATCCTAATGTACGGGATAAGGTTTACTCGTACCTTGATGATGCTGAGAAGGCGGCCAGAGAACGCATTGCCAAACGTAAAGGCAACCTGAACTCAAGCCCGTTGCCAGAGTGGGCGGATTATGCGGTAATCATGGCTTCCAAGCTCGGTAAAAGCACAATCAAAGTGGCAAACTTCACAGAGGAACTGGTCAAGGAGTTCGGCGAATCTGTCCGTCCACATGCAGATAAGATCCTACGCATGAGCCGGGAGGAATTGCGGCGACAAGAACGATTGGTGAGTGATGAAGGGAAAGCTGCAATTGAATTTAACACCAAGACCGAAGGTGATGCTGCTTCATTCAGAACGAAAATCAGCAGAGACGTTAAAGTTAAGAAGAAACCTTTCGGGGAAAGATGGCAGCAATGGCGGACACAAACCACAGATGACCTAGCAGCATTGGAAACCGTTGAAAAGAATGTACGTGGGGGAAAACTAGCCAGTGCTGAAGACAGCTTGTACAAGGCTGCTAGGCTCTTCAAAGGCGCTCCTGAACGTGCTAGCCTCATCATACAAGACAGACTGGGTCCTGTCATTCGGAGAGTAGAGGCCATAGGGAAAACATCCGAAGACCTAGAGGATTACGTGCTTGCTATGCATGCTAAGGACGTGAACGCAGCCGGATATAAATCCGGTTATACAAATCAAGAGATTAAATCAATCATTGATGAACTGGCATCACCTGAAATGATAGCAGCTCAGCAAGAAATAGTTAAAGTTAACCGCGATATGCTAAAGGAACTGGTGGACAGTGGCGTAGTATCCAAGGAACTGTATGATGTGCTGGGCGAACGCTGGAAGAACTACATCCCTTTGTTCCGCGAAATGGATAACGATAAGGTAGGATTAGGCGGCGGGTTATCGAGTGCTCTCGCCAACGTAACCAGCCCGATTAAGGCGTTGCAAGGGTCAGAGCGAAAGGTCATTGCTCCGCTGGAAAATATGGTGAAGAACATCTTCCAAAGCGTCAATGCTGCCGAACGCAATAATGTGGCCCGGCAGATACCGAAGCTTGCTGAACTGGATGGAAACGGCACATTCTTCCGCAAACTCACCAATGCCGAGCAAGTAGGCGAAAAAAACGTAGTCAAGGTTAAGGTAGATGGCAAGGAAGTTCGGTATGAGGTGCAGCCTGAGGTATACAAGGCACTGATGAACCTGGACCAAGAGTCCAGCAACACGCTGATTAACATCCTATCTAAGCCTGCCAGCCTGCTGCGTGCCGGGGCCACACTTACACCTGAGTTCGCACTGCGCAACCCAATCCGTGATATCAATAACGCATTCGTTGTCTCCGAAAGTGGATTCAATCCTATTACAGACTTCGGCGCCGGGTTGATCCAGACCATCACGAAAGGCCCATTGTACAAAGAGTGGATTGATAACCTGGGAGCTTACGGAAATACGCTTTCTATGGATAGAAATCTTCACAAAAAAGCCTTAGAAACGGTTCTGAGGCAGCCGAATTCGAAAAAATTTGTAAATTTGGTTAACGGTAAGTCACTGATTGGACTATTGAGAGCCATTTCAGACACCACAGAATCAGCGACCAAGGTCGGGGAGTACCGAGCAGCACTGCGTTCTGGCTCCAGCAAGCAAGAGGCAGCGTACCGGTCCCGTGATTTGATGGATTTTGCCCGTGGTGGAGCTAGTGTGAGGCCTCTAAACCGTGTTGTTTCATTTTTTAATGCTAATGTTCAAGGTAAATCAAAACTTATAAGAGCAATTAAAAATGATCCCTTAGGCGTTGTGTCTCGTGGATTTGTTTCTGTTACAGCACCAACAATAGGTATCTTTATCGCTAACCGCGAGTTTGCAAATAAGACACAAAAGGATACTATTGCTAATGCTCCAGATTGGATGAAGGACTCCTTCTGGTTACTGGCTGTTCCGGGTACAGATACTGTGGCTCGTATTCCAAAGCCATTTGATTTGGCAGCAGTATTTGCTAATCTGCCAGAAAAGGCACTGGACTTTGTGTTTAACAAGGACTCTGCAGCGTTTGATGGATTTGCACGGCGAGCATTGAAAGATGCTTCATTGCCAACACAAATTTCTGGATTGCTCCCACTTTATGAAGGATACTCAAATTATTCTTTCTTTAAAGAAGGTCCTATCATTCCACGTTCTGAGCAAGGATTAGAGTTCTCTGACCAGTATGACCCGGTTCGCACTACGACATCTGCTAGGATCATTGCGGGTGGCGTAGAGAAGCTTACTGGTGGTAAAGGTACATTCAAGAACTTCAGTTCACCGCGAGTGATCGACAATACACTGCAGGGATTGACTGCAGGCCTTGGTAAATATGCATCTGATGCAGTGGACTTTATCCTAGACAAGACAGGGGCATTTGAGAGGACAGCAAAGCCAGCCAAGTCAATTGAACAGGCACCATTTACCCGTTCGTTCCTTGTTGATCCCAACCAAGGCGGAAAAGCAATGGATAAGTTCTATCAGAAAAAAGAAGAGCTCACCAAGGAAAAGGCATCTGCAAAGCTTAACAAGAAGCCTTTCACGAAGCAAGGACAACTGAAGAGCATAAATGATGTTTCTGAGGCAGTGAGCGACATCAACAAAACAATTAAAGCAATTGAGCGTGGCCCATTAAATTCAAAACAAAAGCAATTGAAAATCGAGCCATTAATCAAGCGCAGAAACGAAATGATTCAGCGCTTAACCCTGAAAATGAAGGATCAAAAGTGATGGATAACCTAATTGACTACGACGAAACAGAATTTCAAGATGGCCTAAACGTGTGGGCGCTGGACTGGATCACGTACCTCTATGGCGAAGAAATGGCGCAAATACTTGATCCACCGGTGGTGAGCATAGATGTGGGGAGCCATAGAGTCGCTGTATGAGTTGCTTTATTTCATATTAAAGAACGCGAGGGAGCTAAGCTGGGAAGCGCTGCTCTTTTTTTTGTTCTACTTGGTTGGAAAACGGTCGGGAATGAAGATGTTTCGTAAATTCTTATCCGACCACTTCCCACTGTTTAAGGAGGAAAGTGAAGAGTGGCGAAAATATGTGGGAAAGCAGATCGTAAAGCTTGGCGGAGAACCGTACATCCCCGTAAGAGAGTATGGGCGTTCGACGTTATCCGAGAAGTCGGATCCGAGGAACTTAACTACATCATCGACATTATCACAGCCGGTTACAGACCAGGAAAGGCGGTACCCAATGACAAAAATACTGATAGCAGTAGATGACGGCCACGGCATGGAAACGAATGGCAAGCGCACGCCGATGTTTGAAGACGGCACATATATGCGGGAAAACGAATTTAACCGTGCTGTCGTGGATAAATTGATTGTTCATCTTCAACGCAATGCTTTCGATGTGCTGCATGTTTCGGCCGGGGATACTGACGTTCCCTTGAAGACACGCACCGGACTGGCTAATAACACAATCCTTAATACATTCGGTCGCCCGGCAGATGCAATGGTCTCTGTCCACGCAAACGCCATGGGAAGCACATGGAACCCTAAGGCTAAAGGGATTGAAATATTTTACCGGGACAAATACAAAGAGGGCAAAAAGCTCGCACAGGACATACAGGAGTATCTGGTAAAGGGTACGCCGCTGATCAACCGGGGCCTGAAGACAGCAAACTTGCACATTACCCGGGAATCACAGATGCCATCCGTGCTAATCGAGGGCGCGTTTATGGACAATCCAGACGAAGCGATGTTGCTGAAATCTGATGCGTACCGGTCTGAATGCGCCGAAGAGATTGCCCGGGGCCTGTGTCAGTACTTTGGACGCACATATATAGAAGTTACCCCAGCAATTACGCTACCAGACGGAATGACTCCTGTAGCTGTATATATAGGAGAAAAACAATTTGATGGGCTACTTAGTCCCGGCCGGAGCTGGGTCCCGGCGCGTGATGTGCTGACGGAGCTTGGTATAACATGGCTGTACCAAAAGAAAGCCATCTACATCAATGGTGCGCCTGTAGAGACCAAGCTTATTAATACTAAGAGTTACATCAAGTCGATTGACCTGCAATCTCTGGGAGTGGTTAAAGGCGTGTTCCTGGAGCCTGACGCGGTTAACACCAAGCGCGTACTAATTTACCCAAAGGAGAGTGTGACAAATGAATGATATGCTGAATCAAGTGATGGTCTTTGCTTCTGTGCTCGCAGCTGCTGTTTTTGCAGTGTTGCAAACTGTAAAAGCAATGGTGAGCATTCCTAAAAACTTTATCCCTATTATCGGTCTAGTCATTGGTATTTTGGCAGGATGGGCAGCTTACCCGTTTACTGATTTGGAAGTGGTGCCGCGGTTATGGGCCGGAGCATTTGCGGGGTTATCATCAACCGGTATCTTTGAACTTGGAAAAAATAACCCGGGTAACACTAAGTAATGACGAAAGGCCCTCCTTTGTTGGGGGGCCTTCTTCTATATCTTTATACAGTAGTTATCCACATTGTGGACAATAAGTCACTCGGGTAACATCTTGGGTAACAAAATAAACGGATACGCCATGATATAAACGTGAAGATGTTACAAATCAAAATTAGACGAATTCCTTGGAAATGCCGAAATAACTACGTTATACCGGGATGTGATGATACAGACATGAAGATGTTACAAAACTCCTACGATATTATTAGAGTATCATACTCGTGGCTGAACTTGCCAGTGAAATCATTGCCATCGTGTTTTTAAATTTCAGCAACCGCTTTAAAGTGTGCTTCCCTGGTGATATGTTATAATATACGCAATTATGGACTTCCACAGGAGAAGCCTTGACAGAAAGGAAGTTTGGCAGTTGACGGAGAAAATGGAGCATTATAAAGAGAGAATGGCAGCACTTCAGGAGAGCGGGGAACTGTCCCCGGAAACGCAAAGTTTATTGACGGAAATGCTTGATGAATTAGCAGAAATGAACCGGAGCAACAAGGCGCTGCGGCGGGTGATTCTTAAGACGGGACAGGGTTCGGCAATGTCCACCCGCCTGCGGGATGCGCTCTACGAATAAACAAATGGGGTAACGTCGATGAACTTAATTTTTTCTTATCTCAAAAGATACCGGGTGGCGGCGATCGCTGCCCTGGTAATGATGCTTATCGAGCTTTCGGTGGAACTGTCGCAGCCTTTGCTGATCTCCAAAATTATCGATAATGGGATCAGGGAGAAGGATAATTCAGTAGTCTGGCTGTGGGGCGGTGTACTTGCAGTAAGCGCGATTATAGCGTTTGCGGCGGGTGTGCTCAGCTCTTTTTTTGCGTCTCATGCCAGTCAGGGATTTGCTTTTGATCTCAGGGACAAGCTGTACGGGAAGGTGCAGTCCTTCACCTATGAAGTGTTCAGCCGTTTTCCGACCTCGTCGCTGATTACGCGTCTTACCGGAGATGTGACCCAACTGCAGGATACAATATTTATGGGGCTGCGGTTTATGACCCGGGTGCCGCTTGTTGTCTTGGGCAGTGTGGTCATGGCTTTGGTCGTGCATGTGAAGCTGGGGCTGCTGCTGACGGTGACATTGCCGGTGCTGATTCTGTTCCTGGCGTGGGTGATACGCAGGTCATCAGGTTTGTTTCGCAGCGTGCAAGTCCGGCTGGATGGGGTAAACGGCGTTATTCAGGAGAATCTGACCGGCATCCGTTTAATTCGTGTGTTTGTCCGTATGGGCCACGAGATTGGCCGGTTCGCTTCATTCAGCGGAGAGCTGATGAAGTCGACTGTAGCTGCACTCCGATTGACAGAAACAACAGCTCCGCTGATTATGCTGATCGTCAACGCGGGGATTATGGCGGTTTTATGGTTTGGAAGGATTGAGATTTCTGCAGGGGAAGCAACCCTGGGACAGACCGTGGCGGTCATTAACTACTCGTTGCGCACGATAGGTGCTATGTCAGCCTTGTCCTCGATCATGGCGACGTTCTCGCGTGCAATTGCTTCTTCGCAGCGGGTGGCGGAAGTGATGTCGGCAGATGCAGTTCCGGATGTAATGGCGGAGCAAGCCGTACAGACCAATGAGCGTAAGCGTGGTGTTTCTGGACGCAGTGACTATACCGGACCGGATGCTATACAGGGTGAGGTTGAATTTGAGAATGTCAGCTTCAGTTATCCGGGGAGCGAGATCGCAGTCCTGGAAGAGATCTCCTTTAAGGTGAAATCTGGAGAACGGGTGGCGATTATGGGGGCAACCGGCTCCGGGAAATCCTCATTGGTCGGACTGATTCCCCGGTTATATGAGCAGAACCATGGGGTGATCTCAATTGACGGTGTGGACAGCTCGGAGCTGGATATTGCCAAGCTGAGGGGAGCGATTGGTTATGTGCCACAGGAGGTACTGCTCTTCACCGGCTCGGTACGTGACAATATTGCCTGGGGGAATGAGCACGCAACCCGGGAAGAGATCGAGCGGGCAGCTGCTGCGGCGCAAATCCACGAAACGGTGAGAGGTCTTCCTCAAGGCTATGACACCATGCTGGGGCAGCGGGGGGTCAATCTGTCCGGCGGGCAAAAGCAGCGGCTGACTATCGCCCGGGCGATTGTGCGAAAGCCGGCGATACTCATTCTGGATGACAGCACCAGTGCGCTAGATGCAGTAACGGAAGGTCTTTTGCTGGAGGAACTGAAGCATATGTCCTGCACAACCTTTCTTATTACCCAGAAGATCAGCTCCACGGTATCGGCAGACCTGATCCTGCTGCTGGATGAAGGCCGGTTAATCGCCAAAGGTACCCATGGAGAGCTTATGACCGGCTCTTCCCTCTACCGGAAAATTTATGAATCCCAGGGCAAGGAGGCGGTGCATCATGTTCAAAGCATTAATTGAACCTTTCAAGCATCCGAAGCTGGATCTGGGACTTGGAGAGGGTAGAAGCTTCGGGGCGGCCTCGAACCGCAAGCCCCAAGCGAAAGCGAAAAATTGGTCGGCTACGCTGAAACGGATCTGGAGTTATCTTGCCGAGCGCAAAGCCAAGCTGTTCCTCGTGCTTCTGATGGTGCTGTTCAGCTCCGGTCTGGCGCTGCTTGGACCTTATCTGATCAGCCGGGCGGTCGATCATTACTTAGAGGGATCGGGGGGCAGAACCTGGGGGACCTTCCTCATTACCCTTGCACTTGTATATGTGCTCAATTCATTAACTTCCTGGCTGCAAAATATTTGGATGATCGAAATTGCCCAGGAGACAATCTACCGGATACGCACCGATTTGTTCGCGCACCTGCACCGTTTGCCGATTTCCTTCTTCAACCGCAGGCAGCAGGGCGAAATTATGAGCCGCCTGACCAATGACATCGAGAATATCAGCTCCACCCTGAACAGCTCGGCGATCCAGATTTTCTCCAGTGTCCTCACGCTGCTGGGCACCGTGGGTGTCATGCTATGGCTCAGCCCGCTGCTTACGCTGCTGACGTTTATTGTAGTGCCGCTGATGACGCTGGGGATGCGCTGGATAACGCGGCGAACCGGTCCGCTGTTCAAGGAGCGGCAGCGCAGCATGGGCGAGCTCAACGGCTATATAGAAGAGACATTGTCGGGACAGCGGATTATCAAGGCGTTCTCGCAGGAGGAACGGGTCATTTCCGGTTTCCGTGAACGCAATACGCGGATTATGCTGTCGGGGTATTGGGCGCAGTCGATTTCCGGCTTTATTCCCAAGCTGATGAATGGCCTGAACAATCTGAGCTTTGCCATTGTTGCCGGTGTGGGCGGCCTGCTGGCGATCCGCGGCCTGGTCACTGTCGGTGTCATCATCGCCTTTGTGGAGTATACACGTCAATTTACGCGGCCGCTTAATGATCTGGCGAACCAGTGGAACACACTGCTGTCGGCGATTGCCGGGGCGGAGCGGGTGTTTGAGGTTATGGACGAAGAGACTGAAGCCAAGGATGAAGGCGCGGCCGTATCGCTGGAACAGGTGGAGGGGGCGGTGACGTTCAAGGACGTCTCTTTCTCTTATGACGGCGGCGCCGATACATTGCAGAATATCAGCTTTGAAGCGAAGCCGGGCGAGATGATCGCCCTCGTCGGACCTACAGGGGCCGGCAAGACAACACTGATAGGCCTCTTATCGCGGTTCTATGATCCGAGCAAAGGAAGCATTACGCTGGACGGCATGGATCTTTCGTCCATCCGCAGGGAAAGTCTGCGCAGCCAGATGGCTTTTGTGCTGCAGGATTCCTTCTTGTTCAAAGGCACAATCCGCGACAATATCCGCTACGGCAGGCTGGACGCTACGGACGAGGAAGTGGAGCAGGCGGCGAAGCTGGCGAATGCCCATTCCTTCATCATGCGGATGCGCGGCGGCTACGAGCGGATGCTCTCCGTGGACGGCAGCGGGATTAGCCAGGGGCAAAAGCAGCTGCTGGCGATCGCAAGAGCGATTCTCGCCAATCCTTCCATGCTGGTGCTGGATGAGGCGACCAGCAGCATTGATACGGTGACTGAAATCAAGATTCAGGAAGGGCTGCAGGCGCTGATGAAAGGCCGGACAAGCTTCGTGATCGCCCACAGACTGGGCACCATCCGCGCGGCGGACCGTATCCTGGTATTGCAGGGCGGACGTTTGCTGCAGCAGGGCACACATGACGAACTGCTGCAGCAAGGCGGACTGTACAGCGAACTGGTTCGGGGTGCCAAGGATGAGGCAGCGATGTAAGGGGACAGTCCAGAATCAGAACGACTAACTAGAAGCAGCAAGATACGCCATCCCGGCAGGCAGTGGAACTGGGGCGGCGGGCTTGCTGCTTTTTTTGCCCTTCCCGAAAAATGGAGCTACTGTTTGTAGGATAATATAATGCTCTCATTGCTCAGCTTCCCGTTTAGAGAGGAGCGCACAGCGGTGCAGAGTGCAGCCAGGAGAAGCAGCATGCAGCCGGTAATCCAAAGGATGGCGTTACCATCCGGTGTAATCCCGAGCTTGCGGATAAATGTGCCGGGCAGTGAGGCGGCAAACACAAACAGAACGGCACTGACCGAAAGGAAAGTCCTTACCCGCTCGGGGGACTTGGAGAGCATGGAGATCAGCGTCAATGTTCCGGTGGCGGCATAGGTAAACAGGAGATAAGCCGCAGCAAACATCACAAAAGCAACATTCCGGAACAGATGGAGAAGCACCGCTTCCCGGGCAGCCAGGGCATATCCGAACACGAGGGCATTAAAAAGCAGGACAGGAGCAATGCTTAGCACAAAGGCGGAGCGGCTGTATAAAGACGTTAGCCGGCGGATATCGACCTTGTTGGCAAGATAATATTCGCAGCGCCCCGAGGTTTTTTCGGAAATAACTATTAGACTGAGGGCAAGCATATTAAGAAAGAGATAGATCGAGATGTTGAGGATAAGGTAAATATAGACCGCGATAAATGCCAACGGGCCGGTGCTGGTTCTCAGAATTTGCAGCAGGGAGTTAAACGGCAAGATCATCACGATCAGGAGCATGGCAATATACGAGGGGGTTCTCAGGACATCCCTGATATTCAATTTGTTCACCGGATGCAGCCTCATTATCTAGCCTCCTTAAGTACAGTGAAGAACCGTTGCTCCAAATCACCGCAGAATTCTTGATTATGGATAATATCAACAATGGAACCGCCGATCAGGATGGTGATCCAATCGCTGATTTTTTGAACCTCCGCCAGATCGTGAGAGGTAAGGATAAGTGTTTTGCCTTCATCCTTCAAACCGCGCAGGACGCTGCGCATGACCAGTCTTGATTCGGGATCGACACCGGAGGTAGGCTCGTCCAGCAGCAGAATGGGGGAATCCTTCAGCAGCGTAATCAGCAGCGACAGCTTTCGTTTCATGCCTTTGGAATAGGAAGCCACTTTATTATCAAGTGCGGTTTCGAGCTGCAGAAGAGCAGCATATCGTTCGATCATCGTAGAAGCCGACGCCGGACTTACGTCCAAATAGATGCAGAAATCACGGATGTTTTCACGCCCGGTTTTGGTCTCGAATAAGTAATCATTCTCCAGCAATACCGAGATTTTCCGCAGATCACTGGAATAAGTAATCGTTCCTTCATCCAGTGTCAAGAGACCCATGATGAGACGCAGCAGGGTTGTTTTGCCCGCTCCGTTCGGGCCGATGATGGCAAAAATGCTGTTATGAGGCACAGCGAAAGAAACGCTGCGGATGATCTTTGTCTGATTTAATGTTTTGCCTGCGCCGGATACGATAATCGCATTGCTGTCCAGTGCCGGGGTCTGTTGTTGATGCAGCAAGACATACCACTCCCTGATTAAAATAAGTTACAGGGAAAATATACCTTATTTCCTAAGGGATTCATAGAATCAAAAAAAAAGGCATCTCCGAATGTCTTCGGAAATGCCTGGTTAAGTGATCTAAGTTATTAAAAGTTAAGGATTACTTTTCGTAGCAGGCGGCTGCTGGATTTTTTGCTTCTCTCTGAACCGCGGGCCGACATAGTTCTTTTTACGGTCACGCGTCAGAATCCAGCCTCCGAGAAAGCTCATCCCGGCCAAGAAGAGCAGCAGCCCCCCGCCAAAATGCAGCCAGGCAAAATCCGGTGTCACAGCATCGTCGCCATGCATGGAGATATAGTTGAAAATATCATCTTTCATCATCAGGAAGCCCGTCATGGCCAGCAGGCCGGGAATAACCAGAATAAGGATGGCAATGAAGCGTGAAATCAGCAGTTTCATGAGGGTTCCATCTCCTTCGCAGCCCTTTGGATTCCCCCATATGATAACGCTTCACCAGGAAAAAGTCCATGAATACATGACGATTATAAGTTTGTAATGGGCATAAAAGAGAGTACAATGTAATAGGTTATGCAGAACTTATGAGTAATGACTGGAGGATACATATCATGACAATATCCTGTGACGTGGCAATACTGGGCGGTGGAACCGGAGGTTATGTGGCGGCGATCCGCGCGGCCCAGCTGGGAAAGTCGGTTGTCGTCATCGAAATGGACAAACTGGGCGGCACCTGCCTGCACCGCGGCTGTATTCCAAGCAAGTCGCTGCTGCGCAGCGCAGAAGTCTATGCTGAGATAAATGAGAGCGAAAGTTATGGCATCGAAACAACAGGTGTGCAGCTGGTATTCCCGAAGGTGCAGCGCCGCAAGGAAGCTGTGGTGGAACAGCTGCATGAGGGTGTGCAATTTTTGATGCGCAAGAATAAAATCCAGGTCCTCAAAGGGAAAGGCCGGATCATCGGGCCTTCGATATTCTCCCCGCGCAGCGGTGCTGTGGCGGTGGAACTGGAGAATGGCGAGATGGAGACTGTGGTCTCATCCAATCTTATTGTCGCTACAGGCTCACGCCCCCGAGTGCTGCCGGGACTTAAACCGGATGGCAAGGTTATTCTGAGCAGTGAAGAAGCGCTGACGCTTGAAGAGCTGCCGTCTTCGATCATTATAGTAGGCGGCGGAGTAATCGGTGTGGAGTGGGCTTCAATGCTGGTTGATTTCGGTGTACAGGTGACTGTGGTCGAGGCCGCTGGCCAGCTGCTGCCGCTGGAAGACGAGGAAATTGCCCGGGAGCTGCTGCGTCTGCTCAAAAAACGCGGGGTCAAAGTTCTGACGGGGACAACCGTGGATGCTGAGACTTGTGTGGTAACGGAGGACGGCGTAACCATTGAAGCCCGCAAGGGGGAACAGAGCCAGAGCTTGTCCGCAGAGAAGCTGCTGGTATCTGTCGGCAGAGTAGCCAATATCGAAAATATTGGATTGGAAAATACCGATATCCACTTCGATAAAGGTGTGATTGAGGTTAATGCTAACATGCAGACAAATGAGCCGCATATCTACGGTATCGGCGACTGCATCGGCGGCCTGCAGCTGGCCCATGCCGCCAGCCATGAAGGTATTCGCGCGGTGAACCATCTGGCAGGTGAGAAGCTCTATCCCTATCATATCCATCAGGTTCCCCGCTGTGTCTACACACGGCCGGAAGTGGCCAGTGTCGGATATACGGAGAAAGAGGCCAAGAATCTCGGCCATGATGTCGTGACAGGGAAATTTCCATTCTCGGCTATCGGCAAAGCTATCGTCTACGGGATGAAGGACGGTTTTGTCAAAGTCGTTGCCGACCGCAGCAGCGGGGATATTCTCGGTGTTCAAATGATCGGACCGCATGTGACCGATCTCATCGGCGAAGCGGCGCTGGCGCAGCTGCTGGACGCCACCCCTTGGGAGATCGGCGAAGCCATCCATGCCCATCCGACCCTTTCCGAGATTATTGGAGAAGCCATGCTGGCGGTAGATGGCAAATCAATCGGTTTTTAGTATACGAGAAAAGTCCCCAAGAGAATGCCGGATAGAGCTGGAGAAGCGTTATGCGCCGAAATAGCTCTATTCCGGCTTTTCCTCTCTTTTCTTTTTGTACAGAAAGGGATTATAATGAACTCAGGCCAAGTCTTAGTACCAGGTTATAAGATCAGGCACAGGTTGTTATAATTTTAAGCATCTAATCCAAGTTTGTACGAAATCAATTTAGTGGGATTAGACTCACAAAACTTTTAGGAGGTACCTCTCATATGGAATCTCAAGGTACTGTAGGAACAGTCAACAGACATAAGGAGCTTGGACTCAGTGACGGCCAGGTCATCGATATGTACAAATATATGCAGATGGGACGGAAGTACGATGAGCGCAGTCTGCTTCTGCAGCGCGCCGGGAAGATTAACTTCCATGTTTCCGGCATCGGCCAGGAGGCGGCGCAGGTGGCGGCTGCCTTTGCACTGGACCGGCAGAATGATTATTTCCTTCCGTATTACCGCGATTATGCCTTTGTGCTCACCGTGGGCATGACCATGCGCGAGCTGATGCTCTCCGTGTTCGCTAAGGCTGAGGATCCCAACAGCGGTGGACGGCAGATGCCGGGCCACTTTGGAAGCAAACGTCTGCGCATCGTAACCGGCTCAAGTCCGGTGACTACACAAGTACCGCATGCGGTAGGTTTCGCGCTTGCGGCCAAGATGCAGAAGAAAAAGTTTGTTTCTTTTGTTACGTTCGGAGAGGGCTCCAGCAACCAGGGTGACTTTCATGAAGCGTGCAATTTTGCCGGTGTGAACAAGCTGCCGGTCATTATTTTTTGCCAGAACAACCAGTACGCCATCTCCGTCCCTGCCCATAAGCAGCTCGCAGGCAAAGTCAGTGACCGTGCGCTGGGCTACGGCTTCCCGGGCATCCAGGTAGACGGCAATGATCCGCTTGAAGTGTACCGTGCCGTTAAGGAAGCGCGGGAGAGAGCACTTAGAGGAGAAGGGCCAACGCTGATCGAAGCGATGATGTACCGCCTGTCACCGCATTCCACCTCGGACAACGATCTGGCTTACCGGACCAAGGAAGAGGTTGACGAGAACTGGAAAAAGGACGGCGTCGCCGCCTTCCGCAACTATCTGATAGAGCTGGGCCTGTGGAGTGACGAACAGGAACGCGATCTGGCTGCACAGTACAATCTTGAACTGAAAGAGGCTATTGAATATGCTGACAATGCACCGTTCCCGAAACCGGAAGATACGCTGCTGCATGTATACAGTGAATCAGACCTCAAAGGAGGAGCATAATTCATGGCAATGATGGAATATATCGATGCGATCCGGCTGGCGATGAAGGAAGAAATGGAACGCGATGAATCTGTGTTCGTGCTGGGTGAGGATGTTGGCGTTAAGGGCGGTGTGTTCACCACTACCAAAGGGCTGCAGGAGCAGTTCGGGGAAGAACGCGTGATGGATACCCCGCTGGCGGAGTCGGCGATTGCCGGAGTGGCCATCGGAGCGGCCATGTACGGCATGAAACCCATTGCCGAAATGCAATATTCGGATTTCATGCTTCCGGCAACCAATCAGATTATTAGCGAAGCGGCCAAAATCCGTTACCGCTCCAATAACGACTGGAACTGCCCGGTTGTTATCCGCGCGCCTATCGGCGGCGGTATATTTGGCGGGCTGTATCATTCCCAGTGCCCCGAATCAATTTTCTTCGGCACACCGGGACTGAAGATTGTGGCGCCTTATTCGGCTTATGACGCCAAAGGTCTGCTGAAGGCAGCGGTCCGTGACCCGGATCCGGTCATATTCTTCGAGAACAAGAAATGCTACAAGCTGATTAAGGAAGACGTGCCGGAAGACGATTATACCGTGCCGATCGGAGAGGCGAACCTGCTGCGCGCAGGCAGCGATATTACGGTGATCGGGTACAGCCTGCCGCTGCATTTTGCGATGCAGGCCGCGGAGGAGCTGGAGCGCGAGGAAGGCATAACGGCACACATACTGGATCTTCGCACGCTGCAGCCGCTGGACCGTGAAGCCATTATTGCCGCTGCCCGCCAGACCGGCAAGGTGCTGATTGTCCATGAGGACAACAAGACAGGCGGAATCGGCGGCGAGGTGGCGGCCATTATTGCCGAGCACTGCCTGTTCGAGCTCGACGCGCCGATCTTCCGGCTCTGCGGCCCTGATGTACCCGCGATGCCGATCAGCCCGCCGATGGAGAAATTCTTCATGCTGAGCAAAGATAAAGTGAAAGCGGAGATGCTCCGGCTGGCGCAATACTAAACATTCTGATTCTGCGGGTACTTACTTCCGAAGCGAGTTTTGTACGACGACTCAACACGAAGTATTGCTTACAAAACTTAAGCGTATGCTTCCGAAGTGAATTTTGAACGAAGACATTTCAGGAAGTATTGCTTACAAAATTTTAAGGAGTGACAATATGTCTGACAATACAAAGCTGATCGACGTGATTCTGCCGCAGCTGGCTGAGTCGCTGGTATCGGCGACGATCGGCAAATGGCTGAAGCAGCCGGGCGATCAAGTGGATCAATATGAGCCCATCTGCGATTTGATTACAGATAAAGTCAATGCAGAGCTGCCTTCCACCGTGGAAGGAACACTGGTGGAGCTGCTCGCGGAAGAGGGCCAGACCGTCAACGTTGGCGAAGTTATCGCCCGTATTGCTGTAGCTGTGGCTGCTCCCGCAGCTCCAACGGTTCCGGCAGCTCCATCCGCCGGAGCTGGCCAGGTGAGTACTGCTCCGCAGGCGCCTGCAGCCGCCAGACCGCCGGTACCAGCTGCCGGGGGTTCAGCTGACGCTCCCATGCGCTCCCGCTACTCACCGGCAGTACAGACACTCGCCGCCGAGCACGGTATTAATCTTGCCGCTGTGCCGGGAACCGGTATGGGCGGCCGTATCACCCGGAAGGATGTGCTGACGTTCCTGGAAAGCGGCGGGGCCGCAGCCGTCCATGCCTCCAATGGCGCAGCTTCGGCAGCCGGACATCAGGCGCAAGAAGCCGCGCAGCAACTTGTGCTGCAGGCTGTTCAGACCGAAGTGCAGGAGCCCGTTCGCCATTCCGGACTGCACCTGAGCGAATCTCCGCGTATTCCGACGATTGAGGTGGAAGGCGGCCGGGGCAGCAGTTCAGAATTTCTGATCGACGTCACCCCGATCCGCAACACGATCGCCACAAGAATGCGCCAGAGTGTCTCGGAGATTCCCCATGCGTGGACAATGATTGAAGTGGATGTGACGAATCTCGTCGTGCTGCGCAATAAGCTTAAAGATGAGTTCAAGCGCAAGGAAGGCATCAACCTGACTTACCTCGCTTTTATGATGAAGGCTGTAGTCAGTGCGATCAAGGATTATCCGATTATGAACTCCGTCTGGGCGGTTGATAAAATCATTGTCAAACGCGACATCAATATTACACTTGCTGTAGGCACCGAAGATTCCGTTATGACACCGGTAATCAAGAAGGCTGATCAGAAGAACATCGCCGGACTTGCCCGGGAGATCGACGAATTAGCGCAAAAGACCCGCGACGGCAAGCTTCGCCTGGAAGATATGCAGGGTGGTACCTTTACCGTTAACAACACCGGTTCTTTCGGCTCTATTCTGTCCTACCCGATTATCAACTACCCGCAGGCGGCAATATTGACCTTTGAATCCATCGTGAAGAAGCCTGTGGTCATCAACGATATGATCGCCGTACGCTCCATGGCCAATATTTGTCTGTCTCTGGATCACCGGATTCTGGATGGAGTCATTTGCGGCCGCTTCCTGCAGCGCGTGAAGGATAACCTGGAAAGCTATACACCGGATACCAAGCTGTATTAATATTTTGCAACATTCAGTGACTGGCGACTCTAATTCAAAGGGGACCTGACGTTATGAATAACCCGCAACCTGGCAAGCTGGAAATTTCATATCACCCCCTGATGGAATATGGTGCGGCCTGGGAGCTGCAAAAGGAACATGTGCAGGCCATTGATGCCGGAACAGGCCTGGAACAGCTGATCCTTTTGCAGCATCCGCCCACCTATACCATCGGTTCTCAGAATCACCCGGAGCATCTTCTCCTCAGCGGTGAACAGCTCAAGGAGCAAGGGATTGCGCTGTTTGAAATCGACCGCGGGGGGGACATTACATATCACGGGCCGGGCCAGCTTGTCGGCTACCCGCTGCTGAAGCTTGGGGAGGACGGAAGGGTCGACCTGCATGGGTATCTCCGCCGGCTGGAGGCTGTAATTATCGATTATTTGGCTTCCTGCGGAATAGAGGGTGACCGCAAACCCGGGTATACCGGCGTTTGGGTTGGCGACCAGAAGATTTGTGCGATTGGCGTCAAGTTTAACAGAAGCAAATCACGCAGAGGCTTTATTACCAGCCACGGCTTCGCCTTCAACATCTCTGCGGGGATTGGCGGGCGCGGGTTTCAGGGAATTATTCCCTGCGGCATTGCGGAATATGGGGTAACTTCGCTGGAGGAATGCACCGGCCGGCCTATGGATCCTGAGCAGGTATCAGAGGAGCTGATTCCTTATTTCCTGCAGCACTTTCCGTATAAGGTGATCAACCCGGTGAATCCGTAGGCTCAGGCTGATTTGACGGTAATCCGGGATGTCAAATAGCGTCCGGGGAGTCCGGACGCTATTATTAACGTTCTACTTTCTGCTGTTAACCGGCCAGGAAAGGCTCGATGACCATCAGCAAGGTAGAGCCGACCATGGCGATCAGCATGACATAAATGAAGATACGGAACCATTTTTGACGTTGCATGAGTGACTCCTTTAGAATTAGTTTAAGTTAAGAGCGTACAGATATTTAAGGCAGTACCACTATTGTAACGCAATCGTGAAAGAGAGGGAAGTCCAATGATATCACAAGACCGATTGATTCAGGAATTTATGGAGCTTGTCCGTATTGACAGTGAAACAAGAAACGAACGGCAAATTGCCGATGTGCTAAAAGAAAAATTCAGCGCCTTGGGTCTTACTGCCATCGAGGACGATTCCCAGGAGCGCACTGGACATGGAGCGGGCAATCTGTTCGTTACCTGGCCTGCCGATAACGGAGATGCGGCTCCCAAGCTGCTGTTCACCTGCCATATGGATACAGTAGTTCCCGGACAGAACATCAAACCTACCCTTGGAGAAGACGGCTGGATTACGAGCGACGGCAGCACAATTCTCGGGGCGGATGACAAAGCGGGGTTAGCTGCTTTGTTCGAAGCGATCCGTGTCATTCAGGAACAGGGCGTTGCTCACGGTCAGATCCAGTTTGTCATTACAGCCGGTGAAGAATCCGGGCTGCTTGGCGCCCGGGCCATGGACCCCAAACTACTGGATGCTGATATGGGCTTTGCGCTGGATTCCAACGGCGAGGTTGGAGCGATTGCGGTTGCTGCGCCTTCCCAGGCTAAAGTAACAATGCAGATCTTCGGCAAATCCGCCCATGCCGGCGTGAATCCGGAAGATGGCATCAGCGCCATTCAGGTGGCAAGCAAAGCCATCTCGGCGATGAAGCTGGGGCGCATCGACAATGAGACTACGGCCAATATCGGCAAGTTCGCAGGCGGCGGACCAACGAATGTGGTCTGTGACCATGTGCAGCTGGATGCCGAAGCGCGCAGTATTGTGCAGGAGAAGGTAGACCGGCAAGTGGCTTCCATGCGCGAAGCATTGGAGACCACAGTGCGTGAGCATGGTGCAGAATGTGAATTCCGCAGTGAGATTATTTATCCGGCATTCAGCTTTAATGAGCATGATCCTGTTGTGGTGCTTGCGGACCGTGCCATAACCTCACTTGGTCTGAAGACACGCCTGTTCCCGTCCGGCGGCGGCAGCGACGCCAATGTGTTCAATGGTCTAAAGGTACCAACGGTAAATCTGGCCATCGGTTACGAGCATATCCATACCACCAAGGAACGGATCAAAGCCGAAGACATCGTCAAAGCGGCTGAGCTGGTTGTAGCCATCGTTAAGGAAAGTGTAAAAGGTTAAAATATCATGCGCAGCAGCTGAGGCTGGGTATATGCAGTGAAGGAGCTGTTTCCGGGCGATGCCCGGGAACAGCTCCTTATGGTTTTTCTGGACAGTACCATTAGTAGCGTTTAATGGAACAGCTTCGCCGAATGGAACCTTACGGGAAATGCTGCTGTCTAGCTTAATCTACGTATTTGTTGGCAACGTTCCTTCAAGCGAATGGGGAGGACTCTCCGTGACTTAGAAGC
Source organism: Paenibacillus sp. FSL H7-0357 (assembly GCF_000758525.1). NCBI lineage: Bacteria > Bacillati > Bacillota > Bacilli > Caryophanales > Paenibacillaceae > Paenibacillus > Paenibacillus sp. FSL H7-0357. The sequence continues at coordinate 5,353,286 of NZ_CP009241.1, read as the reverse complement.
TGGGGAGAACTCTCCGTGACTTGAGGATGAGGACTAGAAGCTGCCGGACTCCATGGACGTTATTTCTAATAATTGCCTGTTTTTTACAAGGAAACGGACTCCAGTGACACTACTGTTCTGTTTTGAAGCCAATTTCCCTCCTTGTAGAGGAAATAACGTCTTTCCGGTCCGAAAGATCGGGAAAAAGGATTTACCAGGTATAATAACGCCTTTCCGGTCCGGATACATTCAGAAACGGAAAGGGGAAAATGCTGCAAGCGGTTACCCCGCTTTAGGTGGACTCAGCCGTGATTCAGCTTTCAGCCGCAGGATGTAGGACAGTGGCATATCACGTCCGTACTGCAGGGTCCACCCGGCGATTACTGCTTTAATCTGCTCCGGTGTACCTACCATTGTGACTGCAGTCGAGCTTGTACGGATAAGGATGTCATTCATGTCTACATTCCTTCTTTCCCCTTAAGTTTGCTATAATACACCCTATGCAGAACTGAGCTAAAGGAGACCATAAACTATGAAAAAAGATGAAACTCACCGCAATCCCGCACTGGATGAAGAGACGTTGTCTACACAGCCGATTTTTGAAGGCAAAATTATTTCCCTGCAGGTGGATACGGTTAAGCTGCCGGATGGCAATACCGCAACCCGCGAGGTCGTGAAGCATCCCGGAGCTGTAGCTGTGCTTGCCCTGAATCAGGGCAAGATGCTTGTAGTGGAGCAATACCGCCAGCCGATGCACCGCACCGAGGTGGAGATCCCCGCTGGTAAGCTGGATAAGGGCGAAGATCCCTTGGCCGCTGCCGGCCGGGAGCTTCAGGAGGAGACGGGCTTTCACAGCGGCGACCTTAAGCTGCTGAAATCCTTTTATACCTCGCCCGGATTCGCGGATGAAATTATTCATTTGTATGTGACAGACAACGCCCAGGCGGGAGATATGGCACTCGATGAGGACGAATTCCTGGAGGTCTCCGAGCTTACGCTGGAGGAAGCTTACCAGTACATTGCGGACGGCCGCATCGCCGACGCCAAAACGATGATGGCGGTGTATGCATGGCATCTCTATACGCTGACGGGCCAATGGCACTAGAAGAGGAAAACAAGCTGCACAGCTTCTACTGTGACCTGCATGTTCATATCGGCCGCACTACGGAAGGACAAGCTGTCAAAATCAGCGGCAGCAAGAATCTCACCTTTGCCGGAATCGCCAAGGAGGCCGCAGAGCGCAAGGGGATCGGGCTAATCGGGATTATAGACAGCCACTCTCCCGGCGTGCAACGCGATATCCGCCAGTCGCTGGAATCCGGAGAGATGACAGTGGCAGACGGTGGAGGTATTGCTTACAGGGGCACCACCATCCTGCTGGGGTCAGAGATCGAAATCCGCGAGCCTGGCCGGAAGGAATGCCATGTGTTGGCCTTTATACCGGATCTGGAGACGATGGCGGATTTCAGCAGCTGGATGAGCAAGCATATGCGCAACGTAAATCTCAGTTCCCAGCGGCTGTATGCCCCATCCAGAGAACTGCAGGATGAGATTTACGGACGCGGGGGCATTCTAATTCCGGCGCATATTTTCACGCCGCATAAAGGTCTTTACGGCTGCGCTGCAGAACGTATGGCTGAGCTGTTTGACCTGGAGCGTATCGCAGCAGTTGAGCTTGGCCTTAGCGCGGATTCGGAGATGGCAGGATACATTTCTGAGCTGGACAGCTATACCTTCCTGACCAACTCTGACGCCCACTCCCTCGGCAAAATCGGCCGTGAATACAATGTCATCGAGCTGGCTAAGCCGTCCTTCAGCGAACTGAAGCTGGCACTGAAGCGTAAGGCAGGCCGTAGAGTCAGCGCTAATTTTGGACTGAACCCGCGCCTGGGCAAGTATCACCGCACCTATTGTGCCGGATGCGGCAGCATCATTGATGAAGCGTATGCCACTTCGGAACGTTGTCCTTATTGCGGCAGTCCCAAGCTGGTGCAAGGGGTGTTTGACCGGATTCTGTCCATTGCCGACCGCAGGCAGCCCCTCGTGCCGGACCATCGTCCGCCGTATCACTATCAGGTGCCGCTTGAGTTTATTCCGGGACTTGGCCCGGCCAAGATGAACGCGCTGCTGGCGGCTTTTGGAACGGAGATGAACATTCTGCATGGCGCCGGCGAGGCGGAGATTGCTGCAGTAGCGGGAACGGAGCTGGCTGCGCAGATTGTTCTTGCACGCACGGGGGAACTTGCACTGTCGGCAGGAGGCGGAGGGACGTACGGCAAAGTAATGGTGAACAAAAAGTAGAATTGCTGTGCATAACGGCGACCTGTCCAAAGGACAAGTCATAGAGCGGGATGTCTCCTCATATGGTGTAATATGTGACCGGAAAGGAGAACGTCCCGATGCGCAGTTTAAGGCTGATGATGAAGGAACAGACGCCTCTTTATATTTTTGTTGCCGTATTATTTCTCGTTGGTGTCGTTTTCGGGGCTCTGATTGTCAGTGCGTTAACGTTGGACCAGCAGCAGGAGCTGGGAGATTACATGGGGAATTTCTTCGTCACCGTTGATCAGCAGGGCCTGCCGGCTGCACCCGACTCTTACTGGAGTATCGCCGCGCTCAATCTGAAGTGGGTGGGACTCATTTGGATTCTTGGCTTGTCGGTCATTGGGCTTCCGGGTATTCTAATCCTGGATTTTCTCAAAGGCGTGCTTATCGGTTTTACCGTCGGTTGCCTCGTCAGTCAATATTCCTGGCACGGCATGCTGTTTGCCCTCGTCTCGGTTGCTCCGCACAATCTTGTGCTGATCCCGGTTCTGCTCGTATGCAGCGCAGCGGCTATTGCCTTCTCGCTGCTGATGATCCGCAGCCGGGTGCTGGGGAAGCGGCGTACGCCGGTGACAAGGCCTTTTGCAATGTACACGGTATTATCGCTTGGAATGGCCGTACTCGTCTTGGGCATTTCCGGTTTTGAGGCTTGGGTGACGCCGGTGATGATGAGATGGGTGACACCCATGCTCGTATCTATTGGTTGATTTAAAGAATGCTGCCGGGTGGGATTTTCACTGGGCAGCATTTTTTTGTTCCTTTGATTGCAAAAAGTTATGAATAGTAGATATTTGCAAATATAGGAATTAAAATGGTGTTGGGACTTTAGAAGGCTTTCTTAACAATGATTTGCAATTGTTTACACTTTCAGCCCAAGAGAAAGTTATTTTTAACAGGATGGATAACTCGATATCTGTCTTTAACTTGGCTTCAGGCGAAGAAGCTTGGACGAAAAGTTATTCCAAGCTCTATGATGTTGATGTACTCAGCTCTCCGGAGAAAATCATTGTGATCGCCAAAGATAAAAACAACAAGCTGCAAAAGATCGTCCTGAGTAAGGAAGGAACGACACTCTCCATTACAGTCTTTAACAGCGCTCCAATCACTAAATCAATAACAAGCAATGGGGAGTTGATCCACTGGTACGCACCAGAAGGTAGCAATAAAGAAAGACTTTCTGTGTACAGTAACAACGTTCTCGCTGTGTATCAAGCCCCTTGGAACAATCCTGTTTTTAAAATGAATTTAGGCGGAATGTCAAGCAGCAGGTACGAAGATATCATGCTTAAGGATATTAAATTGAACGGGCCTTATGCGGTGATCAAATTTACAGGATCCAGTCTAATGCAAAGTCAGGATTTTTTTCGTGTGATTTATACCTCAAATAAGAAAACATACACTATAGTTGCCGATTGGAGCACACACAGTGATTCTTCATTTGCCGGCAATGAGCTTGTTATTAACAGTTCCTTCAACGTGGGCAATCCGCTGGGCGTGAATGTTGGGCAGCCTTATTCACTATCCGGCATGTATAATCTCTCGACAGGAAAAAAGACAGCAGGCATCTCTGAAACGTTTACGGATCGGGAAATGGGATGGAAGTCTGAACGTATAGGCAATCATATTCTAATCTATCTCCCAATTTTGGAACTGTAGGAGCGATAGCGACCGCCTTTGTCTACGGATTTCTACCGCTATGAGCATATAAATCAAGAAATCAGTAGACAACAGCGGCCGGAAGTCCAAACATTCACTGCAGTTGCGTTCTATGCCGGCTCGCTAAATCTAAAGTTCAACTTATACAGTCCATAGAACCGTTGTCAGAGCTGTATTGCCATCACGGAATACCGCTATTGAACACACTCTAAAAGCGTTTGACTTCTCAAAGCGACTCCCCCTATAATGGAAGAAGTGGTTTTATGCCCGGTGCGGTAATTTTCCAAGGGGGAGGGATACTATGGAAGCCCGGATAGACAAGATAAAGCAACAGCTACAATCCCAAGGATATAAGCTTACACCCCAACGGGAAGCAACCTTAAGAGTGCTGCTGGAGAACGAAGACGATCATTTAAGTGCAGAAGATGTGTTTATGCTTGTGAAAGAAAAGGCTCCCGAGATCGGTCTCGCCACTGTATACCGGACCCTTGAACTGCTCAGCGAGCTTCATGTCGTGGAGAAGATTAATTTCGGAGACGGAGTTGCCCGTTATGACCTGCGGACAGATACGGCGAAACACCATCATCATCATTTAATCTGTGTGCAATGCGGCACAATGGATGAAATCCGTGAGGATTGGCTCGGACCGCTGGAAGAGCGGCTGGAGAACGATTATAATTTCACGGTGCTCGATCATAGACTTGATTTTCACGGGATTTGCCACCGCTGCAAGGACAAGAATACTACGGATGGCAATACGCCCGAATAGGCTTATAGATGATAAATTACCGCACAAGCTCTCCCCGGTGTACTGCCGGAGGGGGCTTTTTAAATGATTTCATCAGGCCGACATACATATCACCGCCTGCCGGCGCATAAAGTGAAGGACGAGTTATGCTTCCGAAGCGAGTTCTGTACGAAGCAATTCCCGGAAGTATATGCTCACAAAACATAAGTTTATGCTTCCGAAGTGAGTTTTGTACGCAGCAACCCTGGGAAGTATAAGCTCACAAAACTTTTAGGAGGAATCCTAATGATTATTTCTGTGCCTGGAACGGTGCGCCGGCTGTATTTTTTGACCCTGCTTGTTGCATTGAGCTGTTTCTTGTATTACGCCCTGAGCTGGCTAAGCGGATGGATCAGTCCGATAGATCATTATGAAATCCCGGAAGGCACGGCAGTCCGGGCCTTTAAGGATGCCCCTGTCAGTGTGGACAGTCTGAATGCAGGGGAACGTCTGCGGCTATATTACTGGTATGGCGAGTGATTGCCCGGCCCGAAGCAGGAAGAAGCCGGAACACTGTCGAATGAACCTTAGGTGAGTTCATGCATCTGGCTTGCCGCTGTGCAGCCAGATGCTGAACTCCATGCCTAAATGCTGCATAGCCGCGAAGAGCAGCCTGAGCAGACAGGAGCGTGAATGAAATGAAGTCACACTTGCAGCCTTTTATGCAATATTTAACTGTAGAGAAAGGTTTATCTTCCAGCACGCTCGAGTCCTATGGACGCGATGTGTCGCAGTTTCTGGAGTTTGCCGAAGGCCGTGGTGCCGTTACACCGGAGGAGATTAGAAGATCGCATATTATGCAGTATCTCGCTGAGCTCCGCACCGCAGGGCGGGCCACCGCAACAGTGAACCGGAATACGGTGTCGCTGCGCGCGTTTTTTCACTATCTGCTGAAAGAAAGGCTGATCGTGCAGGACCCAACGCTGGATATGGAAATGATCAAACCGAGCAAAAAACCGCCGATGATCTTAAGTATTGAAGAAATCGAACGGCTGCTGGCGGCCCCTGATGATGCTACCCCCCAGGGGATGCGCGACAAGGCGATGATAGAGCTGCTGTACGCCACCGGCATCCGGGTTACAGAGCTGATTACCCTGAATGTCGAGGACGTGCATACGGACCTGAAGTTTGCCCGCTGCAGCGGGGCTTCCGGGAAGGAGCGGGTAGTGCCAATCGGCGCTATTGCAGCGGAGTGCGTGGCGGTATATACATCCGGTATGCGGGACAAGCTGCTGCGGGGAAATCAGGAGGAGCCTGCCCTGTTTCTGAACAGTCTGGGCGGACGGCTGACCCGTCAGGGCTTCTGGAAAATCATTAAAAAGTATGCGCGTGAAGCTCAGATTGAGCAGGATATCACTCCGCATACCCTTAGACATTCGTTCGCTGCTCATTTGCTGGAAGGCGGTGCGGATCTGCGTTCCGTGCAGCAGATGCTTGGTCATGCGGATATTTCCACAACGCAGATTTACAGCGGGATTGCCCGCAAAAATATGAAGGAAGTCTACGAAAGCCACCATCCCCGGGCGAGGTAACTGCTGCTGCGGAATGGGTATAAGACCTGAATCGCGGGTAATCCCCGAGGTAAGGGTAAAAAGATGCTTTTTGTGAGTAAGATCGTTATGATGGAAATATACTGAAAGGATAGACCGGAACGTGTGAACCCCGGGAGTTACTTTCGGCAGAAACGGGTACCTAAAAAGCGGGGCAATGGGCCGCTGGCTTCGGAAGGGCTGTCCCTTCGGAAGAAGGTAGAGCCGTTTCTTCTTGTTTTGATAAAACCTAAAGAATATGCATACTACGAAGGAGTGAAGACGGACATGTCCTCATTTAAACGAATTGGATTTATCGTTCTTGATAGTGTTGGTATCGGCGAAGCGCCGGATGCGGAAAGTTTCGGTGATAAAGGGTCCCATACGCTGGGACATATTTTGGAGCGGGTGCCGGGTCTTAAGCTGCCTAATCTGCAAAAGCTTGGTCTCGCCAATATTGCACCGCTGCCGCCGCTGGAGCCTGTAGCAGCACCAGCCGGATATTACGGCAAAATGCAGGAGGTATCGGTAGGCAAGGATACAATGACCGGGCATTGGGAGCTGATGGGACTGAAGATTGAAGTTCCGTTCAACACCTATTTTGACGGATTCCCGGCAGAGCTGATTGAGAAGTTCGAAGCGGCAACCGGACGCAAAGTGATCGGCAATAAACCGGCTTCCGGTACGGAGATTCTGGTCGAATATGGCGAAGAGCAAATGAAGACCGGGGCCTGGATTGTGTACACTTCCGCCGATAGCGTATTCCAGCTTGCTGCTCATGAAGATATTATCCCGCTGGAAGAGCTGTACAGCGCCTGCAAAATCGCCCGCGAGCTGACGATGGCTCCCGAATTCTCAGTAGGCCGCGTAATCGCCCGCCCCTATGTCGGCGAACCGGGGAACTTTGTGCGTACTCCTAACCGCCATGACTATGCGGTCAAACCGCCGGAGCCGACGGTAATGAACGCGCTGGAGGATATCGGTAAAGACGTTATCGCTGTGGGCAAGATCAACGATATTTTCACAGGTGAAGGCGTAACAGCCACTTATCCGACAAAAAGCAATGAGCATGGCATCGAGATTACGATCCGAGAGCTGCGCAAGCCGTTTGACGGCTTCCTGTTCACGAATCTGGTAGATTTCGATTCCCTGTATGGCCACCGCCGCGATCCGGAAGGTTACGGACATGCTCTTGAGGTATTCGATCAGGCGCTTCCGGAACTGCTCTCTACACTCGGCGAAGATGATCTGCTCATTATCTCGGCAGACCACGGCAACGATCCGATCCATAGCGGAACTGATCATACACGCGAGTATGTGCCACTCTTGATTTATAGTCCAAGATTCAAGACTCCGGGCAACCTGGGCATCCGCCAGACGTTCTCAGATGTGGCAGCGACAATTGCCGACAACTTCGGGGCCAAAGCGCCGCAATATGGGACAAGCTTTTTGGCGGAACTCAAATAATACGAAATCCTATGAAGCATCAATACTACGGACAACCCTCAAGGAGGCAATAAACTATGGAAGCAGTTAGCCAAAAGCACATTCAGGAAGCAGCGGTTTATATCAAGGATAAATGTACAGTCGCCCCGGAAATCGGGCTGATTCTCGGTTCAGGTCTGGGCGTTCTGGCAGACCTCATTACGGGTGAGGTTGTAATTCCCTACAACGAGATCCCCCATTTTCCTGTATCCACAGTAGAAGGACATGAAGGCGAACTGCTGATCGGGATGATCGAAGGACGACGAGTTGTAATGATGAAGGGCCGGTTCCACATGTATGAAGGCTACGGCCCGGAGACGACGGCTTTCCCGGTGCGCGTCATGAAAGAGCTTGGCGTAACCAGCCTGCTCGTTACCAATGCCGCAGGTGGCGTGAACACGGACTTTACACCCGGCGATCTGATGCTGATTACCGATCATCTGAACCTGACCGGGCGCAATCCGCTGACCGGCCCGAATGACAATGCTCTGGGCGTGCGGTTCCCGGATATGTCGACCGCCTACAGCCCCCGCCTGATTGCAGCGGCGAAGGAAGCTGCGGCAGAGCAGGATTTTGAATTCAAAGAAGGCGTTTATGCCGGATTGCTCGGCCCTTGCTATGAAACTCCGGCTGAAATTGTCATGCTGCGCCGTCAAGGTGCGGATGCTGTAGGCATGTCCACCGTCTCCGAGACGATTGTGGCCCGTCATGCCGGTATCGAGGTGCTTGGCATTTCCTGCATCACCAACATGGCTGCCGGCATTCTTGACCAGCCGCTGAACCATGCGGAGGTTATGGAGACGGCTGAACGTGTGCGTGAGCGCTTTTTGAAGCTGGTACTGGCCTTTATTCCGAAGATGTAGGCTCTATAGATCAAATTCAATGGCATCGGAATTATGCCAATATTATTCATTCACAACAATTCATACCCGGGAGGTTCAATTCATGACACAAACCAATATTTCTTACGGCAATCAGGTGAAAGAAGCAGCGGACTACGTAAAATCCAAATTCGGAGCGTATTCACCGTCCATCGGGCTGATTCTGGGCTCAGGGCTTGGCGATCTGGGCGACCAAATCGAAGATGCAGTGTATCTGCCCTATGAAGAAATTCCTCATTTTCCGCGTTCTACGGTAGAGGGCCATGCTGGCCGGTTCGTCATCGGGAAGCTGGAAGGCAAGGATGTTATTATCATGCAGGGCCGCTTCCACTTCTATGAAGGCTACGAGATGCGCAAAGTTGTGCTTCCGGTCTATGTGATGGCAAAGCTTGGCGTGGGTACGCTGGTGATCACTAACGCGGGCGGCGGAATGAACCGGGCATTCAAAGCAGGCGACCTGATGCTGATTACCGACCACCTCAATATGACTGGTGACAACCCGCTGATCGGACCTAATGATCCGGAGCTGGGTGTGCGTTTCCCGGATATGTCCCGTGCTTATGACCCTGAGTACATGGCTTTGGCCAAAAAGCTTGCGGCTGATGTTAAAGGTGTAGACGGTGAATCGCTTGTGCTGCAGGAAGGTGTATATGCCGGCATCAGCGGTCCAACTTATGAGACACCGGCGGAGCTGAAAATGCTGGCATACCTCGGCGGTGATGCTGTCGGGATGTCTACTGTACCTGAAGTGATCGTGGCCAGCCACAGCAAGCTGCGTGTGCTCGGCATTACCTGTATCACCGATATGGCGATCGGAGATGAGCTGGAGCCGTTGACCCATGAGCAGGTGGTAAAAGTCGCCAATCTGACTAAACCGAAGTTTATCGGCCTTGTGCGCGCCTTTGTACGTGAGGTACAGGTGTAATGCGAGCGGTTGATCTTATTCAGAAAAAAAGAGACGGCGGGGAGCTTAGCCGTGAAGAAATAGCTTTTCTGATCCAAGGCTACAGCAAGGGTGAAATTCCCGACTACCAAATCTCGGCTTGGGCAATGGCGGTGTATTTCCGCGGGATGAACGCACGGGAAACCGGCGATCTGACGCTGGAAATGGCCATGTCCGGTGATCAGGTCGATCTCAGTCCGATTGCCGGCATCAAGGTGGACAAGCATTCCACCGGCGGCGTGGGCGATAAGACGACTGTGGTACTGGCACCGCTTGTTGCCTCAGCCGGAGTTCCGGTGGCCAAAATGTCCGGCCGCGGGCTGGGACATACCGGAGGCACCCTCGACAAGCTGGAGTCGATCAGCGGCTTTTCTATCGAGATGGGCCGGGAACAATTTTTCGCCCAGGTAGGGGAGATCGGCGCTGCTGTAATCGGCCAGTCGGGCAACATTACACCTGCGGACAAGAAACTCTACGCACTGCGTGATGTGACAGCGACAGTGGAATCCATTCCGCTGATCGCCAGCTCCGTCATGAGCAAAAAAATCGCCGCAGGTGCCGATGCCATCGTGCTTGATGTGAAGACCGGCAGCGGCGCGTTCATGAAGACACTTGACGATTCCATTGCCTTGGCGCAAGCCATGGTGGATATCGGGACCCATCTGGGCCGCAATACGGTTGCGGTCATCAGCGACATGGACCAGCCGCTTGGCTACGGCATCGGCAATGCCCTGGAAATCAAGGAAGGCATCGAAACCTTGAAGGGCCACGGGCCGAAGGATCTGCAGGAGGTCTGCCTTATTCTGGGCAGCCAAATGCTGGTGCTTGGCGGCAAGGCGAAGGACGAAGCCGAAGCCCGCTCCATCCTGATGTCTCATATTGAGGATGGCAGTGCTCTGGACAAGTTCAAGCAAATCGTATCTGCGCAGGGCGGAAAGGTATCGCAGGTCGAAGCGCCGGACACATTGCCGGCAGCACGGAGATTTATCGAAGTGAAAGCAGCAACCGGTGGTTATGTGGAGAGCATCCAAGCCGAAGAGATTGGTGTAGCTGCCATGCTGCTTGGCGCAGGCCGCGAGACCAAGGAATCGGTCATTGATCTCGCCGTCGGCATCCAGCTGTCGCTGAAAGTCGGCGATGCCGTAGCCGCAGGCGATACGCTTGCTGTATTGCATGTGAACGATGCCAGCGAGAACAAAGTGCAGGAAGCGGAAGCCAAAGTGCTGGAAGCTTACCGCATTTCCGCTCAGCCTGTTCCGCCTCAGCCGCTGGTGTTTGCGCTTGTGACCAAAGATGGCGTAACGCGGTACTAGGATTCAGCGCAGGAATGTAAAGGTTCTTGTATTTCTGTGATAGATCAGCATCATGTAAACGAAAAGCCGTACAGAACAGTCAAATGTTCTGTACGGCTTTTTGCAATTTGAAGTAATCTAACCCTCCAGGAGTTTGACTTTAAATATCATCTAACCTGCACCTTGCCATGAAGAATTACTGCAGCAGCCAGTCCTCTACCACCTTCAGGATAGGGTAGGCTCCCCGGCTTTTGTTACACAGGACAACAACGGTTACTCCGCTTGCAGGATAGAAGGCGGAGTGGAAGGACACCCCGGGATCGTACCCCATCAGATGGTATTTCAGTGCCTCGCCGTTTCGCTTCGTGATCCATACTCCGTAACCGTAGTACTCATCATTATCATCATGAATATGCGGAGTGAGCAGCAGGGCCGTCAGCTCCGGATTTAACAGCGTATGATCAAGCAGTCCCTGCCATAGCCGCTGCATATCCGGCGCGGTGACGAAAGCGCCGCCGTCAGCGCCTCCTTTTACGGGAATGGAATAGATGTTGGTGACCCAGTTTCCATCCGCTTCTTCGATATATCCCATGGCGGTATTGGCTGGAAGCGCATCCAGTGCAAAATACCCGGAATGCTTCATTCCGCAAGGCGCAAAAATATGCTGCTCCACGTAATCCGTAAAGGGCATCCCGCTAATCTTCTCAACCAGCAGGCCAAGCATGATGTATCCGGCATTGTTGTAGTGAAATCTTTCTCCCGGAGTGAATTTCATCGGATGCTGCGAGAACATCGGTACGAAATCCTGGAGCTTGCGCAGGAGGTACATGGGCTGGTTCAGCCACAACGCCGCGTAATCATCCATGATTTCTTCATCAAAGTAATCCGCAATACCCGAGCTATGCGTCAGCAGGTGATGAACGGTCATGTCATGGCTGAATCGGGCAAATTCTTTTCCATTCAGCACATCCAGCACCTTGCTGCTGAAAGCAAGCTTCCCCTGTTCCACCAACTGGCAGACAGCAATCGCCGTAAACAGCTTGCAGCCGGAGGCGATGCCAAAGCGTGTGTCCGGATGATTTAGCCGCTCCTCTGAAATGTTGGCACTGCCGTAAGAAGCGGCCAGGATCTGGCTCTGTTTTTTGACCAAAACTGCTCCAGAGAATCTTTCGGTCTCAGCTTCAGCGCCGAGCTTATGCTGCAGATATTCAAGCTTCATGATGGTTCCTCCGATTCAGTTCATTTATAAGTAGCTTAGCTAAGAAATTCGCCTGAAAGATACAAGTTTCCTTTATTTGATCCTTATTTATGAGGCGAGAATTGGAATAACGACTGAAGACTGTACGTGCTGCGTAAGGTTTATCTGCAAAGGACAAGAAAAGCACATCAGTTTTGGCAGGGCGGTACATTGTGAACGTTTTGGAATTTAAGATACTATAAACTCTAACCTTACAATAATAGTTTTGTACAGACTGGCGGCGGTTGGCTGCTTTTTCATGAAATGTCGTTAGCGTTTCTACAGATTAACAAATCCGTGAGTTAGCACATCCGAGGAGGAATTATAATGGCACTTCATCAAACGATAACGGTATTGAACACACTGGACAGCGCTTATGCTAACGGTGAACAGGTCAGGCAGCTGTTTGCAGCTTATCCGGCAGTTAAGGTAGACGTCCATAAGGTTGAGGGTGAAAAGGGCAGCACGGAATTCGTCAAAATCTCAATCCCGGGCAGCAACGGAAAGCTGGCGGGCGGCACGGCGCCGACCTTCGGGATTGTGGGCAGACTAGGCGGAATCGGCGCCCGTCCCAGCCGGATCGGGATTGTCTCCGATGCGGACGGCGCAGTCGCTGCTATTGCTTCAGCACTGAAATTGGCCCATATGCAGACCCAAGGCGATGTGCTCAAAGGGGATGTGCTGGTAACGACCCATATTTGCCCGGATGCTCCGACGCTGCCGCATGAACCGGTGGATTTCATGGATTCTCCGGTCGATATTCTGCAGATGAATGAACATGAGGTGCTGCCGGAAATGGAAGCGGTTCTGTCCATTGATACCACTAAAGGGAACCGGGTGGTCAACCACAAAGGCATTGCAATTTCGCCAACGGTCAAGGAAGGCTATATCCTGCGGGTGAGTGAGGACCTGCTGCGCATTCTGGAAATGACGACAGGCCAGTTTCCGGTTACTTTTCCGGTGACGACCCAGGATATTACACCTTACGGGAATGGCCTCTATCATATTAACTCGATTCTTCAGCCTGCCGTTGCAACGAATGCTCCGGTTGTGGGCCTGGCGATAACTGCACAGTCCATGGTGCCCGGCTGCGGTACCGGGGCAAGCCACGAGGTTGATATTGCTTCTGCAGTACGTTTTGCGATTGAAACCGCCAAAGAAGTGACCGGGGGATCATGCTCATTCTATAACGAAGCGGAATTTGACCGCATTACAGAATTGTACGGCACGATGCGTGTATTGCAGACACTGGGCAAACCGGTGGTAACCTCCCGCTAAATCCGGGTTTATAGCGATTGTACTGTAAAGGGAAACTCCATGAACATCTAGGAGGAAGCAAATTGAAAAAAATTGGATTGATCACGATTGGACAGTCCCCCAGATCCGATGTGGCGCCGATTATAGAGAAATATTTGGAGGGCCGTGCGGAATTGCTGCAGTCGGGGGTACTGGATGGATACACCCCGGCACAGGTCCGCGAATACTACAGTCCGCAAGAAGGAGAATACGTTCTGACGACCCGGATGGCGGATGGTACTGCGGCGATCATCTCCCGCGAAAGGATAAAGACGGTGCTGCAGGGAAAAATTGATGCCATGGAGGCTGCTGGAATCCGACTGATTCTGCTGCTCTGCACCGGTGTGTTTCCTGAGCTGCACACGAACCGTGCCCATTTGCTTGAGCCGGACCGGATTATACCACCGGTAGTGCAGGCCATGATTGGCAAACGCCGGTTGGGGCTGATTGGCCCGTTGCCTGAGCAGGAAGAGAATATGGTCGAGAAATTTGCCGGGCCGGGGACCTCCCTTCCTTTTGCCGCTGTCTCCCCATATACCGGCACTGAAGCGGAATTCCGCGCCGCAGCGAGCCGGCTGAAAGACCAGGCGGATGTGATTGTGCTTGACTGCATGGGTTATGTGGAGCAGCATAGAATATGGGCGGCCTCAGCAGGAGTGCCAGCCGTACTGTCAAATGCCCTCATAGGGAAGCTGATGGCGGAAATGGTGTAATCAGGAGGAACGAATATGAGTGAAGAGCGGATAATAATCAGTATGAATGTCCTGAAGGACTGCCTGGGACTCAGCAGCGGTGAACTACTGGCCGTAGTGGCGGACGATGACAAGCGGGAGCTTGCCGAATCCGTCTACGAGGCCGGCAAAAGACTCGGAGCCGAATCGGTGCTGCTGATCATGCAGGAACGGAGCAAGTCCGGTGAAGAACCGCCTGCTCCGATTGCGGAGGCGATGGCCAAGGCGGATGTGGCGGTGTGTATTACAAAACACTCCATGACACATACAGCGGCCCGCAAGCAGGCTGCTGCAGCGGGAACCCGGGTAGCGACCATGCCGGGTATGACGGATGACATGTTCAGCCATGGAGCCATTACGGCAGACTATGGGCAAGTGAAGTCGTTGACGGAACAAGTTGCCCTGCTTCTGTCTGCAGGCCGTGAGGTACGTGTGGAGAAGGACGGGCTAAGCCTCTCCTTTTCCATAGAAGGGCGGGACGGAGTTCTGAGTACCGGGCTATACCTGAATCCTGGAGAATCCGGGAATTTGCCTTCGGGCGAAGCGTATATAGCACCGCTTGAAGGCACCGCCGCAGGACGGATTAAAGTAGACGGGTCCATAGCCGGTATTGGTGCCTTGGCCAGTCCAATGGTGCTGACGGTGGAGCAGGGCCGGCTTACAGCAGCTGAAGGAGAAGGCGGAGACAAGCTGCTGGGGATGCTGGGGGCAGGCGATGGCCGGCTCCTGGGTGAATTCGGCATTGGCACGAATAACAAGGCGAGAATAACCGGTGTGGTGCTTGAGGATGAGAAGGTCTACGGGACCATTCATGTAGCCTTTGGCAGCAATAACACCTTTGGCGGTGTTGTAGCGGCAGGTGTACATATAGATGCCGTAGTGATGAAGCCGGATGTGTATATTGATAACAAAATCATTATGCGTGCCGGGGAATTGCTCTAGTCTTGCCAAGTACCTAAGCGGTCGTTACAAGCAACCTGAAAGGGAGGGATACGGATGCTGGGAATCATACGTGTAATAACACTTCAAGAAGAGAGCTCCATCCATCTGCACGGCGAGCTGATAGAGCGCCGCTATGGTCTGCCGGTCACGAGCCGCTGCATTCAGGATCAGCCTCAAGGCGTCTACGATGACCTAACGGAAGCGGAATCCGTACCGAAAATCATTGAACTCGCACGGGAGCTTGAAGCAAGCGGATGTACGGCGATCGGCATCAGCTGCGCGGCGGATCCGGCGCTGCTGGAAGCGAGGGCTGCGGTACGGATTCCTGTACTCGGTGCCGGGTCCTGCGCAGCCCATATGGCGCTGGCCTTCAGCAGCCGAGTCGGGGTTCTGACGATCCTGACCGAGGTGCCTCCCTTCATTCGAAGCATCCTCGGGGACGCCTATCTCGGGATGGATCGCCCCGACGGTGTAACAACGACGCTTGATCTGAACACGCCTGCCGGGCGTGCCGGAGCTCTGGCCGGAGCGGCAAGGCTCGTTGAGCGCGGAGCAGAGGCCATTGTGCTGGCCTGTACCGGATTTGCAACGATCGGTTTGGCTGCTGAACTGGAAGAGAAGCTAGGAATCCGTGCGCTCGACCCGATTCTCTCACTGGGTGCCGCAGCGGCTTCGGCTGCCTCTCTGCCCGGGCTTGTCCGCCGCTAAATCGTTGTCAACGGCTGATTTGTTGGGCAGACAGCTACCCACACTCAAGTGAAACGTTCTCCCGGACCATCGGTCTGGCGAGGACGTTTTTTTGTGGATCACTCGAAAGCTTGATGAAACGCAGGAGCGGAGTCTCGATCGCGTAAAGTGGTGGAACAGATGGCGGAATGAGAAGCAAAAGAATCTGGTTTCCACACTACATGCGGACCGCAGTCGCGTAATTCCTTGGAGAAACGGCAAAATGCCGGCAATTTCATACAAATTGCAATAGCGACTGTGATGTCCGTGGATTGCCGAAATTGTGGATTTCAACGAACTAACAGCTCTGGTGTCCGGATAAGTCACCGCACAATGTAGTTTGCAGGATGTCTCCATTTCAGCGATTTTCTCCAGAAGGTTTTACTGTAGGATGCAGTTGTTATCTGCAATTTGAAATATTTGCCCTGTGGTTTGCGGGCGAATTCTGATAAACTATCGGGAACGCCAGACTATGGCATATCTCAGGAGAAAACTTGAAATACTGTAGACAGCGGAGGGAGGAAGGAATATTGAACACACGAGGAATTACGTTGAGAGAGCTGCTGCAGCTGCCGATACTCGGCACAGCCACCGTAGTCAGCGGTGGACAGGGACTGGACCGGATTGTCCGCTTTGTAGATATTATGGAGGTTCCCGACCTGAAGGGTTGGATCAGTGAAGGCGTCATGCTGCTCACTACGGCCTATTCGATCCGTCATGACCCTTCACTGCTGACTGAGCTGGTATACACACTGGACAAGCTCGGGGCAGCTGCGCTGGCGATAAAACCAGCCCGGTTCCTGAAGGAAATTCCTCAAGCGGCGATCGAAGCGAGCAATGCCTGCGGGCTGCCGATCGTCGAGATTCCGCCTGAAATCCCTTATACGAACATTACCCAGCCGGTGATGGAGCTGCTGCTGGGCCGTCAGGCTATGCTGCTGCGCCGGGCAGAAGAGGTCTACCGCACACTCACAACGATGGTGCTGGAGAACAGCGGAATTCAGGCGGTAAGCGATAATGTGGCCGACTTTCTAAAAGCGCCTGTCGCACTGGTGGATACGCAGCGCAGTATTATAGTTTCCTCACCCTCCAATTTTGACTGGTCACAGAAGACTTCACCGCTGAACTGGAACATTAATGTGGACAAGCGGACGGTGGCCAGGCTTCTGGTAGACAAGGAGAAGCTGGATGATATGGAGGAAGTGGGGATCGAGCAGGCCAGGCTGGTATTTGCCCTTGAGCTGATGCGGAAAAAGGTAGCCGAGGATACCGAGTTTCGTCTGCGCGGCAATTTCATCGACGAGCTGCTGACGCCTCCGCTGCCTTCACGGCATGAAGTGGAGCGGCGGGCACGTCAGCTTGGCATGAATCCTGAACATAAATGGGAGGTAGCCGTCATTGAAGGTGATACCGCTCCTAGTGAGGAGACCGTGAACCGGCTGCTGGACCGGGAAGCGCGCAAGCGCGGAGTGACTCCCCATGTGGAATACCGCTCAAGCCGAGCCGTATTGTTCTTGCCGACACCGGAAGGCCGTAAATTTACGGGAGCTACAGGCGGGGAGGAACCATGGGCGGCAACGCTGGAAAGCTGGCTGCATGACAAAAGCGAAGGTCTTAGCGCCTACCGGACCGGTATCGGGACCCCGGAGAATTTGTGGAATATCCACACCAGCTATAATGAAGCGCGCAAAGCGCTGTCGGTCTCCAAACGTCTGGGCCAGGGGGCTGGTGCAGTCACCCAATACGAGGAGATGGAGGTCTACCATCTGCTGGAGGGGTTAAGCGGGCAGGGCTTCGAGGTGCTGTTCGAGCGCAAGCTGGGTAAGCTGCTGCGATATGACCAGGAGCATGACAGCAACATGCTGTTGACGTTTTATCATTATCTGGAGCACCGGGGGAGTCTGATTGACACGGCCAGCAGTCTCTACATACACCGCAATTCAGTGAAATACCGGCTGGAGCGGATCCGTGATATTACAGGGTTCGATCTCAATGATCCGCGTGAGCAATTTGTCTGCCATTTGTGCCTGATTTACTACTACCTGCAGGAAAAATAGGGCGTGCTGGAATTTTTACGGAAGTTAATGTTAGAAAACATGACATTAAGAGGCGGTAATAGTGCACAACCGACAAACGGTTGTGCTTTTTTTTAGCTAAACGGGACGTAGAGTGGACATGAAATTGTATGTAGAATTAGCTCAACTACTAAAGAGAATAAAGAAACAGCACAGTACCTGACATGGAACCGCAGGTTCCGCTAAAGAAAGGGCTCACAGCCTGGATTGCAACAGAAGCCGTAAGGGGGTTGATTCATTGTTTGCTTACACATTAAAAAGACTAACGCAGATGATTCCGGCCTTGCTTGGTATCATCGTCATCACATTCATTCTATCCAGGGTACTGCCGGGTGATCCCGCAATTATGCTGGCCGGTGAACAGGCCCCGGAGGAAGTCGTGAACAAGATCCGCCAGGACATGGGGCTGGACAAGCCGCTTTACGTTCAGTTCTTCAGCTATTTCGGGCAGCTGTTTCAAGGGAATATCGGCTATGCCTATCATACGGGGCATTCGGTAGCCAGTGATTTGTCCTCACGGTTTCCGGCCACCCTTGAGCTAACCTTGACCAGCATACTGATCGCGATTCTGGTGGCGATTCCCGTCGGAATTGTTGCTGCGACCCGCAAGGAATCCATCCTCGACCATATTTCGCGTGTATTCTCGCTGATAGGCGCCTGCGTGCCGATCTTCTGGCTTGGTCTGATGTTCATTTATATTTTTTATTCGATCCTTGGCTGGGCTCCGGCACCGATGGGGCGAATCAGCGGTGATCTGAATCCGCCGGTCCACATTACGGGTTTGTACGTGCTGGACAGCCTTCTGTCGGGTGATACCGCCGCTTTGAAAAGCAGTCTGGCCCACCTGCTGCTTCCGGCAATCTGCCTGAGCACAGGCACCATGGCTATTGTGGCCCGCATGACCCGTTCGAGCATGCTGGAGGTAGTCGATCAGGACTTCGTGCGCACCGCCCGGGCCAAAGGGCTGCGGGAGTCCGCCGTAATTTATAAGCATGCACTTGTGAATGCCCTCATTCCTACACTTACCGTGCTCGGCCTGCAGTTTGGCTATCTGATGGGCGGTGCGGTCATCACCGAGACGATCTTCTCCTGGCCGGGCATCGGCGGGTATGTCACAGATTCCATTCTGGCCGCGGATTATGCGCCGATTCAGGCGTTTACCCTAGTAAGTGCGATTCTCTATTGCGGCATTAACCTGGCGGTAGATCTGATATACGGTCTGATTGATCCGCGTATCCGCTATGAATAAACAGCTTTTTGGAGAGGAGGAGATTTCTGTTGAGCACTGCAGCACATTCAGCACAGGGCAGCCCTGCCAAACCCGCCGCTGCACCGAAACCCAAAACATTACTGACGCTGCTTCTGCATAACCGTCTGGCTGCCATCGGCCTCATCTTTATTCTGATCTGGACGGTGATTGCCATCATTGCACCCTGGATTGCTCCGCATGATCCTTACATTACTGATATGGCGAATAAACTGCAGGCTCCTTCAGGAAGCCACTGGTTCGGAACGGACAACTTCGGCCGGGATATTCTCAGCCGGGTGCTGTACGGAGCAAGGATCAGTATCTGGACCGGTCTGATTGCCGTGGCGATTTCTTTTCTTATCGGCGTACCACTGGGCGGAATTGCTGCCTACTACGGCGGAAAGACCGGAACGGTCATTATGCGCTTGATGGATGTCCTGTTATCCTTCCCTTCACTGGTGCTGTCCATGGCAATTGCCGCTTCCATCGGGGCAGGCTTAACCAGTGCAATGATCGCTGTAGGAATCGTCGGTATTCCGGAGTTCGCGCGGCTGATGTTCGGCCAGACCGTCTCTCTCCGCGAGAAGGAGTATGTTGAAGCCAGCCGGGCGATCGGTGTAAAAAATTCGGTGATCCTATACCGTCACATTCTGCCCAATGCACTGGCCCCGCTGATGGTACAGGCTACCCTCGGAATGGGCTTCGCCATCCTGACGGCATCCAGTCTCAGCTTTCTCGGCCTTGGAGTCAAACCCCCGATTGCCGAGTGGGGGGCGATGATCTCAGAGGGCAGGGAATACATCATTTCCGGTCAATGGTGGTTGGTCACTTTTCCGGGATTGTCCATCGCCACTTCGATTCTGGGCTTTAATCTGCTCGGCGACGGTTTACGAGATGTTCTTGATCCACGGTTGCGGTCGGGCAAATAGAGCTGAGCGCAGGCAGGGAAGTCCCGCTGCACATCCGCAGGTTGCCCGATAAATATAGATTAGAGTCTGCCGGAAGGGCTGCTGCAGACAGGCGAGACCCTCGGAAGCAGATCCAGCCCCTCACGGAGCATGATCACAAGCAGCAATATGTTTTTTTAGCAGGCAGGATATAGAAAAGGGAGGAATTACTGATGAAAAGAGTCAAGCTGCTGTCCACATTCATCGCTTTTTCAATTATGCTGGCTGGTTGCGCAACCAGCGCCAATCCGCAAACACCGGCTGCCTCACCAGCGACATCGGGAACTACAGGAGAGACGGCGGCTGCCAAACCATTCCTGACCGTAGCTTATTCCGAGGGCGGCACAACACTGGACCCGGCAGAAGCGAATGACCTGACCTCCGATACACTGGTACTTGCCGCATACGATCAGCTGGTTACCTACGGAATTAAGACCGAAAATGGCGCGAATATCGCCAACACTGAAGATATTCAGCCCATGCTTGCCGAGAGCTGGGAGGCTTCGAGCGACAATACTGTCTATACCTTCAAACTGACGCCCGGAGTGAAATTCCAGAGCGGCAATCCTGTGGATGCAGCATCGGTTGTGTATTCCTTTGACCGTGTTGCCAAGTCCAGTTCCGGCAGTTTTCTCTATGGGATGGCTGCGATCAAAACCGTAACCGCCGTAGATGATTCTACAGTTGAAATTACCCTGACTAATGCCAATCATAATTTCCTGCAAATACTGGCCATGTACACCTTCTCCGTCGTCGATCAGAAGACGGTGGAAGCGCAAGGTGCCGATTACCTCAAGACCCATGCTGCCGGCTCCGGCCCGTTCAAGCTGGAGAAATGGGACCCGGCTACGGAAGCAGTGTTCACACCTAACGAGGACTACTGGCAGGGAGCTGCGAAACTTGGTAAGGTGACCCTGAAGTTCACCAAGGAGGCCTCCAACCGGGTGCTGCTGCTGGATAAAGGTGATGTAGACATGGCGATTGAGATTCCGCCTAAGGATGTATCCTCCCTGAAGAGCAACACTGACCTGACCGTAGCCTCCAACGCGAGCAACCGGATTCTCTACTTTGCGATGAACAGTAAAGTGAAGCCTTTTGACAACGAGAAGGTCCGCCAGGCGATCAATTATGCCATTCCTTATGATGAACTGCTGAGCGGTGTCATGTACGGCCAGGCGAATCAGATGAAGAGCGCCGTGGCCAGCAATACTCCGGGCTTCACCGATGCAGGTTACGTCTACGAGCATAACCTGGACAAAGCCAAGGAATTGCTGAAGGAAGCCGGTTATGAGAACGGGTTTAAATTTGACTTCACCCTGGGCTCCGGCTTTGACGACTGGGAAGATGATGCCGTACTGATTCAGGCTGAGCTTGCCAAAATCGGCGTCACTATGAACATCAACAAGCTGGCACGCGCCCAGTTCCTGGAACAGCAGAAAACAAAGAACCTGACCGCTTATATTTCCAAATGGACTTCTTTTGTCAATGATCCCGGCTATCATCTTGGTTTCCTGATGTATGGCAAAGGTTCCTCCAACTACAACAACTATCAGAATGCCGAAGTAGACAAGCTGTGGGAACAAGCCAATACGGAGACCGATCAAGCCAAACGCAGTGAGCTGTACCAGCAGGCACAGGAAATTATTACAACAGAAGCGCCATGGGCGTACCTCTACGAATACAACCGCATCGTTGGCATGAGCAACAAGATCAGCGGCTATGCGTTCTACCCGGATGAGGTCATCCGATTCTATCCATTGTCGGTGCAGGAATAAAATTCGACTTACAAAGAGCGGACGGGCCATGAGGCTGCGGTCCCTCTTTTTTCACAAATTCATGGGAGCTATAGGGAGGCCATTACCAATGACAGACTGGACAAGCAAGGTGCTGAATGCAATTGATGAAGGGCAGGATCAGCTGCTGGAGCTGTGCTCGCAGTTGATCCGCTATCCATCGGAGAATCCCCCGGGTGATTCGCGTGAGATCAGCGCCTTTATTATCGATTATCTGAAGCAGGCGGGAGTGAGCACGAGCATTTATCCGGCCACTGAAAAGATGCTGAATCTCGTATCCACATTGACAACAGCAGCTGAACAGCCTTCCGATAAAAAGTTGATTTTCTGCGGACATACCGATGTGGTTCCGGCTGGTGATCTGTCCCGCTGGGATTTTGATCCCTTCTGCGGGGATATTGTCGACGGATACATGCTCGGCAGAGGCGCATCCGATATGAAGGCGGGGCTTGCCGGACTGATCTATGCCGTGGCCCTGCTGTCGAAGCTGGGCGTGCCGCTCAAAGGCGATCTGTCCCTGCTTATCGTGCCGGATGAAGAAACGGGCGGCCACCTGGGCGTGCCCTGGGTGCTGGAGCGCGGGCTAATTTCCGGGACAGCAGCAGTTATCGCTGAGCCCTCCGGCCCGCTGAATCCGACGATCGGCCAGAAGGGCAGCTGCTGGTTTGAATTCACAGTAGAAGGTACGCCGGGACACGGCAGCCTGTCTCCGGTGGTTGGTGAAAGTGCAATCGTCAAAGCGGCCAAAGGCATTGATGCCTTGCAGCGCCTATGGGATATCAAGCCGGATATTCCGGAGGAGGTCAAAGAAATTATCCGCATCTCCCAGGATTATGTGAAGCAGCGTGAAGAGTACGGTACGGTCGCCTACCAGGTGTTCGACCATGTTACCGTGAATATCGGAACCATTCAGGGTGGTACGAAGGTCAATGTGGTTGCCGACCGCTGCACCATTCAGGTGGATTCGCGGGTGCCGTTCGGCGTTGATTACCGCGATGTGCTTGACCGGGCCCGTTCCTTACTGCTTGAGGCGGGAATCGAGTCAGAGGTCAAGGGCTTCGGCTTCCAGGGGAATGCGAATTGGACCTCCCCGGAGGAGCCTGTCGTCAGCGATCTTGTAGAGAGCATTTGCGAAGTGAGCGGAGAAGAGGCTTACGGTGTGCTTCAATGGGCATCCAGCGATGCGCGCCATTTCCGCACTCATAACATTCCGGTGCTGCAATACGGCCCGGCCGAGCTGTCCACCATTCATAATTTCAATGAAAAAGCACCAGTCTGGCAGATCATTCAATGCGCCAAGGTTTATGCCTTGACTGCGCTTAAATACCTGGGTGTGGAAGAAGACACGCAAAGATAAACGTAACGGAGGGGTAACGATGACAGAACTGCTGGAAGTATCGGGTTTATGCACCGAATTCGTAAGCGCTGCGGGCACAGTCCGCGCTGTGGACGGCATCAGTCTGTCAGTGCGCAAAGGCGAGACGCTGGGCATTGTCGGTGAATCCGGCTGCGGCAAAAGCATAACCTCGCTGTCGATTATGCAGCTCCTGCCCAAGCGGATCAGCCGGATCGCCGCCGGGCAAATCCGTTTTGAAGGCAAGAATATGTTGGAAATGCCAGCGAAGGAAGTGCGCAATATCCGGGGCAACCGGATTGCGATGATTTTTCAGGAGCCGATGACCTCGCTCAATCCGGTATTCAAGATCGGGCGGCAGATTTCCGAGTCTGCCCGCTTTCACCTGAAGCTGGGCAAGAAGGAAGCGAATGAGCGTGCGGTTGAGATGCTGCGAAAGGTCGGCATTCCCCGTCCGGAGAAAATTGCCGAGCAGTATGCCCACCAGCTCTCCGGCGGTATGCGCCAGCGCGTGATGATCGCCATGGCGATGGTCTGTAACCCTCAGCTGCTGATTGCAGATGAGCCGACCACGGCACTGGACGTCACGATCCAGGCCCAAATTCTCGATCTTATGCGCGATTTGCAGAAGAACGAGGGCATGTCCATTCTGATGATTACCCATGATCTTGGGGTGGTTGCAGAGATGTGCGACAGAGTGGTCATTATGTATGCAGGACAGATTGTGGAAGAAACAGATGTGGCGACGCTCTATAACAATCCGCTGCATCCGTATACCCAAGGGCTGCTGGCATCGCTGCCTCAGCTCGCGGGAGACAATGACCGCCTGAGCTCGATTCCGGGGCAGGTGCCGAACCCGGCCAACCTGCCGCCCGGCTGCCGGTTCGCTCCCCGTTGCCCGATGGTGGTTCAGCGCTGTTGGGAAGAACGCCCGGAGCTGCTTGAGATTCAGCCGGGACACACTTGCCGATGTCTGCTGCAGCAGGAGGGAATATCATGAGTACAATTCTGGAAGTCCGCAATCTTAAGAAACATTATCCGATCCGCAAAGGGTTCTTCTCCAGGCAAGTAGGTGCCGTGAAAGCCGTTGACGGCATTACGTTATCGGTAGAACAAGGAGAGACCTTAGCCGTTGTGGGAGAGTCCGGCTGCGGCAAGTCTACTACAGGGCGGGCTATCCTGCGCCTGATCGAACCAAGTGAGGGCGAGATCCTCTTCAACGGCACAGATGTGCGCAGCCTGGGTACCGAGCAGCTGCGCCGCTTCCGCACCGATATGCAGATGGTGTTCCAGGACCCGTATGCTTCGCTGGATCCGCGCTGGACCGTGCAGCGCATCCTGGAGGAGCCTATGCGCACGCATGAACAGGCAGCAGGAAATGAACTGAAGAGCCGGGTCGAACACTTGATGGAGGTTGTCGGACTCTCCCCTTATCAGGCGCACCGTTTTCCGCATGAATTCTCCGGAGGCCAGCGGCAGCGGATCGGAATCGCCCGTGCGCTGGCACTGAACCCCAAGTTCATCGTCTGCGACGAGCCGGTATCTGCATTGGATGTATCGATCCAGGCCCAGGTGCTGAATCTGATGCAGGATTTGCAGGAGCAGTTTGGCCTGACCTATATGTTCATCTCCCATGACCTGTCGGTAGTGAAGTTTATCAGTGACCGTGTGGCTGTCATGTACCTGGGGCGGATCGTTGAGCTTGCGCCTACAAAGGCATTATTCGCGAAGCCGCTCCATCCGTATACACAAGCGCTGATGTCCGCAGTGCCGGTGCCAAATCCGGCGCTGAAGAAGCAGCGGATTGTCCTGAGCGGCGATGTGCCGAACCCGGAAACTCCGCCAAGCGGCTGTGCCTTCCATCCCCGCTGTCCGCATGCAATGGACAGATGCCGGACCGAAGAACCGGTGCTGCGCGAGCTGGAATCAGGGCACCAGGTTTCCTGCCACTTGTATTAACCGCATAGAGCAAGATAGCGAGGCCATCCGGGAGCGGGTGGCCTTTATTTTATAGAGCATTTTTGCGGATAAATGGAATAATTTTCACCCTTTCTGACCAAACTGGAACACAGTACCTATGAATTGAAGGTTAATGTTCAGGAGGGGAACCATTGTGAGAAGAATGCGTTATATTATGTTAGTGCTGTGTATTGCTGTATCGGTTCTGGGAGCGTCCTCGGGGGCGTATGCGGAGGAGAAAGCCAAAGGTACCGGTACCGGCAGTAATGCCGCCGCTGTTGACCTTGCGCCGGGTGCACGTTCCGCCATCCTGATGGATGCGGGCACCGGCACGGTAATCTATGAGAAGAACAGCCATGATAAGCTGCCTCCGGCAAGCATTACGAAAATTATGACTATGCTGCTCACCGTTGAGGCACTTGACGAAGGAAAACTGCAATTGACCGATAAGGTACGGACCAGTGAATACGCGGCATCCATGGGCGGTTCGCAGATTTTTCTGGAGCCCGGTGAAGAAATGACGGTGGATGAGATGCTCAAAGGCATCGCTATGGCCTCAGGCAATGACGCTTCGGTGGCAATGGCGGAGAAAATCGCCGGTTCGGAGAGTGCATTTGTGGATCTGATGAACAGCAAAGCTGAAGCGCTGGGCCTGAAGGACACCCATTTCGCCAACTGCAACGGTCTGCCGGCGCAGAATCATTATTCTTCGGCGCATGACATTGCCGTAATCAGCCGGGAGCTGCTGAAGCATGAGCGGATCATCAAATATACCGGCTCCTACCAGGATTATCTGCGCAAGGATTCGGCCAAGCCGTTCTGGCTGGTGAATACGAACAAGCTGGTCCGTTTCTATACAGGAGCCGACGGATTGAAAACGGGTTATACCTCCGAAGCCAAGTTCTGCCTGTCTGCGACTGCGGCCAGAGACGGACTGCGTGCTGTTGCGGTCGTGCTGGGCGAACCGAACACCAAAACGCGCAACAGTGAAGTGTCGGGGAT
This sequence comes from Paenibacillus sp. FSL H7-0357, assembly GCF_000758525.1. Taxonomy (NCBI): domain Bacteria; kingdom Bacillati; phylum Bacillota; class Bacilli; order Caryophanales; family Paenibacillaceae; genus Paenibacillus; species Paenibacillus sp. FSL H7-0357. The sequence continues at coordinate 5,327,098 of NZ_CP009241.1, read as the reverse complement.
GTTCGATTATCTCTTTTCCCAATATAAAATGCACACCATTCACAAAAAAGGCGACGCTATCGGTACCCTAAAGATTGAGAAGGGTGTGAAAACAGAGCTGCCGCTGACCGCAGAGGAAACCTACAGTGTCCTGCTGAAGAAAGGCATCACCCAGGAAGGCATCCGCCATGAGCTGGTACTACCGGCAAACCTCAAAGCTCCTGTAGCTGCAGATCAGATCATAGGTAAGCTGGTAGTTTATCAAGGGACGAATGTAATTAAGGAATACGAGCTCAAGGCAGGCGAAGATGTGGCGAAGGCGGGCTGGTGGAAGCTGTTCAAGCGGACGACGGGTTCGCTGTTCACGATTGATTAATTTCTGGTATTTTGTAGATTGCTCATGAGTCTCCTGTAGATTCATAGGGGTTTTCTTCTAGTTTTGTCGTGGGGCAGGAATCCTCAATTGCCATGTAGAAAACCTTGTCCTTGAAGGGGAAAACATTTAGTTTCAGGGCGGTTTTGAAAGCAACGAAGAGGAGAGTGGCAGGCATGAATTCTCATGTGGAGATGGAGCATCACCGGGGTGTGCTGATTGTCCGTTTATTTGGAGAGCTGGACCATCACGCAGCCGATTATGTACGTATGGAAATGGATGAAGCGATTATGCGCGGCCAGGTCGAGCATATGATCCTCAGCCTGAAGGACCTGCAGTTTATGGACAGCTCGGGCTTAGGAGTCATTCTCGGGAGGTACAAGCTGATTCGCAGCAAAGGCGGCAAAATGGCAGTCTGCGATGCCACCGCACCTGTGAAGCGGCTGCTGGAAATGTCGGGCCTGTTCAAAATCATGTCCCTATATGACGACGAGAGCGCTGCACTCTCGGATTTGGAGGTTGCGTTATGACAAAGAGTGAAGCTGGTAACTTCATGAGTGTGCAGTTTGCTGCCCTGTCGGAGAACGAATCGTTCGCGCGTGTAGTGGTGGCAGCCTTTGTCTCCCGGCTTGATCCCACAATGGAAGAGCTGAATGATCTGAAGACGGTCGTTTCAGAGGCAGTGACAAACTGCATTATTCACGGATATGACAGTGACCCAGAAGGGATTGTCAGCATCTCCGCATCGATTGAGAACGAAACCGTGCGTCTGACCATAGAGGATCAGGGACGCGGGATTGAGGATTTGGAGCTGGCGCAGCAGCCGCTGTACACCTCCAAGCCGGAGCTGGAGCGGTCGGGTATGGGTTTTACGATTATGGAGAATTTCATGGACGAGTTCGAAGTTACAAGTGAACCGGGGCGCGGTACTTCCATCGCAATGAAGAAAACCATCGTCTCGAAAAAAGCTTTATACAATTAGGGGTTGGAGCCATGGATGCAGAGTCAAAAAAAGCTCCGCCGACCTATTTGGACGATGCGGAGGTCAAACGTCTTATCGCGCTCAGTCAGGCTGGAGATAATCTGGCCCGCGACACGCTTGTAAGCTGCAACATCCGCCTCGTCTGGTCGGTGGTGCAGCGGTTTATGAACCGCGGGTATGAGCCTGATGATTTGTTCCAGATTGGCTGTATCGGACTGCTGAAGTCCGTAGATAAATTCGACCTCAGCTATGAGGTCAAGTTCTCCACCTACGCGGTGCCGATGATCATCGGCGAGATTCAGCGTTTCCTGCGCGACGACGGCACCCTGAAGGTCAGCCGTTCGCTGAAGGAAATGGCCAATAAGGTACGCAAGATGAAGGATGAAATGTCCAAGACATTGGACCGCCTGCCGACCATCGGCGAGGTCGCGGAGGCGCTGGGCGTGACGCCTGAAGAAATCGTCTTCGCCCAGGAGGCCAACAAGCCGCCGACCTCGATCCACGAGACCGTCTTCGAGAACGACGGCGACCCGATCACCCTGATCGACCAGATCGCTGATGAAACGCAGGAGCGATGGTTCGACAAGCTTGCGCTGAACGAGGCCATTGGGGCCTTGACCGAACGCGAGCGCCTGATCGTCTATCTGCGCTACTACCGCGACCAGACGCAATCCGAAGTCGCCAGCCGCCTTGGCATCTCGCAGGTCCAGGTGTCGAGGCTGGAGAAGAAAATCCTCGCGAACATCCGCGAGCAGATTGCGCAGTGAAGCAAGGATAAGTATGAGCAGTGAATGTGACGGGTGAAATCAAGGGTGTATGAGCAAGAAGCAGGAGCCGCCTCGGGAGAGGCGGCTTTTTTAAAAAGATAAGAATTTATATGTTTTGGGGCTGTCCCATAAGTGGAGTTTCCGGCGAATGGGACAGTTCTGTGGTTAAAAATGACCGTAAAAAAACAACAGAGCCGCGCTTCTCCCGGTACTGGAGAGTCGCTGCTCTTTGTTTTTGGTCATTGGCTGCCGAACTTCATATCCACTCTCTAAGGTTTCCCTATATACTTTAAGGGGGATCGTCTTCTTCTAAGTCCATTGGTAAGCAAAGTTGATCCATGGTATATTGAATGTACAAAGAAATCGCTCCTTTTTGAGATGGTTGGGTGGTACCTCCATTTTACTAAAAGGGCGATTTTTTTGCGCCGCCGTGTGAATTATTCAAAATAAAATGTGGTTATGCTTCTGAGTCCAGCTTATTCAGGTGTTCCATAACACGGCGTAGTAGATGCGCAGGAACTTATGCTCCAATGCCTCGCCCCGCAAAGTTGCTGTATTTTCGTTCCCGGCACAATGCTCAGCATTGACAGCCGGATTGCAGGAGCAATGTTAAGGTAATGTTAAGGTTAACCATGTTTAACTGAAAGGTAGGACAACTATAATGAACTTACGGCTCGAAGGTATGATGAGCAAGAAGAGAGGTGAAACCATGAACAAAACTATTCTGATTGTAGATGACGAGAAGGAAATTCGTGAGCTTCTGCGGTTGTATATAGAAAAGGACGGCTATTCCGTGATACAGGCTGAAAATGGATTGGAGGCGCTTAAACAGGCTGCGTCCGCACGGATTGATTTGGCTGTCATCGACATTATGATGCCGGAGCTTGACGGTTATCAGCTTATCAAAGGTTTGAGAGAACGCAGCAATCTTCCCATTATTATCGTGAGCGCTAAAACGGAAAATCATGAGAAAATATTGGGGCTTGACCTTGGTGCGGACGATTATGTTACAAAGCCTTTTGACCCTTTGGAGGTCACAGCCCGAATCAAAGCTCAATTACGACGCTATGACGGAGGTGCGGCGGATTCCGAAGCGGCTTTACTGACGGCAGGCGAACTGTGTATGGATGTTTCCGCTTGCACACTTAGCTTTGGCAGCGGGACAATCCCTCTTACCGCCACGGAATTTAACATGATGAAGCTATTTATGCAAAGTCCCGGACGCGTATACACCAAACAGCAGATTTATGAAGCTGCATGGCAGGAGGCAGCCATCGTGGACGACAATACGGTGATGGTCGCCATCAGCAAGCTGCGCGGCAAACTTCCTGGTGACGGTGCGGTATCCATCGGAACCGTCCGGGGATTAGGGTATCGTCTGGAGGTGCGTACATGAAGAAAAAGCGTAGTTTCAAAAGTGTCATCATGCGCAGATTCATAGGCTATACCATCGGAATTGCACTGACGCTTCTGGTATTGGAGTTTTTATTCAGTCTGTTTACATTGAATAACGGGATGAACTTCTCGGAACTGGCGTCGTCCCCTCTGGCCGAGGGGACGGAAACCCTTCAAATCACGCTTTCAGTTATCTGGAATCTTATCACAGTTGCGATATATTTTATTGGGATTGTCCTTTTTGGGCGCGGAATCAACAGGAAAATCATGGAGCCTGTACAGAAAATGGAAGAAGGTTTCAAGGAGGTTACGGCCGGTCATTTAGACACTACGCTGGACTTTGAAACAGAAACGGAATTTGGGGAAATGCGGGATGCTTTCAATTTTATGGCACGAAAGCTGAAAGACTCCGAAGAAAAGCGAATGACAATGGAAAATGAGAGGATGCGGCTTTTCTCGCACATTGCCCATGACTTGAAAACCCCCATGACAACGATTTCCGGATACGCGCAAGCCTTGGCAAGCGGTATGGTGGAGGAGCCGGACAAACAGCGGGAATACCATCTGGCGATTAAAGCGAAATCCGGGCAGATGAACCAATTGATTGACCAGTTGCTTTCCTATTCCAAGCTGGGTACGCCGCAATACCGGATGAATTTTGCGAAGGTTGACCTTGTAGAGCTGCTTCGCGTATCTTGCGCCACTTTGTTTGGTGAAATCGAAAGCAGGCAAATGAAATTGGAGCTGCGGTTGCCAGACAAGCCAGTATTTTACATGGCGGATTCGTTGGAAACCAACCGCGCTATTGGCAATCTGCTGACAAACGCAATCCGCCATAACCCGGTGGGCAGCCTATTGTCCGTGGGGCTGACGGATGAACCCGGCTGTATTGAGTTACAAATTGCCGATAACGGAGCGGCTATCCCGGAGGCCATCGCCGGGAATCTGTTCGAGCCTTTTGTTTCCGGCAGTGATTCAAGAAGTAACAGCAGTGGAACAGGACTTGGGCTTGCCATTGTGAAAAAGGTGATAGAACAGCATTCCGGCGAGGTTTTCGTATTGGACGCACCCTCTCCTTATACAAAGATGTTTGTCCTGAGATTTCCAAAAGTTTCAGGACACAGAAAGACGGAGGGATAAATATGTATCAAAAAATTATCAAAAACGATATACGCAAAAGTAAGCTGGTTACCGCGACGATTACGGCGTTTATCCTCGTTGCCGCCATGCTGACCGCTTTGGCCGCATCGCTGACAGTAAACCTGTTCGGCGGTATCGACAATATGCTTCTTTCGGCAAAGTCGCCTCATTTCATGCAGATGCACACAGGCGACGTAGATTTGGAACAGTTACGGAGCTTCGCGGATGCTAATGACAACGTAGAGGATTATCAGGTGTTGGAGTTCCTCAACATCGAGGGCGCGGACATTATCATCGGGGACGATTCCCTTGCCGGAAGCATACAGGACAACGGCCTTTCAGTGCAGGGCGAGAAATTCGACTTCCTGCTTAACTTAAACGGCGAAGTCATCCATCCCGCCGACGGCGAAATCTATGTCCCCATCTATTACATGCAGGAAGGAAACGCGGCACTTGGCGATACGGTGACAATCCACGGCATTTCCTTTACCGTCGCGGGGTTTTTACGGGATTCTATCATGAACGCGGCGATGGTAAGCTCCAAGCGGTTCCTTGTGAGCCAAGCGGATTTTGAAAGAGTCCGTGAGTTCGGACAGTTAGAAAACCTTATTGAGTTCCGGCTGGCAGAGGACGTTTCCTTCCCGGCTTTCGAGGCAACCTATCTCGATGCGGGGCTTCCGGCAAACGGTCCGCCCGCTATCACTTACACTCAAGTGAAGATGATAAACGGCATTACGGACGGCATCATGATTGCCGTGCTGGTGTTGATAGGCGTCCTTGTCATCATCGTGGCGTTTTTGTGCATCCGCTTTACGCTACTGGCTAAAATCGAAGAGGATTATAAGGAAATAGGCGTACTGAAGGCCGTTGGGATGCGGGTATCGCAGATTAAAAAGCTCTACCTTGCGAAATACGGCGCTATCGCGGGGGCGGCCTGCGCGCTGGGCTTTCTGGCCTCCCTGCCGCTCCAAACGCCTTTCATGCAAAACATCCGCCTGTACATGGGCGAAAGCGGCAGCCCGTTACCCGGCTTGCTCTGCGGACTTTTGGGGGCGACGGTAATCTGCGGGGTTGTCATGCTGTATGTGAACGGCATGTTGCGGCGCTTCCGTAAAATATCTGCGGCGCAGGCGGTGCGGTTCGGCGCGTCGCAGGAAAAATCGAGATCGGCCAGAAATTTCCGGCTGAGTAATAACAGGCTCTTTTCCCGGAATATCTTTCTTGGAATCAAGGATGTTCTTTCCCGGAAAAAGCTGTATCTCACCATGCTGATGGTGCTGGTCATTTCCTCATTCATTATGATTGTGCCGCAAAATATCAGCAGCACCATTTCTGCGGAAAACTTCATCACCTACATGGGCATGGGAATTTCCGACGTTAATATCGGGGTGATGCGGACACAGGTGGAGGACGTTCTGGGAAAGGCGGCGGAAGTTGCTGATGTGCTGGCGGAGGATAAGAATGTTGAAAAGTATGCTTTGTTCACCGGCATGATGTTAGACCGGAAAGCGGACGACGGAACGATGGAGAAGCTGCGGGTGGCATTTGGTGACTATTCCGCCTTTCCTATCACCTACTCCAAGGGCCGTGCGCCGCAATCGGAATCGGAACTCGCTCTCTCCGTCCTCAATGCCAAAGACCTTGAAAAAACAGTTGGGGATGAAATCATTTTAATCGTTGACGGCGCGGAAAAGCACCTGACAGTCTGTGGGATTTACTCTGATGTCACCAACGGTGGCCGAACGGCGCAAGCCAGTTTTGAGGCAAATAACGGAGATGTTTTGAGCGTCGGTCTGGCGGTCACGTTCCGTGACCGCCAGAGTGTAAAGGCGGCAATTTCACAGTACAGGGAACAGTTCCCTTTCGCCAAGGTTACCGGTATCGACGAAAGCATTGGGCAGATGCTCGGCTCTATACGGGACGCCATCAAAATGGCTTCCGCTGTCGCTATCGGGGCAACCGTCCTGCTCACACTACTGGTCACGGTGCTGTTTATGAAAATGCTGGTGGCGAAAGACCGTTATCCTATCGCCATACTGAAATCAATGGGCTTCACCGGTGCGGATATTCGCGGGCAGTATCTTACGCGCTCCATCACTGTGCTTCTACTTGCCGTAATCATCGGCACGATTCTGGCGAACACGCTGGGAGAGCTTGTCGGCGTAGCAATCGTTTCTTCCTTTGGTGCAACAACCTTCCATTTTGCGGTAAACCCGTGGTTTGTCTACCTCGTTTCGCCTCTGCTGATTACGGGTTGCGTTGTCGCCGCCACCATGCTGGGCGTTTCCGGCATCCAGGCATTAAAAATTTCCGAACATATTAAGGAGGCTTAACACTATGAATAACATCATTACAGGGAAAAACATCGTGAAAACCTTTGGCAAGGGAAAGGAGCAGGTAAAGGTGCTGAACGGAGTAAACGTGGAAATAGCAAAAGGCGAGTTTGTTGCCGTGATGGGGCCGTCGGGTTCGGGGAAATCCACACTGCTGTTCGCGCTCAGTGGCATGGACGAGATTACAGGAGGGGCGGTGAAATTTGGCGATACCGAACTATCTAAACTCCGCGAAAACGCGCTTGCGGATGTTCGCCGGACAAAAATGGGCTTTGTCTTTCAGCAGCCCACTATGCTGAAAAACTTGAATCTTTTGGATAATATCATCCTCCCCGCCGCGCATGAGGGCAAAAAGGATATAGCGAAACTCACGCAAAAGGCGAAAGCCCTGATGAAGAAAACAGGGATTGCCGGGCTTGAAAGCAGGGATACCACGGAGGTTTCGGGCGGCCAGCTCCAGCGGGCCGGTATCTGCCGCGCCTTGATGAATGCACCGGAGATTCTCTTTGCCGACGAGCCGACCGGCGCGATCAACTCAAAGTCGGCGGAGGAAATCATGGGGCTGCTGGTGGACATCAACAAAGAGGGCACAGCCATATTGCTTGTGACCCACGACGCGAAAGTCGCGGTCAGGGCTGACAGGGTTCTGTTTACGAAGGATGGGAATATCGTTTCCGAACTGCCGCTACAAAAGTTCAGCGGCAGGGATATGGAGGCGAGAGGGGAAAAGGTACTCGCTGGGATGGCGGCTGTGGGTATTTAGGTGCGATTAAAAACTGCAAATAGCCATACATTCGAATTCAGAGGACAGACATGTCCGGCATGAACCGCCTTCATGTTTTCCATAAGCTGCTACCCCTTTCCTAATAAGATTTATTCACTCAATAAAACTAGCGCCTCCGCAGAAAGTGTTGTAGAGTTTGTGAAAGACAAACATTTCCACAACTGTCGCCATGCCTGTTTCTCGCGCGTTTTTCAACTCCTATTTAATTCCAACACTAAATAAACTGATCGGGAAGAATCACCGGAGGAGTAGCAAAAGTTCGATCTCAGTTATGACGGTAAGAGGAGGAGTAATGAATAACAAAATTTTACTTTTAGAAGATGATATTAGCTTAGTGGATGGATTGAAGTACTCTTTAAAACGTAACGGCTTTGAAGTTGATATCGTCCGTACCAAAAAAGAAACTATAAGCCTCCTGCCCAAGATCAATACATATGATTTATTGATTTTTGATGTAACTTTGCCTGACGGAACAGGCTTTGAAATTTGTGAAAAAGTGCGGAAACAAGGAAATCAGATTCCTATTATATTTCTAACCGCCTCTGATGAAGAAGTGAATGTCATTCGGGGTCTGGACAGTGGCGGGGATGATTATGTAACAAAGCCGTTTAAGCTAGGTGAATTATGTTCCCGAATTCGGGCATTATTGCGTCGAACCAGCGTATTAAACCAAAATAATCATGCTGTTATCGAGTGTGGCGATGTTTCAATCGATTTTTTGGGAAGCCGTGTTCAGTTGAAAGGAAGAACTCTGGATTTAACAAGTGTAGAATACCGTCTGATATGCTTGTTAATAAGAAATGCTAACAGGGTAACAACTCGCAACAATATTTTGAATGAGCTATGGGACAGTTCAGGGGACTTTGTGGACGATAATACGCTTTCCGTTTATGTACGGCGGCTTCGTGAAAAAATTGAGGTTGATCCATCTCACCCTGAGCATTTAATAACGATTCGTGGATTCGGCTATCAATGGAACGAGGTATCTGTATGAACCTTTTTCGTGACAACCAAATAAAATATTATATTATCTTTCTTTTTTCTTTTTCTTTGCTGATTTTTCTTTCCAGCATGGGATTAAACGCAGTACAGGAAAAGGCCATACAGAATTTATTCTTATCACATGATAAAGCTATTGTAACTTCTCTTTTAGAACAGGGCATTTCGAAAGGTGTGATTGCCAAGGCAGTTACAAATACCGTCAGTAGCCAAGAGGGAACGGCTTTGCTTGTTAGTATTGGTATAACAGAACATACCTCTATAAGATTTTTACCCTTTATTGCTGAGTTTCAGCGGATATCAGGGTATTTCATGCTGCCTGTAGGAGCGTTTCTATCTATATTGCTTTTTGGTGGGACATTTATTTTCTTATGGAAAAGGGAGCAGCTTTATCAGCGAGCGGCAAAGGTGATTACCCGCTTTACTGAGGGGGATTTTTCTTGCCGCATGCCTCAAATGAGTGAGGGGACGCTCTACCGTCTCTTTGCTTCTTTAGACCAACTTGCTACGACATTACAGTCGAAAAATGAAGCTGGGCAGAAAGCAAAAAAATTTTTGAAAAATACAATTTCAGATATATCGCATCAGCTGAAAACACCACTTGCCGCTCTTACCATGTATCACGAAATCATTTCCGATGAACCCGATCATATTAAAACTGTCATAGAGTATTCTGAAAAGACAGGGTTGGCGCTAAAGCGTATGCAACAGCTTATTCAAGCCATGCTGAAAATTACCCGCTTAGACGCCGGCAGTATTGTCTTTGAAAAGGAAAGCTGTCGTATATCAGAATTGGTTTTACAGGCTATCGGTGAATTAACAACACGGGCATCCAGTGAGGGAAAAGAAATTATTATAGACGAATCCTCGGAAGAAACGATCATTTGTGATAAGCAATGGACGAGCGAAGCGATTGGGAATATCGTGAAAAACGCTTTGGATCATACGGATTCTGGAGGAGAAATCCATATTTCTTGGAACCGAACCCCTGCCATGCTCCGCATATTGATATCCGATAATGGTTCGGGGATTCCTCCGGAGGATTTACATCATATCTTCAAGCGCTTTTACCGCAGTAAAAAATCTTTGGACACGCAGGGAGTTGGATTAGGGCTGTCACTGACAAAATCCATTGTTGAGGGACAGGGCGGCATTATCTCTGTTCAAAGCACTTTGCATGAGGGAACTACTTTTATCCTTTCTTTCCTTACGGAATCGTAAGCTGTTATTCACCCGATTGTAAGGTGAGCCTGTTATTCTTTTCAGGAAAGGAGGTACTTGAAATATGGAAATTTTAAAAGTACAGCATATATCTAAAACCTACGGCAAAGGTGAAAATCAGGTGAATGCCTTAAAGGATGTTTCCTTTACATTGGAGCAGGGAGAGTTTGCGGCTGTAGTCGGTGAATCCGGGTCAGGTAAAAGTACATTGTTAAATTGTATCGGAGCCTTGGATACTCCTACCTCAGGAAATATCTATATGGATGGCAAAGATTTGTTTTTGATGAAAGAGGAACAGCGCACCATTTTCAGGCGGCGCAATATCGGCTTTGTGTTTCAGTCTTTTCAGCTTGTTGCAGAATTGACTGTGGAGCAAAATATTATGTTTCCGATTCTTCTGGATTACCGCAAGCCGGAGCAATCGGCAGTGAATGAGATTTTAGAAGTTTTAGGACTGAAAGAGCGCCGTCATCACTTGCCAAGCCAATTATCCGGCGGACAGCAGCAGCGTGTTGCAATTGGGCGGGCGCTGATTACAAGACCTAAATTGATTCTTGCTGATGAACCCACCGGAAATCTGGACAGCAAAAACAGTCATGATGTGATTGATTTACTGGTTAAGGCATCACGCCACTACCAACAAACAATTCTAATGATTACACATAACAATAATCTGACTAATTCAGTAGACCGTGTACTGCGTGTTTCAGATGGTGTGCTGACGGATCTGGGAGGGAAAGAGAATGAAAAGTTATCTTGACCTTGTTCCCATCTCAGCCAAAGTCCATAAAAGGCAGAACAGAATGTCTGTATTCTGCATTGTTTTAGCGGTGTTTTTAGTTACAGCTATTTTCGGTATGGCTGATATGTTTATACGCAGCCAAATTATGCAGGCCCGTATAGAGGACGGTAATTGGCATGTAATGGTTCGAAACATAAACGAAGAACAAGCAAACCTAATTTCTGCACGGCCGGAAGTAACTGCATCTTCTTGGTATGGTGTCCTCAACTTCAGGGGAGATCAGGGCTATACTGTATCGGGAAAAAACGTGGTCGTTTTTGGAAGCGAAGAAAGCTTTGTAACAGAAATGCAAACGGATGAAATTCAGGATGGAACATTTCCCCAAAAGGACAATGAGGCCATGATAACAGAAAATGCAAAGACGATGCTTGGATTGCAAATCGGAGATGCCATTTCAGTCAATGCGCCTGATGGAGCAAGTTATAGATTTACGATCTCCGGCTTTATAAAAAATGCATCTAAAACAATGAAAGAAGATTCCTATGCGGTTAGCTTGACTACCAAGGCGTTTCGTTCCCTGTATCCCGGAGTCACGAATGGTAAACCAGCCGATTATAACAGTGTCTTTTGTGTGCAGTTTTCTACTCATAGCAATATACGCAATACGATTGCCGATATGAAGTCTCAGTTTGGACTTTCAGACGAACAGGTTTCGGAAAACACGAAACTGCTGGGCTTACTTGGTCAAAGCGGGAATTCTTTTATGATGCAAATCTATAGCTCCGCTGCTGTTTTGTTTTTATTAGTTTTACTGGCAGGCATTATGATGATTGCAAGCAGTCTCAACAGCAATGTCGCACAGCGTACAGAATTTTTTGGAATGATGCGCTGTATCGGTGCGACACCAAAGCAGGTGATGCGATTCGTCCGCAAGGAAGCCCTCGGCTGGTGTAAATTCGCAATTCCGCTTGGCATTTCAACAGGAGCCGTTGTCATTTGGATCTTGTGCGCCTTACTTCGTTTTCTCAGTCCGGAATATTTTGCCGAGATGCCAGCCTTTGGCATAAGCTTACCAAGTATCGTGGCCGGTATCTGTGTAGGCATCCTGACGGTTCTTCTGGCTGCTCGTTCCCCAGCAAAAAGAGCATCCAGCGTTTCCCCGTTAGCAGCTGTATCAGGGAATGCAAATTTTTTACAGCCTGTGCGCAAAGCCGCTAATACTACATTTATTAAAATTGATACCGCCCTTGGTTTCCATCATGCAAAAGCAAGCAAAAAGAATTTTGTTTTGATGGCAGGTTCCTTTTCCCTGAGTATCATTCTTTTTCTCGCCTTTTCAGTCACGATTGACTTTATGCACCATACACTTACACCGTTGAAGCCGTGGACACCGGATTTATCTATTATCAGCACTGACAATACTGGTTCGATCAGCAACACCTTGTTAGAAAAATTCCAGGAAAATCCGGCGATCAAACGAGCATACGGACGAATGTTTGCCTATGACGTGCTAGTTACAGTAAACGGGGAAGAAAAAAAGGTTGATCTGATTTCTTATGAAAAGAACCAATTTGAGTGGGCAAAGGACTATTTGCTGGAGGGTTCTTTGGATACCGTTCAAAACGAGAACAATACCGGACTGATTGTTTTTGAACAGCAGAATACCGTGAAAGTTGGAGATACGGTGACGTTACACACAGAAAATCATTCTGCGAATATAAAAATTGTGGGCTCACTTTCTTCCAGTCCTTTTAACAATGCCCCTGATGTTGGAACGATTATCTGTTCTGAGAACGCTTTTCGGCAGCTGACCGGCCAAACGGATTATACGATTATAGACTTGCAGTTGTCTAAGAACGCGACGGAAGCTGACATCGATGAAATTCATAAATTAGTTGGTACAGAGGTTATCTTCTCTGATGAACGCTCAGGCAATCGCAGCGTAATAGGCACTTATTACTCCTTTGGATTGTTTATCTATGGGTTTATGGCTTTGATTGCTTTGATTACCATATTCAATATCGTAAACAGTCTTGCAATGAGCGTTTCGTCTCGCATGAAACAATATGGCGCATTTCGTGCCATCGGTCTAAGTAATCGGCAGCTAATAAAAATGATTATTGCTGAGGCTTCAACCTATGCAATCACAGGAAGTATCTGCGGCAGCGTTGTCGGGTTAATGCTGAATAAGTTTCTGTACGCAAGGCTGGTAACCTTTCACTGGGGTGAACAATGGAGTATTCCATTTGCAGAAATTTCCATCATAATAGCAATCGTCCTTTTCTCCGTTGTCTTAGCTGTACGAGGCCCAGTAAAACGCATCCGCGAGATGTCTATTGTAGATACCATCAGTGCACAATAATAAAGGAGGCAATGAGGTTATTGGCTTTATGCCAAAGGGCTGAGCGGAATAAAAAATGGAGTTCATGAAATTCAGCACATAGGGGGAATCTAGAGAATGGAGAGAACTCTCTAATTCCCAAAAGTGATGAGGACGAAATTCATGAACCAAGCTTCCAGTAATACCAAAGAAGACAAAAAACTGAAATGGTGGCAGCTGAGTTTGCTGGGAGTTGCAGGCACCATTGGTACAGGGTATTTTTTGGGCTCGGGTCTGGCGATCTCCATCGGCGGGCCAGCGGTGCTGCTTGCCTACATCCTTGCAGCTGTTGGAACCTATGTAGTCTTCGATGCCTTGTCTCAAATGACGGCAGAACACCCGGAGCAGGGCTCTTTTCGATCCTATGCCAAAAAAGCGTTCGGAAACTGGGCCGGGTTTGGCAGCGGCTGGGTATACTGGTTCTCGGAGCTGCTGATTATGGGGAGCCAGCTGACGGCCTTGTCCATTTTCTCACGCTTCTGGTTACCGGCCGTACCGATGTGGATTTTTGCAGCCGGGTTTGGCGTCGTGAGCCTGTGCATCGTTTTCTTTGGCAATAAGGGATTTGACCGGGTGGAAAATGTGCTGGCTGTGATCAAAATAGCGGCGATTTTGATGTTCCTGGTGATTGCGGCTGCTCTTCTGGCAGGCTGGATAGGGGGTGGGAAGTATACGCCTAAACTCCCGCTAAGTTATTCTGCATTGTTTCCTGCCGGGGGGATAGGCTTATGGTCGGCCTTTATTTTTGCTTTCTATGCCTATGGCGGCATTGAGGTACTCGGCATTATGTCCAACCGGCTCCAAAAACCCGAAGAGGCACCGAAGGCAGGTAAGGTGATGCTGCTGGCATTGACTACAGTATACGTCCTGTCTATTGGGCTTGCCGTAACGATGGTTCCTTTAAGCGCCTTTAATCCGAAGGAAAGTCCCTTTGTGCTGGCGCTCAGCAGTGATCATCTTGCTTTTGTGCCTCATCTGTTTAACGGAGTATTGATTATTGCCGGTTTCTCCACAATGACTGCCTCGCTTTATGCGATAACTTCGATGATGATTACACTTGCGCAGGAAGGGGATGCTCCCCGGCTATTTGCAAAGAAATGGAAGGATAAGTATCCATTCTTTGCCTTGTGTCTGATTGCTGCCGGTTTAGTTGGTGCCATTGTGATGGCGCTGTGGTTGCCGGGGAAAGTGTATGAATATATCACGACAGCTGCGGGGCTAATGATCCTGTACAATTGGGTTTTTATCCTGTTGTCGTCAGGCAGGCTGCTACAGCCAAGTAAGTTAAGCGGGGTAAAACGCTGGATCGGGTTGCTGCTGATCGGGGCAGCGGTAGCGGGCACTCTGTTTCATGCACTCAGCCGTCCAGGCTTCTACCTCAGTCTACTGATTATTTCGCTGATCGCGCTCATTGATTGGATTGTCCAGCGGGTTCAGAAGAAACAAGCAGCCAGTTCCGCTGGTGCCAATGCTCATGAAGATAAATTATCGAATGAACACGAAGCCATGCGAGGCAGCAGTCCAAAGTTTCGCATTACAGGCATCAGGCTGCGGAAAAGCAGGCTTTAGTGGAAGAACAGCAGTTGTACAACCTGTACGCCAAAATAAATACCAAAACCAACCAGCGACAGGCCGGACAAGACAGAAACCCCCTTTAAGACCCGTGAGGTCATCACTCTGCGAAAGATGCTGGAGGCTGCGGCCATGGATACATCCCAAAGAAGAATCCCCGTTACGATAGCTCCACTGTATATTAATAACTGCTGCATTGGATATTCATTGGCTGCCTTAGCAAGGATGGACCCGTAAATCCCGAGCCAGAACAGAATGGAGAGCGGATTAAATAAAGACATCAGAAACCCGGACAGATAGGACTTTGACAGGGAAGTTTCGCTTCCTCTCATCTCGGCTGCGGAGATTACGCCTGCGTTTTTGATGCTCTCCACACCAGTATAGACCAGAACAAAGAAACCGAATAACCATAAGAAGGCTTTCACAAAAGGAGCCTCAAGCAAATGGATAACGCCAAAATAAACCAGCAGCATATAAATGATATCTGCGCTGATCGCCCCTAGACCGACAACCCAGGCGTGCCAGAAGCCTCCCCGAATCCCCTTGTCCAGCTGCGCGGCATTAATCGGGCCGATAGGAGCCGAAAGTGACAAACCAAGAAAAATATAACCTATAAATACATTAATCAGGACCTCCTCCTTTATGTTTAGCTTATTCTTATAAAGCTGTTTATAGGACAACCAAAACGAAGGCCCGCAAATGAGTCGCGGGCCTTCGTAATATCCTGAACTATTGAAGCTTTCACATGACTGTGTAATCACAACTACACTTCAATAATGATCGGAAGAATCATCGGACGGCGTTTTGTTTTGTCGTACAGATATTTGCTCAAGGCATCTTTGAGCGTCTGCTTCATAATATTCCATTGGCCCAGATCCCCTTTGCTCATTTTCTCCAGGGTTGCTGCGATAAACTGATTGATCTCTTCCATCAGATTGTCTGAATTCCGTACATAAATGAAGCCACGGGATATCGTGTCAGGGGCGCTCAGCATCCGGCCATCCGTTTGGCTCAGGGTAATGACAGTGATTAACACACCATCCGCAGACAATTGACGGCGGTCCCGCAAGACCACATTGCCGATGTCGCCGACTCCCAGGCCATCCACAAATATTTGCCCGGCGGGAACCCGTCCCGATTGACGGACAACCCCTTCCAGTGATTCAACGACTTCACCGTTTTTTAAGATAAATATGTTGTCCTCCTTAACTCCGACTGCTTCTGCCAAGAGGCTATGATGATGAAGCATGCGGTATTCTCCATGAATCGGAATAAAGTATTCAGGCTTCATTAGGGTAAGCATCAGCTTTAATTCCTCCTGGCTGCCATGCCCGGATACATGAAGCTCACTCTTTGATCCGTAGATGACCCTTGCGCCGAGCATATACAGATTATCAACAATTCTGGATACATTACGCTCATTGCCCGGGATCGGATTGGCAGCGAGAAGAACGGTATCCCCGGCTCCAATTTCCATCAGCCTATGGCTGGAGTTGGCCAAACGGGACAATGCTGCCATGGGCTCCCCTTGACTGCCTGTGCAAAGGACTGCTATCTGTTCTGGAGGAAGCTTCGCAGCTTCCGCAGGTTCTAACAGCATCCCGTCCGGGATGTTCAAATAACCCAGTTCCTGGGATACGGAGACCACATTTACCATACTCCGGCCAAGTAAGGTGAGCTTACGTCCGGTAAGGATAGAAGCATCTACAATTTGCTGCAGACGGTGCACATTGGAGGCGAAGGTGGAGACAAATATTCTGCGGTCCGCTTTTTGAAAAGCTTCTTCCATATGGGCGCCTACAAGCTGCTCAGACGGCGTGAATCCAGGGCGTTCGGCATTCGTACTCTCGGAGAGCAGAATTTTAACACCGTTTTTGCCGATGTCGGCCATTTTATGTATGTCCGGATATTGTTTATTAACAGGCGTCATATCGAACTTGAAGTCGCCCGTATGGACAACCGTTCCTTCAGGAGTATCAAAGACGACCCCGAGACAATCAGGAATGCTGTGGTTGGTACTAAAAAAGGTTGTCGTAATGGAACCAAAGGTGAGGCTCGACTCGGCATCAATGCAATGCAGGCTGGTCTGGCGGAGCAGACGATGTTCCTTAAGCTTGTTCTCAATTAACCCCAGTGTCAGACGGGAGGCATAGATGGGGATATTTAATTGTTTGAGCAGGTAGGGGATCCCTCCGATGTGGTCCTCATGCCCATGAGTCACAATCAGTGCTCTTAACTTGTCAACATTATTCAATAAATAAGTTACATCTGGAATGATAAGGTCAATGCCAAGCAGACTTTCATCCGGGAAT
Organism: Paenibacillus sp. FSL H7-0357; assembly: GCF_000758525.1. Classification (NCBI taxonomy): domain Bacteria; kingdom Bacillati; phylum Bacillota; class Bacilli; order Caryophanales; family Paenibacillaceae; genus Paenibacillus; species Paenibacillus sp. FSL H7-0357. Next base: position 5,310,119 of record NZ_CP009241.1, on the reverse strand, counting down.
TTAGAGCCGCAATCGATAACAAGAATGTCATCGGCGTATTGCAGGAAATACATGTTCTTACCAATTTCATGAACGCCACCTAAGGCTGCAATCGATAACCTTTTTTCAGACATTTTTATATTCCCTCCTTATTAGAATCCTCTATATTATGTTTAGAGTCTTTAATAACTATCCATTGTTTCGGCAGGTGAGTTAGGATAACGCAGAACAAAAATAAAGCTGCGTTCCTCGTAACATGACGGAGAAAGCAACTTTATGTCTGAATGGGTCCAAATGAATCGTAATACGGCCTTCCTTGCAGCAATCTGCTCGTGAGGAACATGGTGCAGTTGAATAATCTAGTAAACGTATTCCAAGCGTATTAAACTTGCTTTTCGCTATGGATTAATTCCAGAAACTCAACGATAATTTCGGAAGTCACATCTTCCGCCGGCAAATGTATAAATTGACTTAACCGGAGAATGACCGGCCTGTACAGCTCAATCAGTTGAAGCGTGGCTTCGGGGTCTTTGTTTCTGACCTCGTTCAGCAAATTTAAAAATTCGCGATCTGGGATAGGCGCTGAATCAGCTTCCTTTTCCATTTGTGCACCCCCTGTTGACTGATGTTGAGCTGGCGAGCGACTTCAGCTTCCGTCAAACCTTCCAAATAGATTTTTTGCAAAATGGATCGCTCGTATGGGGACAGCATACTGATTAGCTGTTCCGCAGCGATTTTGTTATCTGAAGATTCTGTGAATGAAGGGACGGCAAGCTTGTCATCGTAGCTGTTCTCTTGTCGCTTGATCTTCTTTGCCCGATATTGCAGCCTCCAGCCAATACGGTATATTTCGGTTTTATAGCGGTTATATTCACTCTGCTGCACACCAACACTCCCCTTTCTACTATTTAACGTTTATGTATATAGGGAACTTTTAAGAGGGAAATAACAACCAAAAAAGGAACGTGTGTTCCTATATATTATACACGTTTTCCAATTTAATGGAATCGGTTGTAAAACAAAGCCCAAAGTTTCCCTTCAATTAAAACGTCGGTTTGGGAAGGGAGGGGAGATTCATGGAAATTGCAGATGTTGTCAGCTTGATTACTAATGTGGGCTTTCCGGTCACACTCTGCTTTATTCTGATTCGTTATGTACTGGAAACGGTAGGGGAGAAGCTGGATAAACTGGATGCTTCGCTTCATCAGCTCACACAGGCTATTCAAACACTGGAAGGCACAGAAAAGGCGGTAGAGTTCAAAAGTGTTAAATCTAAGCAAGTTTGACAAGCGTATCGCTTCAGCACAAAAAGCTTCCCACAAGAGGAAGCTTTTTGCCCTGAACTGTAAACTTGCTAATCATTGATGATAGGTTAGCGTATAATATGATTTAGAAAATTGAGGATTCCATTAGCCGCCGATCGCCATCGCGCTAAAAACAACAGGACCGACAACAAATGCAGTCGAGTTATTATCCTGATTTTCAACAATCAGCTGATAATTTTGTGTTCCGGCAGGAACATTGATATCCACCATATGCAGGCTGATGATCCCATCATCGTTAAAGTCTTCTTCATATTCTGCCAGCGCATAGAAAATTTCAACACCTGCACGCCAAATGCGGATCAGAATATTCGGGAAATCACCTAGATTGGGAACATCGATACCAATGGTAGCTTTCAATTCCACCTTGTTCGGAAAATGGGCAGGATTTGCGGGATCAATAAACACCGCTACTCCTGCAATCTGCACGCCCGCAGGAGAGATTGGAATCAATGTAGAAATCCCTCCTGTAATTGGTGTTACTACAGTAGCATTATAATCTAAAAGAGTTTTCACCATTTCAAATCACCCCCTTCGTCTTGACACAACATCTTATGTGTGGCATTGAATTCGGAGTGTGTGGTTGTCTTAATGAATATGCTCATTTTTAGTAGATTAAGTGAGTGATAAAGTAGTTTTAACCCCCGCACCAAGATCGTTGTAACCTTTCTTCTCGTAGATGGCACCTATAGTTAAGAACATGTGAAAAGAGGATCGAAAGTGATGCGGCAATGGGTTGAAGAGGCACAACAAGAGAATTGGGAAGCGTTCGGGCAGTTAATGCGGCATTTTCGCGGTATGGCTTATGCTGTAGCTTACGACATGCTGAAAGATGTACATCTTACTGAAGATGTTGTGCAGGAAGCGTATATTGAAGCTTATTTGAATCTAGGAAAGCTGCAGGAGCCGGCTGCGTTTCCGGGATGGTTCAAGACGATTGTCGTAAGGCAGTGCCAGCGGAGTCTGAGACGTAAACGACATATATTGCTGCCTCTTGATGATGCCCTGCACATCTCGGAAAAGTCGCCGGGCGTTGCGGAAATTGCCGAGCGCAGAGAAGGGGAACAGCTGCTGCAGAGAACGGTTGCGGCGTTGTCTGCGAAGCTGCGGGTGCCCATGCAGCTGTTTTATTATTATGGTTATTCCCTTCAGGAGATCTCGGATTATCTGGGGATTCCGGTTTCGGCGCTAAAGAAGCGGCTGTATGATGGGCGGCGTAAGCTGAAGGGAGCTCTTCCCGTTGCCGATCTCGCCTCCATGTTCAACTATCTATATGAAGGAGGCAGAAATATGCTGCATATTGTGAACGGAGACAGTGTGGGTGAAATGCTGAAGCAGGGAATTGTCCAGGGCGAGGTGCTGGTCTGGCGGGAAATCTATTCCGCGGGTCCGATATTCGTCAATCCGGCAGGCTCCAGTGAACGGATACAGCGGGCCGGGGTTCTGGAGAAGACATTAGGCATTCCTTCTACAGAGTATATAGCAGGGTGTGAGGCACAGGAGGCGAAGATTCGTGATTTCAAACGTTATGATGAAGTAGTACTGTGGTTTGAGCATGATCTGTTCGATCAGAGCATGCTTGCTTATCTGCTGCACTGGTTCAAAGGACAGAAGCTCGGCAGTACGAAGCTGAGCCTGCTCTGTATTGGTGAATTTCCGGGGATTGAGCTGTTTCACGGTCTTGGCCAGCTGACTCCGGCTCAGCTTGGAACATTGTCTGGAACCTGGCAGGGCATTGGGCGCAAAGAAATGGAACTGGGCAGCGATCTTTGGCGAGCCTATGCGTCTACCGATCCTGGAACGATGGCTGATCTGCTGGAGGAGAGAAGGGGAGAGCTTTCGGCATCTGCGCTGCCCTTTGCCTATGAAGCATTCAAAGCCCATCTCTCAAGGCTTCCTTCGGTTCATAACGGCCTTGGCATCGTAGAAGAGACTACGCTTCAGGCTGTCCGCCATGGCGCGCTTACACCGATGGAGCTGTTCCCTCTGGTTTCCGACAAGCTGCACCGGCTCGGCATGGGTGATCTTGATTTTGGCCGTTATCTGCACACTCTGGTGTATAACCGGCAGCCTCTGCTGACTATAGAGGGAGCAGAGGGAAATACGGATTTCCGGCAGATTGCGGAATTTTGGGGCCGCCGGGTTGCCATCACCGAGCTTGGTGAGCGGATACTTGACGGGTTAGCAGACCGGGTAGAGGTTCAAGGCCTGGACGAATGGTACGGCGGGCTGCATCTGGAGGGTCACACCGTTCCATGGCGCTGGGACAGCTCCTCCGGCAGTTTGGTCCGGTCTGAATTGTAAGCTCCTCAGGGATGCAGAAATGGGCGCGGGCCAGTCCTATAAAGTTGTAGCCGCTTGCAGATTGACAAAGAAGACCTGAGGGATGCCCTCAAGGTCTTCTTTGTGATTACCAACCCAGCTTCTGGTCTCTAATCTCCGTTATCCAGAGATCCTGAAGCTTCTTGACGTGGGCTTCAGGCATCGCTGCTGCGCTGGCCGATATATTCTCAATCAGTTGGGCACTGTTCCGTACACCGGGGATGACGGTTGTGACTTCAGGATAGGCCAGGATGAATCTCAGAGCGGCCATCGTCATCGTCGTTTCTTCATTGGTTATGAATTTGATTTGCTCCAGAAGTGCTGCACGCTTACGGATCACTTCCGGCGACCAGCGGCTGCGCACACCTTCGAAGCTGCTCTGGCTGTTATATTTGCCGGACAGCCAGCCGGAGTCGAGTGGGACCTTGACAATAATGGCGATATTGTTATCCTGGGCACGCTTGAACGCTTCGGCAGTCTCCTGATAAAAGATATTAAACATCACTTCCAGCACACCGATGTTCGTATGCTCGATAACCTCCAGCATATCCGGGATGGAATCGACAGAAACGCCGTAGGTGAGGATTTTACCCTCGGCTTTTAACTTCTCCAGTTCCTCATAATGTCCGTGTTTCCCATCCAGCATGTCAAAAGGCGGATTATGGATCAGCACGGAATCGACATAGTCAGTTTGCAGCCGCTGCAAGCTGACTTCAACCGAGGCCCTGATTTGATCCGCGCCATAGTTCGAGCTGCCGTCCGCCTGATGTCCGAATTTCGTATTGATGACGGCATTCCTGCGTTTTCCGGCTAGAGCCTTCCCAAGCAGCTCTTCGCTTTTGCCAAGTCCATAATTGGGAGCGGTGTCAAAAAAGTTTATCCCTCTCTCCAAAGCTTCATGCACCAGGCGCACCGCCGCATCCTCCTCCATGGCTTCCCAATCCTGTCTGTTGCCCAGCTGCCATCCGCCGAAGCCGATTTCGGATACGGATTTACCTGTACGTCCATAAGTTCTTGAGTTCATCATATTCACTCCCTATAGGATTGATCAATGGTTCATATACTTAGCTGCTCATATTTCCAGAAGATTATATTATATTACTAGAATATTGCAATACTGGACACAGATATTTCCTAAGGCATGCAAAGAGCCTGTGAAACATAGGATTGTATAAGAGCTGTCTCCATTCAACTGCAGCAGGAGGGATTGGTGTATGGACGGGAAGATGAGTGCAATCATTATGCAGATAGACGCTCTTGCAACCGATATCATTGTACCTTTGCGCAGAAAAATCATAAATGAGGCCGGATTTATGCAGCTGTATGCCGTTCTGGAAGAGGTTTATGTGTTGATTGAGCACGAAAGGCAGATCGACAGGGAGCTGGCGGCCATTTTATTCCTGATCTATTCACAGCTTGTGACCCAGGCTAATTATGTGTATGACAAAAGCACTTTTGTGCCTCATATTGGCAAAATGCAGGGATACATCCGCAAAATATTTGGCGGCACGCTGCAAAATGACTAGTCCCAAGGTCAGGAAATCTCCGTTATCCGTCCTATTATCAAGGAGAGATAACGGGGATTTTGTGTTATTTAGGGCCAAAACTTGTCATTTTAACGGAGATTAGAGGTTTTTGAGCGGTGTGCTTTCATTTGTCCATTGCCAAACAACGCCATTTTCATTTACAATATTACAATGATAATGAGAATCAATTTCATAGAAAACGGGTGACTTTAATGAATCAACAGGCAACGGCCAGCAAAGGGCTAATCCAGGGGAGAGATCCGGTGAAGTTCCGTTCACGCCCATGGGCAGCAACGCTGATATTGGTCGGCGGTCTGATTGCATTAGCACTAGGCATTGCACTTTCGGTCTCGTTCGGAGCCAAAGACATTAACTTTTCTGTAGTGTGGACCGCTGTGTTTCACTTCAATCCGGATATTACGGATCATCAAATTATCCGCGAGCTGCGGCTGCCGCGCGTGCTCGGCGGGGCCATGGTAGGTGCCAGCTTTGCGGTGGCAGGAGCGATTATGCAGGGGATGACCCGCAACCCGCTCGCGGATTCCGGGCTGATGGGCATAAACTCTGGAGCGGGGTTTGCGCTTGCACTCTGCTTTGCATTCTTGCCGAATTTACCGTTCATGTATCTGATTTTATATGCATTTGTGGGAGCCGGGGCCGGGGCGGCAATTGTGTATGGTATCGGGTCCATGGCCAAGGGTGGCCTTACACCTGCCCGTCTGGTACTTGCCGGAGCGGCCTTCAGTGCGCTGCTCTCTGCGCTCAGCGAAGGCGTAGCTTTATATTTTCAGATTGGACAAGATCTGGCTTTCTGGTATGCAGGAGGCGTAGCCGGTACGAAGTGGATTCAGCTCAAAATTATGTTTCCCTGGATCGGCGGGGCGATTATAGGCGCTCTCATTTTATCCCGCTCCATCTCTATGCTCAGCCTGGGTGAGGATATCGCCAGAGGCCTCGGGCAACGGACGGGTCTGGTCAAATTGGCCGGTGCATTAATCGTGCTGATTCTTGCCGGCTCCTCAGTAGCAGTTGTCGGAGCAGTGGGCTTTATTGGGCTGATCATTCCCCATCTGACGCGTTATCTTGTAGGGGTGGATTATAGGTGGATTATCCCTTGTTCCGCCATTCTGGGCAGTCTGCTGGCTGTATTTGCCGATCTGACCGCCAGAATGATCAATCCGCCGCAAGAAGTGCCCCTGGGCGCTATCATTGCGCTAATCGGTGTGCCTTTCTTTCTGTATTTGGCCCGCAAAGAAAGAAGGGAGCTGTAGTCATGCAGAGAACAACAGCTTTATCCTATGAATCTACCAGACGCAGACGCGGACTGACCGTTCTGGCTGTGATATTTGCATTAATCGTACTCGTGTTTATTATCAGTGTGAATACAGGATACATACGACTTACTCCTATGGAACTGCTGAACACTTTGCTCGGCAAAGGTACGGACAAGCAGGAGCTGATCCTGTTCGACTTCCGTCTGCCGCGCATCGTTATCTCCGTTCTGATCGGAGCGGGACTTGCCGTTTCCGGAGCAGTCATGCAAGGCGTCTTCCGCAATGACCTGGCTGATCCCGGCATTCTCGGCATCAACGCCGGAGCCGGCCTGATGGTTATGCTGATGGTTTCTTTTTATCCATCGACGACTGCTGCACCGGTATACCTGCTGCCGCTCGTTGCTTTTGTCGGAGCAGGACTGACTGCGGCCTTGATTTATGTGCTTGCGTATAAGCGGTATCAGGGGATATCCCCGATCCGCCTGCTTCTGACCGGCGTAGCAGTTGCAGCCGGAATCAGCGCAGCGATGATTGTGCTGACGCTGCGTCTTGATCCTGATAAGTATCAATTTGTCGCTACCTGGCTGGCGGGCAGCATCTGGGGGACCAGCTGGAAATTTGTGCTTTCCCTGCTCCCCTGGATTGTGATTCTGCTGCCCTATGTGATCTACAAAGCCCGGGTAATGAATGTGCTTAATCTGGGCGAGCAGACAGCCACCGGACTTGGAGCCGCTGTTACCAGAGAGCAGTTCAAGCTGCTCGCAGCCGCAGTCGGACTCGCAGCTTCTAGTGTCGCTGTCAGCGGCGGGATCGGTTTTGTCGGCCTGGTCGGTCCGCATTTAGCCAGACGTCTGGTGGGTCCGAAGCATCAGCTGATGCTTCCCGCTTCCGCGCTGCTAGGTTCCCTGCTGGTTATCACCGCCGATACGATCGGCCGCTGGATATTGCAGCCCTCGGAGATCCCTACAGGGATCGTGGTTGCTGTGATAGGTGCACCTTATTTTCTCTATTTGCTGGCCCGGACGAAGTCTTGATAGAGACCAAAATTACTCAAGCCAAAAACATATACGGAGGGAAATATATGAGCAATCAACTGGAATTATACGATGTAACGATCATTGGCGGGGGACCCGCAGGTATGTATACAGCATTTTATAGCGGCATGAGAGATTTGAAGACAAAGCTGATTGAAGCCAAGGAAGAGCTTGGCGGGAGAATGCTCATCTATCCTGAGAAAATGATCTGGGATGTGGGTGGAGTCACCCCGATCCTCTGCGGCCAATTGATTAAACAGCTGGAGGAGCAGGCCCGGACTTTCGATCCGACTATTGTTCTGGGGCAGCAGATTATTGCTCAGGAGCGGCAGGAGGACGGAACCTATATTCTGACTTCGAATACAGGCGAACAGCATTGGACGCGTACGATCATTCTGGCGATCGGCTATGGTATTCTGCAGATGGCGAAGCTGGAAATTGAAGGGGCGGACCGCTACGAGGTTACGAATCTGCATTATACGGTGCAAGAGCTGGAGCCGTTCCGCGGCAAAGCAGTGCTGATCTCCGGCGGTGGCGACTCCGCGGTAGATTGGGCCAACGAACTTGAAGGTATCGCAGCCAGCGTAACCATTGTGCACCGCAGAGAGCAGTTTGGCGGTCATGAGAAGAATATCGCGCGGATGAAGGCTTCCTCCGTAGAAGTACGCGTGCCGTTTGCGGTAAGCCAGCTGCACAGCAGCAATGGAGAGACGATCGACCAGGTGACGATCAGCCATATAGAATCCGGGGAAACAGAGCAGTTTGCGGTGGACGCGGTAATTGTGAACCATGGTTTAAAAAGCGATTTTGGGCCACTGAAGGAATGGGGCCTCGATATGGGCGACTGGTGCGCCAATGTCAGCGGGCGGCTGGAGACGAATCTGCCCGGTATCTTTGCCGCAGGTGATTTTGTAGATTACAGCAGCAAGGTCCGCCTGATTGCCGGCACCTTTACCGATGCCGTTCTGGCCTTGAACAGTGCCAAGCTGTATATGGATCCCGATGCACCCAAAGCAGCCTATGTCTCCTCGCATAATGACCGCTTCAAGGAAAAGAACAAGGCGCTTGGCGTAAGTGATGAACACTAGCATACAACATAATGATTGATAAATATGGCTGTCCCAAAGTAGAAGAATCTACGGCGGGGCAGCTTTTTCTGTTTCCGCATGGATAAATTCAGAAATGAAGGATCATCGGCTGGAAAGCTTTATGCAGCATCTCACACATTCCATAACCTGCATAAAAAGAGAGTGGCAAGCGAATAGTAAAAGGCAGGAGGTGCCGAAGATGGCTAAACGCAACCCAGAACCTAAGCCCGCCGGGGCGCATGAAGGCAGCACTTCAAGCCCCCCCCTCTCCTTAAGCCTTGAGGACAACGTTAAAGTGATTAGATCCAGACTTGGAAACAGCCCGGATCTGATTATACGCGAGTACGAAACAACAGATAATGCCAACCAGATGGCTGCAGTATATATCAACGGCATCATCGACAAGGAAAGAGTAGAAGAGTTCATTACCCATGCCTTTTCGTTTGGAATTCTAAGCGAAGAGAAGTCCGCTGAACTGACAATCTTGGACTTGTTCACCTATGTGCAAGAAAAGGCGCTCAACATCGGCAAGGAAAAACTCGTTCAGGATCTGAACAGTCTTCTGGAAGCCCTCATGTCGGGAGATACGGTATTGCTGTTTCATGGCCTGAAGGATGCCATCAGCCTAAGTACAAGCGGCGGTGAAAGCAGAGCTGTCACGGAGGCCGCAACCCAGGTAGCCATCCGCGGCTCCAAGGAGAGCTTTACGGAATCTCTTGGCACGAACATCGCCCTTGTGCGCAGAAGAATCAAGAGCCCTGACCTATGGATCGAGACAATGACCCTTGGGGCTGTAACTAAAACCGATGTCACCATGATGTATATTCACGGACTAGCCCCGGAAGAGACACTTCAGGAATTCAGGAAGAAGCTTAAGGCGATCCACGTGGATTCTATTCTGGAATCGGGATATATTGAGCAGATGATTGAAGAGAACAGGTTCTCTCCTTTTCCGACGATGTACAATACAGAACGGCCGGACAGCGTGGCCGGAAATCTGCTGGAAGGCAGAATAGCTTTGTTTGTAGACGGGACTCCTTTCGTGCTGATCGCGCCTACAACCTTTCTAATGTTTTTTCATACAGTTGAGGATTACTATCAGCGGTATGATATATCGACATTAATCCGTTTACTGAGATTACTGTGCCTGGTGATTTCCTTATTTGGTCCAGCGGTTTTTGTTGCAGCACTGAATTTTCATCAGGAGATGATCCCTACACCCCTGCTGATTAATCTGGCCTCACAGCGGGAAGGCGTGCCTTTTCCCACGTTCGTTGAGGCGTTGATGATGGAGGTTACCTTTGAGATCATCCGTGAGGCCGGCATTAGGATGCCTTCTCCCATCGGTCAAACCGTCTCGATTATTGGGGGGCTGGTTCTGGGACAGGCGGCCGTGCAGGCCGGGATTGTGTCCCCTGCCATGGTTATTGTGGTTTCATTAACGGGGATCTCCAGCTTTGCCACGCCTTCCTTTAATATGGCGTTGTCCATACGCGTACTCCGCTTTGTTATCATGTTTATTGCTGCTTTTATAGGTCTTTACGGCATAGCCATTGTCAGCCTGATACTGGTTGCCCATATGTGCTCCTTGCGTTCCCTGGGTGTTCCCTATCTCTCCCCAATCGCTCCGTTTGCGCCGGGTGATCAGAAGGACGTCATATTACGGACACCTTTGCATTTCATGAAGACCCGCAAACGTTTGATCAACCGCAATAGCGCTGAATCCGGCCAGAGCGGTCAGAACCGGCAGGGAAATAACAATGAGAACTAAAATGCCGGTTCTGCTGACGGTTTGGTTGATCCTATCTCTGATCCTCACAGGATGCTGGAACAGCAGAGAATTAAATGACCTTGCCATTGTGAGCGGTATCGGAATTGATCTAACGGCAAACAACGGGGAATTCCGGGTTACCTTTCAGGTGGTCATTCCGTCGGCTTCGTCTACAAGTATGGGCTCCGGGAACGGAATGCCTGCGGTTACTGTCATTTCTGCAAGCGACCGGACGGTATTCGGGGCATTGCGTAAAGCCTCCAAGCGGGCGACGCGTCAGCTGTTTTTTGCCCATTCTCAGCTCGTTGTTGTGGGTGAATCGCTGGCCAGAAGCGGAATTGAAGGCTTGTTCGATATTTTTGAGCGATCACATGAACTTCGCCTGAACTCGCCGGTGCTGATTTCCAGAAATTCAGATGCCGCATCTGTGCTCAAGATATTGACGACGCTGGAGAGTCTGCCCTCCATGGGGGTGGTCAAAAAGATGCAAAATACCTCCAGAGTATACGGAGAGAACCGGAACATGAATGTATTTGAGATCATTAACGGGATCACGGGGGAAGGGGATTTGACGATTAACGGTCTGCGAATTATCGGGGATCCAGCCGATGGGATGAAGAAATCCAGCCTCGAACAATCAGAAACGAAGGCGGGAACAATAATGAGCGGATTGGGTGTCTTTAAGGATGGTAAGCTGATTTATTGGATGGACGGGCCTGCGGCGAGAGGCACTCAATGGGTGCTTAATAAAGTCAGAGAAACTAATATTGACATCGCCTCTGATAAAAAAGATGAGGATATTGCCGTCAATGTGCTCTACTCGAAGACCACTGCCAAGGTTGAACTCAGGAACGGTATACCGGTCTTTCATCTGCATATTCGTGAGGAAGGCATTGTAAACGAAACGGGAAGTTATGTGGATTTGAGCCGGAAGGAAGAAATTGTGAAGCTGGAAGCTGAACTGGAGGAGAAAACCAGGGAGGAAGTAGAGCTGGCTATACGAACCGCTCAAGCGTCTCAAACCGACATCTTTGGTTTTGGCAATGAACTGAAGCGTACCGATCCGGCGACCTGGAACAAGCTAGGGAAGGAATGGAGCACCGCATTTGCACAAGGCGAATTGGATATTCAGGTTGAAGCTTATATCCGCAGTACCGGGATGAGATTGAAGCCTTACATGGCTCCAGAAAAAGAATGAACGGGTGAGCTGATTTATGAGAAAAGAAGTTATCGGACCGGTTCAATTATTTTCCATGATAGTACTGTTCGAACTGGGGACGGCGATTGTGGTACCCATTGGGCTGGAAAGCGGACATACCGTCTGGCTGTCGATCCTGATAGCTCTGCCCGGAGGGATTCTCTTATATTGGATCTACGTCGATTTGTATCTTCAATTTCCCAATATGATTATCAGCGGATACACACAACAAATTCTCGGTAAATGGATCGGCTGGCCGCTGAGTCTGCTGTTTCTTCCCATCCTGTTGTATAACGGCTCCCGGAATTTGCGGGAAGCAGGAGACCTCCTCATCTCGGCTTCATACGACAGGACGCCTGTGTTTATCATTAATTCAATTATGGTAATCGCCGTAATGTATATTCTATACAAGGGGATCGAGGTGTTTGCAAGAACGTCAGAGATCTACTTTTTTATCACCATCCTTATGGGTTTGCTCTGCAACTTTGTAGTCATTGCGGCGGGGCTGACTAAGTTCAAGAATCTGTTTCCGATTCATGCCGGGGAATGGATGGAAGCACTGCGCTCCGCTTACCCGAGCATATGGATTTTCCCTTTTGGCGAACTTGTCTGCTTCACGACGATACTTCCTCATCTCAACAAAACGCGGAAGGTCAGGAAGACAGGAATCGCCGCCATTCTTTTAAGCGGATTTCTGCTCAGCTTCACGCATGCTGTTGAGATGTCGGTGCTTGGAACAGACATTTACAGCCGCACAACCTTTCCGATGTTTACGACCATTACGCTCGTCAATGTGGCCAACTTTATTCAACGCCTGGATGCGTTTGTCATCCTGACCCTGATTATTGGCGTGTTTTTCAAAATGTCGATTTATTGCTATGCGGCTGTCATGATTGCGGCTGATTTATTCAAGGTTAAGGATACGCGCAGGCTGGTTATCCCGGTAGGGGTTGTGGTATTGTTCACTTCGTTTGTCAGTGCGGAGAATTACCCTGTCCATATGAAAGAAGGCAGTATTTTCCTCAAGAATATTCTGCCTATTCTGTGTGCTGTCATCCCGATTCTGTTGTTTCTTGTGAACAGGCTGCGGCGCAGATTCGGACTGTACCGGTAAATTATTATTTCTGCGGAGCTCTGTTCCGTTTGATATAGCTGGCAATTGCGGCAACAATGGGCAGAGCGGCAAATACAACCATGATGAACACTTCCTGCAGGGTAGTGGTTGCAAATGTGACATAAAAGGAATGCATCGACATCGCGAAGCTGGTGCCTGACAGCAGATCGACAACGACCAACAGCCAAAATGTTAAAAAAGCGAGCAAAAAATAGATCCCCAGAACCTTCATACGGTTGTCCTCCTTGGCGGCAAGTGTTTGAAAGTATTGCTCTTTCGGGAACTGTAGACTAGAGGTATTATCTCCATTTCTGGATGCGGTTAATCAAATTGCCTCCTGTATACTCCGGGCTGCGGAAGCTGGCCATAAAAAAACCGGCAGACCAGCCAATCAAGGCTAATCTCCGGCTTGTGCTTATTGTCCTTTAGTCAGCCAGTCCGCCAATTCCTCAGTCTGGGACAATACAGCAATAGGGTCATAATACCACGAACGTTCCTCTTTCCAGACATAGAGATGATCGTTTTTGACTGCAGGGAGGTTGCCCCAAATAGGATCATCTTTGAAGTTCTGGACGGTGTAGTTGTTATCGGTCACGATGAGATAATCCCCTGCATACTTGTTAAGCACCTCTGTCGATAATTCCGCCCACTGCTTCTCCATGATTTCGGCGGCGACTTCGGTTGGAGGCTTGCGGCCCAGCGCCTGATAGATCGGCTGTCCGCCCCGTCCGAAATTGTCCCCGTAGACCCAGGTGGTTTTTTCTGAATGCTCCAGGATACTGAAGGTTGCATCTGCAGGAATGGCTGCATCTACCTTAGCCTTAGCAGCGGCGATACGTTTGTCGTATTCGGCCAGCCAATCCTTTGCTTGCTGTTCTTTGCCCAGCAGCTCACCGAAATAAGTCAGTTCCTGATGAGCATCTTTTAGATCCCCGTAAGGTACAATGACCGTTGGCGCGATTTGGCTTAAAGCCTCATAGCTGTCGGCATTGCCGGAGATAATCAGGTCCGGATCCAGCGCGATGATTTTCTCGGGCGACATCTTTCCGTAGGTTCCGGTATCCGCCACACCTGTAAGGGATTCCTTGTAGTACATATTTTGCAGCGTCAGGCCAGGAGCGCCGACGGGAATGGTGTCCAGTGCAATCAGGCTGCCCAGATATTCCTCGGCAACGATCCGCTTCGGCTGAACGGGGATTTCAATATCGCCGTTTACAGTTGTCACTGTTTTGAACGATGCCGGTGCAGTTGTTTCTGCAGGCTGCTGTGAAGGTGCCGGAGCTTCGGCAGCACTTCCTGAATTAGTTGCGGAGCCTGTGCTCTGGTTGCTGCCACAGGCTGAGACCAGAAGAGTCAGGGTCAAGAGCAGCGGGTAGACGAGCCAGCGCTTCCGGGTGTTGCTGTTATGTTGCTGGTTAATCAACTTATAGGCCTCCTTATGTAGAACGATTATCATTCTCATTTACACTTTACAGATTTCAACCGGTGAACACTATGGCTTAATGTGATCTTGTCCTATGGAAATTTGTGATCTTATTGTTCTCATTAGCGTCTTTAGCTGAGCCAATGAAGAGAGGGGATCAAACCCATAGAACATGTCCGGCTGATCGAGGAGATAGACATGCCCGCTGCGGGCTGCGTCAAGCTCCTGCCAGCGGGCGGAGCGCAGCAGGGTCTCGAAGCGCCGCTGGCCCTCAGCGGTTGAAGCGCTGCTGGTGAAGAAGATATGATCTGCCGGATAATCGGCTATTTGCTCAGCCGGTATTTCCAGATAACCACGGTTCATCAGCCCGTGCTCCATCAAGACGCCGGGCGGCTGAAAGCCGAGATCGCCATATAAAATCTGGCAGCCATGGCCATAGCTGCTGCTGAAGCAGTACGCGCTGCTCGTGCCGAACTCCCAAATGACGGCTGTGCCCCGTGCGCCAAGCAGCCGGTCCAATTGCAGGTTAGCTTCGTAGCAAAGCTGATCATAATGTCTCAACCAGGCTTCGGCCTGGGGCTGCCGGTCTGCAATCCCGGCAATCATCCGAAACTGCTCGCGCCAGTCCATTTGCATGTAAGGCAGCTCTATCACTGGAGCTACCGGCAGCAGCTGCTTGCTCTCTCCGGGGAGGTCATAGCTGATGATGACATCCGGGCGCACAGCGGCAACCCTATTATAGAGCATGGCCGCGCTGCTGCCTTCGAGCTGAAGCTTAAGCGCAGAAGGAACCGTCTCATGACGTTCCATCCACCCGGAATACACTCCGAGCTGTGGCGTAATCTCCAGAGCCCGCAGGCTTGCGGTATGGTTGAAATTGAGGGCCACAATTCTTTTATTCTTACGGTGGTAGGCTGCAGGAGAAATACCAACGACCTGCTTAAATTTCCGGCTTAAGTAGGTCCCCTCAACATAGCCGACCTCCAGCGCAAGCTGAGACAAATTCGGAGCACCGGTCAGCATCCGCTTCTGGGCTCTGCGGATGCGCTGCAGGGTTACATATTCGTTGAAGGTTTGTCCGGTAGCTTTGCGGAAGACCCGCGAGAAGTGTTCCGGGCTAACTCCTGCCCGTTCGGCCATCTGACTTCTTGTGATATCCTCGGAATAATGTGCTTCTATATATTCCAGCACGCGGTCAAGCCAATGCGCCGGGGACTGGCTGTTCTCTCTGATTTCGCCATGAAGCTCAGTCAGCAATTCGGTGAATAACTGCTGTACGGTGAAAGGGGACTGAATTTCGCTCCCCTCCCAGACTCTCAGCAGGCGGGCTGCGAGTGTGCAAACCTTAGTCGAGCAATTCCCCAACGGGTGCCTGTCGTTCAGGGGATTTGTCTGATTGCTCAGCAGCGGAAATGTAGAGTATTCAATCCATACACCCTGCAACTGATGCTGCGGGCTCAGAGAAACACCGGGCTGTGTGCTGCAGCACAGCATGCTGCCGCCTGAGAGGCTAAGGCGTTCGTCTTGAATATCGATAGTTCCGCTGCCTCCGGTTACAATAATAGACAAGTGTCCGGAGGATCCGGGAGCAATGCTTGCGGCTAATCCGGTTAGATTTTCAACACGTACCGGGAAGTAGAAATGATGGGAATGAGGGCGGGAATCGCCAGGTTGCCGGAGAGGCATGGATAGAATCACTCCTTTGATGTTTGATAATCATTCTCATTTGTATTATAGCAGCCTTTCACCCTATTGACGATTGTCCGGGCAATAGGTAGAGTTTAGAAGAATTCATGTAAAGGTATTATTGTTCAGAAAGAGGTGGGAGTTTCCATGACGACCTGGAATTTGCAAGGAACAGTAAGCCATCTGCTGATCTGCAATGGGAGCAGCTGCAGAAAGCATAAGGGTGAAGAGGTGGCTGATGCAATAGAGGATGAGATCGAGAAGCAGGGCGCGGAGCGGCAGGTTCATACGACGGTTACCCGCTGCAACGGAAGATGCTCGGATGCCTGCGTAGTGATTTCCTATCCGGAAGGCGTATGGTATAAGGAGATTACCCCCAAATCGGCCAAAGCGCTGGTGCGCAAGGTTCTGGAAGGCGAACGTCTGGAAGACAACGTGCTCTATACTTACGATGGAGGGCTCATTGCAGCAACCGAGAAAGATGCGAAGGGCAAAAAGAAGAAGTAAAAATTACATCCAATATGATCAAAATACCGTCAAAGCGCTGGCGGTATTTTTTTTATACTAAATTTATAAACAGCGCACAACCAATAACGAAACTATTGAGGTGTTAGACATGGGACAAAACCTGGAAACTTTACCGCAACAACCGCCTGTGCGCAGCCGTAGAGCCTGGTCGCTGCAAAAGGGTGAGACGCTTTCCGGACTGCTGTTCGTAAGCCCGATGCTGATCGGGGTGACGATACTGGTGCTGATTCCGATCATCGCCACGTTATTCCTCGGATTTGCCGATTGGAACTTTGTTCAGGGCTTTGACGGCATCCGCTGGGTAGGCCTGCAGAATTTCACCAATCTGCTGCAGGACGAGATGTTCATCCGTTCGGTGCGCAACAATTTTCTGTTTCTGCTGACGGTGCCGGTGTATTTGCTGGTGTCGATGGTGCTGGCGATTCTGATTGACCGTTATGTGTATATGAAGGGATATTTCAAAATTGCCTATTTCGTTCCTTATGTGTCCATGACCGTAGCGGTAGCCATCGTATGGCAGGTGCTGTTCCAGCCCTCCTATGGACCTATTAATGAAATGCTCAAGGCCATCGGGATTGCCGACCCGCCGAAATGGATTGCTGATCCGCATTTCGCGTTGATCTCGATCATGATGATCTCTGTCTGGATCTCCATCGGCTTCAATATGATTATTTACATCGCCGGACTGCAGTCCATTCCGAAGGATTTGTATGAGGCGGCCGACATTGACGGAGCAGGCGCCTGGACAAAATTCAGACGGATCACCTTCCCGCTGCTGTCACCAACCACCTTTTTTCTTCTTGTAACCGGTATTATTGCCACTTTTAAAGTGTTTGATATTATCGCTGTCCTGACGCAGGGCGGCCCCATCGGCTCAACGACAATGATGGTCTGGTATTTATACGATACAGCTTTTGTAAATCTGAAGGTGGGTTATGCGTCGGCCATCGCTGTGGTCTTGTTCATCTTCGTGATGCTGATTACTTTCGGCCAGTGGCTGGCAGAGAAAAAATGGGTCAATTACTAGGGCGGCAAGGGAGGGAAGAGAAACTATGGAAATACGCACAGGCTTGGACTGGCGCAAAGTAATTATTACGGTTGTAATGTTTGCGGGAAGTGTTTTGTTCCTGCTGCCTTTTATATGGATGCTGGTAACGTCGTTCAAAGTAGAGTCGGAAGTGTTTGCTTACCCGATCCAGTGGCTCCCCAAGAAGTGGAATGCCATTGAGAATTACAAGGAAGTCTGGTTCGGGGATTACCCGTTCACTCTATATTACTGGAACTCGATCAAAGTGGCGCTGATCACGACGGCGTTATCCTGTCTGGTCTCGGCAATGGCCGCCTACGGCTTTTCGAAGATCAAATTCCGCTCCAGCAATTTCTTGTTTATGATCGTACTAGTGACGTATATGATTCCGGGACAGGCGATCCTGATACCGCAGTTTATCCTATACCGTAATATCGGGCTGTTTGACAGCCATTTTGGACTGATTCTGCTCGGCAGTTTCAGTGTTCTTGGAACCTTTATGCTGCGGCAGTTCTTTATGGGACTGCATCAGGAGTTCATTGAATCAGCTAAAATAGACGGTGCAGGCCACCCGAGAATCTTCTGGTCGATTGCACTTCCGCTGGTGAAGCCTGCTGTGGCTACTTATGCTATACTCCGGTTCATCTGGACCTGGAATGATTATCAGAATCCGCTGATCTTTATCCGAAGCGACAAGCTGCTGACCCTTCCAATAGCCATTCAGAAATTCACTTCCATGAGTGGAGAGTTCTATTCCCTGATCATGGCGGCCGCAGTGTCGGCAATTCTTCCGCTCATTATTATCTTTATCCTTGGCCAAAAAAGTGTTATCGAAGGAATTGCTCTTGGCGGTGTTAAAGGATAAGCTGCAAGCGGGAACTCTCCTATATTTAATAGAAGTAAAAATAATTCAATAAAAGTAAATATTGTTTCATGTGTCAAATGAAAGCGTATTCTATAATTCAGTTGTTAGTTTCATGTAAGTGAAAGCCGAAGAAAACTTTGAGGAGGGTTATAGAAATGAGAACAAAAGTATGGGCAGGAGCAATTACGGGGGTTCTGATGTTAAGCCTGCTGTCGGGCTGCGGCGGTAATAACAATAACAATGCTGCGGACGGTGGAGCGACTGCAGGCACAAACGGCGGGGCCTCCGGCAGCACCGAGACTACCAATCTGCGGCTCTACACCTACGGTACTGAGGAAGCCTATAACTGGAAGCATACGCTGGAGGCTTATGAAGCGGCAACTCCGGGAGTGAAGATTGAGCTGGTACAGCTCAGCGAGAAGGGAGATACACAGGAGGCCTTCAAAAAGCTGGATCTGGAGGCAGCGTCCTCCGCCCAAATGGACATTCTGATGTTCAGCGATGCGGCGGGTTATGCGCAGCGTGTCGCGCTTGGCATGGCGGAACCGCTGGATGAGTACATTGCCAAGGATAACTATAAGGTGGAAGAGGATTACAAGGTGGATACCCATCTGGACGGCAAGGTCTATGCGCTCCCGGGCAAATTCAATCCATGGTATGTGCTGCTAAACAAGGACCAATTGGACGAAGCGGGTCTTGCGGTGCCGGCCGAATGGACCTGGGATGAATTTGCCGACTACGCCAAGAAGCTGACTAAAGGTGAAGGCGCAGAGAAACGCTACGGAACCTACTTCCATGGCCCTCAAGCCGGCGGCTGGATGGAATTCCTGAAGCTGAAGCTGGAGAATCAACCGCAGAACTCCGAGTTTCTCAAAGCCGATGGCACGTCCAATCTGGACGATCCGAACTTCAAGGCGACGCTTGAGCTGAGACTGCGGATGGAGAAAGAGGATAAATCCTCGGTGCCCTACTCCGACATGATCTCCCAGAAGCTGGCCTACCGGACGCAATTCTTTAACCAATCCGCCAGCATGATTCTGATCGGCAGCTGGATGAACACGGAAATTGGCGGTACGGAAAAGGTGCCTTTGAACTTTAATGTGGCGGTTGCCCCGTTCCCTAAGAACACTGCAGGCGATGAGAACGGTCTGACTCCGGTTACTACAGACTATGTAGCTGTGGCAGCCAAATCCAAGAACAAAGAAGCGGCTTACAAGTTTGTGCGCTGGTACACAACGGAGGGACAGCTTGTCCAAGGTAAAAACATCCCGGCCTGGAGCAAGGTGACCAGCGATCAGGTGGAAGGCATCATTGATACGATTCTCACCGGCACCAAAAATCCGGAGAAGGTGGACAAAAAGTCACTGGTAGATACTCTCGTAGCTTCAAAAGCTTCGGCGATTATTCCACCCGCTACTTACCAGGCTGAGGTCTACAAAGCGATCAATGAAGAATACGAGAAAATGATCCTCGGCGATCAGGATGTGGATACAACGGTGAAAAACGCCAAGGAGCGGGTCGACAAAATTATTGCTGCCAACAAAAAATAATTGATATAATGTTTTAACCTTATACTTCTTGCAGAAACGGATGCCTTCCTTCATAAA
This sequence comes from Paenibacillus sp. FSL H7-0357, assembly GCF_000758525.1. Lineage (NCBI taxonomy): Bacteria > Bacillati > Bacillota > Bacilli > Caryophanales > Paenibacillaceae > Paenibacillus > Paenibacillus sp. FSL H7-0357. The sequence goes on along the minus strand of NZ_CP009241.1, from coordinate 5,290,355 downwards.
AGGGGAGGCGCACCGTTTCTACTTGTTTCAGGGGGACATCCGATATGATTGGCAGACTGAGGGAACTTGCCCCTAAATCGATCCGCCATAAGCTGATCCTGGCAGCTGTGGCTTGCATTCTCGTTCCAGCCGCTCTGACACTAATCATTTATAATTCCTTGACCCAAGAGGCTGTAAAACGGCAAGCGGTTTCAAATGCGGAGGATTCCCTGCAGCTGGTGAGCGGTTCAGTAATGAACAGCTTGAAGGGAATGGTGACCATTGCCAATTACGTGCAGACCAATCCCGGGCTGAGAGCCTATTTCAAGCTGGTGGCCTCGGGCAATGCCAGCGGCAATGAATATGAACGCTTTATGGACAGCAACCAGGTGCTGGAGCAGCTTGATACCCTTACGGTTGTAGGCCAGAACTGCTATGTTACGATTCTGCTGACCAACAATGCTTACTATATGAACTATTCTGTTAGCGATTACAATCCGCTGGATCTTAAGAAAAAGCCCTGGTTCCAGAAGCTGATGGAACTGAAAGGGCTGGAATCCTATTGGATAGGTGTCGAGTCTACCGACTTCTCCTATGACAAATTTGATCATCCGTATCAGTTGACCGTTGCCCGTACGCTGCGGCTGGACAGCACAGAGATTTACGGCTATGCCATTGTCACGATTATGGAGGATCAGCTCCATTCAATTTTTGGCAATCTTTCCGCCGGCCAGAAGGTGACGCTGCTGGACAGTGCCGGCATGATCGTTTCCGGTGGCGATCCCGAAAGTATCGGCAAGCCGTTTCCATACACCGCCGCTGTGGATCATCTCAAGGATTCCTCTGTGGTTTCCATAGCAGGAGAGCGGTATCTGGTCGCCCAGCAGCAGATTCCGTTCAACGGCTGGAGGCTTGTGCTGATGCAGCCATATTCACAGAGCATTGTCGATATCAGCTCCATCTTCAACCGGGTATTTACCATACAGCTCATTTCCTTTTTTGTGTTTCTGCTGCTGCTGATCACACTGGTCCGTGCCTTTACGAAGCCGCTGGTGCGCCTCGGCAAAGTGACAACGGCAGTGCAGCGGGGCAATCTGCTGGTGCGTTCGGGGGTCCGGGGCAATGACGAGATCGGGCGCTTGGGCCTGCTGTTCGATCAGATGCTGGACCGGGTCAAGGAAATGATAGCCGAAGTATCCGACACCCAGGCGCGCAAAAGAAAAGCGGAGCTCAAAATGCTCCAGGCCCAGATCAACCCGCATTTTCTCTTTAATGTGCTCAACTCGATCCGGATGAAGGTCATGAAGCGGGGAGACCCGGACAGCGCCAAAATGATCGGTTCATTGTCCATGCTGCTGCGGATGACGATCAGCCGTGAGGAGGATGAGATTTTCCTGCATGAGGAGATCGACCTGGTCTCCCATTATGTCAGCTTGATGAATCTGCGCCAGAAGGAAGAGGCCGCGCTTCAGCTGGATATTGATCCGGAAGCTTTTCTCCTTAAAGTGCCGCGTTTCTTTCTTCAGCCGCTTGTCGAGAACGCGCTTATTCACGGTCTCAGCCAAAAGCCGGGAACGATCAGCATCCGGGCAGTCGTGGAAGAGAAGTTCATCGTGCTCACGGTTGAGGACAACGGGCGGGGGATGGACAGCAGCGAATTATCCAGCCTTACCCGCAAGATAAGCTTGGAAGCGGAGAGCCTTTCCGGCAAGGCAGAGCCTAAGGGCTCTTTTTCCGGCATGGGACTGCATAATGTGGTCGAGCGGATGAGAATTCTTTTTGGCGGGGAATTTGCTATTGAAGTCAGCAGCATAGCAGGCGATGGTACAGCAATCAAGATGTTTATTCCGCATAGGGAGGTGATCCGGGATGTATAAAGTCATGCTGGTGGATGATGATTATCCTGTAATCGAGCTTTTATCCGAAAGTATCCGCTGGGAGGAGCTTGGCCTGTGTCTGATGGGGACACATGAGAACGGCTGGAACGCCTGGGAGCATGCCCGGCTGGAGATGCCGGATATTCTGATTACGGATATCGGGATGCCGCGGATGAACGGATTGGAGCTGTCTTCACTCATGAAGGAGCTGAAGCCGGAGGTGCGGATAGCCATTCTTTCCTGCCACAACGAATTCCAGTACGCCCAGCAGGCGATGAGGCTGAATGTGCAGGATTATTTGCTGAAGGATGCGCTGGACCCGGAGGATCTGGTGCAGCTCCTGCGCAAATTCAAGGAATCGCTGGATGAGGAAACCAAAACAGGCTGGGAGAATTCCCGGATCAAGCATTTGTTCGGGGAGACCCGGGAGCTGCGCAAGGAGCGGAGCATCAAGAATTTTATCCACCAGCCGCTGCTTTCGCCGGAGAAATGGATGGATGAAGCTGCCGAATATGGATTGTTCCAGAATGGAGAAAGCTGCCTGCCGGTGATCGCCTATCTTGAGGACTACCGGCATGTGAAATACCGCTTCTCCTCGGATCAGACCCTGCATTTCGCCGTGTGCAATGTGATGAATGAGGTGCTGGACGGAATGAAGCCGAGAGGGCTGTATGTCGGTTACAATGTGAAGTCTTCGTTCCTGTTATTCTCCTATAAGCCCGGTCTTCAGGGCAATATTTATGCTGAAGCCGCCGCCGGTCTGAAGATGCTCCAGTCTACCTTGTTCAGGGTGCTGAAGATTCAAATGTCCTTCATTACAGGGGAAGGGACCGGGTCGCCGGAGGGCCTGAAGCAACAGCTTGGCCAACTGCTGGCGGGGGAAGAACAACGTTTCTATCTGGAGCAGGGGGAGATTGCGAAGCGGAAACCCCCGCAGTCTCCGGTCAGCGGCCACACCAACAATCTGTTCGCCCATTATGACCAGGCCAGTATGGAGCTGAGAGAGGTGCTGCTGGGCAGGTCCGGTGATTTGTCGCACCTAATAACGGATAAATGGATAGCGCAGATCCGGCAGGAGAAGTATGCACCGGAAGTGGTCAAGGATTGGACGCTGAAGCTGCTGCTCGATCTGAAGCTGAAGCTGCATTCCCTGCAGTCGGTCCGGCCTGCTTATTCGGCGGATACGCTGCATAAGGAGATTGTGGATATTGATTCACTGCCTGCCCTGCGGGAATGGCTCGATAATCACCTGAAATCCATCGCCCGCGCCAAAGGTGCGGGTGCCGGGGCGAGCAAGCGGGCCGAGGTGATGGAAGCCTGCCAGTATGTCTCCCTGCGTTTGGGCTCCAGAATCAGCCTGGATGAGGTGGCGGATCACTTGCACCTGAATTCCAGCTATTTCAGCAGGCTGTTTAAGAAGGAAACCGGCACTACTTTTATCGAATATGTAACCAAGCTGAAGATGGAGCGGGCCAAGGAGCTGCTGGACGGAACGAACTCTACGGTCGGTGAGATCTGTGAGCAGCTTGGGTATGACAACCAGAGCTATTTTATTAAGACATTCAAGTTGCATGCCGGAGTTACACCCGTGGAATACCGGGGCTGAACATTCAGGTGTGCCAGGAAAGGCGGCGTAATATGCAAAGGGTTGAACTGCATCCCATTATTGCAGCGATGGAACCATCGGATGTCCGGTTGTATTATCCTGACGGCGATCAGAAGACATTCTGGAGCTATGTGCTGGAATCACCGCTATACTGTGATGAGCTTGCGGAGATCCGCCGGGAAGGCGAACGGCTGAATGATGTTCCTATTCCTGAGCTTACGTATGAGCTGTTCTCCATCTATGCCCGCACGGGTTCAAGGCTGGAATATGAGCGGGTCTATTTCGAGCGCAGGCGAATACTGAATACGGCTGTTCTGCTGGCGCTGCTGGAACCCGGGCAGGAGAAGCATTTAGCGGCGGTGTGTGAGATTGTGTGGAGCATCTGCAACGAATATACCTGGTGTCTCCCCGCTCATCTGGGAGATACCGGCATCACAGAGACGATTGATTTGTTCTCGGCTGAGACAGGCTTTGCACTCAGCGAAATCAATTGTCTTCTTGGCGAACGGCTGCCTGCCCTGCTGCAGGTCCGGATCAAGGCAGAGGTAGATAAGCGGCTGTTCGTGCCGTACTTAACCTGCGGACCCTATCATTGGGAGACTTCCACCCATAATTGGTCGGCGGTTTGTTCCGGCTCTATAGGCTCGGCGGCACTTTTGCTGATGGAAGATAAGGAAACGCTTACCGAGATCCTGTTCAAAGTGCAGGGCAGTATGGAATATTATTTGCAGGGTTTTGGTGAAGACGGCGCTTGTCTTGAAGGGTTGGGGTACTGGAATTACGGGTTTGGTTATTTCGTCTACTATGCTGATCTGCTTCGTCAAAAAAGCCGGGGGCAGCTGGACTGGTTCCGGCGTGAGAAGGTAGGCAGCATCGCGGCCTTCCAGCAGAAATGTTTTCTGGGCGGGCAGCTTGTGGCGAACTTCTCCGATTCGCTGGAGTCAGGCCATGTGTTTCTCGGACTCAGCTATTATCTGGCTTCCGCGTATCCTGAAGTGGAGGTACCTCCGTTGTCGCTTAGAGCCGCCTACACTGAGGATCACTGCAGCCGTTGGGCTCCTGCGCTGCGTAATCTGATCTGGTGCAAGCCGGAGGAAGGACCAAGAGATTGGGGCAGCGCCAGCTATTATCTTCCCGATGCACAGTGGCTGTTGTCCCGTCATTCGGGAACGGATGGCAGTTTCGGGTTTGCTGCCAAGGGCGGCAACAATGACGAACCTCATAATCACAATGACCTCGGGGGATTTATCCTGCAGGGAGAAGGAACGGTATATATTTCCGAGCTGGGCAGCGGGGAATACACTTCAGGTTACTTCGGAACAGAGCGGTACTCCTATGATTGCAACGGTTCTCAAGGCCATAGCGTGCCAATTATAGACGGGCAGTATCAGGTTGCGGGAGCGGAGGCTTGTGCTAAAGTTCAGGAAGCGAAGGCCGGGGACGGCAGTGATGTGCTGGAGCTTGATTTGACCCGTGCATACCGTGTTGACAGTTTGGAGGGCTTAACACGCCGCTTCGAATGGGAGACAGGTGTTAATCCTCCTGTACTTGCGATGACTGATGAGTTCCGGTTTGCGGAAGCTCCAGCGGCACTGGTTGAACGGTTTATTACCTTTATTCCGCCTGTTCTGGAGGAAGATACGGTGCTGCTGGAGAGGCAGGGAGAGGGAGATGGGCAGGCAGATGGAGGAGCAGATGGGCAGGTAGATGGACGAGCAGATGGGCAGGTAGATGGACGAGCAGATGGGCAGGTAGATGGACAGGCGGATGGACGAGCAGATGGGCAGGTAGATGAGAAGGCAGATGGACGAGCAGATGGGCAGGGCCAGCGTGGGCTGCGTATCAGCTATGACATTGCGGCGCTGAAGCCCGAAATTTCCGTGCATAGCTATAACGACCATTTCGGTAAGGTGAAGACTTGGTATGGTCTGGATTTTTATGCCCGGAACCCGTGTAAGCATGAAAGGTATCATTTTGAATTCAGATTCCTGGACTAAATAAGCTTTCAACCGCGATGAGCGGTTCAATAGAAGAAATGCAGCCGGATGTAATACGTAAATCTAGAGTTCAACTTGTATCATCCAAATCAATGAATGGCGGTGGCTAGAGATGACAGCGGAAACAAAGCTGGGATGGATAGAGGAAGCGTGGAGCAAGGCACTGGAGAAGACACGGAAGAACAGCCGGAGAATCGGTGCGGGGTTTCCCCATGCCAGTCAAGGCGGCCAATATGAACTGGCCCAGCCGTACTGGTGGACAGCCGGATTCTGGCCGGGACAGCTGTGGCTTCTGTATAACGAGAGCAAGGATGAGTCTTTGCGCGCGCTGGCAGAGGACTGTGAGGAGCAGTTGGACCAGGTTCTGAATGATTATGTCCGACTTGACCATGATCTGGGCTTTATGTGGACCTTGACCAGCGTAGCTTCCTACAAGCTGCTGGCCAGCGAGGTTTCCAAGGTGAGAGCGCTGAAGGCAGCGAATTTCCTCGCGGCCCGCTTTAATCTGAAAGGCAGCTACATCCGGGCCTGGAATCCCTGGTATGAAGGCGAAGATAACCGCGGATACGCGATCATTGACTGTGCGATGAACATGCCGTTGCTTTTCTGGGCGGCAGAGACCAGCGGAGATCCGCGTTACCGCCATATCGCCGAAGCACATATGGACACGGTCGTGAAGCACTTCATCCGCCCGGACGGCTCCGTGTATCATATTGTCCGTTTCGATCCCGAAACCGGCGAATTCCTCGAAGGCATCGGCGGCCAGGGTTACGCTGCCGAGTCGGCCTGGTCCCGCGGCACAGCCTGGGCGATTTATGGACTGACGCTGGCCTACCATCATACCGGCAAGGCTGAATATCTCCATACCGCCCAGAAGGTGGCCCATTTCTTCCTGGCCCGCTTGCCGGAGGACCATATCCCACACTGGGATTTCCGCGCACCCGGAGAAGCGCGCGGCTTCCGCGATTCGTCAGCCGGCGCTTGTGCGGCAAGCGGTTTGCTGCTGCTTGCCGACAAAGTCGGCGAGATCGAGGCACCGGTGTACCGGGAGCCTGCGATCCGCATGCTGGAATCGCTATACCGCAATTACGGCACCTGGGACAACGACGCCGAGGAGGGACTGATCCTCCATGGTACGAGCAATTATCCGGCCGGAACAAACATTGATGTTCCCCTGATTTACGGAGACTTCTTCTACGTCGAAGGACTGGCACGGTTGAAGGGGAATGGCCTGTTCTATTGGGAGTAAGCGCCCACCATTGTGCTGTGGGATTAGGGTAACAGCGCGTCCACAGGGAATAGAGCAATAAGCGCTGAATCTTAGGACTAGAATAAGGGTGCAGGAAGAGACAGCAGATGAAATAGAAATAGTATGACTAGAAGAGATAGCAGTCTGATGGATTATATTGCTTGCTGTTCTGCCTCTGTTCGAATATCACCAGATAGTTGGCCAGTACCTAAGACTGTGAATTAATCTAGCAAGTTTGCTGCCTGTTCCAGCCAGTATGCTCTCTAGCAGATATGCCTGCTCACTAGTTATCAAATCACTCGGAAATTCGTGGGCAACACGTCTTTTAAGAGCGGGCAGTGGATACGCAGAGAAGCTGCGGACTCCAGTGCTCTTATTTTCCGGATTTCGCTTGCTTGGCCTGCTTGCCGGACTCCAGCGCACTTATTCGCTCGTAGATCAACTAAATATTCGATTTTCCTAGGAATAGCGTCATCTGAGTCCGCTCGTTCGTGCGAAGAGGCCATTTCTGCAAAGTAACGTCACTGGAGTCCGCAGAGCAGGCAGACACTGGTGGAAGGAGCAGCTTTCCGCGAAGAGCGTTGGTGAGAGTGCTGACGAGATTGTTGGAGGATACGTTGTTGAGAGTGCTGACGAGATTGTTGGAGGATGCGTTGGTGAGAGTGCTGACTAGGTTGCTGGAAGATGCATTCGTGAGTGCCGATGATGCTGCCAGAAGATGTGCTGGTGAGTAGGGGGATGTTGCTGGAAGGAAGGTTACTGGTGGCGAGTGCGGTTGGTGAGTGGAAATGGGTTGCTAAGGTACACTAGCGAGCGTGGCGGGTTTGCTGGAAGTAGCACCAGCGAGCGCGGATGGAGTGCTAATAGAAGCGTTGGTCAGACCCGATGAGGTTGCTAGAAATTTCACTAGTGTTTGCGGATGGTTTGCTGAAGTTAAATCAGCGAGCGTGAGCGCGGATGAGGTTGCTATAAATTGTATTGGCGGTGTGATGGGACCGCTGAAGATGATCGGAAAACACCAACAGCACTGCAAAAGTTGCATCAGTGAGCGCATCGATTTTGAACGTGTATAGTTGGAGCCTGACTCTATAAAAATTCGAGAAGCAATTAGGAGTGATGTCGATGAGTAGCCAATGGGGAACAATTGGGGCTAATCCGCTGGTCACAAAAGAAGATATGCAAAATGCTTTCCGTCAGCTGGCCTATCCGCTTAAGCCTTACTATAGTGAGGGACGTGCCCGTCTGAAGCTGGGGGTGACCGGGGTTCATTACGGGCCCGATATTGCTGAAATGGAGGGCTTCTCCCGGGTATTATGGGGATTTGTGCCGTTTCTGGCCGGTGGCGGTGAAGATGACATGTGGGAGATACTGCTGGACGGCATCCGCAACGGGACTGACCCGGAGCATAAGGAATACTGGGGTGAGGTCGGTGATTATGACCAGCGTCTTGTGGAGATGGCAGCATTTGGCTACGGGTTGGCGTTGATCCCGGACCGGATCTGGGGGCCGCTGAGCGAACGGGAGCAGAGGAATTTGTTCAATTGGCTGAACCAGATGAACTCACATCCTTGTTATGACTGCAATTGGCTCTTCTTTAATGTGCTGGTTAATCTGGGCTTCCGCAAGGCTGGTCTACCGTATGATGCTGATCAACTGGAGCAGAATCTGCGGCGCATGGATGATTTCTACTTGACCGATGGCTGGTACAGCGACGGCATCGGCGGTCATAGTGATTATTATGTTCCGTTCGCCATCCATTTCTACGGGCTGCTGTATGCTGAACTGATGGGTGAGGAAGATCCTGAGCGGGCAAGCGTATTTAGGGAACGGGCCGGAAAATTCGCTGCTGAATTCATCCAATGGTTTGCTGCGGACGGCTCCGCGCTTCCGTATGGCCGCAGCTTGACCTACCGGTTCGCCCAATCGGCCTTCTGGGGGGCCCTTGCTTATGCAGGAGTTGAAGCTGTGCCTTATGGTGTTATTAAAGGGATCGTTCTGCGCAACTTACGCTGGTGGTTCCAGCAGGATATTCTGAACGCAGACGGCGTATTGAACATCGGTTATACCTATCCCAACCTGGTGATGGCCGAGAACTATAACTCGCCGGGGTCGCCGTATTGGTCGTTGAAATTCTTCCTGCCGCTGGCCCTGCCGGATCAGCATCCCTTCTGGCAGGCGGAGGAGCTGCCGCTTCCGGAGCTTGAGGCGCTGGCTGTGCAGCAGCCTGCTCATCTTGTTATTTGCCGCCGGGCAGAAAGCGACCATGTCGTCGCCTTCAACAGCGGGCATAAAGGCACCAATGAGCATACCCATACTTCGGCCAAATATGAGAAGTTCGCTTATTCTACGGCTTTTGGGTTCAGCGTTCCCCGTTCGGAATGGGGAATCTCCCAGGGGGCATTCGATTCCATGCTGGCGCTCAGCGAGGCAGGCGACAATCTGTACCGGGTGAGAAGACAAAATGAAGAGACGCGGATTGAAGACAATCTGCTCTTTTCCAGATGGAAGCCTTGGCCTAATGTGGAAGTGCAGACCTGGGTTGTGGCTGGTCTTCCCTGGCATATACGGATTCACCGGGTACAAACAGCAAGAACGCTGGATGCTGCAGAAGGCGGTTTTGCCGTGGCGCTGGAGCCTGGACTGCAGGAGATAATGCCTGCTGAAGGAGCAGGTATGACAGCGATCAGCAGCCATGGCGCCAGCGGGATTCTCGGCTTGGCCGGTTACAGCGAAGCAGGGCTGATCCGTCCGCATACCAATACCAATGTGCTGCGGCCGCGGACAGTCATACCGACGCTGCAGGCGAAGCTTGCTCCCGGGACCCACTGGCTTATCTCGGCCGTGTATGGCGAGCCGGGTGACAGTCGTGAAGGAGGCAAGGCTATGGCTGCCGAACCAGCAGGTGACCCGTTGCAGCTTCTCGGTGTAGAGCTGACCAGGGATGAAATCCGGGTTGCTACTCATACCGGCCAGAGCATCACCATACCGCTGGATAAGTAGAATCTCCCGTCGGATACAACATTCAGGCTGGCTGGCGGAGAGGGCACCCAGAGGGTGAGGGGTTGACCAGCAGGTACCACAGTAACAGGAATAGTTACCGCTGTATTAGGCTTATTTAGTGAAATCGAGCTGTTGCCGGGAAATCAGCCCGCTAAAATTTCAATTTATTACGTAACAGTGTAATTCGACTTAATTACCATTAGGAATTCCCGCTATCCCCCCGGTAAGCGGGATTCTGGTGAAAGTAAAGGGTAATATCCCCGTTACTTTCGCAATGCCCAATCAAGTACGCCAATTGGCGAAACCTGGCGGTTTGACCAGCAGCCCGAACCGGAAATTCCGGTTCGGGCTGTTTATTTTTTCAGGCAGGCGCATTATGATTGAAAGAAAGGAAAAATTAGGGGGTTAAGAGATGTTTGAGAGTTTTGAGCCGGGTGATAGAGTGCTGCATAGCAGTGGGTTTAAGCAAGAGGAGGTTCTACATAACCTGATTCACCGCATTGCGGAGTACGCGGATGCGATCAAGCTCAAAAGCATTGATGATCAACTGATCTTCACCCAATCGACAGGTCACAATGCCTGGTTATGGGTCTCGAAGGAGCTTGGAGTGCAGCAGCGGGACGATTTGCTGCGGCAGCTGGCGGAACGGGTGAAGGATAGCGGAATCCCTGGAATCAGCGCAGAGCCGGAGACGGCCAAGGCATTCGCGGAAGCTTTTTGCGCGGCCAAAGGGAAACTTCATCATACCTATATGATGCTAAAAGCCTATCATTGCCCCGAGGTGCGGAAACCCGGTCATGTCAGTGGGTCGCTGTTGCAGGCTGGTGAGGCCCATATTCCGGTGGTCGCGGAGTTTACAGCCAGATTCGTTGAAGATGCCTTCGGCACTTCTGAGCAGCAGGAGAATTTCCTTTCCTATGCGGATGAAGCGGTTCGTGCAGGCAACCTGTATTTGTGGGTTGTGGAAGGCGTACCTGTATCTATGGCGGCCATCGCACACCGCTCAGCGAGACATGTCCGGATTAATGATGTCTATACGCCGCGCACTCACCGTAAACAAGGGTATGCCAGCGCAGCCGTGGCTGAATTATGCCAAATATTGCTCGCCGAAGGCCTAACTCCGGTGCTGTACGCAGACGACAAAAACCCGGATTCCAATAAGGTCTACCAAACTGTAGGGTTTGTGGAAGCAGGGCAAATTGCAGATATTAAATTCGACTGAAGTAGCTGTAAAGCCGCTGTGGAACAAGGAGACAGATCATATGCTGAATGCCATGAAAATTATAGTAACCGGAGCTGCTTCCGGGATTGGCAAGGAAATTGTCCGGCTTGGTCTGCGGGAGGGTGCGGGCGTCATAGCCTGCGATATCAATGGCCCGGCGCTGGAGCAGTTGGAATCGGAAATGGCTTCCGGCAAGTTGTCCGCCTATCGGCTGGATGCCAGTCATCACCGCGAGGTGAAACAATTCTTTGCCTATATAGAGCAGCAGCATGCGGATATCAATGGTTTGGTCAACAATGCAGGCATCTATTTGGGCAAAAGTATCCTTGAGTATGCCCCTGATGAAATAGATCGGGTGCTGGATATCAACGTGAAAGGTTATGTCTATTTCTCTCAGATGTTCGGCAGGCTGCTGCTAGGAAGTCGTCGCCAAGGCGCAATCGTCAACATGTCGTCCGTATCCGGACAGGAGGGAAGCTCGGATGCCGTTTACGGCTTGTCGAAAGCGGCTATTCTGGGTTTGACGAAAAGCTGCGCGATGAACTTCGCCCCCTATATCCGCGTAAACGCGGTTGCGCCGACAATGACGAATACACCGATGATGAGCCATATTCCCGTTTGGAGACAGACGGAATATCTGGAGCATCAATTGACTAAGGAGCCGCTGCTGGCAGAAGAGATTGCCGAAAGTGTTGTTTTTTTGTTGAGCAGGAAGTCAAGGGCTTATACCGGTGCAACGTTTGATATTAACAATGGCTGTTATTTGCGCTGACGGGAGGTTGTTTTTGTGATCACAGGTGTAATAGGACCATCGGATGAAGAAATTGAACATCTGATAAAGAAATGTTATATAGATTCGGTTTATGAAAAAGCATCCCTGAAATTCTATTCCGGATTCTACGGAGAGGCTCAAGTGGTTCTGGTAATCTGCGGGGTGGGTAAAGTCAACGCCTGCATTGCGACGCAGGTGCTGATTGACATACTTGAAGTCACACATATTATTTTGACAGGTGCCGCCGGAGCATTGGGGGACAGCCTGAAGCACGGGGATGTGGTCATCTCTACCGCGGTAGCCCATCATGATCTTCCGCAGGAAATCCTGACGGAGTACCATCCATGGATGAAGAGCATTTTCATAGAGGCCGATACAGCGATGGTTAATGAATGTATCCGTATTGCCGGAGAGGATCAAGATCATGGAAATATCTACGCCGGAAAAATGATCTCCGGGGAAGAGTTCATCGCCAGCAGTGAAAAGCGCAAACGGCTGGACTCCTTTGGGGCGATGTGTGTGGACATGGAGAGCGCAAGCATTGCGCAGACCTGCTATGTCAATCATATTCCTTTTGTTGTTATCCGTTCGATATCGGACCATGCGGACGAAGAAAGTGTTGAAAGCTTTGAAACCCATGTGGAATCGGTCTCCCTGAATGCATTGTGCCTAGTGGAAAAGCTGCTGGTAAGTTTACATAAACCTTTGATTTGAGGATGATATCTGGATCTGGAACTTTCAAAAACGAAGGTAAAAGGTGCAGAATTTCATAGAGGGGCGCTAGTGCTGAAAATTTGACTTGCAACCCCTGCGTTGACTATGCTAATAGCAAGTGCAATTTATCACACTTACAGATAAGTCTTTGTATTAGGGGGAAAGCGGTAATGGAAAGGGTGCAGGTATGGCCTGAGAGGTTTAAAAAGTTTTTTCTAAATAACAAATTTGTGGTTTCTTTACTGATTATTTTACTTATCGGAGTTACGATTCTGGTGTTCTCCAAGGTTCCGTTTATCTTCAAGCCGATATCGGTTCTGCTGCACACAGTGGCAGCTCCGCTGCTGCTCTCAGGAATCGCCTACTACTTGCTGAATCCGCTGGTAGACCGGCTGGAGAGAAGAAGCAAAGTGAAGCGTGCCTATGGGATTGTGATTCTGTATCTGTTGATCGCCGGGATTATTACACTAATTCTGCTGACAGTCATTCCGATAATCCGCACCCAGCTGCTTGGACTGATTGATAATTTCCCTAAATACAGTGAGCAGATTCAGCAGGAATTCGTTAATCTGACCGGTAGTGCGCAGTTCGAGCGCATTCAGGAGAATATTGGCATGGACTTCACTAATATCACCAGCAAGGTGACAACATGGGCCACCTCCTTTCTGAATAACGCAGTGAATGGCGTTGGCAGCTTCGTTGGGGCATTGACCGAAATTGTTCTGGCTGTGGTAACCACGCCATTTATCCTGTTCTACCTGCTCCGTGACGGCAAAAAGCTGCCTGATTACCTGATGAGGTTCATCCCTACCGGCTTGCAGCCGCAGACTCGGGAAGTAATGTCCGAGATGAACAGCCAGGTGGCTTCCTATATCCGCGGACAAATTATCGTAAGCTGCTGCATCGGTGCGCTGCTCTATATCGGGTATTTGATTATCGGGCTGGAGTATTCCCTGGTGCTGGCGATCGTTGCAGCCTGTACGGCGGTAGTTCCCTATTTGGGTCCGGCCATTGCCATTACTCCAGCCTTGATCGTTGCGATGGTGACTTCTCCGTTCATGCTGCTTAAAATGATCTTCGTCTGGACTGCGGTCCAGCTGATTGAAGGTAAATTTATTTCGCCGCAGATCATGGGCAAGTCGCTGAAGATTCATCCGATTACTATAATTTTCGTCATTATTTTTGCCGGTAAAATGTTCGGCGTGCTTGGCATTATCCTGGCTGTACCGGGATATGCCGTGCTGAAGGTGGTCGTTACCCATGTCTTCCAGTGGTTCCGTTTCCGCTCCGGATTATATCAAGTGATCGAAGAAAAAAAGGAATAACGCGAAAGGATGATTGTTTTATGACAGGTCCCGTGGCAGAAACATTATATGGGAAGCTGCAAGGAATACAAAGTGACGATGTGAACATCTGGCGCGGAATTCCTTTTGCCGCCCCGCCTGTGGGTGAGCTGCGATTTCGCGCGCCACAGCCGCCGGAGCCATGGAGTTCCATTAGAGAGGCCAGGGAATTCGGCCCGGTCAGCCATCAGCCTGTCAGTACCGGCAGCACCCGATTCGGAGGTACAACTCCGGAATATTCCGAAGATTGCCTGTACCTGAACATCTGGTCGCCACAGGCTGAAGGTGAAGCCCTGCCGGTCATGGTATGGATTCATGGGGGCACTTTTGTAACCGGAGCCGGCAGCCAGCCGATGTTCGAAGGTACCCATTTGGCCAGTAAGGGCAAAGTTATTGTGGTTACCGTCAATTATCGGCTGGGACCGTTCGGTTTCATGCATTTGTCGCCGTTTGGCGGCGGCTTGGCCTCCAATGCCGGTCTGCTGGACCAGATTGCCGCACTACAATGGGTGCAGGGCAATATTGCCGCGTTTGGCGGGGACCCGAAACGCGTTACTCTCTTCGGCGAGTCTGCGGGCAGCATGAGTATTGCCGCGCTGCTGGCGATGCCTGCGGCAGAAGGCTTGTTTGCCGGAGCTATTATGCAGAGCGGGGCTGCACAGACCCTGAAGGCGCAGCAAGGTGAAGAGATTGGTGCAGCTTTTCTGGCCGAGCTCGGGATTCGTCCAGGCGGCGATACCACACTGCTGGACACGCTTCCGGCAGAGCAAATATTGAAGGCAGCAGGCGCGATGGTTTACAAGCTGTCCGGCAATGCGATGAGCATGCTGTTCCAGCCCGTTATTGAGCCGGATACATTGCCGGCAGATCCGGCGCAGGCTATTGCAGACGGTGTAGCAAGCGGTATACCGCTTGTGATCGGGACGAATCTTCATGAGGGCAACCTGTTCTTCCGGGGAAGTGGTTCGGCAGAGAACTTTGACCAGTCGCTTCAATCTCTGGAAATGATGATGGGAGTAGAAAATTTGGCTGAACTCGCGCTTCATTATCCCAAGACCGTGGAGGGTCAAGCCGATTTTCTGACAGATCTCTTTTTCTGGGACAGCTCCATATCTATCGCTGAGCGGCAGCATCGCTATGCCCCGGTATGGATGTACCGGTTCGACTGGACCATCCCCGGCCATCCGCTGCTCGAGAAGGCTGTACATGGTGCGGAAATCTGCTATGTATTTAATAATTTATCGCACATGGCGCATTATGGAGTAGAGGTTACTCCTGCCATGGAGAGTTTGTCGGATGCGATGCTCTACGCCTGGACAGCCTTTGCCCACCGTGGCGATCCGTCGGTGCCAGGCCTATCTTGGCCGCAGTATACATTGGACAACCGCGCTACCCTGATCTTTGAGCAGGACATCCGCATCGTGGCTGATCCGGATCGGAAGAAGCGGACACGGCTGCTGTCAGCACAAGAGAACCCGCCTCAAGACTCATCTGCCGGGACGTTGTCAGAATAGTAGCTGAGCGAAGTTGCTTGTTGTACAAAAAAAGAAGACCGGCATCATAGAGAAGCAGCAGGGACCCGGGTATCCGTGAACCTGCTGCTTTTTTGTGTATCTGCGTTTGGGGTAGGGGAGTAGTCCAGAAGCTTATTTTACCGGGGTATAGCCAGTTTTTGCCACCAGCTCCTGACCCTCGGGGGAAACTATCCAATCCAGAAAAGGCTGGATATGCGGATTGGAGCTCCCGGCGGTCACAGCATAAAATTCGGAGGCAAAAGGATAGGCTCCGCTGCGAATGCTCTCCCTGCCGGGTTCAACACCGTCGACGGCCAGCAGCTTGATCTCGTTATTGCTGTTCATCTCCGAGGCGTAGAACAGGAAGCTGAAGCCAAGAGCATTTTTATAATTACGGTAGCTGGCGGTCTGGCTGATAATGCCGCTCATCACATCCATAACATCTTTTTGCGGAGCTGCCATGAGCGGTGTGCCCTCCATGATTTTCTCAAGCATAGTCTGGCTGCCGCTGTTTTCTTCCCGCTGGAATGCCCGGATCGAGTCCCGTTTGCCGCCTACCTGTTTCCAATTTGTCAGCTTACCGGAATAGATATCCTTGATTTGCTGTGTGGTCAGTCCGTCCACCTTGTTCCGCGTATGAACGAAGAAGACAAATGCCTCTCGGCCAATGGGCGTAAGAACTAGCTCTTTGCCTGCTGCTTTGGCTGATTTCTGTTGGGAGAGAGAGGGGGCTGCTGCAAAAATAATATCCGTATCTCCATCGATCAGACGATCATAAGCAGTGGAGGTCGAAGTGCAGACTACCGTACTGCTCTCAAAATCATATACGCTATAGTCGTCCTTCGGGTAGACGGCTTGAACAAATGCCGAATATAGCGGGTAGAGTGCGGTTGCACCGTCCAGCCGCGGAAGCTCGTCTATGATCTTATAAGTGGAGGTTTGGTCCAGTATGGCTATCTTGGATTCCGGCTGGAAAGGTTTATATTTCTCCAGAGAAATCTCCCGGTCATTCACTTCAGCGAGGCTGTTCACATAAGCCTGATTGATTTCATAAACGCCTGCCGCCAGTAGACATACCCCGGCGAAAGAGGCGAACACGATCCGCCGGATACGCAGATTGAACAAGTCAAAGATCGCCAGCACTGCATAAACTGCAAGGGCAAAAGCGACAACAGCGGAAAGCGGGGCATAAAATTGCATCCCTCCAAACAAGGAGATAACGAAATAGGCGATAGTTTCGGCAAATGCAATAGCGGCTACAGCGATAAATGATAACGGCAAGTTTGTTCCAAGTGGTCTTTTCATAAGAGCCTCTCTTTCAATGGATGAAGAATATGGATAATTCACATAATTCTATTATAACTTAATGAATTCAGCAGGAATTACAAAAAAATATCATTTAGAGGGCATGAAATGCGGTGATGAATGAAAAAATGTGTATATTTTCATAAAATACTGGACGAAATTCATAAACGGGAGTATCCTGAGATTGTGAAAAAAATAACGGAATACAAGATTCTCGGGGTAAGGTGAAATTCCTGACCGGCGGTGATGTTCAAAGCGAACTCAGCCCGCGACTCCTTCTCGCTGTCAGCAGCGGAAAGGACTGATCTGGTGACATTCCAGAGCCGACGGTAAAGTCCGGATGGGAGAGGATCATAAGATAAAGACGACAGGTTTATTCCTGATGGTCTTTATTGATAATGACCCCCGATGGTTGCCCCTCAGAAGGCAGCGCGGGGGTTTTTGGTCTCTTATCGAGGGTTTGTATCGACAAGGAGAATGGAATTATGAGTAATGTAACTGCTTCAACTTCAGAGGTGCGCCAGGCGCCGCTGCGCGGCGGGTTCTGGCTGGTTGTGCTGGGAGCGGCGCTATGGGGCGTCGATCCGCTGTTCCGCATCATCCTGCTCAAATCAATGACCTCTTCACAGATCGTTCTGCTGGAGCATGTTGTGCTCTTTCTGGCTGCCGCTCCGGTACTTTGGCGGCATCGCGCTGAACTGAAAGGAATTCGTCTGCGTCAGGCCGGAGCCCTAATGGTTGTATCTTGGGGCGGCTCCGCCGTGGCTACGATTCTCTTCACCAAAGCCTTGTCCAGCGGAGATCTCAATGCGGTGCTTCTACTGCAGAAGCTGCAGCCGATCTTTGCCATCGGACTGGCGGCTGTCATCCTTAAAGAACGCCTGCCCCGAAATTTCGGACCGCTTATAGTGATTGCACTGGCAGGGACTTATCTGCTGACCTTTGGCTGGACCGCACCCTTCGGACATGTGAACAGCTTTATCAGTGTCGGCAGTCTGCTGGCGCTCGGTGCCGCTGCCTTGTGGGGCGGATCTACAGTAATGGGCCGCTATTTACTGGGTTCAATGAAGTATGAAACGGTGACTTCACTGCGGTTCATTCTGGCATTACCTCTCTTGTTCGTCGTCACCGCTATGGAGGGTGCTCCCTGGCAGGTACACGGCGGACTGGGCGCTTCAACGGCGATTGCGATCAATCTGCTGCTGCAGGCACTGCTGCCCGGACTGCTTAGTATGCTGCTGTATTACAAAGGTCTTAACACCACCAAAGCTTCCGTTGCCACCTTGGCAGAGCTCAGCTTCCCGATGACGGGAATCCTGATCAACTGGATTTTCTTCGATCTGCTGGTAACCTTGCCGCAAATTATCGGCTTTGCGCTGATTTGGACCGCGCTGTTCCTTATCTCTAATCAACAGAGCCGTCAGGAATCACTCAACTAGTGCGTGGCGGCTTTCTGAGTAATATAAAGTAGGCCTGAGGGGGTGACCCTCCGGGTTTTGAGTAGAAGAGGAGGATGTTCCCTTCAGCCATACGGCTGTGGGAGACATCCTTTTTTTCCTACTGCACTGAATTTACAAGAATGAACGCAGCACCAATAAACAAAGGATAAGGCAGACAAGGGGAATCGCCCGGTCTGCTTTTTTGTGCGTCTGTCCAGCACGCTAGCCAGTCAACTGGTAGTTGATATGGTGCTTTTCCGATAGCGATAAACAATCGGAACTTATGCATTTTTTGGATACTAATCCGCAGGAACAGATCAATGGAAAGTGTTTCTGTGTGCTAAAGAGGCGATGCCTCAACTTGAATTCTGCTGGTCTGGAGTAAAAATAAGCCTTTTCTCCCATACTACCGTTATTCTTGCGTCTCATCCTGCTTTTCACGACAACAATAGGAGGTGTACGGATGAACACTTATTCGGCTCCCGCCATTTACATACAGCTTAAGAATCGGGTAACGGTGCCCAAAGGGAAAGGGGTCACGCTGCGGGATATCGCTTATTTAATCACCGAGCCGGAGTGGAGGGAGCCGCTGTATTCAATTCTGCTGCTGAAGCCGGCACAGAGTGACGGGAACCTCATTCTGATCGACCTGTTGACGGTTATCCCGCATATTCACGAATTGATACCGGGTGCTGACATCCAACCGATTGGCGAGGGGCGGACGATTGTGCAGATCGAAGGGCTGGTCGAAGCACGCAAACCTTCGGTTGCGCTGTTTGTGCTGGTGTGGCTGCTGCTTTTCTTCGGATCGGCGCTGACGATTATGAATTTTCATGCCGATGTCAGCATGCAGGAAGTTCATGTTCGCATCGTGGAGATGCTGACCGGACGGCGGGATGACCACCCCTATGTGTTCCAGATTGCCTATTCGCTGGGCATCGGGTTTGGCATGGTGATTTTTTTCAACCACCTCTTTAAGAAAAAATGGAATGAGGAGCCCACTCCGCTCGAAGTGGAAATGTTTCTTTATCAGAAAAATATCGACCATTATGTAGTCCACGAGGAGTATAGCAAAATGAATCGCAGCGGAAACGATCCATCAGGACCTAAAGAGGATGGAACATGACCGCGCCGATTACACTTGGACTGAATTTGCTGCTCGGAATCGCCGGGGGGATTGCGGTAGGCGGAGGGGTGATCGCTCTGTTTATCGTGCTTGATATGGTGCCCCGGCTGGCCCAGCTGACTTCCTCCTACGACAAGGTTCATTGGTATGAAGGGGCGATGATCGGGGGTTCTCTGCTTGGCACTATGAGTGATTTCTGGAACTGGCGGATTAGCTCAGGTCCTGTGGTCGAACTGGGAGTTGGGCTGTTTGACGGGATATTTGTCGGTATGCTGGCCGCTGCTTTGACAGAGGTTTTGAATGTGCTGCCGATCTTGGCAAAACGTCTGCAAATGACGCATTATCTGTTTGGGCTGCTGATGGCCATGGTATGCGGCAAGGTTGCAGGCTCTTTGTTCGACTTCTTTGTATATCAACAGTAGAAGGGGGTTATGGAGTGGTAAGGTATATTCACAGCGGTGATCAGGTAAATGATAAAAAAGCAAAAAATCAGACAGCTGGCCCGGCTGCGCCGCAGGCCGGCAATGTTGGTGGCGGGACAACTGGAGCGGCTCCGGCAGACGGAGCTGAGAGTTATGCAATCCAGTCAGCGGATAATCTCGGGGAAGCTCATACGGGGACTGCCGCCCGGTCCGGAGAAGCCGAGGCTGCGGGCGAGTTAGGCGGATTGTTAGGCCGGGAACAAACGGTACCCGCTTCCGGTTCTGTATCGGCGGGCGCTCCGGCAGGCGGAGCAACCGTCTCTGGAGATCATGGCCTGCAAGCTCCGGACAGAGCGGGTATGTCGAAACAGGAGGGGGCACCGGGAGGAAGTACAAGCGCATCCGGGGAACAAGAGGCACCACAGTCAGGCACAGACGGTAATATCGCCGCAGACGGAAGAGGTACCATTAGTGCAGCAATTGTTAGTGCAGCGGCAGCCGCACAAGCTCACAGCACGCAAGCAAATGACACAAAGGCCAGCGTAGAGGCAGATGGCGGTGCGGAAGCTGGCGGTGCGGAAGCAGGAGGGGGTACGTATGCGAATGCTGGGGGTGGGGCGGCAGACAGTAAGGATAATGGTGAGGCGGCTGGCGGCAGCAATGCGAATACTGGTGAGGCACAACCACAAGATGCGGAGAACTCCGGAAGCGGTGTGAGGGAGTTTTTTAGCACATTATTCAGTAAAGATACAGAGGCAGAAGTTACATCCGGCACCGATGCCGGCAATCAGGACGTAGAAGCTTCAACTGAGCTCGGCACAGGGGACCAGAGCAATGGTGATTCCACTGCGTCGGGTGCGGGTGCCGATAAGGGAACAAACAGCAGTGTGGACATTGGTGTGGACGCCGGAGCAACCGGGTATGGCGACCATGATCTGCAAGCCTCGGATGGAGCAGGAACACCGGATCAGGAGGGGAGCAACCCGCAACAAGTGGCCACACCTTTGGCAGAGGGCAGTTCAGATACGGAAGCAAGCAGCGCAGCGGGAGAAAGTGCAAAGGGAGCTGGAGGACAAGTGACGGCGGCGCAGGCTGGCGGCAATGCCCCTACGGCCGATACCGGCAATGCAGCAGCAGGCTTAGCCTCCACACCCGAAGGAGATAATGCAGCAGTTGAAGCGGAATCGGAAAGACCGGAGGATGACAGTGCAGTGTCCCCCGGCACAGCTGAGCCCGGGGATGAGACCGGCAGCCAGCCGCAGGATATGGAAGCATCAGATGAGCTGGGTGCAGAGGAGCCGGAGAGCGGCAAGAAGGGTTTTTTCGCCAGACTGTTTAGTGAAGAGCCGGATACTGAGGAAGATGCTGAGTCAGACGATGAATCAGGAATGGGGAGTCAGGCTGGAGCCGGAACTACGGCGGAGGCCGGGAGCGGGCAGCAGTCACAAGCGCAGAACCAGCAGCCGCAGAAGTCCAAAAAAGACAAAAAAAAAGCTAAGCAGGAGGATGCTCCACACCAGGGGAAAATCGACCCGCTGCAATTAAAACGGGACAACGAACGCTCTGATTCGCTTGAAGAATCTATTATATACTGGCAGGGTAATGACAAAGTTTCACCGAACCTGGAGCATACCAAAAATACACTGACTGAGGTCATGGGGCTGGGTTCGTCTTTCGATATCGTGTTCAGGGAGATGTCCTTTGCCGGCCGCAAAGCAGCACTGCTTTGCATCAGCGGGTTTGCCAAGGATACGATTATTGACGAGATTCTGAAGCGGCTTACCTATCTGACACCGGAAAATGTCTCCACTGATGTGCTGGCCAGCTTCATGACTGAATACATCCCCCACGTGCAGGTGGAAAAAGGTGAGCTGCTGAGCGAAAGTATCAATAAGGTCTTGTCGGGAATGAGTGTGTTCTTCATTGAAGGCGAGACCCAGGTTATTATTATGGATACACGCTCGTATCCTTCACGGAATCCTGATGAGCCCTCTATTGAACGGGTGGTCCGCGGGTCACGGGACGGGTTCACGGAGACGCTGCTTAGCAACGTCGCACTGGTGCGCAGACGAATCCGCGACCCCGGGCTGAAATACGAGATGCATCAGGTCGGCCGCCGGACGCGGACGGATGTCTGTGTAGCGTATATTGACGACATTGTCGATAAAACCCAGGTGAAGGCTGTCACCGATAAAATTAATAGTGTGGATATCGACGGAATCCCACTGGCGGATAAGCAACTGGAGGAGGCGATCGTCGGCAGAGGCTGGAATCCTTATCCGTTGGTCCGCTATTCAGAGCGCCCGGATACCGTAGCTTCTCATCTGCTGGAAGGCCGGGTCGTGATCTTTGTAGATACATCACCAAGCGTCATCGTCCTGCCGACCACGTTTTTTGATCTCTGCCAGCATGCCGAGGAGAACCGCCAGACTCCGTTTATGGGGACTTACCTGCGCTGGGTCCGGTTCATCGGAATCTTTGCTTCTATGTTCCTGTTGCCATTGTGGATGCTGATGGTCATTCATCCTGAGCTTTTGCCGAAGATGTTGGACTTTATCGGGCCGCAGAAGACAGCTAAAATCCCGCTCCTGGCCCAGTTCCTGATTGTCGAGCTTGGGGTTGACCTGCTGAGAATGGCGGCGGTGCATACACCGACACCCCTTGGCTCAGCCATGGGTCTGATTGCCGCTATTCTGGTGGGAGACATCGCCGTAAAGACCGGACTGTTCGTGAATGAAGTGGTGCTGTATATGGCGATAGCCTCCATCGGGATGTTCGCAACGCCGAGTTATGAGCTTGGACTGGCCAACCGGATTGTCAGGCTTGTGCTGCTGGTCGCCGTTGCTGCGTTCCAGGTGCAGGGCTTTATGATCGGAACCACACTGATCATCGTACTGCTGACCCTGCACCGGTCCTACAATTCATCTTATTTGTGGCCGTTTATACCATTTAATGCAAAAGCGATGGGTGAGATCATCCTGCGCCAGCCTGTGCTCAGCTCCAAAACAAGGCCATCCTTCAACAAAACAAGGGATAATACACGAATGCCGCCTGTCCAGGAGAACGAGAAACAATCGTAGGAAAATACAAATCAACTGCAAATTAGTCCATTCTATGGTGTTCCCTCTGTCTGCTATACTGAATACACTAAACAGCCCCTTAAAAAGCGGAGTTCCTGCTCAAACAGTTATCTTTCAGGAACTCTGCGGGGCCTAATAACATACAATAGACAGGGTGGAACAAGACATTCCACAGAAATTGGAGGACTGAGTAATGTTTTTACACGGGACGAGCCGAATTAATGATGCCGGACATTTGGAGATCGGCGGATGTGATGTGACGGAATTGAAAGCGGAATATGGAACCCCGCTATATATAATGGACGAGCAACTGGTCCGGCGCCGCTGCCGCGAGTACATGGATGCGTTTACGGCCTCCGGTCTTGAGTTTCAGGTGGCCTATGCCAGCAAAGCCTTCTCCGTGATGGCGATGTGCCGGTTGGTGGATGAAGAAGGATTGTCGCTTGACGTGGTGTCGGACGGGGAGCTGTACACGGCGCTGCAAGCGGGTTTTCCAGCAGAGCGTATCCACTTCCACGGCAACAACAAAACACCTGATGAAATTGAGATGGCGATTGATGCCGGTATCGGCTGCTTCGTAGTGGATAACCTGGTTGAACTCAGCCTGTTGCAGAGCATTGCCTCACGCAAGGAAGTAAAGGTGAACATCCTGCTCCGCGTTACGCCAGGGGTAGAAGCTCATGCCCATCATGCGTATGCTTCTACAGGCCAGACCGATTCGAAGTTCGGCTTTGACATCGGCAATGGTTCCGCTCAAGAAGCGGTAAGCCAGGCTTCAGACAAGGCCAATTTGCAACTGCTGGGTGTGCATTCACATATCGGCTCGCAAATTTTTGAAACTGAAGGGTTCCAGCTTGCAGTGGAGCGGATTGCTGATTTCACCCGCA
Organism: Paenibacillus sp. FSL H7-0357; assembly: GCF_000758525.1. Lineage (NCBI taxonomy): Bacteria > Bacillati > Bacillota > Bacilli > Caryophanales > Paenibacillaceae > Paenibacillus > Paenibacillus sp. FSL H7-0357. Next base: position 5,266,823 of record NZ_CP009241.1, on the reverse strand, counting down.
AGGTGAAGGAAGAGCTTGCCATTGATTTCCCTGTAGTCAATCTCGGCGGCGGCTTCGGCATCCGCTATGTGGATGGTGATACACCGTTGTTGGTATCCGAATATGTAGCGGCAATTACAGATGCGGTGAAGACGCATTTCGCAGGAATCGGCGGCAAACTGCCGCAAATCTGGGTAGAGCCGGGCCGCAGCATCGTTGGGGATGCAGGTACGACGTTGTACACGGTAGGAACCAACAAGGAAATTCCGGGGGTCCGCAAATATGTCGCCGTTGACGGCGGGATGACCGACAATCCGCGTCCTGCACTGTATGAATCCAAATACGAGGCGCTGCTTGCCAACCGTGCGACGGAATCCAATGAAGAAACAGTCTCGATCGCGGGCAAATGCTGCGAGAGCGGCGATATGCTGATCTGGGATGTGGAGCTTCCGAAGGTGGAGAGCGGTGATCTGCTTGCCGTAGCCTGCACCGGTGCGTATAACTATTCCATGGCCAGCAATTATAACCGGATCCGCCGTCCGGCCGTCGTTTTTGTACAGAACGGACAGAGCGATGTAGTGGTACGCCGCGAGAGTCATCAGGACATTACCGCCAACGATATTGTGCCGGAGCGCATCGCCAAGCAGGCTGTTGCGAAGTAGGTCTTCATCACCGCAAGGCTTAATGTGTAGAATAATTGGAGCAAGCGGGAGTGACTCCCGCTTGCTTTGCTTTGTGCGTGGTTTCATAGTAAACTAAGAAAAGTGTTCTACATCTGTTATTTCGAAAGGGGTCATTTACATATGGCAAAGCAAGCGAAAATTACACTTGAAAACGGCGGCGTAGTGCTGCTGGACTTGTTCGATCAGGATGCTCCAAACACCGTAGCCAACTTTGAGAAGCTGGCAAAAGACGGTTTCTACAACGGTCTGGTCTTCCACCGCGTTATCCCTGGTTTCGTAGCACAAGGCGGCTGTCCTAACGGTTCAGGCTCCGGTGGTCCAGGCTATACGATCAACTGCGAAATCAACCCGAACAAGCATGAGCGCGGAACGCTGGCTATGGCGCATGCCGGCAAGAACACTGGCGGAAGCCAGTTCTACATCTGCTATGCACCGCAGCCTCACCTCGACGGAGTACACACTGTATTCGGTAAAGTCGTAGAGGGCATGGACTACGTTGACTCTTTCCAGGGCCGCGACAAAATGACTTCGGTGGAAATTATCGAAGCTTAATTCAAATGAACTAAGGCGTGTCATACGCCCTTTACTGCTATTCATAAAGCACCCGGCTGGGATCCCAGCCGGGTGCTTTTGTGCGAATTTATATGCTTCACGCTATAAATTATCCTTCTATTTCTCGCGGAAACGGATACCGTCCTTATGAGGACGGTATGCGTTTCCACTTGGTGCACCGCTTCAAAGGATCCGGCTTCTACGCCGGTCCCGGAGAGCGGAACGCTGCGGCAGCCTAAAAAAGATCAGATACATCAGCAGAAAAAGAATAAAGGCAAACCCCTCTTCGACCAGCAGGTAATAAGGGTAAGGGCCGAAATAATCCAGTACGGAAAAGGTGCCGGGTTTATGCGCCAGGAACATGTAATTCGATCCCAGCAATGAATTTGCGGCATAGACACAGGCAGCGACCAAATTCAGACAGAGCATGGTGAAGAAAAGCGAGCGCCAGGTTGGCCTATACCCTTCGACCCAGGTCATGTAGAGAGAGGCCAGAATAATCGCGCCATGGGCCGTAAAAAACAGCAGGAAGCGGAAATGGGGATAAGGATATACCAGGTTAGGCGTCAGCAGGGCAATAAAAGCTCCGCCAATGCCGGCAAAGTAGAGAAAGGAGTAGAGCCTCCGGCTGCGGGTAAGCAGCATAATGACGGACAAGAGCAATGTAATCCCGCATAACTCCAGCGGCAGCGAGGACTCTTTCTTCCAGATCCCCTGCGAAAAGTACCATACATGCAGTCCGGCTTCTGAAAAAAGCAGGACGAATACCAGCAGCAGTTTCACAAACCGGCGGATTGATGGACGGGAACGAAGTGCAAAACGCGACCAGAACAGCACCAGGCAAACCAAAGCCACAACAGCCAGAGCAGCCCAGTGTGACGGCGAAAACATACTGAAATCAGTCTCATGCCGCCGTGCGAAAAATGAGTCGAAGTTCACAGAATTCTCTCCTTAGGACCCGTGGGTTATTTTAACAAAAATAAATATTTGGAATTTTAACATTTTCTGATTCTAGAGATCTATACTTAGGTGATATAAGTATATAACGCTCAAGCCGACCAGAAAAGGAAGAGATTTCTGCAATATCACATAAGATGGACGCAGGAAAACCGGAATACATAACTGGCTTGAGGCTTTTGAGTGTCATGACGAGGGGTACGGCTGCCATTTTATTTTGCATCATTGTTGACCGGGTTTTAGAGCTGTTCCTGAAATCAAGCATGAATAGACAGAGAAGGAATATGCTGCAAGAGGGATAATTATCTCAAAATCAAATCAGAAACGGGGGCTTCCAGGGAATGTTGAAGAAGAAATTTAGTTTGTCCATTATGATCATTATGCTTTTTGTGCAGTATGCCTATGGTATTGGATTCACCTCGCAGGCTACGGCAGCTGGGATTGAGACTGAAAGAGATCTTATTACCAGCGTCTCCATGGCTGTGTATGGACCTGACGGCCAGACCGTTACGGACAGTGTGTATGATGTCAATTCCACGGTCAGTCTGGATTACACCTGGTCGCTTCCAAATGGACATGGTTACGTAGCAGGTGACACCTTTACGTTCCTGCTTCCTGAGCAGTTCCAGCTGTTTAATGACATCGGCGGCGCATTGGTCTCCGATGACGGGGAAGTTGGCAGCTTCACGGTCAGTCAATCCACGCATCAGGTAGTGATGACCTTTAACAGCTATATTGAGAGTCATGACAATGTGCAGGGAACACTCCGGGTCAATACGAAGTTTGACAAACAGAAAATTCCCGGCAGCGGGGTAGAGGAAATCCTCTTCCCTGTGAATGGCGGGACGCAGAAGGTTATCGTACACTTCAAGCCTGAGATCGGCTCGACCATCGACAAGCACGGCAGCTCCAGCGGCTACAATGCGACCAGCATTCAGTGGACGGTTGATGTGAACAAGAAGCTGGAGCATGTAGCCAACGCTACGGTCACCGACCCTATTCCAGCAGGGTTGTCCTTAGACAGCACGGCCACGCTTGCGGTTTACGAGCTGGCAGTCCAGCTTGACGGTACAGTGTCACCGGGTGCGCTGCTTGACAGCAGGAAATATTCTGCGGAAATCCTGGACAGCAAGCTTATCCTTCACTTCACAGATCCTGTAATCAGCCGTGCTTACCGCATTGCATACACCACGCCCATAGCTGTGGAGAATAAAAGGATTTTCACCAATACAGCGACGTTTACAGGAGATGGGCGCGATCCGGTCAGCTCCTCGGCAACGGTAACTGTTGAGCGCGGCGGAACACTTAAAAAATTCTCAACCGGATATGAATGGGGAAATCAGGTGATTTCCTGGGCAATAGAATATAACTACAACGGCAAGAACATCCCGCAGGCCAATGCTGTCTTATCGGATTTATTCGATGCTTCGCATGAGCTTGTAGCCGGTTCGGTTAAGGTTTATCCGGTAACCCTGGATTCAGCGGCTGTAGCCACAAAAGGCCCTGCCTTGATTGAGAATGTGGACTTTACTGTTTCTCCAATTACCGCTACCGGTAAAAAAGGCTTTAAGCTGCAGTTCACAAACGATGTATCCGCACCGCACCGTATTGAATATAAAATCAAGGCCAAAGACCGCGTGATCAAAGAAACGACGGTTATCAATTCGGTTACGGACAGCACGTATACTTATGATGCCAAACAGCTTGTCCGGCCTGCAGTCATCTATAAGACGTTATCGGGTGTAGACTACAAGAATAAAACGACAGATTGGAAAATTACGCTTAACGGTGATAATTACCCGATGAGCCATGTTGTTGTGAAAGACAGCTTCCCGGATGGCGGTCAGAAATTTGTTCCCGGTTCGCTGCTTGTAAGGGATGAAAACTGGCTGGTAGTGAGCCCTTCCAAGTATACGGTGACCTATGATTCACCTGTACAGCCGAACGCCGGATTTACAGTGAAGTTTCATTCACCAATATCCGGGTTTCATACCATCAATTACACCACCTTGTTCAGCAATGACTGGCTGACTGGAAGCACTGATGATTTTATTAATAAAGCACAGATTGATTGGATGGACAGTGCTGAAAATATCCAGTCAACTGTAGCGTTTGGAAAGTTCATTCCGCGTCCCGAGGAAAAGAGCAACGGGTTCAAGTCGGGTGTTTACAATGCAGCTGCCAAAGAAATTACCTGGACTGTGGGTGCGAACTACAACGGCAAGGCGATTACTGATCCTGTGGTAACCGATGTGCTGACTGCGGGCCAAACGTTAGTTCCAGGTTCGCTTAAGGTTTACAGCATGAACATCGACACAAAAGGTGACTTTACAAAAGGTTCAGAACTTAGCACATCGGCGTATACTTACGCTGTCAGCAGCAGCAATGAGCTGAAAGTAGAATTTGCCGGCAACATCGGCGAGCCGTATATCATCGAATTCAAGACAACTCTTGAAGGCCAGCTTATCGACGCTACTGTAGTCAATACGGCTAAACTTCTGGATGGAACTAAGCAGGTATCGAAAGACTTGACTGCTTCCCTGAAGATCCCGCACGGTGGTGAATATATCTACAAAGATGGACTGCAAAGCGGCGATAAAGTAGATTGGAGCATCGCGGTCAACCGGACACAGTCGTTCGTGAAGAATGCAAAAATCATTGACGAACCAAGCTCTAATCAAATACTGCTCCAGGATTCCTTCCATTTGTATCCAACCGTTGTATCTGTAAACGGAGAAGTGACCAAAGGCGGCCCTGAACTGGTGAAGGATGTTGATTATTCACTTAACATTAATCAGAATGCCAGTGGAAAGCAGAGCTTTGAACTCAGCTTCTTGAAGGATATCAAGACAGCTTATGTGCTGGAATACAAGTCGCTGATCGTAGCGAATACAGGCGATAAGCTGCTTAATACCGTAAAATTCAACGGCAACAATGTTGTATTGGTCGAGAAGGATACATCCAAAGAGGTCATCGTGGGAGTATCCAGCGGTTCGGGCACAGGAAGTGGTGTCAGAGGAGCATTGATCGTCAATAAGCTGGATGCCGTAAACAAGGAGAAACCGCTGGAAGGGGCAACTTTTGAGCTTTACCGGCTGAACGGAACAGAACGAGTACTGATCAATACCCTGACTACCGACACTGCAGGCAAAGCGGCATTCAACAATATTTGGCTGGGCAGCTATGTATTGATTGAGACGGCGGCTCCAAAAGGATATGTGCTGGATTCCAAAGAGTATCCGGTCACAATCGGTTCGTCGGTGAGCGTGGGGCTGACTGTATACAATACAGAGGAGGTGCCGGTACCAACGCCGACGCCGACAACAGTGCCAACAACAGTACCAACAACAGAACCAACAACAGGTCCAACGACAGAACCAACAACTGGCCCGACGACAGAACCAACACCAGTACCGACAGTAGCGCCTGGCGGCAGTCCAACACCAGTACCGACGACGGAAACAACACCATCACCAACACCAACACCAATACAGACAGTAGCACCTGGCGGCAGTCCAACTCCTGTTGTCATTATCGAAGAACCACAGATTCCTGCGGGACCTGGTGCGACGGCACAGGTTACACCTGCTCCGTCAGCTACACCTTCACCGACTCCGGGACAAGTGACAACGACTGATGATGACATCCCGCTTGGCGAAGTGGAGGTTGAGGATGATGAAATTCCGGCGGGTACAGTGACCGGCTCGGGCGGCCAACTGCCACAGACGGGTGAGAACAGTCCATTGCCAATCTATTTGGCAGGATTAGGATTGATTCTTGCTGGGTTCATTCTGAGCCGGGTATTCAGACGCAGAAAGCAGGAATAGCACCAGAGGCAGCTGGAAATTCATTTTTTCTGCCATAGCGGCACTAACAAAGAGCACACGGCGATCATCTGCCGTGTGCTCTTTTTCTTATTGGAATTACACAATCCACTGTAGTTATGGAGTAAGGCTGTAGCGGATCCAGTTCCCCTTATTATCGGTAGTGACATCCCAGCCCAATTGTTCGGCGGTAAAGGCGAGCGGGATCAAGACTTTGCCTCCGACGAGCAGCGGAGCGGCTTCCAGGTCTGTGCTAGTGCCGTCCACAAGCGCTTTACTGCTGCCGACAGTCATTGCAATACTGTGCCCGCCGGACGTTAGCGTTACTGTTTTACTGGTTCCATCCCATTCCACTTTAGCCCCCAGGGCAGGCCCCAGGTCTTTGGCAGTCAGCCACAGCTCCTTGTCCCCCTGGATCAGCCTGGTGGTATATCCCAGCTGCACTCCACCGAACTGAACGCTGCTCTGATAGAGGTTCCCGCTGAGGTCGGTAACGGCACTTTCCGCCTGGGACTGCAACTTATTGTTAAACTCGTCGATGTTTTCATCTGTTACAAGATAATCCGGATTCTTCTCTCCGATGGCCTCTGCAATCCAGCTGTTAACTTCTTCGCTGTGATGGCTAAGATCCTTGTACAGATCAAGGTTGAACGTCCACTTCGATTCTGCCTGAAAATCATATAGCGACACATTATCGAACTGCCGGAATTGCTCGTACATCCATTTGCGCATCACCAGTTGATTGCCAAAGCGGATAGGATTATCAGAATTCCAGGCAACCTGCCTCATCACGCTGTAGGGAGGATAATAGAAGTAGAACTGCACGTCAGGATATTCCTTCAGCAGCGGCAGAATATAGGTATTGAAATGTGCCTGCAGCTGATCGGTGTTTTCCTCGTTAAGCCCGAAGTATAACTCGTTGCCACTGGCTTTCAGGTAGGCTTTGGTTACATATTGTTGGCCGAACTTAACTACACCGTTCCAATTGTTCAGATATTCCAGCTTTTTTCCGGGCTCACCGGTGAGTGTGCTTTTGAGGCTGGGCCAGAATAACTGCGTATACACCGAGGAATTGAACCAATACTTGTAATCGGTCCATAGCTTGCCGTCGTACAGATAATCGGGGAATTCTTTTGCCGCCTTTGTGGTTTCCAGCTTCAGGGAGAAATAATCCAGCCCCCAGAGGACCTGCTTTACTTTGCCGGTTCCCAGAGCAAGCTTGGCGATTTTATAGTGCTCATCGACAGTTGATCCCTCCATAGACAACTTCATTGTGGTTCCGCCTAAGGTTTTGTCTACTTGAGAAGGCAGAAAGTTCTCGGTCATGGAAGTCCCGATAATAATATTGTTGTAATCATAGTTTTTGGCCAGCCCGGGATTCTGGTAACGTTCCTCCTGTGAGAAAACCGGGGTATACCATGAGGATTTATGATAGAACTGCAGCGGATCCAGGAATATGGTAAGAAGAGCGGCGAGAGCTGCGAACGAGAACAGAAACAGCAGGAATAAAGTCATCATTTTTTTGGAACGGGCATGCAATCCGCGTGGCTGTGCCGGGGTTTTAGCGATTTGAATATGGGGTACTGACATCATTCGAACCTCCTAAGCAAATAGTGTGAGCGAGTTTGACGGGATCGTTTACTGGATTAGAAGTTAAAATACAGGAACGGAGTGATACGGTTGAAGAAGAACAAGGAAATGACGAAGATCAGAGCCATGGCCATAACCGTCTTCCAGCTTCGCACCTGAATTTCTGTCTTGTGCCGCAGCAGGATCACGCCGAGCAGGATAACAATTAGGACGATAGCCCACTTTAAGCCGCTGACTGCAGAAGTTCCCAAACCGTTTATTCCGCTCATTCCTTTTAATAGTCTAAAGGCTATCGTAAGATTCTCCGCGCGGAAGAATACCCAGGTTACATTTATAAAGGCGAAGGTGAGTAGCCATGCGATACCCTTGGGCAATGGCGTACCCCGGCGTGCCCACAGCTTCTCTACCGCTTGCCCGACTCCGTGCAGCAGCCCCCAGAGTACGAACATCCAGCCTGCCCCATGCCATATGCCGCCAAGCAGAAAGGTAATGATCACATTACGGATGGAGATCCAGAAGCCCTTGCGGTTGCCCCCAAACGGAATATAGATATAATCCCTAAGGAAGCGGCTGAGCGTCATATGCCAGCGTCTCCAGAAGTCACGGATACTCAGGGCGCGATATGGAGCATTGAAATTTTGCGGCAGTACAATATTGAAGAGCAGGGCAATGCCGATCGCCATATCCGTGTACCCGCTGAAATCAAAGTAAAGCTGGAGGGTATAGGACAGCACAGCCACCCAGGAGTCCACGAAATGAGCAGCGGAGGTAAAGCCGTTATTGGCAAAGCCGGCCAGGGTATCCGCGATGATCACTTTCTTACCGAGGCCGATACTGAACAGCAGGGTACCCTTGAGGACATTGTTCCAGTTCCAGAGCTTGCCCCGCAGTCTGTCGAACTGAGGCATCATCTCCTTGTGGTGAAGGATCGGACCGGCAATCAGATGGGGGAAGAAGGTAACGAATAGTATGTAATTGACGAGACCGTATTCACGTGCCTGATGCCGGTAGGTGTCGACGAGATAGGCAATTTGGGTAAAGGTGAAAAAGCTGATCCCAAGCGGCAGCAGTAGGTGAAGGGGAGCCGCATTCCAACCCGTCAGCCCATTCCAGTTCGTGATGAAAAAATCGGCATATTTGTAGTAGCCCAGCAGCAGGAGATTGGCGCTTAAGCCGAAGATTAGCAGTGTGCGGGGGCGGGATTTTCCGCTGTGTATATACCAGCCAAGCGTGTAGTTGAACAGAATGGACAAGAGGATCAGCGGGATGTAGCGGATATTCCACCAGCCATAGAAGACCAGAGAGGACAGCGCAAGCCACAACTTGGCGTACTTAAACAGGCGGATGCGGTTTAGTGCAAAGTAGCCGGCCAGCACAACAGGCAGGAAGCCGAACATAAAGATGTACGAATTAAATAACATTTTGACCCCTCGTTTACAACAGATTTGGTATAACAATCACTTTAAGACTCAGTTCTAAAGACTTACCGGCACTAAATCTAATGATTTTCTTAAGAAAATTCTCCTTTCCGGGAGAACAAGGCCGGAGATTTATTGTCATCCGCAGGGGAAATGCTATAATAGTTTAAATTCGAAGTTTTGGAGGGAATCTGCAATGTGGAAGGAATTCAAAAGTTTTGCCATGAAAGGAAATGTGCTTGATCTCGCCGTTGCTGTCATCATCGGGGCAGCTTTCGGTAAAATCGTTACCTCCCTGGTCGCCGACATTATTATGCCACTGGTGGGGATGCTTAGCGGAGGGATTGACCCTTTGAAGAAGCTTAGCTTCACTTTCCGAGAGGCAACGGTGAACTACGGCTTGTTCCTGCAGGCAGTGGTAGATTTCTTTATTATTTCTTTTTCCATCTTTTTGGTGATTAAGCTGGTAGGCAAATTTAAACGCAAGGAAGTCGTAAAAGTCGAAGTGGTCGAAACCCCGGCACCAGATCCGGAAATTGCCCTGCTGACAGAAATCCGCGATTTGCTGCGGGCGGAAAAACAGAGTGAAATCTAGAAGTAGGTTACATAAATAAAGTAAATATATTAAATGCACTTGCTTTTCCTGCCGCTAAGTGATAATTTTGTTGTAGGCAAAACTTAATTCAATTGAATATATCAATCCTTCAGGGCAGGGTGTAATTCCCTACCGGCGGTGATGCTGCTGTATATGGCCGAAATGCCAGTATCAGCGCTTAGTCCGCTACCCGCTTCGTATGTTGCATACGGACGGTGGACCCGGTGTAATTCCGGGACCGACAGTATAGTCTGGATGGAAGAAGGAGAGATTGACGTTCTGTGCTTTGTATAGGCAGGCGTACTGCAGTGTTTTCGAATATTATGTGCGAACTTTCACAATGCCATGTTAGTGGCGTTTATTTACGCACCATTTTATTGGACTGCCGGCAAACTCTCGTATAACCCGTCTTGAACTCCACCTGGAGATTGAGACGGGTTTTTCTGTTTTGGACTGGAAGCATGAATACAAGGCAATGGGATTGGAGGCAAGGCATGGATACAATGAACGACCAGTTTTATATGGCGCTGGCGCTGGATATGGCGGAAAGAGCACAGGGACAGACAGGCATCAACCCGGTGGTGGGCTGTGTTGTAGTGAAGGACGGCGCGGTGATCGGCCTCGGCACTCATTTGCAGCGCGGAACAGGGCATGCCGAGGTGCATGCGCTGAATATGGCGGCCGGCAAGGCGCAGGGAAGTACAGCATATGTGACCCTTGAGCCGTGCAGCCATTACGGCAAGACGCCGCCCTGCAGCCAAAGGCTGATTGATGAAGGTGTAGCTCGTGTAGTGGTAGCGTGTGAAGATCCCAATCCGCAGGTAGCAGGCCGGGGCATAGCCATGCTGCGGGATCAAGGGATCGAAGTTGAAGTGGGGCTGCTGCGCAGCCGTGCCCTGCGGCTGAACGAGAAGTTCATCAAGTACATTCTGACGAAGCAACCTTTTGTCACACTGAAGAGCGCCAGTACACTTGATGGCAAAATCTCTACCCGGACCGGGGACAGCAAGTGGATATCTAACGGGCAGGCACGGGAGATAGTACATACCCTGCGGCACCGTCATCAGGGAATTATGGTCGGCGTCAATACGGTTATTGCCGATAATCCTTCCCTGACCACAAGAATGGTGGTACCCGGACTCAACCCTGTCCGGATTGTGATCGATTCTTCGCTGCGTATCCCGCTGGACTCCGCCGTTGTTACCGACGGGCAGGCACCTACAGTTGTGGTGACTACAGAAGCAGCCGATCCGGTCAAGCATGAGGCGCTTGTGGCGGCAGGGGTTCAAGTCATCATCTGCGGCACGGGGCCGCGCGTGGATCTGCAAAGTGCCATGACTAAGCTGGGCGAGATGGAGATCGGCTCCATACTGCTGGAAGGCGGAGGCACACTGAACGGCTCCATGCTGGAGGGCGGACTGGTTGACCGCGTGGTGCTGTTCTTCGCTCCCAAGATCGTCGGCGGCGGGGCCGGAGCGGCCGGAACCTTCGAATTCCCGGGTGTCGGGCTGATGAAGGACGCCATCACGCTTGAGGGATTGGAAGTGGAAGTGCTCGGGGATAATGTGTGTATCAGCGGCACTCCAATCCGCTAAGTAACAGCAGATGCTAACAAAGCTTAAGCATATGCTTGCAGTGATCCTAACCAAACTTGTAGGAGGGGTTCTATGTTCACCGGCTTAATTGAGGAGATCGGTGTGCTGCGCAGTGTCTCCAGCGGAGGCGAGATGATGGTGCTGAATATCGGCGCTTCCCTCATTATGGATGACCTGAAGATTGGCGACAGTGTATCCGTCAACGGGGTCTGCCTGACCGCAACGTCTTTAGGCGACCATTATTTTACCGTCGATGTGATGCCCCAGACCTACCGCAACAGCAACCTGAAGGAGCTGCGGACCGGCGGCAAAATGAATCTGGAACGGGCAATGGCCGCCGGCGGGCGTTTCGGCGGGCATATCGTTCAGGGGCATGTCGACGGCACCGGCGAAATCCGGAGCGTGAAGCGTGACCAGAATGCGGTTGTGTTCGAAATTGCACCGGACCGCAAATCGCTGTTCAAATACATTATTCCTAAAGGCTCCATCACGATTGACGGCATCAGCCTGACGGTCGTAAATACGACGGCTGCAGCGTTTACCGTGTCGATTATTCCGCACACGCTTGGAGAAACTGTACTTACGCACAAACGCTCAGGCGACAGCATCAACATTGAGTGTGACGTGCTTGGCAAGTATGTGGATCATCTCCTGCATTACAGTGCGGGCGCAGGACATGAGGAAGATGAGAACAGTTCCCGGATCAGCCGCGATTTCCTGGCGGCCAACGGGTTTGTATAAATAAGACTAGGCTTACGGATAGCCTGTGAGGGCAACGTAAAGTGATATAGGAGGACAGAAACATGAGCCAAGAGCCCAAGCAAGACAGCGTCCTGGACCCGATTGAAGACGCTATTTATGATTTGATGCGCGGCAAGGTGATCATCGTAGTTGATGATGAGGACCGCGAGAATGAAGGAGACTTCATTGCTCTTGCCGAACGCGCTACACCGGAAGTAATTAATTTCATGATTAAGGAAGGCCGGGGGCTGGTCTGCCTGCCGATTACGGCGGAACGTGCGGAGGAGCTGGATCTGCAGCCGATGGTCAGCCAGAATACTGACAATCATGGCACTGCTTTTACCGTGTCCATCGACCATAAAGATACCACAACCGGTATTTCCGCAGGTGAAAGATCCATGACCATCAAAGCGATTATGGACCCCAACGCCAAACCGTCCGATTTCCGCAGACCGGGGCATATGTTCCCGCTGATTGCCAAGAAAGGCGGCGTACTGCGCCGTTCCGGCCACACTGAGGCTGCTGTTGACCTAGCCCGCATGTGCGGCGCATATCCGGCAAGCGTCATCTGTGAAGTGGTCAAAGAAGACGGAGAGATGGCCCGGCTGCCGGATCTGATCGAGATCGCCAAGAAACATGATCTGAAGCTGATCAGCATCAAGGACCTGATCCATTACCGCAACGAGAAGGAGCATTTAGTCACCCGTGAAGTTTCAGTGAATCTGCCTACGGATTTCGGTCTTTTCCAGACGATTGCCTACACGAACGAAGTGGATGACAAAGAGCATGTCGCGCTGGTCAAAGGCGACATTTCCGGCGAGGAGCCGGTGCTGGTCCGTGTGCATTCCGAATGTCTGACCGGTGACGTGTTCCACTCGCACCGCTGCGACTGCGGGCCGCAATTTGAAGCAGCGCTGCGCCAGATTGAAGCGGCTGGCAGAGGAGTACTGCTCTACATGCGCCAGGAAGGCAGAGGCATCGGCCTCATTAATAAGCTGCGTGCCTACAAGCTGCAGGAGGAAGGTCTGGATACGGTGGATGCCAACCTGAAGCTCGGCTTCCCGGCAGACCTGCGAGACTACGGTATCGGGGCACAGATTCTTAAGGATCTTGGCGTACGCCAGATCAAACTGCTGACCAACAACCCGCGCAAGATCAAGGGACTGGAAGGCTACGGCCTTGAGGTTGTGGAGCGTGTGCCGATTCAAATGCCGGAGAACAAGGACAACACGAATTATCTTCATACGAAGCAGGCCAAGCTGGGACATTTACTGACTTTTGACAATATTGAACAAAATGAAGATTCCAAAATTTAACCATAAAACTAACTTACCAATGAAGGGTTGATGAGCACAATGCCGAATTATTTTGAAGGACATTTAGTATCCGAGGGTTTAAAATACGGGGTAGTCGTAGGACGTTTCAATGAGTTCATTACAAGCAAGCTGCTGTCCGGTGCACTGGATGCGTTCAAACGCCACGGTGTTGCCGATGAAGAGGTGGATGTGGCATGGGTTCCGGGCGTTTTCGAAATTCCGCTGATTTGCCAAAAGATGGCCGAAAGCGGCAAATATGATGCCGTCATCGCGCTGGGCACCGTCATCCGCGGTTCCACTACGCATTATGATTATGTATGCAACGAAGTGGCTAAAGGGGTGGCAGCCATTAATCTTAAAACGGGTATTCCTACTATTTTCGGTGTTGTTACGACCGAGAATATTGAGCAGGCCATCGAGCGTTCCGGAACCAAAGCAGGCAACAAAGGCTGGGATGCTGCGACGTCGGCTATCGAAATGGCAAACCTTAACAAGCTCTTTAAGTAAGACAGCCTCTTGACGAAACAACTATAATCGTGCTTATTTATAAGTATAAGAAGAAAGCATGGACTATAAAAACCCTTTCTACTTGTGTAGCGTCCCTATAGCGGCGCTGCACTTTACTTTTTTTTGGCGGGAGGAAACCGCGTGACTGTATTGTACAAGCTGGAGACGTTCGAAGGTCCGCTCGATCTGCTCTTGCATCTAATTGACAAAGCGGAAATCGACATCCAGGACATTCCGGTCAGCGTGATTACCGAACAGTACATGGATTACCTGCAAACGATGCAGGAGCTTGAACTGGATATCACCAGCGAATTTCTCGTTATGGCTGCAACCCTGTTGTCCATCAAGAGCAAGCTGCTGCTGCCGAAGCCGCCGGTCATTGAGATCGAGGATTTCGACTATTACGAGGATGATGGCTATGATCCGCGTGCAGAACTGGTTCAGCGGCTGATTGAATACCGTAAATTCAAGAACATTGCTGTGCAGCTGCTGGATATGGAGAGCGAACGCAGTCTGATCTTTACGAAGGAGCCGGAGGATCTGGGTCCTTTCGTGCCGACGCAGATTGATAACACACTGAAAGGGTTACATACGTCTGACCTCATCGCCGCATTCCGCAAGGCGCTTAGCAAGGCGGCTCGAAGATCCTCTTATCAGCGGATTACCCGCGATGAAATTTCAGTCAAGGACCGGATTCGTGATGTTTCAGAGGCGCTGCAGCGCAAAGGGGTGGGCGGCAGGCTGCGCTTCTCGGCGCTGCTGCATGATGAGATGGCCAGACATGAGATCGTGACTACCTTTCTGGCGATCCTGGAGCTGATGAAGATGAAGGCCATTTACTGTTATCAGGAGAAATTGTTTGAGGATATTGTGATGGAGTGGAGAGGAGGAGAGGAATTCAGTGGATTACAAAACGCTGAAATCGATTATTGAAGGATTGCTGTTTCTGTCTGGCGACGAAGGGTTGTCGGCGCGTCAAATCGCCGAAATCACCGAGCAGCGTCCAGATCTGGCGACAAGTGCACTGGAAGAGCTGAAGGACGACTACATCAACCAGGGCCGCGGTCTGCAGGTCGTGCAGATCGCCGGGAATTACCGGCTGGCTACGCTGCCGGAGCATGCGGCTTATTTTGAACGGCTGGCCTATTCGCCTTCAAGATCTTCTTTATCCCAGGCGGCGCTGGAGACGTTGGCCATTGTGGCCTACCGCCAGCCGATTACCCGGGTGGAGATTGAGGAGATCCGCGGGGTAAAGTCTGAACGGGCGATTCATACGCTGAACAATAAGGATCTCATTCATGAGGTCGGGCGTGCCGAGGCTGTAGGCCGTCCAATCCTTTACGGAACGACCAAATCGTTCCTTGACAGCTTTGGACTGGCCAGCCTGAAGGAGCTGCCGGAGCCGTCTAACTTCGATAACTCCGACGGGCTGGAAGAGGAGACACAGCTTCTTTTCAGCAAGCTGGACAGCCAAATGACGTTCGATGATGTTGAGCAGCCGCAGGGTATTGAGGAGTAAAGCATCCTCATACGGATCAACTGTGAGCTGTAAATTTATGTTGAAATGCCGTTGTCTCCTAGGAGAACAACGGTTTTTTTGCGTCCATCCGAATTTTTTCCAGCCAAGTTTGCCATACTAAACCAAAGGTTCCTATTATAAGGATGCTTGGAGGGTAATCCGTGACGTTATGGCTTGTTATACCTTTGGCTCTTCTGCTGGTTGTCATTGTACTGGTCCTGTCTTCTTCCATTCATTTTCACTTCCGATTGTGCAGACTTGGCAAGGATGACCGGGTGGAATTTGATATTAAGGCTTTATTTGGGTTAGTTAAGTTTCATTATGAACTGCCAGCACTCGTATATGAGGGTATGGAGCGGGGAGTGAGGGTGAAGCTGGAAGAAAGCGGGATCGCACCCGTGAAGAAGGATGCCGATAAAGAGGAGCAAATTGATAAGGAGGCTGTGTCAGGCTGGATCGATAATCTAAAGGCAGCGCTGCGGGCGACCCGGGGGTTGAACAAGTGGCTGAAAGGGCTGATGGCCCATGTCAAAATATCAAAGCTCGACTGGTCGACGGATTTTTCGCTTGGCGATGCAGCCTATACAGCAACAGCAGCGGGGGCTCTGTGGGGAATGAAATGGAGCCTTATTGGCTGGGTTTCGCAATTCGTCCGGCTGCAGCACGCTCCGCGTCTGTTTGTCGCACCGGTGTTCCGCGATGAGCTGTGCTACTCCACAGAGGCAGTATGTGCCGGCAAACTGTCCTTAGCCTACACCCTTTACGCGGGAATACTGCTGCTGCGCCGGATCACTAAAGTGAAGGGGGGACTGGCCCGGTGGAAACAGCTATTGAGCCACAAACAGTAAGGGAAGCTCCAACTGCCCGGAAGATAGAAACGACTTACATACAAATGTAGTGATATGGGAATGATATACGCTGTGGAAGAAAGAGTATTTCCCTAGAAGTTAAAGGAGGATAATAATATGAGTGACCATCCGATTCAAGGTCTGATGCAGACCGCGATGGAAAATATCAAAGGCATGGTGGATGTTAATACAATTGTCGGAGATCCTGTAGAGACACCGGATGGCAGCGTCATTCTGCCGATCAGCAAAGTGGCATTTGGTTTTGCCGCAGGGGGCAGCGACTTTCGGGTGGAGGATGATGCGCCGGGTGTGAACGGCAGCGGCTCCAGCGTTAAAATGCTTCCATTCGGAGGCGGTAGCGGGGGCGGTGTATCCATTCGCCCGATCGCTTTTCTCGTAGTGGGCAGGGAAGGCGTGCATATTGTGCCGCTTGATAATCAAACCCATCTGTTCGAGAAAATCATCGACGCCACTCCAGCGCTGATCGACAAAATCCAGAATATGTTCCAAAATGGTGCTCCTGTCGGGGCGGAAGTTGTAGGTGCCCCTGCTGCAAAGCAAGCAGTTAAAACAGATCCTGCAGCCAGCAATTCATCGACACACTAGCGGAGAAATCAGGGATATCGCCTTAACCGGGGCGGTATCCCTTTTTTTGAGAGTTACCTAGTCGGTATCCAATCCTCATACATAGAGAGGACTTAAGAGAGGGACATACCTGTCCGCCATGCTGCATACACTTGTACAACATAGCGTGATCCGCACCTTAACCTGACTTAAGAACTGAGAAGAAAGAAGCCGGAGGATGAACATGAAGAGATTAACTTTTAAATCGTCTTTGATCCTGATATTGTGCCTGTTGCTAGTTGTTTTGCGTCCGCTGCCAGTACTCCGGGCCGAAAACAGCTCCATCTCCACTCATGCCAGGGCTGCGGCTCTGATTGACGTGGAATCCGGAAGGCTTCTGTACAGCAGCAGGGGAGATGAACCTATGCTGATCGCCAGTCTGACCAAAATTATGACCGCCATAGTGGCTATAGAAAATGGGGATTTGACCTCCAAGGTCAAAGTAGGTAAAAACGCTTTTGCCAAGGAAGGATCTTCACTGTTTTTGAAGCAAGGGGAAGAAATGAAATTGGAGGATATGCTGTACGGGATGATGCTGCGTTCGGGAAATGATGCAGCAACAGCAATAGCCGAGCATGTCGGCGGTTCTGAGCAGGGTTTTGTCTATCTGATGAATCAGAAGGCGGAGGCGCTTGGTTTAACCCACAGCCATTTTGCCAATCCGCATGGTCTGGATGCCGAAGGCCATTATTCCAGTGCCAATGATCTGGCGGTGTTGACCGCCTATGCGCTCCACAATCCTGTATTCAAGGAAATCGTGAAGACGCAGGAGAAGACGGCGGACAATCCTTATGAGAAATGGGACTACAAGTGGAGCAACAAAAATAAAATGCTGCGGCTCTATGAAGGAGCAGACGGCGTAAAGACAGGCTATACCAAAAAAGCGCTGCGCTGCCTTGTCAGCTCTGCCACAAGAAACGGACAGCAGCTGGTTGCGGTCACAATCAATGACGGAAATGACTGGAATGACCATGCATCCCTGCTGAATTTCGGTTTCAATCATTATCCCCTCAAAACGTTAATCGAACGCGGCGAAGGGATCAGCGGTTACAGCTACGTGACCAGTAAATCCTTTGCCTACCCGCTTGGACAGGGAGAAGAGGCGAGGCTGTTTACCAAGCTTGAGCTGAAACGGGAAGCAGCTGTGCCGAAACAGGCGCGCAGCAGTGATTTTGGCTTAAAAGGCGTGCTAGTCCTGCAGCTGGGCGGCCAGGAAATCGGCCGGGTACCCGTTTATGAGCCGGAGCAGCTTCCCCCGGAACAGTCGGCTTATACCAAGAAGTACAGCGCGGCCCTAGCCCCTGCTTATCCGGCGGGGAACTGGCTGCAGGCGCTTGGCAGTGCGCTGCGGGCACTTTTTCAGCGGGGGGACAGCTGAGCATATGCCGTTTCTTACATGTAGATAGAACCGGGATGGGGAGGGATACACATGATTAATGGAATCTGGCTCGGAATGATCCTGATCGGCTTCGTATTTGCCGCTGTGAACGGGCGGATGGACGAGTTTACAGCAGCAGTGTTTGACGGCGCCAAAAGCGGGGTTACGGTAAGCTTCGGCCTAATCAGCGTGCTGGTTTTCTGGCTCGGAATTATGCGGGTGGCCGAGGATGCCGGATTGCTCAGGAAAATCGCCAAGGTACTCGGACCCGTAGTCTCCTTTCTATTTCCCGATGTTCCGAAAGGCCATCCTGCGATCGGCTATATCCTTTCCAATATGAGCGCCAATCTGCTTGGCCTTGGCAATGCCGCAACCCCTATGGGCATCAAGGCGATGCAGGAGCTGCAAACGCTGAATCCGGACAAGGAGACCGCCACCCCGGCGATGTGCACCCTGCTGGCGCTGAATACGGCAAGTATTACCCTGATCCCGGCTACGCTGATAGCGATCCGGCTCAACTACGGCTCAGCCGATCCTGCCGGCATCGTCGGTACGACGCTGGCGGCGACTGCGGTGGCGACGATAGCTGCCATCGCCGCCGACAGGCTGTTCCGCCGGCTGACTCTAATGCGCAGGCCGCCGAAACCGCCGGCGGTAAAGTCCGGCGATTCAGCCAGAGGCAGCACAGCGCTTCCGCATTCTTCACTGAAAGGGTGAGCTTCCGTGTTCCAGTTAATCAGCCTCATCTCGGCCTGGGCGATTCCGGTTATGATCACCTTTATCCCGCTATACGCCTATTCGCGCAAAATTCCAGTCTATGAGTCCTTTGTGGAAGGGGCCAAAGACGGCTTCGGCACGGCGATTGCCATAATCCCGCATCTCGTCGGCATGCTTGTCGCCATCAGCGTGTTCCGCGCCTCCGGTGCGCTGGATTTCTTCATGGGCTTCATCGCCCCAGCCCTCAAAGGCTTGGGCGTGCCACCGGAAGTGCTGCCGCTGGGCCTGCTGCGTCCGCTGACCGGGACAGGCTCCCTCGCTTACACCACCGACCTGATCCGTGTCCATGGCCCGGACTCCCTGATCGGGATGATCGCCTCCACGATCCAGGGCAGTACAGATACGACACTGTATGTTCTGACCGTCTACTTCGGCGCTGTGGGTGTCCGCAACGGCCGCTATGCCCTTAAAGTCGGTTTGTTCTCAGACGTCATTGGCTTTATCGCTGCCATCGCCGTATGCCTGCTGGTGTTTGGGTAGCAGGCAACCGGGTGCCGCCGGATCGTCTGCTTAATAGGCACGTGTTGGCGGAGATACTTTATCAATGAGAATCAGGCCGTCGAACTGCTCCTTCGGAACGAATTTCATCACCATCGGAGCAATGACCACTCTGGTGAGCCCGTCCTCTGCAGCATATAGAGATTGAAACATCCATTTGTTGCCTGCGTCTGCTTGGGTATGCTTCGTGAGGTCAACGAAAGTACGGGAGTATCCGCTTTGCATGATTCTTCCTTCCAAGGTTCCCTTTGGCATCGGCCCGATAGAGAATTCCTTCAATGTTGTAAGATTAGCTGCTTTGCCCCTATTCATATAAAAACCGACTACATACATCTTATCCTTCAACTTCTGATGCAGCAGTTCGCCCATGCTGGTAAAGCTGTTCTGCCATTTCCCTTGCTCGAAGATGCGCATGTCCGAGGTGTTTTTAGCCAAATGGTCGTTGTGGGCCCACAGAATGATCTTTTTGCCGGGGTATCTGACCTTCATCAGCCATTCCACATGCTCAGCCATTATTCTGTCCCGGGCCTCATAAACTTCCCGCACATTGGCTACCTGCCCTTGCGTGAAAAATTGCACCCGGTCTTCCAGTCCTTTCAGAATCGTATCAGCTGTGTGGGGCGCACCGGGATAAAAAGCGTCGAACTGTTGCCGGCGTTCCTGGATGTACCTGATGTATTCTTTATATTTAGGAACATACTTTTGTATGATTTTTCCTATTTGCTGCTGGTAAACTGGATTGCTCTTGTTCTCCAGAGCGTATTGTTCAGTCAGCCCAAAATAGGTTTTAATGGCTTCATTATCAAAGTCCATAAAGGCTTTGCCATAGTCCTTATTCACCTTGGAAATGAAACTGCGCGTAGCCACTGCAAACAATGGGGAGGTATACTGCATATCATATCCGGCCAGCTGTAAAGGCTTGTCCGTCTGGCGCGATTGTTTCATGTAGTTGAACAGCTCCAGGGTTTCTGCGGATTTCCAGACGTCAAATATTGAATTATCCATCATCTCTGCTGCGGTTAATTCATCAGCAACATCGTTAACGACGGAAGCTTCAGCCAGACCTGATTCAAAAGCGATGACCTCAAATCCCAGTTCCTCATGTAAATATTTTACCAGCCTCGTCTTCATGCTGGCGTATTCGCCTACCCGGTGAAAGTTCTCGCCAAGGCTAACGACCGTCTTGTCCTTCAGCAGCGGCTTCAGGAAAGAAAGATCGCTGTAATCCCCGCTTGTCAGTGATTTAATCTCATGCGCGTATGGCAGCGGATTCGGCGCCGGCTGTGCGGCAGACACTGGAAGGGACCCTCCAAGCAGCAGCCCAAGTACAGATGCAACCGTGAGCGTTCGGATTTTCCATGATCTTTTAATCAACATACGTATTCCTCCATTGCTAGATATAGTGTTATTGCTGTCCTTTTAAGCCTAAGGTGGCCACGCCTTTGTAACAATCGATTTACATGACTAATTCCTTACATGCAAATCATGTTATGTTCGCATGCACTGTTCGCTATGAACGGACGATTTCTCTGCGGCGCGAAAATTAGCACCAATTTCTCACCCTGCTCTCCTCCACTTCATATGCTATTGCAGCAATACGGAGGGAGGCCACATGGGATGGAATATAAAGGTTTTATTCTGCATCATTCCCGCTGTCCGTCCATTAACGGCAAGGGCTTTGACTTTTGGGTCGGGGCAGACGGGGGGATTTATGCCGCCCCGCTGCTGACAGATCCGGATTATATCCACGTCTGTCTCGAAGGGGATTTCGGGGCGGAAGACAGTGTTCCGCCGCTTCCGGGGCGCAAAGAGCAGTTGTTTGCAGCAGGTAAATTGATTCTGGAGCTGGCTGCCCGTTACCACATTTCCCCTTTGCTGGTGGAACCACACAGCAATTCTTGTCCCGGAGCATTTTTTCCATGGAATGAACTTGTGATTTATGCCTCTGATGGTTATCATTAACCTGAGGTGAGTAGTCGAAAATGGAAAGATTACAGAAAATATTGGCGCAAGCAGGTGTTGCGTCCAGACGCAAGTGTGAAGAAATGATTTTGGCCGGTAAAGTGGAAGTCAACGGGGAACTCGTAACTACGCTTGGCACGAAGGTGGACCCCGAACAAGATATTATTAAAGTTTCCGGGCGTTTGATCCGGGGAGAGAACAAGATTTACATTATGTTTAACAAGCCCAAAGGTGTCATTACAAGCGCATCTGATCCCAAGGGCCGCAAGGTGGTAACGGATTACCTGAAGGGCATTAATGAGCGCGTATACCCTGTAGGCCGCTTGGACTATGATACGGAAGGATTACTGCTGCTGACAAATGACGGAGAGTTTGCCAACTTGCTCACGCATCCGAAGCACCATGTACCGAAGACGTATTTGGCCACGGTCAAGGGTGTGCCGCATGGTACTGCACTGGACAAGCTGAAGGCAGGCATTAAGCTGGAGGACGGTATGACCGCTCCGGCGGAAGTCGAATACAAAGATGTGGATGAAGTCAACAAAGAAACCGTAATCAGCATTACGATTCATGAAGGGCGCAATCGTCAGGTCCGGCGGATGTTTGAAGCAATTTCTCATCCTGTAATCCGTCTGAAGCGGATTTCCTTCGGGGATATTTTGCTGCAAAATCTCAAACGCGGCTCTTATCGCCACCTGACCAAAGATGAAATCAATCATTTGCAGCAAATGGCCAAGGCTGGAGCGCTAAAAGCAAATACGACACGCAAGGACACATAAAGTTCACATTTCCCCCTCCTAAAACTGTGACAATATTCGGTATAATGTTCATAGGATGTTCACACCTAACAACTAAAGTATGAGTTGCGTCACAGAAGGGGGCTTCGCGTGTGGGCAAAGCGAGAAAGCCGATTCAAATCGTAATTCTGTTTTTGATACTTTTGCTTGGAGGTTATGCAATCGGTTCCTCCGTATTCGGAGGAGACGGAAAACCCCGGGAGGGCGGAAGGGCGCCGTCCTTTGAACTGTTGGGACTAGACGGTTTGACCCATACGCTCGAAGAGTACAAGGGCAAATCGGTTGTGCTTAATTTTTGGGGCTCGTGGTGCGGCCCTTGTGTGAAGGAAATGCCTGCTCTGCAGGCGCAGTGGGAGAAATGGAAAGATCAAGGTGTAGTGGTCGTGGGGGTTAACGTCGGCGAGGATCAGATGACAGTGGAGAATTTTGTTAAGCTTGTCGAAATTGATTTCCCGATTGTCATGGACACCGGGCGGGATGCCGTCCGCAGCTATGGCGTATCCCCATTGCCCACCACCTTCTTTATTGATAAGAAGGGCAAAGTGGACAGCATTCATATCGGACAGCTGGATCTGAACTCGCTGGAGTCCCAGATCGGAAAGCTGGTGAACGAATGAAGAAACGGACGCCGCTGATCAGCAATACCAAATGCGAATGCGGGCATCAGAATCCGGTAGGTACCGTTCTGTGCGAAGCCTGCGGCAAGCCGCTGGAGGAGAAGGGAAGTTCCTCGGGAGAGAATCTTGAAATGCGCTACGATGGAGTTGCCCGCCGTTCACAGCGTGTGAATCCCGGAGTGATCGACCGTGTGTGGAACTTTTTTTCCTCTGTCAAAATAGCGATTTACCTGATTGTGCTGACGCTGCTGGGCTCCATGCTGGGTACGATTTTCCCGCAGGAGAGCACTTTTCTGAACATTGATGCCTCAACGTATTACAAAGAAACGTACGGAACAGCCGGGAATATTTATTATAGACTCGGCCTTTCGCACACCTATGAATCCTGGTGGTTCGTAACCCTGCTGGTAATGATCGGAGCTTCACTGGTGATCTGCAGCCTGGACCGCGTACTTCCGCTGTACAAGGCGCTGACCCGCCAGAAGATCCGCAAGCACCGGCAGTTTCTGACCCGCCAAAAGGCTGTTCTGGTCACTGGTGTACAGGAAGACCCGGAGACTTGGGTGGCCGGAATTGTAGAGCCGCTTAAGAAAAAAGGCTACCGTGTAAGGACAGAGGGTGGCGCTCTGCTGGCAGAGAAGCACCGTTTCAGCCGCTGGGGACCCTATGTTATACATATCGGCCTGATTATTTTTTTGCTTGCCGTACTGGCGAGAGGACTGCCGGGGCTGAATATGGATCAGCATCTCGCTTTTCCGCAAGGGGAAATGACTAGGATTCCGGATACCACTTATTATTTACTCAATGAGAAGTTTACAGTGGAATTTTACTCGGAAGCAGAAATGCCTGAGGAATTCCGCGGCAGGAAAGTGCTGCCGAAGCTGTATGAGACAAAGGCTAAGCTTTATGAATGCACCGCCGATTGTGTCGATCCTTCGAAGGAGCCGCAGCTCGCAGAGGTGACCTCCCATGATATCCGTGTGAATTCACCGCTCAGCTACAAAGGTTTGAAAGCGTATCAGTTTGATTATGACCTGACTCCTGTACTGCGCTCAGTACAGCCTGAGCTGGTGAATTCAGCTACGGGTGAGGCATTCGGCAAGTTCAAGCTGGAGATGAAGAACTCTCAGCGCACCTTTCAGGTCGGTCCCTACACCCTGGAGCTGAAAGAGAAATATATGGATTTCGGCCTGAACGAGGAGGGGCAGCCGGTATCCAAATCGCCTAATCCGAATGCGCCTGCATTCCTTTTTCTGATTACGGGGCCGGACCTGCCGGCGGAAGGGCAGCAATATTTCTATTTTCCGAAGGCGATTGACAAGGATCAGTTCCAGCAGCAGACGATCAACGATAAGCTGGGAGGCGGCAGCCGGTTTCTGGAGCTTGAAGTGAAGAGCATGAGCGATGTTGATTTTGCAGAGTCCACCTCCTTCCTCAATGTGCGTGTGGACCGTGCAATGCCCTTTGTCTGGATCGGTGCCGGGATCGTAATGCTTGGGCTCGTGCTTGGCTTCTACTGGCAGCATAGACGCATCTGGCTGGCGCTGGAGAACGGAGAACTTGTACTGGGTGGCCATACGAACAAGAATTGGTTCGGCTTCCGCCGTGAGATCGTTTCTATTCTGAAGAAGATAGACATGACAGTCGATGAAAAATCATTGGACAACGGAGGAGGCATGGCATGAGCTTGCTCGATTTCAGCAGTGATGTCTTTATCATCGCATTTTTCTTATACAGCGGTGCGTTTATGTTGTTCACAATCGCTATTATGGGGCGCAGGTGGTCCGGCAGAAAACCGGAAGAGCATACCGCGCGCTGGGGCAGAATTGCGTTTATAATTTCCTCTTTGGGCCTCATTTGCCACATGGCTTATTTCATCACCCGCTGGATGGGATCGGGTCATATTCCGGTCAGCAATATGTATGAGTTCATGACCTTTTTATCCATGATGGTGATGGTTGCCTTCACAGTAATCTTCGCCATCTACCGCAAGATCATTCTCGGCGTCTTTGCGGTACCGATCTCCATCATCGTTATGGCTTATGCGGCAGTATTTCCGCAGGAGGTTCAGCCGCTGATACCTTCATTGAAATCCATCTACCTGAACATTCATGTTACCCTGGCTGCCTTGGGCGAATCATTCTTCGCAGTCGGCTTCGCAGCCGGTCTGATGTATCTGCTGCGCACAGTGAATTTCGACAGCGCGGAGCGGAGCGACCGCAAGCAGCAGCGGCTGGTCGAATTTACTCTCTTTTCGATCATTGTTATAATAGGGTTTCTCGGGAGCGTCTTTGCTTTTCGCGGCGCCGGATACGAAACTGTTTTCGTTCGTTCCAACGTTACGATTGACAGCCCCGGGCAGGAAGATAGTACAATAGAAAGAGTGAGCTATAAAATGCCGCCGATTGTGGCGCCGTATCATAGCGAAATTGAGCAATTCCAGTCGTTTCTTGGCATGAAGGAGCCTCTCTTCGAAGCGCCTTCATGGATGAATGGTGTCAATGCGGGACGGAAATTCAACACGGTTATCTGGTCGCTGATCTCCGGCGCGCTTATCTATGGACTCCTGCGCCTCATTGTCCGCAAGCCGCTAGGCAAGGCCATACACCCGGTACTGGACGGAATCGATGAGAATGATCTCGACGAAATTACGTACAGGGCTATAGCCATTGGATTCCCGATTTTTACACTGGGTGCGCTGATATTTGCCATGATCTGGGCTCAAGTAGCCTGGGGCAGATTCTGGGGCTGGGATCCCAAAGAAGTGTGGGCTCTCGTCACCTGGCTGTTCTACAGCGCCTATCTCCATTTGCGGCTGGCCCGCGGATGGCAAGGGCGCAAATCCGCGTGGCTCGCCGTACTCGGCTTTCTGGTCGTAATGTTCACCTTGGTGGGCGTTAATCTGGTCATCGCCGGGCTTCATTCTTATGCGGGGACGGACTGAGCAACTTTGTTTACTAACGCAGCACTTGGTTTTAAGATAACGTTCTACTGTATTTGATGAAGGGGTTGTTGTGAAATGGCAGAGCATTTGAATAGAATTCTGGTGGTGGATGACGAAGAGCGCATTCGCCGCCTGCTAAAGATGTACCTTGAAAAAGAAGGCTACGAAATCGACGAAGCGGAAGACGGCGAAATTGCTCTGCGCAAAGCAACGGCCAATGATTACGGCCTTATTTTGCTGGATGTCATGCTGCCGGGCATCGATGGGATTGAAGTGCTGACGAGACTCCGAGGGGTCAAATCTACTCCTGTTCTGATGCTGACCGCCAAGGGCGAGGAAATCAACCGGGTTCAGGGCTTTGAAATGGGTGCAGACGATTATGTGGTTAAACCGTTCAGCCCGCGAGAAGTGATCTATCGGGTCAAGGCCATTATGCGCCGTTCTTCGGCAACGGCCTTTTTATCCAAAGAGAGCAATTCCAGCAACAACATCGTTTTCCCGCATCTTATTATTGAGCATGATGCACACCGGGTAACTGCAGGCGGCCAGGAAGTAAGCCTGACCCCGAAGGAATACGAGCTGCTGCATTATTTGGCTATCTCGCCGGACAAGGTATTCTCGCGCGAAGAGCTGCTTAAGGATGTGTGGAATTACGAGTTTTTCGGAGATTTACGTACAGTGGATACCCATGTCAAACGGCTTCGCGAGAAACTGAATAAAGTTTCACCGGAATCAGCAGCGATGATCACCACAGTATGGGGCGTAGGCTACAAGCTCGAGGTACCTAAATAAGTGAATTTCTGGAGAAGTCTTGTCGGCAAGCTGTGGATCACGATCATCTGTCTGGTTGCTGTCGTGCTCATTACGGTGGGGCTGTCTCTGCTGCCTTATATCGACAGCAACTTCGCCAATTCCGGGGCGATTAAACGTTTGTTCATGTATGCCTGTATGATCGGGTTCTCGTTGACGACATTTTTTGCCTTGTTTTTATTTACTAAGATTACCCAGCCGATGCAGCAGGTCATTGAAGCGGCCAACAATATCCGCAAGGGTGAATACGGGACAAGGCTGACACTTGTGACGAGCGACGAAATTGGTCAATTGGCCACTTCATTCAACCATATGGCTGAAGAGCTGGAGGAGAATATCCGCAGTTTGAACCACGAGAAGGGCCATCTGTCGAGTGTTCTGCGCAGCATGAGCGATGCCGTCATCACGTTTGACATCGAAGGCCGGATTATATTGACCAACCCGCACGGCCAAAAACTGCTTCAAGCCTGGAAGGATTTAGACCACGAGCAGGAAAGCGATTCTGAGCTTGATCCTGATGCGGTTGCTTCAGGCGATGTGCCGCCGCCGCTACGCCCGCTGTTCTTCAGCACGCTGAGACAGGGAAGCGACGATCGTTCTAATGTGCATGTCCGCCAGGGAGTCTGGTCGGTTCATATGGCTCCACTCTATTCGGAAGGGAATATCCGCGGCGCTGTAGCGGTTCTGCGTGATGTGACTGAAGAGGTGCGCCTGGAGAAAATGCGCACGGACTTTGTGGCCAACGTATCGCATGAAATCCGCACACCACTCTCGATGATGCAGGGCTACAGCGAGGCGCTGCTGGATGGCATGGCCTCCTCGCCGGAGGAGAGCAGCGAGCTGGTGCAGGTTATCCATGACGAATCGCTGCGTATGGGACGGCTGGTTAAGGATTTGCTGGATCTTGCCCGCATGGAGGCAGGACATACGGATATGGCCAAGGCGCAGGTGGATATGGATGAGCTGCTGGAACGCATATACCGCAAGTTTTCCGTACGGGCCAAGGAACGGGAGATTCATCTGGAGCTGACCAAGTCTGGCGATATACCGCTCCTTAAGGCTGCTGACGAAGATAAGCTGGAGCAGGTTCTGACAAATCTGCTGGACAATGCATTCCGCCATACACCCGCAGGCAAGCACATTACCATTGTTACCAGCACAGTGATTCTGGAGGGCCGCCGTTACCTGGGGATTGAAGTCCGGGATGAAGGAGTCGGCATTGCGCCGGAGGATCTTCCTTATATTTTCGAACGTTTCTACAAGGCAGATAAAGCGCGTGTCCGGGGGGAATCCGGGGGAACGGGATTGGGACTGGCGATCGTTAAAAATATCGTCGAGTCGCATCAAGGGCAAATTACCGCGTACAGCAAGCTTGGAGAGGGGACAACCTTCACGCTGCGGCTTCCTGTCGAAAAACAGTAAACGCTTGACCCAGCATGACAGCGCCTCTGACAGCAGAGGTGCTTTTTGTTGAAACTAGCACTTTAATCTTGTTCATCGTGGAACATCTTGCAGCAAATCAAGGAGGCATCTATCATGATTTTATCGTTGGACCAAGGCACGACCAGCTCACGGGCGATTATGTTTGATCTGGAAGCGGGCATGCTCTCCCAGGGTCAGTATGATATTAAACAATTTTTCCCCCGTCCAGGCTGGGTTGAGCATGACCCGGAGCAAATCTGGGAAAGCCAGCTTGCCGCAGCCAGAGATGCTATCAGCGGAAGCCGGGTCCCGGCTGCGGAGATTTTGGCCATCGGCATCACTAATCAGCGGGAAACTGCGCTCATTTGGGACAGGGTTACAGGTGTGCCGATTTATCCGGCCATTGTCTGGCAGGACCGGCGCACGGCGGAGCAGTGTGAGGACATTAAGCGGCAAGGTCTTGCCGCTGAAATTGCCGAGAAGACTGGACTTGTCGTCGATGCCTATTTCTCGGCAACAAAGCTGGCCTGGATTCTGGACCATGTACCGGGTTCAAGGGAACGTGCCGAGCGGGGAGAACTGCTTGCCGGAACCATTGACAGCTGGCTGATCTGGAAGCTCACCGGAGGTGCTGTGCACGCCACGGACGTGACCAATGCTTCACGTACGATGCTGTTTAATCTGCATGAGCGCAAATGGGATGAGCGGCTTATCAAAGTTCTGCATCCCCCGCGCCATTCTCCCGGAGGTGCGGATGTCCGGTGGGGAATTCGGCGTAGCCCAGGCACAGTGGTTCGGTGCGGAAATTCCTATCCGCTCTGTCCTTGGCGATCAGCAGGCCGCATTGTTCGGCCATACCTGTCTAGATGCCGGCAGCGCCAAAAATACATACGGCACAGGCTGTTTTATTCTGATGAATACAGGTACGGAAGCAGTCGTCTCCACTCATGGGCTGCTGACCACCGTAGCCTGGGGTATGGGCGATGAATTGTATTATGCGCTCGAAGGCAGTGTCTTTGTGGCCGGTGCAGCCGTCCAGTGGCTGGAGGAAGGACTGGGGCTGATTACCGGCCCCTCAGAATCGGAGGACAAAGCAAGGGAAGTGGAGGACAGCGAGGGTGTCGTGGTCGTACCGGCCTTCACCGGCCTGGGGGCGCCTTATTGGGATATGTACGCCCGCGGCGCGGTGTTCGGACTGACCCGGGGGACTAGGGCAGGTCACCTGGTGCGGGCCACGCTGGAGTCGCTGGCTTTCCAGTCCCGGGATGTGATTGGGGCGATGGAAAAAGACGCCGGCATGCCGCTGACCGGACTGCGCGTGGATGGCGGCGCTGTCCGCAATGATCTGCTGATGCAGTTTCAATCAGATATTCTAGGCAGTGAGGTGACCCGCACTACCTATGCGGAGACGACGGCTCTGGGTGCAGCGCTGCTGGCCGGACTCACCTCAGGGATTTGGTCAAGAGAAGAGCTGGAGAGCTTCAACAAGGCCGAGAAGGTGTTCTCGCCGCTGATGGAGAGGAGGAACGGGAACGCCGCTACGGCGCCTGGAAAGATGCTGTAGCGCGTACCATGGGCTGGGAGAAGCATGAGGGGCGTCAGTAAGCAGGAATGTATTCATGTACCGATTTGGAAACGAGGTTCACGATCACCCTATCACGCAAACGGCGCTCAAGAAGAGTAGATTCTTCTTGAGCGCCGTATTTGTTCTGGCGGGCTTTAGCATTCCTATTTATAACTTTTGATTTACCGGCAAGACACAGGACCTGTGAAATATTGAAACTCGCCCATAATGGCAAAGCCGACGCTCAGGTAGAGGTCCAGAGCATAGGCATTCTCAGTGACGACGCCCAGCCGTATATGCGTATCGGGTTCCTGCAGCAGCAGGTCTTCCACTGCTGCTGCAAGGATATCGCGGCCCAGGCCTTTTCCCTGGCAAGACGGAAGGACGCAGAAATCGTGGATAACCGCTGTCCGGGAGTCAACTTTATTAACTCTTATCAGTCCAACCGGCATCTGATTATTCTTGGCAATATAGGTGATGCGCCCAGGCTGACGGGTATGGGCCCAATAATCCCTTGTCCATGATTCTGAATCACCGAAAGCCTGCGATGAACAGATTACCGAAAATTCATAATCATCCGGCTGCTCTACTTGTAACATTAGTTCCGGGTAACGGGGCTCACGGGCGTGGTACTGCTTGAGACTCAGGGAATACTCGGAGCTGGTCAAGTTTGCTGCCAATTGTGCCGCACAACCAGCTCCTGAAAGAGACCCCGAAGGGATGCGGTAACGGAGTGTTTGGATACCTTGAGCTTCCATCTCTTGCCTCGCGAGATCCAGCAGTCTGCGGAACACCTGCTGCCGCCGGTATTCGGGATGCACCATTCCATTGATGTTGGCTTGTGTTCCGTCCGACGTATACCAGCTCAGAAAACCGATTAACTGTTCCCCGGCATGGCAGAGGAAAGCAGCATCACCGTTCTCAGGTCCCAGACTCTCAACGCCAACTCTCAGATTGCTCCCATCGGAATTTTTGCAGAGCAGCTCCAGCGACTTCACAGCCGCAATAGATCTCTCCGAGAAATCAGTCATTTTCTTAATTACATGTTCTCCCATAACTGCTGCTACACTTTAACCGCGGAAAGGATCTCTAAATTCTCAAGACCAGCCTTGCGGCCCAGCCGGGCCAGCTGCATTTTAAGGATCGGATTGTTTTCCAGCGTCAGCTTGACCTTCACAAATCCGTCGCTCTTGAACATCACGAAGCAGCTTTCCAGCAGAGGCACCACATCTGGAGCGGTTACATTCAACTTTATACAATCAATTTTCAGTTCAAAGTCGGCTGGGTTAATAGGATTGATCGTTTGCTGATAAGCTTGGATGGACCGGAGACCGTCCTCTTCAGAGAAGGTGCCTTCCAATTCGATTTCGATTACTTTCTGTTCCACATCTGTCTTTAAAATAAATTTCCCCATCTGTACATCTCTCCCGTTAGTGGATTGCTGAACATGAGGGAGCAGCTAAGCTTGCCTCTGTGGTCCTCATGTATATCTGTTCATATAGATAACCATGAATATCATGTATATGCAATAATAAAGTCGAAATATGTATTAATTTGTCGCAAAAGATCAAATGAAACCCGGTGACAAAAGCGGTTGCTAGCGCACTATATAGTGATTTTTAACCATATTTCAATCAAAAAAAACCTCTTCAGGATACAGCTGATAATCAGCCATAATCCATAAAGAGGTCTCGGAGCAGGATACGCTTAATCTAGAACTTGAAGATGTGAATGGTCTTTTGCAGCTGGAATACGGATTGCGTCATTTTATCTGTCTCTTCGGCTACGGATTGCAGGGCATTAATTTGCTCATTCATGGCTGCGGATACCTCTTCGGTTCCGGCTGCCGTCTGCTGGGTAATCGCGGAAATATTCTCAATGGCGCTGGAGATTTTGAGTGCACTTTCCAGCATGAGATCACTTTCAGCAGAGAAGGAGGCGATTTGCTCGGTTATGTACTGAACACTTTGCACAATTTGCGCGAAAATATGAGCGGTCTCGGTGATCATCTCATTCTGAACCTGCACGACCTCTTCGTTGATGGCAATATTGTCGATTGCCTGCTTGATGTCGGCTTCGATACTGCGTACCAGCCCGAATACTTCCTTAGTAGAAGCGGTGGATTCCTCGGCAAGCTTGCGGACTTCCTGGGCTACCACGGCGAACCCCCGGCCATGCTCTCCTGCGCGCGCGGCTTCAATGGATGCGTTCAGCGACAGCAGGTTGGTCTGCTCGGCAATTTCAGTGATGGTCTTCGTAATCATGGTAATGCCCCGGGCATTTTGTGAAAGGGCATCAATCGTATCGGCCACCTTTTGCGTAGCCTGAATATTCTTGCGCATACCTTCTGCCTGAGTGTCAACGGACACACGTCCTTTTTCGACGAGCTCCAGCGTATGTATAGAACGTTTATTCATTTCTTTAGTTGAGCTTGTGTAGTTAGAAACTTTGGTTTCTATATCTTTGATGGATTCCGTCATATCTGCAATATCCACGGATATCTCATTGGCGCCGAGGGCCAGCTCGTTGGAAGAAGAGGCAACCTGAGCCATGACAATCTTGAGATTCTGGTTCTTGTCTTCAATACCCCGGCTCGCGTCCATTACCTGGCGGGTAATTCCCGAAGCTTCCGTCAGAATCTTCTTCAGCTTCTCGATCATCGTGTTGAACGAGCGGCTGATGTCGCCCATGGCCCCGCTTTCGTCCGCACGGCTTGTGAAATCTCCTTTGGCGATCGTGTGCGTCACATTGGAAATGTCGTCAAATGAAGATGTAAGCGTTCTCTCAATAAATCGTGAAAGAGGATAAGTCAGCGCTGACAGCACCACAACAAGAATAATTCCGATCAAGATCTTGCCCATGATCAATAAAGTAATCAGAACAGGAACTGCGAATAATGCGGCAATCAGATAACAACCGGCAACTATTCTCTGTTTTAACGGAAGCTTGTTCATCCAGTCCATAATAACTAATTCCCCCTAATAAATATGTTGTGTATTGTAATATTATAGGTGATTATAGGAGGTTTGGTCTATTGTAAGAACTGACATAAATTTAAGACAGGAATAATCTAAAAAATGCTGCAGGTTATCTAAAAAATGACTCCTATATTTTTGTGGATGCTGAAATTATGATTATAAATGATTACGCTTTCAATCGCTATATAACAATTGCCTAAGGAGGTTCTGTTCGAAAGGGAAATTTGTATTCGATTTCAGTGCTCACTACTTTTGAAGGAGGCAATATGAAATGTTGAAACGCGCAATTTCCTCGGCCACCGCTATACTTCTTTTGTGGTCAACATTTGCAGGAGCAGCACCTGCAACTTCCTATGCAGCAGCGTCAACTACGGAAGCCCTGGTTCCCTATTATAAAGCCTCACTGCCTGTGGATACCCGAGTGGCAGACTTGCTGGGACGGATGTCTCTGGATGAGAAAATCGGGCAAATGGTGCAGGCGGAGCGTGCATCCGTCACGCCGGAAGATGTCAAGAAGTATCACTTAGGTTCGGTTCTCAGTGGCGGGGGTTCTTTCCCGAACGGTAAGCAATTAGACAGTACTCGTGAGAAGTGGGAGGCACTGGTGGATTCCTATCAAGCAGGTGCCTTATCAACACCACTGGGTATCCCGCTTCTCTATGGGGTTGATGCGGTACATGGTCAGAACAATATCATGGGTGCGACCTTATTCCCACATAATATAGGTTTAGGAGCCACAAGAAATACAGAACTTGTCGAACAAATTGGGATCGCAACCGCACAGGAGGCTAAAGCGTCTGGAACGAATTGGATCTTTGGTCCTACCATCGCTGATCCGCAACATATAAATTGGGGCCGGACGTATGAAGGCTTCAGTGACAACCAGTCCCTTGTAGCTGAAATGGCCTCTGCGTACATAAAGGGACTGCAGGGAAAAACCATTGGCGAGTTGAAGAATAGTGATCGGGTGATCGCCTCCGCAAAACATTTTCTTGGAGAAGGGTTAACGGATAATGGAGTGAATCAGGGCGATATCACCGGGATGACTGAGCAGGAAGTGCTCGACCTGAATCTGCCTATGTACAAAAAGGCTATAGAAGCTGGGGCAAGGACGGTAATGGCTTCCTATAACAGTATCCAAGGATTGAAGATGCACGCGAACAAACGTATTCTCACCGATGCGCTGAAGGGTACAGGCGAGGGCCAGCTTGGCTTCACGGGCTTTGTTATTACGGACTATAATGCCGTGCAGCAAATCAACAAGGATTGGGATGGAAATGCTGTCAGTGGATTGAAGAACCAGATTAAAGTAGCTGTGAATGCCGGCGTTGACATGTTGATGATGCCAGCCGATTGGAAAGTAACCATCACTCACCTGAAGGCACTTGTAGAGGATGGATCAATTAGTCAAAGCCGTATAGATGACGCAGTAACGCGTATTTTGCGCGTTAAGTTCGAGTCAGGTGCATTTGAGCATCCGATGACGGATCAGAGTCTTGAGACTACCTTCGGCTCTAAATCACACCGTGCGCTTGCCCAGAAGGCAGTGCGCGAATCCCTCGTTCTCCTGAAGAACGATAAGGTAAATGGTCAGCCGATCCTTTCCCGGCTTAAGAATATGAACAAGATTTTTGTCGCAGGAAAAAGTGCGGATGATATCGGCATACAGTCGGGTGGCTGGTCCATCAGCTGGCAGGGTCTATCCGGAAAAATTACGGAAGGAACCACGATCCTTCAGGGGATTAAGAACACAGCTGGTGAATCAAAGAAGGTAACCTATAACAAACATGGCCGTGGCGCAGCGGGCAATGATGTCGCGATTGCTGTTATCGGTGAAAAGCCGTACGCCGAATCAAATGGTGATGGCCTGAACAGTCTCAAATTGGATAAGGAAGATATTGCTACGTTAAATAATATCCGCAAATCTGGGGTTCCGACGATTGTTGTCCTCGTATCCGGAAGGCCTTTGATCATAAATGATCAATTGGAGGATATTGCAGGGCTGGTTGAAGCTTGGCTGCCGGGAACGGAGGGGCAGGGAGTAGCTGATGTCCTTTTCGGTGATTACGAATTCACAGGTAAATTACCGATTCGTTGGCCTTTCTACACAGAGGCATACTCGGCTTTGAAGGCAGGCACCTCGAATTTAGAACAGCAATATATTCTGTTTGATTATGGGTATGGATTGACTAAAAACGAACCAACACCTGTTTTACCCGCTCTTCCGCAAAAACCGGGCAACGCCCTCTACGCGAAAGTAGAGGCGGAGAGCTTCATACAACAGCAAGGGATACAGTTAGAGGGCACTGCTGATGTGGGTGGAGGCCAAAATATTAGCTACGCAGATGCAGGGGACTGGATGGAATATCTGATCGACGTTCCAACAGATGGAGTGTTTGATATAGATTTCCGCCATGCCGGTGAAGGTGATAATACCGGATTTAACATTCTAAATGAGTCAGGCGTGAAACTCGGTGAGTTATCCGTAAACCGCACAGGAGCCTGGCAGAACTGGAAGACGACTACAGTTCATGACATTGCCCTTACAGCAGGTGTTCAGAAGATTAAGTTAGTGCTTAAGGCGGGCGGACTAAACTTAAACTGGTTTGGTTCCAAAGGCTTCTCACCCGCAGCGCCAGAAATTGATAGTGGGGGAATTGTAACCCCGGCACCGGTCATACAGGCGAACGCAGTAGAGAACTGGGTGACCACTGAACGGGATTCCGGGGATATGGGATGGTATTACGATCCTCGTTGGCAGGATGGCGACAAGAAGCTTGAACAGCAAGCTAATATCGACTTAACTGAGGTTGGAACGGCTGTTGACCCTAAAGTTACAACGATTACTATTGATCCAAACAAAGAATATCAGTCGATGATGGGGATTGGAACATCGATGGAAGAATCGACTGTTTACAATCTGCTCAAGATGTCACCAGCGAAACAGGACGAATTACTGAAGAAGCTAGTTAGCAAGACTGAAGGTATTGGCATGAGTATGATGCGCGTTACGATTGGTTCGGCTGACTTTACAGCACAGAAGTTTTATTCCTATGATGATATGCCAAAGGGTGAAACGGACACAAGCTTAAGTCATTTCTCAATTCAGAAGGATATCGACTTCGGTATTATTCCGGCATTGCAGAAAATGGTGGCGATCAATCCGGAACTCAAATTTTTCGCTTCACCATGGAGTCCTCCAGGCTGGATGAAGACCACTGACAGCATGGTTAAAGGGCAGGTTAAGGATGAATATCTGCCTGTACTCGCGGACTATTATGTCAAATTCATTCAAGAGTATAAGAAACAAGGGATTGTTATCGAAGCGATGACCTTACAGAACGAGCCGCTTCTTGAAATCGAATATCCCAGTACGAAAATGCCTTGGCAACAAGAAGCGGAGCTTGCCAAGCTGCTGAAGCAGAAGCTTACAGCAGCAGGACTGGACGTGAAGTTATGGATATTCGACCACAACCCGGGCGACACGATGTCTTATCCGGCTCCAATGCTGGCTGATTCTGAGAACTACGCAGCGATTGACGGAACTGCTTTCCATGATTACGGCGGCGATCTTGGGCTTATGTCTCAGCTGCATGATATGTACCCCGAGAAGAACGTTTACTTAACGGAACGTGCAGTATGGGGAACATTAGGTACGGATCGGATTGCACAGTATTTCAGAAATTGGGCAAGAAGCTATAATTCATGGGTCCTTATGCTTGATAGCGATGTCAACACCCACCAATGGGTTGGAACACCGGATCCGACGATGTTAATTCAGGATTCGTCGAACACCGATAATTATTGGCTGACGCCGGAGTATTACTTCGTGGGCCACTTCACGAAGTTTGTGAAACCAGGCTACACTCGAATCGACAGCAATTACGGTAATAAGGATAGTGTAACGAATGTATCCTTCATGAGTCCGGACAAGAAAACGATCGTTACGGTCGTTATTAACCAGACGGCATCAACACAAACGTTTAAGCTGGTGAGTGACGGAACACAAATTGCGGCAACACTAGCCCCCAAGTCAGTAGCCACTTACCGTTGGAACCGTGACGTTCAAACGGTACCTGGGGAGGAGAAAGTGCTAAGTCTTACTCCGGATGTTTTGGATTATGACGTGAGCGGCAAAGAAGTAACGTTGAATCTTAGCGGAGGCACCTTTAATAGCTTCAATGTAAATGACATTTCATTATCTGGTGAGGCAACGGATAAGGGTGTGACAGTAACCTCTGTTACCTACGCTACTTACAACCCGGATAAGGTTAAAGTAAAACTCGCATGGGATGGAACGCCTTATTATAATGATGTGAACCTGACCCTAAATGTACCGGCTACCGCCTATTCTGATTCTACTGATGGTAAGCCGCTTTCAGCGCATGTGAAGCTGAAAGGGACTGCAAGGCAGACACCGGCTACACCAATACCAGGGACCGTCAGCGCGGATGTTTACTATCAGTTCTCAGGAGTGAATTTTACGGAGGGATGGAAATTTACAGACATAGGAGCTGGGGACTGGGTAGACTTTAAGATTAATGTTCCGAGAGCCGGCAAATATGCATTTACGTTAAATGCTGTAGTTCCAAGTGGTGGAGGCAGTGCTTTCCAGATGAAATCTGATCATACAACGCTCGCCACATTTAACATTCCTTCCGGACCTAATAATTGGAATCTCATACGTACTTCGGCGGATTTGGAAGCAGGGGAGCAGATCATTAGAATTCTCGGCAGTGTGGGCACCTTTGAAATGCAGCATATTATCGTCGAAGAAGTCAGCCCTCATTCCGTGGACGGGGACGGTATCTTGAAAGTGGAAGCGGAGAGTTTCGTAAAAGCAGGTCAGAACGTGATCCAAGTAGGAGATCCAATTACAAACCTCGGTTATACAACTGCGGGAACCTATATGGATTACTTAGTTACAGTACCGAAGTCCAGCAACTACAAAATTAAATATAATTATGCGACTCCACAAGGCGGAGTTTCCGTATCGCTGCAGACGAATGGTCAAACAACCGGTACCACAAGCTTGCCAAGTACTGGTGGCTGGGTTGTCTATTCTGAAGCGGCTTCGATCCTTCCTTTAACAGCAGGCACGCAGACCATTCGGCTTGTCATTAATGGCGACGGAGTAAATTTGGACCGGTTCCAGCTTGAGCCAACGGATTCCGCTCCGGCGCCAGTTTTTGAAATGGCTGCAGCGCCTCATGTCTTGTATGAAGATAGTCAAAGGGATGACGAGCAAATCGTAAAGCTCAATACGAATATCGTTGACGGGAAAATCCACTACACAACAGACGGTACACTTCCAACAAAGGACAGCACATTATATACGGGTCCTGTCTCTGTAACACCGGCGAAAGTCCTTCGGGCTATTGTCGTAAAAGCGGGGATGGATGACAGTTATGTCTCCTTCTATGCAGCAGCAGCGGCATCACCGCAAGCAAGTCCAGGTGCGGGAAGCTATAACAACCTGGTCAATGTGAATCTAACAAGTAGAACCAAAGGAGCAACTATTTATTATACTACCGATGGTACCGTACCGACGACTACAAGCCTCTTATATCAGGGACCGCTTACGGTTACTTCCGATACGACGATCAAAGCAGTTTCTATTAAAGACAGCTTGAATCATAGCGCTGTCGGTGAATTCACTTTCAATATTACTAATAATCCAAATCCGAATCCCGGGACGAACCCAGTAACAAATCCCGTAATAACCCCAGGGACTACCCCGGTTGATAATGGGCAAAAGGCGATGATCAAAGCTCCGAAGCCTGTAGTAAATCCTAACACAGGCCGCGCAACAACAACGATAGCAAGTGCAGATTTGAAAGCAGCGCTACAAGCTGCGAAGCCAGTCAAAGGAGTCCCAACGGTCTTTATAGAAGTTGAGGAATTAGCAGGACAAAAGGGATACGAAATACTTCTTCCTGTTGAGAATCTGACGACGGGGACTTTAACCTCGAAGCTGGAAATTGTTACGGCCATTGGGAAGATAGTCGTGCCAAGTAACATGCTAAGCAGAACCGTTGCGAGTGGTGTAGACAACATTGGATTAACGATTGCAGTAGCGGATATTACTGAGGATGGGGTAAAAGCAAAAATTGGGCAACATCCCGTAATCGGGCTGACCTTACGAGCCGGTAATCAGGTCATTGAATGGAATAATCCGAAAGCACCGGTAACGGTGTCTATTCCTTACACGCCTTCGGCAACGGAATTGGCCCATAAGGAGCAAATCACTGTCTGGTATATCGATGGACAAGGAAATCTAATATCGGTTCCAAGCGGTCGTTACGATGAAAAAACCGGAATGGTTAGTTTCACCACGACACATTTCGGCACATTTGCTGTAGCGTATGTTAATAAATCTTTTACAGATATCAGTAAGCACGGGTGGGCAAAGCAGGCAATCGAGGTTCTGGCGTCCAAGGGAGTGATACAGGGCACATCAGATACGACATTTGCCCCTAATGCAAAGATAAAAAGAGCGGACTTTATCGTATTATTAGTCAAAGCACTTGGACTTACAGAAGTAGCAGGTGATAACTTTGCCGATGTTAAATCCACGGCTTATTATGCAGAGGCTATTGGCATAGCTAAGAAGCTCGGGATTGTCCAAGGAAAAGGCGGCAATGTCTTCGAAACGGAAGCAAACATCACGAGACAAGAAATGATGGCGTTGGCCACCCGGGCATTGGGTGCTGCACAGATTCATTTGGAACAGGGATCAGCAGCGGACTTAACGCGATTTGATGATATTACGAAGATCGCCCCCTTTGCGGTTGAAGACATAGCAACGCTGGTCAAGAATGGAATCGTGTCTGGTAACGGGACCCTTGTGAATCCGCTTGGGACTGCAACCCGTGCTGAAGCATCAGTTATGATTTATAAGATGTATAATTTGCAATAACTAAGTGCTGTTGTAGTTGAATGAAGAGAAGGAGCTGGCCCAAAAGTAGATTTTCTACGAGCGGAGAGAGACCACTTTCATTCTCAAAACCGTAAAAGTCAACAGAGCAGCGATTCCCGTGTTATTGGAGGATCGCTGCTCTGCGTTTTTGGTCCTTTGCGGCTTGCTTCAGTAGATTGTGGCCAAGCAAAAGCCACCGACCTCAAACGTTACTTTTTCCGTGCCACGAAGCAGAAAGTACCGGAAGCCCCGGTTATTTTTTAGTTGGTCAAATACACTTTCGAGTTCCGTCATCGGGCTCACAGCCTAGCTCCATCACTTGTTTGAGTTTTTTAATGTTTATCTCAGAAGACTTGCTATAAAGATTGTAAGTGTGTTTCCCGCTTAAACAGCGGAGAGGACGGACTGATTGTGGAAAAGCGGCAGCGGTCGCCTTGGTCCCCGGATTTTCACCGCTAAGGGAAATGGAAAAAATCTGGAGAGCACAGCGATTGGAACAACGGTCCGTTCGCGGAGCGTCCACCCAAGTGCTGACGTTGATCCTGCTCAAAAAACGAGGTGTCCCAATCAGCCACTTCAAGGCTTTGAGCTTCAGTTTGTAGGTTCAAGGTAACCGATCATTTTCTGGTACTGTGTTGGGGTCAGACCCGTCCATTTTTTGAAAGTAGTTCTGAAATGCCGCTCCTCCTGATACCCGACTTGCTTGGCAACTGTATATATTTTGTAGTTTTGCTTCAATAGCTCCTTCGCTTTTTCCACACGGAATTGATGCAAATAATCCAAAAAGTTAATCCCTAGTTCTTGTTTGAATAAAGAGCTTAAGTAGGTATTGGATACATAAGTTTCCTTAGCGACAGATTCCAGCGAGATACTGGTGTTGTACTTCTGAATAATCCAATCAAGTGCAGCTTGAACCGTTCGGTGAAGAGGCTTCTGCCGGGAGTCAATTTCAACGATGCTTTGAATAATTTTTTGCATAATGGTAGCCAGCTCTTCTAATGTCTCGATCGAGGGGACTTTCTCCACCCAGTTAATGAGGTCATCCTTCCATTCGAAGGCGGCATGATTACGTTCCTGTGAGAATTTTTGCAGCTCTAGAATGAAGATCGTGGCCCGCAGATTGACTTCCGTTTTGTCATATTGGGAGGTGTTGCGGATATAATTCAGCCAATGGTCCAGATGATCTAACGCTTGTTCATAATTATGATTTTCCAAGTTGAGCTTTATTTCTTTCTCCAGTTGCTGTAATTCTTCATTCTCCAAGATGGAGGTGTGAACCAGACCGCGCTGATTATATTCGGAAAAAAGAAATACCCCGCCTTTTCCTTTGTAAAACCGGCCTGCCATGGCTTCCATGGCTTCCGCGTACGCGCTATGTACTTCATCCAGAGATGGTTTTACGGAAGAGATGGCTATACTGATGGAAATTTTCAAGAAGGTCTCCATATTCTTTTGGAGTTCTTCCATCTTTTTCTTCAAAGAGGTATCGGTCTCATGATCAGGGATGTTGGCCAGCCATAATAATTCCTCTCCGTAGCTAATCGGTTCTATAAATCCATGGAATAGAGGCAGCAATGTTTCGGTCAGAATATTACTGGCTGCGTATCGAATCAATGCCATATCCCGTTTATATAGTTTGGAGTCATTCCGGTGGTCCGGGGTGTCAATCCGCAGCAATCCAATATGAATCTTAAAAGGTTTAAGTGAGATTCCCATCTCTTGTATGATTTTCTGCCTGTCTCCGAGAAGGAGCGGGGGATTCGCAAGCCACTGATTTAAAATTTGATTTTTAAGCAGCGGAATATTTTTTGTCCAATTCTGATTGAGCTGCTGCAGCGTGGAGCCTTCCCTTTGTTCCTTATCGATCTTTTCCTTCACTGTAAGTATGGCTTGGAGAATATCTTCAGGTAAGCAGGGCTTTAACAGATACTCGCTTGCCCCATATCGGACAGCATCCCTCGCGTAATTAAAATCACTGTACCCCGTAAGCAGGATGGAATAGAAGGACAGCCCCTCCTCCTGCGCAGTCTGGATCAGTTCCAGTCCATTTATGTAAGGCATGCGAATATCTGTTAATAGTACATCCGGCTTCCTTTCTCTCATTAATGTCATAGCTTCTCGTCCATCCCTCGCTGCGCCCACAATCTCAATATCGTAAAAGGACCAATCGATCATCTGAATAATTCCTTGTCGGAATGATAATTCATCTTCGGCAATCAGCAACCTGAGCATCGTTTAGTTACCCCCTCTATGGATTCGGATTTGGATACGCGTACCTAGACCTAAGGTGCTTTCAATGTGAAATTCCGTAAGCTCAAAGTACAGATTCAACCTTTCGCGAATATTACTTAAGGCGAGGCCCGAGTGTCCAATGGAAGGAGTAACCGGTTTAGGATGACATAAAATTTGCTTTACCCGTTCTGGAGTCATGCCCTTCCCGTTATCAACAACCTCCAGTACGATCCACGATTCCTCAGCATAACAGGCTACCGCAATCATTCCGCTTCCCTCTAAAGGTTCTATGGCATGAATGATGGCGTTTTCAACAAGAGGCTGCAATAATAATTTGGGGACTTGGAAATGACTGATCTCTTCATCCAGGGTGACGGAGAAATGAAATCTGGTAGTAAAACGTTTCTTTTGCAAAAATAAATAATTCTCGATGAATTCAACCTCCTGAAGCAGAGTGGCATTGTCTTGGCCGTTATTCAGACTTAACCTAAACACCTGGGACAAGGATTGAACCATTTCTGCAATATCCCGCTCATTCTTCTGCATCGCCGTCCAGCTTATCATATTTAAAGTGTTGTACAGGAAGTGAGGATTGATTTGCGATTGCAGCGTTT
This sequence comes from Paenibacillus sp. FSL H7-0357, assembly GCF_000758525.1. Taxonomy (NCBI): domain Bacteria; kingdom Bacillati; phylum Bacillota; class Bacilli; order Caryophanales; family Paenibacillaceae; genus Paenibacillus; species Paenibacillus sp. FSL H7-0357. The sequence continues at coordinate 5,224,563 of NZ_CP009241.1, read as the reverse complement.
TAAGCTCTGCTTCTTTTTGCTTTAAGTGTGAAGTATATACATCATCGATTAGGGTTTTGACACGCTTGACCATCGTATCATACCAGTAACCCAGTTGGCCGATCTCATCATTCCCCGAAAAATTCACCCGCTGACTGAAGTCTCCAAGCTGCAGCTGCTTCATCGAGAGAATTAATGTTTTGACAGGGTTCGTAATGATTTTGGCGATTAACCAAGTACACAGTATCATTACCAGCGTAAACACTGCCATAATAAGAACAGTTATAGATTTGATATAATCGAGCTCTTTCAATAAATCCTTTTTATTCTGTATCACCAAAGAGTGCCAGCCTGTCAGCGGGGAAGTGGTCTGAGAGACAACCAAGTCATCTCTATCCAGCAGGTAGCTGAGCGCATCATCTTTTGAGAGTGCCGGTTCAGCAGATTGGAAATAGGGCAGATCACCAATATGTTCGCCCAAATTATCCAGCTCCGTAGAAGCCAGAATCACACCATCGTCATTGATAACCAGCTGATAGGCATTATTTTCTTTGCGGAAAAGATTATTGCTGAGTTGATCGGCATCGATCCCAATCATTAGCACACCGATTCGTTTATAGGTATTGAAATCCTTAAAGGGCTTGATCATCACGAGTTTATAATGTCTGTCTCCATGCAGCAGGTGATCCTCAGGGGACAACATATCCCATATAGGCTCACCGGCAGATTTCATAATGTTCTTGAAAAACCGGGTTTCTTGAAACTCGGCGAAGGAGGCAGCACTGGCAATGCCGGTTTGTGTAATGGCGAACGGCCCATTATCTTCTTGACCCGTAGACAAGCGATAAACAAGCAAGGATTGAAAGGATTCGCTTGAGACCATCAATGGGAGGAGGGATTTGTAGATTTGCTCTCTTACTTCGAGTGTATCACTGGTGGTCACCAAATGTTGTAAGGATGGATTGAGAAACAGGAAGTTACCTGTGCTAATAGTACCGCTGGTGATAAAATCAAGCTGGTTCGTAGTTTTGGCAGCCATGTGGCTTTGCGCTTGACGGATTTTATCGACGATTTCATTGGCGGCAATATAGTAGGAATAAAGGCCAGTTAAACCTACAGTAAAGATCAGCAGAGGGATGACCCAGATCAGTAGTTTATACTGCAGTGAAATGTCTCGATAACGCGTCACGATAGGTTTAATATTATCTCACCCTACTTTACATAGAATATCATCAGTATAACTACAAATAAGGTAATAATATATGTGCTGTCCCCTAAATTTTAGAAATAATAACTTCTCAAGAGGTGGGGAAGAGGATGAGGATGAAAAAGAAATACCGCGTACTATCCATACTGATCATAACCGGTTTGACAGCTGGCGCAATATTTAGTATTACGAATATGAATTCCAAGACACCTGCATTAAAAGTTCAGAATAATACAGAGACACCGGGAATTGTCACGTTGAAATTATTCACAGCCCTTGCTGACCGCGAGAACGGACAGGGGAAAATCGAACAGCAAATCATAGACGCTTATTTGAAAGAACATAGAAATGTGAAAATAGAAGTCGAGGCATTGCAGGATGAGCCTTATAAATCCAAAGTTAAAATATACGCTACATCGAATGCTCTTCCGGATATTATTCAATCCTGGGGGCAGACCTCTTTTATCAAACCCTTAATTGATGCAGGTTTGTTGGCTAAGCTGAACGAGTCGGATTATACCTCCTACCATTTCGTCTCCGGCTCACTCGATGGATTTAAGCAGCACGGTGAATTATACGGGTTACCTAGAAATACCGACTTCTTTGTGATGTACTACAATCAAAAAATATTGGCCGACACCGGTATCCCGGTTCCTGGAACAACACAAGAATGGTTTAAGGCAAGCAAGATGTTAAGAGAGAAAGGCATTAATCCCATCACAACCAATGCCGTTGAAGGCTGGTCACTACCGATCTGGTTCGAGTACATCGCTCAGCGGCATACGGGTGATTTCAGCAAAATAGACGAGGTTCTCGCGGGCAAAGCAACCTTTACAGGCAATGAACAATTTCTTGCAGCGGCTAAAGAATTACAGCGGTTCCAGAAAGAGAAGACACTTGCGGACGGCTTCCTGACTGCGGATTACGGCGCAGCCCGCAACTTGTTTGGACAAGGTAAAGCGGCTTTCTTTTTGATGGGGAGCTGGGAATCCAGTCTTGCTACGGATGAGAATTTCTCGGAAGAATTCCGGAATAATGTTGCAGCTGCACCGTATCCCGCTTCTGACAGGGGCAAGCTGACGGATGTCGCAGCCTGGTTCGGCGGGGGATATTCGATCTCTGCCCATTCTAAGAATAAAGAGGAGGCTGTACAATTTTTGAAATACTTCTACGATCCAGAGAATTGGGCGAAGCTTATTTGGCAAAGTGGAGCAGGGATACCCGCTCAAAAATTCGATCAATACCTGACTGGGGCAGAAAATAAGCTGCAAAAAGGACTGGTAGACATCTTTAGCTCCATTTCAACTTCCAGCGGGACCCCCCTCCAGGATCAAGGGAGTAATGAATTTAAAAATAAAGTAATGGAGGCCCATCAATCCTTAATGGATGGAAGATGCACTCCGGCAGAGTTTTTAAAGAAACTTGATGAAGCCGCTAAATTGAATCAGTAGCTGGAAGACGACTCACCCGGCGACCCAATAGGACGGTTTCCAGTGCAGCCTTATATACTTTTATACGCAGTTCCTCTGGTGACCTGACGATCACATGGGGACCCAAGGACAACATGATTCGGCAAGCTGCTTCTATGACATTGAACTCAGCTTCGACCTCCAGCCATGCAGAATCAGGAGATTCATCTATGGACAGCAATGTAACAAAGCGTTCCTGCCTTAACGCTTGAAGGGAGGAAGACTTTAGCGTGAATTTGGCTTGATAACTGGGAAGGGCGGATTTGAACGATACTTTAGATGACTCCCAGTAACTCGTCAGCTCAAAATCGTCAGGTCGTGAATAAGCTTCCTCTAATATTTGGGCAGCAACGATTCTCGAAACCCGGTAGGTTCTGAACAGCTCCTCATGCTGCCCGATAACATACCATACCCCCCGTTTCGCCACCAAGCCCAGCAGTCCAATGATTCTGTTCTTTATTTCTCCATTTCGCAGATAAGAAATACGTACTTTCCGGTCTTCCCAAAGAGCTGCCTGTAAGGTTGAAAGAAAAGGGAAGCTTTCCTCGGATGAAAGCCATCCTTCACTGTCTATATGAATACGCTGGTTAAAATAGTTGGCGGAAGGGGATTTATTCCCTGAGGCAGCAGCCTCCAGCTTGTGCGATGCAATCGTGAAATCCTCATGAATACCAAGATCCTTCAAGATTGCCGAATCGGCAGAGAGCAGGAGAGCGCCTATTTCGTTGGGCTTCATTCCAGTTAGGGATGTGCGGTAGCCTTCGGTGAGCATCCAGCCCCCCTCCCGGCCTCGTTCTGCCAGCACGGGTATTCCGGAGGCACTAAGCGCCTCCATATCACGAAATATTGTCCGCTCGGATACCTCCAGGGTGCTGGCCAGCTCACGGGAGGTGACTTTGCCGCGGTTCTGCAGCAGAAGCAATATGGATAATAAACGGTCTGCTCTCATACGTCCTCCTCATAGGGGGTATCCCCCTATATAGATTGAACTTATAATTCTTCTATTTTGGGATTGGCCGTGACTACAGAGAATGTTTGGACTTCCGGCCGCTGTTAGGTTTGGATTTCCTGAATTTAACCGCGAATTGCGGTAGAAATCCAAACCTTGCCCATGCTTCCGAAGTGAGCTTTCCTGCGGAAAGCTTTCAGGCGGACGCTGTCGCTCCTGCAGTTCCAAAATCCCCCTCCGCCACTTTTCCCTACATGTAATTCTCATGTTCAATCTATATAATTTCAATCTTTTTTCATTTTATCATATATATATGTCAGTTGATGTCATATATAGAGTTTATGATGAGTATAGCAAGCAGAAGAACCAATGATACTAAGATCAACAAAGAAGAGAGGAGCGGTAGTATGACAAATCTGCAAGGGAAAGTGGCACTGGTTACCGGAGGAAGCAGGGGAGCCGGCAGGGGAATAGCTTTGGAGCTGGCAAAGGCAGGTGCGTATGTGTATATCACAGGCAGAAGCACGGGGCTTTCCCAAGAAGGAAGGCGTAAAGGGACGATAGACAGTGTTCTTGATGAAATCAAGGCGGTTGGAGGGCAGGGTGAAGCGATCCGCTGCGACCATACCCGGGATAGCGAAACGGAAGAAGTCATCCGGCGGATAGCGTCGGAGCAGGGCAGGCTGGATATCCTGGTCAACAATGTATGGGGCGGTAATGAGCTGTCCATCGAGAGCAAACCCTTCTGGGAGCTGCCTCTGGAACATTGGAGCCATATGTTCGATGCGGGAGTCAGAGCGCAGCTGATGACCAACTATTACGCGATTCCGCTAATGCGCAGCAACCGGCAGAGCGGTGGTATTATTATTCATACAACGTATTGGGACCACTACAAATACATTGACAATTTCTATTATGATCTGGCTAAAAATGCGCTGGTGCGCATGGCTTATGGATTGTCGGTAGAACTTGCGGCAGACGGTATAGCCGTGATCCCGTTGTCGCCCGGCTGGATGCGGACTGAACTGGTGCTGGAGAGCCTCAATACAGATGAAGAGCATTGGCAGGAGGTGCCTGAGCTGCAAACCAGTGAGTCCACAGCCTATATCGGGCGGGCCGTGGTTCAGCTGGCTGCAGATCCAGAGGTAATGTCCATAACGGGAATCCCGCAGCAGGTAGGCAGCCTTGCGGTACAATACGGATTCACTGATGCTGACGGGCGGGTCGTCCCGGTATTCAAAGTTCCGGAATAAACAAAAATCGCTCTTTTGAAATGGCTGCAGATGCCTCCATTTTCGAAAGAGCGATTTTTTTGCTAATACCCAGAAGCTATAGATGATACGAAATAGCTTCTATAGCAGAACGACCTCTTCGGCGGTGTTGATTTCCGGCAAGCCAGCCAGCTTCACAAGCACATGCTGCGGCACCTCTTTATCTACGGTCAGAAGCATGATAGCTGCACCACCGACAATTTTACGTCCCACCTGCATCGAAGCGATGTTGACATCGTTTTGTCCAAGCAGAGTGCCGACGAGACCGATAATCCCCGGCTTGTCGTTGTGGGAGATTACAATTTGATGGCCTTCCGGAGCGATATCAACCGGGAATTTATTGACCTGGACAATGCGTTCGCCGTAGCCCTGGAGCAATGTTCCGGCTACCAGGCGTTCTTCATCCGGTTCGGCCTTCAGCGTAACGGTGATAAGATTAGTGAAGCCCTTGGTCTTGGAAGCCTTTGTCACGACAACATTCACATCACGCGTTTTGGCCAGATGCATGGAGTTGACGATGTTGACATCGTTGCCGAAGTGGCGGGTGAACACGCCTTTTACAATATAGCGGGTCAGCGGCTGTGTATCCACATCCGAGAGATCCCCGGCATATTCAACATGAATTTCACGAATAGCGCCGTCCGTCAGCTGTGTTGCAAAGCTGCCAAGCTTCTCACCCAGTGTGAAGTAAGGCTGAAGCTTGTTCATTACGCTTGGCGCAACCGGAGGAATGTTTACAGCGTTAATGAACGGCTCGTTGCGCAGAATATGCAGCACCTGCTCCGATACATCGATGGCTACATTCTCCTGGGCTTCTACGGTCGAAGCACCCAGATGCGGAGTCACGATGATTTTTGGATGGGAGAGGAACGGGTGATCCGCTTGTGGCGGCTCTTGCTCGAATACGTCAAATGCTGCTCCAGCGACGATGCCGCTGTCGATGGCTTCAACCAATGCCATTTCGTCGATTACGCCGCCGCGGGCACAGTTGATGATGCGCATGCCTTTTTTCATCACTTCGAACTGCGGGCGGGAAATCATATGGCGGGTTTCAGGTGTCAACGGTGTGTGCACGGTCATGAAATCAGCGCCACGGACAATGTCATCAACGGAGGCCAGCTTCACTTCGAGCTTCTCCGCGCGGTCCGGAGTCAGGAACGGGTCATAAGCGAGAATGTTCATGCCGAAGGCTTTGGCCCGTTTGGCCACCTCGCTGCCGATCCGTCCCATGCCGAGAACACCCAGTGTTTTGCCGCGTAGTTCTACGCCGAGGAATGTCTTTCTATCCCATACGCCGGAAATCGTTTTGGCATAGGCTTGGGGAATGTGCCGGGCGAGTGCCATCATCATGGCAAAAGCATGCTCACAGGTCGTAATCGTATTTCCGTCCGGCGCATTGATGACCACAACGCCATGCTGTGTTGCCGCCTCCAGTTTAATATTGTCGACACCGACGCCGGCGCGTCCAATGACCTTCAGGTTTGTGCCCGCGGCAATAATTTTCTCGGTAACAGTGGTTTGGCTGCGTACGAGCAGGCCGTCATATTCGGCGATGATTGCAATAAGCTCTTCTTCACTAAGTCCAGTCTTCTTGTCTACAGTCACGTCGTTTGCGTCCATCAATTGCTGAATGCCCAAATCACTGATTGGATCCGATACTAATACTTTAAACATGGTTTCTTGTCCCCCTTAAAGTGATAAAGCTTAATATGCCAAGGATGCCCTGATAAGGCAATCCACAGTACCTGAAGCATCAAAACGGGTAAAAAGCATGTCGGAATAACGGAGTAACGCGCTGTCGCATAAAAGAAAGAGAGTGTAGGAGGTCGGTCTCCTGCCAAATTTGGGCCTTTTAGGCCAAAAGACGGATTCCGGGTAACAAAAAAACTCCCAACCCCATACTACTGCCGTAGTAAGGGACGAGAGTTGTCGTGGTACCACCCTAATTCACTGCAACGTTGAAGAAGCAGCCTCATTGGCCTGCAAAGGCCACACTGGTAACGGAGATGATCCGATTGCATCTACTTATAGTTCGATACAATATCTCAGGAGCGCTAAAGATATCTGTATGCCACCGGTTTGCACCACCCACCGGCTCTCTGAAGGCTTCCAGCATCCTTGTTCCATCATCGGTTTTGCTTGATTAATTTTTTCATAATGTAACATGGTGGCACCAAAAGTGTCAATAGGCTTATTACAACCTGCCTGCCTTGAAGTAGGCTTCATTTTTCGTTATGATGCAATATACTAGTCTTATTCATAGAAAAACGGAAGCTGCGGCATCGTTTCTTTGCCATAATATTGTTCACGCCACTTCATGAAGTCCTGCTCCTGTATAGCTCCGGTAGAAATAAGCAGTGTAACAGAGGATTGTACATCCTGCAGCTTCAGGGAGCTGGCCATGCCGGAGTAGATCATGTCGTCTATTTTGGCCGTGATATCCTGCGGATCATAACCGGCGTAAATTCCCCGGTTCAGCATCATTTCGGCGATGGAAGCATTTTTAAGCAGGAGCGGCATCTTCTTCCATTGGATGAAGGACAGCGTCTTCAGTTCACTGGGTACCGCCGGGATTTTGCTGTTGGTCTTGGAACCCCACTTCAGCATGGAATCATAGAAATCCTTCTGGGCAAGCAGCCCGAATTGCATGGCACTGGCCGTGAAGTTATCGTTCTTCAGCGCTTTGGCTGTTTCTGTGCCTGATGATCCAGCAGACACCTTGTTGGAAGCCTGGGAGAAGAGCGTCAGGCTCTTAAGTATGTTAAGCTGGGATTGATACAGGAGTGGCGAGCCGCTGAAGATGGAATCCTGGTTAACCTTCTCATATTGCTTGTCCGCCAGAATACTGAGATTTTTCAGTGTGGCCGCGTTCTCACGGGCATCCGTGCTGCGTGACAAACTGTCTACCTCTTTGTTCCAATTCCGCTTGAATTCACGATACGGCAAAAATACGTTATGATAGAAGGTAACAAGATCCTGCTGCTGGTAAGAGCCGGAGAATTCCTCCGATGCGCCGTCAGCTTCAATCAGGTGGGAATATTTAGCTTCTGTCTTGTCTGCACCTACTTTCACTCCCGTAAAGAAAGCGGCGAAAGCGCATATCAGGAAAAATACAAAACCTAGTGTGTATAACATTTGAGTGCGGGAGGTACGACTGTTCATAATTAGTGCTCCTTCTTCTATGGAAATTATCTTATGTAAAAACAATATAGAACAGGCAGGTTACAATGAAAAAATTCAAATTAGGTGACATAAAGATTAAAAAAGCCGATCCTCAAGCGTTAACCGACAAGCTGCTGCTGATCAATCTCTACATTACACAGGGCCTTACCTTATTTATCGGTTTGATATGGATATTATTGCAGAAAAGAAATCCGTTTGACATATTAAATTTTCCTAACAGTGTAAATTTTGTGTACTGGGGCCTTGGTTTGGCAGGAATTATGCTGATTGTGGATTTTATTCTGACTTATATTGTACCAGAAGAAAGCATGGATGACGGAGGAATTAACCAGTTGTTGTTCGGCAACCGCCCTTTGTGGCATATTGTAGTCATTGCAGCGGTTGTTTCAGTTTGCGAGGAACTCCTGTTCCGCGGTGCCATTCAGCATGGACTGGGTCCCTACTGGACGAGCATTCTTTTCGCAGTTATTCATGTACGTTATCTGCGGCACTGGATTCCGACCGGGTGGGTATTCCTCAGCAGCTACGGTCTTGGTTATATATACATCCATTCCGGAACGATTTGGGCACCGATTTTATGTCATTTCTTCATCGACCTGTTCTCAGGTCTGGTGATTCGCTACAGGAGGGTATCATGAGTGACGACTTAAGCCGGGTGAAGTCCCGCCAGAAAAAATATAAAGGCGAAGGCCAGGCTCCGGTCAAAGGTAAAAATAGAAAGCAAGCTGCCGTATCTCCCCCCAAAGAGACGGAAGCGCCTGTTCTTGTGTCCGGTACGCTGTCAAGGAAGGCCCGGCATTCCAGCACCGCAGCTAAAACCTCCGTAAAGCATGATAGAGCAGAGCAGGAGGGGGAAGATACGCCTTCCCGTGCGCAGACCTACCCTTCCGAACGTATCCGCCTGAGTAAAATCTTCGTCAACTCGTTGATCGTAATGTTTGTCATGCTGCTGGCTTCGCTCTTTTGGTGGGGGTTTGAAGGAGCTCCTGAATTGAGGACTCTATGGTAACCGGCTGGGTTATAATTATTATGGTGGCCCTGCTCCTGTTGCTGGGTATAGTAGCTGCAATTATGGTAGTTTCGGCATTTAAAAAGAACATTATTGCCGAGGAAATATCTCTCGGTTCACTTCCAGCGGAATTTGACGGTTACCGGATTCTGTTTATCACGGATATTCATCGCCGCCGGCTTCCCAAAAAGCTGCTCGATCCCTTACATGGAAAAGTAGATGCTGTTTTTCTGGGAGGTGACCTGACGGAGAAGGGGAGTCCCATAAACCGTCTCGTTGATAATATGGCGCTTGTGGCTTCACTTGCACCTGTGTATGCCGTTCACGGTAACCATGATTACCGGGCAAATATTTCGCTGGTGGACAATATTATCCGCGGCAGCGGGGCCAGCCTGCTGATCGATGAGAATATAACACTTGAACGGGGAAATGAATGTCTGCTGCTGACCGGTGTGGATTTCCCGAAGAAAGGCGGCAAAAAAGCGTATGCTCCTCTGGCTCCGGTCCCTGAGTCACTCTCCTCATGCTGCCGGATTATCCTAGTTCATGATCCGCTTTGGGTGTCCCAGCAGCCCGGCTTGCCCGCAGATCTTATTCTTGCCGGCCATACGCATGGTGGACAGGTGGTTCTGCCATTGATCAGGCAGAGGCATACAGATCCGTTCTACCAGCAATATAATGCCGGAATGTACCGGCTTGAGCGGAAGGACAGCTCGGGAGCATTCGTCCAAATGCTAATCAGCCGCGGCTTCGGCACCGCTCATCTGCCGCTGCGCTGGGGCAGTCCGGCAGAAATGCATGTACTGACCCTGCGCAAAGGGCAGGGAACCGCTTGAGCAATCAGGTTAAGAGAGCCGGATTAGCGGCTGCTGGCCTGCAATGGATCGGGTTATGTATGCAGATAAACAAGAGGTATCCTCCGCAACATGCGCTGGATACCTCTTGTTTATTGTCTTCTATATAGAACAGGGACGCAGCAATACTCAGCGCATCTTCAGCTCAATGCTGCGCGGATCTACGAAGCTGTAACCCTTGGCTTCCAGCTTCGTAAGCAGCGTATCCAATGCTTCCACGGTCCAGGGAAGCTCATGCATCAGGATGTTGCTTCCGGAATGAAGCTGGTCGGTAACATTTGTAATCAGCTTCTCCGTTTTATTGGCATCCTTTTCTTTCATTTCCCAGTCAAGTGATCCTACGGACCAGGTCATATAAAGCAGTCCGTTCTCTGCCGCCACCTTCTTGCCGACATCGCCGCCTGCTCCATGCGGGGGACGGAAGAAATTCGGGGTTTCGCCTACAACTTCCTTGACAATCTTCTGCACATCCTCGATCTGTTTCTTCACTTCGGTATAGGATTCGTCCTTCAGCTTGATATGATCCCAGCTGTGATTACCGATAATTCCGCCCCGGCTATGGATAAGCTCAAGCAGCTCGGGATGTTCTTTGACGCGGTAGCCGTTCACGAAGAAGATCGCTTTAGCTTTGTGTTTGTCCAAGGTATCCATCAGCGGATTGATCATTTCGGCTTCCTTCGGGCCATCATCGAAGGTCAGCAGGATGACTTTCTTGTTGGTGCCTTCTTCATTCGGAACAATGTCGTAATTTTTGTTCATATGGTACAGGAGCGGGATTTCTGCTGGATTTGTCTCTCCGCTTGGCTGAGCGGTACCTGCATCGCCGGAAGTCGTGGCCTGCCCATCCGTGGCTGTGCTTCCGCCCGCAGTCCCTCCGGTGTTTGAAGAGCCGGCTGGTGTCGCCTGAGGTGGGGCACTTGCCTCCGCAGCATCATTCCCCTGAGCGGCTAGAGCCGTAGCTGATGACGATGCTGTTTCAGTTGCCGCCGCTGTCGGCTGAGCATTGTTGTTCACTGTCTTGCCGCTGTTATCGCCGTTGCTGCAGGATGCCAGCAAAATGGCGGTCAGCAGCAGTGCTGATGTCGCTTTAACCACTTTTTTCATCTCGCTTTCTTGTAACTTTGCTGTATGAGTCGGAATCTTTCCGCGAACACTAAGCATGATTTTACCATACAAGGAGGTTAGAGATATGAATACTTCGTCATTTTTATGCGGAGTGGTGATGGGTGCAGCCGCTAGTATGATTATGTCCAAAAAACGCAGCGCCATGATGTCCTCCCTCGGATCAAGCGGTTCGATGCAAGGAGCCGGTGAAAAAGCGAAGGACAAAATTCTGGGCATGGCCATGACCGGATTCGGAAACACCGCCGCCGGCGGCAGCTCCCAGGACAAGGGCTCGCATGAGCTGAAGAGCAGTGCCGATCACAAGGGGGAGTCCACGGTTAAATCCAAGGAAGCCAACCTCAATATGCTGAAGGATTTCATCCGCAGCAACCCTGATGTAAAGCATGAAGTAGAGCAGATTCTCAAAGAAACACATACAGCGATACCGGGTTTGTAACCGCAAAGCAAAGCGCTAGAATCATTTTGGGGAGGATTCCATCCGCAAAATGATTCTTTTTTTATCAATAATCCGGCACAATTGGGTGATTAAATATATTTATTTACGTGCATTTATGGCAGCAAAATGATAACATACATACATAGTAACCATTTTTGGCTCATTACTCGGGACTCATCATACATTAATATCAAATGAGCTTGCAAAAGGAGGATCCTGTCATGAGAATAGAGCGATTAAGTCAAGATAAGATACGGATTTTCCTCACTTTTGACGACCTGAGCGAGCGGGGCATCCAGAAGGAAGATATGTGGCAGGAAGTTCCCAAGGTGCATGACCTTTTTACGGAAATGATGGATCAAGCGTATAGTGAACTTGGTTTTGACGCTACCGGTCCGCTTGCCGTAGAAGTGTTCGCAATGCCCGCGCAAGGTATGGTCGTTATTGTGACCCGGGGGAAATATGATCACCATCAGTACGGTGCGCCCGGAGAAGAAGAATTGCCTGAAGAGATCTATGAAATGGAAGTTACTCTTGAACAAAGCGACTCCATTGTGTATGCATTCCGCGATTTTGAGGTTCTGGTTGAAGCGGCACATGTACTCATCGGCAATATTACTTCCCAGGGGAAACTGTATTCTTATAACAATAAATGGTATCTTTACTTCGATCCGAAGGAATTTGAGGAGCCGGCATTGTCTGGACTTGTTGCCGTATTGGCAGAGTTCGGCGATTCTTCGCCGGTTACCGAGGCCGTACTGGATGAATACGGAAAGACGGTTATGGCCGAAAATGCGATCCAATTGTTGTGCACTCACTTTAAGCGCCAGGAATAACAATTGAGGAACGGCAGGACAGCGGGTGCTTTCTGCCTTCCTTCGACCATTGGAAGATAATGCAGTAGAAATGGGTCTAGTTTCAGGGGAGGTTATTCGGTGCTTTGGTTATCGGTCATTTCGTCGGCAGTGGCACCGGGACTTGCCCTGCTGACTTTTTTCTATCTGAAAGACAAGTACGATCAGGAACCGCTGCATATGGTGGTCAAGGTGTTTTTGCTTGGACTGCTGATTGTTTTTCCGGTAATGATCATTCAGAGAGGTCTTACGCTTGGGCTGGACAGTGGACCTTATGTCGATTCTTTTCTGATTTCCTCCGGGGTGGAGGAAGGGTTGAAGTGGTTTGTGCTGTACCATATGATTTACAACCATACCGAATTTGACGAGCCATATGATGGAATACTATACGCCGTGGCGATTTCGCTCGGTTTTGCAACAATAGAAAATGTAATGTACGCCTGGTACAGTCAAGCTTCAATAGGTTCAATGATTATGCGGGCGCTGCTTCCGGTGTCGGGACATGCAATGTTCGGGGTCATTATGGGCTACCACATGGGCAGGGCCAAGTTCTCGAAACCGGGCAAAGGCAGAGGAATATTGCTAGTCTCTCTGCTGCTGCCATGGCTGTGGCACGGAATCTATGATTTTATCCTCAGCACGTCGCCCAATTACTGGATTTGGTATATCGTACCTTTGATGGCCGTATTGTGGTACGGAGGGATGGGCAAGGTGGCGCGGGCCAACAACCGTTCGCCGTTTCGTTTTCTGAAGCGGGAGGAAGAGGTTAACCTGTAATAGAGATGGACACACTTAAACTTGAAGGGTAGTTCCCGTAAGCAAGGAATTCCAGAGAGGAGCGAGGTGTCTTTTTTTTGCGCGTAAAAGTTCGGATTGTCTGTAAGCAGTGCGGCGAGAGCTACATATTAAGAGGAAACAAGGAAGAGGGAGTCATCCAGACCGGCTTCAAGCAATGTCTGTGCAACAGCAGCAGCGGATTTCAGATCGAGGAATGTGGCTGAAATGCTGCTTGGAAGTATTCTCTTGATATTATCGGCCTGCCGGGTGCATAAGACTTCTCAGTTATTGTCAAACTAACGGCAATAAGCTACCGAAAGGAGTCTTGCAGCCCTATGTACAAAAGATTAAGTGCCATAATGTTCCCGCTTACCGCGCTTTTGCTGATTGGCGCACTGGTGTGGGGGTATCAGGAGAACCAGGAGAAAAATTCGATTCTGATTAAAGCAGAGAACCAGTATCAACGGGCTTTTCACGATCTCTCCTATCATGTGGAGCGGCTTCATGGAGAGCTGGGAAATACACTTGCCGTCAATTCGGCCTCTAACGGTGTTCACCGCAAAGGACTTGTCAATGTATGGCGGCTTACCAGCGAGGCGCAGAATGAGATCAACCAACTGCCGCTTACGCTGCTGCCGTTTAGCCAAACAGAGGAGTTCCTCTCCAAGATCTCCAATTTCTCTTACAAAGCTGCTGTCCGCGATTTCACCAAGAAGCCGCTGACCGAAGCTGAGATGGGGAATTTAAAGGCGCTCTATAAGAATTCGGGTGAAATCTCCAAGGATCTGCAGGAGGTACAGAACAAGGTCATCAGCAATAAGCTGCGTTGGATGGATGTCGAGTCAGCTCTTGCTACAGAAGAAAAGGCGGAAGACAATACAATTATTGATGGCTTCAAGACGGTAGACAAGCGTGTGGCGGCCTACCCTGAGCTGGACTGGGGACCCTCTGTTGCCAGCATTTATGACAAGCGTTCCGTTAAGAAGCTGGGCGGTAAACCTGTCACGGCAGAGGATATCAAAGCCAAGGCTGTAAAGTTTGCCGATACTGGTGCTAATACCAAGGTGGATGTTAGGGAGAATGGCAAGGGAACCGAATGGGCTTCCTATACAGCCACTGTAACACCTCCGAATCACAAAGCTCCCATCAGTATGGACTTCACGGTGGAGGGCGGACTGCTGATTTCGTACAATGACAATCGCGAGGTCGGACCAGCCAAGGTATCCATGAAGCAGGCTGTCGTCAAAGCCGGGGAGTTTCTGAAGCAGAAGGGCTATGCCGGCATGACGGCAGTCAGTGCTGACAGATACAATAATTTGGGGAATTTAACTTTTGTAAGCAGCAAAGACGGTGTATTGATTTATCCTGAGAAATTGACGCTGCGCGTCGGGCTGGATACCGGAGAAACCGTGGGCTTTCAAGCCAGCGATTATGTCCGTGAGCATCAGGAGAAACGTGAAATTCCAAAACCTGAGCTGTCCCTCGCCAAGGCCAGAGAGAAGCTGAATCCGGAATTCAAGGAACTGTACAACCGGATGGCCTGGATCGAGAATGAGGATGCTGTTGAACTGCTGACCTATGAATTTGGCGGCAAAATCAATGGTTCACAGTATCGGATTTACCTCAATGCGGCGGATGGAAATGAAGAAGCGGTCGAAGAGATTCGCACCTCTTCGGGGGCTCAGGATAAATAAATGAAGCCTGTCTACACGGGATAGGGGAGGGAGGGGCGGTTCCTTTAGGGGATGCCGCCTCTTTTTTTCTTTCTGCTGTGCAATAATATTTCTAACCGGAGGGCAAACGGCCATGCTATAATTATGAAGAATTTATTACTAACTCTGTGGCGGTGACATGATTGTATCCCAAAATTAACGAATATCTATACATACAGATTGCTTCCAGTGATGCGGCTGAAGCAGAACTAGAATATAGATCCAGAATTGCAGATATGGAAGATGAGGCCTTGCTGATTGAAATTCCAATGCAGGCCAGCAACGGGCGGCTGAAAAAGCTGTTTATAGGGGACGAGCTCTCTGTATATTTTCTTACCGAAGGCGGAATCAAAAATTACTTCAACACGCATGTACTCGGCTTTAAAGAGGATGTTATCCGGATGGTCCGGGTGCGCAAACCGGAAACGGATGCCATCTTCAAAATACAGCGCCGCAGCTTCTTCCGTGTAAATGCCGAGCTTGAACTGGCGGTGAAGGATTCGCTGGGCAGCCGTTTTCTGGTACGGACCGATGATATCGGAGGAGGAGGAGCTTCTTTTCTCAGTGATCCCAAAGTAAAGGTGGAGGTGGGAGACAAACTGTTCTGTTGGCTGCTGGTCCCTTACCGAAACGGCAGCACCGAGCATGTGAACTTTGAAGGTGAGGTTGTGCGGATAAAGCAGCTGGAAAGCGGGCGTAATCTAGTCATGTTAAAGTTTGCCGCCATCACGGATTCCGAGCGTCAAAAAATAATCCGCTACTGCTTCGAACGCCAGTTTGATTTCCGCGACCGTTAATGTTAGGTCGCCTGAACGCCCGGAAAGGGCATCAAAATAGCCTTTTTTATGCTGAATTAATGCTATGCCATTTTGCACTGAGGTATAAACTGTGGTATAATTTTATAAGTCGCAGGCAATGCCTGCTTTTTTCTTGATAAGATCATCAAGTTCCTAGAGATACGTCGGTGGACGTATTTCTTAATGAAAGCGTGTTTGAGGAGGAATGCCCCGTTGGTTAGGCAGGGGACACATACTTACGACAGAATCAACGTCGCCATCGACGGACCTGCCGGGGCAGGCAAGAGCACTGTAGCCCGATTGGTAGCACAGAAGTTGTCTTACATTTATGTTGATACGGGTGCAATGTACCGGGCCATTACCTGGGATATGCTCCGCAGAGGCATTCCGCCGGAAGATCATGAATCGGTGGATCAAAGTGTCCGCGATATGGTGATTGAGCTTATTCCGGAGCAGGACATCCAGAAGGTGCTGATCAATGGGGAGGACGTAACCCCGCATATCCGCAGTCTCCAGGTTAGCGGCCAGGTGTCGCAGTATTCGAAGATCGAGGGCGTTAGATCCAGACTCAGTCATTTGCAGCGTCAGATGGCGCTTCGCAAGGGGGTCGTGATGGATGGCCGCGATATCGGTACGACCGTGCTGCCGGATGCCGAAGTGAAGATTTTCATGACGGCAAGTGTGGAGGAACGGGCTCTCCGCCGTTACAAAGAGCTGAAGGAAACGGAAACAATAACTCTCCAGCAGCTTGAACACGATATTGCAGCCCGTGACCGTCTTGATGAAGGACGGGAGATTTCACCGCTGCGCCGTGCAGAAGATGCCATTCTTCTTGACACGACCTTTATGGATATCAGGCAAGCCGTGGAAGCCATTGTCTCCCACTGCAGATCTCATGTTGACGGGGAGAGAAATCATTCATGATTTATGCCATTTGCTGTGGGTTGCTTCGCTTGATTTATGCCATCCTGTTCCCGCTGAAGATTGTCGGGAAAGAGAATGTGCCGAAGGAGGGCGGGGTGCTGCTCTGCGCCAATCACATCAGCCTGCTTGATCCAATGACGATCGGCATTAAGCTGAACCGCCAGGTAAAGTATATGGCCAAAGCAGAGCTGTTCAAGGTTCCTGTGCTAGGCTGGCTCATTAATAAGTTGGGCGCTTTTCCGGTGAAACGTGGCGGCGTAAGCAAAGAATCCATCAAAACGGCCCTTAATACGCTTCGCAGCGGACATGTTATGGGCATCTTTCCGGAAGGGACGCGAAACTCTGATTCCGGTGTGGCTAAGAAGGGCGCAGCGAGTTTTGCGCTTCGCAGCGGTGCAGCAGTTGTTCCGGCCGCTATCGTTGGATCTTACAAGCCCTTTCGCCGGATGACTGTCATTTATGGGGCTCCCATTGACCTCAGTTCGTTTGATGGAAAGGGAAGCGAGTCTCTTGAAGAAGTCACTGATGTAATTATGGGACGGATTCATGAGATGGCCAAGACCGGCAGGCCCAGTGCAAGATAAACGTTGAATCACGCCGCTTTTTGCAGATGCTGAGGAATAACGGCATAACCGCTATTTTTTGGAACATACTAACTTAAAAATGTAAGTGATATTTAGGTAATGCTTGTTTTGAACTCTGCTCTACGCGGGTTTAAATAAATGGGGTTTTGAATCGAGGAGGGTAATCACATGTCTGAAGAAACTAGAAATCAGGAAGCTGCGGCTAATGTTGAGAACAACGAAGCCGTGGAAGCAACAGAAACAGTGGAATCCGCTGTAGTTAACGAAGAAGAAGTGACAAGCCAAGAAGGTTTGGAAATCATTTCGTTGAAAAAAGGCGATACCGTGAAAGGAACAATCGTCAAAATCGAAGATAACCAAGCTTACGTAAGCATTGGATATAAATACGACGGCGTTATTCCTATTCGCGAATTGTCTTCCGTACAACTGGACAACGCTGCAGCAGCAGTAGAAGTTGGACAAGAAGTGGAATGCAAGGTTGTCAGCATCAACGACAACAAGGAAAGCCTGGTTCTCTCCAAACGTGCAATTGACAGCGAGAAATCATGGGAAGATCTGGAGAAATATTTTGCTTCCCAGGAAGCGTTCGATGTTACTGTGGCTGACGTTGTCAAAGGCGGCCTCGTAGCTGATGTCGGCGCGCGCGGATTTATTCCGGCTTCCATGGTTGAACGTCACTTTGTAGAAGATTTCAGCGACTACAAAGGCCGCACTCTACGCGTGAAAGTGAAAGAACTGGACCGTGAGAACAGCAAGGTTATTCTTTCCGCCAAAGAAGTGCTGGAAGAAGAATTCGAAGCCAACAAATTGAAGATTATGGCTGAGCTGTCCGAAGGACAAATCATCGAAGGTACTGTGCAACGTCTGACACAATTCGGCGCATTTGTTGATGTGGGCGGCGTTGACGGATTGGTTCACGTATCCGAAATCGCTTGGAACCATGTCGAAAAACCTTCCGATGTTGTTTCCGAAGGCGACAAGGTTCGCGTAAAAGTGCTTAAGGTTGATCCTGAAAAAGGCAAAATCAGCCTCAGCATCAAAGCTGCTGCTCCAGGTCCTTGGGATTCTGCAGCCGGTAAAATCAACATTGGCGATGTAGTTACAGGCGAAGTAAAACGCCTTGTAAACTTCGGCGCGTTTGTTGAACTGCTTCCAGGCGTGGAAGGCCTTGTGCATATCTCGCAAATCTCCCACAAGCACATCGGTACTCCGCATGAAGTGCTCAAAGAAGGACAAGAAGTACAAGTGAAAGTGCTTGACTTCAATCCATCCGAGAAACGCGTCAGCCTGAGCATCAAAGAAACCGAAGAAGCTCCGGCTCCTACAGCAAGACCGGAACGCAGCAACAGCAGAGACAGAGCTCCTAAAGAAGTGCTGAACAATCCTAACGTATCGCTTAGCAACGAAGGACTCAGCTTCACGCTTGCTGAACGCTTCGGCGACAAGCTGGACAAATTCAAGGGTAACAACTAATCCTTTAGATTGTCATACCGGGTAAAGTAATCGGCGAGCCCTCGATAAGAGGGTTCGCCGATTGTGTTTTTACAGGCATGTAAAGTCCAAAAGGGGTAAGGTACAAGCTGGTTAGCCAATTTTATTGTTTTTTGCTATGATGAGTTACGTAAGGACGACAGGAGGAATGAATATGGCAAGACCCGTTGTGGCCATCGTAGGGAGGCCTAACGTCGGAAAATCGACGATATTTAACAGGCTGATTGGCGATAGACTGGCCATTGTAGAAGATAAACCGGGGATTACACGCGACCGGATTTATGGCGTTTCAGATTGGAACGGCAAATCCTTCAGTGTAATTGATACCGGAGGGATTGAAATTGATGGTGAAGACGCGATTCTGAAATCAATCCGTGTTCAGGCGGAGCTGGCGATTGAGGAAGCGGATGTCATCGTCTTTATGTGCGAGGCGAAAAGCGGACTGACCAATTCGGATGAAGAAGTGGCACAAATTCTTTTCCGTTCCGGCAAACCGATCGTGCTTGCAATCAATAAAGTGGACAATATGAAGCGCACGGATGATATTTATGAATTTTACACCCTGGGAATCGGCGATCCTATCGGCATCTCCGGCAGCCATGGTACCGGAATCGGCGATTTGCTGGATGCGGTAACCGAGAAGCTTCCAGAGCCAACTGAAGAGGAATACGACGAAGATGTGATTCGTGTGGCCCTGATCGGCCGGCCGAATGTAGGTAAATCTTCTTTGGTCAACGCCATTTTGGGTGAAGAACGCGTAATTGTCAGCGATGTCGCAGGGACTACACGCGATGCCATTGATACTCCTTTTGAACGGGACGGGCAGCGCTATGTTCTGATCGATACTGCGGGTATGCGCAAACGCGGCAAAGTATATGAAACCACGGAAAAATACAGCGTGATGCGCGCAATGCGGGCCATTGAGCGGGCTGATGTTGTTCTGGTGGTAATCAACGGCGAAGAAGGCATTATCGATCAGGATAAGCATATTGCCGGTTATGCTCATGATGCCGGGAAAGCTTCGATCTTTGTGGTCAACAAATGGGATGCCGTCGAGAAGGATGACAAGACGATGCAGAACTTTGAGACCAAAATCCGGGATCACTTCCTGTTCATGAGCTACGCACCTGTAGTGTTCTTGTCCGCATTAACGAAACAGCGTCTGCAGAAGCTGCTGCCGGTGGTGCAGCATGTCGCCCAGCAGCATGCTCTGCGGATTACGACGCATTTGGTCAACGATGTGGTGTCCGATGCTGTGGCCATTAATCCTCCGCCAACGGATAAAGGACGGCGCCTGCGCATCAATTATGTCACTCAGGTTGCTGTCAAGCCGCCGACGATTGTGGTATTCGTCAATGACCCGTCGCTGATGCACTTCTCCTATGAACGATACCTGGAGAACAAAATCCGCGCGGCGTTCAATTTTGAAGGAACACCAATCCGTCTGTTTACACGGCGCAAATCCGAAAACGAAGGTTAGGGGAGAAGAGTAGTGGCGTTTGAACTTCTGGTGATCGTTGTAAGCTATTTGCTTGGCTCTGTCAGCTTCAGTGTATTGCTCGCCCGGCTGCTAAAAGGTATTGATATCCGTCAATACGGAAGCGGCAATGCCGGAGCGACCAATACGCTGCGTGTGATGGGGAAAGGACCGGCAATACTGGTGCTGGTTCTGGACGTACTGAAGGGAATTGCCGCAGTTTGGCTCGGAACCTGGGCTGGCGGCTGGGGAACCTGGATCGCGGTGGCTTGCGGGGTCGCAGCCATCATCGGGCATAATTGGCCGCTCTACTTTCACTTTCGCGGCGGGAAGGGCATTGCGACTACAATTGGCGTAATGGCTACGCTTTGTTTTTGGCCTGCGCTGATTGCAGGGATCATTGCCATTCTGGCCATCGTTATTACCCGCTTTGTGTCGCTGGGCTCCCTGATTTTTGTTGCGCTTACCCCGGTATTCCTGCTGTTTACCGAATTTACAACACCTGAATTGTGGGGAAGCCTTATCATTGCAGTTTTCGCTTTCTGGCGGCACCGCAGCAATATTGTGAAGATCTCCCAGGGAAGAGAGAATAAAATCGGCGCTAAAGTCAAGGAGGGGAATCGCGTTGTCTGATAAAGTAACCGTGCTGGTCGCGGGCAGTTGGGGAACTGCGCTGGCTACTGTGCTGGCGGCTAACCACTCGGAGGTTTATCTATGGACACGCAGGTCCGAACAGGCTGCCGAGATTAATGAGGCTCACACGAATGAGCATTTCTTGCCCGGGATTTCTTTGCCCGCTAATATCATTGCAACTACGGATATGGAGACAGCGGTCACCGGTTCCAAGGCGGTGGTTATTGTTGCCCCGTCCTCCGGAATGCGCCAGGTCGCCCGCAGCCTCAAACCTTTCTGGAAAGAAGATATGCTCTGTGTACATGCTACAAAGGGCTTTGAGACGGAATCCATGAAACGGATGTCCACCGTCATTTCCGAGGAGCTGGGCTGTGATGAAGGCCAGGTGGTTGTTTTGTCCGGACCTAGCCACGCCGAAGAGGTGGTGCGCCTGTGTCCTACAACGGTTGTGGTAGCATCACCGGACGACAGACGCGCTACAGAAGCACAAAGTCTATTTATCAACAATGATTTCCGTGTGTACACCAATCGAGATCAGGTAGGCGTTGAACTGGCCGGAGCACTGAAGAATATCATAGCGCTTGGGGCAGGTCTGTCTGACGGTCTGGGTTTTGGCGATAATGCCAAGGCGGCATTGCTCACCCGCGGTCTTGCCGAGATTTCCCGCGTCGGTGTCGAGCTGGGTGCCAATCCGCTGACCTTTGCCGGTCTGGCTGGACTCGGTGACCTTGTGGTAACAGCAACGAGCCAGCATAGCCGCAACTGGCGAGCAGGTTCGTTGCTTGGCCAAGGGAAACCGCTCTCTGAAGTGCTGGAGTCTATGGGCATGGTCGTTGAAGGGATACGCACTACGGAAGCCGCATACGCTATTTCGCTTAAGCTGGGCGTGCAGATGCCAATCACTGATCAGATCTATCATGTGCTGTTCAAAGGCAAAACGCCGCGCAGCGCCGTTGAGGCCCTGATGGGACGCGACCGCAAGACGGAGATGGAAACGATCTCGCAGGAAACTTGGGAGCAGTGGCATTCCTGATCACGTTCACCTTTTGACGGGGATCCTCATATGTTGTAATGGGGATTGACGGAGGAGGGATGAAAAGTGAGCAAAGATTTTTCCAAGGATGCATTGAACGCCATCAATAAAAAAGCGGGCAAAAACATCACACCAGGTGCCGTCCAAAAGCTGGCCAGTACGGTCAAACCGGGAACAATGCAGAATGAAGCCCAGCTCCGCCAGTTAATTAAGCAGGTGTCATCAATGGCGAAGGTACCGGTCAGCGAGGCTACGGTGCAGGATATCATCAACGCTGTCAAAAAAGGCGGCGCGAATTCCGGCACCATGGAGTCTTTAATGAAAATGATGCTAAAAAAATAGCATTACTCTTCGCGGAGCAAAGAGCAAATGATCCGGAATCAGTCCTGATTCTGTGATCTTTTGCTCTTTTTTTTGAACCCTTAGACTTAGTAGGTTTCATGCCGTAGTCTTCATGATATAATAGTCGCAATCAAATATTGCCGGATGGAGGCGGTTTGTCCATGGATCCGATGACGAAAATGTGGTTGTCGCTAATAGCGATTCTGGTAATGGGATTGTCCGTATTTCTGATAACCTTTGCGCGCAGCAAGACAAAAGGCCTGCTGAGAGCTATATTATCAATAGTTGCTTTTGTCATTATGCTGATCGGGCTGTTGGGTGGAGCCGCTTCAATTATGTAAGCATTTACATTAAATTCAGGCAGAAGGTTCTTGGAAGAATCGCTGGATTTTTTTTGCAGGAATAGGACGTGAGTAGATGGCAGATTCGGGAATTCCCTACATATTGGAAGCACTAGCCTCTATATGCGAGGTGTTAAGCCTGAGCTGGCTGGAGAAGCCGCCTGTATGGCTGCTGGGAGGAAGCTGCGGACTTCTGCTGCACGGAGTGCAGCTGAGTGCCCCGCCGCGCGACATCGACCTCTACGCCGATCTGGAGGATGCCGAAGTACTTCATTCGGCTCTGAGCGGATATTCGGTGGACGGAGGTCCGGAAGAAGATTATAGCGGAGGCTGCTATTCGCTGCGCAGCCGCTACCGTATCGGAGCTGCGAGGGTAGAACTGGTATGCGGTTTTCAGATCGGCTCCGGTACGCGCCGGTATGCCGTGGATGTTCAGCAGCTTCTGCCGCATGCACTCATCCAGGATTTTAACGGTATCGGCTTAATGCGCCTCATGCCTGCGGCTCACGAGCTGGTGTTTAACCTGCTGCGGTGCAGGGGGGAGCGGTGCAGTGCTATTGCCAATTTTATGAAAGTCAATCTGGCTGGTCATATACCACTGCTGCAGCAGCTAGTTCTGGAGAATGGACTGGATGAAGCCTTTGGGCTGCAGCTGGAGAAACTGCTTGGAGTATCGACGTCGATACAGATTTAACAAGAAGCAAAGGAAGGAAGCTATGTCATGAAGCCACAAAAAGGATGGACTGTCACCTTCCAGCCTGAAGGACGAAAAACAGTCGTGCAGCACGGGGTAACCCTGCTGGAAGCTGCACGCAAAGCGGGAGTGGTCCTGCCTACCCGCTGCGGCGGCAAAGCCGGTTGCCTGATGTGCAAGGTGACGGTCCCGCAGGAAGAGGCGGCTGCCCTTCGGCCGCCGGGGGATGCCGAGCAGCGGAAGCTTGGCGGCTTGCTGGATTCAGGCGTCCGTCTGGCGTGCCAGGCAGCCGTCTGGAACGATTTGAGCGTCGAAGTCCCCGAGGACCCGCTCAAAGCCGCAGTGCGGCGCAGACTGGAAGCAGCGCGTCGTGGAGAAGAGGACGGGCTGTGGTAAGCTTGTGAAGTAACTTTCGGAGAATGCTGGAGCAGAAAGGGGCGGACGGAGTGCTTTTCACAGATGGGCTGAAGACATCCGGAATCAGAATGGGCTTGCTGCTGGGAATAAGCTTGCTGCTCTTTGTTCTCACGGGCTGTATGTACCGCGGAGAACAGAACCAGCCTGCGGGCAATTTCCGCGAGAGTGTCAAGCGGGTCCAGGCGGCAGTGGATGATTATCAGCAGGAGGAAGGTCTGCTGCCGATCCTGAATAGTGAGGAGTCTACTCCACGCTATGAGAAATTCGTAATTGATTTGGAGAAGCTGCGCCAAAAAGGATATTTGGATGAAATTCCGGCTGCTGCCTTTGAGAAGGGCGGCAGCGCCTATTTTCTTATCTTGGACGAAGAAAGTGATCCTACCGTAAAGCTGATGGATCTCGTTACCGTGCAGAAGGTAAATGATGTCTCCCGCCAGGTCAACCGCTACAAATCAGCGCATGGAGGCGCACTCCCGGCAGGGGAGGAACGGTATCCGGGCTTCTTCACCATTGATTCCAAAAAGGCGGGAACGGCGTCTATAACGCTGAAGAGCGTCTATTCCGGACAGCCGCTGGAGTTTATCATGGACAAGAACGGTGACGTGTATGTCGACTACAGCTTTGATATTATGTCTGCCATCGGCAAGGAAGGCGCAACTCCTGCGGCCAATCAGGATCTGCGGATTGAGCTGGAGCAGGCTTCTTATTATGTACCGGTGAAGTCGTTGCCGTATTTGTGGATTAATGGGCAGCCAGTTCCTCAGCCTCCGGATAGTCCATAGACCGTTTTCAGCCGACAGCAGTTCCAGAAGTTATTCTGGGGCTGTTTTTTTGTGTTTTCCGGTGTTTCTGCGGCAGCGGCCACATGAAAGGAGAGAGGTAGTTCTACTTACTACTCCGCCCTCATATGATTGATGAGAAGACTTCCGGGCGTCGTGACGCCCTGCGGGGGTGCAGAACCTCATTTCGCAAATTACTATACAAATTGCGCAGCTGCGGGTCATAAATCCGTTCCGGATACATATGATGATACTAGTCCAAATGCATGTCCGAGCATTCGGAGTTTAGCGCGGGGCAAAAGTGTTCCGCCCTTAAGCAGCAGCTAGGCTTCGGGCGGACATACGAAAGTCCGGTGGATGTCCTGCAAGGGTCAGATTGCCGGCGGAACGCGAAGTCGATGCTCTTCAGGCATTTTTTCTTCGGAGTAATATGAGGAGGGGATCTCTTTTGGAAAAAGTGGATATTTTCAAGGACATTGCCGAGCGTACCGGCGGAGACATTTATCTTGGCGTCGTCGGCGCGGTTCGCACGGGGAAATCGACGTTCATCAAACGCTTCATGGAGACGATTGTCTTGCCGAACATCACCAGCGAGGCAGATCGGGTAAGGGCAGTGGATGAACTTCCGCAAAGTGCAGCGGGCAAAACCATTATGACAACTGAGCCGAAATTTGTACCGAACAACGCGGTGCAGATCAAGGTTGCGGAAGGGCTGGAAGTGAATGTCCGGCTGGTCGACTGTGTAGGATATGCTGTGGAGGGTGCAAAAGGGTATGAGGATGAGAACGGCCCTCGCATGATCTCCACTCCTTGGTTTGAGGAACCGATTCCTTTCCAGGAAGCGGCGGAAATTGGCACACGTAAGGTGATTCAGGAGCATTCCACGCTGGGTGTAGTTGTGACTACAGACGGCACGATTGCTGAAATCCCGCGGAACTCTTATATTGATTCCGAAGAGCGGGTCATTGCGGAGCTGAAGGAAGTAGGCAAGCCGTTTGTGCTTGTGATCAACTCCACCCGGCCGCGCAGTGAAGAGGCACAGCAGCTGCGCAGTGAGCTGGCTCTTAAATATGATATTCCCGTTATGACGCTTAGTGCTGCGAATATGACAGAAGACGATGTGACCGGTGTGCTGCGCGAAGTGCTGTACGAATTCCCGGTCCATGAGGTCAATGTGAACCTGCCTAGCTGGGTGATGGTGCTGGGCGAAAATCACTGGCTGCGCAGCAGCTATGAGAATTCCGTCCGCGATACCGTGAAAGACATCCGCCGCCTGCGTGATGTTGACCGGCTGGTCTCCCAGTTTACGGAATATGATTTCATCGATAAAGCAGGGCTTAGCGGAATGAACATGGGCCAAGGTGTGGCCGAGATTGACCTGTATGCGCCGGAAGAACTGTATGATCAGGTTCTGATGGAAGTGGTAGGGGTTGAAATCCGCGGAAAAGATCATCTGCTGCAGCTGATGCAGGACTTCTCCCATGCCAAACGCGAGTATGACCGCTTCTCCGAAGCGCTGGAAATGGTCAAAACAACCGGCTACGGGATAGCCGCTCCTTCACTCGCGGAAATGGCTCTCGATGAGCCGGAGCTGATCCGCCAGGGCTCGCGTTTCGGGGTTCGCCTGAAGGCGACAGCACCTTCGATTCATATGATCCGCGTGGATGTGGAATCGGAGTTCTCGCCGATCATCGGCACGGAGAAACAGAGCGAAGAGCTGGTGCGCTATCTGATGCAGGACTTTGAGAATGACCCGATCAAGATTTGGGAGTCGGATATTTTTGGCCGCTCGCTGCATTCGATTGTGCGCGAGGGTATTCAGGGCAAAATTGCCATGATGCCGGATAATGCCCGCTACAAGCTTCAGGAAACACTTGGACGGATCATCAACGAGGGTTCAGGCGGCCTGATCGCAATCATTTTGTAAGGCACATTTCACAACAAAAAGAGAGCCGGAATTTCCGGCTCTCTTTTTGTTGTGCCGGAGTGGGGGCATATGACATCCGATGAATTCCCCTCCGTACTCTTTTTACACGGAAATGCTTCTCTACTTTATGGTTAATAGGAATTTCTGCCATTAATAGTCTCTCATTTTCGGCCTAATTAAGGGTTTAGTAGATACTTTCTGCTCCTTTTTTGAGGAACGCCTTGAAATTATGGATGGGCTGTATTACTATAAGTTTGTTGCGCTTCTAGGAAGAAGGGCGCCAGTATCTAGCAATAAACGGGATTATCACGTATATTTTGCGTTGAAACGGAAACAGTGTATGATACCGGAAATTTACCCAGGGAGGTGAGAAGACATGAATAAATCAGATTTGATCAACGTAGTAACAGAAGCAACTGAACTTCCCAAGAAAGATGCTACTAAAGCGGTAGATGCCGTTTTCGAAGCGATCACAGGTGCTCTGCAAAGCGGCGATAAAGTACAACTGGTTGGATTCGGAAACTTTGAAGTGCGCGAACGTTCCGCACGTAAAGGCCGCAACCCGCAAACTGGTGAAGAAATCGAAATTCCTTCAAGCAAAGTACCGGCATTCAAACCCGGTAAGGCGCTTAAAGACGGAATCAAATAGAGATTTCTACATATCGATCCTATAGTCTTCCGAGTTACAACTATGCCGCCCTCCAAGGCGGCATTTGTTTTTGCAATCTTTATCCGCAATTGCGTAGAGAAAGCGTATACTCACACAAAATTAAGCGAACGCTTCCGAGGCCAGTTTTGTACGAAGAAATTTCTAGGAAGTAAATGCTCACAAAACTTAAGGTGAATGCTTCCGAAGCCAGTTTTGTACGAAGAGATTTCAAGGAAGTATATGCTCACAAAACTTTTAGGAGGATCAAAGATGACCGAGAAGAATAATGGCGTTAGCCCTGCACCGTCAGGCAGCGAGTACATCGTGGTGAAGGCCAAAGAGAACGGCGTTCAGGTAATCGGGCTTACCAGAGGACTGGATACGCGCTTTCACCATACGGAGAAGCTGGACAAAGGCGAGGTGCTGATCGCTCAATTCACCGATCATACCTCAGCTATGAAAATCCGCGGTAAGGCGGAAATATGGAGCAAACACGGACAACTGGAGAGCGAAAGCTGAAAAGCAGGCATAGCCTGCTTTTTTTCAAAATATAACTAAGTATAGGCAGGTCTGCAGGATCGTATAAACGTACGGCAAGGCGGAAATTATGGATAAGGGGGCAGGTCATGAACCGGGGCTGGCTAATCGGAACTGTATTGCTCGTGACCACGGCTTCTGCCGTAATTCTGCCGCAGCTGGCGGAACTCGAACCTTCCTTGCAGAGGCAGCAGGGAGTAGTAGAAACCTTCAGCGGTGCAAATACGATTCTCGATAATGATAATCTTGTAGATATACTGAACGGAATCCCCTTTACCCTGTCCATCGATAGCGTAGACTTTGATCAGAGCGTCTTGTCACTGGATCTGAAGGTAACCGGCAATAACCACGAGCCCAAGGAACTATATCAGAATATGGCTCAGGCGATCTCCTTTGCTTTCCGAGACACGGAGAATGTCGATCAGCTGCTCCTGCGCATTGTAGCCGAGGACAAATGGCTGGACACACGCCGACTTTTGCTTGCCGGGGATATCAGACGCATGGAGTGGTCGCTTCAACTGCAGCAGAAGCTGGAGGCGTCCGGGAATGATCCGCTGCCAGATACGCTCAAGAAAGGCTTCCGTATTCGTGAAAGCGAGCTGTGGAAAAGGCAGTTCATTTATCCCTGATGTGGGTAAATGAAACTAGAACGCCCTAGAGTGCGTGACAAAAAAACATGTGATATAATAGACAAGATTGTGAACAAAGATATTGTCATAACGTCAATGGCTTCGGAGGCTGAAATGAAACCGTACCGCATACCACAACTTGCTAAACCTTACACCGACTACGATATGATTCAGCGGCATACGGAATTACCGCCGTTTTCCGATGGGCGTGGTCATTTGTTATATATTTTTCTGAATCACAGCACCCCGGACGGTGCGCAAAACGGTGAGCTGTATACTCTGGTAACAGCACTTGTCCAGCTAGGTCTTGATACGCATGAGAGCATCGATATATCCCTTGAAGAACCAGGGGGAGACCAGATGCGTTCCCGTCAGCTCAAGGTGCTGGCCGGCGATTACTTCAGCAGCTGGTTTTACCATTTGCTTGCGAAACGTGAACAGATCGAGATGGTGGGCATCTTAAGTACGGCCATTGCCGACTTTAACGTGATGAAAGCCCATCTTTACGGCAAAATGAAGGGGATGCTGCTCTCCGCTGAACAATACCTGCGGCACACGGTACAGCTCAATATGCGGCTGTTCCTTTCTTTTACACCGATGATTGAGGAGTCGCTTACCCAGCTGTGGGAGAAGCTGCTGGCTGAATTCAGCCACTGCGAGACCTTATGTCTGGAACTGCGGCGGTCTGGTAATCCGGCAAGTGCCCGGGAAGGCTATTGTTACTGGAAGGTGATGGAATTAGCCACAGAAGAAGAGCGGCAGCTGCTGGACGAGCAGAATCTCGATCTGAAGGATTGGAAGAAGCTGAAGCTGAAATATAAATGCGATTCCCTGCTGACCGACAAGCTGCATGGGTCGCTCCAGTCCATACAGGGACTGCTGAAAGACATTAAGGACGAGCACCTGATCAGCGAGCTTAGCTCCGCGCTTGACCACTTTCTCCTGCAGACGAAAATTTCCGGACAAGCGGCCGTGGAGGGGTAGAGAATGACTATAGAGAAAACATCAGCTTTGGGTGACCAGGGCGTCAAACCGAAGGAACAATTTGTACACTCCGTATTTGAGAGCATTGCCGGCAAATATGACCTGATGAATGATATTCTAAGCTTCCGCCGTCATAAAGCGTGGCGAAAGTTCACGATGCGCAAGATGGGCATGAAGCGCGGCGATTCCGCTGTAGACTTGTGCTGCGGTACCTGTGACTGGAGTATTGCCTTGGCTGATGCCAGCCAGACCGGAAGTGTTATCGGGCTTGATTTCAGTGCGGGCATGCTGGAGGTAGGCCGCCGCAAGGTGGAAGAGCGCAAACTGCAGGACCGCATTTCACTGGTCCAGGGCAATGCGATGGACCTGCCTTTCGGTGACAACAGCTTTGATTATGCGACGATAGGCTTCGGACTTCGCAATGTGCCTGATCTCGTTCAAGTGTTGAATGAAATGAAGCGTGTAGTGAAGCCGGGAGGAATGGTTGTCTGCCTCGAGCTTTCCAAGCCGATGAAACAGCCGTTCAAAGGCATTTATTATTTTTATTTTCAGCGTGTACTTCCGCTCCTTGGGAAACTGTTTGCCAAAAGATACGAGCAATATAAATGGCTTCCCGAATCATTGGCCCTATTTCCGGACAGAGAGCAGCTTGCGGTGATTTTCCGTGAAACCGGTCTTGAGCAAGTGGAATCCTATCCCTTGACCGGCGGCATCGCAGCATTACATATTGGGCTCAAGGAGAACTGTAATGTTTAAAAAAGTCGGCGTTTTTCTGCAAATGATCAAGTTTGAACATACTGTTTTTGCATTACCCTTCGCATTTATGGGCGCATTGCTCGGTTCAGTTGTCATGTTCGGCACACTCCCTTCCTGGGCCCAGATCGGCTGGGTTGTTATCGCCATGTTTGGCGCCCGCAGCGCGGCCATGGGCCTGAACCGGCTGATTGACCGGATCAGCGACGCCAAGAATCCGCGGACCGCAGGAAGAGCGATTCCCGCAGGGCTGCTGAAGGTTGGAGAAGTAATAATTTTTATTGCGATCTCATTCTTTTTACTATTCTGGGCTGCTTTCAAGCTTAATCCCTTGTCGGCGAAACTGCTGCCGATCGCTGTTTTTCTCCTTGTTTTTTATTCCTTCACGAAGCGATTCACCTGGGCCTGCCATCTGATACTCGGGCTAACCATCGCCTTGGCTCCGCTTGGGGGCTGGGTTGCCGTCACGGGCACTGTGGACTGGACAGCCATGATCTTTTATTTCACGATTGTGTTTTGGACTGCGGGTTTTGATATTATCTATTCCTGTCAGGATGTTGAATTTGATACGAAGGAAGGCCTTTACTCCATTCCAGTCCGCTTTGGTGTTCCGCGGGCGCTGGACATTGCGAAGGTATTTCACTTTCTTACGGGCATCGGATTCGTTTCGCTCCTTTTTATCACCGATTTAAGCTGGTGGTATGTAGCAGGGATGCTGATTGCTTACATCATTCTTTTTTATGAGCATCACATTGTGTCTCCAAGTGACTTAAGCCGCTTGCAGACTGCGTTCTTTACCATGAACGGGGTGCTGAGCATCGTGGTGTTCTCATTTACTTTGATTGACCTGGTGGTGCAGTTTTACAAATGACAGAGCAGAAGCCTAAAAATTTCGTTGTAGGAATTACCGGAGCGAGCGGAGGCATTTACGGCGTTCGTCTGACGGAAACCCTGCTTTCATTGGGGTATACGGTCCATCTCGTTGTGAGCAATGCGGGCTGGCGTGTTTTTAAAGAGGAGCTTGGCTTTGCCGCCTCCGACCGGGAAGGCTTTCTGAACGAAAAGTTCAGCGGCTATCCCGGTTCTCTGCTTTATCATAAAGTACAGGACATCGGGGCATCGATCGCCAGCGGCTCCTTCCGCACGGAAGGGATGATTATTATGCCTTGCTCCATGGGTACACTGTCTGCTGTGGCGCATGGCAGCTCCGATAATTTGATGACAAGGGCTGCCGATGTCATGCTGAAGGAAGGGCGCCCCTTGGTCCTCGTCCCCCGGGAGACACCGCTGCATGCCATTCACCTGGAAAATATGCTGAAGCTGTCCCGGCTGGGCGTCAAGCTGATCCCGGCAATGCCGGCCTTTTATTTTGGCCCGGTCAGCATGGATGATCTGATTAACTTTATGGTGGGCAAGGTGCTGGACAGCTTTAACATTGAGCACACTTTATTTCGCAGATGGGGGGAATGAGGGATGGTCAATTCGCAGCATACCGTTATCGGTAAAATCAGCTATACCAACTCATGGCCGGTATTTCACAATTTTCACCCCTCTTCGTTAAGTTATCCTGCAGAGATGGTGAGTGAAGTGCCTGCCATTCTTAATCAGGGCATGGCTGAGGGCACCATCCACGTAGGTGCATTGTCTTCCTTTGCCTATGCAGCAGCCAGTGACCGTCTGCTGCTGCTTCCGGATCTATCTGTCAGTTCGGAGGGACCGGTCAAATCAATTCTGCTGTTCTCTCGGATGCCTGTTCAGCAGCTTGGAAACGCAAGGATTGCCGTAACTAATACCTCCGCAACATCGGTGAATCTGCTGAAGATTCTGATGGAGAAGGCCGTTCATGGCAAACCGGAATATATCAGTGCAGAGCCTGATCTGGATCACATGATGGATCAGGCGGACGCCTGTCTCTTAATCGGCGACAATGCGATCAAAGCCTCGTGGCAGAATCAGGGCTACATCGTTACTGATCTGGGTGAACTGTGGAATGAGTGGACTGGACTCAGCATGACCTTTGCCGTCTGGGCGGTAAACCGGGAGGCAGCGAACAGTAAGCCTAAAGCGATTGCCGAGATTGCCGAGGCCTTTGCGGAAAGTAAAAGACGCGGAATCCGCGAACTCGCGCCAGTTATTCGGGAGGCGTGTATGGCTATCGGCGGAACGGCTGCTTACTGGGAAGGATATTTCCGTAATTTATGTTATGACTTTGGGGAAAGGCAGCAGGAAGGTCTGAACCTCTATTTCCGCTACGCCTATGAAATGGGCCTGCTGCCGCAGGAAGTGAAGATGGAGCTTTGGAGCCACAATCTGCTGACACGGGTGAAAGAATGAAACGAATGCAAATATTCGGTTTGCTGAACAAGGATATGGATCTGATCGAAAAAGAGCTGTACCGCAGCGTTCAAGGCGATGATGGTCTGCTGACAGAGACTTCCCTGCATCTGCTGAAGGCGGGCGGCAAACGTCTGCGTCCAGTATTTGTGCTGATGGGCGGCAAATTTGGCCAATATGATCTGGAGAAGCTGAAGCGTGTAGCTATCCCGCTTGAGCTCATACATAGTGCTTCGCTCGTTCACGATGATGTGATCGACGATGCAGAGCTGCGGCGTGGAGAGCTTACTGTCAAAGCGAAGTGGGGCGACAAGATCGCCATGTACACCGGGGACTATATTTATGCGAAAGCGCTCGTTATGACTTCGGAGCTGAAAAATCCCCGCATCCACCAAATCCTCTCCAAGGCGATGGTGGAAATGTCCATCGGAGAAATGGAGCAGATCCGTGATTTCTTCAACAGCGAGCAGAGTGTGCGCCACTATTTGCGGCGGATCCGCCGCAAGACAGCCTTGCTCATCGCGATCAGCTGCCAGCTAGGCGCGCTGGCCGCTGATGCGGAGCCGGAGACAGCCCGGCTGCTCTATAATTACGGATACAACGTCGGTATGGCGTTTCAGATCCGTGATGATCTGCTCGATCTTTCCGGAACGGAGAAGCAAATCGGCAAACCTCCGGGCAGCGATATGCGCCAGGGGAACATTACACTTCCCGTGATATACAGCCTTGAGGACGACCGGCTTCGCGATTCGCTGCTGGAGGAGCTGAAGCTTATCCGTGAAGGGCAGCGCAGTGTGGGCCGGGCCATTGATCTGATCCTGTCAGGAGAAGGTATTGCCCGCGCAGAAGAGCTGGCTTCACGCTATATAGCCAAAGCACTGGCGGCGCTGGATGAGCTTCCAAACAACAAAACAAAGCGCAATCTGCGGGATATTGCATTTTTTGTAACAGGCAGAGCCTATTAGACTTCGCTCCTCTTTGAAATATAAGCGTTCACAGATGACCGGGTTTCTGATAATATCAGAAAATATACCACTTGAATTCGCAGCGATGTACTAACCTATTCATAAAAATGGAGAGTGACTCTATGGAAAAAACGTATCTGATGATCAAGCCGGACGGAGTACAACGTGGATTGATCGGGCGTATTGTCGCCCGCCTGGAGGACAAAGGATTTAAGCTGATTGCCGCGAAGCTGATTACTGTCACAGAAGCACAGGCCAAGAAGCACTACGCAGAACACGAAGGTAAAGATTTCTTTCCTGAACTTGTGGGCTTTATCACCTCCGGTCCTGTGTTTGCCATGGTGTGGGAAGGCGATGATGTAGTGGCGCTGTCCCGTCTGCTGATAGGGAAGACCAAGGTAGGCGAAGCGTTGCCGGGTACAATCCGCGGCGATTTTGCCAGCCATACACCGCTTAACCTTATTCATGGATCGGATTCACCGGAAAGCGCTGAACGTGAAATTTCCAATTTCTTTGCTCCGAATGAACTGGCTCACTACAACAAAGACATCCAGGCATGGATGTAACAACAGGCGGGAGGCAGGAGAAGTCATATGGCAGAACGTGAACAGATTGAAGCAGCAGATCCGGATTACACCGGGTTTATCCATAACGTCAAGCAAAGTACCGGAATCGATCTCGCCCAGTACAAGGAAGCACAGATGAAACGGCGTTTAACTACGCTGCGGATGAAGAACGGCTATCATTCATTTCAAGATTTTTATGCCGCAATGATGAAGGACAAGGCTTTATTTTATGAATTTCTGGACCGGATGACGATTAATGTCTCGGAGTTCTGGCGCAATCCGAACCGCTGGGAAGTCCTGCGGGATGTCATTCTGCCTGATTTGCAGCGCTCGGGACGCCGGTTGAAGCTATGGAGTGCCGCCTGCTCCACCGGGGAAGAGCCATATACGCTGGCGATGATTTTATCCGACAAAAATCTTCTTTCCCAGACCGGTATTCTGGCTACTGACATTGATGATGGCGCTCTGGCCAAAGCAAAGCAGGGCCTCTACTTGGAACGATCCTTAAAGGACGTGCCAAAAGATGTAGCCGCCCGTTATTTCGCGCCGGAGGGACCGGTGTTCAAGGTCAGCGAGTCACTCAAAAAAAGTATTGATTTCCGCAAGCAGAACCTGCTGCTTGATAAGTTTGACGAAGGGTTTGACCTGATCATTTGCCGGAATGTGATGATCTATTTCACAGAAGAGGCTAAGAATAAGCTCTATCATAAGTTCTCGGACAGTCTGCGCCCGGGCGGATATTTGTTCGTGGGCAGTACGGAGCAAATCTTTACACCTGCGCAGTATGGCTTTGAATCGACGGAAACGTTCTTCTACCGGAAGAAATAGTGCTGCACCGCCCGATCTGGTTAACGTATACTTTCGCTTCTTTTCAGTGATACTGAATAGTAGATACCCGTACGCTATGCGAAAGGTCGTAAATCCAGATGGACAAAAGCAAGGTCATTGCCGCGTACAAACGCGGCTTCCTTACCGTCCGCGAATGCGGGCAGATTCTCGGCATTGAGGAGCTGCAGCTGCAAAGCCTGCTGCAGCTTGAGGAGAGCAAGACGACATTGCCTCCTTCAAACCGGAGGATCGGGGGCTGATCAGAGCCTCTTGACCCCGGACGCTCAGCAGCGCCGCTTTTACTCGGAAGAGTATGGCGGCGCTGTTGTTTTATGGATGAGGGGCACCTGATTAGAGGCCATCCCTTTCTTGTCAAAGCGGATTCCCTATACTATAATGAGCAAAGACATTTAAGATTTTAGCGGTTTACAGTTTAAAAGTGTGAAGGGGGAACGCAGCATGAGTTTACGCTATTTAACAGCGGGGGAAACGCACGGCCCCCAGCTTACAGCAATTATTGAGGGACTGCCCAGCAATTTGACACTTAATTTCGAAGAGCTCAATTTTCAATTGCAGCGGCGCCAGAAGGGCTACGGCCGTGGCCGCCGGATGCAAATCGAGAAAGATACCGCACAGATTGTCGGCGGTGTACGCCATGGTTCTACGACAGGAGCTCCTGTCGCGCTGGTGGTAGAGAACAAAG
This sequence comes from Paenibacillus sp. FSL H7-0357, assembly GCF_000758525.1. Classification (NCBI taxonomy): domain Bacteria; kingdom Bacillati; phylum Bacillota; class Bacilli; order Caryophanales; family Paenibacillaceae; genus Paenibacillus; species Paenibacillus sp. FSL H7-0357. The sequence goes on along the minus strand of NZ_CP009241.1, from coordinate 5,189,351 downwards.
ACTGGACACACTGGAAGAACATTATGAATATCGAACCGATTCCCGGCAGCGACGAAGAGAAGCGGCGGGTAAACCGGCCGCGTCCAGGGCATGCGGATTTGAACGGCGGACTGAAATATAATCTTACTGACCTGCGGAATGTGCTGGAACGCTCCAGCGCCCGTGAAACGGCAGCAAGAGTAGCCGTAGGCGCTGTGGCCCGGCAGCTGCTGGCCGCTTTCGGAGTGAAGATTGCCGGACAGGTTATCCGGATCGGCGAGATTGAAGCGCCGGCCAATAATCTTCCGATTGATGAACTGATCGAGCTGACCGAAGCCTCCTCTGTGAGAGTTGTTGATAAAGAGACCGAACAGAAGATGGAAGCTTACATAGACAAGATCAAGGAGGAAGGCGACTCCATCGGTGGAATTGTGGAATGTGTCGTTGAAGGATTGCCTACCGGTCTTGGAAGCTATGTGCAATACGACCGTAAGCTGGATGCAGCTATCGCCGGAGCGGTAATGTCGATCAATGCCTTCAAGGGTGTTGAAATCGGTATTGGTTTCGAGGCAGGTGAACTGCGCGGCTCACAGGTCCATGATGAAATTATGTATGAAGCCTCACGAGGTTACTACCGGGCAAGCAACCGGCTGGGCGGCTTTGAGGGTGGCATGACGAACGGAATGCCGGTTGTTGTCCGCGGAGTGATGAAGCCGATACCTACACTTTACAAACCGCTGCAAAGCGTTGATATTGATACCAAAGAGCCTTTCACCGCGCAGGTGGAGCGTTCGGATGCCTGCGCTGTTCCGGCAGCTTGTGTTGTGCTGGAGAATGTCGTGGCTTGGGAGATCGCGAAGGCATTCCTGGATAAATTCGGCGGCGATTCCCTGGAAGAAATCAGAGCCAACTATAATAATTACTTGTCCCAACTGGAGAGCTACTGATTATGCGCAGTATTACTGTAGAATTGGGAGAACGTTCTTATCCGATCCATATCGGCAGCGGTTTGCTTCAGGGTATCGGTGAACGCTGCCAGGAAGCCGGGTTTCCACTGCGCAGTCCGCTGCTGGTTGTCAGTGACAGTGAAGTTGCCCCACATTTTCTGCCCACGGTGGAAAGCTCCTTGCAGGCCCAGGGATATACAGTCGTAAGCCATATTATCCCTGCCGGGGAGGCTTCCAAATCTCTGGCCGTATATGAAGAGGTTATCACAACGGCCATTCAGGCTGGTCTGGACCGCAGCTCGGCGGTACTGGCACTCGGTGGCGGTGTGGTCGGTGATCTGGCGGGTTTTGTGGCCGCTTCTTATATGCGCGGTATCGGCTTCCTGCAGATTCCGACAACCATCCTTGCCCATGACAGCAGTGTCGGAGGGAAGGTGGCAGTCAATCATCCGCTAGCCAAAAATATGATCGGCGCCTTCTATCAGCCGTCTATGGTGCTGTATGATCTGGATACGCTCCGCACGCTTCCTCCGCGCCAGATTTCTTCAGGGCTGGCCGAGGTTGTAAAACACGGCCTGATTCTGGACAGGGATTTTGCCTACTGGTGCCGTGATCATGCGGCAGAGCTGCTTGAGTTGAACGTAGAAGCGCTTGGTTATGCGCTCGAGCGGGGCTGTGCGATCAAAGCCGCCGTAATCGGCAATGATGAGCGTGAGCATGGACAGCGGGCCATACTGAACCTCGGGCATACCATTGGGCATGCGATCGAGGCAGTGGGGGGTTATGGTGTATTCCTGCACGGGGAAGCGATTGCCATCGGAATGGCCGGATCGGCGCTGTTAGCGGCCAAACTGGGCAAAGATAAGTCCATTTATGAAGACACGGTATCTATGCTGTCGGCGCTCGCCTTGCCGGTAAGACTGCCGGCGCAATATGGTGAGGACGAACTGATGGCGGCGATGATGCATGATAAGAAATTCAAAGAAGGCAAAATGACCTTTATCGTGCCAGATTCCATAGGTTCGGTCAGTATTGTCAATGATGTGCAGCAATCATCTGTTCGTGAGGTTATAGCGCAGCTTAAGAAGGAGGAAAGCCCATGGTAAACCGGGGGATACGCGGTGCAACAACCGTAACGAAAAACGAGGAAAACGAGATCCTGCGTGAAACGGTTGTACTATTGCGGGAAATCGTCGAACGCAATGACGTGATTGCAGAGGATATTTGCAGCGTATGGATTACGATGACTGCTGATCTGGATGCTACCTTCCCGGCAAGGGCGATCCGTGAGATTGAAGGCTGGGAGATGGTGCCGCTCATGTGTTCCGTCGAGATCCCGGTCAAGGGCAGCCTGCCACAGTGCATACGCCTCATGGTACAGGTCAACACCGAAAAATCGCAGCGGGATATCCGCCATGTGTATCTGAACGAAGCCCAGAAGCTTCGCCCGGATCTATCACAGAGCAAGTAATAATTTGCAGATGCGGGGTTGTCAATGACCTCCATCATCATGTATAGTGGAGTTAGCCGAGTGAAGCAGAGTTTAGTTTAGATGAGATGAGTATAGCTGAGTTGAGTGCAGGATTTAGTTCGTATAGGCAATCCATTTATTTGTGATTCCCTTCTGGGATTAATTTGGTGTAGAGTTTCAAAGCGCTACCCGTCTATTCCCACATAGGAGATATCCGCATATATGGATCATAATGCCGGTCCTGAGCGCTTTTTCACATACTTACACTTATACAAACCTCTACTTCGGTAGAGGTTTTTCTGTATTTCGGACATAATATCAGATCCCAAGGAGGTATTTCAAATGACGAACCCAAGAGTCGAAGAAGTAGTGGCGTTGTCCCGGGAGTATAACTTAATTCCGGTCGTAAAGCGGCTGCTTGCCGACATGGAGACGCCGATCCGGCTGTTCCAGCGTTTTGCCGAACAGGATCGTGCATTTTTGCTGGAAAGTGTAGAGGGCGGTATTCAATGGGCCCGTTATTCCTTTATCGGCAGTGATCCGTTCCTCATGATCTCCGGCAAAAAAGGCATCATTCACGTTGAAGTCGGCGGAGAGAAAAAACGGCTCTTGGGCAAGCCGGTCGAGGAGCTTAAAGCGCTGCTCCGCTCTTACCGCAGCCCGAAGCTGGAAGAAATGCCTCCCTTTACAGGCGGAGCCATCGGATTCTTCGGTTATGATCTGCTACAGTACTACGAGAAGCTGTCGGCACATGCCGTTGATGATCTGAATATGGACGACATCCGCTTTATGTTCTGCGACCGGATCATTGTCTTTGATCATGTGAAGCAGCAAATCCTGCTTGTCGGCAATCTGCACATCAAGGACGGAGATACGGACTCGGACATCCGCGCAGGCTATGAAGAGCTTAGCCGCAAGCTGGAGGTTATGGCCGAAGAGCTGCAGAAGGAAGGACCGAAGGAAAATGTCAACCGGCGCAGCATACCACAGGATATCGAGCTGGGCCAGATCCACTCTAACCTGACCAAGGAGCAATATATCGGCAATGTGGAGCAAGCCAAGGAGTACATCCGGGCCGGGGATATTTTTCAGGTGGTGCTGTCCCAGCGGCTGCACATAGAAACGGAAGTATCGCCACTCCATGTGTACCGGATGCTGCGCACATTGAACCCTTCGCCATATATGTATTATCTGAAGATGGATGAAGAGATCATTGTCGGCACTTCTCCCGAAGCGCTGGTGAAGGTGGACGGTGACCGGGTCAAGACCCGCCCGATTGCCGGAACCCGTCCGAGAGGCGAGAATGAAGCACAGGACCGGGAGCTGGCTGAGGAACTGCTGCATGATGAGAAGGAACGGGCAGAACATCTGATGCTGGTCGATCTGGGGCGCAATGATTTGGGCCGGGTCTCCAAGTTCGGCACCGTCAAATGCGATTCCTTCATGGAAATTGAAAAATACTCCCATGTGATGCACATGGTTTCGAACGTATCCGGAACGCTTGACGAGAACAAGGATTTCTTCGACGCCTTCCTGTCCTGCCTTCCTGCCGGCACCGTTTCCGGAGCACCGAAGCTGCGGGCTATGGAGATTATCTCGGAGCTGGAACGCGAAGCAAGAGGCGCGTATGCCGGAGCCATCGGTTATCTCGGATTTTCCGGAAATATGGATTCCTGCATTACTATCCGCACCATTATCTTCCGCAAGGGCCGGGCTTATGTGCAGGCCGGGGCGGGCATTGTCTGGGATTCTGTTCCAGAGAAGGAATATGAGGAGACCCTCAACAAGGCAAAAGGGATGCTGAAGGCGATCCGCATGGCGGAAGCGATGTTCCCGGCGGTAGTGAAAGAAAAACAGGTAATCAACCAGGATTACATGTACGAATATACCCCTTAACCAGGGGATAGCAGAGATGAGCAGAGCAGAGCAGAGCAGAGAATGCTCCATAAAACTTTTAGCGTATGCTTCCGGTGTCAGTGTTGTTCGATGCGGGTTCAGGATGCATATGCTCACAAAACTTAAGCGAATGCTTACGAAGCGAGTTTTATTACGAAGATGAGCAGAGCAGAGAATGCTCCATAAAACTTTTAGGAGGAAAAGAACTATGGAAGCAAGTCAATTGATGCAATCAGGAATTGCCGGACTGATCGAGGGCAGGGATCTAACCCGCACACAGGCGCGTGAGCTTATGGGAACAATAATGGAGGGATCGGCATCACCGGCGCAAATCGGCGCCTTGCTGACCGCATTGCGGATCAAGGGGGAGACGGTGGAGGAGATTACCGGTTTCGCCGAAGCCATGCGCGGTTTCGGTACTCCTGTGCTTACGGAGCGCACCCGGCTGCTGGATACCTGCGGAACCGGCGGTTCCGGAATCCATAAATTCAACATTTCTACGGCCTCGGCGATCATATCCGCAGCCGCATCGGTCCGGGTCGCCAAGCACGGCAACCGTTCTGCTTCCGGCAGAGCGGGCAGCGCTGATGTGCTGGAAGCGCTGGGCGTCAACATTCATCTGAATGCGGAGCAGGCCCGGCAGTGTCTGGACAGCATCGGTATCTGCTTCCTGTTCGCACAAATCTATCATCCATCCATGAAGCATGCAGCCGTACCCCGGCGTGAGCTCGGCGTCCGGACCGTATTCAACATGCTTGGACCGCTGACCAATCCAGCGGGAGCCGACCGGCAGCTGATGGGCATTTATGACCGCAGCAAGACGGAAACAGTCGCGAATGTACTGAAGGAGCTCGGCTCCAAGCGGGCGATGATTGTAAGCAGTCTGGATGGTCTCGATGAAATCAGCATTTCGGCACCTACACAGGTATCCGAGCTGAAAGACGGGGCTGTGTTTACCTATGAAGTGACTCCAGAGGAACTGGGCCTCAGCAGACATCCGCTGGAAGATGTGCTTGGCGGAGATGCAGCTGAAAATGCAGCGATTATCACCGCCGTGTTGGCCGGAGAAGTTAATCCTTACCGTGATATTGTATTGGCCAATGCAGGTGCTTGTATCTATGTCGCCGGATTGGCGGATACATTGAGAGATGGCGTAGAGAAAGCAAGAGAAGTAGTAGATTCAGGCGCGGCACTGCTCAAGCTGGAGCAGCTGAAAGTCATGACGAAGGAGCTTGATTATGTATCTTGAACGGATTGTTGCCACCAAAATAAAAGAGGTAGAGATGCTGGCTGCGACTTTTTCGCTGGCTCAGGCTGAACTTGAAATTTCCGGGCTGCCGTCGACAAAAGGATTCCGTGATGCGCTCACGAAGCGGCGGAACAGAGAGATGGGGCTGATTGCGGAAGTGAAGAAGGCTTCCCCGTCCAAAGGTCTGATCCGGGCGGATTTTGACCCGGTTTCCATAGCACAAGGCTATGAGGCGGGAGGTGCTGACTGCTTGTCCGTTCTTACGGACAGCGAGTATTTTCAGGGCAGCGGTTTATACCTGCAGCAGGTTAGAAAGGCGGTAAGTCTTCCACTGCTGCGCAAGGATTTTATTATCGACGAGAAACAGATTTATGAGGCGCGTCTGCTGGGAGCAGATGCCATCCTGCTAATCGCGGCTATTCTGGACCCGAACCGGCTTGCTAACTTCACAGAGTTGGCTTCCTCACTGGGAATGGACGTACTCATTGAGATTCATGACCGCAATGAACTGGAAATGCTACTGGAGACCGGCAAAGCGGCACATCCGAATGTGCTGCTGGGAATCAACAACCGCAACCTGCATACCTTTGAGACCTCGCTTGAGACTACGGCAGAGCTTGCCACGCTTGCACCGGAGGGAGTACCGGTAATCAGCGAGAGTGGGATTGCAGGGCCCCGTGATATAGACTATCTGAGCACAACCGGCGCACTTGGCGTGTTGGTAGGAGAATATTTAATGCGTCAGCAGAACGTGGAGCAGGCGGTGAATGAACTGCTGGGTCCGGTACAGGCAGGGAAAGGCCGTGCCGTGCATGAGTGAGACAATGGTAAAAATCTGTGGACTTCAGGACGTTGAAGTGCTAAAATCTATGAAGCGATTACCACTGGATTATGTCGGTTTTGTCTTTGCTCCCAGCCGCCGCAGAATAACCCCGGAGCAGGCAGCAGTGCTTACCGCGCAGCTTGCGGACTGGCAGGCAGACAAGGCTCCGGAAGCCGCAGGTGTGTTTGTGAACCCGGAACTGGCAGAGCTTCGGGAAATCATGAAGGCAGTTCCACTGGGTGTGATACAGCTGCATGGGCAGGAAAGTGCAGAATTCTGCCGTGAGGTTAAGCTGGCGTTTCCGCAGGTACAGGTCTGGAAGGCTCTTTCTGTGGTCAGCCGTGATACGGAACAAGCTTCGGATAACCATAGTAGTCTGGAAAGCTATGCCGGTGTGGTGGATGCATTGCTGCTGGATACTTATGATCCGCAGGGCGGCGGTTCAGGCCGGACATTTGATTGGGAACGTATTCCTCACTTCCAGCAGGCGGCAGCGGCGTACGGGCTGCCTTTATTTATCGCCGGGGGTCTGGAGCCGGGCAATGTCAGTGAATTGCTGGCGGGCTACGCCCCGGATGGCGTGGATGTTTCCAGCGGAGTGGAGAGCGGCGGAATTAAGGATATTGTTAAAATGACAGCTTTTGTGGAAAGGGTGAAGCAATCATGATACAAGTACCGGACATCAATGGGCGTTTTGGTTCTTTTGGAGGCCGCTTCGTTCCTGAAACTTTAATGAATGCACTGATTGAGCTGGAGGAAGCCTACCGCAAGTATTCGGGGCAACCGGCTTTTCAGGAAGAAATAGATTATTTGCTGAAGCAGTATTCCGGACGGGAGACTCCGCTGTATTATGCGGAACGTTTCAGCAAGCATATCGGTGAGGCTAAGATCTATCTAAAGCGTGAAGACCTGAATCACACCGGAGCACATAAGATCAACAATGCGATCGGTCAGGGAATATTGGCCAAGATGATGGGCAAAACGAAGGTTATTGCCGAGACAGGTGCAGGCCAGCATGGCGTAGCTACGGCTACGGTGGCAGCGCTCCTTGGGATGGAATGCAAGGTGTTTATGGGGGAGGAGGATACACGCCGCCAAGCGCTTAACGTTTTCCGTATGAAGCTGCTGGGGGCAGAGGTTATACCGGTGACTTCCGGATCACGGACACTCAAGGATGCAGGGAATGAAGCGCTGCGCTACTGGGTCAGCAATGTTGAAGATACCTTTTATATCTTAGGCTCAGCGGTTGGGCCGCATCCTTATCCGATGATGGTCCGCAACTTCCAGCGGATTATCGGCGATGAGACCCGCCGCCAGATTCTGGAGGCCGAAGGCAGGCTGCCGGATCTGCTGGTTGCTGCCGTAGGCGGAGGAAGCAATGCGATCGGCATGTTCTATCCGTTCATGGAGGATGAGAATGTCGGCATGATCGGAGTAGAGGCTGCAGGCAAGGGAATCGATACCCCTTTTCATGCTGCGACAATGAGCAAGGGAACCCATGGGGTATTTCAAGGCTCCCTGAGCTATCTGCTGCAGGATGAACATGGACAGGTTACAGAGGCGCATTCCATCTCTGCCGGATTGGATTATCCGGGAGTTGGCCCTGAGCATTCCTACCTCAAAGACATAGAGCGTGCCCGATACGTGCCGATTACGGATGAGGAAGCGATTGAGGCTTTGAAGCTGCTGTGTATGACTGAAGGCATTATTCCAGCTCTGGAGTCGGCCCACGCCCTGGCGCATGTTGCTAAGATCGGACCTACGCTCACCAAGGATGATATTGTAGTCATCTGTTTGTCCGGGCGCGGCGACAAAGACGTGGAATCTATAATGGCCTATACGGAAGGAGCGGGTAAGCAATGACAACGGAGACGACAAACCGGATGGATTTGACCTTCCGGCAGCTTAAAGAGGCCGGACGGACGGCCTTGATCCCTTTTCTAACGGTTGGTGATCCCGATCTGGAGACCACGCTTGATATCATTGCCGAACTGGAGGCGGCGGGTGCAGATATTCTGGAGCTAGGCGTTCCTTACTCCGACCCGCTCGCGGATGGTCCGGTGATCCAGCGGGCATCTGCTAGAGCGCTGCGAGGCAGCATTAACCTTCGAACCTGTATGGAAACGGCACTGAAGGCCCGACAGGCGGGAAGCGAGCTTCCGTTCATTTTGTTCACCTATTATAATCCGGTTATGCAGATGGGCTTGGACACCTTTTTTGCAGAGCTTGAGACCCACGAAATCAGCGGCCTGATCATTCCCGATCTGCCTGTGGAGGAGTCTGGGGAAATGCGCCTGCGCAGCCGTGAGGCCGGTGTGAATCTGATACCGCTTGTCGCGCCGACCTCCAGTGAGCGGATTGCCAAAATTGTCTCCGGTGCCAGCGGTTTTGTCTATTGTGTCTCCTCCCTTGGAGTGACGGGCGAAAGATCGTCGTTTCATACCGGAGTGGATGACTTTATTGAATCCGTACGCCGGGCAACAGACTTGCCGGTAGCTGTTGGATTTGGCATCTCGACGGGCGAGCAGGTGGCACGGTTTGCCCGCATTTGCGACGGTGTAGTCGTAGGCAGTGCCATTGTCCGCAAGGTAGAGGATGTGATTCCGCTGCTGGACAATCCGGATACCCGCAGCCAAGGACTGTTGCAAATTCGTGAATTTGTGGCACAATTAAGACCATAACGGTCTGCTGACAGACCTGAGAGCAGCTATCTTACCCATGGAGAGCGAGGAGCATAAATGAATCCGAAACCAAATATTATCAACCTCCCTGTCTACAAGCCAGGCAAACCTATTGATGAGGTTAAGAAAGAACTGGGCTTAAGCGAGGTCATTAAACTGGCGTCCAATGAGAACCCCTATGGTCCTTCGCCGAGCGCAAAAGCTGCTATTATTGCCGATCTGGACAATCTTTTTCTGTATCCTGATGGCGCGGCCGCTGATTTGACAAGCGCACTGGCAAGCCACCTTGGCGTGGAGAACGACAATATCATATTCGGCTGCGGCTCCGATGAAATCATCGCCTTGATTACACGTGCCTTTTTCCTGCCGGGTGACGAGACAATTATGGCGGATCAGACCTTCTCCGTATACAAGAGCAATGCCGATATAGAAGGTGCTGTTTCGATAGAAGTGCCTTTGGCAAATGGTACACATGATCTTGACGCGATGCTGGCTGCAGTGACGGAACGGACAAAGGTGATCTGGATCTGCAATCCCAATAATCCAACCGGTACGATTGTGCCTGAAGAGGCGCTGGTCACTTTCCTGAACGCGGTTCCTGCGAATGTAATGGTGGTGCTCGATGAAGCATACTCCGAATACGTAACAGACCTTTTCTACTCGGACGGAATTGAGCTGCTCGCTAAGTATCCGAATCTGGTGGTGCTGCGCACCTTCTCCAAGATTTATGGCTTGGCTGCGCTCCGCATCGGCTATGGTGTTGCAAGTCCGCAGATTATCAAGCTGATTAATCAGGTTCGGGAACCTTTCAACACTTCCCGTCTAGCCCAGGCTGGCGCCTTGGCTGCACTGGCTGACCAGGATTACGTGCAGGAATGCCGCCGTCTCAACAGCGCGGGCATCATTCAGCTTCAGGGAGAATTCAAACGCCTGAGCCTGGACTTTTTCCCGGCACACGGTAATTTCATTATGGTAAATGTACGCAAGCCTGCAACCGAAGTATTCGACGCCTTGCTGCGTCAAGGCATCATTGTAAGAGCGGGCCACAGGCTTTACCCGACTTATATCCGTGTTACTGTCGGATCGACAGAGCAGAACAAGGCTTTTATCGCCGCTTTGGAGCGGGTGCTTAAAGATCAGAAGGTACAGGTGTAACCTGTAACAGACAAGACGATACCTATAGAAGGCAGGTAGTACAAAGAACATGACGACAAAAATAGCCATTTTCGGTGTCGGTCTGATCGGAGGCTCACTGGCCCTTTGCTTCAAAGGCAAGGAGGGCCTGACCGTCGTAGGCCATGCCCACCGTCCTGAATCCGCAATTAAATATGTCAGCAGAGGTGTTGTCGATCAGGCAACACTTTCTGTTGAAGAAGCGGCGCTGGACGCCGATTTTATTTTTCTATGCGTACCTGTAGGCATGCTGGAGGATTATTTGCAGCAGTTAAGCAAGCTTCCGCTGAAACCCGGCTGCATCATTACGGATGTCGGCAGCACCAAGGCCAGCATTGCCGCCTGCGCGGTTTCACTGGACTTTCCCGATGTGCATTTCATAGGCGGGCATCCCATGGCCGGTTCCGAGCGCTCCGGTGTGGAAGCAGCATCCTCACTGCTGTTTGAGAATGCCTATTATGTGCTGACGCCTCCGCCGGGAGTGCCGGACGATGCGTATCATGCACTTGAATCCTTGCTATTACATACCAAAGCGCAGATCGTCCGGCTCGATCCGGAACGCCACGATGAAATCGTTGGTGCGATCAGCCATTTGCCGCATATTATTGCCGTCGCGCTTGTGAATCAGATTCATGCCTATGATAATACGGATTCCCTGTACAGCACTTTGGCTGCAGGCGGCTTCCGCGACATCACACGGATTGCTTCCAGTGATCCGATCATCTGGCGTGATATTCTGCTTAACAACCGTACGGTGATGCTGCGCTTGCTGAAGGATTGGAATCAGGAGGTATCTTCATTTATCCAATTGCTGGAGATGGCGGACGGAGAAGGCATTGAGGAGGCTTTCAGCGAAGCTAACGGCTTCCGCAGCCAGCTGCCGGAGCGCCGCAAAGGAATGATTACGCCATTGTTCGATCTCCATATTGATGTTCCCGATCATCCGGGTATTATCGGGCGAATCGCTACGGAGCTGGGGGATCAGGGTATCAACCTTAGCAATGTGCAGATTATTGAGAGCCGTGAAGACGTTCCCGGCATTATGCGGCTGTCTTTTCGTCAGGAGAATGACATGGAGCGGGCTAAGATTCTGCTGCAGCACAATGATTATACGGTATATGTGTAGAAGCCGGGGCGAATGCCCCGGCTTTTTTAGTTGTTAAGATTTATAAGTTATCGGACTCCACGCAAATAACCTGAGCAAACTTCGAAGTCAAAGCCCTTTTTGGTTTGGGTTACGGCGCACCTCAGCCTGAAAATGGACAAAAAAAGACCGCTTACAAAGTAAGCGGCTACAATTCACAATGAATTGGAATTGTGCAGTGTTTGGATAGGAGTGGAGAGAAACCATACTGTACTTTTATTATATGTATCCGTTTACATTTTGTCAACACTTTCTTTAAACTTTATTTTCCAAATCGCAGATCAGGCCATTCAGAATAGATAAGAAAGAGCGTTTCGACTGACTTTTTATGTGCACAGATGGCAGGTTTAGGAATGAAGCAGGATTCGACTTAATATCCGAAATGTAAAATAGTGTATTGTTGCCCCGAGTCTATTAATGTCATCCTGTTAGAATCTATGCTATACTGGGTTAAGTATGTTTATAGATTCCTTTCCGTAATCATCAAAAAAGAGCTGTGCGGGATGTAAGGAAACCTGTAAAGATGCGTATTTATTTCTGTATTTACATGTGGCATGCCTTTTTTACCGGGTATTTGAATATACATAGGAAGTATTTCATAAAACGGTACAAATTTAGCGTAAAAGCGCAACTTTTTAAGCCCCGACCGGTATAAGTAGTTACAGACCGGCCGGGATTAAACGTGCAAGGGCGAGGAGGGCCGAACTCACCATGACGGATTCCCAGTTGATCCAGCTTATTAAGCAAGGAAACACAGAATTATACTCGGAACTGATGCGAAGATACCAACGAAAAATATTGGCTTTTGTCTATCATATGCTTAAGAATTCCCATATGGAGCTGATTGCTGAAGATCTCTGCTCGGAGACCTTTTATAAGGCGTTCCGCAGCTTGCATTCCTTCCGTGAAGTGGATGCTTCATTCTCGACATGGCTGTATACAATCGCCCGTAATACGGTGCTGAGTGAGCTTCGCAAGAATCGTGCAGGCAATGTATCTCTTGAAGAAAGCGGCTATACTCCTGTAGCTCCGCCAGAGGTAGCGCCTGAGCAGGCGGCGCTGCGTAAAGAACGGATGATGCTGGTTCGTGAAGCGATCAATAATCTACCGGAGAAGCAGCGTTCTGCACTCATTCTGCGTGAATATGATCAAATGGATTATCAGGAAATCGCCATTATTTTGGATCAGAGTGTCAGCTCCGTGAAATCATTATTGTTCCGTGCCAGGAGCAGTGTGAAGCTCCAGCTCGAGTCCTATTTCTATGAGCCTGAACTTGAAGAGCAGGCTGAGAGGGTGTAAGGCCAATGAACTGCAGGGAAGCGCAAGATTTCATTCCGCTATTGTGGGACGCTCCCCCCACCGACCCCAAGCGGATTGAACTTGAGAGGCATATTGCAAGTTGCCCGTACTGCGCCTCCGAGTGGGCATTGTGGCAGGAGAGCAGCGAGCTTATGCTCGAGACGAAGGTAGAAGTCAGCGAAGAACGTGCGGAAGCTATAAACCTCAGGGTTATGGAGCGGATTTATCTCGAGAGTCCCTGGCTGATGCCCGGGGACGGGAAATCTGCCGGTAATTCTACAGTTTTCCGCCGCCGGATAAGCCTTTGGATTGCCTGCTTTCTGGCAGTGTTTCTATCGAGCTTCCTATATTTCACTATGTTTAAGACATCCCATAACACAACCACAGCGCAAAGCGGGATTGTGGATACGGGTGTGGCCGGCCTTTCACTAGGATGGTCGCCGGCTTATCCTGTTCTGGAATCAGAAGGCGGCATTATCGAGCCGCTTGTAGTAAGCATGGGGCCAACCCATCCACAATATTGGATGATGCTGTCCATGCTGGGGGTAGGCTTATCGATATTTTTGCTCATCCGGTTGAACCGTTACCGCAGACAATGAGGAGCTCCCTTTACTACCAAGTAAAGCGGGCTTTTTTTGTTGTCTTGTTTCCGTGCAGGAAGAGCGAAAAGGCATAATAATCTTTCGAAAAGAAGACATTTGTTTTCATTCATGATACATTATTAAGCAAACATAAAGGAGGGGAAGGGTGATGGCAATGCTTATCGGCTTAGTACGCCATGGGCTGACCGATTGGAATGCGGAAGGAAAGATACAGGGGCAAAGTGACATTCCGCTTAACGATGAGGGCCGGAGGCAGGCTGAGATGCTGGGAGACAGGCTTCTGCAGGAACCTTACCGCTGGGACTACTGCATTACCAGCAGTCTTTCCCGCGCAGCGGAGACAGGGAAGATCGTAGCTGCCAAGCTGGACATTCCACTGCTTGAGCCCGATCACCGGATCCGTGAGCGTGCCTATGGGCAGGTGGAAGGCATGACTGCCATGCAGCGGGAGGAGAAGTGGGGCAAAGAGTGGAACCTGCTGTCGCTGGGTCAAGAAACGGATGAACAGCTGCAGGTACGCGGTCTGGCTTTCCTGGAGGATCTATCGGCCCGTTATCCGCAGAGCAATGTGCTGGTTATTTCCCACGGCGGCTTTCTGGCTCAGCTGTACACCGCGCTTTATAAGGACAAGTACACAGAACGTCTTGGCAATCTGTCGCTGACCATCCTGGAGAAGAAGGAACAGGAATGGAGTCCGCTGTTATACAATTGTACACGTCATATCTTGCAAAATCAGCGTTAACCCGAAGCCTCGGGTTATTTTTTTTGCGTAATAAGGAATAAAAAGGGCTGTATTTCCCATAATGGTAGTAAAACGGTGAGGCGATAAAAGATGAATCTGGCGGATATGCTCACTTACGCAGACATTGGTCAGCTTACCGCCATTGCGGGGCGCTACCAGTGCGATTGCAAACGAAATTCTAAACATGATTTGATTCAGAGTATACTGATCACGCTGGGAAGCCGCGATTTCATGGAGACTCATATCCGGGATTGCACCCCGGAGGAACTGCGGTTTCTCAACACGCTGTTGTTCGACGAACGCAGCAAATTCAGTCTTGAAGATTTGCTGGCTGCCGCGAGGCAGGCCTGCTTTGATGCACCTGCCGGCAAAACCGGCGGTTACCGTGAGATGGTCAGCCGGTTCAAAAGCGGCGGATGGCTCTTCAGCGGCGCCTCACAGCAGAGCAGATACCTCTTTCAGGTGCCGGAGGATCTGAAGAACCGTTTCCGCGAGAGGATGGGACAGCATATCAAGGAACATGTGGTCCGGAGCAGTGAACCAGCGGTATACCGCGGGGAAGGTGACCTGCTGGCGGGCGATCTGCTGCTGTTCCTGCGTTATGTGATGGACAATGAGCTGGAGCTGAACCAGGAGGGCGCCCTCTATAAACGTTATCAGCAGGGCGTAATGAACGCGATCCAAGTTCCTGAGCCGCTGCTGGGCAAGGGGGGCTGGAGATTCGGTTACGGCAGAGCATGCGAGCATTATCCGCCAAGAATGGCGCTTCTGTATGATTATGCGAGGCACCGCCGCTATATTTCGGAAGAAGGTTACCGTTTGAAGCTAACCTCGGCAGGTGAGACGCTGCTTGCGGAAGGAAAATCAGAAAGACTGATGCAGTTATTCACCTTTTGGTTAAAACTCTATAAAGGTGCTGTTCCTAATCTTCCATCGCTCGTATACTGGATTAGCGTAAGTGCGGAAGAGTGGGTGAGCGTTTCTTCCTTGGTGGAGGGATTGGGCTGGCTGATCAAACCGTTTTACTATGATGACGCCGCATCGATCCTGGAACAGCGAATTTTGCGGATGATGCTGCATCTTGGAATGATCCGGCTTGGAGAGTCACCTGAAGGCCCGGTAGTCCAAATGACGCCATGGGGGACGGAAGCTGCCACTCCGAAGCGACTGCCGAAGTAAGGGGGAGGAAAATGCGGATTGCTTATGGGAATTACATACCGCAGCTCGATGAATCTGTTTACGTGGCAGAAGGGGCTAAGCTGGTAGGGAATGTGAGTGTAGGACAGCATTCAAGTATTTGGTTCAATGCGGTGCTTCGGGGCGATCTTGCTCCAGTCATTATTGGAAAAAGCTGCAATATTCAGGATGGGGTTGTAGGCCATGTGGCGGAGAATCTGCCGCTGATATTGGGGGATGACATATCGGTTGGGCACTCCGCAATCATACATGGTTGCAGGATAGGCAGAGGCACATTAATCGGAATGGGTGCGATTGTATTGAACGGAGCAGAGATTGGTGAATATGCTTTAATAGGAGCCGGATCTCTTGTAACCGAAAACAAAGTGATCCCGCCGTACACCCTTTCCTTGGGTACCCCCGCCAAAGTGGTCCGTGAATTGACCGAGCAGGACTTACTGAGAATGTCACGCACCAGCGAGAGTTATGTGAACAAGGCGAAGGAATATGGAAACTTCTAAACAGCGGAGGTGTATCGAATGGACAAAATGAAGGCTACCTATGAAGTGATGCTAGGGCTTGCGGCAGAAATGGTGTGGGATGAAGCGCTGCGAAAGCGTCGTACCGACATCTTGTACCGGGAGATTGACACAGCGCTGGCGGCCGGAGATAAAGCGGCTTTCCGGTATCTGACTGAAGAACTGAAAAGTTTGGCATAAGAGATGCGCTTGGCGCATTTCTTTTTTTTGTTGTCCTGTAAAAGAGGGATTTAGCTGTATCTTCGAGAAAGCAAGGAGAAATGTTTGTCAAAAATGTTTGAACAATTCAGGTGAGGGGAATGAACAGTAATGAAATTTAGTGATTTTGACAAAAGCAGCTGGGAGGCAAACTGCAAATACTTCGATACCTGCCTGATTCCGTTTACCGGCCTGACGGGTACGGAGAGTCCGCCGGAGGCGGCAGAGGCACTTGAACGGCTGCGTGATTTGCTGGACTGTATTGAACAACCCTTTCAAGGACGCATTGTAACCTACCCGGCAATTCAGTACAGCTCAAGTGACAGTCTTCAATACATTAATGAGATTTGCCGAAAAGTCAAATCCAGTCACTTCCAATATGTCATTGTGGCTTCATCCGATTTGGAGGTATTGTCCAACGAAACGGTTGAAAGCGATTTAGTCCTTTCCCTGACTGGATTTGACGCGTCCCGGATAATGGCCTTTAAGAGTGAGATAGGGAGAGAAATTGAGCAGATGTGGCAAGGTGAGAAATGAGTTAAATGTGACGAAAAATCAACAATTTATATATAAGCACCCCAATATGCCTGTCACAATTTAGACAATATTCTTGACGGGTTTTGGACCCTACGCTATGATTAGGTTGAACTTATATGTCGTGTGACTTATATCATTGTAAACGGATTATTTACAGGAAAAACCTCTGGATAACACTGCAGGTGCCTTCTCCAATTTCTGAATAGGGGGTTACACACAGTATGAGCAGCCATGAAGAAGAGCAGGAGCCGCATCCGCAAGGACCGCCCAGCCAAAAAGAGATGTCACGCAGACAGTTTCTAACCTATACCCTTGGCGGAGCTACCGCTTTTATGGGGGCCGGGGCAGTCCTGCCGATGATCCGTTTTGCCGTTGACCCGATATTACATAAAAAAGGCGAGGGTGAATTCATCAAAATTGCGGAAACCTCTAAAATTACCGATGAACCGCAGGAGTTTACGTTTGAGCTGAAACAGCAGGACGGATGGTATGCCAGTACAGCTACGCTGACGGCCTGGATCCGTAAAAATGAGAGCGGAGAAATTTATGCGCTTTCACCGATCTGTAAGCATCTGGGATGTACGGTCAGATGGAACAATAACAAGTCCTATCCGGATGAATACCATTGCCCATGTCATGGAGCGAGGTATACCAAAGTAGGCAAGAATCTAGAGGTCGCCCCGAAGCCGCTTGACCAGTACAAGACCAAGATTGATGGAGGCTGGGTCTATCTTGGAGATATCGTCCCCAACACTGAAGCTAAGAAGGAGGCGTAAATCTGATGTTTAAAAATGTCTACAACTGGATTGATGAACGTCTGGATATTACGCCGATTTGGAGAGATGTCGCCGATCATGAGGTACCTGAGCATGTCAATCCGGCACATCACTTTTCGGCATTTGTCTATTGCTTTGGCGGACTTACATTCTTTATTACAGTCATTCAGATCTTATCGGGCATGTTTCTGACAATGTATTATGTTCCAGATATTATAAATGCCTATGCCAGTGTGGAATATTTGCAGACAAAGGTGGCCTTCGGGCAGATCGTCCGCGGTATGCATCACTGGGGCGCAAGTCTCGTGATCGTGATGATGTTCCTTCATACAATGCGCGTATTTTTCACCGGTTCCTACAAGGCACCGCGCGAAATGAACTGGATTGTCGGTATGCTTATCTTTTTCGTGATGCTGGGGCTTGGACTGACCGGATATTTGCTGCCTTGGGACAACAAAGCTTATTTTGCAACCAAGGTTACACTGGAAATTGCTAATTCTGTACCCGTTATGGGGCCTGTGCTGAAGGAACTGATGCAGGGCGGCACTATTGTCGGCGCAGAAACTTTAACCCGCTTTTTTGCACTGCATGTATTTTTCCTCCCGGCGGTCCTGCTTATTCTGCTCGTCGGACACTTTATTATGATCCGCAGACAGGGTATCTCCGGTCCGCTGTAAGTCAATTGACAGAAAGGGGGAACTGCAGATGGCACACAAAGACAAGGACAACACCAAAGAAAAGGTCGTATTTGTCGGTGATTCCCGTGTCCGCAAAGGTAACGGGTTCATTACACCGCCGGACTACACGGCATATCCGGGCAAATCGGAAGCGTTTATTCCCAACTTTCTATTGAAAGAATGGATGGTCGGTGTTGTCGTGCTGGTGGGCATCCTGGTGCTGACCATTTCAGAGCCGGCGCCGCTAGGCTTCCCTGCGAATGCCAGTGCAACCGTAATTCCGATACCAGACTGGTATTTCCTGTTCCTGTATCAATATTTGAAGCTGCCTTATGCCTCCGGCGATTATATTGTGCTGGGCACACTCGGCGTTACAGGCGTAGCCTTTGGAGCTCTCCTGCTGGCCCCCTTTCTGGATACGGGCCGGGAACGGCGGTTCTACCGCCGGCCGATCGCTTCCTCTTTAATGTTCCTCTCCCTCGCAGCGATCATTTATTTGACGAATACAGCCTGGACGGAATATAAGCATGAAATGGCGTTAACGGATCAAATTCCTGAGGATGTGCAGCGCGAGGAAAAGGCGGCAGAGAACAGAGCCAAAGGTTTGCCGACCACAAGTGTTGTTGAAACGGAGGAAGTAGCCATCGTGGACAAGAGTGATCCGGCGATGGCGCTTTATAAGCAAGCTACCTGTGTCTCTTGTCATGCTGTCGATATGAAGGGTGGAGGTAGTGTACCTGCGCTTCGTGGTGTCGGCGATACCCATGACAAAGATGCGATTCTCGCGATCATTAAAGAGGGACAGGGGCAAATGCCTCCGATGTATGAAACGGCGGTGGCGGCAGGTCTGACAGAGCAGGATATTGACACTCTTGCCGGCTGGCTTGCCAAACAAAAAAGCGAACAGTAAAATAATGATAAGCGCAAACCTGATCGTGCATGCGGTCAGGTTTTTGGTTGTGTAAATGCAGAGGCTGCCATGATCTAGGAGGTAATGTGTCGATATGTCGGTTCATTGGTTCGAGAAGTTGTTTAAACACCGGGGAGTCATATGGCTGCTCTTTATTGTGAATTTCTTCGGTACGATTTACGGTTACATGTGGTACGGCAATCAACTGGAATATACAGCAGCCAATTATCCTGCCTGGCTGCTTCCGTTCGTTCCGGATAGTCCGACTGCGAGCCTGTTCTTTACGGCCGCTTTATTGCTCCTGCTGTATCCGCCAAAGAGTCTGAAAGGGACTCTGCTGCGTGAACTGATCGAGGCACTGGCGGTTCTCACCTCCGTGAAGTACGGTATCTGGGCGGTAAGTATTATTTTTGCCGGGGGATATCAGGGGGACACTGTGGGCTGGAAGGACTGGATGCTGGTCGCATCGCATACCGGGATGGCGGTTGAAGCGCTGATCTATGCCCGCTTCTTCGCTTTCCGCAGAATGCTGCCATTGGCGCTGCTCTGGACCCTTGCCAACGACATGGTGGATTATTCGATTGGGATTTATCCGTGGCTGCCTTCTGTGCTGGAGGATGATGTAATTGGTGTGCAGTACTTCACTATTGGATTAACCTTGCTCAGCGCCGCTGCGGCCTGGGTTTTCAGCAGAAGAACCAGGCCGCTGGAGAGCTTCAGCGACAGGCGCTGACAGGCTGTTCTATCTCTTGTCCTCCTGCCATACATTTAGGGTAGGAGGGATGTCTCATGCCGCGCAGGGGATATTATGTGCTGACAGGGTTAGTGTTGTGCTGGCTGCTTGCCGGAGGGAATACTGGAAAGGTTATGGCCGATTCTAGTGCTGCCGCTGCAGGTTCCGGCCTTGAAAATTCGCTTAGTACCGGGAGCTCCGTAGGCGGAGAATCTCCGGCGCTTACCGGCAGGACTGGAGCGCAGCGGCTGGAGCAGGCGGCAGAAACCTTGTACAGCTATGTTCTGGAAGGGAATGTCGCCAAGGCAAGGCAGGAGAGCGGGGAGATTTCACAGATTGTTGTATCCACGTCCTTTGAAGGCCTGACCTCGGTGGAGGGAATAAATGCACTGTCGACAGTGGTTATGGATCTTAAGACTACAATGGCGGCTGCGCAAATCAATCCCCAGAAGTGGGAAGCTGCCGCTGCCAAGCTCAGGCTTGCTGCCAACAGTCTGAATCATCCAAAGCAACCGATGTGGCTGCAGTACTACAAGCTGATCCGCGAGGATCTGAACGATATGGAGCAAAGTGCTGTTGCCAATAATCTTAAGGATTGGAAAACGGCAGTAACAAGACTGCAAAGCAGATATGATAATATCCGTCCGGCAGTGGTCATCTCCCGCCAGCCGGAGGTGGTGAATGCCTTTGATTCCTGGTTATCTTACGCGGCGGGTATTCCATCCTCCTCTCAGCCGATCGAACGCACACGCCTGCTGGAGATCGTTTCTTACGGACAGGACGCAGTCCGGGTGATGTTTGGCAAAGAGAGGGATGAGCCGGCTTTATCTCTGCCGCTGTCTCCGCCGGAGTATGGAGGGTGGGGGCTGCTTGCCGGGGCGTTTATTCTGGCAGCGCTGGCTTATACCGGATACCGCAAGTACCGCGGTGAGAATGAGGAGTGGAAGCCGGTATAGATCCGGCCATGAGGCAGGCGGCGGCAGACCCCGTATGGTTAATAGTTCTGCCGTGATACATTTTCTGCTGATTATTAGATGTAGCTAAAATAAAAGGCTCCCCCATCATCCATCGTGATGATGGCAGGGAAAGCCTTTTTTTGTCCACCCTCTATTAATGATGAATCACGCTGACTCATGGATTTAGGTTTGCCGGAAGCCTTCCCCCTGCACATCATGCACATCGCTGATGATCACAAACGCCGTGGGGTCGATGGATTTCACCAGCTGGCTGAGACGGCGGATCTCCTGGCGGGAGACAACACAGTACACCATGTGCTTCGCCTGCTTGGAGTAAGCGCCGATAGCAGGGATAAGCGTTACGCCCCTGTCCATCTCTGCTGTGATAAGATCGGCAATTTGCGGGGCGTCATCGCTGATAATGGTGAAGGCTTTGGCGGCATACGCACCTTCCTGTATAAAATCAATGACCCGCGAAGAAATAAAGACGGCGACCAGGGTATACAATATTTTTTCCCGGGGTATGTAGAGCAGGGAGGCGCCAATGATGATAATGTCGACAGCCAGAATAATCTGTCCCATGCTCCAGCCGAACTTGCGGGCAAGAATTCTGGCTACGATATCGACACCGCCGGTGGTTCCGCCGTAACGGAAGACGATCCCAAGTCCCGCGCCAAGCGTCACCCCTGCATATAATGAAGCAAGAATGAAATCATGCTCGGTGCTGAACGGGACAAGCCAGCCGCCGGCAATCAGCCGTTCAAATACCCAGAGGAAAAAAGTCAACAAACCGATTCCTACACCTGTATAAAAAATCTGGTTTGAGCCGAGTACTTTCCAGCCGAGCAGGAACAGCGGAAGGTTAAGCAGTAATGTAGTCAGGAATATAGGAAGGTCAAAGGCGTAATTCAGCAGGATGGTAATCCCGGTTACCCCGCCTTCCATCAGCTGGTTGGGCACTATAAAATAGAGGAGCCCAAATGCATAGATTGCGGCACCGAGCATAATGGGAGCTGCTGTTTTGCCGATCGCGAACAATTTGGATGATTTCATATAATCCCTCGCCTAAGCCTCTTAATGGGCAGTTTGTACTAACATTGCTTTCATGGGGTGAAGCTGTAAATTTAAAAAAGATTTGTCTTCAAAACGTCTTTACGATAACATAGGGGCAAACAGAAGGCAAGAACTCTCAGGGGGGCGAAGAAACAAATTATGGATAAAAGTCTTGGTGATTTGCAGCGTGAAGTCGACGCGTACATCTCACAATTTAAAGAAGGTTACTTCAGCCCGCTGTCTATGCTGGCCCGAATGTCCGAGGAAGTGGGTGAGTTGGCCCGTGAAGTAAACCATCAGTTCGGTGAGAAGCCGAAAAAATCCGACGAAGCGGAAAATTCCATTGAATTGGAGCTGGGCGATATTCTGTTCATTACGATCTGCTTCGCCAATTCGCTGGGCATCGATCTGACCGAAGCCCACAATAAAGTCATGCATAAGTTCAATACCCGCGATGCCGGGCGATGGACACTGAAAAACACCGATTAGGCTTCTATAACATATGCTGTACCAAACGAACGGGATTTAGCCGTTAGGATGGTGAGGATATGAATCATAACGATTTTGTAAAAGCGGCCTACCGCTCTATTCTGCGCAGCGATTTCGCCGAAGCGATACACTTCTTTGAGGCAGCTATAGCGGCCAGTCCGGATGATGCCGAGGTGAGATACCGCTGTTCCATTACCTATGCCCGCAGCGGGATGCTGGAGAAGGCGCTGGAGCATGCACTGGCAGCGCTCAAGCTTGATAACGGCAAGCCTGAATACCGGCTGCATCTTCAGCATCTGCAGGCGCTACAGCTTGTCCAGGAGGCCAAAAGGCTGCTTGAAGATGAAACGGAAGGGACAAATAATCCGTATCATCCGATCACGCTGCTGAAAGAAGCGATTACGCTGGATCCACTATACGGGGATGCATATGTATGGCTCGCGATTGCGCACAGCCGGATGAACGAGCACTTGCAGGCCATCGCCGCGATGAAAGAGGTCATTTCCCTGCATCCGGATGATTCCGGTCTGCGGCAGCTCATGAAGGACCTGCAGAAATCATTGCAAAAATATATCCAATAAACATGGAACCAGTGAAAGCGAGGAGGAAATAAGGGTGAGCGACAAGATCAGAGTAATTGTCTCCGGAGCAGGAGGCAGAATGGGAAAAGAGGTTATAAAGCTGGTGCTGCAGGATGATGAACTGGAACTGGCTGCGGCTGTAGATCGATCGGCAGGCAGTATCGATGCCGGTCGTCTCGCGGGACTGGAAGAATGCGGAGTTAATGTTACATCGGACTTTGAGGCCGCCCTTGCACATAGCAGCGGGGATGTGTTAGTTGATTTCACGACTCCTCAATCAGCCTTTGCTAATACGACACTCGCAATTAAATATGGGGTACGTCCGGTGATTGGTACTACCGGATTTACTCCCGAACAAATTAAGGAACTGGACAAGCAATGCCAGGAACAGGGAATCGGCGGGCTGATCGCACCTAACTTCTCCATCGGGGCCATCCTGCTTATGAAGTTTGCCGCCCAAGCTGCCAAGTATTTTCCACATCTCGAAATTATCGAGTATCATGGAGATCAGAAGCTGGATGCTCCATCGGGCACGGCAATCAAGACAGCGGAAATGATTTCTGAAGTGCGTGAGGAGCTGCGTCAAGGTAATCCTCAAGAAGAAGAAATTATTGAGGGCTCACGCGGCGGCTACTACAACGGCTTCCGTATTCATAGCGTCCGCCTCCCCGGTGTGTTTGCCCAGGAGGAAGTAGTCTTCGGCGGTTTTGGGCAATCGCTTAAAATACGCCATGATTCTTACGAACGGGCTGGATATATGCCTGGAGTCAAGCTGGGTATCCAGAAAGTGATGGAGTACACAGGAATGATCTATGGTTTTGAGCACTTTATAGAATAGACAGGAGAGAAGAACACATGTTGAAGATTGCATTTATCGCACATGACCGGAAAAAAGATGAGATGGTGAATTTTGTAACCGCTTATGAGCATGTATTTACTGGACTTGAGATGTACTCTACAGGAACGACCGGCCAGCGGATTATGGACGCAACCAACCTTCATATCCACCGCTACATGTCCGGTCCGCTGGGCGGAGACCAGCAGATCGGTTCGCTGGTGGCGCAGGATGAGCTGGATCTGATTATTTTCCTGCGTGATCCTTTGATGGCACAACCTCATGAGCCTGACATTACTGCCCTTCTGCGTTTATGTGACGTGTATGGCATTCCGGTAGCGACAAATATTGCTACTGCGGAAATTCTGGTCAAGGCGATTGACCGGGGCGATTTCGGCTGGCGGGAGCTGGTACATAAGTACAAGCCGGGTGTGGACGAATAATGAAGCTGGATATCCTAGTATTCGGCGCTCATGCCGATGATGCCGAGATCGGCATGGCTGGAACCATCGCCAAACATACTGCTGCCGGCCTGAAAGTGGGCTTATGCGATTTGACCGCAGCGGAAATGTCCTCGAACGGAACCGTGGAACGGCGCAAGCTGGAAGCTCAGCAGGCCGCTGATCTGCTCGGTGCCTCACTCCGCACGAATCTGGGGCTCCCTGACCGGGGACTCTATTTGACAGAGGAGCATCTCTCAGCGGTGACCTCGGAAATTCGCAAATTCGCACCGGACATCGTATTTGCACCTTATTGGGAAGACCGCCATCCTGACCATATTGCTTGCAGCAAGCTGGTGGAAGAGGCGGTGTTTAATGCCAAACTGCGCAAATATATGCCGGACAAGCCTGCGGTAGCGGCACCGCTGCTTTATTTTTACTTCATTAACGATCTCGGACGGTGTGATCTTATCGTGGATGTGACTGCACAATACAGCATTAAAGAGCAGGCGCTATCCTGCTACCGTTCGCAATTCGAGAAAGCACCGGGTGAGGATGTAGTTTCGACCCCGCTTAATGAAGGCTATATCGAACGCGTCCGTTCGCGGGATATGCTGCTCGGACAGCGCAGGCTTATTCCTTATGCGGAGGGCTTCGCCAGTAAAGTGCCGCATGCCGTTGAATTGTTCACTACCGGAGGCCGTTAAACACAAAGCTTTATTTTAGCCCGATGAACAACTATAATTAACTCATGTCATTACTAAAAGTACTAACATAAGTTTATCGAAGGGGCGGAGCTATGGACCGGCTAAAAATAGGCATCACTTGTTATCCGTCTCTTGGCGGCTCGGGTGTAGTGGCGACTGAACTGGGCAAGCTGTTGGCTGAGAAAGGCCATGAAGTCCATTTTATTACACACAGTATCCCGTTCCGGCTTGGTACGTTTCAGAAAAATATATTTTACCACGAGGTAGAGGTTAACGATTATTATGTCTTCCGTTATCCCCCCTACGATCTGGCGCTCGCTACTAAGATGGCTCAGGTCGCCAAGATGCAGGGGCTGGATTTATTACATGTCCATTATGCGGTGCCGCACGCGGTCTGCGCTTTCCTTGCCAAGCAGATGTTAGGCAATGACATCAAAGTGGTAACGACACTGCATGGTACCGATATTACTGTACTTGGCCAGGATGAATCGCTTAAGGATTTGATCCGTCTTGCCATTAATGAGAGTGATGCGGTGACGGCGGTGTCTCTGGATCTGATCAACGAGACACGGCGTGTGCTGGATATTACCCGCGATATTGACCTGACTTATAACTTTGTCGATAAACGTGTATATTATCCGCGTGACGTGTCCGACCTGCGGGGGGATTTTGCTTCACCGAATGAGAAAATCCTGATGCATATCAGCAATTTCCGTCCAGTCAAACGTGTCGGTGATGTGGTTGATATCTTTGCGAAGGTGAGCCATGAGTTGCCTGCCAAGCTGCTGCTGGTGGGTGAAGGGCCTGATCTGCCGAAGATTCAGGCAAAGATCAATGAGATGGGTCTGGAAGACAAGGTTCGCTTTCTCGGTAAGCAGGATGATATTGCCCAGGTCATTTCCTTGGCCGACCTCCTGCTGCTGCCTTCCGAGAAGGAAAGCTTTGGTCTTGTAGCCCTGGAAGCGATGGCTTGCGGTGTGCCGACAATCGGCTCGCAGGCCGGCGGCATTCCGGAATTGATCCAGCATGGCAAAACCGGGTTCCTGGCTCCGATTGGCGATACGGCCGCCATGGCTAAATATGCTGTTCAGCTGCTCTCGAATGAGGACATGATAGAGCAATTCAGAAGAGCTTGTCTGGAACGGTCCTGCAACGATTTCAGCAGAGACATGATTACGAATCAATATGAGGATATTTATTACCGTGTGCTTGGGCGCAAGGTGCTCGGACTGGATAAAGTCCGGGGGTAAGGGGTGCTTCATGGAATGGAAAATGGCACCATCCGGCATGGCAGAGGCGGCAGGCAAAGTGATTGCCACCCTGCTTGCAGACGGCCGTGAGGCATATTTTGTCGGCGGCTGCATCCGTGATGAGCTGCTTGGCAGACCGGTGCATGATATGGATCTTACGACTTCGGCACTGCCGGAAGAAGTAATGGCCATGTTCACACGTTGTGTCCCGACCGGGCTTGCACATGGCACGGTTACAGTATTGCAGGATGGATATAGCTTTGAAGTAACGACGTACCGGACGGAGAGCGGCTATGCCGATCACCGCCGCCCGGAGCACGTCTTTTTTGTAAGCGATGTGCAGGAGGACCTGCGGCGGCGCGATTTTACGATCAATGCCATCTGCTGCGGCCTGGATGGGCAACTGGTCGATCCTTTTGGCGGAGCTGCTGACCTGAAGCATCGCCTGATCCGCTGTGTGGGCACGGCGGAGGAACGCTTTGACGAGGACGCGCTGCGCATGCTGCGCTGCGTGCGGTTCGCGTCTGTGCTGGACTTCGCCATCGCCAAGAATACATGGCGGGGGCTGCTGCGCCAGCGTGACAAGCTGGCGCATATTGCCGTAGAGCGTCTCCGCGCGGAGCTGGAGCGCATGATAGAGGGGCCGCATCCCGCGCGCGGCCTCGGTCTTCTCGCGCGCAGCGGCCTGCTGCCGCGCGGCAAAGCCCCGTTCCCCTGGACCGGCAGTGACATGGCGGCAGCCGCCGCCCTGCTAGCCGGGATCGGGGAACTGCCCGGCGCCCTCCTGCGGTGGGCGCTCCTGCTGCATGCCCTGAAGACGCCGGCCGCTGAGGCCGACGACCTGATGCGGGCATGGACGTTCCCGGGGGCGATGCGCAGCGCCGTCACCTCGGTGCTGCGCGTCCGCGAAGCCTGGACCGCAGCGCTTGCAGAGATGCCGCCGGAATCTCCGGGCGGCACCGAGGCGCTTCGGCGGCGCTGGATCGCCGCCGTGCTGGCCTTGGGCACGTCAGCCGCCGAAGGGTGGCTGACACTGCTGGAGGCGGTGCCGGAGGCCGCCTCCTATCAGCAGCGTCTTTGCCTGGCCCAATCCGGGCCCGGAGCAGCTGTGCAGCAGCATGTGGACATGCCAGGGTTAGGCAGTCCCTTGGCCGAGCAGGTTGGTCAATCAGAGCCTAAGACGGATAACGCCGCCGTGCAGCCATCTGGAGCGCCGGCGCTCTCTACGGGTCTCCTGAGGTCCTGGAGCGCATCAATGCCGCTGCAGACGTTGGCAGAGCTTGCGGTGACAGGCAATGAGCTGGCCGAAGCTTTGCAGAAACGTCCCGGCCCGTGGCTGGGAGAGCTGCTGCATGCGCTGCTGCAGGCTGTAGCGGCTGGAGATATTGCCAACGATAAACAATCATTGCTTCAGGAAGCAAAAAGGATGGATAACGATGAAAAGCGATGAAACGCCGGGGCTTTCCGGGCTGAACAGAGATACTTTTGTTTCGGGCTGGAACCGCAGTGTACAGCGGCTGGAAACGGTGGTGTCTACGCAGGAGGAAGCCAAGAGGCTCGCCGAAAATGGCGCTCCGGAAGGAACTGCTATTATCGCCGAGGAACAGACCGGCGGCCGCGGGCGGATGGGCAGAAAGTGGCATTCGCCGCGCGGCAAGGGCATTTGGATGAGTGTGGTGCTGCGCCCCAATCTTCCGCTGTCACTGACGCCGCAGCTGACGCTGCTGGCTGGCGTAGCCGTCTGCCGCGCCATTCGCGAGATCAGCGGCGTGCAGGCCGGCATCAAATGGCCGAATGATCTGCTGGCAGGCGGACGCAAAATTTGCGGAATCCTGCTGGAATCTTCGCTCCGGGAAGGCGGGCTTCATTATTGCATCGCCGGAATCGGCATTGCGGTGAACTTGACGGAGGACGACTATCCGGATGATCTGCAAGGAGTCGGGACTTCGCTGCTGATCGAAGGGGGCGGCATTCCCGTTGACCGCCAGCAACTCACGGAAGCGGTGCTGGCCGAGCTGGAGTTTTTGTACACCCTTTACATAGAACGGGGCTTTAAGCCTGTTCGTGAGCTTTGGGAATCCATGTCGGTCACCTTGGGGCGCCAGGTGTACTTTAATACACCCGAGGGACGCAGCGAAGGCACTGCGGTCGGTTTGGATGACGGCGGCGGGCTGCTGCTGAGGGATCCTGCCGGGAATATTACCTGCATATTATCAGGTGAAATAGAAATGATCCAGTGACAAGGGTTCCATGCCTTGTCACATTTTTTTGGTGTAATTAACTGCGGATTTTGTTATAATATGCTCAGAGACGGTATCGCAGGGTCGAGCTGTACTCATTCAAGCAAGCTGTACAACAGCAATTTGCTTTTCGGATTCACCTTCATAACTGTATTTCCACGGTTACGTTGGATTCTGCTCTGAGCCGTAAGGACCGAGACAGAAGGGACGATCGCGAGTGACTCTTTTTTGCCCTTCGGACCTTTTTAGCGGACCATGCTAAAAGGTTTTTTTGTTTGCGCGTTTACGCGTATTTTAACTACGAAAAGGGGAATGGGAGCAAATGGCAGACAAACATGCACTGAATATTGTCAAAATGAAAAAAATGAAAACGGACGGTGTGCCGCTGAGCATGCTGACCGCTTATGATTATCCTTCGGCCCTGCTGGCCGAAGAAGCGGGGATCGATCTGATTCTGGTCGGTGATTCGCTCGGGAATGTTGTACTGGGTTATGATACAACCCTTCCGGTAACGATTGACGATATGGTCTATCACACACGTTCCGTGGCGCGCGGTGCGCAGAATACGTTCATTGTGGCGGATATGCCGTTTATGACGTATCACGGCAGCATTGACGAGACGCTGCGCGGTGTGCGCAGACTGATGCAGGAAGGCCGGGCGCAAGCCGTTAAAATGGAAGGCGGGCTGGAAATCTGCGAGGCCGTGTCTGCTGTGGTTGCTGCCGGTGTTCCGGTGCTCGGCCACATCGGCCTTACCCCGCAGTCCGTAAACATGATCGGTGGATACCGGATTCAAGGCAAGGATCCTAAAGATGCGCAGCGGCTGATTGATGAAGCCAAGGGACTTGAAGCGGCCGGGGCTTTCGGCATGGTGCTGGAGCTGGTCACGGAAGAAGTAGCGGAGGCGATTTCCAAAGCGGTCAGCATTCCGACCATCGGGATCGGCGCAGGCCGGTACTGTGACGGACAAGTTTTGGTCTTCCACGATCTGCTGCAATATGCTTCACCTTACCGGGAGAAGCGCTTCGTTAAGACCTACGCTGATGTAGGCAGCCTGATCCGTGAGGGAATCGGCAGCTATGTACAGGAAGTGAAGAACCGTTCCTTCCCGGCGGAGAATCATGTATTTAATGCGGATGAAACTGTATTGGAATCTTTATACGGCGCTGCCGGAAAAGGAGCGAAATAAGATGAGAGTCGTTAGAACGATTGAACAGCTGCGTGAAGCGCTTGAATATATGCGTCAGGGCGGGCATACTCCCATCGGCTTTGTGCCGACCATGGGATACCTGCATGAGGGACATGCAAGCCTGCTGCGCCGGGCAGGGGAAATGAGCAGTACGGTAGTGATGAGCATTTTTGTTAATCCGCTGCAATTTGGGCCAAATGAGGACTTTTCCTCTTATCCGCGTGACGAGCAGCGTGATTTGGAGCTTGCGGAGCGTGAAGGAGCCGACATCGTATTTATTCCCGGTGTGGAAGAGATGTACCCGCAGCCGATCCGCACCCAGGTATCGGTCTCTTCGCTGACCACACAGCTGTGCGGAGCATCCCGCCCGGGGCATTTTGATGGAGTCACCACAGTTGTAAGCAAGCTGTTCAATATGGTACAGCCCGATTACGCCTTTTTCGGACTCAAGGATGCCCAGCAAGTGGCGGTTCTGCGCCGGATGGTAGCTGACCTGAATATGAATGTTGAAATCGTGGCCTGCCCGATCATCCGTGAAGGCGACGGACTCGCGCTTAGCTCACGCAATGTTTATTTAAGTGCAGAGGAACGCAGCCAGGCTCTGGTATTGTCCCGTTCGCTGCGTGAAGTTCGCCAAGCCATGGAAGAAGGTAAGGTCCGTACGGTTGAAGATGCCCGGAAACTGCTGGTGTCAGTCATTTCAGCTTCTCCGCTTGCCGTCATTGATTATGCGGAAATATTGACCTTCCCGGGCCTGGAAACGCTGAATGATGCTTCATTGCTGAGTGATGCTGACGGCGAAATCATTATTGCACTTGCCGTGAAGTTTGGCAGAACCCGTCTGATTGACAATAATGTATTTAATCCCAAGGAGGTTGCGGCGCTTGTTTAGACATATGATGAAATCCAAAATACACCGGGCAACGGTTACCGAAGCCAATTTGAATTATGTGGGCAGCATCACCATCGACGAGAACCTGATGGAAGCAGCGGATTTACTTGAGAACGAAAAGGTACAGATTGTCGACAACAATAACGGCTCCCGGCTGGAAACCTATGTCATTCCGGGACCGCGCGGCAGCGGCGTCATTTGTTTGAACGGAGCAGCGGCCCGGCTTGTTCAGCCGGGGGATACTGTCATCATCATCTCCTACGCGATGCTGTCCGCCGAGGAACTGGCAGGGCATAAACCAACTGTAGTTTTTGTCGATGGCGAGAACAAGCCGGTGAAGCTGGCCGATCATGAGATTCATGCTACGATTGCTTAATCACCGGACCTAAGCCATGTAATCAATGGCAGGGATGAAGAGCCCCCCACTTGCGAAAAATGAAGGCAGGCAAGCTTAGGCTGATTTCATTTTCAGTAAGGGGGGGATGTCCCGTGTTTCAACAATTATTTGCTGAGATGAATAAGATGCTTCAGGAGATCGCAGCGGATTACCCTACTTCGGAGGGTGCCCGCCGGGATGATCTTTTATGCAAGTACAACATGCTTCACCGGCTTAGCGATGAGGTTATGGACGAGTGGCTCGCCTTTGCCGAGAAGCTGAGTCATTTCCGGGAACATGCGGAATTTCCGCCACAGCCGGACGAAGAGATGCCGCAGCAGGAAGCGCCTGAGCTTGCCATGGATTCTTTTGTCAGAGGGCAGGGCTACTACAAGCTGTTGATGTACCGGAAGTGTATTGATCAATTTAAGGAAGTTATTGCGCAGCACCCCGACAGTCTGGCGGCCCGCCTGTATTTGGCCATGGCCTATCTGCAGGAGGGCGACGGGGAGACCGCATGGGGGCATCTGGATCATATGCTTGCGCTGATTCGCGAGAACAAGCTGAAGGCGATGATCTACAATGCGCTGGGGTGTATCAGAGCTTCCCAGGAACGCTTCAATGAGGCAAGGGAGCTGTTCAGCCTTTCTCTGCTTCATGACCCGGCACTCCCGGAACCGAATGTCAATCTGGAGGTTTGCCGCAGGCGGGGAGGAAAGCTGCAATTCGGAAATCAGCTTGTTTCGCTTTTGTAATCATAGTCCACTCATTTAAGCGATGCATCCACTTCAACAAGCGGTGTGCATCGCCTTTTTTCGTAACTTCTGTTATGCTGATAAAGAGTCTCAAGTGAAAGGGAATAGAACTTATAATGAAATTTGCCGTGCTTGATTTTGAAACTACGGGAACCCAATCTGTGGGTGAGATCATCCAGGTTGGCCTTGCCATTATAGAAGAAGACCGGTCCATCTCCCGGGTGTATGGTTCTTACGTCAAGCCCGGAACACCGATTCCTCCTTTTATTACGGGCTTGACCGGCATCACCGATGAAGATGTGAAGGATGCGCCAGAGCTGGATGAGATGATGATGGAGCTCGTCCCGCTGCTTGACGATGTAGTGCTTGTTGGACATAATGTTGCTTTTGATTTCCATTTTTTGCAGAATGCTTTAGACCGCTGCGGTTATTTGCCGTTTCAGGGACGGATTCTGGATACGATCGATTTCCTGAAAATATGCTTTCCGTCCCTAACGACCTATCAGCTGGGTGCGGTAAGTAACCATTTTGGCATCACGCATGACCGTCCGCACCAGGCGGACAGTGACGCAGAAGCTACAGCAATTGTGTTGCTTAAATGTCTCGAAGAGCTGTATAGTTTGCCTCTGCTGACCATTCAGCGGCTTAACGAGCTGTTTGCCGATGAAGACAGTGATTTGGCCTGGTATTTTGACGGCCTGCTGCGGGAGCGCGAGATGGAGACCTTTCAGCCGGAAGGGGAGCTGAATTTTTACCGTCAGCTTGCACTGGCTGTAGGCGACTGGACTGAGCTGGCGCCTCCAAGAGAAGAAGGTGTTGGCAATCCTGTGGAGAATGTATCCTTTGAGGATTATATGGCCGAGGTAACCAAACGGCTTAAGGATACGCTTCCGCAATATGAAAGCCGGGAAGCCCAGGAGATCATGATTGGCGAAGTGAATACGGCCCTTCAGGAGGACAAGCATCTGCTGATCGAGGCAGGCACCGGTACCGGCAAATCGCTCGGTTATCTGCTGCCGGCCATTTATCAGAGCGTACGTACCGGGCAGAAGGTTATGGTCAGCACCCATACCATCAACCTTCAGGATCAGCTGCGCGAACGCGATATCCCGCTTCTGACCAGTGTTGTGCCTTTCCCGTTTAAGGCTGCGATATTCAAGGGGAGAGGGCACTATTTGTGTCTGCGCAAGTTTGAACATAAAATAAATAAAAAGGACTTCGTAAGTCCCCGGGAAGAAGCACTTACGGCAGCGCAAATGATCGTATGGCTGACCCAGACGGAATCGGGTGACGATGAGGAGCTGAATTTGAGCGGTCGCGGCGGGGATTTCTGGGAGACGGTAGCCAGTGATACCGATTCCTGTCTGGGCCGTTCCTGTCCGTGGTTCCGCAAATGCTACTACCACCGGGCCAAACATGAAGCAGGGATTGCCGATGTGGTCATTACCAATCACTCCAAGCTGTTCGCAGACGTCAAGGCCGGGCACCAGCTGCTTCCGGCTTATGAGCATCTTGTCATTGACGAGGCCCATCATTTGGAGGATGTGGCCGGCAAGCATTTGGGCATGCAAATGAAGTATTTCACGGTAGCTCATACGCTTACAAGGCTGTATAAAGACAGCCGCAGCGGCCAGCTGCCGGCACTGCGCCAGACTCTGCAGTCCTCGGGCAGTGAGCAGGCTTCGGAGTGGAGCGGCGTAATCGATAAAATCTATCCCGACCTGCTTACTGTAAAGGAAACTTGGGATACACTGAGCGACAAGCTGTTCGGCCTATTGCCCGAACGCAGCGATGCAGCGGCAGGTGAAGCCGGCCAGCTGGTCACACGCCTGCTTCCCGGCAGCAAGCCCAAAGATTGGGAAGAGCTGGCGGCGCTGGAGAATACGCTGCACTTAGCCTTGAGCGACATCATCCGCAGAGGTGACAAAATGCTTAGCGAGATGCGCGATACAGAGAGTCAGTCGTCTTCGGACAGCCTGGTGACCGATATCGGAGGCTTGTTCAAGGATTTGGCATCCATCCGGGAACAAATCCGCTTCTTTATGGGTCTCAGTGACGATAATATCGTGTACTGGATGGAAGGGAGCGGCAACTACCGGGGCAAGTCGCTTCAGCTCTACGCCGTGCCTGTCGATGTAAGCAGCCAGCTCAAGGATCTGTTCTTCGACAAGAAGAAGAGCATTGTGCTGACCTCGGCCACGTTATCGGTCGACAAGTCCTTTCAGTTCATGATTGACAACCTTGGTCTTTCTGAAGCCTCTGAACAAGGGCGTCTCATGACAGCACTGCTGCCTTCACCGTTCAAGTACCGTGAACAGGCGCTGCTTGTCATCCCGCGCGATTTCCCCAGTGTTAAGGGCAGCGTAGGCGATGCGCGTTTTGTAGACAAGCTGGTGCATTCGCTGGCTGAAGCGGCGGCGGCGACCAAGGGGCGGATGCTGGTGCTGTTCACCTCCTACAAAATGCTGCGCCAGGTTTATGATCCGCTGAAAGAGGCCTTGGCTTCCCAGGACATTACGGTTCTGGGCCAGGGTGTGGAAGGAGGCAGCCGCAGCAAGCTGATCCGGCGTTTTCAGGACAGCTCTGCATCGGTATTGCTTGGAACGAGCAGTTTCTGGGAAGGAGTCGACATCCCTGGCGAGGCGCTGACCTGTCTTGCGATTGTAAGGCTGCCGTTTCAGCCGCCGAATCATCCGCTGGCCGAGGCAAAGGCGGAGCTTCTGCAGGCCCAGAAGAAGAATCCTTTTATGAAAATGTCTGTTCCACAGGCAGTGATCCGGTTCAAACAGGGTTTTGGACGATTGGTTCGCACAGCGCAGGACCGGGGAATTGTTATTGTATATGATACCAGGGTCATCGAAGCTTATTACGGGAAGTACTTCCTGTATTCACTCCCTGGTCCGAAGATGGAGCACATGCTTACCGATCAGATGGTTCCGCGGATAGCGGAATGGCTTGAAGAGGGCGGCGTTTCCTAATCTGTCATCGTTTATAAATTTTTTTCATCTCTTTGTACCATAGGCTGTGTCCCGTTCGCGGAGCGGGCACTGCACGTGGTTGTCATACGATATCGCGTCAGTGCAATTCTAAATTAGGAGGAGAAAACATGAAATCGGATAAAATATCGGAGGCCGTCGTTCGCAGACTCCCAGTGTACCTGCGTTTCCTGAACGATCTCCAAAAGCGTGAAATCTCAACCGTTTCTTCTCAGGAACTCGGGCAGAAGCTGGACCTTAATCCGGCGCAGATTCGTAAGGATCTGGCCTATTTTGGTGATTTCGGCAGAAAAGGCATTGGATATGACGTGTCTTATCTCATCGAAAAGATCCGTCATATTCTGAAGCTGGATCAACAAATCAATGTGGCTCTGGTAGGTGCCGGTAACCTCGGTCATGCCTTGTCCAATTACAATGCTTATCTGAAGGACACTATGAAAATCACTGCTGTATTTGATTCTTACGCTCCCAAGATTGGACAAAAGATCAACTCTCTTACGGTTCAGCCGATGGAGGAGCTGGGTCAGACCATCCGTGATCAGGGAATCCGGATCGGGATCATCACTGTACCGGACAGCGAAGCACAGAATGTGGCTGATATTCTGGTAGAATCGGGCATTGAGGCGATCCTGAATTTTGCACCGGTCATTCTGAAGACACCTTCAACCATCCGGATTCATGCTGCTGACTTTACGACTGACCTGCAAAGTCTGGCGTATTATTTACATGATGGAAAGGAAGGAATTACAGATGAGCAGCAATAAGATGATAATTGCAAACGGACGTTTTCTGGTTCCCGGAAGCGAGAAGCCGGTCCTGAGCGGTTATATGACTATAGAAAATGATTTGATCACATACATAGGGGAAGAGAAGCCCGTTATTGAAGAAGGCACAGTGACGCTCGACGGCAGCCGGCTGCTGTTCATGCCGGGTCTGGTCAATACCCATGGCCATGCTGCGATGTCGCTGCTGCGCGGCTACGGGGATGATATGGTCCTTCAAGCCTGGCTGCAGGAGAAAATGTGGCCGATGGAGGAGAAGTTTACCGGAGATGATGTCTACTGGGGTACTTCCTTATCCGTTTTGGAGATGCTGAAAGGCGGCACAACCACCTTTTTGGATATGTATGATCACATGGACCGGGTGGCCGAGGTGGTCGAACACTCCGGCATCCGTGCGGTGCTGATGCGCGGTGTTATTGGTCTATGTCCTGAAGAAGTGCAGAATCAGAAGCTTGCGGAAGCTGTTGCGTTCGCCCGCAACTGGCACGGCAAGGCTGACGGCAGAATTACCACCATGATTTCACCGCATGCCCCGTATACTTGTCCTCCGGACTTTTTCATGCGGTTTGTGCAGGCGGCACATGACCTGGACCTGCCGATGCATACGCATATGTCAGAAACGCTGCGTGAAGTGGAGCAGAATGCCGCTGATTACGGCCTGCGTCCTGTAGCGCACCTGGAGAAGCTGGGCATGTTCACCCGCCCGTCCTTAATCGCCCATGGTGTCCACCTGAACGATGAGGAGATCGAAATTCTCGCCCGCCACAAGGTGGGTGTATCCCATAACCCGGGAAGTAACCTGAAGCTTGCCAGCGGGGTTGCACGGGTGCCTGAGCTGCTGAGAGCGGGAGTCAAAGTTTCGCTCGGTACGGACGGGGCGGCAAGCAATAATAATCTCGATATGTTCGAGGAAATGCGGCTTGCAGCATTGATCCATAAGGGAGTAAGCGGTGATCCTACCGCAGTTCCGGCACCGGAAGCGCTGCTGATGGCCACGCAATACGGGGCGGAGTCAATCTTCCTGAACCAGGCGGGCCGCCTTGCAGCCGGGATGAAGGCTGACTTTATTGCAATTGATATTGACCAGCCTCATCTACTGCCGCATAGCGACTTGCTCTCCCACGCCGTGTATTCGGCTAGTGCCAAGGATGTCGAGCATGTCTGGGTGAACGGCAAGCAGGTTGTGAAGCATGGTCAGTGCCTGACAGTGGACGAGGAAGAAATCCGCCGCAAGGCGCAAGAAACTTTTGAAGGGCTGCTGAAGCGTTAATTCGACTGCCGCCGCAGTTGGTTTTATGACGTTTCATATATTAAGGAAAGGAAGCTGCATTTTGAGGAAAAGGAAAAAATGGCTTCTGCTGGGGATCGCTCTGTTTCTGCTCATTTTGTTCGGTCTAAGCCAATTTTATGCCTATATCATGAAGGACCAATGGAATGAACGCAGCGCGGCCAAAGAAGTTGCCAAGACCCGGGCGGGACTTACTGAGGTGTCCAAGGCGCAGAAATCGGTATGGGACGAAAATTCGGTGTACTGGGTGCTGACCGGGAAAAATAAAGCCGGTACGGATCTGATGGTGTGGGTACGGTTCACCGTGGACGGCAAGCCGGCCGGCGGTGATAACGGAGTCTATGCGGAAGAGCTGGCCAAAGGAACCTCGGAGAAGCAAATCCGCTCCATTATAGCCTCCCAGTTGCCCGGGATCGATATTAAACGGCTGCTTCCGGGTGTATACAATGGAGAATACGCCTGGCAGCTTTTTTACAAGCAGGAAGGACGTTATTATTACAAGTTCTTTCGTTTTGCGGATGGTACAGCAATCGGTGATGGATATACTTTGCCGAGCAAGTAGAGGCAGGCTTGCAATAACAAATAAAAAGCGGACAAAGCGGACAGCGCTTGTCCGCTTTTTTTGCATAATATTGCTAATAAGTTAAACTAAAGCACAGCCTAGAGGCAAAAGCAGCGGGGGGGGGGATTTTAGAACTATAGGAGCGATAGGCGGTTTTTTTACTCTGACATTTTGTGAAATTTATATTATCATTGGAATGAAACAGTGATTCTGAGGATTAATTACATATTCCTTGAACAGGTGGAGAGATACGTTTGAAAACGATGATGAGGCTTTACCAGGAGGGCAGAACGGACTACCATTCTACCTTTTTTGATTTGATAAACGGGGATGCGGAAACCAAACAGACGAAAGGGCTTGCCTACCTTTTTTCAAGGTATCCCAAGTTGATCCGGTTGCTGCTAAAAGAGTTAAACCGCCGGAACAATGTAGACACACCGGCTTTCAAAGAAGATTATGATTTTGTTCAGGTGGACGCAGAAATGCTTGCGGCAGGAGTACATAAAATAAGGCGCGATATTACCTTGTCCTTGTTCCAGGGAAACCGCAAAAAACTGGTTATTGTGATCGAAGCAAAGAGCGCAGGGCTGTATGCAAAAGCTCAGGAAGTGAGCGGCCAGCTTGCCGCCTATTTGGATCCGAACAATTTTCCCCATGATGCGGATGTGCCTGTCTATGGCGTCACCTTAACCAAATACAAGCTGATTCATGATACAGGCTGTCAATTCTTAAGTCTGCAATGGACGGATATCGTCGAACTGATCAATGAAATGATTATAAGCGAAAAGAAATCGGGCGAGGATACCATCATAGCCAAACAATATATTGATTTTATTCATGGGGTGGCGAAGGGCATGAAGTATTATGAAGTAGAGGTATTATCCGTTGCAGCTGGTAAAACGCATGAGTTGACGAATAAACATTGTATTCACGCCTGTCCGAATAGTGCCAAAGGTTATATTTACAAAACGCCATTATTTATCACTTTTCGTTCCGGCGGGGGCGGAGAAATGCAATGCCTGTACAAAATTGATGATATCGTAGTTCTTGATCCATTCACACCATCGCTGGATGCGGTTCTTGAGGGGATTCAGCATGAGCTGGCTGCCAGAATCAAGAATTACATAACGGAGAGAATTCAGGGGGGCTATGGATTTAATCATCCAGGCGAAATGTACCGTTTCTATGATCTTAGCCGGACTGACCTTATTCTGCTGCAGCATCGACCCAAACCGGAGAAGAACGCCATGGGTGCAAGATATTACACACTGGCTGAACTCCTGAAAGGCGAGAAAATTGTAAAAAATGTAACAAGCAGTAGATAATAATTAGTTGATGATGGGGGAAGGGCATGGATTCTTTAACGTTAACGGTGTATGTGGTTTCTCTATTATTGATGATAGGGAGTACATAACGAAGTATATACAAATAGCAATATCGATGTCAGGAGAAATTAATACATCAGTAGAATAGAAAAGGGCCTGAATGGATTAATCATTCAGGTCTTTTTTGCCGATAAAGGAGCAAGGATCGAAGAGAATACCCAGAAATTAGTATCAAAAATTTTAAATATATTCACACTTTCGTGCGAAATCGTATATACACCTGTGATATACTTCTACTTGTATTAAGACATGCTTAAGAGCATGTCAGTCTCGGATGAGCGCTAGACACGCTATTTATTGCAAATCATATATTTAGGTTTGGTCAACTTGAGAGGAGGACGTTTCTTGAAACTGCGTCTTGTGCCTGTACTGCTAACGTCTCTGTTGTCTGCTGCACTGCTCTTTGGCAGCTTTTATGCTTATCGTCAATTTGCGGTCCATGAGCCGCTTGATAAGATAGTATCGGCTTATGAAGGTGTTAATCATTCACATATTACTATTAACCGCAATGAGGTAACCTTGAAACTGGATTTGAAACCTGGCACGAAATTGCGCGAGCTGGTGCAATACGTGAACACTGAAGGCAAGTCAGCCATTAATGGCCGGGCGCTTAAGCTGGACGTTGATCAGCACTCCAGTAAATTGCTGGACGAATATTGGGATAAAGCGATGTTCTCAGTAGCAGAAGCAATGGAAAGCAAAAAGTATACACTAATACCTGCTAAACTAGATGGATTGAAAGAGCAATTCCAGGAATACAAGAATGTGACAGCAACAACTGAAATTGATGACAACAACGTCTATGTTAGCCTTAGCAACGGTGAAGAGAGCAAGTTCATCATCTTACCGCGTGCAGCGGCAACGATGGGAGTGTGGAACAATGCCTAAGTGGTGGAAAGAGATTGTAGCCGGATTTGTTCCGGTCCTGCTGATATTTATGGCTTTTGTGGGCATTAACATTATTCCTGTAATCATAGCAGCCGGTATGGTTTGTGCACTCCTGGTGATCGCCCATTTGCGCGGCGGGTTGACAGTGAATGCGGGCGGGGACAAGAAACGTAAGAAGAATGGCCCTTCCAAACTTACCTTTGAAGAAATCGGCGGCCAGGATAACGCGAAGCAGGAGTTGCGGGAAGCGCTTGATTTCCTGATCCGGCATGAAGAAATCAGCAAATTCGGGATTCGTCCGCTTAAAGGGATCTTGCTTACAGGCCCTCCGGGAACCGGTAAGACGCTGATGGCCAAGGCTGCGGCTCATTATACCAATTCTGTGTTCGTTGCCGCTTCAGGCAGTGAATTCGTGGAAATGTACGTCGGTGTCGGTGCCGGACGTGTCCGTGACTTGTTCAAGGATGCCCGTACCCGTGCAGTGAAAGAGAATAAGCAAAGCGCTATTATCTTTATTGATGAAATTGATGTTATCGGCGGCAAACGCGAAGGCGGCCAGCAGCGTGAATACGATCAGACGCTTAACCAGCTGCTGACCGAGATGGACGGGATCTATAACAATGATACACCGCGCATTCTGCTTGTTGCGGCAACAAACCGCAAGGAGATGCTGGATTCAGCGCTGCTGCGTCCCGGCCGCTTTGACCGTCATATCCAGGTGGATATGCCTGACAAGAAGGGCCGCAAATCAATCCTCGATCTGCATGCCAAGAATAAGCCGCTGCATGCTGAGGTGAATTTAGACAAGATCGCCGAGGAAGCCTACGGTTTCTCCGGTGCACAGCTGGAGAGCGTCATGAACGAAGCGGCGATTTATATGATGCGCGAGAATCTGACCGAAGTCGAGCAGCGCCATCTGGCGATGGCGATCGATAAGGTGATGATGGGCGAGAAGACTGACCGTGAAACCAATCATGAAGAGAAACAGCGGGTGGCCATCCATGAGCTTGGACATGCTATTATGGCGGAGCTGCTGCGTCCGGGCAGCGTCAGCCAAGTTACCTTGACTCCGCGTGGACAAGCACTTGGTTATGTACGTCACAACCCGCAAACCGAGCAGTATTTGTATACCAAGGATTATCTGGAGAATCAGATTATGATCGCGCTTGGCGGAGCAGCTTCCGAGGAGATGTATTATGGGGGCCGCAGCACAGGTTCACGCGGCGATTTCGATCAGGCACTGAATATTGTCGAGACCATGATGAAGTCGGGACTCACGTCACTTGGGATCGCCAACCTGGAAATGGTAACTACAGAAGAGCTGATGAAGGAAAATAGCAAGATTCTGGATGAGCTCATGGTTCGTACCCGTGACCTGCTCCAGAAGCAAAGAAATGTATTTGATTACTCTCTTGACATTTTAATGAAGGAAGAAGTCCTCTCCGGAGAGCAATTTCGTTGTCAATTTCGTGACAGTGTCCTTTTACCGGCATAATTCTTTATGCCGGTTATTTTTTTTTACTTTTCAGACATGCTAAGATATTATTATATGTCGGGCTACATATTTTTTACGACAGACAAGGTACAATACAAAAGTATAGATACCTGAAAGGATGGAGACTTTTTTATGAATTTTAAAAAAATAGGTGTCATCGGCGGTGGCACAATGGGACAAGGGATTGCTGAAATGCTGGCAGCCAAGGGTCTTGATGTAATGCTGGTGGAGAAAAACACAGAAAGACTGGAATACTCCTACGAAATGATCGAGACAAGTCTTGATAAGCAATTGGAGAAATGGGCGATTACCCAAGCAGAAAAGAAACTGATTCTTAGCCGCATCCAAAAAGTGACACATTTCGCCGAGCTCAGCTCGTGTGATATGGTCATCGAAACAATTACGGAAGATCTGGAAGCTAAGCAAAAAGTATTTAATCAGCTCGACCAAGTGTGTCCGAGCCACATTATTCTTGCCAGCAACACGTCAACGCTCAGCTTGACGGAGCTTGCCAGCTCTACAATGTACCCGGAACGCGTAATCGGCATGCATTTCATACATCCGGTAGGTAAGGTGGATCTTGTGGAGATTGTACGTGGACTGAAGACATCTGACAGTACCTTTGAAGATACCAAAGCTTTTGTTGACGAAGTCGTTGAGAAAAAAGGCGTAATGATTTATGAATCCCCAGGATTTGTTACTTCGCGCCTCATTTGCTTGTTCATTAACGAAGCTATGCATGTTCTGCAGGAAGGTGTCGCTTCCCCAGAGGATATTGACGACGCAATGCGCATCGGTTATCAGTTCCAGTATGGACCGCTTGAAATGGCTGACCGTTTCGGTCTGGATTCGATTCTTGCCGCACTGGATAACATGTTCCGTGAGTATGGGGAACTGAAATACCGTCCATCGACTATTCTTAAGAAGATGGTGCGTGCGGGACAACTGGGCATGAAATCGGGCGAAGGCTTCTTCAAGTATGACAAGGATGGTGACCGTGTATGAACGTATTAGTAATTAACTCAGGAAGTTCTTCTTTGAAATATCAGCTGTATAATATGACAGATGAATCTGTATTGGCCAAAGGGCTGGTAGAACGCATCGGGATGGATTCTTCCATTCTGAACCATAAGCCAACAGGCAAACCGGAAGTCACTGAAGTCAGTGAAATTCTGGAACACAATACCGCCATCCGCAAGGTTCTGGCTTGCCTGACAGACAGCGAGCATGGCGTAATCAGTTCGATCGAAGAAATTAATGCCGTAGGTCACCGTGTAGTTCACGGGGGAGAATTCTTCAAGGAATCCTCATTGGTTGATGGCGATGCCAAGTCGAAGATCCGTCAATTGTTCGACCTTGCTCCACTGCACAACCCGGCTGCTGTGATGGGGATTACGGCTACAGAAAAGAATATGCCCGGCGTTCCGCAGGTTGTTGTGTTTGATACAGCCTTCCACCAAACGATGCCTGAGAAGGCTTATATGTACGCTATCCCAAGAGTGCTTTACAACAAATACAAAGTCCGCCGCTACGGGGCACACGGCACCTCGCATGATTTTGTCAGCAAAGCTGCAGCGGAATATCTCGACCGTCCGCTCGAGGATCTGAAGATTATTACTTGTCACATCGGTAATGGTGCCAGTGTTACTGCGGTTAAAGGCGGAGTCTCTATTGATACTTCCATGGGGATGACACCACTGGAAGGTCTGATGATGGGAACACGCAGCGGTGATCTTGACCCGGCAATCGTTCCTTATGTGATGAACAAGGAAGAGCTGTCCGTAGGCGAAGTGAATTCCATGCTCAACAAACATAGTGGATTGCTGGCTATTTCTGGCATCAGCAGTGACATGCGTGATATTATTGATGGTGCAGAAAAAGGCGAGCCTAACTCTACGCTTGCTTTTGAAATGTATGAATACCGTCTGCGCAAATACATCGGTTCTTACGCAGCAGCCATGAACGGTGTGGATGTTATCGTGTTCACTGCCGGCGTGGGTGAGAATGCATCCCTGTTGCGCGAAAAAGTGCTGAATCAGCTTACGTTCCTCGGAATCGAACTGGATACAGAAGCCAATAAGGTTCGTTCCGGTGATCCGCGCCGCATCTCTACAGTTGATTCCAAGGTGCAGGTGCTTATAGTACCGACGAACGAAGAGCTTGTTATTGCACGCGATACCTATCGTATTGTGCAAGGGGTTAACGGCTAAACTAGAGGAGAGATCGTAGGCATGGCAAACAAGAGTGTAATTAAACGTGTTAATGAACATGTCGGAGAGAGTGTTGTTATCGGCTGTTG
Organism: Paenibacillus sp. FSL H7-0357; assembly: GCF_000758525.1. Taxonomy (NCBI): domain Bacteria; kingdom Bacillati; phylum Bacillota; class Bacilli; order Caryophanales; family Paenibacillaceae; genus Paenibacillus; species Paenibacillus sp. FSL H7-0357. The sequence continues at coordinate 5,146,341 of NZ_CP009241.1, read as the reverse complement.
GGTAAACAACAAGCGCTCCAGCGGCAAAATTCAATTCCTGCAGCTCCGGGATGGTACAGGCTATATCCAGGGGGTTGTAGTAAAATCCGAAGTGCCTGAGCAGGTCTGGGATGATGCCAAAAGCCTTACCCAGGAAAGTTCCTTGTATGTGACCGGTATTATCCGCGAAGAGCCGCGCGCTCAATCGGGATATGAGATGACCGTAACGGGCATCGAGGTTCTGCATCTTACAGAGAACTACCCGATCACACCGAAGGAGCATGGCATCGATTTCCTGATGGATCATCGTCATCTCTGGCTCCGCTCCGCGAAGCAGCGGGCCGTACTGGTGATCCGTGCAGAGATTATCCGCGCTATTCAGCAGTTCTTTAATCAGAACGGGTTCACTAAGGTGGATCCGCCGATCCTGACACCGACATCGGCTGAGGGCACCACCAACCTGTTCCACACGAAATATTTTGATGAGGATGCCTATTTGACGCAGAGTGGCCAGCTTTACATGGAAGCTGCAGCAATGGCGCTGGGCCGCGTGTATTCCTTCGGTCCTACCTTCCGTGCTGAGAAATCAAAGACCCGCCGCCACTTGATCGAGTTCTGGATGATCGAGCCGGAGATGGCTTTCACGGATCACGAAGAAAGTCTGAAAGTTCAGGAAGAATTCATCAGCTTTATCGTACAATCGGTACTGACCAACTGTCGTGCTGAGCTGGAAGCGGTAGGCCGCGATGTCTCCAAGCTGGAGAATATCAAAGCGCCGTTCCCGCGTATTACTTATGATGATGCGATTAAGTTCCTGAACGATAATGGTCATGAAATTGCCTGGGGCGACGATTTTGGTGCGCCGCATGAAACTGCAATTGCTGAAGCCAATGACAAACCTGTCTTTATTACGCATTATCCGGCTTCGTTCAAGGCTTTCTACATGAAGCCGCATCCTGAGCGTCCTGAAGTTGTACTCTGTGCGGATATGATTGCTCCGGAAGGTTACGGGGAGATTATCGGCGGATCGCAGCGGATCGACGATCCGGCATTGCTGGAGGAACGTTTCAAAGAACATAATCTTTCGATGGATAGCTATAAATGGTACATGGATCTGCGCACCTACGGTTCAGTGCCGCACTCCGGCTTCGGTCTTGGACTCGAACGCACAGTGGCCTGGATTTGTGGTCTAGATCATGTGCGAGAAACGATACCGTTCCCTCGTACGCTGTACCGTCTCTACCCGTAAGGGCATAAAGGGGGCTGGTGCATGGACGGCAAAGGATGGAGTACATGGGGCGAAGGAATGGCTGCTGGTCTTCAGAACGGAATGGCCATCATTCCTTATGCACTCTTGAAGCATTACCGGAAGCTGAATCTCAGCGGCAGTGAGGCGATGCTGCTGATTCACCTTCTGTCGTTCCGGCAGGTAGAGGGGATCGACTTTCCTTCGCTGGAGGAACTGCAAGCTGTAACAGGCCGAAGTATCGCTGTCATAGCGGGAGAACTGCAGAAGCTCATGAAGGAAGGGTTTATCAGCATCGACGAAGATAATGATGAGCTGAGAGATATCCATTATGAGCGCTACAACTTCTCTGGAATGTATACAAAGCTTGGTGCTTATCTGGCTGAAGCTGCGAAAGAGGCTTCAGAGGATAAGAACGCTGGCACGGCTCCTTCACGGGAGGCAGCCCGCTTTACTACCGGTTTTCCCGTTCTGGACGGGGGATACGGCAGAACGGCTGTCGCTGTACCCGGCAAGGCCGCTGAGGAGAGCCGCAGTCTGTTCAGTATCTTCGAGAAGGAATTCGGCCGTCCACTCTCTCCGATGGAATGTGAAACAATCTCCGGCTGGGTGGATCAGGACCGGTACCCGGAAGAGCTGATTCTGCTTGCCTTAAAGGAATCGGTATTCGCCGGGAAGGTTCATTTCCGCTATATTGACCGCATTTTGCTGGAATGGGCCCGCAACCGTGTGAAAAACGCCGAGGATGTTAAGAACTATACACAGAAGTTCCGCAGTGGTGGAAGATAGCGGCACAAACGGAAGAACCCTGTTGCTGGGAATAAAGCAGCAGGGTTCTTTTTTGTTGTTTGCAACAATCGAAGCGAGGATGAGGTTCGAAAAGCTGAATAATAAGAAGCCCGCGCCATTCCGTGAGGAAGTGGCTGCGGGCTTCTGTGCGATCCTGAGTTGCACAGGCTGGAGTTTAGGACAGTTCCTTCTCCAGCGCAACACCCATCTCGCGTGAGCGTTCTGCACAGCGGTTAACTGCGGCTATGACCGATTCGAAGAAATCGGCCTTTTCGAGCACCTCAATGGCTGCTTGCGTTGAGCCGTTTGGGGAAGTGACCTTCTTGCGCAGTGCTGCCGGTTCCTCACCTGTCTGCTGCACCATGCGCGCAGCGCCGAGGACAGTCTGCACGGTCAGCTCAGTGCTTTGCTGCGGTGGAAGTCCGCCGCGGATGCCGGCAGCGATCATCGCTTCCATCATGTAATAGATATAAGCCGGACCGCTGCCGGAAATTCCGGTTAAGGTCTCCATTCGTTCTTCCTCAATCACAGCCGTAATACCAACGGATTCAAAGATGTTGAGCGCCGTACGGCGTCCTTCTTCATTAACTTCTTTGGAATACACAATTCCCGTCGCTCCAAGGCCAATGGAACTGGAAGTGTTGGGCATCGTACGCACAACAGGCTGAGGGGTGCCTAACAGGCCATGAATCGTGCGGACGGTCAAACCGGCAATTACGGAGATCACCAGCTGATCCGGTGAGAGCACAGGTCCTAATACGCGCAGCGCTTCGGCAGCGTCCTTGGGCTTCATCGCCAGGACTATGACTGGAGCTGTCCGCAGATGTTCCATTTTTTGTTCCGGATCATTGCAGCCAAGCACGCCGTAACGGCTGCGCAGCTCAGCCAAACGCTCGTTGCTGCTGCGGTTCAGCATAACGATATTGTTGGAATCAATGACATTGCGGGCAATCATGCCCCGGACAATTGCTTCTGACATTGAGCCTGCGCCATAAAAAACAATTTTATGATTGATTAGTGGAATTGCGGGTTGCTGACACATAGCTAAAAAGTCCCCCTTGTTCTTTGTACTAACTCCGGATTTGGCCGGAGCCATATATTTTATATTTGCATGAAGTGAGCGCGGGCAGGCCCATCGGGCCGCGGGCGTGCAGCTTCTGGGTGCTAATTCCGATTTCGGCGCCGAATCCAAATTCAAATCCGTCTGTGAAACGGGTCGAAGCATTATGGTATACAGCTGCTGCGTCCACTTCCTGCAGGAAGCGGGCTGCATGTTCAGTTTCTTCGGTTACAATACACTCGGAATGTTTGGTGCTGAACTCGGCGATATGCCGCAGCGCTTCATCCAGTCCGCTGACTATCCGGACGTTAAGAATATAATCATTGTATTCTGTCGCATAATCCTCTGCAGTAACCGGCAGTGCCCAAGGTACAAGGGCAACCGTTTCCGGACAACCGCGTAATTCTACAGAAGCTGTGCGGAAGGATTCCGCAAGGGAAGGTAAATATTGTACGGCATAGTCGCGATGAACGAGCAGCGTCTCCATGGAATTGCATACGGACGGGCGCTGGGCTTTGGCGTTCAGGCTGATTTGCTCTGCCATATCAGGACGGGCGCTTGCGTCGAGATAAGTATGGCATATACCCGCACCTGTTTCAATTACCGGAACAGTAGCGTTGAGCACAACATTCTGGATCAATGAACTTCCGCCGCGCGGGATAATGACATCCAGCAGCCCGTTAAGTTTGAGCATCTCATCGACGGAGGAACGGTTTGGGTCCTCAATCAGCTGCAGTGCACCAGGCGGCACCGCGGTTTGTGCCAACGCGGCATGCAGCACTTCAACAATTTTGCGGTTCGAGGACAGGGCGGAAGAGCCGCCCCGCAAAACTACGGCATTGCCTGTCTTAAGGCAGAGACCGGCCGCATCTACGGTAACATTGGGACGGGCTTCGTATATAATCCCGATCACGCCGAGAGGTACGCGGATTTTCTCAATGGAGAGACCGTTCGGACGGTTGATGGTTTCCAGCGTGTCGCCGATAGGATCGGGCAGAACGGAGATTTGCTGCAGACCTTCTGCGATGCTGTTGATCCGTCCGACATCAAGGGCCAGCCGGTCAAGCATCGACTCTGGAGTGCCGGCCAGCCGGCCGCGTTCCAGATCTTCGCCGTTAGCGGCAATTATGGCTTGTGCTTCGCGGCGCAGGGCCTCCGCCATTACAAGCAGCGCTTCATTTTTTTGACCGGTAGTCAGGCTTGCCAGTACACCGGTAGTTTCTTTGGCCAATGTGGCTTTATTCACGACTTCACTCATATCCGTTCCTCCTAAAGTTTTATTAGCCAATCGTACGAAACGTCTTTTATTAAGTCTGAATCAACATATTGTTGACTTACTTAGGGTCAATCATCAACCCGGATGTTACCGTAAAGTAATCCATTCATCACGGTGGATGACCTCAAGCCTGTGTACTTCGCCCAGCTTCGGCACAATCTCACGGCTGGGAAGCCCCTGAATGCTGCGGAGCTGGGCGTCATCATAATTCACAATGCCCCGTCCCAGCAGCATGGCGTCTGGACCGAGTACTTCTACAACGTCGCCGGAGTGGAAGCTTCCTTCGATCCGCTTGACCCCTACGGGAAGCAGACTGTGGCCCCCGTGAAGCAGTGCTTCAACGGCTCCGTCGTCCACATAGAGGGAACCGAGCGGCGTGGACATGAAGCCGAGCCACTGTTTTTTGACGGGCAGAGAAGAGAGCGTGGTGGCAAAATACGTACCTTTGCCGTCGCCTGTTGCTGCCAGCTCCAGATCGCCGGGTTCGGTGGCTCTGCCGATAAATACCGGCACTCCGCCGCGGGTTGCAATCTTGGCGGCATCAATTTTCGAGCGCATGCCGCCTGTCCCTACACTTGAACCTGCACCGCCCGCGATAGCATAAATCTCCGGCGTAATTTCCTCCACTTGCCGGTAACGAACGGCATCAGGATGCTTGCGCGGGTCTCCACTGTATAATCCGTCCATATCCGTGAGGACGAGCAGACGCGTTGCCTTCAGCAGGTTGGCAACTAGAGCGGAGAGAGTGTCGTTGTCGCCGAATTTCAGCTCGTCGACAGACACGGTGTCGTTCTCATTAAATACCGGTACGGCACCCTGGCGGAGCAGCTCTTCCACCGTCATTAAGGCGTTGTTCATCGCCCGCCTGCTGCAGAAATCGGTGCGGGTCAGCAGGATCTGTGCAGTTGGTATTCCATGCTGCGCGAAGGCTTCCTGGTACGCCTGCATCAGCAGGACCTGTCCAACCGCCGCCGCTGCCTGCTTCTCATGCAGAAGCTTCGGACGGGACGGGTAGCCGATGCCGCGGAATCCGGCCGCTACAGCGCCGGAGGTTACTAGCAGGACCTCGCAGCCAGCCTGCCGGAGTGCGGCAATCTCGGCAGCGAAGAAGGCCACGGCGGAGCGGTTTAACCCGCCCTCCGGACCGGTAAGTGAGCTGCTGCCGATTTTGACTACGATTCGTGTCGTCATTGTTCTTCACTTCCTTCACAAAATAATATAGATAGCCCGGAAAACGACAAAAAGCCCCCATCCTAAGACTTAGCAAAGGACGAAAGCATTGATTACTTCCGCGGTACCACCTTCATTGATGAGGGTTCATCCGACTTCATTCTCATAACGGGAGTTTCCGTCCTGCAGGGGCAGGCCGCTCGGGGGTAGGATTCAGAAATGACAACCGCGGTAAATTCTCTCAGCCTGCCGGAATTTACTCTCTGCTCGCGGATAGAGACATTTTCTTACTGGTCCCGTCTGCACGTTTCACTATTTGACATTTAGAATACCACGGCAAAGTGCGGTTTGCAAAGGGAGAACGAACTAATATTTTTCGGGAATGGCTGGAGTTCCAAATATTATGTTTATCCTCCGCGAGAATTTTCAGAATAAGGCCATTCGGGAATTTGTAGAGGAAAAAGCCGGTGATTCTAGAACAAAGGGACCGTTCGATGAGAGCACAGCCCGTATGACGGATGATCAGAACCGTTTGATAACCCAGCATAATTTGCGCAAATAGCGGGTGGCTCGTATTGAGCTGACTTGAAGATAGGATCTTATTCATACTTGAATACAAAAAATGCCCTTTCGTTTCCTTTGCCGGAGCCGAAAGGGCATTTTTAATTACAGGCGACACAATAATCATTTTGTTCTGTACTACTCATCCGTGAGACCGGCAACGGTTGCTTTGAAAGTGCCGATGAAGGCTTCTGCGGCTTTGGACAAATAGCGGCCCCTGCGGTACGCGATCACCAGGGTGCGGCTTGGCACAGGTTCGGCCAGCGGCAGATAGACGGGCACAAATTCGCTGCGCGGGGCACGGGCGATAAAGTGTGGCACGAGTGTAACGCCCATTCCGGTAGCTACGAGGGATTGAACCGTCTCCATATTGTTGCTTTCAAACACAATGCGCGGCTCAAATCCGGCTTCGCGGCATAGCTCCACCGTCATTTTGCGGAACCCCTGGCCTTCTTTAAGCACGATGAACGGCTCATCCTTTAATTCTTCGAGAGAGGTGCGTGTACCCTTTGTGCTTCGGGAAGCCAAAGGATGCTCCGGCGGCACGGCCAGATCAATCCGTTCTTCACCAAGCACCTCGTAAGCAAGAGTGGGGATTTCCAGCGGGAGCGAAAGCAGGCTGAGATCAGTCTGGCCGCTTGCAGTCAGTTTCTCAAGATTCATTGAAGAATCCTCAAGCAGTGTAATTTCCACATCGGCATATTTCCGCTTGAACACAGGTAGTACATGGGGCAGCAGATGTGCTCCGGTGATCGGCATGCTGCCTACCACCACGCTTCCCGTACGAAGCTGGGAAATATCAGACATTTCCTGGCGCAGCAGCTCCACGGCGTCGATAATCGCTCCTGCCTGTTCCACAAACTTGTGCCCGGCATGGGTAAGCTCTACCGAGCTAGTATTGCGCTGAAACAGCATGACCCCAAGCTCTTTCTCCAGCTTGGACAACTGCTGGCTGAGCGAGGGCTGGGCGATATGCAGTTTATCCGCAGCACGGGAGAAGTTCCGTTCCGCCGCGATTTGCAGTGCATATTGTAATTGTCTTAGTTCCATTAGTAAGCTCCTTGAATGAACATGATTGCTTATAAGTATAACCTATAGTAAGTCTGCTTAATATAGGTTGGGTACCTGGCCAGAAGAAGGTGTATTCTACAATACTCTGCGAAAGTACATGATGTGCTATTTACTTGTCCGGTCAAATCATTAGCTTATAGGCCTAACCTATCAGGATCATAGAATTAACTGAGTATGTAGCTAACGTCATGCTGCGTGACGAAAGAGATATACAAACTGAGCTGGAGAAAAGCAAGAATACCGTTGAGAACCTATTTAGCGGTGGACGGATACGAACAGCGGCTTTTGAGGAATTCGCTCGGCAAGCCGTCCACGACATCAACAACTCGAAATCGGAGCTAATCTATCCACCTGAAGGTGGGATAGTAGCACAAGAAAAAACAAATCCTTTAGAGCAGGTTAGATTTACCTCTAAAGGCATAGGGATTTCAACCGATGCATGGAATACAGTCCGTGCTGCACTTACAGCGCGTGGATTGGTTGCAGAGACTGTTTATGGTCAGTTTGGTTCCTTTGTTTCGATGTTAATCGGAAGCGGCAATGACGTTACCCAAATAAACACTCATGGTATAGCTGCAGGGCATACAGAATTCGACGAAGCTCCATTTCGTGTGGATATGCAGTCTCTATCCAGGGCGACAACTTGAGATCTTGCAGAAGGTTGATCATGCAGTCGGTGAAATGTTGGCCGCGATACAACCTAAAGAAGAACCGGAACCAAAAGAAAAGTTGAAAGAATCAACTTAGTGAGAAGCAAACCTGCACAGCGCCGATTTAAGGCGTTTTTATTTTGCCCTCAGAGATCATACGATGATAGGTTTATGACTAAAATGAATTGTAATGAAGGTGAAACCCTATCAACTAATTGCAATGTCACACACAGTTAGAAGGAATGAATTTTACAAATGAAAAAAATTGAATATGAAGAGTATAACAATGTCTATTTAATTAAATAGGGTATTATGAAGGGAAGTAGGACCATACTGTGTAATTAGGGTTTAAAATTAATTAAACGAATTACATCATAAAAAAATGGATATAATCATAATAGAAAAAATATGAAGGATGATATTATGATTTATATCTATAATGATTATGGTGGGACACATACAACAGCTTTGGCAGCAGCTTATCATTTAAAACAAATTACTCAGTCTGAGAGAAAATTAACTACTGAGGAAATATTGAATGTTAAATTTTTCAATAAGTTGACGAAAAATGATTTTGGTAAGATTATTTTTCACGGAATTGATGAAAATGGAGACTCCGTTTATACAATCGGTAGGAAGTCATCAAAACTTGTAGTCCCAGCATTAAGAGACTTAAGCTTATTACTTGAAAGTAAACATCATTTTAAAGAAAAAATAATATTCTCTAATACTTCACCCACGGTGCCTATCCCGATGTCAATCGGAGGGTTCTTCTCAAGAGGATTAAAAATTGATTTTATTGGTGTTCCTTTATTAGTAATGGGTGCTAAGCAATGTTGTGATAATATTTTTCGATTGGTTGAAAATACGAAACAAATAGGGAAGTCCTCCAATGAGGAACAAGTTATTATTTTAGCAAATGAAAGCTATAAGTAATAATTTTCCAAAATTCATAAGGACCATACTGCGCAGCAAAGGCACGTCTCAATAGGCGTGTCTTTTATTTTGCCCTCGGACGCTCTCCGGGGGTTTTTACGTTGAGGAAGGGAGCAGGGGGAATGCTCAATCATATCAAAAATATCGTTACCACTGTTTATACGGCGGCCATAGGATTCCTGAATTATCCTAAAATGTGTTCGTGAATATTTATTTATTTTGGCGAAACAATAAAATGAAATTAAGATAAGAAAAAAAGGAGCAATGAACCCAATGTCTTATATTCAAAAAGCTTTAAGTACTACTGGTGAATTGCATAGTGCTGTATGCATAATTGAAAAATCGTTAATAACAAAAGAATTCGTATTTGGAGATGTAAACTGGGTATCAAATGATGGTACCCTGTTAGCTGTCTTTGAGGATACAAATGTTACAATTAAAAGGATTGTTAGTGACGATGATAATATTCCCGTAAATACTCAGGTTACTATAAGCTATAAAGTAACTACAAAGGGGTGGAGATCGGGAATCTATAGAGGGGAAGAAAGACCACCTAGAATTAATGTATTGATATACACCGGCCCATTAGATAATGGGACTAAAAAATGTACTGGGGGACAAATAGAAACGTGGATTGCGCCGGAAACAGATATAAGTTGTGATTCGGAGAGAAGTCCATTTTCTGCAAAGAATCTTTTCACATATGATTTTTATGATGATGCAGTATGTATAGAACTCGACGGGTCTTCAACGTTGTATCAATGTTAACAACTACATGGTATTGCAAGAAGTGAATTCCTTCATTGCATGGTACGAAAATAAGCAAGCCGGTTCAGGAACAGCATCTTATGCCATTGATAAGCACAACAATAACAAGGGCCCGTTTACAAGCCGCAAAGATTATGTGATCTTCGATAAGATTCTTACGTTCAGTGTAGATGAATATTCTGCTGAATAGTATTTACACATTGTTTCTAGTAACGACAAAAGAGTTGTAACGGAGGTATCGTGCCCTGCCTGTATTGGTGGGGTATTTTCTTTGCGTTAGGGATAATTTTCCTTATCGTCACATACATAATGTTCCAGATGAGTTATATTTACATTTAGTTTGTATTTAAAATATTGAGGTGTAGGCAAAGCAGAATTAATAAGTTGCTTAAGTATTATAAAGAGAACGTAAGTGTTGATGTATTAGTGGATTCTCATATAAAGAATGTGAGTGCTATCGTTAACTTTGCTTTTTGGAGTTTATTTGTAGGCATAATCATATCAGTTATTACTGGTTTATATTTTAGCGGCCACTATAGGATTGGTTCTCATTTTAAATAACATTAATCAACTGGTTCATAACTGAATAAATAGGAGGAGATTAATTATGGCTGATTTAGGTTTAAAGGATAAAGTAGCGATAATAACGGGGGGAACACGTGGACTCGGTCGTGCAATGGCACAAAGATTGGCAGAAGAGAAGGCGAAAGTCGTTATAACGGGTACAAATGAAGAGTTAGCAAAACAGACTGCAAATGAAATAGCAAAGACTTATAGTATTGAGACTTTAGGATTAAAGCATGATGTATCTAGTGAGGAATCAACAAAAGAGGTAGTTAAAGCCGTGATAAAGACATTTAATAAAATAGATATTTTAGTTAATAATGCGGGTGTAATACGTGATGCTGGATTGTTAATGATGAAAAAGGAGGATTGGGATTTAGTATTGGGAATAAACCTGACAGGAGCATTTAACTGTATCAAACATGTTTCAAAACGTATGTTAAAGAACAAGTCGGGTAGAATCGTAAATATCGCTAGTGTAGTGGGACTTATGGGGAATGCTGGACAGGCAAACTATTCTGCTTCAAAAGCTGGTATGATAGCTCTTACAAAAACTGCTGCGAAAGAATTGGCTGAGAGGGGTATAACTGTAAATGCTATTGCCCCAGGATATATTTCTACTGATATGACTCATACACTTTCTGATGAAGTATCTAAAGAAATGTTGTCGAGGATTCCAGTCAAATCATATGGAACTCCTGATGATGTGGCTGACTGTGTCTTGTTTCTGGTTTCCGATAGGTCTAGATATATTACCGGTCAGGTTATAAATGTTGATGGTGGGATGTTGATGTAAGATTATTTTTTACGGATTGTATTTAAACTGGACAGTGAAAACTTCTACAGCTCTAAGAAGCCCGGCGAACGACCTAAAGCCATGTCTGCCGCAAGGAGGGCAAAGACCAGGCTGAAGAACGAAAGAAGTGAAGGAGCGTTTCATAGCAACGGCCACTCAGGGAGAGATCCCGAATAACAGAAGTCAAACTCAGATGGTCGGAGCATAGCATAAAGCCGATGATGAAAACTACAAACTCGAACGTAGCCTGTCTGGAAAAGCAGGAACGGAAGGGAAGTAACAGTTCATTTTATGTTTTGAGCATAGGTATGGTACATCGCTCGGAAATGAGGTACACATTTGTTCGTAACCCATTCAGTGGTCCTTCCTTTTAGTGTGAGAACTTAAGGATAACAGACCATCGCCGATTGGGTTATTTTTCTATGTTACGATTTTTCGACAAGAACTTTTGAATCTCCAGTTCATAAGATAAAAGCATTTTTTATTGGAGACTTTTATGATATAGAAAATTTGATGAGTTTACTTACGAAGGCCTTATATACGCTTAATGAGTAACAACGGAAACGTTTAAAGGATTTATCAGTCTTCATGGGAGTGAACGTTATGGCGGACCAGTCCGGAAATTAAGTCGGGAAAGTGTGAAGATCGCAGATGCTTACTATATGAGAGACGAATTTGAATTTAGATTGGTCTAGCGTGAACGACACATAGAAAGTTTTAGAGAGCGATACAGACTTTCTGGCGGGGCTGTTCAACAGGTTTAGGTTATATTTCAGCCAAAAAGTTTGCAGACGAGGGATGGAATGTTATCGCGACGATGCGTAAACCGGACGAGCGTATCGCAGAGGGTAATCCTGAAAAATTCTTGGTGACGGCACTTGACGTTACCAGCCCAGTGAGCATCGAGGCGGCGATTTCGGCAGGGATCTCCAGATTTGGTCAAATAGACGCTGTTGTGAACAATGCCGGGATCACTACTCTCTCTATTTTTGAAGCGACACCCATGGAGCTAATTCGTGAGATATTTGAAACCAATGTATTTGGCGTTATGAATGTGATTCAAGCCATTACGCCGCATCTGCGCAAGCAAGGTGGCGGAAGCATTGTGAATGTCTGTTCGTCGGTCGGATATGCAGCATCCCCGTTGCTTTCGATTTATACCGCGACGAAACATACAATCGAAGGACTCTCGGAATCACTTTCTTACGAACTTGAATCGCAAAATATCTCGATTAAACTTGTAGAACCGGGAGCCATGCGGAACACGAACTTCACGTCGAGCCACACAGCAACCCTGAATACGCCCATTCCTGTTGAATACAAGTCATATTTTGATCAAATGATGAATTCGATGATAAACCACTATCCTTTTGAAGATGCAGAGGAAGACCAGGTTGCCGCTCTGGTATACAATGCCGCTTGTGACGAGACTGACCGGCTGCGATATCCTGCTGGTACGGCTGCGGAAGAGATGGCTAAGCTGAGATGGTCGTCATCGGAAGAAGAATTCATGTCCACCATGCGAGATCTGTTGGGGCAAACCTCATGGCGAAAAAATAGCAGGTCGTAAAATCATCCAAGCTTGAAAAGAAGGACTGACTCATTTATGGGACAGCCGCTTTTCCATCCCTCGAAGCAGGAATCCACTAGGAACGGAAACGGTTGATCGTGCGGAAGTCTGGACGTTGCCGTCCGGCTCAGCCACATGAAGGGATCGTTCTTCCGTACCGCTTTGGCCATTTGACGAGCCGAATAGGTTCGCTGGGTATAGGTGTAAATGATGAGTTTGGTGAGCATTTTAGGACTATGAACTATTGAATGTACTAAAGAAACCTCTCCTTGATTTAAAATGGTTGGTTGCACTTCCATTTTACCAAAGAAAGGTTTCTTTTTTATGATATTTAGAAAGATTGTAACTACGATTCCCACTTAAACAGCGGAGAGGACGGAACGATTGTGGAAAAGCGATAGCGTTCGCCTTGGTCTCCAGATTTTTACCACTATATAGATTGAATTTTTGAATTACAGACGAATGTAAAGCCGATTAATAACGTTCATTGGCTCGGAATTGACACGCTTCATAAACGCTGCGACATTGATGCGAATATGGTAAAACTTCTTGTAAAACACATTGTGGACAACGTCTATTTTGAGCCACTTCCACAATCCTTCAATAAGATTGAGTTCGGGCGAGTACTTTGGCAAATAAACAAACTCTATGCGCGGGTGCTCCTGTAAAAAAGTCTGTACCTGTGCCGAATGGTGGATTCCGCCAATCTCCGCAGATCCTTACCTTTGTATTGCAGGATATCAAAGATAGCTTAATAGGCCGGCAGTGCGGCTGTGAGCTGCTGAATCTTGTCAGCCCGGCGCGACTGGAAGCGGCTCATGACCGACTCGAAATCTGATACTCCGGTTTAGGCTCAGGAAAACTTTCCTTACCCATTGTTCTGCCCCATAAACTCTGGCTTGCGTTCGATCACCAGCACCGGAGGCTCCCCGGCGTATCCTTCATCGATGTTGTTAAACCACGAATAACGGTAAATCATTACCGCTCCTGGTACGGATACGGGATACCAGTCGCCTACCTTATTGGCTAATCCCAACCAGCCCCAAACGAGCATAAACATGAATTACGTAAACCCTTATGTAACAAGGGGTATACCAACTCACCTCATCACAGCTTATAGACGCAGCCTATCAGTTCTATAGAAATCATATCTTGGAATTATAAACGGGGCGATGTTATATTTAGATCATTCAAGAGGGACTCCACACTCTCTTCCATTGAACGATTCTACTATATGAGGTGAAGACATGAGCAAGAAGACAATGTTTGAGAAAATTTGGGACAATCACGTAATCCATCAAGAGGAAGGTAAGCCTAGCATTATTTATATTGATCTGCATCTGGTGCACGAAGTTACCTCTCCACAGGCCTTCGAAGGTCTCCGTCTCAGCGGACGCCAAGTCCGCCGTCCCGGCCTTACTTTTGCTACCATGGATCATAACGTTCCTACGAAAGACCGTTACAACATTACAGATCCGATCTCCAAACAGCAGATTGACACGCTGTCGCAGAATTGCCGTGATTTTGGAGTCAGATTGTTCGACCTGAACGATATCGATCAGGGTGTCGTGCATGTTATGGGCCCGGAAATCGGCCTGACACATCCCGGCAAAACCATCGTCTGCGGCGACAGCCACACTTCCACGCACGGAGCATTCGGCGCACTGGCCTTTGGTATTGGCACAAGTGAAGTTGAGCATGTTCTGGCTACCCAGTGCTTGCAGCAATCCAAAGCCAAAACGATGGAAGTCCGCTTCATCGGCAAACGTAATCCTGGAGTGACTGCCAAGGATATGATTCTCGGTGTCATTGCCAAATACGGCACTGATTTTGCAACAGGCTATGTTATTGAATACACGGGCGAATCCATCCGTGAGCTGTCGATGGAGGAACGCATGACCGTCTGCAATATGTCGATCGAAGGCGGGGCAAGAGCGGGTCTGATCGCTCCTGATGAAACTACCTTCAACTACCTGCGTGATCGCCAATATGTCCCTCAGGGTGCCGCTTATGATGCTGCCGTTGAAACTTGGAAAGGCCTTGTAAGCGATGAAGGTGCAGAATATGACACAATTGTTGAGTTCGATGTGGAATCTTTGATTCCGCAAGTGACCTGGGGAACTAGCCCGGGCATGGGCACAGACATCAATTCCAGTGTGCCGAACCCTGCTGATTTCTCGACTGAAAATGAACGTAAAGCCGCTGAAAAAGCGCTTGAATATATGGATCTGGCACCAGGCACACCTATTTCGGAGATTCCGATTGATTATGTCTTTATCGGTTCCTGCACGAATGGCCGGATTGAGGATTTGCGTGCTGCTGCCGAGGTAGCCAAAGGACACAAGGTATCCGACAAGGTTACGGCAATTGTTGTACCGGGCTCCGGACGCGTGAAGCTGCAGGCGGAGAAGGAAGGTCTCGATGTAGTGTTTACGGAAGCTGGTTTTGAATGGCGCGAAGCAGGCTGCAGCATGTGCCTGGCGATGAACCCGGATGTACTTCAGCCTGGACAACGCTGCGCATCGACCTCGAACCGCAACTTTGAAGGACGCCAGGGACGCGGCGGACGTACGCATCTCGTATCCCCGGCAATGGCTGCGGCTGCTGCAATCAAGGGGCGTTTCACCGACGTCCGCGACTGGAACTACAAGACGGAAGCCGTCAATTCATAGAAATCGTAGAGAGAGCGGGAGGATACAACAATGGAAGCTTTTAAGAAATTAACAGGAATCGTTGCCCCGGTTGACCGGGTAAATGTAGATACGGATGCTATTATTCCAAAGCAGTTTTTGAAACGGATTGAACGGACTGGATTTGGACAATTTCTTTTTTACGAATGGCGTTTTGACGAAGCGGGTAATGACAATGCCGCTTTTGAGATGAACAAACCGCGCTATAAAGGCGCATCTGTATTGATTTCGCGGGCTAACTTCGGCTGCGGCTCCTCCCGGGAGCATGCGCCGTGGGCGATCATGGACTATGGCTTCAAAGTAGTAATTGCCCCTTCTTATGCAGATATTTTTTATAACAACTGCTTCAAGAACGGGATTCTTCCGATCAAGCTGTCGGAATCGCAGGTCGATGAGCTGTTCAGCCGTACGGCAGCCCATGAAGGATACAACCTGACGGTTGACCTTGAGAACAACACGCTTAACGATGAATACGGACTGTTGATCAGCTTTGAGCTGGATGAGCACCGCCGCCAGTTCCTGCTGCAGGGGCTCGATGATATCGGGCTGACACTTCAGCATGCGGATGAAATCGCCGCCTACGAGGAGCGCCACGCGGCAAAGCTGTTTTCGTAAGCGATGTAAAGAGCACATCCGGTCACAGGGAAAACGGAGTTTTATTCCTGAAGAATACGTAATCTTTACAAATTTTACACAAAACTTCTATTTCCGGGTGTCGGAAATAGAAGTTTTTTTGCTATAATCGATATATTCATTGCCGCAGAAGGCAACTTTTGGAGATTTCTGTCGTCTTAATCTTATCTATGTATCTATCATTTACCAGAAGGAGAGGAAAAGAAAGGATGAGAAGAGCCGGACAACGGGTGTTATTTTTGCTGCTGCTGCCACTGTTACTGCTATCATTCGCCGGCCATGAAGCTGCCGCCGCCGGAAGCGGGACAGGCAAGATTATTATGGATAATCAGGAGCTGACAATGCCCAAAGGCGCCAAAATTGAATACGTCGATGGAAGCGTTATGATTCCTATTCGGGTAGTTGTGGAGAATCTGGGGTTCAAAGTCGACTGGGAGCCGAAGTCGCGTAAAGTAACCGTTCAACAGGATGGCAGAAGCGTACTGCTGGCCGTAGGAAGCAAAACGGCTGAAGCCGATGGAGCTACACTAGCTCTAAATGCGGCACCCAAGCAGAATAATGGAACTGTACTAGTGCCTATCCGATTTGTAAGTGAGCAATTTGGGCTTATCGTGGGCTGGGACAACAGCGACAAAACTGTCTATTTAAGCGGCGGTTCTACAAGCGGTACGGACATTTCAGCAACTCCAGCGCCGTCCGCCAGTTCAACACCGGCGCCTGTTTTGAGTCCAAGTCCAACCCCTGTCCCGAATGAAACTGGATCAGAGGGAGAGATCGTGACAGGAACCGCAGGCCCAACACCAACGCCGATCCCCGGCAGCGGCGGTACGATAGTTACGTCGCCTCAGATCATGGGGGCGGTGTTCAGCGAAAATCGTTTGATCGTTTCCGCCACGGGTGGAGCCAAGCCTACTGTTACCAAGATGAGTGGCCCTGACCGGATTGTGGTTGATTTCCCGAATACCTCGTTCGCGGCGGATTTCGTTGGCAGTCTGCCTGGCACAGCCCCTAACGGCAGTCCGCAAGGTAAGCTGGATGTTACCGGTTACCCATTGATTTCGGAAGTCCGTTATGCGCTGTTCAGTTCCAATCCCTCTACCGTAAGGTTCGTTATTCAAACGATCGGAACACAGCCATATCAGGTAAGTACTGACGACAGCACCGGGCTGGTTACAATTGATTTAAATGTAGTGGCTAATGGAGGCAGTACTACCGTAGGACCGGGAATCACAGGCAAGCCGGTTGTCGTTCTCGACGCAGGACACGGCGGTAAACAATCTGGAGCCGTAAGCCTGACAGGGAAGCTGGAGAAAAACTTCAATCTCTCAGTTGTGAATAAGGTTGGGGCACTGCTTCTGCAGGAAGGTCTGGTCGACGTAGTGTTTACCCGCACAGATGACAGTACACTCGGTCTGCAGGACCGGGTCGTAATTGCTGAAGCAAATCAAGCGAACCTGTTTATTTCAGTGCATGGAAACTCGCTGGACCTCAAATATCCCAACAGGGAAAAGATCAATGGCAGTGAGACCTACTATTCCCGTACTGAAAGTCTGCCGCTCGCCCAGGTCCTCCACAAGCATCTGGTCGCGGGAACAGGCTTCAAGGACAACGGGATCAGGAGCAAAAGTCTGCATGTTACAAGAGAAACTACAATGCCGGCAGTGCTGCTGGAGGTAGGTTATCTTACCAATCAGGGGAATGAGGCGGGCATGTATGATGGCCAGCTTCAAGACAGGCTGGCTAGGGAAATCGTAGCCGGAATTAAGGAATATTTGGGATTATAGATATAGAATCTTGTTAATAGGGCGCGGAATTACTAGCTTTTTAATGGGATTTATTCGCAACTTTTAGCGGATACCAGCGTCTAATCAATGTCGAGGGTTGTCAATGGCGAGATCATCATGAACGCCGTTCTCTGGCGGAATACTAGATTCTTAGAGGTGAAGAATGAAGAAATTTGCTTTTACGCTGTTGCTGCTGCTCTTTGTACTGGTATTACCGGAGCATGGACATGCTGCTGCCGGGAATAAGATCTATCTGGATGGCCAGGAGCTGACAGCAGGGCAGGATGCGCCGGTCGAAAATGTAAAGAACTCAGTTATGGTGCCGCTAAGAATGATCGCCGAAAACCTTGGCTATAAGGTAGATTGGGATCAGAAGAGCAAGACGGTTACAATTGAACAGCTGGGCAAGACGATCAAACTGATCGTGGATCAAACGGCGGCTTCCGTTGATGACAAAACCGTGATTCTTACGGCGGCGCCAGTAGCGCGCGCAGGTACTACACTCGTACCGATCCGGTTTGTCAGCGAGCAGTTTGGCCTTACTGTCACCTGGGATAACGCCCAGAAGACTGTAAACATTATTACCCCGGAAACTGGCGGTAATAACACCGGTTCAGAGGGAAGTTCTGGTGACGGTGGATCAACCGTCGTTGTTCCTCCGGCAGAGTCGACAAGCGGCCTGACAATGGTGAATGGCATCAGCTTCAGCCAGAACCGTCTGACCATTGCAATGGATGGCAGCTCCGCGCCGAATATAACGAAGATGACAGGGCCGGACCGGATTGTTGTCGATCTGCCAAATGCCACGTTCTCGGATGTGTTCGGAAGTGGACAAGAACTTGACCCCAACCTGAATGGCAAACTTGCTGTAACGGATTACCCGGATGTATCAGGTGTACGTTATTCTTTGTACAGTACAAGCCCTTATACCGTCCGCTTTGTAATTGATTTGAACACTTCCAAGAACTATAGTCTTGAAGTATCAGGTGATTCCTCCAAGCTGGTTGTGGTTGATCTGAATGCGCAAAGCACAGAAGATACGACGACACAGCCCGGCAATAACGGCCGGAAGCTGGTGGTACTGGATGCCGGCCATGGCGCCAAGGATTCCGGAGCTGTAGGGGTTACCGGTAAATATGAGAAGAATTTTAATTTGGCCGTTGTTCTTAAAGCAGCAGAACTGCTGAAACAGGAGAATAAAATCGATGTAGTTCTTACTCGCAGCGATGATACGTTCCTGGAATTAAAAGACCGTGCGGGTATGGCCAATAAGCTTAAGGCCGATCTGTTTATTTCCGTCCATGCGAACAGCAGTGGTTCATCGGCTGCAAGTGGAACAGAAACATATTATCAGCGGGAAGCGAGCAAGGCACTGGCGAAAGTGATGCATAAGTATCTTGTCAAGGCGACCGGGCTTAGCGACCGTGGTGTGAGGTATGGCAATTTCCACGTCATTCGTGAGACGACAATGCCTGCCGTACTACTTGAAGTAGGTTACTTAAGCAATAAAGGCGATGAATCGCTGTTGTTCTCGGAAACATTGCAGAACAATGTGGCAGCATCAATGGTAAGTGGTATCAAGGAATATCTGGGAATGTAACAGCAGACTTAGCGGCAGATGAGAGCTGCAAAGCCAGCTTTCGGCCTGATTTGAAGGCGAAAGAGGCTTTGCAGTTCTGTCTGCCCGTATTCATCTAGAGGGGGTAAATGTTGATGAACAAAAAACTGACATATGCAGGGGTTGCAGCACTTCTTCTACTAGTGATATCAGGCTGCGGAGACAAGCCGGCTGCAGCACCGGCTGATGAAGCGGGACAAAATTCTTCTGCAGTCGTTAGCGGAGCCGAAGGAAATAACGGAAATGGAGACAGCAACAGCAATAGTAACAACAGCAATGCAGGAGGGCTCAATACACCCGCCACTGCCGAGCCGGTTAGCACCGATGCTCCTGTTGCAACAGATAAGCCCGTTGAAGTTGACAAACAAAGCCAGAGCATTTCCACGTACTATACGGATTCGCAGCAGATGGAACTTGTGAAGGCTGCAGCAAAGATTAGCTTCGCAAACGATACGGAGAAATATACTGAAGCCTTCAAAACGCTTCAAAACAGCGATAAGGCGGATATGATCCCGTTATGGAGCGGTATTGAGCTTAAATCACTTAAACTTACAGATGGACAGATTGTGATGGACATTCATAAACCGGCTGAGGCTCAACTGGGTGCAGGCGGTGAATCCATGGCCATCAGTGCGCTGGCTCAACTCTTCTTCCAGTTCGAAGAAGTGAAAAGCGTTGAGCTTCTGGTAGACGGTGAGCAAGTGGAAAGTTTAATGGGGCATGTGGATTTAGAACATCCAATTACCCGGGAGAACAGCGCATTATAAACGTAGTACAGGAATTTTGGGAATGTTTGCCGAATTACTAATATACCATTTACATGAAGCATAGAGAGGGGAATAACCTATTGTCCGGTCATAAAAGATCCAATCACTCTATTAAAGCTTATTCCACCAAAGCGGCATCTGCTGTTCTGGCCGGCGCTATGGTGCTTGGCAGTGCGGGGGCTGCATTCGCTGAGAGCGCAGCTACTGCTGCCCCTAAAGCTACTGCTGCGCCTGCAGCAACAGCTACACCAAAAGCTACGGCAACGCCTGCAGCAACAGCTACACCAAAAGCTACGGTAACGCCTGCAGCAACAGCTACACCAAAAGCTACGGCAACGCCTGCAGCAACAGCTACACCAAAAGCTACGGCAACGCCTGCAGCAACAGCTACACCAAAAGCTACGGCAACGCCTACAGCAACAGCTACGCCTGCAGCTACAACTGCACCTACAGCTACGCCAAAAGCTACGGCAACGCCTACAGCAACAGCTACGCCTGGAGCTACAACTGCACCTACAGCTACGCCGCCTGCAGCTGCACCAGGATTGTTCAGCGATGTAAAAACAGGCTTCTGGGCAGAAAAACATATCTATAAACTGGCAGCGCAAGGTCTTGTTGTCGGAAATAACGGATTATTCCGTGCGGGGGACTCTGTTACCCAGCAGGAAGCTGTGCTGATCGCACTTCGCTTCATGAAGCTTGAGGACAAAGTAAATACCGGCACTGACGTGGTGCTTCCGACTAATTTCCAGGTGTCCAATTATTTTAAGCCGTTTGTTGTGCTGGCTTTCCAGCAGGGCCTTCTGGACAAGACGGTTGAAATGTCGGCGGATAATCTAAAGACATCCTGGGGTGACCGCAAGGCTTCACGTGAATGGATTGCTGAATTGCTGGTCCGTGCTCTTGGCAAAAACTCCGAAGCGGCCGCAGTATCAGGCAAGCCGACTAGCTTCGCTGATGATGCCAAGGTTTCGGCGAATAAGCGGGGTTACGTGAACACTGCCGTGGAATTGGGACTGGCCAATGGTCTTGACGGCAACCGCTTTGATCCACAAGGAGCGGTAACCCGTGCACAAGTGGCAACTTTCTTCAGCCGCGCAGAAGCATTTAACACTATAGGGTATGACAACACAGTCAAAGGGAGCATCAGTGCCTTGAAGGACGGGAAAATGACCGTTTACAGCAACGGTTCACCGTCTGTCTTTAATTTGACTCCCGTAACTGCATACTACACTAGTACGGCAGACACAAGAATCAGTCTGAATGATGTTCAGCCGTATACCAAAGTAACCGTTATTGGTGCAACCTATAATGCAGCTTATGTTGAGGTGACAGATCCTGCCCAGCAGGTGGTAAGTGTCGAAGGGAACTTTGCCAAGATCACTCCAAGTACGATTTGGCTTGATTCTGCTACGGGATATGACCAGTACAGCTATGATGCCGATACTTCTTTTGTAGATGTAAATGGAAGCGCGATTAGTTCCGGAGCAATTACCGCAAACAGTAAAGTTACCTTGCTGCGTGAAACTTTCACAGGAACTAATAAGCTGGTAAAGGTTCAGGTGACCTCGGGCGTTGTGAACAAAACGACTACAGGGACAATTCAAAGTGTGGATCAGGCAGCAAAAAGCATCACGTTCAAAAATGCTTCCGGAATTGCGGAAACGTTCAAGTGGGAAGACGGGGTTACACTGTTCAGTTCGCAAAACGCAGTTCTGCTGCCAGCCGACTTGAAGACCGGAGCCGCTGTGAAATATACGATAAATAGCAATGTCATCCGTTCGGTGGAAGTGACTTCGGGCACGGAGCGAACGGTAGAGGGATCGATTTATGAGCTTACAAGCTCAAGCATTATTTATAAAAAGTCTGACGGTGCGCGCGAAGTGAAGCTGCTGGCTACATCACCGGCGCCGACAATTGTGATACCTAACATTACTAACCCGGTAATCGGTGATCTGCTTGCCGATGCGACCAGTGGAGACAATGTTCAGATTACCCTCAACAGCTCTGATCAGGTAACGAAGATTGAAGTGCTGAACCGCCAGCTGGATGAATTTATCGGTGCGACTGTAATTGCTTTTAATAGCAAGACAAAGCTGCTGACAGTTATGGACGGCAAAAGTAAAGCACATCTGGTACAGATTGATGACAAGACAAAACTTGCTTTTGACGAGGGCATTACCACATCATTGACTACTATGGGGATATATCTCTACGAAGGGCGCAGGGTGGATGTAAAAGCTGTCGGCCAGCGGGCCCTTTCGGTAGAAACCAGCACCAAATATACAGGAACCCTGTCCGAGATTAATACAACAAACAGAACGATTGTTCTGAAGCTCGCAGGAGGGCAAACTCTTACTCTGGGTTATCCACAGGTAATAGATATTCTCGGACGTACATCTTCTGCCATCACAGAAATACCTCTTAACTCTTCGGTAACCGCAGTGCTTACGAGCAATCAGGATGTCATCTCAGTGCTTAAAGTGAACTCATCAGTACAGGTTGAAATCACTACCCTTAATGCACCAATGAATAAGCTGGGTGTGAAATGGTCCGGAGGAACGCTTGAACTGAATACTTTGACTTTAGCGATGACCAATGAAGCAGGGCAAACCCTGAAAATTGGCGACTTGAAGGTCGGTGATTATGTGAATCTGACCGTAAGCGGCAGCACTCCAGTATCACTTCAGTACATCAAGCAGAATACTGGTGTTGTGTCGTCAGTAGATGCAGCTGCAGGTTCGTTCGTACTTAAGGATTATGCAGGCACCTCCCAGACGATTGCAGTCAGCGGTGGCGTAAAAATTATCCGTGACGGTGTCACTACGACAGGTCTTGGCAGTCTGACTACAACTGACCGGGTAGATGTCCGTAAAGATGCTGACGGATCAGTGATCGTCACTGTACTGAAGCAGCTTACCCGCTCGGTTTCGCGTTACGACAGCCTAAATAACCAGATCGTAACCAAACGCTCTTCTCTGAGCGATACGAATTATCAGTTCGCGATCACTTCGAGTGTATATATTCACCAGGGTGACACGACTTTATCCGTGCAATCTCTCAAAGAAAATGATAATATTATATTGTATTTCAAAAACGATGTCTTAGTTGAAGTCGTGAAACAATAGTGGCAATGGTGATTTTCCGTGAGAAACACCGTCTTGATCCAGGAGATTGTCTGGATCAAGACGTTTTTTTTGAAATATAAGCGGTTATACTTGTTTATATTTCATTACATCAGAGAAGATACGCTCGTCTGGTTTGTTGAGTGTAAATACTCCGTGGAGGGGACGCCGGTGAAAGTTGCAGAGGTCCGCCACATTCTGGATACGATTCGAGACATGTTTCCTGATGCGCATTGCGAGCTGAATCACAGCAACGCTTTTGAGCTAACCATTGCGGTGCTGCTGTCAGCCCAATGTACGGACGCAACAGTGAACAAAGTGACCGAGGACCTGTTCCAAAAGTACAAAACCCCTCTTGACTATATTTCCGTGCCGCTGGAGGAATTGGAGAGGGATATCCGGCGTATCGGCTTGTATCGCAATAAGGCTAAGCATATTCAAAGCCTTTGTTCTATTCTTATAGAGCAATATGGCGGAGAAGTGCCACAGGCTCATGACTTGCTGGTAACATTGCCGGGGGTCGGCCGCAAGACTGCGAATGTCGTTGTGTCCAACGCTTTTGGCGTACCTGCGATTGCTGTGGATACCCATGTGGAACGGGTATCCAAGCGGCTCGCACTTGCGGGCTGGAAGGATTCCGTACTGGAAGTGGAGAAGAAGCTGATGAAGGCGGTGCCGCGTGAGGAATGGACACTTACACATCATCGGCTGATCTTTTTTGGCCGCTATCACTGCAAAGCCCAGAATCCAAGTTGTCAGGTATGCCCGCTCTTGGATGTATGCCGTGAGGGCAAGAAACGTATGAAAACAGCTGTAATCAGGAAAGATAATGATGTTTTAAAGGCAAGTAAAAAGTTAGAGATGAAGAAGAGGATGGGATAGAGATGAAATGCATTTCTGTATATACCAATAATTTTGAAGCTTTTTCCGATATTTTTGACCGTGTAGTGGAAAGTCCGTTGGAAGAAAATGAAGAGCAGGAAGTAGAAGGCATCACGATCAGCCATTCCGGCGATGTGCCTGAGCATTACCTGGAGCGGATGTCCCAGAAGCCTGAAGTGGTTGTTATGAGAGACAAATCCCGTGGTCTGACCATTCTTCAGCACGGTAAAGTATTCGAAATTCTGCTTCCGGTACTGGAAACAGCGTAATAGGATTTACACACAAAGAGCCGGCCTTGGGGCCGGCTCTTTGTTCGTCATACGTTTTTGAAAACGTGGGGACATCTTTATGGAATGAGCTTAAGATGAGAACTTCCTTAAACGCAAGGAGTATGCAATATAGACCATGGTGGAAGGTACGAATGCCATGACGCACAACACTAAGACTACGAGAGATGAGTACTCCAGAAGTGAACTGTTCCATACCTTTGTAGACAGGGACCTTAAAGCAATACTTCCTAAGGTCAGCAACAGTGTTATGAAAGCTGATGTTTTGCTGATTCGGGCAACCTTGGTATATTTGTCATATATAGTCGCTCGGTCAGTATGGATGGGAACAGTTCCCGGTTCTGCCGAGAAGATATGGAAGTCTCCGGCGGAGCATACATAAGTCCAGCCGCTGTCTGCAAAAATATTATGGTACTCTGCTTCCTCCTCCTTCGGCAATTCACGTATATCCAGACAATAAATCTGCTTATGCGGCTCACCCCTGCGGATTACGTAACCAAATAAAGAGAAATGATCCAGAAACCAGCCTTTTTCTGACAGTGCGCTTAATTTGTTCATATCCTCTTCCTCGACAAATGCCAGACCTTTCGTTATCACATAACGTGTTTGTTTATCCTTCTTCATGAGATGATTCCTCCTTCGCAGTTTGTATTGCGGCATTCCCGTGTGCAACCATTCTAAGTCTCCGTTCGATCTCAGCTGTAATAATAAGCTCCCCACTTTGAGTAATCTGATAAGTCTTCCGCCGGTCATCGTCGTCCTCATTCAATAGGATATAGCCTGATTTCTGCATTTTCTTGATTAGGGTGTAAAGTGTTGCAGGCCCGATTTTGACTTCCCCGTTCGTCAGTTCTTCAATATATTTCATGATTGCATAGCCGTGTTTCGGAGTGAGTAAGGCAAGCAGGATGTAGTAAGCCGAATCAGTCAACTGTTCGGTCTGCAGTGAATTAGCTCTGGACATTGGCGCACCTCCATTTTCTAAAATAACAGGTATATCTGTTATGGATATATCCATTAGTGATATATTTGATATGGATATAATAATTCCATAATATTGCATTGTCAAGTCAGGGATGCAAAATTTTTAGTCAACTGAATTTTGTAAAGGTTTATAGGGGATTTTGTAATTCGTGAATATTTGATTTGTGGCAAACTGGTGATAAAATGTAATTATTCTAGTTATGCCATTTATTTTTACGTTAAGATATATTTATTTTAGATATCGCTTTATGAAGGGTACATACATAGACTTCAAATAAAGTCGATTTTTTCTAGGATGCAGCGGAGGTGGATATAGTGGCAGCAGAACAAATCAAGATTAAAACAGAGAATGTGACGGATTCGCCGCTTACTCTGCTGGGAGCACTGATGGAACGGTGGGGGGAGACGGAAACGCAGCGGGTACTCTCCGATTTGGAGAGTAAAGAGTGTGCACGTGAGCTGACACTCACCTTTTGCGGACATTTTTCGGCAGGGAAGTCGAGTATGATTAACAGGTTATGCGGCAGCAATGTACTGCCTTCCGGGCCCGTTCCGACCAGTGCCAATGTCGTGTCTATCCGCAGCGGAGCACCACGCGTACGGCTCTATCCCAAGGTGGAAGGACAGAATGAGACAAATTCCGCATGGGAGACCACACCGGAGAAATTGCAGGAATATTGCCGCAAGGGCGGTGATTATTCTGCGATTGAAGTCTGGGAGGATGTGCCTTTGCTTGGAGCACATGGTGTTCTGATGGACACCCCGGGGGTTGATTCCACGGATGACGGGCATCAAGCCGCGACGCGCTCCGCACTGCACTTGGCCGATGTGGTGTTTTATGTGATGGATTACAATCATGTACAGTCGGAAAATAACCTGGCTTTTGCCAAAAACCTCAGTGATTGGGGCAAACCGCTGTATCTTATTATCAATCAGATTGACAAGCACCGTGAACAGGAAATTGCCATTGAAGCCTATCGGCAGCAATTGGAAAGCGCTTTCCATGAATGGGGAATTCAATCCGCTGGTATTTTGTTCACTTCACTTAAGAACATGGAGCATCCGCTAAATCAATGGGACGGTCTGCTTATGCTGATTCGCCAGCTGCTGGATCATCGGGAGGAGCTGCTTGGCTACAGCTTGTCCCGCTCGGTACATCATGTGGCCGATGCGGTAGTGACAGAATACCGCGAGCAGCAGCAGGAGGAGCGCGAAGCACTGCTGGAAACATCGGGCGGTGTGGATAAGTACACCGTGGAAAGAGCGCTCCAGGTTTGTGACGAAGAGCGTAAGGAGTTTGCAGAGCTGCCTGATCAGTCAATCCTAATGCTGCGCAACGCACTCGATGCACTGCTGGGCAACAGCAACCTGATGCCTGCCGATGTAAGGGAAGCTGCAGGTGCTTATGCTGAAAGCATGGCTCCCGGCTTCCGGCAGGGCCTGCTGTTTACGGCTGCGAAACGGGAGAAGGTGCAAGCAGAACGGCTAAAAGCCTGGCACGGACTGCAAACGCGGGAAATCACCGCCCAACTGGAATGGCATATTCTTCAGTTGGTCCGGGAATGGGCCGAAGGCCTTGGCGTGTGGGAGGAGGGGGCCGAGAATCTGCTCAAGCAAAGTTTTCCGGCGGTGAGCCAGGAGTGGCTGGCGGCTGCTGTGAAGCCGGGAACCGGGGCCTCGGGCGAGGCGTTGCTTAATTTCACCCGCACGCTTGCGGCTGAAATTAAAGCCCAGTTCCGCCGGGCTGCCCTGTCTCTTGGCGATGAGCTGCTGGCGAAGCTGCCGCCGCTGCTGGAAGAGCGGCGCGCCGATCTGTCGCGCCGCGAAGAAGCCCTTCAGCGGCAGGCGCGCGCGCTAGCCGCGCTGGCTGCCCTTGACCGCGCGGCGGATGCCCGCGCGGCAGAGCTCGCGGCGCTGCTGCCGCCGCCGCGCCGTACCCTCACCCCCGGCACTCTGCCGGAGGTGAGGGTTGCCCCGCGGGCAGGCGCCAGCAGCGCCGCACCGCGTGAGGTCCGGCCGCTGCCGGGCGCAGCGGCCGGAAGGCCTGCCGCCGCAGCCTGGGCGGCAGGGCCGGTCTCGCCGGCGGGCGGACGCCGCCGGCTCACGAAGGCCGCAGCGGCGCTGAGCGCTGCGGCAGAGCTGCTGCGCGGCGAGCCGGCCATGGCCTCGGCGGCGCGCAGCCTTGCGGCACGGGCGGAGAGCATCGCCGCCGGCCGCTTTACGATGGCGCTGTTCGGAGCGTTCAGCGCCGGTAAATCCTCCTTCGCCAATGCGCTGCTGGGCGAAGAAGTGCTGCCTGTGTCTCCCCACCCCGCCACAGCAGCAGTGAATCGCATCCTGTCACCGGAAGGGGAGTTCCGCCATGCCAGCGCGGTGGTAACGATGAAGACGGCGGAGGATTTCTGGGAGGACATCCTCCATTCCTTCAGCGTACTGCAGCTTGCGCCCCCGCAGCGGCAGAGCTGGACCGCTGAGGTGGCTGGGCTGAAGGTCAGCGGCCTGCATCCTTCCGCCCTGCCGCATGCCGGATTCCTGCGGGCGGCGGCGGCTGGATGGTCAGAAGCGGAGGGACTGCTGGGAACGGTGCGGACTGTTGATCTGCAGGAATACCGTGGACTGGTCGCCGAGGAGACGCGGGCCTGTTTTGTGCAGGGGATTGACCTGTATTATGACTGTCCCTTGACCGCGAGCGGCATTGTGCTGGTGGATACCCCTGGCGCGGATTCCCTGCATGCCCGTCATACCGGTGTAACCTTCGGTTACATGAAGAATGCGGACGCGATATGTTTTGTGACCTATTATAATCATGCCTTTTCCAAAGCGGACCGTGGTCTGCTGGCCCAATTGGGAAGAATTAAAGACAGCTTCGCGCTGGATAAAATGTTCTTTATCATCAACGCTTCTGATTTGGCCGCAGACGAAGCGGAGCTGGAAGAGGTGAAGGGGCATGTCGCGCAGAACCTGCGTGCCGGCGGCCTTACCTCGCCGCGGATATATACCTTGTCCAGTCTGCTGGCGCTGCAAGGCAAAACAGACCACAACCGGGAAGCTTATGAAAGCTCCCGTTTCCAGACCTTTGAAGAGGCGCTTGCGGAATTCGCGGGCGGAGAACTGCCGCGGTTGTCGCTTGCAGCCGCGCAAGAGAACATTGCCTCCGTGCGCATGCGGGCGGAAGAATGGCAGAAGCTGGCCGAGATGGAGGCAGGAAGGCGTGAAGCCGGACTGCTGGAGCTGCAGGAACGGCGCCGCACCGCAGAAGCACGGCTCACGGCGCTTTCCGCCGAGGAACGTCCGCTGCGCGACCTGCGCCGGGAAGGTGAAGAACTGCTCTATCATGTGCGGCAGCGGATCGGATTTGCCTTCGGCCGTTTCTTCCAGGAATCCTTCCATCCTTCCGTGCTGCGCGAGGATAGCGGAAATCTGAAAGATATCTTTACAGCCTGTGGCAGAGAACTGGAACGCACCCTTGAGCGTGAACTGGAACAGGAATTGTGGGCGACTACCCTGCGCCTGGAAGCGGCAGGTCAAAAACTCGTGCGGACGGCAGCTTCATCGGCCGCGTCGGAACTGTCGATTTCGGCTCAGGAGCTTCAGCTCATGGACAATGCCGAAGAACACTGGCCTTCCCCGGATAAGCTGGAGTGCCGGTTATCCCCTCTGGATTGGGCTGCATTATGGGGCCGCTTCAAATCGCCGCGTCATTTCTTTGAGGGGCCGGGGCGTAACGAAGTCAGAGCATTAGTGGACCCTTGGCTGAAGGAAACAGTTGCCGGAGCCGCCGGAACGCAGGAAGATTTATTATTGGATTTTTATACGGGTGTAGCGGAGCAGGCGTTGAAACGTTCGGCAGACACACTCCGAGCAGCTCTGGCTGAGCGGGAGGAAGTGATGTCCGGTCTCTTGAAAGGGGGTGATTCTGCGGAACATTGGGGCCAAATTGGCCATCAATTAAATGTTCTGGAGAGAAATTTCGACGATCTCGTAGACGGCGATCTGTGAAGATTGTAGGAAAATGTCGAAGAAGGCTTGCAATCTGGTCGTTGATGGAAGAAAATAAAGAAGCCTGAAAATTTACAATGAAAACTGCGACATTTACAGAAAAAGAGAGTCAGCAGTCAAATTAGCCGAAAGAGGTTGGAGTCGACAATGTGGGGAGCTCCTTTTTCAGCTCAAAGCCGTAAGCTGCTGCTCTTGGGCAGCGGGGAATTGGGTAAGGAAGTCATTATCGAAGCTCAGCGCCTTGGCGTAGAGACCGTAGCTGTGGATCGTTATCAAGATGCCCCGGCGATGGGTGTAGCCCATCGCTCCTATGTAATTGATATGCTGGACGCGGATGCGCTTAAGACGCTCATCCGTTCCGAGAAGCCTGACTTGATTGTGCCCGAGATTGAGGCTATTGCCACTCATGCGCTGCTGGAGCTGGAGGCGGAAGGATTCTTCGTAGTCCCGACTGCACGTGCAGCCCGGCTGACCATGGACCGGGAGGGTATCCGGCGTTTAGCGGCTGAAGAGCTTGGCCTGCCGACCGCGGCATACCGCTTCGCGGACAGTCTGGACGAATTGCGCCAGGCAGTGGAAGAGCTTGGCACACCCTGTGTGATCAAGCCGATTATGAGCTCTTCCGGCAAAGGACAAAGTGTCTGCAAGAAACCAGGTGATGTGGAGGACTGCTGGAATACGGCTCTGGAAGGAGCGCGGGCCAAAGGGACACGGGTCATCGTGGAGGCTTTCGTTACGTTTGAAAGTGAGATTACCTTGCTTACGGTCCGATCGGCAAGCGGAACTGTATTTTGTCCGCCGATCGGCCATATCCAGAAGGACGGCGACTATGTAGAGTCCTGGCAGCCGCATCAGATGAGTGAGCGCACGCTGGCAGAAGCTCAGAATATCGCCAAAGCGGTAACTGATCAGCTTGGAGGCCTTGGTATTTTTGGAGTGGAGCTGTTTCTTACAGAGCAGGGAGTATTGTTCAGTGAAGTATCGCCCAGACCGCATGATACCGGCATGGTTACAATGATTACGCAGGATTTATCGGAATTCGCTCTGCATGTCAGAGCCATTCTTGGATTTCCGCTGGACTCGGTTGCGCTTGTAACACCGGGCGCTTCGGCTACCCTGAAAGCAGAAAAAACCGGACAGGCTTTTGCCATATCCGGAATCGGCGAAGCGCTGGCGCTTCCCCGTACACAGGTTAGGGTATTCGGCAAACCTGAAATCCGTCCTGGACGGCGGATGGCAGTAGCCCTCAGTGCAGCGGAAGATGTAGAAATCGCGCGGACTACCGCCAAACAGGCGGCGTCTATGCTAAAAGTGGAGGTATATGAGAATGAACAGTAGTACTCAGGAGCAAGTACTGCAAATTCGCAAATGCGGCATGAATGATCTGGAGAGAGTGACAGCCCTTCTGCGGGAATTCGGCTATCCGACAACACTTAGCGTGATGAAAGAGAGAATGGAAGGCATGGAGAATGATCCGTTCCATTGCACACTGGTCGCTGAACTGGACAATGAAGTTGTGGGAATGATTGGACTTCGGCAGGTGAAATCCTATTACAAACATGCGGATTGTATTACGGAAATCAACGCGCTGATTGTATCAGAGGAGCTTAGAGGCAACGGCCTCGGCAAAAGATTGGTAGCTGCAGCGGAAGAATGGGCCCGCGGGCAGGGTTGCTGCCAGCTGTTCCTTAGAAGCGGCAACCGTGTGGAACGTGCGCCTGCGCATGCTTTTTACCGTCATATGGGTTTCGAGCAGACTACCGGCTACCGCTTCAACAAAGCATTGCTGTAAATCTAATACGTACAATCATCCCCATCCCGGCAACCGGGATGGTTTTTTTTTTGCAGTTTCCTCAGAACCCCCCGTTTTATCGAGGCTGTTTAGAAATTTAATCCTATACCGTCTATTCGCCGTAGAGGTATACCCGACCGTTCTGCACAGGAGAATATCATTCCCTCAATTTGCTTATGTATACCCGTCCATTGCCACTGTATAATGAATTTGCTGAACCGGCGGAATAGCCATTCATTATCTTTTACCCCTTACTTAAGTTAAACATAGATAGAGTTGATCGAATCAGCTAGAATAGTTTTATAATTACCTAAACAGAAATTATAAGAGGGATGAAGCATGTATAAATTGATTCTTGCCGAAGATGAAGAGGACGTAAGAGAAGGGATTATCGCACAGATCGACTGGGGCAGCTATGGTTTTGAGGTTGTAGATCAGGCGGAGAATGGCCGTGAGGCTGCGGAATCAATCGACCGCCTGCTGCCGGATGTGGTCGTGACCGACATCCAGATGCCATTTCTGAACGGACTTCAGCTGTCCGAATGGATCCGCAGCCGTCATCCCAATACGAAGATCATAATTCTCACCGGCTATGATGAATTTGAGTACGCCCAGAAAGCGATTAAACTGCAAATTGACGAGTATATTCTGAAACCGTTTTCTTCTCAGGAATTGATCGACACACTGCTCAAGGTTAGAAAAACCATAGAGGCGGAAATCGCTGAGAAAGAAAATGTATTTGTGCTGAGCGAGCATTACCGGAAGAGTCTGCCTGTGCTTCGTGAACAATTCCTCTCCTCGCTTGTTTCCCGCAGGCTGCGGCCCGCGGAAATCGCCGAGAAAAGTGCGGAATACGGCATCAGCCTCTCTGGTGAGAGCTTTCAGTCTTCCGTAATCAGCATAGATTATATCCGTTCGGAGAAGAATGCAGGAGTTATCCAGAGTCTGCCCATATCCCTGCGTGACACCGGCGACCGCAATTTGCAGCTGTTCGCGGTGCTTAATATCGCTGAGGAAATTTGTCTGAAGCATGGTTTCGGCAAAGTATTTATACACCGGGATGATGTCGTGCTGCTCTCGGTCAGTATGGAGAAGGATGAGGCGGAGATTACCGGCAAAACCTTCGCGATCTTGGAGGAAATCCGGCAAAATGTACAGCGGTTTCTAAAGCTGACGGTGACCTCAGGAGCCGGAACAGTATGCCATACAGCGTCCTTGCTGTTCAATTCATTCGGCGATGCGCTGCAGGCACTTGATTACCGCCTCATTCTCGGCAACAACAGAGTGATCTGGATCGAAGATGTGGAGTCAAGATCCAATCAAATGCTGGCTTATGACGAGCTGACCCAACAATCGCTGATCCGTACAATCAAGCTGGGCACGGTACAGGAGCTGAAAGAGGTTGTCGACGAATTGTTCGGGGGACTGGACACCGCACAGGTTTCGACGCAGGACTATCAGGTGTTTCTGCTGGAGATCATCACCTCGATTCTACGGGTGGCTAAGGAGTCAGGCAGTGAGACCACGGATTACATCGGATCAGGGCTGTCTTCGCTGACGGAAATCCATAAATTCAACAATATGGGCGAAGCTAAGCAGTGGATTATCAATGTGTGCAGCCGGCTGATGGATTCCATCGCTTCGGAGCGGCAGTCGAGCTACAAACAGCTGATTGACCAAGCCAAGGAATATATCCGGGGTCATTATGAGGAGTCCGACATCTCGATCGGCAAAGTCTGCCAGCATTTGCATATCAGTACGGGATATTTCAGCAGCATTTTTAAGAAAGAGATGAAGATGACCTTTGTCAGCTATCTGCTGCAGATCCGTCTGGAGGCTGCCAAGGAACTGCTGCGCTCAACAGAGCTGAAGGCTTTTGAAATTGCCGAAAAAATCGGCTTTGCCGACCCGAATTATTTTAGCTTCTGCTTCCGCAAGAAATATGGACAATCTCCCAAAGAGTATAAGAACAGCTCCCGGGGAGGCTAGCCATGAACAGGCCGAAGGCTTATTTTTTCCCGCTGCGCCCGCAGCAAGACAGACGCGGCAAAACAAGGATATCCTCCAAACTTCGGAGTATTCAGCTTATCATTACGGTGTCGTTCACGGCGGTTACTGTGCTGGTTGCGGTGATCGTCAGCTTCATGCTGTACAACAAGTTTGCGAAGACAGCCGAGGAGAATGCCAATCTGAATATGCAGCAGATAATAGAGCAGGTGAATTATAATCTGGAGCTGTATGTCAAAGGAATGAGCAATATTTTTGAGACGGCGGAGGAACAGGTCACGACGAGTGCCTCTATTGACTCCCCGCTGCTGTACGAACGGATGGATACGCTGATGAACAGCAGAAAAGATTTGGTGTCGGTCGCCGTGTTTACGCTGCAGGGGAAATATGTGGTCGGGACCCCGGGCCAGAACATGCGCCTGAATACACAGCTGGAAAGTCAGAGCTGGTTCACCACCGCCAAAAAAAGCTCGGAGATTTCCTATTCCGCACCGCATATCCAAAATTTATTCAAGGGGCGGTATACCTGGGTTGTCTCCATTAGCAAAATGATTCAATACAGAGAAAACGGAGAACTGAAAACCGGCATCCTGCTGATCGACTTCAACTTCCGGACGATTGATGAGCTGAGCCGGCAGGTCAAGCTTGGCAAAAGAGGATACGCTTACATTTTGGACTCGCTGGGCAACATCGTTTATCACCCCCAGCAACAGCTCATTTATGCCGGTCTAAAGTATGAGAACGTGGAACCGGTGCTGGAGTATGCTTACCGCAGCTATCTGGATGAATCGACAGGAGAGAAACGTTTTATCACCGTACGCACGCTGGCGGAGACCGGCTGGAAAATCGTCGGTGTCGCTTATTACGATGAAATTGTGACTACGAAACGGGATCTGAATCAATTTCTGGTCTGGTTTCTGGCTGCTGTTATTCTTGGAGTGATTGCTGTCTCCGTCTTCCTGTCCTGGCTCATTGCCAGTCCCATCCGCAAGCTGGAGCGGACCGTCAAGCAGGTGGGTGAGGGTGATCTGAATACTCCGATCAATGTCAGCGGCGCTTATGAGGTTGAACAGCTGTCGCGGCGCTTTAACCTGATGCTCCAGCGGATCCGCCAGCTGATGGACCAGATAATTTATGAGCAGGAGACCAAGCGCAAAGGTGAGCTTGAAGTACTGCAGTCGCAGATCAACCCGCACTTTTTGTACAACACGCTGAACTCTGTCATCCGGCTTGCCGAACGGGGCAAAAACGAGGAAGTGGTCACGATGATCCAATCCTTGTCGAAGTTTTTCCGGATCAGCCTGAGCAAGGGGAATAATATTATTACCGTGCAGGAAGAGCTGGATCATATCCGTCATTATCTTGTCATCCAGAGCTTCCGCTTCAAGAATAAATTCCGCTTTGAAATCAAGGCGCAGGATGAGGTGCTCCAGTACCAGACGATCAAGCTGATTCTGCAGCCGATTGTAGAAAATGCACTGTATCACGGGATTGAAATGCTGCCGGACGAAGGTCTGATCTCCATTAGTGCCGAGCTTCAGCATGGCTTAATTGTCATCACAATCAGTGATAACGGGCTAGGAATGCCGAGGGAAATGCTGAATATGATTTTAAGCGGCGGGACCAAAAGCGGCAGCGGCTCTGGTGTAGGCGTGCGGAATGTGAATGAGCGGATCAGACTTTATTACGGACGCGAATTCGGTCTTGCATTCGAAAGCGAGCTTGAGGAAGGCACAACGGTCACTATTACATTCCCGGCAATCCAAACCGCAGAGGGGCCGGAGCCGCAGAAGGAGGATGAATCATCTCCATGAGAAGCAAACGATTGTGGCTGATTCTGCTGCTTTGTCCGGTGCTGTGGCTGACGGTCACTTCCTGCTTCAATACGTCTCCCGCCGCTTATATCAGCACCAACAAAACGCATAATATCGATATGATTGTCAAGATGAACAAAGGGGATTACTGGAACACGGTTAAGCTCGGTGCTGAAGCCGCCGCCAAGGAATTTAATGTCAAGCTGACGTTCAAGGCACCTGATTCCGAGAGTGAGATTGATAAGCAGATTACCATGGTTGAGGATTCTATTAATCAAAAGGCAGAGGCGATTATTTTGGCAGCCAGCAGTTATATGGGGTTGGCCCAGGTAGTGGATCAGGCCGCCTATTACAAAATCCCTGTCATTTCCGTCGATGCCGAGGTTGGTTCGGCCAGAGTCAAAGCCTACGTGGGTTCAAATGGCTATGAAGCCGGACAGAAATCAGCGGAAAGACTGATACAGCTGTTGAACGGATATGGTGAGATTGGAATCATCAATTTCACCAACTCCTCTCAGAACGTGCAGCCGGAATCCAGCGGACCGATTGATTATGGAGCCCGGGACGCAGAAGAAAGGGAAAAGGGTTTCCTGAACTATGCGGCCCGTTATCCGAATGTTCAGGTCGTGCAGATTTCCTACACCTCTTCAAACACGGACAATGCAGAATCATTGACCCGGGACATGCTGCAGAATCATCCCGATTTGCGCGGAATCGCCACATTGAATGAAACGGCGTCGCAGGGCGCGGGCAAAGTGCTGCAGAATCTGAAGCAGCATAAGGTTAAAATGGTGGCCTTCGACAGCTCTCCCTCGATGATGGAAATGCTTCAGGACGGAACCGTCCAGGCAACTGTGATCCAGAATCCGTTCAGCAACGGTTATCTGGCCGTGAAATATGCAGCCCAAGCCCTGGAAGGCATCGACATTCCTGAGCGTGTGGATACTGGCACCAAGCTGATTGACCTGGAAAACATGCTATGGCCCGAGAATCAAAAGCTGCTGTTTCCTTTTGTCCGGTAGTATAGGGAACTCATTAGGATTTTTATTGAATACAGTAGGATTTTATATTCGCAACTGTGCTTTTTTCAGGCATAATGATGTACCTGGGACAGATCCGGCATGAGAAAGATTTACCCTCGGGAGGTCAATTAGTGATGAAAAAAATGTCTTCCGTTTTATTCGCCGCCGTGTTGCTGGGTGCTGCTATGTCCGGCTGCGGAGGCAGCCCTGCGAATACCGGCGGCAGCGCTGAGACGGCAATCCCTGGTGGTACCGGCTCAGCTCCAAAAATTGGTGTAGCCATTTATAAATTCAGCGATACGTTTATGGCCGGTGTCCGCAAATCGGTTGTGGCGGCAGCCAAAGGCATCGCAGCTGTGGACATTGTAGACAGCAAAAACTCCCAGCTTACGCAAAATGACAAGGTTGACGTTTTCATTACCAAGGGATATAAAGGCATGCTGATTAATCCGGTTGACCGCACTGCTGCAGGAGTTATCATTGACAAAGCAAAAACCGCCGACATTCCCGTCGTCTTCCTGAACCGTGAACCGTTTCCGGAAGATATGAAGAAATGGGACAAGGTGTATTATGTAGGCGCCAAAGCGGAAGAATCGGGCACCATGTCCGGCCAGATTATCGCGGAATACTGGAAATCCCATCCCGAAGCCGATAAGAACGGCGACGGAGTGCTTCAATATGTCATGCTGAAGGGCGAGCCGGGACACCAGGATGCCGAGCTGCGCACCAATTATTCCATTCAGGCGATTGAAGATGAAGGTATCAAGGTCGAGAAACTGGCGGAAGACAGCGGAATGTTCGACCGGGTGAAGGGCCAGGAGAAAATGGCGGGCTTTCTGAAGACCTGCGGAGACCGGATTGAAGCTGTGCTTGCCAACAACGACGATATGGCTCTCGGTGCAATTAAAGCTCTAAAAGCTGACGGATATTTTTCCGGCGGGAAATACATGCCGGTAGTCGGTGTAGATGCGACAGCTCCGGCCGTTAAAGCACTCAAAGAGGGGACCATGCTGGGCACTGTGCTAAATGATGCCAACATCCAAGGCAAAGCAGCAATTAAACTTGCGGCTGTTCTCTCTAGAGGCGAAGCGCCAACCAAACAAAATATTGGTTTCGATATTACCGATAACCAGTATGTATGGATCCCCTATAAGAAGATTACCAGAGACAATGTCGCCGACGTCGAATAATTAGGAAAGCGTCAGAGCTTACTACCACACACCCTTTCTCCCTTGACCACATATCCTATAGGCAAAAGCCCTTGTAAAGGAGAGCGACGGGATGCTGAGGATTAAGCTGAATGAGCTGGCGAAAGGAACGGATAACAGCCTGGTGCAGACGGAAGTGTGGAGATGGGACGGGATTGGCTGGAATGAATGTATTCCTCAGCAGGAAGAGGATTTCATCCGTGCGGATGATGATCTGTTCGTAACGATTCCTGCAGAAGCGGGTTTGTATCGGGTAGATTACTCCAAAAAGCCTGTAGAGGCGCTTTATTTCCTGCCTGAGGTGGATGACAGCGAGCTGCGGGCGGATTTGCTGCATCCCGCTCCTTTTAAGCTTAAAGAGGGGACTCGTTGGGGGTACATCAATAATGAAGGACGGACGGTTATTGAACCGAGGTATGAATATGCCGAGGATTTTCAGGAGAACGGCCTGGCGATTGTGCAGCGCAACGATAAGAGCGGCCTGATTGACAGCTCCGGGCGGGAGAAAGTGAGACCGGCCTATTCCTTTATTGCCCCTTTTTCAGAAGGCCGTGCTGTGGTTTCCGATGCCAAAGGCTATACGTTGATTGACGAAAGAGGCAAGCAGGTTACAGCAGCGCGTTATGATTACTTAAATTCGCTGCATGAAGGGCGTGCGATGTTCTCCAAGCAAAGTACGACGGGTACTTCCCACTACGGATATCTGGATGCCCAGGGAAAAGAAGTACTGCCTGCAGTTTACGAGGACGCCGGCGATTTCATGAACGGAATGGCACTGGTCAAGCTGGGCGAAAGGGAGTTTGCGCTGATAGACCCGCAAGGCACCGTGCTGCATACGTATAAATATCCATTTGTAGGTTATCCGGGGGATGGCCTGCTGGCATACCAGGCTGCCGAGAACGGTAAATACGGGTATCTGCGGATAGACGGAAGCATCGCGATAGAGCCGCAGTATACAGCCGCCCTGCCATTTTCTGCGGGAAGAGCGGTGATCAATACGGCTGAGAATTTTTATGGCAATGCCTACGGCCTGATTGATAAGCAGGGCAAGCTCGTAGTCCCGGCCCAGTATTATGAAGTTCAACAGCTGGGTGAAGACCGGGTGGCATTGGGTACACCAGTGTATCCAGACCAGCCTTACCGCGGTTCACGTTATGTTATCGCTGATGCGGTAACCGGCAGAATCCTCAGCACCCACC
The DNA here is from genome assembly GCF_000758525.1 of Paenibacillus sp. FSL H7-0357. NCBI lineage: Bacteria > Bacillati > Bacillota > Bacilli > Caryophanales > Paenibacillaceae > Paenibacillus > Paenibacillus sp. FSL H7-0357. The sequence continues at coordinate 5,108,094 of NZ_CP009241.1, read as the reverse complement.
CCTTGCTGGGTGTGAACAATTATCAGAATGGACTCGCCTCAGTGTTTGACGCCACAGATACCTATTTCATCGACAAAAGCGGAAAAAAAGCAGCTCAGCCGCCCGTGATTGCCGGTTCAGGCACACTTTCCTTCAGCGGAAGTCTGATCAGGGCTGACGTGGATCAGCGGACAGCCTATTACGACCGGCGGGGCAATCAGGTATGGAAGCAAAATGGAGTCATAACGCTCCGTCCGCCTTATTCAGTGCTGGAGAAGAAATACAAACCGAATAGAGACTATTTGGTGTATTATCCGGTTATCGAAGGGATCGCAAACTCCGAGGTTTCCAGAGAAGTGAATGACAAGCTGCGCAGCCTTTCCCTTGCCGAAGGAGCGGGGACCGGTGAAGGGACGCAGGATTATAGCTATACCGGGGATTTTGCCGTCTCCTTCTTCCGCAAAAATCTGCTTGTCCTGGAACTGAGCGGCTACAAGTACCCTTTTGGCGCTGCCCATGGCATGCCTACCCGGATTTATGTTCATATCAATTTGCGCAACGGCAAGTTTTATGCTCTTCGTGACCTGTTCAAGCCGGGCAGCAAATATGTGGCGAAGCTCAGCGCTATTGTCGGCAAACAGATTGCGAACGATCCCCAGTACTCTTACGTTTTTCCGGACACCTACAAGGGGATTACGGCGGATCAGCCCTTTTTTGTTGATGAAGAAGCGCTGTATCTGTATTTCGCTCCCTACGAGATTGCCCCATATGCTGCGGGTTTCCCGACATTCCGCATTCCTTATGCAGAAATCATGGGTCTGATCTCGACCGAAGGTGAGTTCTGGCAGTCTTTCCATTAAGCTTCCAGCAACGAAGGTAACGTCTTAACCTGTACAGAATGTACAGCGAAGTCAATAGGAGGCTGCTGTCCTGAATAGGATGGCGGCTTTTTTGTTGTATTGGAGTTGAAATGTACAAGCCGTCTGCTTGCTTATCTGGCAATCTATTAATGTAAAAATTTAGAAGCGCACAGCTGAGAGATTTATGCTACAATGACTGAGGAACAGATTACAACTTTGTAATATTTGGAGCCCATTACTTCGGCCGACAGCAACATAACAAATACATCATGAACAAGGAGATGGCAGAATGAAGAGCAAAACTTTAAGAGCAATGATAGGTGGAAGTGTGGCGGCAGTGATGGCGCTTAGCATTTCTCTTCCAATACAGGCAAATGCAGAGGCGGGTAATACTGCGACTGGAGCACCAACTAATTTCGCACAATTCATGCAATATTTTAACCAATATAGCCTTAAGGGATTTCCTTTTTCCAATACAACAGTGACAGTTTACAAATCTCAACCGGTTGTTGTTCCGACAAACACACCTGCACCGGTTGCAACAGCTAAACCAACAGCGGCACCTGTAGCAACAGCGGCACCAACGGCAACACCAGTAGCAACGCCTGTAGCGACAGCTAAACCAACGGCGACACCAGTAGCAACAGCGGCACCAACGGCAACACCTGTTGCGACACCAAAACCAACGGCAACACCAGCAGCAGCAGTCAGCACTCAAGAGTCCTATATCCAGCAAATCGTTACGCTTGTGAATAAGGAACGTGCGACAGCAGGGCTGTCCCCGGTCAGCGCTTTGGAAAGCCTGAACAAGGTGGCCGCAGCCAAAGCAACCGATATGCGTACGAACAACTACTTTTCGCACACATCCCCGACGTACGGTTCACCTTTTGATATGATGGCCACTTTTGGCGTCACTTATCGGGCTGCCGGGGAGAACATTGCCATGGGCCAGAGAACTCCGCAAGAAGTAATGACGGCCTGGATGAACAGTGAGGGACACCGTGCCAATATTCTGAGTGCGAACTTTAACTACATCGGCGTAGGTTTCGACAACAATTACTGGGTTCAGGAATTCATCGGAAAATAAACCTAATGAAAAGTACAAAACCCGTTCTCCGGCATTGCCGGGGGACGTTTTTTTTTGAGAAAAAAATGCTTTCGATTGATATAATAGACTATTAAGGACAAAAACCGCCAAATTTCGCTTGGGCGGTGGATATTTGCAAATTAAGTATAGAAGAATTATGTTTATCTACATAGTTAAGAAGTTTGTAAAATGTGGAACACTGGAGATAAGAACTTGCATACGGAGGGATGGCTTTGAACGATTCAAAATGGACCTGGCGCACTGTGAGCCTGATTTCCATAGCAGCAACGTTAGTTTTGATCGTTGGTTTTGGATATGCGGTGAACGATATTATATACCCGAAGGGTGAAGTTCTATCAACCTCTTTGCCGCAGGTAACACCGGTTCCCACGGCGGCAAGCAGCGATGAAGTGAAAATATTGGCACTTGGTGACTCTTTGGCCAAAGGCACCGGTGACAACACCGGAAACGGTTTTGTAAAGCGGACGCTGGACGGTCTGTCAGCTGGCGGAGGCAAGGCGGAGCTGCTAGGCAATATGGGCATTAACGGGCTGACAACCGCAGGCCTGCAAAGCAAGCTCAAAGAAGAAGGCGTCCGCTATGCCTTGCGGCAGGCCAACGTCGTGCTGCTCTCGATCGGGGGCAATGATTTGTTCAGGGGCTCAGATATAATGGGAACGGGCAGTGCAGAACAAGGGACAACATCAACGGAGACAGGGAGTTCTGCGGACATTGCTTCAATGCCTGGAGCAGATCCTTCTGAAACAGGGACAGCGGGCGGGAAAACCGGCTCATCCGGGACAAGCGTTCCTTCGGCAACTGAAGATGAGGTGACCCCGGAGTCGCTGCTGGCCGCGCTGCCAGATGCTTCGAAACGGCTTGGCGGGATTCTGGAGAGCATCGCCGAGATCAATCCGCAGGCGCAAATTTATTATGTCGGATTATATAATCCATTTGGAGATATCGAGGATCTGCTGGTGCCCGGCAATCAGGCGGTTACAGCCTGGAATAATGCGGCAATGGAGATCATTAACACACACAGCAATATGACACTCGTCCCAACCTTTGATTTGTTCAACCGCCATCTGGATAAGTATCTTTCAAACGATCATTTTCACCCGAACGGCGACGGCTATCAGCGGATGAGCGAACGAATCATACAGGCTGTGCGCTAAGGATTTACTTCACCGCAAGTCAGAAATGATCGTAGCAAGGAGTTGTGAGAACATGGATAAAGACATAAGCGGAGAAGCCGGGACAGTTATTCTGTCAGTGGAAGGCGTCCGCAAAAAAATCGGCCGGAAATGGATCATTGATGATGTTACCTTCGATGTGAAGCAAGGGGAAATCTTCGGTTTCCTTGGACCCAACGGGGCCGGCAAAACAACTACAATCCGTATGCTTGTGGACCTGATTCGCCCAAGTGAAGGCAAGATAACCGTTTGCGGCTATAACGTTAACCGTGAACCGGAAAAAGCGCTGCAATATGTTGGCTCGATCGTAGAGAATCCGGAAGTGTATACCTATCTGACAGGCTGGGAGAATCTGCAGCATTTCGCCCGCATGCAGCCAGGCGTGGACAAGGCGCGAATTGCTGAGGTAGTGGATATTGTCCGGCTGGACCAGCGCATTCATGACAAGGTGAGCACCTATTCGCTGGGGATGAGGCAGCGGCTTGGAATTGCCCAGGCGCTGCTGGGCCGTCCCCGGCTGCTGATTCTGGATGAGCCGACAAACGGTCTGGACCCTAAAGGGATCAAAGAATTGCGCGAATTTATCCGCGAGCTTGCTGCGGAAGGCCTCGCGGTATTTGTATCGAGCCATTTGCTGAGCGAAATTCAGCTGCTGTGCGACCGTGTTGCGATTATCAGTAAAGGCCGCGTGCTGGCGGTTGGCGGTGTAAATGAACTGGTTGCACGCAATTCCCCTTATGTGCTATGGGATCTGGAGCCTTTGGACAGGGCCAGAACGATACTGGCCGGACGTCCTGACATCAAGCTTCTCGAACTGGATGAGGTTACGCTTGACGACTCCGTTATTGCCGGAATGGGCGCGAATTCCCTCATCACGGTCATGGATGAAGACCTGATTCCGGAGATTGTTGCCGTGCTCGTCACAGCAGAAGTGGAAGTTAGCGCTGTGCATAAAATAAACCCCACACTGGAACAGCTATTCTTGAAGCTAACGGAAGGTGAAACTATTGATTAATTTGCTTCCGCTCATCCGTAATGAGTGCCTGAAGATTATAAAAAAGAAACGGTTTTATGTTATACTGCTAATTCTGGTCGTACTTGTGCCTATGTTTACCTATGCACAGATGCGTATAGCCGAGCGCAGCCGGGACAAGTTTAATTCGGACTGGAGACTGGAGATACAGCAGCAGATTACCGATAATCAAAATTCACTGGGCAGCGACCGGATTCCCGAGGAATGGAAGTCCTACCGGCGGATATTCGTCCAGCAGCTGCAATATTATCTGGACCATGACGTCAATCCGAATGAGCCCAGCGGGGTTACCTTTACCCGCGAGTTCCTGGACAACTCGGTCTCCTTGTTCATTCCGCTGCTGATTATGGCAGTAGCCTCAGATCTTGTATCCGGGGAAAGGACGACCGGTACGATCAAGATGCTGCTGACCCGGCCGGTCAAACGCTGGAAGGTGCTGTTCAGCAAGCTGGCGGCGCTGCTGATGTTCGTCTCCTTGATTGTACTGTCGGTGTTTGCAATCAGCTATCTGATTTCGGGGCTTGTTTTTGGATACAAGGGCTTTAATCTTCCTGTATTTACCGGGTTCCAAATCAGCGGAGATGCGGTGGATATGTCGGCTGTCCATTCCGTTCCGCAGTGGAAATACCTGCTGATGCAGGGCGGATTAATCTGGTTCGTGAGCGTAGTCGTTGCCCTGCTGGCATTTATGGTATCGGTACTGGTGCGCAGCACAGCGGCAAGCATCGTGGTGATGATGGCCGCACTGATCGCCGGAACGATTCTGACCAATATGGCTTCGGCCTGGACGACAGCTAAATATTTATTTATGGTTAATCTGGGATTAACCGGGTATTTGGCCGGAACACCGGCACCGATTGAGGGGATGACACTGCCTTTTTCCATGGCTGTTCTGGCTGTTTGGGGGATTTCTGCAGTAATCATTTCATTCGCCGTCTTTACGAAACGGGATATTTTGAATTAGAATGTACAAAGTGAACCAAAACGTTTGTTTGCATTTCATAGATAGAGAGAAAAGAAGGAGGAGCATGAATGCTCGAACAGATCGATATGTTTGCAAAAGTCTCTAAGAACGCCGAAACAGGCCGGACTGGATACGATGCTGACGACATTCAAGTGCTCGAAGGTCTGGTTGCGGTCCGCAAACGGCCCGGCATGTATATCGGCAGTACGAGTTCCTCGGGACTGCACCATCTCGTATGGGAAATAGTGGATAACGCCGTAGATGAGCATTTAGCCAAGTTTTGCTCGAAGATTGATATTACACTGCGCAAGGACGGTTCGGTTACCGTCATTGATAACGGCCGGGGAATCCCGACCGGGATGCATAAGACCGGAGTGCCTACACCGCAGGTTGTTTTCACGATCCTGCATGCCGGTGGTAAATTCGGCGGCTCCGGGTACAAGAAATCGGGCGGTTTGCATGGCGTTGGGGCTTCAGTTACCAATGCGCTGTCCGAGTGGCTGGAAGTCGAAATTTATCGTGACGGCAAAATCCACCGCCAGCGTTTCGAATATTGGGTAGATGCAAAGGGGAAAGAGCATGTCGGTGAGCCTGTTACCGGTCTTGAGGTGCTGGGAAATACGAATAAGACCGGTTCGAAGATTACCTTCAAGCCGGATATTCGCGTCTTCCCGAATGGCATTGCCCTGAACTATGATACCCTTGCGGAACGGGTGCAGGAGATCGCCTTCCTGAACTCCGGGCTGCGGATTAATCTAAGTGACGAGCGCAGCGGCCGCCAGGATGAATTTTTCTATGAAGGCGGCGCAAGCCAGTTCGTGCAGTTTCTAAATGAGGGCAAGGATGTGCTGCATGACGTCATCCATTTCAGTTCGGAGAAGGATGATATTGAGGTTGAGGTGGCATTGCAGTATAACGCAGGTTATACCGAGACGCTGGCCTCTTTCGTCAATTCGATTCCTACGCGCAGCGGGGGAACACATGAGACCGGCTTCAAGACAGCCTATACCCGCGTGCTGAATGATTATGCCCGCCGGACACAGCTGCTTAAGGAGAAGGACAAGAACCTGGAGGGCAATGATCTGCGCGAAGGCATGATGGCGGTAATCAGCGTCAAGATGTCCGAGGTAGAATTCGTCGGCCAGACGAAGGATCAGCTCGGAAGCGCTTCTGCCCGCAGTGCCGTCGACTTTATCGTGTCCGAGAACATGGCCCGTTTCCTGGAGGAGAATCCGCAGGTGGCGCAAAGCCTGCTGAAGAAATCCATCCAGGCCTCCAGAGCCCGTGAAGCGGCGCGCAAGGCCCGCGATGAAATCCGCAGCGGCAAGAAACGCAGTGAAAGCTCCAACCTGGGCGGCAAGCTCTCGCCTGCGCAGTCCAAGGACGTTACGCGTACAGAGCTGTTTATCGTCGAAGGCGATTCCGCCGGAGGATCAGCCAAGCAGGGGCGTGACTCCAAGATTCAGGCTATTCTGCCGCTTAAGGGCAAGCCGATGAATCCGGAGAAGGCCAAACTGCTGGACATTCTTAAGAATGATGAGTACAAGGCGATTATTTCCGCAATCGGTGCGGGAATCGGTCCGGATTTTGCCGTAGAAGACAGCAATTATTCCAAAATTATCATTATGACCGATGCTGATACGGACGGTGCGCATATTCAAGTGCTGCTGCTGACCTTTTTCTACCGATACATGAAGCCGTTGATTGACGCCGGCAAGGTGTTTATCGCCCAGCCGCCGCTGTATAAGCTGACGCGCAAATCAGGTAAGCTGGAGACGGTACGTTACTCCTGGAGCGACGAGGAGCTGCAGAATTACCTCAAGGAATTCGGCAAAAACTTCGAGCTGCAGCGGTACAAAGGACTCGGCGAGATGAATCCCGACCAGCTGTGGGAGACGACGATGAACCCGGAATCACGCACGCTGCTTCAGGTGCAGATTGAGGACGCCGCAAAGGCGGAGCGCCGCGTATCCACGCTGATGGGCGACAAGGTCGATCCCCGCAAGCGCTGGATTGTCGAAAACGTCGACTTTACCGAATTTGTAGAGTAGTGTGCAAGTGACGATTATCCCGATTGTTAAAAAGAGCTTGGTGATCTGAGGAACGAAGGGGAAGTTTGGAACTGCAGAAGCGTCAGCGTTCGCCTTTATTCTCGAATTTCAACCGTAAAGCGGGTCAAATTGAAGAAATTCGGGAATAACAGCGATCGGAAGTCCAAACATTCCCCGCAGTGACAAGGGATCACCACACTATTTTTAGGCGGGCAGTTTGAGGAACAGAAGGTGAGCCAAGTGAGCAGTTTATCAGAACAATTTTCACCGGCTTTTCTGGAAGAGGTCGTCGGTGACCGCTTTGGCCGGTATTCCAAATATATCATTCAGGACCGGGCGATTCCGGACGTGCGTGACGGGCTGAAGCCTGTACAGCGCCGGATTCTATACGCCATGTACGATTCCGGGAATACCCCGGACAAGCCGTACCGTAAATCCGCCAAAACCGTCGGGGACGTCATGGGTAATTATCATCCCCACGGGGATTCGTCGATTTATGACGGAATGGTGCGGATGGCACAGCCTTGGAAGATGGGCCATGTGCTTGTGGACGGACACGGCAACTGGGGCTCGATGGATGATGATCCGGCAGCAGCGATGCGGTACACGGAAGCCCGCCTGTCGCCGATTGCCATGGAGATGATGCGCGACATCGAGAAGCGCACCGTGCTGTTCAAAGATAACTTTGACAACACAGCCAAGGAGCCAGTGGTGGTTCCTTCACGTTATCCGAACCTGCTGGTCAACGGAACGAGCGGCATTTCGGCCGGATTCGCCACGGAGATTCCGCCGCATAATCTGCGTGAGGTCATTGATGCCTGTATCGCGGTGATGCAAAAGCCGGAGATCGAGCTCGAGGACATCATGACATTTATCAAGGGTCCGGATTTCCCGACAGGCGGTACGATTATGGGCGGCGAAGGAATTATGGACGCCTACCGTACCGGCAAAGGCCGCATTTACCTGCGCTCCAAGACAGAGATTGAGAATCTGCGCGGCGGCAAACAACAGATCGTTATTACGGAAGTGCCGTTCCAGATTGTGAAATCACGATTGGTCACCTCCATGGAGAACATCCGTCTGGAGAAGAAGATCGAAGGCATCGCCGAAGTCCGCGACGAAAGCGGACGGGAAGGGCTGCGCATTGTGGTGGAGCTGAAGAAGGAAGCCGACGCCCAGGGCGTGTTGGCTTATCTGCTGAAGAAAACCGATCTGCAGGTCACTTACAACTTCAATATGGTGGCGATTGTCAACAAGGCTCCGCAGCAGCTTGGCCTTAAGGCTATCCTGCAAGCCTATATCGCCCACCAGCGTGATGTGGTTACCCACCGCACCCAGTTCGACCTGGAAAGAGCGGAGGACCGCGCCCACGTTCTGGAAGGGCTTGTAAAGGCATTGAACATTCTGGACGAGGTTATCGCTGCGATCAAGGCATCGAAGAACCGCCAGGATGCCCAGAACAATCTGGTATGGATGTTCGGCTTCAGCGAACGCCAGGCCGATTCCATTCTTACTTTGCAGCTGTACCGTCTGACCAATCTGGAGATTCATTCGCTCCAGAAGGAATTGGACGAAATGCAGGCGCGGATTGCCACATTACGCGGTATCTTGGACAGCGACAAAAAATTGATCGCCGTCATCCGCAAGGAACTGCTGGAGATCCGTGATAAATACGGGATAGACCGCCGCTCGCTTATTCAGGGCGAGGTTGAAGAGCTGAAGGTCAGCCTTGAAGTACTGGTTAACGCCGAGGATGTGCTTGTAGCACTTTCGGCCGATGGTTACATCAAACGGACCGGAATGCCTTCGTTCACGCGTTCGGGCGGTGAACGCCAAGCCTCCGGTGTTAAGGAAGGCGACCATATCGTCAAGCTGCTGGATCTCAATACAAGGGACAGCCTGCTGGTATTTACCCGCAAGGGGCAATATTTCCTGCTTCCGGTTCACCAGATACCGGAATTCAAATGGAAAGAGCCCGGCACGGCAATCGTGAACGTCATCAGCCTGGCGAAAGGCGATGGCATTGTCAGCGTGCTGCCGGTGGGCAATCTGGAGGAGCCTCAGGCGAGTCTGGTCTTCGTCACGCGTAAGGGCCAGGTCAAACGTACGGAGCTCAAGGAGTACTCTACGAGCCGTTCCGGAGCCGTGGCTGCCTGCAAGGTAGCTGATGGCGATGAGATCATTACAGTGGCGCTGAGCAGCGGAGACAAGGACATCGTGCTTGTGACCCGCGAAGGGATGAGCATCCGGTTCCGCGAGAACGAAGTCAATCCGATGGGCCGTGTGGCCAGCGGGGTCCGCGGTATTCAGCTTCGCGAAGGTGACGAAGTGGTTTCCTGCTTCTGGGTAAGCGAAGACGAAGGCGAAATACTGGTTGTCTCCGACCTTGGATATGCGAAACGGACACTATTAGTGGATTATCCGTCGCAGAGCCGCGGCGGCAAAGGGATGCCGACCTTCGAGTTCAAGGAAGGCAAACGGGTCAAACCGAACGGCAGCAGGCTTGCGGGGGCATTCCACTGCAAGGATCCGCTGGAGTTAGTCGCCTTCACCCGTGATGGCTTGCATCATCAGTTCTCTTCTGAGGCTGCTCCGCTGGGTGATCGCCGTTCTACAGGCAAACAACTTGTTCCGGTTGAGAAGAAGGATGAGATCATCACTCTTTTGCCTGCAATTAAGTAATTCGTATGCACTGCAACAGGGCTAACATACAAAAGGCGTTTGACGGCTCCTCACTGGCTGGCTACAACGCCTTTTTGTATAGGTAAAGTAACGGATAACAAGGGGTTTGGTTATTTATTTTTTCGTTTTGCAGGAAATGGAATTTCTTTCTCGAAAATGTAGATATACCGGATTGAAATCCGCAGGGAAAGGAAGGAGTAACTGTGCATTCCTCAGAATTCAGTAAGATTTGGCATAAAATATTGAAGGACTATAAGCTACATATGGATAGCAAGCTTGCGCCTACACTGACAGATGCCCAACTCACCGTGCTTGAATTGCTTCAGGAACGTGACGCAATGAAGCCTTCTGATCTGGCCCCCCATCTCGCGACCAGCCCGGCGGCGGTGACGATGCTGCTTGACCGGATGGAGAAGCATAATTTGATTGTGCGTGAACGCGATGCAGCGGACCGGCGGATTGTCTGGGTGAGCATCACGGAGAACGGACAGAAAGAGACCGAGCGCGGACTCCAGATCCGCAGTGATTTTTTTGCCGAAGCGCTTGATCCGATTTCTTCACATAATCAGCAGCTGCTGCTTTATCTGATGGGCAAGATGGCGGTTGCTCCTACGCCGGAAGGCTCTACACCCTGAACCTAAACTTGGATCTTATTAATACTTATATAAGCTCAAAAAACAGGCCATCCGTTAACGGATGGCCTGTTTTTGCAAATGCCGGGACCACAGATTCCAGGGAAAAGTCTGCGGCGGCAGCGAGATAAGCTCGATTTCTTCTTTGGTAACCGGATGCGGAAAGCCGACCAGCGCGGACCAGAGGGCAATTTGCTGCCCCGGTCTGTTCACCGCCGAACCGTATTTCTGATCCCCGAACAAGGGACAGCCGATTCCGGCAAGCTGCACGCGGATCTGATGCGAACGTCCGGTAAGCAGGTCTATCTTCAGCAGAGTATACCCCTCCGCGCTGTCCAGCACCGTATAATCCAGAATAGCCTCTTTGCCGCCCGGTGTTCCTTTGCGGACAATGGTAACTGTATTGCTCTTGGCATCCTTGAGCAAGGTATTGATCAGACGGCCCTGGGAGGCCGGAGGCTGGCCGTGCACCACGGTCAGGTAGACTTTATGGAAGCTGTGGGTACGGACGCTCTCGGACAGCCGTGAAGCGGCTTTGGATGTCTTGGCGAAGATCATCGCACCTCCGACTGGACGATCCAGCCGGTGAACGAGTCCCATGTACACATTACCGGGCTTGTTAAAGCGTTCCTTCACATCTTCCTTAAGCAGGCTCAACAAGTCTGCATCGCCAGTAGCATCCTCCTGTACGGGGATATTTACAGGCTTCACGATGCCGAGAAGGTGGTTGTCCTCGTACAGAACTTCAAAACGGGAACTTCCCTCCCCGCCCACTCCGGCTGTACCGGAATTGTGTGCAGTCATGGCTTACGCCTCCCAGCGGCCCAAAATTCCGCAAGGCAGGTTCATCCCGGAGGAGGTAATCGGCAGTCCGATTTCGCCGGAGGTCAGCTTGCCGCCGTACCGTTTGCCCATCGTCATCGAGAGCATGTTGCGCAGAACGGTTGGAGAAATGCCTGTCGTATAGGAGTTAATGAGCATGAACAAAGGTCTGTCGCTCATGATTTGCATGCAGCTCTCCAGGAACGGGTACAGACTCGCTTCAAGCTTCCACATTTCACCGCCGGGTCCTCGGCCATAGGAAGGCGGGTCCATAATAATTGCATCGTATTTGCTGCCGCGGCGCTGTTCGCGCTGTACAAATTTGAAGACATCATCGGTAATATAGCGGACCGGACGTTCGGCAAGGCCGGACAGGGCCACATTTTCTTTCGCCCATTGGACCATGCCTTTGGCCGCATCCACATGCACTACCGAAGCTCCGGCGCTCGCTGCAGCCACTGTAGCCCCACCGGTGTAAGCAAACAGGTTGAGCACAGAGATCGGACGGTTCGCCTCAGCGATCTTGTCCATCATCCAGCGCCAGTTGGCCGCTTGCTCAGGGAACAGGCCAGTATGCTTGAAATTTGTCGGACGCAGGTGGAAATTCAGCTTGCCGTAGCTGATTTTCCAGTCGTCCGGAATGGTTTTCTTCATTTCCCATTGTCCGCCGCCTGCCGAGCTGCGGTGATAATGTCCGTGCACATCCCGCCACTTCGCCGTCTCGTTCGCGAGCGGCCAAATGATTTGCGGGTCCGGGCGGCGCAGAATAATATCGCCCCAGCGTTCCAGCTTTTCTCCGCCTCCGGTATCAATAACTTCGTAGTCTTTCCAATCGCCTGCTATATACATATTTAATCCATCCTTCAAAAAATTCATTTAGCCTTTATTGTACAACATTTAGCCCGGGCCCTACAAACAAAAAGGTAACAAAGCTGCGACTCTTCTCATTTTGCCCATTTGGGGATGTGCGTATAATATTTCCAAATATATCAGCGAGTTAGGCCAACAAATGACAAGAAACTATCTGCTTCTCGGAGGAGTGCTGACGGCCGTTATTGTAGCGTTTCTGGCAGTGATTGTGTATGATCAGGTTAAGTATGTTTATCGGAAGTTGAACAAGCACAGAAAGGGGCAGCGGCTTCATGTACAATCTGTCGGAGCTGTATTATCCGATTACGGCGAATCCGAAGGGGGCAGGGGAGATTCTGCCCTGCAAGGCGCTGCGTCCTTATATCCGCTGTTTCTGGGGAGAGCCAGAGAAACAGCTTAATGCTCCCTCGGCCCCCTCCCTTGGGGGAGAAATTATTATACCGGACAGCTGCATGGACATCATTTGGGAGTGGGATGAGCAGACGGGAGAGTCGGGCGGGATTTTTTGCGGGATTAACGATACGCCTTTTGAAGCCGGACAAGCTCACGACGATACGGGAAAAATCCGCTTCGCCATCCGCTTCCACTTCTGGGCCGTGCACTTGTTCGCCGATGACCATCTCAGGGAGGTCCTGAACATCCATACCGGGGTGGACCATTATTTCGGTTCGTTCCGCAGCGAATTGGGAGACAAGCTGCCGGGGACCCGTACTGTAGCAGAACGGATTGCCTTGGTGGAAGCTTATCTGCTGCGTCAGCTGGAGAAGACCCGGCACAGCAATGACGGCATGCTGAATGCTGTGTATGCCATCGTGAAGTCCAAAGGCGTCATATCCGCTGCTGCACTGGAAGGGGATTCGGGGTTTAGCAGCCGGCAGCTGGAAAGGCTTTTTCGTGAATATATCGGAATTTCGCCCAAAAAAGCAGCCGATCTTGTGCGCTTTCAGAATGTATGGCTGGAACTATACCGCACAGCCCCGCAGAATAGAAATATTCAGGATGTTGTATATAGCTACGGCTACAGCCACCAGTCCCATCTGAATAATAATTTCAAGAAATTTGCCGGCAAAACGCCGCTTGAAGCTCTGGCCTATGCACGGAATTAACATGTCGTTTTTTTGCAATACAGCGGCGGCGGTCACCAGGTATACTGTTGTCAGATGGCCAATGCGCCGCTAACCAAATGATGAGAATGAGAGGGATATACTATGATTTCTGCTTTTGAAGGCATCAATTTGTACAGCAAGGATACTGCAGCCTTGGCGGCATTTTATGCAGAGGTGCTGGGGATTCCTGTACCGTTTGAAGGCTATGGCAACTCTGACGGGGCGAAGATTGGCTTTGACAAAAGTCAGCCGGGCATCATTATCTGGGATGAGAATAAATGGGATAAGCTGACGACAGGAGCAGTCAATCTGGTGTTCTCCTGCAGCAATCTGGATGAGACCTATGAAACGCTCAAGGCAAGAGGATTGGATTGCCAGCCGCCGGTTACAATGGAATACGGGGGTAAGGAAATGAATTTCCGCGATCCTGACGGCAATAGCATTACCTTGCTTGAAGGAGCATATTAAGTTATAGCAAGCCTCGATAATACAGAATCGACGATGAACGCGAACATCAACCGGACTCCCGGTCAGTGTTCGTGTTTTTATATATTGACAATGATAATCATTATCAAATAGAATGAGGTTAGTAAAAGTTGGTTTAAATTTAATGTTTACCTTGGGGAGGAACAGATTCATGGCTAAGGTGCTCGTGGCATATGCCAGCTTGACCGGCAATACGGAAGAGATTGCTGAGCTGATTGTGGAAGGAATACGCCAGGCAGGCGGAGAGGCCGTTCTGAAATCGGTCACCGACTGCAATGCGGATGAGATAAAAGCTTATGAGGGCGTGCTGCTTGGTGCCTATACCTGGGGTGACGGTGAGTTGCCTGATGAATTTTTAGATTTTTATGAGGAGATGGATGATCTGGATCTGACGGCTTATAAGGCAGCTGCCTTCGGAAGCGGGGACACCGGATATGAAATCTATTGCGGAGCCGTGAATCAGATTGAGGAGAAACTCAAGGAACGCGGCGCAGAGATTGTTCAGGAAAGCTTGAAGATTGAATACGGTCCGAACGCTGCCGAGAAAGAGGCCTGCCGGAATTTCGGTCGTCAATTTATCGAAACCTGCGCGGCGGTTTCTTAAGAATGGGCGGCGCGGCAGGATATCAGGTGGCGGGAAGAAGGGAAGTGCCGGACGCAGGCTACAGCCGGCTTAACGATTTCCGCATGGAGCATATCATGCTGGGCGGAGCCGAGGATCCTACCGGAGGGGCTGCGGCCACAGGGCTTCCGCGCTGGAGGCAGCAAGTCCAGTATGCAGTAGGGCATACCCTTAACGATTTCTACAGTCTGCAGCCAGAGGTGCGCAGGGAGACGCCTATCCAATTTCTGCTGGAGCGGCGCTGGCCGCCCAAAGGAACAGCTTTTCCTTCGCTAATGCACTATTGGGATATCAAAACGGCGGTGGCTGACGAGCTGATGCGCATTGTCTCCGGGAATCATACCCGCGAGGTGCCGGTGATGCTCTATGAGCAGTGGCATGTTCCGGTACCGGAGCTGGCGATCGACCTGGCACTGATTTTTCAACTGGCCTGGAATTCCGCAATAAATGGACGCTGCTTGAATATCCAGAAATTTATGGTGAACGGAAATGAGGATGTGATCACCGGATTTCTGCACATGGCTAATGTGTTCTGCCATAAGGCTTATGGAGAACCAGCTGAAACCATTGAAATATATACTTTGCTTGACGGCCGCCGGCATATCTTTGACGGAGCAGGTGTACCGCTTGGCGAATCACTTGATTATGTGCGATTGTTGTCTGTATTCTTGGAGGGCGAAGCCATGGCACATCCTGCATTAAAATACGGAGAGCGCAGGAACGAGAAAAGTGAGGAATCCTTCGGAAGATACGGATTAATGTAATCCGTAACCAAGTGGACTATCCATTCCTTCCCGGAGCATGACAGGCTTGCCAAGCAGGGGACATGAAGATATGGTTAAGGGCAGGAGGTGTTCCAGCCAATGCCGGAAACAATTAAAACCTATAACACCGCAGTGGAAGCGACGCTTGAAGTGATCGGAGGCAAGTGGAAGCCGGTGATTCTATTCTTTCTTACGTTTGGCAAGAAACGCAATGGGGAACTGATGGGACTGATGCCTGCTATTACACAGAAGGTGCTAACGCAGCAGCTGCGGGAATTGGAAGAGGACGGAGTCATAAAACGGACTTCTTATAATGTGGTTCCACCGAGAGTAGAGTATGAGCTGACAGAATATGGCTGGAGTCTAAAAGCAATTCTTCACCTTCTGTGCAAATGGGGCGATACGCACATTGAACGGGTGTACGGTGATCGGGCCATTGTATTGTCTGAACGTGAGCGGAATGATAAAACGGCCGGCCTCTGAAACAGGGACCGGTCGTTTTTCTTAAGAAAAGCTATCATACATACAGGGAGTATTGCTTAAGGGATAACCTTGGCTTTTCGGAGCCCGTCAAAAATATTCATGAACATACTCTCCGTTTCTACGAACTCATGGAAGCCCAAGCGGCGTGCTTTGGTACCGTCTGCAAAAAAATCGTAATCCCAGGAGAAGACAAAGTCCCCGAATGCCCAGGATGATACGCTCTGATAGCTGTTTTTTTCCAAGCCGTACTTCTCTACCATGTTATTCCACAGTGTCTCCTTATCCTCCATGACTACAGACAGCGACATCTGAAGAGGCGGAGCCGTTTCAAGATTAAAATACGCGGCGATTTTGGGCCACATCTCACTCCAGCGGAACAGGTCGCCGTTCGTAATATTAAAAGCCTGATTAGCACAGCGCGTATCGGTTGCCGCCCATATGGTCGCTTTCGCCAGCAGCCCTGCGTCAGTCATTTCGAGCAGGCTATGATAGGCCCCAGGTTTACCAGGAAAACGCAAAGGCAACCCAAGCTCCTTCGACATGGAGGCATATATGGCAATAACGAGGGCAAGATTCATAGGATTGCCAAGTGCAAACCCGCCGACGACGGAAGGTCGCAGTGCTGACCAGGTCCATCTTTTCCCTTGCTGCCGCTTTTCAAGAAAGTTCTGCTGATCAATATTGAATTCCGGCGGCATATGATTGGGATCGGTTTCCCTGGCAGGCGTTTTAAAGGGTCCTAGGTGAGCGCCATATACTTTATAGCCCTGCATAAGACTGATATGCTGCAGAGCATGGGCCACCGGTTCAATAACATCTACTACGTTAACCAGCATGGCGAGGTTTGGGGGGACAAGCTCCGCCCAGGTGGGCTTATCCTGATAGGCTGCGTAAAAAATATGTGTCACTTCCGAAAGGCTGCCTAACTTTTGGCGGACGTCCAAAGGGTCGAGTAAATCGGCGGAAATGTAGCGGATGCGCGTAGTATTCTCTCCACCCCGGCGTGACACGCCGATAATGTCCCATTCGGGCAGCGTAATGAGATGTTCGATCAGATTGCGTCCAATCACGCCGCCTGCTCCTACAACAAGGGCTGTTTTTTGCGGTGTATATTCTTTAGAATACATATTCTTTGTCCTCTCTCTGCGTATTGGATACACCCCAAGTATGGATCGCGGGAAGAGGGATGAATAGTACGCACTTTGAAGTCATATAGGAACCTGCAGGTAACATAAGGAGCTGGACTCACCGGCAATCAAGAAAGCCCCTTGCTGCTGGCGAAGGGTGCCAAGCGACAAGGGGCTGCTGTATGTTGTACTATTGTGCTGCTATAGAGAGGCAGAGAATTCAGCCGGTATAGCGGTAGTAATCCTGCTTGTTAAGAATTACGAATCCGCAGCTCTCGTATAACTTAAGCGCGTTGGGATTGTCCAGTGAAACCTCCAGATTCACACTGTTATAATTGCGCCGCTCCCGCTCGATGGTCTGCAGCAGTGCACTGCGTCCGATACCGAGTCCGCGCAGCTTCTGGTCGACCGTAAATCCGAAAATCCAGGTTTCGTTATCCTCCGTGGACAGCCGCATCTTACCGGCAGGCTGTCCGTTCATTTCAATGATGATATGCTCCTCCAGCCCTTCATGTTTATACATTTCAAAAACTTCGGCCGCATCCTCTTCCGACATGTTAAAGCCGACGCTGTCCAGCTTAATGAGGATGGATTCCTCGTCCTCGCGAGCGGGCCGCAGCACCACGGTACCGGCAGCAGAACTGGCTTCTCCGGAGCCTTGCGGCAAAGTGCTTCCATCCCATTTCATCTGGTATTCGGCATGATTGAAGACCAGTGGCAATGTCTGCAGGAATGCTGAACCCGAAGCTGAATTGGCGGGCGTATTCAGCAGCAGTGTGGTAACCTTTTTCTGCTTAATAATGCTCTGGGCCCGCATCCAAAGGGAGGTGAAGATTCCGCGGCGGCGGTAGCCCGGGCGGACCATGCCGCATATTTCCATTTCGCTGGAGAAACTGTATAGTCCGATGAAACCGACCAGCAGTTCCTCTTCGTAGGTTACCAGCCATTCCGTCCCGCCGGCCGCTGAAGGCAGCCGCAGCATATCCCAATTCAATTTGAGGGAGATTCCCTCGTATTGCTCGCAGCGCTGCTGCAATTCTTCTATATCTTTTAAAGTGTCAGCTGTAGTCAAACCGTTTCCTCCTAAGGTTGTGAGCGCTCAGCGATGAAGCTTTAGCTCCCATAGATTCATAGTATTTAAGGAAACGGGCATGGTCTTAAGACCGGTTTCCGTCTCCGCTGAGTACATCCGAGTACTCTTCATGTTTTTTGAATTGATGCGCAGCATAAGAGCACACGGGGACAATCTTCAAATCCTCTTCACGGGCCTTGTCCACAACCGCCCGTACAAGTTTTTCACCGGCACCTTGACCGCGCAGATCCTCAGAGACGTAGGTATGGTCAATGACCAGTGTTCCTGTAGCCTCTTCCAGCCTGTATGTAATCTCGGCAAGGTCCTTACCGTCGCCTGCAA
Source organism: Paenibacillus sp. FSL H7-0357 (assembly GCF_000758525.1). Taxonomy (NCBI): domain Bacteria; kingdom Bacillati; phylum Bacillota; class Bacilli; order Caryophanales; family Paenibacillaceae; genus Paenibacillus; species Paenibacillus sp. FSL H7-0357. The sequence goes on along the minus strand of NZ_CP009241.1, from coordinate 5,089,919 downwards.
TATAGAAACGTCCTTCTCCTTGTTCAATCAGTTCCATATTCTTCACTCCTGCCTAAATGTAATGCCTTTATTTTACTACCCTGATTTGGAAAAAGCGAGAACTGTACATAATGACTGCCTGTTTTCATGGAAGAACTTAACACCAACTGGAAGGGGATGCGGAATGACTTGCACTTACGCTGCTTCATGCCCTAAGATTAAGACACTAACGCTGTAACGAATAGAAGTTGCATCAGGAGGAACGCCCATGGAATACGAGATAGAGGTTCAGTTTGAGCCGGTTTATGAGTTAGTAAACAGCATACATACATTTATCTGCAAGAAATCCAATAAAAAAATCGATCTGGGTACCCCGTGGGCTGCCGAAGTGGCAGGCAAGCTTAGTCCAGGGCTTCTTAGTGCACTGGAGGAAACAGATCTCGGGAATGACTGGAAGCTGCTGAACCTGCTGATCTATTTATGTCCGGCCAAACAAAATGTGGAGAGTGCGCTGAACTGGCTGGAAAGTCTGTCGGTCGGTGAAATATACGAAACCCTTGCCGGGCATGTCAGTGTGTTTCCTGTCCAGATGGAGCAGTTCCGCAGCCGGATGACCTACCTGTTAACCGAATGGAACCGGCAATACTTCAGCACTAGTGATCCCGCCATTCTCGCTAAGCTGCAGGAGCATACGAAGGAACGGAACCGGGAACTCAAGACAAACAATACTTCCGATTTTGTCAACAAGACAACCAATGGTTTCTATTTCTTGCCGGGGGACGGACTGCGCAGGCTGGTGCTAATCCCGCAGTTTCATTTTCAGCCTGTCAACATTATTTACAACTTCGGCACTTTGACCATTTGTCATTATGCGGCGAGAATTATGGTCACAGATGAGGAAATATCACCGTTCATGTACAGGACTCTACGCAGTCTGGGTGAAAAAAGCCGGCTGAAGATTCTTCAATCGGTCGGCGGAGAACGCAAAACGTTCACGGAAATCGTAAAGCAAGCGGGCATTTCCAAAGGGATCGTACATGATCATATTTTCAGTCTCCGGTGTGCCGGTCTGCTTCATGCCTACATCGAAGGGGAGAATGTCACCGCATACAGCCTTCGTCTGGAGGGGATTCACCGGATGAATGAGCAGCTTTTTAAATATTTGAATTGAACCCGGTACACCCTATAATCCTTTACAAAGCCAAGGTATTCTCTGCTGAAGAGAAGCTTTGGCTTTTTTTGTACCGGAAAAAACGCCAGTGAATTCTGTTTGTGGAGAATTATTTTTAAGTTCTCTCTTTACAGAACAGAATTTACTTTCTATAATGTGAACTATCGGTCATTAATCATACTTAGTAGGTAGGAATTATCAGTCTTTATAAAATGGAGAGAAAAGAGATGATTTTGTGAGAAAAAGTACGATTTTATTGTCCACCTTACTGATAGCAGGTTCATTGCTGCTGTCGGCCTGCTCGGACAACGGCAGTGCGAACAACTCTGAAGTTGTGGACACCCCGGCTACGGCCTCTGCAGATACTGGCGGAACCGAAGCGGCAGCTTCACCGGCACCCGTGCCGGCTGGCGCACTCAGCGAGCCTTTCACGGCAACTGACTTGTCGAAGCTGCCCGCAGTTGCCCAGAACCGTACGGATACGATAATCGTCGGACTCACCGACCCCAGCGGCGCGTTTACACCTTATTTCCAGGAAAGTGGTTATGACGGCAACGTTTCTTCTCTACTTTATGCTTCACTGGTAACGGTAGATGACAAAGGTGTTCCTACTCCGGAGCTTGCCGAAAGCTGGGATGTGTCGGAGGATCAGCTTACATACACCTTCCATTTGCACAAAGACCTGAAATTCAGCGACGGCTCACCGCTCACTGCGGAGGATGTGGCTTTTACCTGGACGATTCAATATGACAAGACTTATGACGGCGGGTCCTCGCTGCCTTCGCTCAATGTGAAGGGCGGCAAAGCTTACAAAGAAGGTACTTCCAAAAGCATCGAAGGCATTAAGGTTATTGACCCGCAGACGATCTCGGTAACGCTGGAGCAGCCAAATGCTACGGCACTTGTGGTACTTGGCTCCAATGTGCTGTCGAAAGCCTATTATGGCAAGGACTACAAATTCGGCGAGCTGGAGTACATCAAGAAGCTGCATGAGAAACCGCTTGGCGACGGTCCTTACAAGCTGGAGAAATTCATCCCCGGGCAAGAAGTTCGGCTGGTGGCTAATGAGAACTACTTCAAAGGCAAACCAAAGACCGAACATTTTATTTACAAAACCTCTGAGGGCGACGTTTGGCAGTTCCTGGAGACAGGAGAAGTCGACTATGCTTCCTTCAGTGCCACAGAAGAAAATATCGAAAAGCTGAAGGGACTCGGGTATGTGAATATCATTCCTTATACACCGAGCACTTACGGCTACATGCAGGTTAACCTGAAGCACGAGCAGCTCAAGGATAAGCTGGTGAGACAGGCGATAGTCTACGGCCTTGATCGTCAGAGTATTTACGTGGACGCTGCCCAGGGTGCAGGCTCCATTGCCAATATTCCGGCATCGCCGATCTCCTGGTCATATACGGAAGAGGGCATCAATCCTTATAAATATGATCCGGAAAAAGCCAAACAGCTGCTGGATGAGGCCGGTTGGACTGTTGGTGCGAACGGTATCCGCGAAAAAGACGGCAAACCGCTCAGCATTCACTATCTGGGCTCCAAGAGTAAAAACACCGACATCTTTATTGCTGTAGCCAAAGAGAACTTTGAAGCGCTGGGCATTGAGTTCCAACCGGAAATTTTTGCAGATTTTAACTCGCTGGTTTCGAAGGTGGAAGGCGGGGATTATGATCTTGTATCCTTCTCCACACCTATGCTGACCGATCCGGCTGACGGATTCATGCAATTCTTCGACGGTGAAATTACCGATTACGAAAATCCGAAATTCCTGGAGCTGTACAATAAAGCACTGGCCACTACCGATATCGAACAGCGTAAAGCAGTCTACAAAGAGCTCTATCAGCTGTTAAATGATGAACTTCCGATCATTTTCACCAGCTACAAAAAGACAGTGTACGCCTATAACGGCCGCATCCAGAATCTTACGGTCAGCCCATTCATCGGGCTTGCCGGCAGCCTGCCGGACTGGACTCTGCAATAATTAACTGTTCGTCCCCTGCCGGGTATGCAACGGCAGGGGACGAATCCATAAGGAGCCAATCATGAGTACTTATTTGACAAAAAGACTGCTGTATATATTCATCATTCTGTTTGCGGCATCACTGCTTATTTTTTGTCTTTATGCTACTACGCCGGGGGACTTTATCACCGGCAATATCAAGCTGACTGCAGAACGCAAGGCGGAGCTGCGGGAGATCTACGGTCTGAACAAACCGGTGCTTGAGCGTTACGGCATATGGATGAAAAATGCACTGCACGGGGATTTCGGATATTCGCTCGCCCAGCAGAAGCCGGTGCTTCAGCTGTTCAACGACTATATCTGGAATTCTTTTTTGCTGGCGGCGGTATCGACCTTTCTGACCTGGGTTATCGCAGTTATTATCGGAGTGATTTCTGCCTATAAGCAATACTCCTGGTTTGATACGCTGGTGATGATTGCCATATTCGCGGCGATGTCGCTTCCGTCTTTTTTTATCGGCCTATTCCTGATTAAAATATTGGCGGTTGACTTCAAATGGCTGCCGCCTGGCGGAATGACGACCACAGGCAGCAATGCTGCCGGTATGGCATACCTCAAAGATGTTGTGCGTCATATGACGCTGCCGGTTATAGTGATGACCTTGCTTGGGCTGGGCTCACTAACCCGGTATTTCCGCAGCAATATGATAGATGTGCTTAAACAGGATTATATCCGCACAGCCCGGGCCAAGGGCTTAAAGGAGCGGAAGGTGCTGTTCACCCATGCGCTGAGAAATGCGCTGCTGCCGGCCATTACGCTCGTTGGCTTCGAGCTTCCGGCGCTGTTCGGCGGGTCGATTATTATCGAGCAGATCTTCAACTGGCCGGGCATCGGCCAACTGTATATGAAGTCCTTCGGGCTGAGAGATTATCCTCTGCTGATGGGCTTTACGATGCTGCTTGCCATTCTGACCGTGATTGGAACGCTGCTCTCGGATATTTTGTACCGGGTTGCCGATCCGCGTGTCCGGTTATAGAGGGGGGATGACATTGTGGCAGCTAACAGCACTTTAAACGAGCTTCACAGGCCTGCAGCCAAGGTCCAGAAATCTTCACTGTTCCGGCAATCAATACGGAGACTGCTTCATAACAAGCTGGCGGTATCCGGTTTTGTAGTCGTTGTATTTATGTTTGTGCTTTGTTTTATCGGTCCTTTGTTCTCGCCGTATACAGATAACAAAATCAATATGGCCATGATGAATAAAGCACCGAATCTCAAGCATTGGCTGGGAACGGATGCGCTGGGCCGCGATATACTGACGCGGGTGATGCAGGCTGGACGCATCTCGCTTACGGTCGGACTTGCTTCGATGGTATTGTCCGTATTTCTCGGCGCCCTTCTGGGGGCGATAGCCGGTTATTACCGCGGAATTGCTGATCAGATCATCATGCGTATTGCGGATCTGCTAATGACGATTCCCAGTCTGCCGCTGCTGTTCATCTTCGGTGCGCTGCTGTCGGAATGGAAGATTCCGACGGACTACCGGATGTATATTGTTATGCTTATGCTGAGTATCGTGAACTGGCCGGGTCTGGCACGGATGGTGAGAGGCCAAATGCTCAGCCTGCGGGAACGCGAATTCATGCAGGCTGCGGTAGTGCTGGGGCTTAGCGACCGCCGAAAGCTGTTCAACCATCTGCTTCCGAACATCGTTCCACTGCTGATCGTGATGGCGACGCTTAACATCGGCGGAGCGATTCTCAGCGAATCCGTACTCAGCTTTTTCGGCTTGGGGGTTATGCCGCCGACGCCGACATGGGGGAACATGATTGATGCTGCGAATAATATGATCGATTTCCAGAATCGCCCTTGGCTGTGGATTCCGCCGGGTCTGTCGATATTCGCCACGGTCATTGCCATTAATATATTCGGTGACGGCCTCAGAGACGTGCTTGATCCTAAACAGAAGAGGTAGGTGTCCAACATCCGATGAAGGATTTAATGACGATAGACGGTCTCAGCACCAAGTTCTTCACAGAAGAAGGGAATGTAACAGCCGTTGATAATGTAAGCTTCCAGGTACGCGAAGGGGAAACGGTCTGCATTGTCGGGGAATCCGGCTGCGGCAAAAGCGTAACCGCCATGTCGATTATGGGACTGGTGGAGAAACCCGGAGGGCGGGTTGCCGGAGGAAGTATAGATTTTCAGGGAGAAGATTTATTGCAGCTAGATCAAAATACATTGCGGGCGATCCGCGGCAACGAGATTGCCATGATCTTTCAGGAACCGATGTCATCGCTCAATCCGGTAATGAAGATCGGGGAGCAGATTATGGAGCCGCTGACCGTTCATTTGAAAATGAAGAAAAAAGAAGCCCGGCTGCGGGCGATTGAGCTGATCCAGCAAGTGGGGATCTCCCGGCCTGAGCAGATTGCCGACAGTTACCCGCATGAGCTGAGCGGGGGAATGCTGCAGCGGATCATGATCGCCATCGCTATTTCCTGCAATCCGAAGCTGCTGATAGCCGATGAGCCGACTACGGCGCTGGATGTTACGATCCAGGCGCAAATTCTGGATATGCTGCGCGGGTTCAAGGAAAGCTCCAAAATGTCGATCCTGCTAATCACCCATGACCTTGGGGTAGTGGCAGAGATGGCTGACTATGTGATTGTGATGTATTCCGGCAAAATCGTCGAGGAGGGCGAGGTTGTCGAACTGTTTAAGAATCCCAAACATCCTTACACACGAGGTCTGCTGAAGTCAAAGCCTGTGATGGGCCAGCGGCAAGAGGAGCTGTATTCAATCCCGGGGCAGGTGCCTAATCCGCTTACGCTGACTCCGTCTTGTTATTTCCATGACCGCTGTGAGCACTGCATGCCGGTCTGCCGCAGCCGCCAGCCGCAGCTCCAGGAGACGGGCAGCGGGCAAAAAGTATCCTGCTGGCTGTATGAGGAGGCGGAAGTCCATGTCTGAGGCACTGCTTGAAGTTAATCATTTGAAGAAGTATTTTCCGGTCACGCAAGGTCTGCTGAGCCGTACGGTAGGACATGTTAAAGCTGTGGACGATATCAGCATCCGGCTTCAGCCGGGCGAGACCTTCGGGCTTGTCGGAGAATCCGGCAGCGGCAAAAGTACGGTAGGCCGGACCATTCTGCGGCTGACCGAAAAAACAGCCGGAGAGGTTAAGTTTAAAGGTGTGGACATTCACAGCCTTTCACCTGCTGAGATGCGCCAGCTGCGGCCCCGGATGCAGCTGATTTTTCAGGACCCCTACAGCGCACTTAATCCCAGAGTCCGGGTTGGTGACGCCATCGGCGAAGCTCTGCTGGATCACGGACTATGCTCCAGAGCGGAGGTCCGGGGACTGGTGCTGGATGCACTTGAAGCCTGCGGCTTGTCCTCCTATCATATCGACCGCTTCCCGCATGAGTTCTCCGGCGGCCAGCGCCAGCGGATAGGAATTGCGCGGGCGCTGATCCTGAATCCTGACCTCATCATAGCCGATGAGCCGGTCTCGGCACTGGATGTGTCCATTCAGGCCCAGATCATCAATTTGTTCAGCAAGCTGCAGCAGAGTAAGGGACTGGCCTATTTGTTTATTTCCCACGATCTCAGCGTAGTGGAGCATTTATGCTCCCGGATCGGTGTGATGTATCTGGGCTCCATGGTGGAGACAGCGGCTAGGGACGAATTGTTCCGCCATCCGCTGCATCCGTATACCAAGGCGCTGCTTTCGGCGGTTCCCGTTCCGATTCCAAAGCTGAAGCGGGAGCGGATCGTGCTGCAAGGCGATATTCCGAGCCCGGCAAACCCGCCTTCCGGCTGCAAATTCCATACCCGCTGTCCGTTTGCCGTGGAGGTCTGCAAATCGCAGATTCCGGTGTTCCGCGATGCCGGCGGAGGCCATTATGTGGCGTGTCATTTGGCATAACTTCTTATAAATATGTATTATAATTGAATATTTACCGATTTTGACTTGGTGTACTGGCAGTGCTATACTGTTTCCACAGCAGGTAAATATGGTTAATAATAGACTGATTAGACCTATACATCTAATTGGTCTTGTTTTTTTAATACTTAAGTCAGTTGTTCGTAGTAACTCATTGCAGCCCAAGCTGACAAAACTAAGCATATGCTTTCGAAGCCAGTTTTGTTCGTAGTAATTCATTGCAGCCCAAGCTGACAAAACTTTTAGGAGGAAATATCATGAATACCACAGTACGTTTGACTGAAAGATCCGGCTCGACCTCTTCACAGCGGAGCAAAGGCTTTGTACCGGTTGTCGTCTACGGTGCAGGTTCAGATAGCCAATCCTTTACAGCGGATGCGAAGACATTGAACGAAATTCTCGGCAAGAACCCGCGGGCGATTCTCAAGGTGGAACTGCCGGATTCCGGCTCCAAGAATGTGGTGATCCAGGAAGTGCAGCGTCAGCCGCTTTCACGCAAGCTGCTGCATGTGGACCTGCATCAGATTGATATGAAGGCTGAGCTGGACACCAAGGTTGCTTTCCACTTCACCGGTGATCCTGTCGGCGTCAAGAGCGGCGGCAGTCAGCAGGTGGAGCTCTATGAGCTGGATATCCGCACCTTGCCGGACAAGCTGACTGCTACCTTTGAAGTAGATATCAGCGGCCTTGATATTGGCGATCAATTGCTGGTCTCCGATCTGCCGAAGCATGAAGGCTGGGAAGTATTGACACCAGAGGATACACTGATCGTACGAATTTCGCCTCCTGTCGCTGCTGAAGAGCCGACGGATACGGATACTGCCGAACCGGCAGCAGCAGTGGCTTCCGAAGAGGGCAAGACGGAAGAATAAGCTACTTAGCGGACTTGAAGATTCAGTTTAAATAGGAGCAGACATTTCCTTAACAAGGAGCTGTCTGCTCCTTTTGCGTGCAATGATTTGGCTGATGTGACTTGGTATGGGGCCGGGAAATTTGCTGTTTCATAATTTACAACGTAACAGTGTTATGTTACGATCGTTTCAAGGAGTGATCAAGATGGAAGAAGATTTGATCTCCAAGAAGGATCTGCTGGAGCTGACCGGCATTTCTTACGGGCAGCTGTACCGCTGGAAACGGAAACAGCTGATTCCCGAGGAGTGGTTTATCCGCAAATCTACGTTTACCGGGCAGGAAACCTTTTTTCCGAAAGACAGAATTCTGGGTCGGATCCATAATATTATCCACATGAAGGATGATCTTTCACTGGATGAGCTGGCAGACAGGTTAGGTGATACTTCAACCCTCTACAAGCTGTCGTTGACGGCGAAGCAATTGTTAGAACGTAACATTGTTTCGAACTTGACCCTGGACAGATTCGGTGGGTTGGACGGAGGCGGAGTTCAGGAATATGCCTTTGAGCAGATTGTACATCTATTTGCCGTTGACCTCTTGCTTAGCAAAGGCGAGGTGAATCTGGAGGAAGCCGACAGGCTGTTCTATACACTGACGGTGAATACGCAGAGGTTCGAGGGGAAAAGCTGGGAGCTGTTTTTTGTCCGCAAAATGGGCGTTAGCATGTTCCTGCTCGCTGCATCTCCAGCCGATCTGGTTTTTGATGAGGGCGTAAGGCTTGTTAGCAGACTCGCTTTCACAGATTTGCTGGAACAGCTGAAGGGCAAAGTGAATTAAGGAGGAATGGTTAATGCTTACTGATAAACAACTGCCGGATTTGCAGATGGCCGGAGTGAGCGGCGCCGCAGGCGGGACCTATAACAACGTTAATTTGGACGGAGTAAGCCGGGTGAACGGGCCGGTTCTGGCGCGGAATTTCAAGGGCAACGGGGTTATACAGATGAACGGGGATCTTTCAGCAGAAGAAATGGACGTGAATGGAAAGCTCAAAATCAACGGCAGCCTGGAGTCCGCGAGAATGCAGCTAGACGGAATGGTCACGATAGACGGTCCCCTACGCGGCGAGAACTGTATCCTGAACGGGATGATCCGTGTAACAGGAAGCTGCGAGCTGGAGCGTTTTGAGGGTGAGGGGAGTTTTACAGTAATCGGCTTACTTAGTGCGGGATATATGGATTTCACTCTTGAGGGGCAAAGCAAGGCGGATGAGATCGGTGTAGAGAGCCTGATTGTCCGGCAGAGGGATTCACATCTTGTGAGCAAACTGCTGGGCGGGTTGATTCCCCGGTTTAGAACAGAGCTGCTTGCCAAGGTCATTGAAGGCGACTATCTTGAACTGGAAAATACGACAGCAGATATTGTGCGGGGCGACAAGGTCATAATCGGAATAGGCTGCAGGATCGGGCGGCTGGAATACCGCTCGGAACTGAAAGTGCATCCTGGTTCAAGTGTGGGAAAGGTGGAGAAGTACGGTGAGTAATGCTGCTGAGCGCAATAATCTGAAAATTCTTGGAACTTCATCGTCAATGGGCGGATGCTTTCTTGATGTGAAGGTGACCGGTGAAGGCAAGTTTGCCGGAGATGTGGATTGCCTGAGCTTTTCTTTGACCGGGAACAGCGGGATTTCTGGCAGTCTGCGGACGGAGAAATTGAAGCTCACCGGTGAAATTGAAGTCAAAGAGCGGCTTACGGCAGGAGCCCTGCACGGACAGGGGGAGATAAAGTGTGGCAGCTTAAGCGCTGAACGTGTCAAGTTGAGCGGCGATCTGGAGGTGTCCGGAGATTGCGAAGCGGAGAAGCTGCAAATGACCGGTGCGCTTAGGGTAGGCAGGCTACTGAATGCAGACATTCTGGAGCTTGTGCTGTTTGGACCCAGCCGATCGTCAGAAGTCGGGGGAGGCAGCATTACCATCAAGCGCAGCAAGGCTGGGGTTCTGCTGAAACAGGTTCAGTCGAAGGGGATTCTGTTTACTGCACGGGTGATTGAAGGAGACCAGGTGGACATTCAAAATACCCGTGCAGAAGTGGTGCGGGGGGAAAACGTCATCATTGGTGCAGACTGCGAAATCGGGATCGTGGAATACCGCGGCAAGCTGGAAATTCACAAGAGTGCCACCGTGAAGCAGCAGGTGAAGGTTACGAAGTAACTTGCCGGGAGACCTGGAAGCGAAGGACGGTCTTCAGCTTCTCCATCGCTGTTCTGCGGGCATCTGAAATATAGATTTCCCTGTGGGTGTGGGTAACCCGCTGCAAGTTATGTTCGGAACAATATTGTTCCATCCGCGCGAAGCTCTGCGGCTCCTCATCGTAAGAGCCCAGATGAAGCATTTGCACACTTAGGCCGTCTTCGGAGCTTCCGAAGGCGGCTTTATGCAGCAGTGGATGCGGTTTGGTTGTCTTTAGCTTCTCCAGGATGTCACCCGCAAGATCGGTTGTCACAAAATCAGGCTGCCTGATCATCAAGGTATAGAGCAGGTCGTCTTTGTCTAGGACAGCTTTCTTGCGGCCCTCAGGGTTCAGATCCCAAATACCTTCCAGCGGGAAAACGGTATAATCGTAGTAGCTCTCAGGTGCTGCTCCTTTTTTGGGCAGCATCTTTACCGCGTAAGCCAGAGAGTACAGCACACCTACAGCATCAGCAAAGGTCTCGCTGTTCGGATTGCCCTCTCCCTGCAGCATAAAGTAAGGAAATGCAGGCACTGTAAGAATTGCCGGTTCGACGGCGGGCAGATACAGGGCCTTGTCCTGCTTTTTCCATTCGTATTTCATAGAAATCACCTCATCAATAGATTGTGTTAATCTAAGAATATCATGTGTAACTTGACATAAGAGTGTCATCTTCGACCGGAGTAGATTAGGAAAGTGGAAGCATGTAGAATAAAGAGAAGTGTAATATACTGGCATGAATTAGGAGGAGCTTCAATGATTGGACAAGCTGAATTGGTAATTGACGCGAAAGCACTGCTTGGGGAAGGCGCCCACTGGGACGGACAGGAAAGTAAGCTTCATTGGGTTGATATCGAGGGCAGACAGCTGAGAATTTATGAACCAATGGGACAAGGCGAGGAGATCTATTCCTTCGATAGCATGGTCAGTGCGGCAGTGCCGGCCGCAGGCGGCGGCTGGATACTTGCGCTGCAGGACGGAATCTACAGATTCAAGCAGAACGGGCAGCCTCAGCTTATCGCTGCAGTGGAGCCTGAGCTGCCCCGCAACCGGCTGAACGATGCCAAATGCGACAGTGTAGGCCGGCTATGGTTCGGCACCATGAGTATGGATTCAACACCGGGGGCGGGCAATCTGTATGTCATGGAGCCTCATGGAGAGGTGCGCCATGTCTTGCCGGACATCGGCATCTCAAATGGACTGGCCTGGGATGACAGCCGCAGCTTGATGTATTACATTGATACGCCGACCCGGGGCGTCGATGTTATGGATTATGATCTGCAGAGCGGGACAGTCAGCGGACGCAGGACAGTTTTTACTTTGCCGGAAGGTGCAGGCGGTCCTGATGGGATGACGATTGACCGTGAGGGCATGCTCTGGGTGGCCCAGTGGGACGGGAGCTGTGTCTCGCGCTGGAATCCGCACACCGGGAAGCAGATCGGCAAGGTTGAGGTGCCGGCCAAGAATGTAACCTCCTGCACTTTCGGCGGCGAGGCGCTGGACGAGCTGTACATCACTACAGCGAGAAGCGGAATGAGCGAAGAAGAATTGCAGCACTGGCCGCTGGCTGGAGGACTGTTTAAGTTCAAAGCCGGGGTGCAGGGAGTGCCGGCCAATGTTTTTGCAGGCGGGGTTCGGTAGTAGGGGCTTCCTGTTGATTAAATAAAATAAAGTGTTAGACTGACCCAAATAAAAGAAACAACGGCAGCCATGAACGAAATAGCGTTCTAGACTGCCGTTGCTCTATTGAATTAAGGTGTTCCGTCATCTCAATAACTCGGTTTGTAAATCCTATCCGTGTCAGTATCGATTACAAAATCCACCTCTACCTCTCCTTTAAGAGGTAACTGTTCGAAATTGTAGAGCTTGTAAAAGACTTCGGGTAAATCTCTTAAATCAGTAATTTGCTCTTTTACTTTTAGATATTTTTGTTTTAACTCCTGCTCAGTACACTTGGAACCCGAAATGTAAGATCTGTGAAAATACCCGTCAATTTGAACTAACAATGCAATCACGACCGGTTGCTAACCAATCCATATAGCTAAGAATATTTACATAATTACTTATCCCGTCTCCAGCAGGTTGAACTTTTTTTCCTAATAGTGAGAAAAGACTATCGGACGCACGTGAGCCGTTACTCATCGGCCCCTATGTTAACTGATGCTCCCCGTTGTCTTGCTTGACCGTCGATGTCCAAGGTTTTGATGATGAAACTGTAAGATTTACCCGCATCGATTGCGGCGGAAGCAGCTCTAAGGTGAAAATCATGTGAGTCTTGATCCACAAATCCAGGAGCGGTAAATACAGAGTGGCTATCATTTCCGGTGCGGGCCTTATAGGTGGAGAAACCGATATACTCCTGGTTTTTCCAAATCCAACTTGCTGTCGATACGTCTCCGGGAGCGTAATAAAGATTGTAGTCCACTACATTTCCCGAGTTTTTCTTCTGTTCGTTATAGATGAAGACATTCGATGAATTCGCAAAGATGATATTATTGGTCATCATATTATTTTTGGTATCGTACTGTAGCAAAATTTCACCACTGCCATCATTTAACGAATTATTGTGATATAGGGTATTGTTGATGATCTTGCAATTTACTGTTGAACCTCGTTCCATATCGTATCCGCCCAGCGCTATTCCCGTATACCGGTTACTGTAGACTATGTTGCTCCGCACGGTAACCTCGCTTGTGGATTTCCCTGCATGTTCACTGGCAATTTCAATGCCAATATCGTTGTTGTAACTGTAATTTCGTTCAATAACGCTGCCTTTTCCCCCATCGATGTAAATACCGCCAGCCGCGTTGCTATGGTTAGGAAGTGATGTACCGTAAGAAGGGTTAAAGTTGGATGTGATGTTATATACTCTATTGCCACTGACTAATCCGTTTCTCACTTGATCGTAGGAGGGATGCGGCGCCGTTCCTTCGAAGCCGATGAGATCGATACCGATATTGTCATTATCATGAATGAGATTGTTCGTCACGGCAAAAGTATCGACATTTCCGTTGATAACAAGGGACTCGCTTGAACCCAGTACCAGCCTATAAAGCTCATTACCTTCTATCGTTACATCATGAATGGAGGCGGGAGCATTAGTGCCATATACAGCGATACCGTGAGCATCCCGGCCAAGCAGGTCACTGCCGGCTGGTGTTGCGGTATTTTTGATATCATGTACTTTGTTATTCAGTATCTTAATATAGCTACCTGAACCGTGGACAAATATACCTATTGGCAATTGCTCTGTTGTTGCTGTGCTGAAATTACGGATTTCAAACCCCTTTATCGTGATATAGCTGGCATTTTCAATCTCAATCAGGCCTTGTTGTCCTGTGACAGAAAGTCCGCTGCCATCAAGGATTGCTCTTTCCTGCGGGAAATTAGCGAACGTGATCGAACCCTCCCGGGCCGAGCCTGAACGGCTTATTTTAAGCTTTTGCTTATAGACGACTCCTCTTACATACACCGTGCTGCCCGGTTTTGCGGAGTCTGCTGCATGCTGGAGCGTTCTCCAGGGAGATTTTTTGGTGCCTGCGTTATCATCGTTGCCTTTGGAGTCTACAAAATAAGTAGGAGCAGCTGCGGAAGTAGAAGTGGTACGTAATTGCAACAGCATAATCATTACGGTTGCAACTACCAAACTCAGTATGAAAAATTTATGCTTTGTTTGCATTGAGCTGGATCTGCCCTCCCTGAATATTTTCTTGTAATTATACTACAGCCATCCGGAAGAGGCTCTTATTCGCCATCAAGTAAATGATTATAAATTGGTCTCGATTTTCTTTCCCGATGTGGCTTCGAAAAAGAGACGTGTGTTATCCTTTATCCGTCGAAAGAATTAAACACTTGAATCAAGAAAGGGGGAGAATCATGTGAAACAAGAGATCATAGCTAATCTCACAAACGAATTTAAAAATAATCAAAAGGTATTAACTGCAATCGGAGATGAAACCAGGCAAGCCATTCTCATGACCCTGATTCAAGGACAACAATATCCTGGCATGCGGGTGGGTGAAATTAAGGAGAGAACCCATCTTTCCCGTCCGGCTGTTTCCCATCACTTAAGAATATTGAAGGATGCACAAATTATAAGTGTTCGTAAAGAAGGGGCCAAGAATTATTATCGTCTGGACGTTACAAGCAAGCTAAAGCTGCTGAAAAATCTCGTGGATGAAATTGAGATCCTGCTCTCACAGTGCGAATGACAGATGAGGATTAATTTTCAAAAATAGAGGAGGACGAACCCAGAATGAACAATGTAATTGAAGCAAAGAACGGCGTCAAAATTCCACAATTGGGTTTTGGTGTGTATAAAATCAAAAAAGGAGAACAATTCGAAAGGGCAATTCGCGAGGCGATTCGTGTTGGCTATCGTCATTTCGATACGGCCAAAATTTATGGAAACGAAGAAGCGCTCGGTTTGGAGATTCAAAAAAGCGGGATCCCCCGGGAACAATTTTTTATTACCTCAAAAGTGTGGACGACGGATCTCGGTTATAACGCGACGAAAAAGGCCTTTGAACATACCTGCAAAAAACTTAAAGTAGAGTATCTCGATATGTACCTGATTCATTTTGCTAGTCCTCATTACGTTGAGGCATGGAAAGCCATGGAGGAATTATACTCCGAAGGGAAAATCAAAGTTCTCGGCGTTGCGAATTTTGAGATACAACATCTTGAACATCTTATGGCGCATTCCAGAATTCCACCGATGATTAACCAAATCGAGACCCATCCGGAATTTCCACAAAACGAATTGCATGATTATCTTGTGCAGCATCGAATTTCGCATGAAGCCTGGGGGCCATTGGGGCAAGGTAACAAAGCACTGCTGGAGCGTAAGGAGTTAGCGGAAATTGCTCGTCATCACAAAAAGTCGGCGGCGCAAGTTATTTTGCGTTGGCATCTGCAGCGGGGGATTATTGTAATCCCCAAATCTTCAAACCCCAAAAGGATAAAAGAAAACAGCGAAATATTCGACTTTGAATTAACCGCAGAAGAGATGGAGAAGGTCAACCGATTAAATACGGGTAAAAGGTACTCAGTAAACCCGACCGGATACATAGTGAATCCGTTTTATGTTAAGTTGATGAAGCTATTTATTAGATGAATTCCAAAACAGACGAGCTATTCATTTATTTTTTGTAAAAGAGGCTGGCTCTGTTCA
The DNA here is from genome assembly GCF_000758525.1 of Paenibacillus sp. FSL H7-0357. Lineage (NCBI taxonomy): Bacteria > Bacillati > Bacillota > Bacilli > Caryophanales > Paenibacillaceae > Paenibacillus > Paenibacillus sp. FSL H7-0357. The sequence continues at coordinate 5,074,600 of NZ_CP009241.1, read as the reverse complement.
AATCAAGTTCGGTGGAGGAAAGGTGAATAATGCTCTCTTCCGCTGCCGACAGAACGGCGGTGAAACATACCGGCAAAAGCCATGCCGTTTGATCCAAGTGAAGGATGAGCGGGGTTGCAAAAAGCAAAAAACCGGCGAGTTTGTTTCCCCAGGTATGCAGGATGGCAAAAGAATGATATTTATACGCCGCAATGGCCAGGTTGGCCATGCGAATGAGTATGATGGTTACGATCCATGGCAGATATTCTAATATTTCATTCCCATTCTTGAAAATGATCGACACCATAACTACAGCAAAAAAGCCGAGGTCTGCAATGGAGTCCAGCTTCGCGCCCAAGGTACTTTCACTTTTGGTCTTACGGGCTATATACCCGTCCAACACATCGCTAAGCCCGCAAGCCAGATAAACTACCGTAAAGAGCAGGGCATTGCCGTAAGTGAAAAACAAGGCAGGCAAGAGCACGATCCGGCTGATTGAGAGGATATTTGCAGTATTTTTTAACAACGGCATAACCTCCTATGAACATTGAACTTGGAAATTTAAAAAGGGTGGAAGTGACGGAGGGGAAGTTTGGATACTTACGGAGCGTTAGCGTCCGCCTTTGTCTGTGGATTTCAACCGCGAACAGCGGAATAAAATCAAGAAATCTGCAGACAACAGCGGCCGGAAGTCCAAACATTCTCCGCAGTTACGACAGTAACCCAAAATCGAAAGATCTTAAGTTCAAACTGTATATGAAGGATGTGTCCCCTTCATTTGATTGATGAGATAATCATCCCAGTTACCGTCTTCATGTGCAATTCATAATTTCACAATAGAACTGTAAACAGGCCACCGGTTCCCGGCGGTCTGTTTCTTTTGGCATCACCTTGTGAAAATGGTCTAATCCCCTGCGAAAATGGTCCGAAACTGTGCTACAGCTCTCACGGAAAGGCGATCTGTCCTCTCTCCCGGCGGTGTGCTTAGGTCTGGTAGGATGAAAGCGTAAACAAAATCTGGATATAGGAGATTCCGATATGGGGGTACCTTCCGAAGAGCTGCTTCGCGGAGTGGAGCCGGTCCGTCCATCCCGCAGGAAGCTGCAGAACAAACACAAGCTGTTTCTCATGGCGCTTCCGTTTCTTGTTGTGACCTTTATTTTCTACTATTTGCCGATCAGCGGATGGATCTACGCGTTCTATGATTTCATCCCCGGCATTCCGCTGTCGGACACGCCGTATGTCGGGCTGAAATGGTTCCGGACTATGGTTTCGAATCCGACGCAGACCGCCGAAGTGCTGCGCGTGCTGAAGAACACGGTGGCGATGAGCTCCCTGGGGCTGATAACCTCTGTTTTTCCGGTCATTTTTGCGATACTGCTCACCGAGATTAAGTCGGGCTGGTACCGCAAGTTCGTACAGACACTGACCACGATTCCGAATTTCATCAGCTGGATTCTCGTCTATGCGCTGGCGTTCTCGCTGTTTTCCGTAGATAGCGGGGTGGTGAGCGGCATACTCGTGCAGTTGGGCATAGTCGATGAGGGATACAATTTTCTTGCTTCCAGTTCGAATATCTGGGTCACGATGATTGCCTGGTACTGGTGGAAATCGCTCGGGTGGGGGGCAATCCTGTATTTGGCGGCGATTGCAGGCATTGACCAGGAGCTGTATGAAGCGGCAGAGGTGGACGGAGCCAGCCGGTTCCGCAAAATTTGGCATATTACCGTGCCCGGTCTTATCCCTACCTTTTTTGTACTGCTGCTGCTCTCGATCGGGAACTTTGTGAATAACGGGATGGAACAGTATTTTGCCTTCCAGAACGCAATGAACAAGGATGCCATCGAAGTGCTGGACCTGTATGTGTACAATATCGCTTTTGCCAACAACTTCCCGTTCGCCACGGCGGTCAGCATGCTGAAATCGGTCGTCAGCGTTATTCTGCTGTTCGCGGCCAATACGCTGTCGAGAGTGGTGCGCGACGAATCTATCATTTAAGGGGGTGACTCCACTTGCGAAAAAAGCTAAAGCCCGGCGATGCCCTGTTCCAGGGAATTAACTATCTGCTCTTTGGATTGTTCACCCTGAGCTGCATTTATCCGTTCTATTATCTGTTCATCAACACGATCAGCTCCAATGATCTCAGTGCGGCAGGCTATATCAAATATTATCCGCGTGAGATCCATTTCGACAACTACTTCAAGGTGCTGCGGATCAGCGGGCTCAGTCATGCAGCGCTGGTGTCGGTCTACCGTACAGTAGTCGGCACAATGCTGACTGTGGGTGCTTCGGCTTTCCTGGGGTATCTCTTCACCAAAAAGGAGATGTGGGGCCGGCAAATCTGGTACCGCAGCGTCGTGGTCACGATGTATTTCAGCGCCGGGCTGATTCCCTGGTACATTACGATGCACAACCTGCATCTGACCAACAATTATCTGGCTTATATTCTGCCGACGATCATTACGCCCTTCAATATTATTCTGGTCAAAACCTTTGTGGAGGCGATCCCGCCTTCACTGGAGGAATCCGCTAGCATGGATGGAGCAGGTTATCTGCGGGTGTTCTGGAGTATTATTGTCCCGCTGACGACGCCGATACTGGCTACGATTACGATATTTTCGGCGGTAAGCCAGTGGAATTCTTTCATTGATACCGCATTTCTGATGACGGATACGAAATATTACACTCTGCAGTTTCTGCTCTGGCGTTACTTAAATGAGTCCAGTTCGCTGGCAGCGCTGATCCGCAATTCACCAGATATGGCGGCCAGCGTCCAGAACATGCAAACCCCGACCTCGGTCCGGATGACAGTAACGATGATTGTGGTACTGCCGATTCTGATTGTGTATCCGTTTTTCCAGCGTTTTTTTGTCAAAGGCATTATGATCGGCGCAGTCAAGGGCTGACACAAGGCAGCAGCTGCAAGGAACAGGAATGGAGTCCGGCTCTGCCTGTGGCGGAGCTTGCACTTATGCAAATGTACACAAAACTTATAGCGTATGCTTACGAAACGAGTTTTGTTCGATGCAGATTCAAGAGGAGCAGATTCTCACAAAACTTTTAGGGGGTAACAAGCTATGAAGTTCAGAAGGTTATCGCTGCTTCTGCTGAGCGCCATCATGGTGTTCGTTCTGGCAGCCTGCGGCGGCGGAAACGGGAATTCAGGCAATGGGGGCAAAGCGGAGAGTACAGATAAACCGGTCACCGAGGCTACGAATGCGGCAAAAGAAACCGCAGCACCGGATGACGGCGCACTTGATCATTCCAAACCGCTGAAGCTGACGGTATTCTCAACAACCGCCAACTATGCGGGTCCGCAGACCGGCTGGTTCGCTAAGGTCATCAAGGATAAATTCAATATCGAGCTGGATATTGTCGCCTCCAACCTGACCGGCGGGGACACCAAAATCTCGGCGATGATGGCTTCCGGCGATCTTGGAGATATCATCGTCTTCGGGGATGATAAAAACCACTATCCCAATGCGATCAAAGGAAAGCTGCTGTTGGACTGGACGCAGGATGGGCTGCTTGACAAATACGGCACCGATATCATGAAGCAATTCCCGAAAGCTGTGGAGAAGGCTAAAGTTGCCTTTGGCGGGGGCAGCGCAGTCTATGGCATCGGAAACAGTGTTGCTACCAATCCTTCCGGCCCTTCCGAAGGCAAGGATATGACTTGGGGACCGGATTTACGCTGGGATCTGTACCAGCAAATCGGGGCACCGGAGATTAAAACCATTGAGGATTACCTGCCGGTACTGAAAAAGATGCAGGAGCTTGAGCCGAAGAATGAGCAAGGCAAAAAAACCTATGCCTTCTCGCTCTGGTCCGACTGGGACGGCAACTACAAAATGACGCTGGCAAAGCAATTCGCCAACATGCTGGGCTATGATGAAATCCCCGATACTGCAGTCTACGTTAAAGCCGATGAAGAGAAATATTATGATTTCCTCTCCGAGGACAGCTGGTACATGAAGTCGCTCAAGCTGTATTACGAGGCCAATCAAATGGGGCTGCTCGATCCTGACTCCCTGACCCAGAAATTTGATGATGTGGTGGCGAAATACAAGGATGGCCGTATGCTGTTCTCCTGGTTCCCGTGGCTGGGTGCCGCCAACTACAATACTGCGGAAAGAACGGCAGAAGGCAAAGGTTTTGCACTGGTACCGTTCAAGGATGAGCTGATGTATTCAACAGGCTTCAATGTGTACGGCGGCAACGGTATTATCTCCATCGGAGCAAAAGCCAAGGAGCCTGCGCGGATTATGGAGTTCCTCAATTGGATGTATACACCGGAAGGCGCGATGCTCTCGGCAGGCAGCGGAACAGCTGTACCTAACGGGCCTAAGGGCTTGACCTGGGATATTAACAGCAATGGCCAGCCAGTAGTCACCGATTTCGGTTGGAAGGCTTACACTGACCAGCAGAACACCCAAGTACCTGAAGAATTCGGCGGCGGTGACTATTATTACGGGTCGAATCAGATGAACTTCTCGTTTGTTGTTCCGGCGATGGAGAATCCCGAGACAAGCGAGCCGTATGACCACAATCTGTGGAAGACAACACTGGAACGCAATCCATCGAAGCTTGACAGTGACTGGAGAGCAAAGATGGGCGTGCTGACGGCTAAGGAATACTTTGAGAAAAACAATCTGCTTGCCGTTGCGCCGCAGGGCTTCACCGGCAAAGAGCCGCTGATTATGGATAAAACGCTGGAGCAGAAAAATAAACAGATCGGTACAGTCATTCAGCAGATTTCCTGGAAAATGGTTTTTGCCAAAAATCAGGCTGAATTTGACAAGCTGAACAAGGAAATGCATGACAAGGTCAACGGTCTCGGCTATGCCGACGTTATTGAATTTTCGGTCAAAAAAGCGGAGGAGCTGTTCGAGGCCCGCAAAAGTGTAAAGTAAGCAGGGGCAAAGCATAAAGATAAGGCAGGGCGGCGCGTTAAGCTGTTCTGCCTTATTATTTTCAGTTCAGGTTAAATCTGGTATTCTAATTCTATTATATAAAACGCTTACAAAAAGAAGAGAGGATACGGAAAATGAGCAGAACGAAGCCAGGGAGCCATACGCCGGCAGTCAAATCTTTGCGGACTACCTTGGTGATTTATTTGCTGATCGGTACGCTGCTGCCGCTCCTGATCGTCGGAATTGTATCCTACACTTCCATTTTTTCGATTCTTTCGGGGAAAATCGGCAGCGGGATCAGCGCAAGCCTGCGCCAGGAGGCGCTCAGCCTGGAGAATGCCATCGACAATCTTGATTTTGCCTCCAAGCAGTTTGCGCTTGACGGCCAGATTGTGGAGGAAATGTCTTCTTTTCTGCTGGAGAAGCAGATTTACCGCAAATCGCAGATTATGAGTTCGATCAACCAGAAGATTAATCTGGTCAACTTCACCAATCCTTACATAGGGTTAACTGCCTATATCATGCCGGGCAGCGATGACCCGGTGTTGTTTACCAACATGAGCGCGCGGAGGAACTTTGATATCAGCACGCTGCCTTCTTTTATGCGCTATAACGGAGCTGATTATTACGGGCCGCATGGCACGATGTATGCTGTAGGCGATAACGTGGTTTTCTCCGAGCAGCGGATTGTCAGGGTGAGCGGCCAGCATCAGCTGTATATCTATCTGGAGACGAACTACAGTCTGCTGCGCAAAATTTTCAAGCAGGAAGCCTATGGAATGAAGGTAAATCATCTGCTGGTCAACCAGAGCGGCACACTTACCCATGTCATCGATGGCAAGCTGCCCGGAAAGATCGTCAAAGCAGCCGGGAAATCTTCGGGGCTTCCGCATGAGGAGCTGGACGGCTACCATCTGTTCCGATACGAGAGTCCGCAGGGCTGGAAGCTGGTGGCTGTCGTGAAGAAGTCGGTATTTAACAGCGAAATTTACTCCTGGTTCTACAAAATGATTCTGCTCGCCCTCTCCACACTGCTCTTTGCCGGATTTCTGGCCTGGCTGATCTGGAAGCGGATTTATGGCCCTCTGCGCAAAGTCAACATGGAAATTATCCGCATGGCTGAAAATGTTACCGCGCCTGTTGCCTTCACGAATGTGGAGGAGTTCGACTTTGTACTGAGCAACTTTCAGCAGATGAAGGATCAGGTCAACGATCTGCTGCTGGCCGTAGCCCGCAATGAGAAGCAGAAAAGCCAGTTTGAGATTGAGAAGCTGCTCAGCCAGATCAACCCGCATTTCCTGCACAATACCCTGAACACGGTGCAGTGGCTCGCCCGGCTGAACGGGCAGAAGGAAATTGACAAGCTGGTCACGCTGCTGGTGAAGGTGCTGCATTACAATCTCGGCAAACAGAGCATTATTGTTACGATCGGTGAAGAAATCGAAGCCATCCGCAATTATATGGAGCTTCAGCGCATCCGTTACGATTATGAATTTGAGTTCAACGTGCAAGCGGAGGAAGATGTGCTGTCCGCTGCGGTCCCACGTTTTCTGCTTCAGCCGCTGGTCGAAAATTCGATTTATCACGGGCTCAGCGATAACGGGAAGGTCGAGGTTATAATTACTGCGCATGATGTAGATGAAATTCTGCTGTGTGTGAAGGATAACGGAACGGGAATGGCCCCTGACAAGATTGAAGAGCTGCTCTCGGATGACGGTGCCAGAAAGCGGGGACTCGGCATCGGCTTCTCCTACGTCATGCGGATGCTGAGGATGTATTACGGAGAGCAGATGACGCTGCAAATTGCCAGCAACCCGGGGGAAGGCACATGTGTATCCATTATCATACCTAAGAAAAGCAAGGAGGACTTCGATGATTAAGGCTGTTGTGGTCGATGACGAGCGGCTTGTGCGCAAAGGCTTCATCTCGCTGATTGACTGGTCGTCCTTTGGAGTTGTCATTGTCGGCGAGGCCGGGGACGGCAACGCCGCGCTGGCCCTGCTCCGCGAGCAGGAGACCGATTTGCTGTTTGTCGATCTCACGATGCCGGGGATGTCCGGGTTTGATCTCATCCGGCAGGTGCGGCAGCGGTTCCCAGCTATCCGCTGTGTAGTGCTGACCTGCCATCATGAATTTGATTATGTGCAGGAGGCGCTGCGCCTGGGTGCGGTTGATTACATCGTGAAGACACTGCTGGAGGTGGAAAATGCGGATGAGACGATCCGCCGTTTGGTTGAACGGATCAAATGGGAGGACAGCAACCGGGAGTCGCTTAGCCGCAGCGAGGGCAGGATTATCGCTGCGGACAAGGCGCTGCTCTATCTGCCGCTGGACCCCCGGGCCAGCGAGGAAGAGCTGTTTCAGCTCTCGGTGGTGAAGAACCATCCGCTGATCACTTTTCAGGACATGTGGATCACGCCGCTGCACCAGCGGTTTGCGGAGGAAGATGGCAGCCGTGAGCTCAAGCAAGTGCTTGGGAGCCGCTGGCAGACGGCGCTGGTGAGCGGACTGCGGGATCAAAGCCTGCAGGAAGTGGAGAAGATCCTAGGGCTGTCAGCGCAACATGCGCTGTTCTATTCCGGCGGAGCCGAGGAACCGGCCAGACTGAACTATGCCGAGCTTAAAGTAATGGCATCAGAAGCAACGATCTTCAGTGATGAGAAAGATGTACTACAAGGAGCACTGAATCTCAGATGGACGATAGACCGGGGCGGATGGGAGACTTTTATGGCCGGAGTAGTGACACAGCAGCCTTCACCGCAGCGGGTTTCCGACTTTGGGTATGCACTGCTCGGGAATTGGGGGGCTCTGCTGCTGAAGCCCGAGGAGACGGCGCAGCTGCAAGCGGCGGCAGGGAATAACCTGAACTGGTGCCAATGGAAACACTGGCTGCGGCAGTTCTCCGATCATGCGCAGCGGCGGATGATTGAGCTGGGCCTGAGCAAAGAGGTGATGCTCTGCCTCATCCGTGCTGTCCGTTATATGCGAAGCCATGCCGGGGACAAAATCAATCAAAGCGATGTTGCAGCCGCTGTCAATATGAGCCGCGGCTATTTCAGCCAATGCTTCGCCCGCTTTGCCGGGGAGAGCTTTGGGGAGAGTCTGCGGGAGATGCGTCTGAATCTGGCCAAATCGCTGCTGCTTGAAAGTAATGAACCCATTTGCGAGATTGCCTGCAAATCAGGCTTTGAGGATGACCGTTATTTCAGCAGGCTGTTCCGGGATCGGGTCGGCAAGCTGCCGAGTGAATACCGTGCGGAGGGGATGAGGACTTGACGAAGAGGCTTACTGTTTACATCTCCGCCTTGCTGCTGCTTTGTCTGCCGGCATGCCAAGGCAGCAGGGGGCCGTCGGATTCCGCAGGGAGCGAACCGGGCGGCGGTGCCGCCGAAACTGCTGCTTATGGCAGATATGAAGACCCGGTCGTAATGCGCGTAGGGTTCAAAGTGCCTGATTCCCGGCTGAACACCGGCGACAGCAATGATAATAACCCGATTTCCCGGTATCTGGAGAGCCTCACGAACATCAGGGTTATCCACTCCTGGGAGGCAAAAGGCGAGGAGCCGTTTAATCAAAAAGTGCAGCTGGCTATCGACAGCAATGATTTGCCCGATGCCGTGGTGGTGGACAGGGATCAATTAAAAAAATTGATCGACAGCGATATGATTGCGGATCTGACCGCAACATACGAGCAATACGGCTCAGAGCTGATTAAGGATATGTATGATTCGACCAAAGGCGAGGCGCTTGGCGATGCCTCCCGCAACGGTAAGCTGTACGGGCTGCCGAATGTGGCGATCAATGCGGATTCCCTGTCGCTGCTCTGGATCCGCCAGGATTGGCTCGACAAGCTGGAGCTTCCGGCTCCACGGACCTTTGAGGATATTGAAGCCATCGCGAAGGCGTTTGTTGAACGGGACCCTGACGGCAACGGTAAACGGGATACGCTGGGGCTTAGCGCTTACAAAAATATCGTGTACGGAACCAAGCCGCATGTGAATGGCTTAGACTCCGTGTTCAGCGCCTTTCACGCTTTTCCTACCAACTGGATCAGAACGGGCAGCGGCGAGATTGTTTACGGGTCAGTTGCACCGGAAACCAAAGAAGCATTGGCCAAGCTGGCCGACTGGTACAAACGCGGCCTAATCGACCCTGAATTTGCGCTGTACAAAGAAACGCAGGAGCCGATTATCTCCGGCAATGCGGGGATGTTCTTCGGCCCGTGGTGGATGCCCTACTATCCGCTGTCAGAGGCAGTGGCGCTTGATACAAAGGCGGAATGGCGGGCCTATGCCGCGCCGCTGGACAGCGCAGGCAAATTCGTCGCGCATATGGCGCCGGTAACTGACCGCTATCTGGTCGTCCGCAAAGGGTATGAGCATCCCGAAGCCGTTATGAAGCTGCTCAACGTCTTCACCCGGCTGGAGAGAAGACGGGACCCCAACACGGGGGAAGTCAAGAAACTGGATGACTTCTCGGCGCAGACCGGCATTCAGCCGCGTGCGTATTACCCGTTTGATCTGCTGATTGATTATTCCGGCGCTATTGAGAAGCATTATGCGGACATTCAGCAGGCGCTGCACGGCAAGATCGACCCGGATCTGCTCGACCCGGATACCAGGGTCATCTATGAGCGGTGGCTCGCCGAGGAGGAGCAGCCGAAGAAGAATCTGGAGGGCTGGAAAGCAGCCAATTCATACAAATACGGGGCAGCTGTATTGTCCACGACGGCGATCGAGGGTGTGCGCAGCGTTTTTTATGGCAGCACAGCCCATATGCAGAGTGTATGGCCGGCGCTACAGAAGCTGGAGAGCGAGACCTTCCTGAACATTATCGTCGGTGATACGCCGGTGAGCAGCTTTGATACTTTTGTGGCGGAATGGAAAAGGCAGGGCGGGGATCAGATCACCCAAGAAGTCAACGTGATCGTGAAAAGCAGAGAGGCGGAGCAAATGAGCGATATGGCGGAATAGCGGGCTTTGGCGGTCGCGGTCATGGAAAGGATGGTTGGGGGGAGTGGATAGGGAGTAAAGGATGGAATAAGGCGCCGTTCTGGTGTTGACTGAGAGTTAAAGTGACGTAAACGTAAAGGATGACGTATGTAAGGAGATTACAGGTGGAGTGCAATTAGACATTTGGTTTCGAGTGAGTGACCTCAAACAGTTCCAGTGTTGTATAAACAAGCTTTCGGACCCCAGCGTCCTTATTTAAGATAGATCATGTGTTTATTTGGACATTCGGACTCCAGTGACGTTATATGCTGATCTTGATGCGGATTATGGCTGTGATCGAAGGAATAGCTGCACCTGAGTCCGCTTGTGGTATTAATCATCTTGTTTTTCCACAATAGCTGCATCTGAGTCCGTAAGGATAGAAAACATTGTAGAAAGTAGGCAACTATGAGTAAGTGCTACTTCACAGGTTGATTAGCAGCTGTGAGTACAGTACTACGTTCCAGGTTGATTAGCAGCTGTGAGTACAGTGCTACGTTCCAGGTTGATCAGCAGCTGTGAGTAGTGCTACGTTCCAGGTTGATCAGCCGCTATGAGTACTCCCATCAGCTTGTAAATGCTCGTATTCCGGTGAAAAATGCTTCCGCTGCCCGTAGCACCCGAACAGACAGAAGGCCGGAGTTCCCATCAGGGAAATCCGGCCTTCTGTCTTGTCCAAACCATTCGTCTAACCCAAAAGAATATTCCCCCCGCTGCTCCTTACGGAGCGGCGGTTATATCGCCGGAAACAACGGCTCCGGCACGGCCGCTCGTTGACAGGTAGCTGAGCCAAGCACCGGCCAAGGCCAGCACTGCAAGGGCAGCGGCAAGCCAGGGAATCGAGGATAGGCCGAATGAATTGATGGCGACCCCGCCGAGATAAGCACCTGCCGCATTGCCCAGATTAAGTGCGGAATGGCTTGAGGTTGTGGCCAGCAGCGGCGCTTTATGCGCCAGGTTCATGATCCGCAGCTGGATGCCGGGCATAATGCCGAACGCCGCGATTCCCCAAAGGAAGATATTAATAATTGTAAGCACCGGATTGTGCAGCGTCAGCGTGAACATAGAGATAATCAGTGCGAGCACGCCGAAGTTGACCATCAGTGACGGCATGAGTTTCCAGTCAGCCAGCTTGCCGCCGGCAATATTTCCGATGGTGACGCCAACTCCGAACAGTACGAGAATCCAGGTGACATGATGTTCGGCAAAGCCGGTAATGTTCTCCAGCATTGGCGTGATGTAAGTGAAGAGCGAGAACAGGCTGCCGCAGCCCAGCGCTCCGGTGAGCAGAATCAGCAGCACCTTCGGATTCACCAGACCGCGCACCTGTTCGCGGAGATTGGCAGTCTGCTCCTGGACAATCACGGGAATAAACCGGATAATACCGAACAATGAGACGATGCCCAGCACGGTAATGGCCCCGAAGGAGGCCCGCCAGCCGAGCTGCTGGCCGATAAAGGTGCCGAACGGCACTCCGATAATATTAGCGACGGTCAAGCCCGCAAGCACGACTGATACGGCCCCGGCCCGTTTCTCCGGCCTTACCAATCTGGCGGCAATGATTGTGCCTACCCCCAGGAAGGTCCCGTGCGCGAAGGCGGTAAGAATGCGGGCGATAATCAGCAGCGTGTAGGTAGGCGCAATCACCGACACAGCATTGCCGAATATAAAAATGCACATCAGAATGACGAGCAGCTGCTTCTGCGGCAACCGGTGCGTAAAGATAGTCAGAATAGGTGCGCCGATGGCTACACCAAGCGCATAGCTGGTAATAAGCTGTCCGGCTTGCGGAATGGTTACCCCGAGGTCATGCGCAACATTGGGCAGAAGCCCCATGATGATAAACTCGGTCATGCCAATCGCAAATGCGCCAAGGGTAAGACAGAGAAGTGACAGCGGAAACCGTTCCTTTCGCTGCGATGGCGATGTGTGGCCCTTGGCCGGATTCATCTTCATAAGGCTTGTCCGTCCCCGGACAGTGGCGGCTCATCCCAGCCTTTGCACACGTCCACCCAGTCCGTACTTTTAGAGTACAGTGCTAGTTCATCACAGGTCAGCTCAATCGCAGAATTGGTGCTGCCACAGGCCGGAAACAGCGTATCGAAGCGCTGCATGGAAATATCCAGATAAACTTTAAGCTCCCGGGTGAGGCCAAATGGACAAACCCCTCCGATCTCATGACCCGTCTGCTCCAGAACTTCATCGGGACTGAGCATTCTCGCCTTGAAACCGAAGACTTCTCTGAATTTCTTGTTGTCGACCTTGGCGTCTCCTGCAGCAACGACCAGAATGGCATCGTCATTTACCCCGCGGAAGGACAAGGTTTTGGCTATACGGGCAGGAATTACCCCAATCGTCGCCGCCGCCATTTCTACGGTAGCGCTGGAAGTGGCAAACTCCAGTACATCCTGCTCTTTGTTAAAGGTACGGAAATGTTCTTTTACACTTACAATCGACATGAGCCTTGCTTCCTTTCTGAAAGTTCATTATTTTTTCATTTGGTTTACATTTTAACTTGTTTTTTATGCATGGGCAAAACATTCCTAATCTAGCATCCAAGCATTTTTGGCTCAAGGGCATTAAATAATACAAAAACAGGATAGAGGTGAGGACAGATGAGGTTTGAGGAGATCAAGGGGGCTTATGATTGCATTGTATGCCTGGGAAGTTCTTGCGAACCGGCGGCGCATTTGCGCAGATGGGGTTTAAGGACTTTTTCATCGCCTCTGGACTGGGTTGTTTCGTTATCCCATACAGATGTGAACCTGCTGCTCAGCCGACGATTCCCGGAATACATGGAGCTGCCGAATGAGGTGCCGGACGAAGGGGACGATGTCTTCGTGGAGAATGAAGTTGTAATGCCGGTCCGATCGTATTTTATAAAAGATTACTATTATTATGTGATTTCCGTTCATGATTTTCCTATTCTCGGGGAGCAGGAGTGGGGCTCCGTGTATCCGGGCTTTAAGGATAAAATCGACATACGCAGCCAGCGCTTGCTGGATCAGCTGATTGTCAGCCGGAAGGCGTTGTTCATCCGCTGGGGAAGTACTTATGAACAGTCACTGCAGCTTCAAAAAGCGCTGGGCTCGTTAACGTTGGGAACCTTCCATATTCTGATCGTAAACGGAGTGGACGGACTGGATTCAGTGATCGATAACGAGTGGGGACTACCCGGCATCAGTTCACTGAGCATTCCGAACCGGACCGGGGACAATGAGACCTGGGACTTAATTCTGGAGGGTGTTAGCCTGGTATAGTCAGCTGGCGTTAATTAAATGATCTGCCCTTAGTGCATCGTTGACAGATGATTCACGCAATTGTATAAGTCACATTGCCACCGGCCGTTTGCTTTGGTGAGCAGGGTCAGAGAAGTATTTCTCATATGAGTTGCAGTAAATTGAAGTGGTAGCAAATGCTGCAACGTTAACCCGATTAACGCACCGTGGCTGACTGCCAGGATGTTCTTGGCAATATAACTGGAATGAATCTCTTCCAGGAAAGAGGCGCCCCTGGCAGCAGTGTCATGGACACTCTCCATTCCCAGGTTAAGATCACGCCAACGAAGCCCCCATTTGTTGATTCGTTCTTCTTCCGTCATTCCTTCGATCTGTCCGCAGTCGATCTCGCGTAATCTGTCATCGGTCAGACATACCGGGATTCCAGCTGCAGCAGCAATGATTCCTGCAGTTTCCTGTGCACGGGACAAATTGCTGGAGATGATCATATCCCAAGGCTCTTTCAGCAGTCGGTCTGCCAAAGCTTCAGCCTGCTGTCTGCCTTCCTCATTTAGCGGTTGATCGGACAAGCCCAGCGCCTTCCCCTGCACATTCCAATCGGTAATGCCGTGTCTGATGAATCCGATCAAGACCATCCAATCCTCCCCCTCCCCGAATCACAACTCTCCGGAATTTATGCTGATCTTTTGGAGCAGAGTAACCAATAGATCTGCTTCCTCCTCCGTTAAATTGGCCGAAAGCTTGCGGTTAAGTTCATCCATTATAGCTTGAAATACCGGTGCGAACTCAAGTGTCTTAGCGGTCGGATACAGGAGCGAAGAGCGCCGGTCTTTCGGATCGGTTCTCCGTTCAATATAACCCAAATGCTCAAGATGTTTGACGGACCGGGCGGTTGTTGCTTTATCGAACTTCATCTCATTTGTCATTTGATCCTGGGTAATTCCAGGATGGCCAAGGATCAGCTTAAGAAAGTTGTGCTGCCCGCCGCCGCCGATCCCATAAGGAGCCAACTGCCGGGCTAAATATTTCTGGTTTTGACGCTGAAGGTTGGAAATCAACTTGCCAATCGGTTCTTTTTTCAAAAATGACACCTCTTTAGGTTAAATGCTGTTGCAACCCTTTATCTGCTCAAAATATTACAACAAAGTCGTTGCGTGCGCAACTAGTTTGCGGTACACTGGGGAATGTCAGATAGTTGCGCGTGCAACTATCTCTAAAAACTGATTCAAGAGGGTGTTAGTTATGAGTTCCATTGCCGCAACCTATCAGGATGATGCCGCCATCCAGAAGAAACGCTGGATTATCTTGATCGTCTTAAATCTTTTTACCTTTATGTCAACGCTCGACGGAAGTATTGTCAATATTGCTTTGCCCGTGCTGGTGAAGCAGCTGAACCTGCCGGTAGCTCAGGTCGAATGGGTAACGACAGGGTATCTGATGGCTATTTGCGCAGTCATCCTGCTTTTCGGGAAGCTTGGAGATATGCTCGGCAAGATCCGGATTTTCAAAATCGGCACGATCGTCTTTATCGTCGGCTCGCTGCTCTGCGGGCTGAGCACAAGTCTGCCTTTCCTTATAATATCGCGTGTGATTCAGGCGATCGGGGCCTCCATGACCATGGCGAACAGCCAGGGGATTGTGACGGATATTTTCCCGGCTACAGAGCGGGGCAAAGCGCTGGGACTTATCGGCACCTTCGTATCGCTGGGGAGTATCGCCGGACCGAGTTTGGGCGGGATTATTGTTTCAACACTGGGCTGGGAATATATTTTCTGGGTAAACCTTCCGATTGGCCTGATTGCCGTTGTGCTTGGATGGAAGGTTCTGCCTAAGGATCTGGTACGGGTAAAATCGAAAATCGACATTCCCGGAAGCATGCTGTTCGCGGTGTTTATCCTAACGCTGTTTGCCGGATTGCTGCTCGGGCAGCAGCTTGGGTATGGGGATGCCCGCATCCTCACGGCGCTGATCATCGCAGTTGCTGCATTTATTGCTTTTATTACCGTAGAATTGCGCCGCGCGGAGCCGCTGCTGCAGCTTTCGCTGTTCAAGAACCCCTTATTCTCACTCAGCATTTTGTGCGCATTTCTTGTGTTCGTGGCCAACTTTTGCTTCAACATCATTGCCCCGTTCTATGCGCAGAACATGCTGAATCTGTCGCCTTTTTATGCCGGATTTCTGCTTATGCTGTTTCCGATCTGCATGGTGGTGGTTTCGCCGGTCAGCGGAGCCTTGTCCGATAAGATCGGTTCCGAGTTCCTGACCTTTGCCGGACTAATCGTGATGGTTATCGCCCAGTTTGGGCTGGCCCGGCTGCATGACGGAAGCTCTGTGCTATTGGTCGGACTATGGATTGCGATGCTCGGTGTCGGCAGCGGCTTGTTCCAATCGCCCAACAATTCACTCATCATGTCCAAAGTGCCGCGGACACAGCTCGGTTCCGCAGGCAGCGTCAACTCGCTGGTCCGCAATGTGGGCATGGTTGTCGGGATCACCATCGCCACCTCCATCCTGTTTAATGTGATGAGCAGCAAGGCAGGGCATCGGGTAACCGATCTGGTTCCGGGCCGTCCGGATATTTTTCTCTCGGGGATGCATGTTGTATTTATGACTTCCTCGGCAATTTGCCTGGTCTCGGCACTGCTTACCGGCTGGCGGCTGATCACGGCAAGAAGAGACAAGAGAGCAGCAGCTTAACTTGAACAAATATTTTGAAGTAGTTGTCACAAAATAATCCGCCCGGTTGTCTACAGTATTGTAAACACATTGAGGAGGAGATTATGATGAGTTTGAGATTCAATTACAGAGCAGTGAACGCGCCCGCTTTCCGGGCAATGATGTCGCTGGAGCAGCATACCGCAGGCCGGGGCAGCGATAAGCTCCTGACTGAACTGGTCAAAATACGGGTATCCCAGCTGAACGGCTGCGCCTTCTGCCTGGATATGCACGCCAAGGATTTGCTGAAGCTGGGGGATTATCAGGAAAAACTGCTGCTGGTCACGGTATGGCGCGAGGCGCCGATCTTTACGGATAAAGAGAGAGCCTTGCTTGAGCTTGCCGAAGCAGTCACACATATCAGTGAGGCCGGCGTGCCCCACGATGTATATGAGAAGGTCCGGGAGCATTTCAGCGAAGAAGAATTTGTTGATTGGATTATGGCGATCAATACGATCAATTGCTGGAACCGGTTAGCGATTTCTACAGGAATGTATCCGGGAGCTAGCCTCTAAATCGCTGAGGATAAATTCAGGAGCAGGAGGAGTGCCATTGAAACCACAAAGCAACGAGGCCGACACAAGGTTAACTGCATCTCAAGCACCGGGGATGGAGGAACTGTTTCTCAGTTACAAGGCTTACGCCTTCTCCATCGCTTACCGGATGCTCGGAACAGCGGTTGATGCGGAGGATGCGGTGCAGGATTGCTTCGCCGAGCTGCAGCGGCGTGACCGGACCGGCATTCACAATATGAAGGCCTATGTGGCAAAAGGCATTACCAACCGCTGCCTGAATATGCTGAACTCGGCGCGCAGCCGCAGAGAGACCTACATCGGCGAGTGGCTGCCTGAGCCGGTAAGCGAACCTTGTGACGGACCTGAGGCAGCAGCGGAACGTAAGGATACGCTGTCGTATGCGTTTCTGGTGCTGCTTGAGCGGCTGTCGCCCACTGAACGGGCGGTATTTGTACTGCGCGAGGCCTTTCAGTACGATTATGGGGATATCGCAGAGATGCTGGGCAAAGCGGAAGCCAATTGCCGGCAAATCTTTAGCCGGGCCAAGCGCACGCTTCAGACCGAACCTTCTGCAACCATGGCCGAACCCGGGACGGGAACGGTGAGATCTGGCCTGCTGCGGCGCTTTACAGAGGCTTTTACCGCTTATGATGTCAGTGCGATGCTGGAACTGCTGTCCGATCATCCCGTGCTTGTTGCCGACGGCGGCGGCCAGGATGTCCATACGATCCTTAGGCCGATGGTTGGCCGCAAGGGAGTGCTGGCACTCTTGACCTCGCGCCGGGTGCTGAACCGGCTGCGGGAATTGGAGCCGTCTGTAGAAACGGTCAATGGCGAAGATCAACTGGTATTCAGGCAGGATGGCGAGGTTAAAGCCGTGCTATGTCTGGTGCTGGACCGTGCAGGGCAGCAGATTCAGCGTTTCTATCTGGTTGTAGGACCGGAAAAGCTGGGTCATGTCTTCTAAGCCGCGGGCTGTTCTATCAACAGGTTGGTTTACAAAAAGAGCGCCGCCCACCTAATGAGGTGAGGCGGCGCTTTTGTGCAAATATAAGAATTTATATGCTTCACGCTATAAATTATCCTTCTATTTCTCGCTGAAACGGATACCGTCCTTTTGAGGACGGCGGATGCCGTTTCCACTTGGAATATTAGTTCTTGAAGCTGTGGATTGGAGCGGGAATACGTCCGCCCCGGTTCACGAACCCGGCGCAGTTAAAAGGATTCACCGCCATCACCGGGGCGTAGCCGAGCAGACCGCCAAATTCGACCATCTCGCCGACTTCTTTACCGATAACCGGGATCAGGCGGACGGCGGTTGTCTTGTTATTGACCATGCCGATTGCGGCTTCATCAGCGATAATGCCGGAGAGGGTTTCTTTGCTGGTGCTGCCCGGAATGGCAATCATGTCGAGGCCGACGGAGCAGACGCAGGTCATCGCTTCAAGCTTCTCCAGCGTCAGCGCACCGCGCTGAACAGCCTGGATCATGCCATGGTCTTCACTGACCGGGATGAACGCGCCGCTAAGTCCGCCGACATAAGAGGAGGCCATAACGCCGCCTTTTTTGACGTTGTCGTTCAGGATGGCGAGCGCTGCCGTGGTGCCGGGTGCTCCGGCTTCTTCGAGGCCCATGACCTGGAAAATCTCGGCGATGGAGTCACCGACCAAAGGGGTGGGTGCCAGCGACAGATCAATGATGCCGAACGGCACATCCAGCCGTTTGGAGGCTTCCTGTGCAACAAGCTGTCCTACACGGGTCACCTTGAAGGCGGTTCGTTTGATCGTCTCGCATAGTGTTTCAAAGTCCTGGCCCTTTACTTCTTCCAGCGCGCGCTTGATTACACCAGGGCCGCTGACCCCAACGTTGATCACGCATTCCCGCTCGCCCACGCCGTGAAATGCTCCGGCCATGAAGGGGTTGTCCTCAACGGCGTTGCAGAAGACAACCAGCTTGGCGCAGCCGATGGAATCACGGTCCTTGGTGCGTTCCGCTGTCTGGAGGATGATGTCGCCCATCAGCTTCACGGCATCCATATTGATCCCGCTGCGCGAGGAGCCTACATTCACAGAGGAACAGACTCTTTCCGTCACAGCCAGCGCTTCAGGGATGCTGTCGATCAGAATCCGGTCGCCTTTGGTGCAGCCTTTCTGCACAAGCGCCGAGAAGCCGCCGATAAAGTTGACGCCTACCTCTTTGGCCGCCTTGTCCAGAATTTCGGCAACCGGCACATAAGTATCCGTATGCACGGAACCGGCTGCAATGGAGATCGGGGTGACGGAGATCCGTTTATTGACAATCGGTACGCCGAATTGCCGTTCCAGATCCTCACCGGTCTTCACCAGCTTTTCGGCGGACCGGGTGATTTTGTCGTATACATTCTGGTTAAACACCCGCAAATCTGTATGGGCGCAGTCCATCAGGCTGATCCCCATCGTAATGGTGCGGACATCCAGATTCATTTCGCGGATCATTTTATTCGTTTCCTGCACTTCCACAAGTGAAATCATCCCTATCTCTTCCTTTCGCTGCTAGCTAGATGCGGTGCATAATATTGAAAATGTCCTCGTGCTGGAGCTTGATTTCAACGCCGATTTCTTCGCCCACCTGCTGCAGGTCCTCCACAATCTCTTCAAAGGACTTGCTTGGTGCGGAAATATCCACAATCATCATCATGTTGAAATAGTCCTGCACAATCGTCTGCGAAATGTCGAGAATGTTCAGATTGTGGCCTGCAAGGTAGGTACAGACTTTGGCGATAATCCCTACTTTGTCTTTTCCCAGTACTGTTATAATCCCCTTCAATGAAAAAGCCTCCTATTTATCTATTCTCTGTTCATCCGCCGCATTAACGGAATGAACCGTTGCAATTATTATTGCAAATGATGTTGCAGTCATCAACCAAAGGTTTTTTGTCAGTCTGATCAGAAATTTGATCTTATGCCCTAATTTCATTAGAATACAGTTGACAGTGTTAAAAATATATGATCAACCGATAGATTGACATGATCGTCTGAAGGAGTAACTATGACAACGAGAAAATACAAAGAGCTGGTTGAGCAGCGTACCAGGCAAACCCTGCAAAAGTGGTCGGAACAGCCAGACGTCGAGGAAAAGGAAATCTACCGCTTTTTGCATAATTTGAAGGGCACGGCCGGAACGGTAGACCTTCACCTGGTGGAGGAGTATGCCGGCAGCACATTGCTTTATTTCTCGGATGAATCTTATAAAAATTGGACAGAGGCCGAGTGGGGGGATTATTTGTATCCTTTGCTGGGGCTTTTTGATGAGCAATTGATGAACGGAGCAATACCTGTCCCGGGGTTGCAAGCGGCAATGTTGCCTGACGGCAAGAAGCAATACGAAATTCTGCTCATTGATGATGATGTAGAGCTGGTGGCCTTTTTAAGGGAATCGCTGGAGAAGCAGTCCTATTTTGTGAGTATTGCATTATCCGCCGAACGGGGACTCAAAATTTTTTATGAAAGTAAGCCGGACATGATCCTGCTGGATATCCTGCTGCCCGATCAGAGCGGGATTGATGTCCTGAAACAAATCATCGGCAAGGCGAAGAAAGAGCGTATTCCGATTATTATCGTCAGCGGTGAACATTCCAAGGATGTGCAGATGTATGCCTATTCGCTGGGGGTGATGGATTATATTCCGAAGCCTGTAGATATTGATTTGTTCCTGGTACTCATTAAGAACCGCTTTGAGCTGAAGCTTGAATGGCAAAAATCCATAATCGTGGATGAGCTGACCGGGGCTTTTAACCGCAAATATTTTAATCAAACGATGAAGCAGCTGATCTCTGATTTCAGGCGGACCGCTCGGACGTTTTCACTTGCGCTTATGGACCTGGATTACTTTAAACATGTGAATGACAGCTACGGCCATCTGGTCGGAGATGAGGTACTTCAGACTTTTTCCGAGCTGGTGCTGAAATCCATCCGGGTGGAGGATACATTCTGCCGCTATGGCGGTGAAGAGTTTACCCTGTTCATGCCCAATACCGATGCCGCATCGGCCTTGCTTGTCATCGAACGGATTCAGCAGAAGTTTTCCTTAAAAGAGTTTTGGGCCAAAAATGAACGATTTAATGTTTCCTTCTCCGCCGGGATCACAGAGGTAACGGAATTACATCTCAATGCCGATAAACTTATTGACGAAGCGGATCAGGCGCTGTATGCCAGCAAACATGCCGGCAGAAACCAGACCACATTGTATGACGAGCATTTGCCGGCAGGCAAGCTGGAGTCGGTTCTGAATGTCATCATCGTTGACGATGATCCGCTGATCCGCAGAATAGTGACCCATCAGTTCCAAGCTTGGGAGCCGGAGAGCATTGCCAAAGTGAAAGTAAGCAGCTATTCTAACGGCCCGCAGTTTCTCCAGTCGGATTGGTATGCTCCCGAGGAGAAATTTATTATCCTGCTTGATGGCATTATGCCGGAGCTGGATGGGCTGGAGGTGCTTGAGCGGATCCGCGGCAGTTATCCGGAAGTGAATACTCTCGTGATCATGCTGACCGGGCGGAACGACCAGCGGGATATCATACATGCCCTGCAAATGGGCGCCGATGATTATGTCATTAAGCCGTTTCACTTGCCGGAGCTGCTCATAAGAATTGAACGGCTGGCCCACAGATTTTTGTTCTGAAACATTTAGCGCTGAAACGCAGATAATGGTTTAGGGTACATTGAAAGGTGAGAGAGAAAGATGCAAAAAGTACTTGTAGTAGATGATGAAGATGTTCTGCGCATGCTGATTGAAGATACGCTGGAGGACCTCGAAGATGTGGAGATTCGTACCGCTGAAAATGGGGTTGAGGCGCTTGCCAAGCTATCGGATGATCTCTACGATCTGGTGATATTGGACTATATGATGCCGGAAATGACCGGTATTGAAGTTTTGTCTGAATTGGACGAGGACATGAAGAACTCCACGCCGATAATGATGCTGACCGCCAAGGCGCAGGAAATGGACCGGAGCAGAGCCAGGGAGGCGGGCGCGCGTTATTTCATGCCTAAGCCGTTCAGTCCGACAGAGCTCCTGCAGATCGTGGAGGGTATTCTTGGTGAAAAGAAAAAAATTCGTTAATTTGAGCATCAAAGATAAATATTTCCGCATTATTTCAGGCTTATTTGTTCTCATCGCGCTGACTGGCCTGCTCTTGTTCTTCTATATATCTTCTCAGCAGAACAAGTTGAGCCATGACCGTGAAGTGCTGCAGAACAAGGCGGAGACGATCAATGAACTGGCAACAACACTGAATGATGTTTTTTTTCGGGTCAGAGGCTACACGGCGCTGAAAAATGATAATGAGCTGAAGCTCGCCTATGAAGCACTGCAGAAGCTGGGGGAAGTCCTTAATACGTATTCCCTGCTCAAGCTGTCCCCGGAAGAATTGCAGTTCAAGGACCAATTGACGGCATACAGTCAAAATTATCAAAAAGTTACGCTGCCTAAGGCGATCGCTCTGGTCGAGCAAGATAATTATGTTACGCTGCGGGCGCTGGCACAGGATGGCAACACCCAGGCGGTAAATGAGTTTCTTTCATACACGAAGCAATACAAAGCGCGCTCAGATGCACAATTGAACGAAATGGCTGCCGATTCCATTAAGCAAGCTAATTCGTTTACTATTGCGTCGTTCGTATTAAGCAGCTTCCTGCTGCTTCTATTCACCCTGATGATCTGGAGGATCCTGAAGGTTCTCATTGATCCGATCGTGAAGCTGGAGGAGGCAACTAATTCGCTTGCGGAAGGCCGGTCTGTATTGCTAAGCAAGCTTCAGAGGCAGGATGAAATCGGCCGGCTCTATGAAGCATTCCTGAATATGGCGAGAAGCATACAGGACAAAGAAGAAGAGCTGACGATGCAGAACGAAGAACTGCATGCGCAGCAGGATGAGCTTCAGGATCAGCAGTTTAAGCTGGAACGGTCTTTAAGCGAGATCGAGAGCATGATGAAGGCGCTGGATCAGTCCTCCGCAGTCGCTATTCTTTCGAACAAAGGCGTATTCACCTATGCTAATGAGAATCTGAGCGAGTATACGGGGTATAAGAACCCGGAGATCATCGGTCACACCTTCAGGCTGTTCGAGCTTAATAATATTTCAGGTGATCAGGCGCAGCAAATTCTCCACAAGCTGAACACGGGCGGGGTATGGAGCGACGAGATTCAGATTCGGGCCAAGGACGGTTCGGTGATCTGGCTGCATTTGACGGCGATGCCTTATCTGAATGATGAAGGCCATGTCTACCAGTACATTCTCATCGCCAACAATATTTCTTCCATGAAAAGTGTGCAGCAGGAGCTGGCGGATACCCTGAAAAAGACGGAACAAACCAAGATTCTGCTGGAGCGGAGCAATCAGCTCAATCATGACATTACCTATACTCTGGACAAGCAGGAGTTCGCCGAAAAGTTTATCCGGTTTATGAATGAGCAATATGCGTTCGACTCGAGCTTTTTCCTGATGGTCAAAGACAAAATTGCCGTCGTTAAAGGCGTACCTCTGGAGAATGTGGAACGTTATCTTGATAGTGATAATAATGATATGCTGTTCCGCATGCAAACGGAGAAATCCTATATTACAAAACGTCCGGCATCCTTACGGGAGCAGGGCATTTCTCCGGAAGGCATATATTCCTATGATTACTACACAACGGTTGTCAATGCTGATGATGAAGTGCTGGCTGTATTCTGCGGTACCCGGATCGGACATTCCTTTGGCGAAGAAGAAACCGACGAGATTCAAGGTATGATGAACCGGGTGGCGCTGGCCATTGAGCGGCTGTTCATGTATGAAGAAATCGAAGATGGCCGGATGCTGAACAGGGACATTGTCAATAACGTCAATGAAGGAATTCAGTTTGTCCAAATGGACGGAACGATGCTGCAGATGAATAAGGCCCTTGGCCAGCTGTTCGGGTACGATGAATGGACTGAAGGGGAAGTAGTCCTTAAGGAACGCTGGACAGAACATTTCATCCACAGGGCCAATGAGCAGGATGATCTGCGGCTGTTCTACCAAACGGCGATGTCCGAAACATTCTTTGACTCTAGCACGATCAAATATTCCATAGGCACGGAAGCGATGAAACATGTGGAGGTATATGCTATTCCGGTATTCCGCCGCGAGATCCGCTTCGGGACGTTGTTTGTGCACCGGAACATTACCCGGGAATATGAGCTGGATCTGATGAAATCCGAACTGGTCAGCACGGTCAGCCATGAGCTGCGGACACCGTTATCCAGTGTGCTCGGCTTCACAGAGCTGCTGTTATCCAGAACAATGAAGCCGGAGAAGCAGCTGAAATATCTGGAGACCATTCATAGGGAGGCGCACCGGCTGACCGATCTGATCAATGATTTTCTGGATCTGCAGCGGATGGAATCAGGCACCCAGCAGTACAATGCCGAGCCTGTCAATCTGAGCTCGCTTGTCCTCGGCGTCATTGACCAGTACAAACTGAGTGGCACCCACCATATTCTGCTGGAGGATGCAGCGCGGAATGCAGAGGTGGAAGTGGATAAGGACAAGATTGTCCAGGTACTGACCAACCTGCTTAGCAATGCGATTAAGTTCTCACCGAACAGCAATGAGATCAAGGTGCTGCTGCATAATGAACCCGAGCGGATTATTGTGGAGATCCAGGATCACGGGCTGGGGATTCCTAAGAATCAGATCGGCCATTTGTTCCAGAAATTCAGACGGGTAGACAACAGCGCATCCAAACGGATCGGCGGAACAGGTCTAGGCCTGGCCATCTGCAAGGAAATCATTGAGAAGCAGAAGGGTGCGATCGGCATTGATTCGGTGGAAGGCGAAGGCACCACTGTATGGTTCAGTCTTCCGGTTCTGAATCATAGCGGCAGCCGGCATGAAGATGAGCCTTATAAATGGAATTCGGAGAAGGAAACGAAGCCGAACGTAATGATTGTAGAGGATGATTACAGTCTTTCCCTGCTGCTGTCGGAGGAATTGAAGGGCAAAGGCTTCCGGGTGACACATCATTATCATCCGCAGCAGGCGTTTGATCAGGCACTGAAGACACCTTTTGTGGCGATTGTCGTGGATCTGATGCTGGGGGATGAGCTGGATGGCTGGGACCTGATCCGCATGCTGAAGGATGATGAGCGGACAGCGAACGTTCCGATAGTTATTTCCTCGGCGCTGGACAAAACAGATAAAAGTCTGATGAACAATGTTCAGAAGTATTTGACCAAACCTTATCCCCCTGGTGATCTGTCGGTTACCCTGCAGGAAATCATAGCGATTGAACAGGGAACTGGAGAAGTGCTGTTTCCGGACAGCGGTCATGATGGGGAATAGGAGAATTATTTTGTAGCAGCACTTATCGAAATGATTATTTATAAAAGGATTAGAAGAACAGGCCATGCACAAACGGTCTGTTTTTTTTCTGAAAAAAAAGCTTGCCTTAAAGTGGACTCTAAGGCTTATAGTGGGAGGGAATGCGGACAACCATACAGGGATGAATGGGAGGAATTGCGATGAAGTACAGTTATTTGGGGAAATCGGGTTTAAAGGTCAGCCAGTTATGTCTCGGCACGATGAATTTTGGTCCGGAAACCGAGGAGAAGGACGCCTTCAGGATCATGGATGCCGCATTGGATGCGGGCATTAACTTTTTTGATACTGCGAATGTCTATGGCGGCCAGGAACGGCGCGGCTGGACCGAAGAGATTATCGGACGCTGGTTTCAGCAGGGGGGCGGACGGCGCGAGAAGGTGGTGCTGGCGACCAAGGTTTACAATGACATGCTTGATGAGCAGGACGGTCCCAATTCAGGTTCGGGCTTATCCGCTTATAAGATCAGACGACATTTCGAGGGCTCGCTGAAACGTCTGCAGACCGATCATATTGAGCTGTATCAAATGCATCATATCGACCGCAATGTTTCCTGGGATGAGTTATGGGGTGCTTTTGAAATCCTGGTCTCCCAGGGCAAGGCGGATTATATCGGTTCCAGCAACTTTGCCGGCTGGCATATTGCACATGCTCAGGCGCAGGCAAAAGCGCGCCACTTCCTGGGCCTTGTCTCCGAGCAGCATCTATACAATCTGCTCGAACGGACGCCGGAGCTTGAGGTGCTACCGGCATCGCAGGAACTGGGACTTGGCGTCATCCCGTGGAGTCCGCTTGCGGGCGGTCTCCTCGGCCGCAACGCGCTGGCCAAGACCGGCGTGCGCAGCGCCCGCTCCGCCAAGCTGGAGCAGCACCGCAGCCAGCTGGAGCAGTTCTCTGCCCTCTGCAAGGAGCTTGGCGAGCATGAGGATCAGGTAGCTTTGGCGTGGGTGCTGGCGAATCCAGCCGTGACTGCGCCCATCATCGGACCGAGAACTATTGAACAGTTCGAGGATTCGCTGCGCGTGACTGAAATCGTTCTGGATGAAGTCACGCTGAAGAAGCTGGATGAAATATTCCCGGGACCGGGACGTCCGGCTCCGGAGGCCTACGCCTGGTAAACCATTCAGCAAGATTCTGATAGAGTGGGGATATGTCCGAACACCGGGCATATCCTCTTTTTGGTTTCTTTAGTGGGAAACCGAGGAGACCACGGCAAACTCGCCTTCTTCAGTGATTTCAGCATAAGCTACAGCCTGCGGGCCCGAATATCCCAGTTTGCGCAGCTCGCAATCCAACCAGGCCTCGTCATGGCCAAGTTCGCTTAGCGTACGCCGCTGAATGATCCCGTCCTCAATAATACTCTGGGGCAGCGTGGTTTCCTGTATGGAAACAGCCAGATCCTCGCGGGTGGCTGCCTCAAATTGCGGCTTTTTCATAATGCTCAAAGAACCATTCGTCTCATAGATGGCATAAGCGACCTCACTGACAGAGAAAGTATCCTTAGCCCGCAGCATCATCCTCAGCTGGTCGAAGTCAAGATTGTTCTTGCGCAGCTTGACCAGATCGATCTCTCCGTCACGGATCAGTATTTCCGGTTCGCCCTCAAGCGGTTTGCGGAGCGCGCGGATTCGCTGGGTAACCTTCTCGAACGTCAGGGATAATACGGTCCAAACAGCCAGTGTAAAGATCAGCATCAGCACGGAATTTTCTGGTGTATATATGGTGTCCCCGACCAAATCACCCAGAATCACTGCAGAGATAAAGTCAAAAGGTGTCAAAGCGGAGATTTCCTTCTTGCCCAGCAATCTCGTCATTGCCCATAACCCGATAAAACCCGCGATCAGCTTGATGAATATCGCTCCGTATTCCATTTGGCACCCACCCTCAAATAAACGATTTATAATCTAAGAGTGTTTAACCATTACGCTTTCGAATGTAACATTTCTCCTTATCTGTACTCCCAAAGGTGAATCCGGGTGGTGCTCTGTGATAAGCTGTCTTTATGAACCCGTTAATGGAGTGATTCTAACAGACGTGAAAGGGGCACAGAGATGCTTTTTTACCTGATTTCAATATTGGTGGTACTGGCGGACCAGGCTGCTAAATGGATGGTGCGGTTAAACATGCAGCTGGGGGAGACCATTCCGTTCTGGAACCCTTACGTGCAATTTACTTATTATGAGAACAGTGGTGCGGCCTTCAGTTCTTTTCAGGGTTTTGGGAAGTATTTTTCGATTGTTGCGGCAGTATTTGTAGTCGCGATTTTTTATTACCGGCGTAAAGGAGTGCTGCGAGGGCCCTTGCTTGAAGCCGCCAGCGGATTTTTGGTGGGCGGTGCTATCGGCAATGCAATAGACCGCGTAATTTTTCATCAGGTTACGGATTTTCTTGTATTCGGGGAAGGCGGCGGCATCATGAATTTGGCCGATCTGGCAATCAATGCCGGCGGCATCCTGATCGTGATCCATCTGATTATCGATCAGGTGAAGAGCAGCACGGCCAAGAGAAGACGGGTGAAAGGCAGCGGCACCGGACAGGTGTGACTGTTCTTACCCCCGGTTTTAAGTATAGGGTTGTCCTATTAGTCATTATTATGACTATGGACAACCCTATTTCTTTGGGATTTACTTATCATTTGCTGCAATACATCGAACCTTTATTCCAGCGGACCGGCGTTCGATTCAAGTTCCCCGATGGCCCATTCGCAAAAGGCTACAGAAGATTCCATATCCATTACCCGCTTGCGCAGCAGCAAATACCGCCCGAACGTCGTTGCCGTAAGCTCGCGGGTTTCTCCGCGCTCCTGGCACAGGGCTTCATTAGCTTTAATCATGAGGTTATACCGGTCCAGCTCACTCCTGCAGAATTCCGCACGCCTTACCAGCAGCGCCTTAGCCTCCTCCGGCCTTGCGAGCCACAGGCTGTACAGCTTGAAATGCAGTTCGTCCCGCAACACGGGGGGATCAGCCGGCGTCTCAACCCACTCCCGCAATTGTTCAAGTCCTGCATCCGTGATCGTATATATTTTTTTATCCGGCTTATCTGACTGCTCGATCCGCTCGTAGGAGATGTATCCCTTCTGCTCCATACTCACCAGCAGAGGATAAATCTGACTATGGCCCGCCCGCCATAGCGGCTTAATGCTTTGCGTTAACTCGTATCCGGACAGCGAGTTGGCAGTCAGCAGGGCAAGGAGCCCGTAAGACAGAGTATTCATTACTATGAGTTCCTCCAATCCAAATTAATCCGTTTTCATTAGGAGTATTACTACTATGTCATCATTGACATATTGTAGATTCGATTATAACATTATTTAAGTTAACTCACATATGTAAAAGTAGACATATAAATAATGATGAGGAGGAACTGCCATGGAAGAGAACCATGAACGACGAGGCAAAGTTCCTTTTTGGCCGATTATGATTGCCATATTCTTCGGGAACTTTGTCTCTGTCTTAAGCACCACAACGATTAACATTGCTGTTCCCCTACTAATGAATCATTTCCATACCGGCTTGCACACGATGCAGTGGATGGTTACCGGCTTTATGCTGGCAACAGGTGTAACGGCACCTTTGGCCGGTTATCTTGGCGGCAGATTCAGTTATAAGAGACTTTATTTGTTCGCTTTATCGGGCTTTACACTGTTCTCCCTGTTATGCGCCGTATCGGGTAACCCGCTGATGCTGATCATTTTCCGGATGCTTCAAGGCTCATGCAGCGGACTGATTATGGCCTGCACGATGACGATTATCTTTCAGGTCATTCCGATTGAGCGCCGGCCCTTCGCCGTCAGCCTGTGGTCGCTGTCCGCAATGGTTGCGCCGGCCATCGGGCCGACCTTCAGCGGCTGGCTGCTGCAGTATGCCAGCTGGCACTGGCTGTTCCTGATTAATATCCCGGTGGGACTTGTGGCTATTATATTAACCCAACTGTTGATCCCTTACTACCGGATGAATGTACCGAAGTCATTCGATGTTCCCGGCCTGATTACGGTGGTGACGGGCAGCCTCGCGCTTCTGACTGCTTTTAGCCAAGGCAGCAGCTGGGGCTGGAGTTCCTGGAGAACTCTATTGTTAATCGCTGCCGGGATCGTTCTGCTCCTCTTGTTTGTCCTGCGTGAATTGCGGACGGAAGTGCCGCTGCTGAATCTGCGCGTATTTCAGAACCGGCGGTTCACGGCTATGCTGTGCATCTATAGTCTGGTAACGGTGGCGATGTATGCCGGCACATACTTAACGCCGCTTTTCCTGCAGACTGTGCAAGGCGCCACGACCCTCAAAACAGGACTAATTCTGCTGCCTTCATCCATCCTGCTGGCATTGTTAAGCCCGGTTGTGGGCAAGCTGTATCCCAAGTTCGGTCCGGTGAAGCTGATTTCCGCAGGAATTGCCTTTATCTTTGCCGGTTTGTTTATGCTGAGCAGGCTGCATGTGGATGTTTCGCACAACTTTATTTTGTGGGCGATGGTTGTGCGCAATCTGGGGATCGGTCTGGCCAATGTTCCAAGCAGCACGGCATCCATGGAGGAGATTCCGGTGGAATGGTCAGGTCATGCAACTTCGATCAACAACTGGGTGCGCAATGTATTAAGCTCATTGGCCATCGCCGTATTCACTTCACTCTTGTCGAGCAGATCTGTGATCCACTCCAAAGAGCTCGTTGAGTCCGGTGCAGCGAGTTCTGATTCGATCACCCTGCTCTCATTTACAATGGGGGTAAATGATGTATTTGTCGTCGCTGCCATCATCGTACTGTTTGGTTTTCCGCTCATGCTTCTGCTGCGCCGCAAAGGAGGAACAACGCCTCTGCAAATGCAGACCCATGTCCGTAAGATCGCGAATCAGTAATCAAAAGCTGAATATTAAGTATCATTTTATCTAATGCAAGTTATCATTAATTGTAATGAAGCTGCTTAAATCGGGGTCATTTACTCTGATTTAAGCAGCTTTTACGCGTTTTATAGGCAATATTACTAATAAAACCAAATTTTATGATAAAGAGAGTTCGTTGATCGTTTCATATAATTATGATAGCCTGATCACATGAGGTTAAGAGGGAACTAGATTTCATGTTAAGGAGAGGTCGATATTGGTGCAACTACAAGTTACGAACAGTCCATTTAACGAGAACCAGGTTGAGCTTCTGAACCGCCTTCTGCCGACATTGACAGAGACGCAGCAGATCTGGCTCGGCGGATATTTGTCCGCGTTGTCCTTGCAGGGAAATGCGGCAGTGGTTTCCACTGGCACGCCGCTGCAAGCAGAGGGGATTGCAGCAGCCGTCTCCCCGGCGGCACAGCCGCAAATCTCCCGCGAAGTGACGGTGCTGTTCGGTTCTCAGACCGGCAACTGCCAGCGTCTGGCGTCCAGTCTGTCCCGCAAGCTGGAGGAGCAGGGCTTCCAGGTTACCGTGTCGGCAATGAACGGCTTCAAGCCGAATGGTCTGAAGAAGGTCGAGAATCTGCTGCTGCTGGTCAGCACGCACGGCGAAGGCGAACCGCCGGATAATGCCCGGGCCTTCCATGAATTTATCTATAGCAAGAGAGCGCCCCAACTGGATCATCTGCGTTATTCCGTACTGGCGCTCGGCGACACCTCCTATGAGTTCTTTTGCCAGACCGGCAAGGATTTCGATCAGCGTCTCGAAGAGCTGGGCGGACGGCGTCTGAGCCCGCGCGTCGATTGTGATCTC
The DNA here is from genome assembly GCF_000758525.1 of Paenibacillus sp. FSL H7-0357. NCBI lineage: Bacteria > Bacillati > Bacillota > Bacilli > Caryophanales > Paenibacillaceae > Paenibacillus > Paenibacillus sp. FSL H7-0357. Next base: position 5,044,177 of record NZ_CP009241.1, on the reverse strand, counting down.
GATTACGATGAGCCGGTAGCGGAATGGTTCCAGCAGGTCATCAGCTCACTGAGCGGTCCGCAGAATGCCCCGGCAATTGCCGGGGAAGCGGTACAGGCAGCTGAACATGCGGAGTCGCCGGATTCAGCCTACTCACGCAACCATCCTTTCCTTGCTGAAGTGCTGGAGAATCTTAATCTGAACGGACGCGGCTCTGACCGCGAGACCCGCCATCTGGAGCTGTCGCTTGCCGGCTCCAATCTGAGCTTCGAGCCGGGCGACTCGCTGGGAGTGTACCCGGAGAATCATCCTCAGCTGGTGGCGGATATTATTGCCGCTATGGGCTGGAATAGCGATGAATCTGTTCCCCTTAATAAGAAGGGGGAGGAAGGCACTCTGCATGAAGCGCTGCTGCGTCATTATGAAATTACAGTCCTGACGAAGCCGCTGCTGGAACAGGCGGCACAATTGACCGCATCGGCAGGGCTTCATGCGCTGCTTGCTCCGGATCATCAGCAGGAGCTGAAGTCATATATCCAGGGACGTGATCTGCTGGATCTGGTCCAGGATTTCGCACCATGGGAAGTGCCTGCACGCAGCTTTGTAACCATTCTGCGCAAGCTGCCCGCAAGACTGTATTCGATCGCTAGCAGCTATAACGCGAACCCCGATGAGGTTCATTTCACGGTTCGCGCGGTGCGGTACGAATCACATGACCGTGACCGTTACGGCGTCTGCTCGGTCCATTGCGCTGAACGGGTACAGCCGGGCGATACCCTTCCGATCTATATTCAGAACAACCCGAATTTCAAACTTCCGGCCAATTCCGAGGTTCCCGTGATTATGATCGGGCCGGGTACGGGGGTAGCGCCATTCCGTTCCTTCCTGGAAGAGCGGGAAGAGCAGGGCGCAAGCGGCAGAACTTGGCTGTTCTACGGCGACCGGCATTTCGTGACCGATTTCCTCTATCAGACGGATTGGCAGAGAATGCTTAAGGACGGCGTGCTGAACAAGCTGGATGTTGCGTTCTCCCGGGATACGGAAGAGAAAGTATATGTACAGCACCGCATTTTGGAACAGAGCCGTGAGCTGTATGCCTGGCTGCAGGAAGGTGCTCATGTGTATGTATGCGGTGACGAGAAGCATATGGCCCATGATGTTCATTCCGCACTGGTCACTGTGATCCAGCGGGAGAGCGGCTTAAGCCCGGAAGAGGCAGCAGCTTACCTGGAGCACATGCAGCAGGAACAGCGTTATCAGCGCGATGTGTATTAAGGGAGGAGAGGTTCAGCTATGGCGAATAATGAATCAGCGGTGAAGCCGATCGGCGGCCCGCCTAGTGATGTTGAACATATAAAGATTGAGAGCAACTACCTGCGGGGCGCACTTGTGGAGACACTGGGCAACCCGGTAACCGGAGGACTGCCAGAGGATGACAACCGGCTGCTCAAATTTCATGGCAGCTACATGCAGGATGACCGGGATTTGCGCAGTGAGCGTGAGCGCTCCAAGCTGGAGCCGGCCTATCAGTTCATGCTGCGTGTGGTGGCTCCGGGCGGAGTCGCTACTGCAGCACAGTGGCTGGTCATGGATGAGCTTGCCCATAAATACGGCAACGGCACACTCCGTTTGACGACACGACAAGCGTTTCAAATGCACGGTGTGCTGAAATGGAACCTGAAAAAGACGATCAAGACCATTAACGATACGCTGATGACCACACTCGCAGCCTGCGGGGATGTCAACCGCAACGTGATGAGCGCCCCGAATCCGTATCAGTCCGAAACGCATGCGGAAGTGTACGAATGGGCCCGGAAGATCAGCGATCATCTATCCCCGCGTACTCCGGCATACCATGAAATCTGGCTGGACGGCGAGAAGGTTGTGGACAGCAAGGAAGGCGTAGAAGTGGAACCGATCTACGGTCCGGTCTATCTGCCGCGCAAATTCAAAATCGGTCTGGCAGTGCCGCCCTCCAATGACGTCGATGTCTTCTCCCAGGATCTTGGCTTCATCGCGGTATTGGAGGAAGGCAAGCTGGTAGGATTTAATGTTTCGGTTGGCGGCGGGATGGGCATGACGCACGGCGATACGAACACCTATCCCCAGCTTGGGCGGGTGATCGGCTTCTGCCGGCCGGAGCAGATGATTGATGTGGCGGAGAAGACGGTCACGATTCAGCGTGACTATGGCAACCGCTCCGTCCGCAAAAATGCCCGTTTCAAATATACCATCGACCGCCATGGCCTGGATTGGTTTACGGGCGAGCTGCATCACCGGCTGGGCTGGCAGCTGGAGGCTGCCCGTGCATTCCATTTCGACCATAACGGTGACCGTTACGGCTGGGTGAAGGGCATCAACGGTAAATGGAATTTGACGTTGTATATCCAAAGCGGGCGGATTCAGGACCAGGAAGGTTATCCGCTGATGACCGGACTGCGGGAGATCGCTAAGATACACACCGGGGATTTCCGTCTGACGCCGAATCAGAATCTGATTATCGGCAATGTGAGCAGTGCGAAGAAACGTAAGGTGGACGAACTTGCCCGGCAATACGGTTTGACCGACGGAGCGCAGCACACCGCTCTGCGGCGCAGCGCTATGTCCTGTGTAGCTTTGCCAACCTGTGGTCTTGCCATGGCCGAAGCGGAACGTTATCTTCCCCTCCTGCTCGATAAGCTGGAGCTGATCATTGATGAAGCGGGCCTGCGCAACGAAGAGATTATCATCCGCATGACCGGCTGCCCGAATGGCTGTGCCAGACCGGCACTGGGGGAAATCGCCTTTATCGGCAAAGCTCCGGGCAGATATAATATGTATCTGGGTGCGGGCTTTACCGGAGACAGGCTGAACAAGCTGTACAAGGAAAATATCGACGAGAATGAAATTCTTGAAACGCTGGGGCCTATTCTTCAACGCTTTGCCAAAGAACGCGCGGCGGGCGAACATTTCGGAGATTTTGTTATCCGCAGCGGCTATGTAAAGGCCGTCACCTCGGGGCTTAATTTCCATGACTGACTAACAAAGGAACCTGTTCTCCAATGCAACACGGAGGATGGGTTCCTTTTTACGGGCAATCCCCAAACAGAAGAATTATAAGTTCAATTTACATAATCGAAGAATGAATTTGGATTTTCGGCGGTTTTCTTACATAATATAAAGAGTACCCATAACATATCTAAGAGCCATTATAGTGAGTAATGCGTTCTGTACAGAAGAGGCGAATGTGATGATCATCATGAAATCGATGGAAGAGATCGAAAAAATGCGTGCAGCCGGCAAGATTCTTGCTGAATGCCACCGGCAAATCGCCGGAATGCTGAAACCCGGAATTACGACCTGGGAAATTGACCAGTTTGCTGAGAAGTTCATTCTTTCCCAAGGGGCAACACCTGAGCAAAAAGGGTATCATGGATATCCTTACGCAACCTGCGCATCCGTGAACGATGTAATCTGCCATGGGTTTCCCAAACATGAGCCGCTTAAAGACGGTGACATTGTAACGATTGATATGGTCGTGAACCTGAATGGCTGGCTGGCCGACTCTGCGTGGTCCTACGGGATAGGCAACATCAGCGATCAGGCAGCGAAGCTGCTGGAAACGACCAAGGAGTCACTGTTCAAGGGCATAGAGCAGGCAGTTGCAGGCAACCGGATCGGCGATGTCGCCCATGCCATTCAGGTGTATGCCGAGTCGAACGGGTTCTCAGTCGTCCGTGATTTTATCGGGCACGGCATCGGCTCCGAAATGCATGAAGCCCCTGAGGTGCCTCACTACGGACCTGCAGGCAAAGGACCGCGTCTCAAGGAAGGCATGGTCTTCACCATTGAGCCGATGCTCAATACCGGAAGCTACCGGACAAAGGTAGATGCGGACGGGTGGACAGCCCGGACGATTGACGGCGGCTTGTCGGCGCAATACGAGCACACCCTGGCGATAACTCCGCAGGGAACGATTATTTTGACGGAGCTGTAATCTTAAGTGTTTGGATCGTAATTTGGTTGGAAGTACTGCCGGTAAGCCCGGTCAGCTGCTCATGCATGTCATGGCGCTGACCGGGTTTATTTTTTTTGGTTATTTGTCTTAATGTGTCGGAATTCACGGTTTTATGGGGAGGGAATGAATATAATGGTAACTCAAGGCTGAAGGGGAATAGAGGATCAGAAATGGCAACAGACAAACATTGCAAGAATCAGCATGGCGCACCCAGCCCTCAGCAGTGTATGGAGCACTATGGCTGTATTTATGAGAATAACCATTTAATTACCTTGATGGTTGACCCGGCTGACGGAAGTATCGTTGATGCGAACAGGGCAGCCTGCGATTTCTATGGCTACCGCCTCCGTGATTTCAGAAAACTTCATATCTCGGATTTGAATGCAGAGGGTGAGGCTGGGGATCGGGACTTCGTGGATAAGGCGATGCCCGGCGGAGAATATCTGGGAAACCAGGTGTTTATGGACAGGCATCAGTTGGCCGGAGGCCAGATCATAGTGGTGGAGATTCATACGGGGATCATGACGATGTTAGGAAAGACATGTGTCTACACCGTTATTCATGACGTCAGCGAGCGGGTCCGCTCCGAACAAAGACTCCGGGAAAGCGAAGAACGTTACAGGGATCTGGTTGATCTCTGTCCTGAAGCCATTCTGGTTTACAGCGGGGGAACGATTCTGTTTGCAAATCAGCAAACTGAGAAGATGTTCGGCAGGAAGAAGAAGGAACTGATTGGAAAGGGCATTGATGATTTTTTTTACGAGGAACCGCTTAGCAGCACAGAGTATAAAAAACTAAAAACCAAAGGTTCCATGAAGGACCGGTTTCGGATCGAGCAGCGTTTTATCCGGCATGACAAACATATTTTTGATCTGGAGATCTCGGGCGTACCGATTGTATATGAAGAAGAAGTAGCTCTGCAATTGGTATTAAGGGATATTACGGAGAACAAAAAGGAACTTGAACGGGCGGTCAAGCTTCAAGAACACCGTCATGCCGTTGCTTTTCCTCTGGAGAACAGGGCAGTGCTGGACAAGATCTACATTCCTGCTACAACACTCAGCGGCGACTTCTTCATCTTTCACAAAATTGATGATGAACAGGTCATCGGAATCATCGGTGACGTCACCGGCAAAGGCATTTCGGCCGCATTAAGCATCTCCGCGCTGCGTGTGCTGTTCCTGGACAGTCTGCTCACTTCAATAGAGCCGGTTCAGGTTCTGAAGGATTTGAATCTGAAAGCGGGACAGTATCTGGGAGAGGATTATATTGCCGGCTGCTGCTTTCATCTCGATTTCGGCGCCAGTGTGCTTAAGGCAGCAGGGGCCGGGATCAACGAATTCATCTATGTGCCGAAAGCGCAGGCCGGCCAGCAAATAACAGTCAAAGGAGCTCCGCTGGGCATGTTCAGCGACAGTGAATTTGAGCAGCAGGCTGTTGCATTTGGATCGGGTGACCGTTTCTGCTTCTATAGCGACGGTATGGAGCTTTTGTTTGAAGAAGCGGAGTTAGGCCGTGAATACGAATATTTGCACGATAAGGTTGCGGGCGTTTGTCTGCAGGACGACTGCACCTGGCTGAGCCTGAATATCCAGTGAGACAAGGGGTGAATTATGAACGCTGTACATAAGGAAGTGCTGCTTCACGGACTGGAGCACACACAGGGAATTATTGACGGAATTATCGAAGAGCTTGATTTGGAAGCCTATGCTTTTGATATCCGTCTGATTCTGGTTGAGGCTATTACGAATGCGTATTATCACGGGAATCTCAGCGATTGCACGAAGCCGATCTATATCCGGTATTTGCTTAGAGATGAGCTGCTTAAGCTTCAGGTCGAAGACTCTGGAGAAGGCGGCCGGGATCTCGTTATTCCGCAGGATATCAGTAGTGACGAGCTGCTGGATGACGGAGGAAGAGGTCTGTACTTGATCAGCTGCTTCTCGGATAGTGTGGAGATGATCCGAAATACGATGTACATCAGCAAGAATGTATGTCCTATATAGATTGAACTTAAATACTTGAGAAAAGGGAAAGGAGCAACGGAGGGGGATTTTGGAACTGGAGGAACGGTAGTGTCCGCCTGAAAGCTTTCCGAAGGAAAGCTAGCATCGAAAGCATAAGCAGTCTTCGGATTTCTACCGCTAATATCGGTTAAAATCAAGAAATTTGAAGACAACAGCGGCCGGAAGTCCAAATATTCACCGTAGTTGCGACTGATCCTGTACTCTAAAACCACAAGTTCAATCTATATAGTTGACAGGTTTTCTTCTGAGGACTGTTTTCTGTGAATGGAAAAGGGGAGAATTCGGTGAAGTTAAGTTTAAAGGTTAGAATCAGCATTCTTTTGTTCCTCATCATTAGCGTGCCGTTATTTGTTTCCGGTATCATCTCTTACAAACTAGCGGCAAATGCACTGCAAACGACAATTGAAGAGGAATTAAGAACAACAACAAGTTCAGCCGCCAAGTCTGTTGAGAGCGAGCTTGAAGCGGTAGGCAATTATCTTGAAATCGCCAGCAAAAACAGCACACTGGCCGATTTCGCCGCAAGTCCAGCCTCGGAGGGAGAAAGAAAGACGTCTTTCAGTTATCTTTCCGGGATCCAGCAAGACAACGCCAAGCTGCTTGAATCGCTGATCGTTGCTGATGTGAACGGAAAGGCGCTGCTTTCCAGCAGTTCTGAAGCTCCAGAGCTGGATGTGCAGGACCGGGAGTATTTTCAGCAGGCGCTTCAGGGGAAAGAGGCGATAAGCGATGTCCTCACCTCCAGGGAAACTAATCAGCATATCGTCGCGATTGCCCATCCGCTGCGTCAGAATAATGTTATTAAGGGTGTATTGATCGGGACAATCGTCTTTGACAGCATTTCCGCGCCCGTAGCCGAAGTGAAAATTGGCGAGAGCGGATACGGGTATATGATCGACCGTACAGGCCTTGTGGTTTATCATCCTGATAAAGGCAAGATTCTCACAGAAAATCTGGACGGCAACAGTAATAAGGAATTAAATGCGCTTGTACAGATTATGAAAAGCGGCAAAGCTTCCCATGGCTTTTATACCTATGAAGGCGTCTATAAATATGTGTCCTTTCAGCCTGTAGGAAGCTGGGTTGTGGCGACCACTGCGAATTACGGGGAATATATGGCGTCTGCAACAGAGATCCGAAATACGACACTGATCGTTGTTATTGCCTTCATTCTGGTAGCTCTTCTTGCAGGGTATTTCTTCACCACCCGGAGTATCATCAGTCCAATCAAGAAGCTGGAGAAAGCCATGGCTCAGGCTGGTGATGGCGATTTGACAGTACATACGGCCATCACATCAGGGGATGAGCTGCAGTCGCTTAGCGATTCCTTTAATGCAATGATTGACAAGCAGGAAGCCATTATTGAGAAAGTAAGGGCGGGCTCGGAGGTTCTAACCTCCATGTCGGAAGAAATGGCGGCTTCTTCAGAGGAGATCAGTGCGTCGATTGAAGAAATCAGCTCCAGCACTCAGGAAATTGCCGCCGGTGCGGAGAATAACAACCATTCGGTAGTGAATGCCTCCCAGGTTCTGGTGCAGCTTTCCAGTCTGGTGCAGCTGGCTCAGAGCAAGGCGGCAGCGACCTCCCTGAATGCGGACAGCACCAACCGGGCAGCACAGGATGGCAGAATCAAGGTCATTAATACGGTTGAAGCGATGGATACGATCAACAGCAGCACCAAGGAGACAGAAGAGCAGCTGCAGACTGTGAGCGAGTTGTCCGGCAAAGTTTCCACTATTATCGGAACCATTAATGCCATCGCCAAGCAGACCAATTTATTGGCACTGAATGCCGCCATCGAAGCTGCAAAAGCGGGAGAACACGGGCGCGGCTTCAACGTGGTGGCCGGAGAGGTGCGGAAGCTGTCGGATGAAACGCACAGGCAGGCAAACGAAATCTCATCGCTGGTACATGATATGGTCTCCCGGATTGCGCAAGCTGTGAGCTCGATGCGGGGTGCCTCGGAAGCCGTGGAGGGCGGAGTGAGGATCGTTAATGAAACCGATCATGCATTTATCCATATCATTGAATCGGTGGAGATGATTAACGATAGTGTGCGGGAAATCCTGGAGATTACCAAAGACGAGGTTGCTACCTCGGATCAGATCATCAAGCTCATTGACTCTATGGGCACGATCTCGGAATTGGCGGCAATGAACAGCGAAAGTGTATCCAGCGCAACCGAGGAACAAGCGGCGACAGTCAACAATTTCGTCTCTTCTGCCCAGGAGGTCAGCGCCATGGCCAATGAGCTGGAATTCCTCGTTGAGAAATTTATAATTAGGGGGAAATGACATGAGCGAGATTATTATTGAAATGCCGGAGATGTTTTCCGTAGAAGAAGCAAGCAAGTTTAGAGAAGATATCCGCAGTTATATCAGCACGGGATATTCAAGTTTTCTGCTTGATTTCGGCGGCTGCCGGTTTATCGACAGCACCGGGCTTGGGGTGATTGTCAGCTCTTATAAGAAATGCGTGGAGAATGGCGGCACGATCAGACTGCAATCCTTGAATTCAAATGTGTTGAAGATCTTTGAACTAACAAGGCTGACCAATGTGTTTGAGATATTATAAGCAAAAATACAACCAAGGCCTCCCACCGCTTTCTGCGGGGGAGGCCTTAGTTGTAATTCACGAATTAATCAGTTATATTCCGGGTGTAATATTCAATGATATCCTTGCGGCGGATAATACCGAGGAAGACTCCGGCGCCATCGACGACAGGCACAAAGTTCTGGTCTGCGGCGAGTGTAAGCATATCCTCCATCTGGGCGTGAATTTCCACGCTTTCATTATGCACATGTCTCTGGATCTCGCTTACGGTAACCTCACGCATATTCTCAAAGCCGAGGTCCGCTGTGTTCTTCAGCTTCCATAGCAAGTCGCCCTCTGATAAGGTACCAACATATTTGCCTTCATCGTCAATGATGGGTATCGCAGAATAATAATGCTGTTCCAGCTGCTCCATAGCTTCCAGCATGGATATGGAGGAAGCAATAAATGCGACCTGATCTTTGGGCAGCAAAAAAGAGGATATTTCCATAGGTTCGACTCCTTTACAGTGGAATAAATGCGTAGCGGTAGTTTAATTAAACCATAGTTTAGTATGTAAGCGCATTAATAAATAAGATTTTTAACTTCCCTCGAACCTGTAACAACCGTCTCAGCTTGTTTTTTTATTTCAAGAAATGTGATTTCTTGCCCACAAAAAAAGAATATAGACCCTGCGAAAAACGAGCGGGATTCTATATTCTCTGTTTTAGATATCAACATGCATTGTTCTTACTTGCCTGCTTCGCCATTCTCGTGGCTGATCTGCCATTCGATGCCGAATTTATCTTTCAGGCTGCCGTAACATTTGCTCCAGAAGGTCTCCTGCAGCTCCATGACTACTGTTCCGCCTTCTTTCAACTGATTGAACCAGGATTTGAGCTGCTCTTCATCGCGGGATACGAGAGCGAGGCTGATATTGTTCCCCACCGTAAAAGGCATGCCCGGAAACACATCAGAGAACATTACATTGCTGCCGTCAATGTTCAATCTGGAGTGCATGACTAAGGATTTGGCTTCTTCAGGAAGCGGATACTCGGGGTTTGGCGGCGAATCTCCAAAGGTCATGATCTGTGGAGCCTCTGTACCAAATACCGCAGCATAATACTCTACAGCTTCACGGCAGTTCCCATTGAAATTCAAATACACATCAACAGACACATGCTTCACTCCTCTAATGTTAAATTAAGCCAAGCGCATATTTCCATATTGTATCATGGCCTTGTCCATAGAAAAATATTCTTTCGGGTCTATATTACAAGCTGCAATGAACAAATACAATGAATACCCCAAAATTCATGTCAATTCAGGTAATATTGCGCATGAAGAGTTGACCATCAGAATGAAATGTTCCCGCTGTCCGGCTGCGCTGCTCCGTTCAGGATTCCGTCAACCCATAAATAACAGCGTTGCAATTGTTCCTCTGAAATAAGGTCGGAGCGGTGCTCGAACATGATTTTTACGTCACTGTTCTCCTCACGGATAATCCGCAAATAATCCTCGATTGGTGCCCAGCCGTCTTGCGGGCTTAATTCCGGAAGAACCGGATAGTGGCTGTTGTGCACGCTGTCATTCACCTGAACATTGGAGAGGTGGATCAGACCTGCATAGCGGGTAAACTTTCTCAGGATGGCTCTGGCGTCAAAATACGGGTCGAGCTTGTCCTGCAAAAATAACCTCGCAGTATCCAGGCAGAGCTTAATCCGGGGGTACCGGATCAATAATTGCTCGAAAAAATCGTTGTCGTAAATATATCTGTTTAATGCATCAAATTCCAATACGGGGACAAATTGATACTGAAGGCTCTGTGCATTCAGCCATTCAAAGAGTTGCTCGCTGCGCATTATCAGCTCTTCCAGCGTGATTTCAGATTCATAGATAAACTCCCGGGAATCTCCAAACCGCCATCCTGTCCAATTCACACGTTCGTCTAGAATCACAGGTTTCGGATAATGAAAAAGAATATATTCCGGATGAAGGGCTGTCAGAACATCCAGCTCTTCCCGGACATGCTGATAGGCATCCTCACGTACCTGCCCGTCTGTGGAGAGGAGGAGGGGATCGCGTAGCCTGGTGGCGTCAGCCCGGAACGGAAAATGTACGCCAACCTGAAATCCTTTGGTGCGCGATTCTTCGATTAAATGCTGCATATCTTCTGCGGTGGTGAATGAACAAGCCTCTATTCCATAGAATCCGTTTCTAAAGTCTTTATGGAATTTCTCGTAATCAAACCCTCCATATTGTCCAATCATATACTGCTGCAGTCTAACCGCCTCGCTTTAAAGTCATTTTTTGGTATTAGCTTCGCTGGACAACTTCCAATTTCCTGCCTGGGCCGTAGTATTTCGGATAGACAATTAACCGGCCCGTTCAATATACTAGGGGAATGAAATGGTTTCAAAAGGTTTTAGCAAAGGAGAATAGAAGTGACTAACAAGCGGATTGCCGGCCTTCGGCTCTTGAACCAGCACATCAGCAGTCCCGCGTTCGAGCAGCCGGAACAGGTCGTAAGGGCACTAGGTGCGCTGCAGGCACAGGACTATATGCAGGCGGTCTGGGCTATCGGCTTGCGCACAGCATCGGCAGGATTGGCCGATGTGGAGCGGGCCATCACGGAACGGAAAATTCTTCTGACCTGGTCACTTCGCGGGACCATTCATTGTGTACCGCCTGAAGATGTGAAGTGGATGCTTCAGCTATGCGCTCCACGGCTGCTGCGGGCGACAAAACGCAGGCTGGAACAATTGGAGCTGGACGACAAGACTTTGGAGCGCTGCAGAAGGATCCTCTATCATGCCTTAAAAGGAGGGCGGTGTGTTACGCGCCCTGATCTGCTTCGGCTGCTGGAGGAAGAGGGGATCAGCACTGCCAGCCAACGGGGCTACCATATCCTGTGGCACTGCGCGTATAACGCATTAATTTGTTTTGGGCCTCTGCACGGCAAGCAGCAAACCTTCGTCCTGCTGGATGAATGGGTAACCGGGTCCAGGGAGCTGTCCTTCGATGAATCACTTGCTGAGCTTGCCCTGCGGTATTTTACGACCCATGGGCCTGCAACCGTACATGATTTCGCCTGGTGGACAGGCATGACGGTTACGGATGCCAGAGCAGGACTGGACGCGGTGAGCAACGAGCTTATAAGCGAAGTTATAGAATCCGGTGAGTACTGGATGCCGAATACACCTGGTGACGGAACAGAGACCGGTAAATCTTCCGCTGTCTATCTGCTTCCGGGTTTCGATGAGTATATTCTGGGCTACAAGGACCGCAGTGCGGTCCTTGAGCCGGAGACCGCTCCGCTAATTGTTCCCGGCAACAACGGTGTATTTATGCCGACGATTGTATGGGATGGACAGGTCATCGGGATATGGAAACGCAGCCTCAAGAAAAAAGGTGCCGAGCTGATGTTATCCCCCTTTAGATCCTTGGACGGCGTCCTCAAAGAACAGTTGGAAGAGGCTGCCGGACGTTATGCTGCTTTTCTGGGACTCCCGCTCACCAAGCTTGATATGAAAGAAATATAAGCCGAAAACCGCTGGATTGCCCGTAAGGCCAACGTTGTAAATCATTTTGGACACTGCTCTTATTATATGAATGTGCTCAATAAATCATGGAAAACAACGATTCAGGATAATGCGTTCGTTGATCCCATGGAGTATGCCGCCGAAGGCGGATGTTTCCTAAGGGTTCCTCTGGCCAAGATTGGCCGGCGGGACCTTTTTTAAAATATAAGAATTAGTATGCTTCACGCTATAAATTATCCTTCTATTTCTCGCTGAAACGGATACCGTCCTTTTGAGGACGGCGAAGCCGTTTCCACTTGTGAAAAAAGCTGAAAAGTATGACTAGAAGTTGAAAGAACCGATCACGCTAGCAGGAATAAATTGGAGGACTATCGAATAGATAGCGAGTGTGTGCCAGCAAAATTCGACTTTTGAAATCCGTGCATAAGAGGGGTTAGAGACAATGAAAACAGGGCGGAAAACATTTTTTTTGGTTGTTACGTTTGGGTTGATTTTTCTTCTGCCTTTACTGGGCAGTTTGGCTCAGTGGAAGGGGTTGCCCGCAGGTTATGGTGAGTTTCCCGCACAAAAGGTGGAGAACGATCCGGGGTTCAGCCTGATCTATTTCTCCCTGGCCTGTATTGTGGCTTTACTTATTACCCTGGTGCTGTTATTTCCCCGCTGGTTTGGGTTCAAGAAGACTCAGCGGATACCTGAGCCGCAGGCTCCAGCAACCGGATTTCCCGTCTGGTTCTGGTGGAGTCTGCCGGTGCTTGCACTCAGCTGGTTTCTGATGTGGGCACGGCTCAAGCTGCCGTTTTCGTTGGAATCCTACACGTTTGTTCCATTGTGGTGGTCATTTATTTTGATTTTGGACGGATTGGTTTATAAAAGAACTAACGGAGTTTCGATTATTTCCCGCAAGCCTCAACTGATGCAGCTGCTGGCTGTGGTGTCCTGCTTCAGCTGGTTCGCTTTTGAATATCTTAATTTTTTTGTGATCGAAAACTGGTATTATCCCAATAAAGAGGTCTTCTCGAACTTTGGTAATGTGTTCTGGTTTTCTTTGTCCTATACTACCGTTCTTCCGGCAATTGTTGAATGGTACATGCTGCTCAAGACTTTCAGGGCGCTTAGGGAGCGCTACAAAAACGGGCCGAAATTTACGGTCTCCAGAACTTTTCTGATTATTTATTATGTCCTTGGACTGATTTTGGCCTTTGGTATGGGGTATTACCCCTATTTGCTGTTCTGGGTACTTTGGGTGGCTCTTGTCCCGATGTTGTCTGCCGCTATGGCGCTTGCCGGCTTCTGGACCCCGTTTACATCCATCAAGAACGGAGATTGGTCCAAGGTTATTCTGATAGCACTGGCCACTTTGTGCAACGGATTCTTCTGGGAGTTCTGGAACTTTGGCAGCGAGTGGTTCCACGATTCAATGCCCGTAAATCCGAATTATTGGAAATATTCTGTGCCTTATCTGGATAAGTTCCATATTTTTTCCGAAATGCCGATTTTGGGCTACTACGGGTATCTATTTTTTGGCCTGAACTGTTGGATTATGTGGCTGATCGCCGCCTATGTGTTTAAATTTGATGCCGATTTTGAAGTAACGGGAGACAAGAGCTAAAGGTGGAGTGGGCATGATTGCATTTGAAAACTATCAGCTTCTGGAAACTATTTCCGACAACGTTATCAAATCGGTCTACAGGTGCGCAGATGCTGCATCAGGTATTACGGTCATTCTGAAAGTGCTGAAGTCGGAGTTTGCCGGTCCGGAAGCTGTGATGCGGTTCAAACAGGAATTCAGGCTGCTTCAAGAGCTGAGTGAAACGGCTTCGGGGGTTATTCGGCCTTACAAGCTGGTAGAGCAGAACGGGTGCTACATTATGGTGCTGGAGGATACCGGTGGACGGTCGCTTAAGAGGATTATGGCTGAAGATTCACCGGATCAGCACACGCTTTTGCAGCTGGCGATTCAGGTTATTGATATTCTGGGAGCGATACATGAACAGAATGTAATCCATAAGGACATCAAACCCTCGAATATCATTTGGAACAGGGAACGGAATCTCGTGCAGATCATTGATTTCGATCTTGCCGTGAAGCTGTCCAAGGAGAGGCCGGAGTTTCAGAACAGCGGTGTACTCGAAGGGAGCCTGCACTATATTTCCCCGGAACAGACGGGAAGAATGAGCCGGAATATTGATTACCGGAGTGATTATTATTCGTTTGGTGTTGTGCTCTACGAGATGATGACCGGCATAAAGCCGCATGACTCGGAGGAAATGCTGGAGCAGATTTATTCCATTATCGCCAAGGAAGCCGTTCCCCCCTATAAAGCAACCGGCGGCAAGGTCTCACCTGTCCTGTCCGCTATCATCATGAAACTCATGGAGAAATCCGCTGAAGATAGATACCGCAGTGCTTACGGAATTAAAGCGGATCTGAAAAAATGTCTCGCAGGAAACGAGGAGTTTGTGATCGGCAGCGAGGATCGGCTGAATCTATTCCGCATCCCGCAAAAGCTGTACGGCAGGGAAGCGGAAGTAGCCTGTCTTTCCGATGCATTCCGGCGTTGTGTCCGGGGCAATCCGCAGATTATGTTCGTAACGGGAGACGCCGGAGTGGGCAAAACTGCGCTGGTTCACGAACTGCATCAATACATTAGCCAGGAGAAGGGCCTTTTCGCCGAAGGCAAGTTCGACCAGTACAACAGGCATATCCCTTACAGTGCTTTGATTCAGGCGTTCCGAAAGTTGATCAGCCAGCTGCTGGACAGCCCGGATGAGGATTACAAACAATATATCGGAGGCGCTCTGACCAAGGCGCTGGACGGAAATGGCAGCCTGATTGCCGGTTTGATCCCGGAGCTCAGCCTGTTCATCGGCGATCAGCCGGAGATAGAGCCCCCGCCGCTTAATCCCGCAGAGGAGACGAACCGGTTCTTCCTCACATTTGCTAAGTTCATCGAAGGAATAACAAGGAACGAGAGACCGCTGGTCCTGTTCCTGGATGACCTGCAATGGGCGGACTTCTCGAGCCTTCAGCTTGTGGAGAGGTTGGTGCTGGATAACCAGCTGCGGAAAGTTTTTGTTGTCTGTTCTTACAGGCACGACGAAATACCTGCTGGTCATCCGCTGTTTACCTCTAAGATGAAAATGGAGAAAAGCAGGGAAGTTGATGAAATTAAGCTGGGAGCTTTGTCCTTGAGTCATGTGCAAAGTCTGATTGCCGATACACTCTATACGGGTACAGACAACGTCAGACAGCTTGCAGAGGTTATTTATAAGCGTACCAAGGGCAACTCTTTTTTTATCAGCGAAATTCTGAAGGATCTTAATAAAACCGGGTACCTGCATTTTGATGAGCGGCAAGGTGAGTGGAGCTGGCAGCTTCAGCAAATTGTAAACCTCCCGATCAATGACAATATCGTCGAATTTCTAATGATGAAGCTGATCACCTTGCCGGAAGATCTGCGCAGAATTTTGATGCTTGGTGCTGCCATTGGCAATGTGTTTGATTATGGCATGCTGACATTGATTGCGGAAGAGCCGCGGGAAGTCCTTGCCGGCTGTATCGCTGCGGCGGTGGAAGGAGAGTTCATTCACCCTGCCGACTACCGTTATGGCCTATTCTCAGGTCTGCTCGCCGATGCGGAGGAAGATCTGCTGCAATTGGCCGACATCCCGTTCAGATTCTCCCATGACCGGATTCAGCAGGCGTTCTACCAGATGCTGAACGAGGACAAGAGCAAAGCGCTGCATCTGAAGATCGGGCGGCTAATGCTGGATAAGCTGACGCCTGAGGAAGCGGAGGATAAAATCGTCGATATCGCCGCACATCTGAACAAAGGGCTGGAGCTGATTGGCGATAAGCTGGAAATCAGCAGGGTAATTCTGCTTAATCTGAAGGCAGCCCGCAAAGCAAAAGCCGGGTTTGGCTATGAATCGGCTTATGTGCTGCTGGAGACGGCAAAAAAGCTGCTGCCGGAGGATGCCTGGACCGAAGATCGGCTTCAGACGGCGGAAATCTATGAGCTCTATGCGGAATGCGGCTACCTCACCCATCATACTGAAGCGGCAGACAGAGCCTGTTCAATTCTAATCCAGCATACGGAAGACAGAATGGCCCTTGCGCAAATTTACGAGATGCAGGCTAATCACTATATGTATCTGGGCTTGATGAAGGAATCAATTCAATCGGGCAGACAAGGCCTGGCTGTACTGGGAATGAACATCCCGGAGAAGGTTGGTATGGGCTCCGTGCTTAAGGAGCTTGTGAAGATCAAGACTGCACTTCGCGGGAGACCGGCCGAGGATATTTTTGCGGCGGCTGAGATGAAGGAGCCGGAAATGAAGCTGATCATGAGACTGCTGATTAACTTCATTCCACCAGCCTTTATTTCCGGGGAGACCTCACTTTTTGGCTTAGTTGTACTGAAGAAGGTTGGGCTCACGCTGACTTACGGCAATGCTCCGGAATCGGCACTTGCTTTTGTCGGCTATGCCATGCTGTTATCCGGATTTGGGGACAGCAAGGGAGCTTTTGACTATGGAAGACTGGGCATACGAATGAATGACAAGTTCAATGACCAGCAGTGGAAGGGCGCGACATATGTACTATACACCCTGTTCTCTCACGCCTGGACGGAGCCTTGGGACACGCTGCAGGACTGGTTCACCACATCCATAGAAGCAAGCCTGCGGACAGGGGATTTATTGTATCTGGCCCACTCCTCCTTCTACGTAAATCTCTGGAATCCGTCAATGGATATTGCCGCGAACCTGCAGGAAAGCAGCCGGACCCTTGCGATGATCGAGAATACGAAGTATAAGGAGTCCCTTGCGACAGCGCAGCTGGCCCGGCAGTATCTACTGAATCTGGCCGGTGAGCTTGCGGACAACCATTCTTTTGACGGGGATGAGTTCAGTGAAAAAGTCTATTTGCGGGAGCTTACGGAGGCCAATTATTTTTCCGGAATCGCCATCTATTATATTTATAAAATGAAGCTATTGTTCACCTACGAGAGCTACCGGGAGGCCATGGAGTATATAGATAAAGCCTACCCGATTATCGGCACACTTGCCGGCTCGGCTTTTATGGAGGAGTTCGCCCTCTACACGTTCCTTAACCTGGCTTACAGTTACAAGGATCTGAATTTTCTGGATAAAAAGAAGGCCCGGAGCAGAATGCGCAAGGAGTTCCGCCGGGTCCGCAAGTGGGCCAGGCATGCACCGCATACCTTCCGCCAGCATGAATATCTGATGAAGGCCGAATGGGCACGGATCTCCCGGCAGGACGAGAAAGCGGGGCATTACTACGACCTGGCGATTGAGACCAGTGAACAGGGCAGCTTCGTGAGATATAAGGCGCTGACCAATGAGCTGGCGGCCCGTTTTTACTACAACAAGGGTTTCAAAGAGTTCGCAGCCTATCTGCTCAGACAATCGGTATATTATTATTCCGTCTGGGGGGCGAAGGAGAAGATCAGGTTTATTAACGAACGCTACCCGGATATCGTCAAGAAAATCAACACCAAGGAATTTATGCACGGGCGCACGGTCTCGGATTATACCGAAAGCATTGATCTGAATTCGATGATCTTGGCCTCTCAGGCTATTTCTAAGGAAATTGAGCTGAATAATCTGCTGGAAGCGCTCATGCAGATTGTCATCAAAAATGCCGGGGCCCAGCGGGGTTTTATCCTGATGACCTCCAAGACCGGTCTGCTGGTGGAAGGGGAGTATCAGCCGGAGGAAGATAAAATCACGGTAGCCGTGCAGGATCATAAGAGGTATGACAATCTGCCGGATTCGATAGTAAGGCTGGTGGAGGAGAGCAGGGAAACAGTCATTTACAATGATGCCTATTCCGAGACCCCGTTCGTTAATGATCCTTATATCGTCAAGCACCGTCCCAAATCGCTCGTCTGCATGCCGCTGATCAACCAGAACAAGACCATCGCGATTATTTACCTGGAGAATAACCTGGTGACAGGCCTATTTACGAAGGAACGGATGAAGATTATCAATCTTCTGTCCAGAGAAATGGTCTTCTCGCTGGAGAATGCCAGCCTTTACTCCGAACTGGAGCGCTCCGAAGAGAAATACCGTGAGCTGGTGGGCAATCTGCAGGACGGAATCTTTATTACGCAGGACAAAAAATGCAAATACGCAAATGAAGCGCTGGCACAAATGCTTGGCTACCACACGGAGGAGATGCTGGAGCAGCATTTTGAGAACTTCGTGAGTCCAGCTGAACGGGAAAAGGTTCTGCATTATTACTCCAGACGGGTTGAGGGCAAGCAGGCGCCATTTGAGTATGAGACCAAATTGATGCATAAGGACAAAAGTCGTGAAATTATTGTCATTCATAAGGCGACTCTTATTACCTATATGAACAAACCGGCTGTTCAAGGCACCGTAAAGGATATTACCGAGCGCAAAAAGGCGGAGGAGGAGCTGAGACGGCATAAGGATCATTTGGAGGAACTGGTTGTGGAGCGGACTAAGGAGCTGGAGCTGAACAACGAGGAACTGAATAAATATATCCAGCTGATCGAAGAGATATCGATAACCGACGAGTTGACAGGTCTATATAACCGGAGGTATTTCAACAAATTATTCCTCGATGAAGTGGAGAAAGCGGCAAAGGATAAAAATAATCTGACTTATCTGATGCTGGATATTGATTATTTCAAAAAATTCAATGATACGTATGGTCATTATGAAGGAGACAGCGTACTCCGGCAGGTAGGAAGTCTGCTACAGCAATTGGCTGAACGTGCCGACGGCTTCGCGTTCCGGTTAGGCGGTGAGGAATTTGGCATCGTGGTGCCCGGATTCACTCCGTGGCAATCCCGCGAGTATGCTGAAAACATCAGAAGAAGCATCGCCGATCTGCGGATCGAACATTCGCTGAGTCCAGAGCACGGAATCATAACGGTATCCATAGGTGTTGCCGCAGTTCGCGTCGATAACCTTCGCGAAGAGGATATTTACAAGCTCGGCGACGATGCGCTGTATCAATCCAAAGCAGCGGGCAGAAACTGTGTGACGCTGTTTGAATAGCCAATTCTCTTTCAGAACCTCCAGAGCCGTAAGGTTGCGGAGGTTTTGCTGTCTGCTCTGAACCCGCAAAAAAACTAGCCTAACATCTCTATCTATTCTGCGGTGAGGCTGCTTCCCCATGCTTCCGTTAGCGCTTAAGTTCAAGTATTATTGTGGTAGTGACACTGCTGAATCTGCTTGGAGCTGCATGGCACAAAACTATAACTAAACTACAGGAGCAGCTTAATATGTCAAAATACGTCGAAATTGGTTATCCAATTTATGAAGGAATGCCTGTTTTTCCAGGATTGCCAGAAGTGAAATTAGAGCCTAAAGAGCGCTTGGACAAAGGGGATGACTGGAACGGAAGTGTGTTAAGTATTTATCTTCATGCCGGTACCCATGTCGATGCCCCATGGCATCACATGAATAACGGTAAGGGAATAGATGCTATTCCGATTGAAGATTTCATTTACCGAAAGCCGCTGTTAATTGATTGCCCGCTTGGCCCGAACGGCTTTATCACCGTTGAGAAACTCGAGGAATATGAAGAACTGAATGAAGCGGATCTTCTGATTTTCAACACGAGTCATTGGAAACACCGGGATACTGATTTCGGGATATACGCCAATAATTTCCCCGCTGTCTCTCCTGAAGCCGCTGAATACATACGGACGAAGTTGCCAAACTGCAAAGCGGTGGCTATTGATACCTTGAGCATTGAGAATATGAGTGAAGCCAAAAGAAACGGTTATTTTGTCCACCATGCCTTCTTAGATCATGAAAAGTATAAAGAGAAGACAATACTCATTTATGAAGACATTAATCCAGCGCCGTTGGTTGGCAAAAAGCTAATTTCTGCCTTTACAGCTCCGCTTCGTATTAAAAACCACGATGCATCTATTGTTAACATCATCGTTGAAATTGAAGAATAAAGCCTAACAAGGAATGTGCGGACGATCCGTCCGGGGAAGAAATAGCGGCATACATAGAGAAGATGAGCGTAAAGGCGCTCGGATATGAAGAAGAATAAGTGATTTGCGTAGTTTGTCTTTTATAACTACAACAAACCGCCCGTGGACAATCCACGGGCGGTTTGTTGTTTAACTCTTAGTACTCATTGAACATTGTGGCAATTTCATCGTACTGTACAGTTTGCGTCAGTGCCAGCGACAGGAGAATTCTCGCTTTCTGCGGCACCAGGCTGTTGCAGGGAATCGAATTGGCAGAAAGGTCAATGTAAGAATCCTTCAGCGTAATTCCACTGGAGATCCGCGAGCAGCGGACGACCGGAATGTTGTTGTTCTTAAGTTTCCCGACTTTATCAATCCATGGTTTGCTGTATATTCCTCCGCCCGCTCCCGCAATTACAATTCCTTTGGAGATCGTAGCCAGGTAATCTAGAATGCCCGGATCGGCATCGACGTGGAAATAAGCGACAGACACTTCAGGCAATCCACTCAGAGCCGATACGTCGAACTGTGCTGCAGTGGTATGCCTTTTAAGGGATCTTGTATAGAAGAAAGCCTGACTGTCGCGCATGTAGCCCAGGCAGCCGAAATCCCGCTCGTCAAAGGCGTTGGCTTTAAAGGTATTCACCTTCTGCACATCTCTGCCGCTGTAGATCCCCTCTGCAAAAACAACCATAACTCCTTGACCGGAAGCGTCCGGATTCGCTGCCAACGCTACCGATTGGAACAGGTTCAGTGGGCCATCTGCGCTGATCGCAGTTGCAGGCCGCATTGATCCGGTAATAATCACCGGCTTGTCGGTTTTGATAACCAGGTTCAGGAAATAAGAGGTTTCATCAAGAGTGTCGGTTCCGTGCGTAATGACGAATCCGTGAATATCCTCACGAAGGGCAAGAGTGTTGATCAATGTAGCCAACGTCAGCCAGTGGTCGCTGGTAATGTCGGCACTGCAAAGGTTGCTGACCTGTACTCCGGCGCAATTTGCGATCCGCTCCAGATGGGGAACACTGTCCAGCAGGTCTTGTATCGGCAGGGCGCCGGGTTCGTAATTCAATGTTTTGTGGGCTTCTCCACTTCCGGCAATGGTGCCGCCGGTAGCCAGAATGACCACATTTTTAAGCACGGGATTATAGTAAGGGGAAGCGTCAAAATTCACTTCAGGGATTGGAATAATCATCTCTTCGTTTCCTTTCAGGTCAATCTATTATGTGAGAAAGCTAATGTTATGCCATTAACAAGTCAATAGAATTGTATCAAACCTTTCCTATAATAAATAGCCATGTGCAGTATTTTATGATGAAAAAAAGTGCTGGACCGTGATGTGAGGATATTCAAGAAACAAAGGAGAATTTTCTATTCCGGGTGGATAGCTCAAATGATAACATCAGGATGAAAGAACAGCAGCAGCCAAATATAGGGAGGGGTTTTTTAGAATGAAAAAGTCTTTGAGAGCGATACCATTATTGCTTGTAGCCATGATGCTTGCCGTGCTGGTATCCGCTTGCGGTAACGGTGCAGGCGGTAAGGTGGATGTAGGCATCGTGCTGCCGACTAAAGATGAGCCGAGATGGGTGCAGGATGAGCAAAGATTCAAGGATGCGCTGAAAGACACCAAATATACCTCGGAGATCCTGTTCAGCCAAGGTTCTTCTGCTAAAGAAAAAGAAAACGTAGAGGCCTTGATTGCCAAAGACATTAAAGTCCTGATCATTTGTCCGCAAGACGGTGATGCCGCCGCTGCAGCAGCTGAGGCCGCTCAAAAAGCAGGCATCAAGGTTATAGCCTATGACCGCCTGATTAACAACACGGATGCCGTTAACTACTATGTAACTTTTGACAGCATCGCAGTAGGTAAAGCACAAGCCCAATACCTGGTGGATCATGCCAAAGGCAAAGGCCAGCCATTGTATTTGTACGCGGGTGCAGCTTCGGATAACAACGCATTTCTGTTCTTTGAAGGCGCTTGGTCTGTGCTTCAGCCGAAGATTTCTGACGGCACATTCACCATCGCCAACTCCAGTGAAGCTGTTGCTCTGAAGGATAAAGCAGAGCTGACCCGTGAGGAACGCAGTAAAATCATCAGCCAGGTGACCACAAACTGGGATGCCAACGAAGCCAAGAACAAAGCACAAACTCACTTGACCGCTGCAAGCGCTGATCAAAAGGGCGATGTGGCCATCCTTGCTCCAAATGACGGCACAGCCCGTTCCATTGCTGACGTATTCGCTTCGGATTCCGCAGTGACCAGCTTCATCATTTCCGGCCAGGATGCTGAGAAGGCTTCCATCCAATACGTCATTGACGGCAAACAATCAATGACCGTGTTCAAGGATGTCCGCAACCTCGTTAAAGATGCAATCAACATGGGGGTTTCCATTCTCGACGGCAAAACGCCTGAAACAACCGGCTCCTACGATAACGGCAAGATTGAAGTACAAGCGAAGCAAACCGATGTTCAAGTCGTTGACAAGGACAATGTCAAAGCAGCACTCATTGATTCCAAATATTACGAAGCCAGCGAGTTCACGGGACTGTAAACGCACCTGAACATAGTTTAGACGGAGTAGTGATAGATACATCTATCACTATTCCTCTATTCTAAGACTTGTTTTGTGAAGGAGCACAAGCTAATTATGAATCCATATATTTTAGAAATGAACAATATTTCCAAGGAATTCACCGGCGTAAAGGCACTCTCGAATGTCAATTTCAAAGTTAGCAAAGGCGAGATTCACTGTCTGGTCGGCGAGAACGGTGCCGGCAAGTCCACACTCATGAAGGTGCTTAGCGGGGTGTATCCGCATGGAACATATTCAGGAGATATTGTCTACGAAGGCAACGTGCAGAGCTTTGGCAGAATTAGCGACAGCGTCAGAACCGGGATCGCAATTATATATCAGGAGTTAGCCCTGTTTCCGGATCTAACCGTTTATGAGAATATTTTTGCCGGGAACGAAGTGAAGAAAGGCGCAATTGTTGATTGGAATCAGACGATTGTCAAAGCGAAGGAAATGCTGAAGAAAGTGAATCTTAACGTCAATCCTGAAGTGCTGATTAAGGATTTGGGTGTCGGCAAGCAGCAGCTGGTCGAAATCGCCAAGGCGCTCAGCAAGGATGTGAAGCTGCTTATTCTCGATGAACCAACAGCCGCGCTTAATGAAGATGATAGTGAGAACTTGCTGGAACTGCTGAGAGAACTGAAGAAACAAGGAATTACCAGCATCATGATCTCCCATAAATTGAAGGAAGTCATTGCCATAGCGGATCATGTCACCGTGCTTCGCGATGGACGGACGATATGCACGCTTGATGCTGCCAAGAATGAAATATCGGAAAGTGTAATTATCAAGAACATGGTCGGCCGTGACATCGATGATATCTACCCTAAACGGAATACTGAGCATTTCGGAAATGATGTGCTGGAGGTCAAGAACTGGACGGCATTTGACCCCAAGCTGGGCCGGGATGTGGTCAAGGATGTGAACATCCACGTGAAAAAGGGCGAGATCGTCGGCATCGCCGGTCTGATGGGCTCAGGCCGGACGGAATTGGCACAAAGCATCTTCGGCAATCCGAAATCCTATAAAATACATGGCGACTTATATATGAACGGCGCCAAAAAAGTATTTAAGAACACCAAAGACGCAATCAATGCGGGAATCGCCTATGTGACGGAAGACCGGAAAGGCGACGGCTTATTTTTGATTCAGGATATCAAGCAAAATATTTCAGTCTCTAATCTTGAGGCCATTTCTTCGCAGGGAATGATCAACACCAATGAAGAAGTGAAGATTTCGAACGAATACAAAAAATCCATGAATATCAAAGCCCCGTCTGTTGAACAGCTGGTCGGTAATTTAAGCGGCGGCAACCAGCAGAAAGTTTCCCTTGGCAAATGGCTGTTTGTAGGACCGACCCTGCTCATTCTGGACGAACCTACACGCGGCATTGACGTCGGAGCGAAATTTGAAATTTATACGATTATGAACAAGCTGATCAGCGAGGGTATGAGCATCATCATGATTTCCTCGGAGCTGCCTGAAGTGCTTGGAATGAGTGACCGCGTGTATGTCATGGCCGAGGGCAAAATCAAAGGCGAGCTGTCCGCAAAGGACGCAGATCAAGAAAAAATAATGAAACTTGCTACGCAATAGGAGGAAGACCCGTGAAATTATTTAACGAAGCGAAATCATTGATCAAGGTTAATATCCGGGATTATGGGATGTACATTGCTTTATTCGTCATTATGCTGACTTTTTCGATCATGACGGATGGACTGTTTATGTCTTCGCGGAATATAAGCAACTTGATTGATGCCACTGGCTACATTGCTGTTCTGGCTGTCGGAATGACACTGGTCATTGTGATCCGGCATATCGATTTATCCGTCGGTTTTGCAGCCGGGTTCCTGGGGGCAATTGCCGCCATCTTCTTAACGCAGGCAGGAGTTCCGGTCTATTTCACCATTCCGCTTATTTTGATCATGGGGATTATTGTTGGACTCTTTAACGGTTTCCTGGTTGCACAGATGGGTATTCCTTCTTTTGTGGCTTCTCTGGCAGCGATGCTGATTTTCAGAGGTGCGCTGCTCCGGGTCACGGAGAAGACAGGAACCATCATCGTGAAGGATGAGCATTTCAACGCGATCGGCAATGGCTTTATCCCGGCCATCGCCAAGGTTGGCAATTTGAATCTGCTGTCGCTGATTATCGGCGCACTCATTATCGTCCTGTTCATTTATTTTGAATTCTCCAAACGGAACAATAAGCTCAAATACAACTTCGAAGTATTGTCAAACGGCATGTTTACCGTCAAGCTGGTCTTCGTGTCCGCCATCATTGCTTACATCACTTGGATTCTCGCAGGTTATAACGGCTTCTCGTGGACAGTAGTCATCGTGATGATCGTCGTTGTCATCTATCACATTCTGACGACCTCCACTGTAATCGGGCGTCATATCTACGCAGTCGGAAGCAACCCGGAAGCCGCGAATCTAAGCGGGATCAGCGTTAAGAAAATTACGTACATTGTATTTTGCTCCATGGGACTCTTGTCTGCATTGTCGGGGATACTGTTCACCTCCCGCCTGCAGTCGGCGACTACCACAGCAGGAACGCTGTTTGAACTGGATGCCATTGCGGCTGCTTATGTTGGCGGCGTATCCGCTGCCGGCGGGGTAGGTAAGGTTACCGGTTCCATTATCGGTGCGGTCGTTATGGCTTCACTTTCCAGCGGCATGAACCTGCTAGGCGTTGGTATTTCCTATCAGTACATGATCCGTGGCGGCGTGCTGGCCGCAGCTGTAATCTTTGATGTAATGACACGCAAGCAAAGAGCATAGTTCAAGACAGAACTCACTGGTAAAAAAAGCGGCGGAGTGCTAAGAGGCACTCCGCCGCTTTTTTTACTAATAAATGATTACTCCAAGCTTCCCATAATATAGTATAATGTCTGATAAATCTGTGATCGCTCACTGAAGAAAGGCATGAGAGATTCGCACCATTATAAGGTAGATATAGAGGAGGTAAAGCATACGAATCCTTATTTTACATTGCAGCAGGTGTCGGAAGGTGTCTGGGCCGCTATCGTTATTCCCGGAAGTGGAGCTTTGGGGAACGCGTCGATCATAGATCTGGGCGATGTAACAGTAGTTGTAGACACCTTCAGTCTTCCGCAGGCAGCCGAGTTCCTGCGTTCTGAGGCAGAGCTGCTTACGGGAAAGCCAGTGAAATACATAGTCAATACCCATTATCATGGAGATCATCATTATGGCAATCAGGTATTTGCCGGCAGCATCATTATCTCCACAGCGCTTACCCGGGAGGTGCTGGTTCAAGGCGGGGCTCCAGATCTGAATACTTGGCAGAGCGGCCTGCGAAATCAAATCGAAATGCTGGAACAAGGGGAAAAGGCTGCGGCAGATCCCCGGCTCCGCGAAGCACTCGGTTATGAAATTGCCGACAAGGCTGCGCTGCTGGCGGCAACGCCTATGATCCATAGAGTGACAGCATCCGTTACTTTCTCGCGGCAACTGATCATTCACGGCTCGGCCCGTTCGATTACTCTGCTCACCTATGGCGGCGGGCATACGGAAAGCGATGCGATGGTGTATATCGAAGACGCCAAGGCGTTGATTGCCGGTGATCTTATCTTAAGCCACTCCCACCCGGCGATGTTGAGCGGCTTTCCGGTTGCCTGGATTGAGATTCTGGAACGGATTGAGCGCGAGATTGATGTCAATCTGGTTATTCCCGGGCATGGCGGGGTCACCGGCAGGGAAAGCATTACAGAAATGATAAGTTACCTTACTGATATCCAGGCTTACGCGGAAAACGCTGCCCAGAGTGGAGAATCCGCCGATCGCTGGCTGGAGAAGGGGATACCGGCACCGTATGATCATTGGATGATGTCCCATGTATATGAATGGAATTTCCGCTGGCTTTTTAATTTACTACTCAAAGAAGAGAGAGGATAACATGTTAGAACTTGAAAGCAAGGATTATTTCAAAGGCTTGCCGCTGCTCGATCATGTGAATATTAACACAATGTTTGCACGGGCAGTGCTTGAGCACCTTGTTCCCGGCAGCGTTTATGTAGATGCTGTGCACAATCCCCGTGCCTTCTATGTAGTGCATTCCTATGGCATGTCTTTATTGTTTGGAGAGGCCGGCAACGAGGCGTTTACAAGGGGACTTCATGATTATATGACTAATCAAGCAGGAATGAGACAGAGTGCGGAGTGGCTGCAAAGTGATCCGGCAGCAGAGTGGACCCCTATCCTTGATTCTATTTTATCTATTCATAACAGCTCTCTGATAAACAGCGGAATTTCATCCCTGGAGAATCATTCCCGGGCCATTGAGCGGAATACAAGAGTGAACTTCTGCTTCAACCGAGAAGCCTACATGGATGCCAAGGCGCAGCTTCCGCGACCTGACGGCATTATCATGCGTACGACCAAAGAACAGTTCCTGGCTCAGAGCGGAGCGGTCGTTCCCCGGTTTTTTTGGCGGGATGAGGAGCATTTTGCTGCCGAAGGGATAGGCTATACTTTAGTTTCAGACGGTGAAGCTGCCGCTACCTCTTTTGCGTCTTGCCGCACTGCGGGGAAGCTGGAGATCGGAATCGAAACGGCGGAGAATCATCGCGGAAAAGGCTGCGCACTTGCTGTATGCTCAGCACTGATCGATTATTGTCTGGAGCATAATCTGGAGCCGGTATGGGCTTGTCGTTTGGAAAATCAAGGTTCATATTATTTGGCGCAAAAGCTTGGTTTTAGGCCGGCGGTTACTCTGCCATATTACCGGCTGGCTGTGTAATCCTATAAGGGCAGGCGTATAAGCGGCAACCAATTTCTAATGGGACACATTGTAGTGTCTCTTTTTGTTGAACACATTTTGAATAATCGGCCGTAGCGATTAACCGGATGCTGGAAGAGCGGTTATTGATGCTTTCAGCACATTGTCCAAGCCCGGAGCAGGATAGAGTCCATGGATACCCGGGCGTGTATCCTTTATAATCTCCAATAATGAGAATGGTTATCATTAGGGGGAAGTGTAATGATTGTAATGAGTAAAGAACTTGAACGGAGTTATCCGCACCGTGGTTGTGAGGAGCATGTCCTCTACGCAGGTGAGCGGAATCTGGAGTACCGGATCCTTGTCTCCCATCCTTCCGGGGAAGCGCCGCCGGAGGGCTACCCGGTCATCTACGCACTCGACGGGAATGCCGTATTTCATACGCTGGCAGAGTCCGCGCGCTTGCAGACACGCAAGCCGCATGGCTATGATCCTGTTGTGATTGTAGCCATCGGCTATCCCTCCAGCGAACCCTTTGACATGACCCGCCGTTGCTATGATTTCACGATGCCTGCGGAGTTAGAATCACTGCCGAAGCGGCCAGACGGCAGTGATTGGCCTGAACATGGAGGCGCGGATAGCTTCCTCGATTTGCTGCAGAACGAGATCATGCCGTTGATCTCCGGGCTGTTTCCTGTGGATAGCCAGCGCCAGTCACTGTTCGGACATTCGCTGGGCGGTCTGCTCGTCCTCCATGCCCTGTTCACACGGCCGCAACTGTTCACGCATTACGCTGCCGGCAGCCCTTCGGTCTGGTGGGGTGGTTATTCCCTGCTAGTTGAGCAGGAGCGGTTCTCCGCCATCTATCCTGGGCTGAAACTACAGCGGAAACTGCTGATCACCATTGGCGCAGAAGAGCTGGATCACATGGTCGAGGATGCCGAGAAGCTGCCGGTTCTGCTCGCCCCACTTGCTGCGGAAGGCTTGCAGGTCAGCCTGGCCAAATTCCCGCAAGAGGGCCATGTTACGGTCCTGCCCGCAGCGCTCAGCCGTCTGCTGAGATTCGCTCTGGAATCACAAGAAGAGGCCCAATAAGTGCAAAGTCTGAATAGATCCAAACTATACCTATCTCTTGTGGATCACCCGTCCCTATAATAGAGAATACGTATAAATTTGGAGGCGGATTAGAATGACGTTGCGACCTGATATCCAGGCGATAGTTGATACACTTCAGGACCTGGGAGTGATTGAACAGAACAGTCAAGTCAGCGAGGAAATGAAAGGAACGACCGAAGGTCTCGTATACATTCTGACCGTCAATAAGGAAAAGAAATATGTGCTGAAGGTGGACAGGCCGCAGAGCATTTCCTGCGCCGAACTGCTGCTGGCAACGTATCCCGGGAGTTCACTGCTGCCAAAACTGCTGTATACCGATCCGCACGGTAACTACATTCTGTATACCTATACTGCGGGTACAACTCATTATAAACGCGGTGCCAAGATAGATTGGCTGACAGGCATTGTAACCGGTCTTCTGAACCATTATGAAACCTCATCTGCGCCACAATGGGGCCGCCTGGAAATGCCGCGGGATTCATGGGCTGAGTTCAATAGAATCAGTTTAGAAGAGGCACGCTCCAATGTGGGGGACATATTGCCTGCGGAGGATAATGATAAAGTACAAGCCTTGTCCGGCAGAATCTCCGGCGCGGAGGACAAGTATCTTCTGCATGGCGATACAGGTGTTCATAATTTTGTATTTCAGGATCACAGCCTGGTGGGCGTCATTGACCCTTCGCCGATGGTTGGACCACTCATCTATGACTTCACTTATGCGTTCTGTTCCTCACCGGATGACTTGAATAGGATCACCTTGTTTAAGGCGTTTGACCAGCTCAAGCAGGAGGCAATAGGACATTCCAGATTGATAGAAGAGGTAGTCTTCCAGCTGTATTGCCGGATTGGCATCTGTGCCAGAGTCCATCCGCATGACTTGAAGGACTATTTGACCGCTTGGGAGCACTGGAGAACACATCTGGTGTAACAACAAATCCTATTAAAATATGGTAAACTTATCACATTAACCATAGGGGTGAGAGATGAATGTCCGATGATCATGATGAGCTTATGGAACAGAGGCGCAAGCGGCTGAAACTCATTCAATTCAGTAAAGAGGATCAAACGCTTATCGAGTCAGAGAAACCTAAGGAAACCTTCGCCGATGTAGGCGGTCTGGAAGAAGTGAAGAAGAAGATCCGGATGAACTTTATTCTGCCGCTGAAGCAGCCGGAGCTGTTCAAAGCTTACGGCAAAGAAGCGGGCGGCAGTCTGCTGCTGTTCGGGCCCCCGGGCTGCGGCAAAACTTTTCTGGCACGGGCGGTAGCCGGTGAGATTGAAGCGAATTTTATGCATATCGAGCTGCAGGCCATCCTGGCGATGTATGTGGGCCAAAGTGAGAACAACCTGCATAATATTTTTGAGAAAGCCAGAGAGAACAAACCGTGCGTCATCTTCATCGACGAATTGGACGCGATGGGCGGCAGCCGCCATCAGATGCGCCAGCATCATGACCGGATGCTGGTGAATCAGCTGCTGCTGGAGCTGGATGGTCTGCAAGCCGAGAATGAGAATGTGTTTGTCATCGGTGCCACCAATACACCCTGGTATCTCGATTCCGCACTGCGGCGTCCGGGCCGCTTCAACCACCTGGTGTTTGTCCCGCCGCCGGAGGAGTCCGAACGTGAGACTATTCTGGGCCTGAAGATGGCCGGAAAACCTGCTCAAGCCTTGAATCTGCCCAAGATTGCAGCAGATACAAAATTCTTCTCGGGTGCCGATCTGGAGCAGGTGGTGAGCGATGCCATAGAGTCTGCGATGGAGCGCACCTTTGAGACCGGAGAGATCCAGCCGATTACAAATGATGATCTGAAGAAAGCAGCGAAGTCCCGGAAGGCCACGACACTGGAATGGTTCTCAACCGCGAAGAATTATGCGACCTTCAGCGATGTCAACCGGGACTACCAGATCGTATTGGACTATGTCAAGAAACACGGAATTAAATAGCGGGATGAGTGACGGAGGCGCTGACAGTGGAGAATCAATTTAAGCAAAATACCCTTCAAGCGGTACATCAGCTCATCGAGTGGAAACGTTACAAGGAAGCTCTGACAGAAGCAGAGCAGGCGCTGCGGGAAGAGCCGGAGGATCCGGATGTTTTTGCACTGATTGCCCATATTTATAATCTCATGGATAATTATGAAAAGGCGCTGTATTGGGCGAACGAGGCACTGATCCGGGAACCGGAGCAGACGTTGGCCTGGTATGTACGCGTCAGTGTCTACTACGAAACGGACAACGAGAAAGCGCTGAATGAGAATCTGCAGGAAGCGATGCGGATTGATCCTTATGAAGCTCATTACTTTTTTCTGAAGGCTAATCTTCTAAACAAGAAGCAGAAATACAAAGAGTCGAGAGAGCTTTTGCGGCTTGCATTGGAACTAAGACCGGAGAGTCCGCTGTATTTGGCTACATTAAGCTATACTGAGGCACTGCTGGGCAATATGAAAGAGTCAGCCGAACTTGACCGTCAAGCGGTTCAATATGGAGCCGAAATGCCATATGTGATGTTATATTTGGGATGGGCGGCGGGCGACCGCGGGGATTACAAGCTTAAAGAAACATACATGAAAAATGCGGTACGCCTAAGCCCTGACGATAAGCAGATTCAGAGCGAATTTCTGGAGGCGCTCCAGCAGCAGCACAAGCTGCTACGGATTTTTTTATGGCCTACCCGGCTGGTGCGCAGAATGAAGCGGTGGCAGATCATTATGGCCTGGTTCATTATATGGATTTTATTCAGGCCGTTCGTGCTGCTGTTTATCGTATTGTATGTACTGACGCATTGGGTAACCAAAGCCATAGTACATGTGCAAGTGTTTGGCTGGAGACGAAGGGGCATGTGATAGTCCTGAGCCGGAATGTAAAAAGACACCAGCGTTTCGTTGGTGTCTTTTTACATTTACCGTGCTGAATCCTCCTGACCTCAGATCCGTTTCGCATCCACGAAGCAATGCATGTGCAGCGGAGACAACACCTTCAACCCTTCCCCCATTTCGAAATCTTTATCTCGGGCCAACTGCCGGCCTTTCTCTGCAAAGTAGAGCCGGTATAGGGCCAGTAATTCATCACTGAACTGGCTGCGGTGCTGGGCCATTGCAGCAAATTTCTGCTCGAAAGTTCCGGTGATATCAATGACCGTGTTC
This sequence comes from Paenibacillus sp. FSL H7-0357, assembly GCF_000758525.1. Classification (NCBI taxonomy): domain Bacteria; kingdom Bacillati; phylum Bacillota; class Bacilli; order Caryophanales; family Paenibacillaceae; genus Paenibacillus; species Paenibacillus sp. FSL H7-0357. The sequence goes on along the minus strand of NZ_CP009241.1, from coordinate 5,012,538 downwards.
GGCTCTGACGAGAAATAAAACCCGATGGCCTGCGGCTGCCAAGGTTTGGTTGAGGTGCCTTTGGGATAACGGGCAAGTCCTGCCAGGAGAAAAGCCTGTGCCGTTGCCTTGCCAACAACGATATGATCGTGATGCGCTTCATAGGCCAGCCACGGATCGGGGCAGAAGAGGGCTTCGGGTTGTACGGATCGAATGATTTCGGCGATTTCCTCGGCCAATGAAGGCACATGATCCAGTGTGCCATCACCATGCTGCAGCTGATGAAACTCCGTAGCGCCCAGCATTCTCCCCGCTGCCTCCAGCTCAACTCTTCGGATCTTGGCAATCTCTTCATGCGACAGCTGCTCATCTTCTGCCCCCAGGTCACCATTCGTTACGGTCAGGTAGTGGATTTCGCAGTCTTTTTCCGCGAAGCTGGCAATAATGCCGCCCATTCCGACTTCATTGTCGTCCGGATGGGGTTGTACACATAATATTTTGCGGCATCCCGTGAGTTCGGGAGGGGCCATAAGGGTATGCAATGCAGATGAATCCATATCCATTCACTCCTTATTCATAATGTACGAGCTTCAGACGATTATAAGGCTCGGGAAATTTCCAAATCGGACAATATACGATCTCTTTGCTTGTCGCTAATAGTATAGAACAGGATAGGGATAATGGCAGCGACAAAACAAAGCGCCGGCAGGATGAACATCACAAAGCTGAGCCCATGCTGGAGACCCGGGGTTACCGGCTGGTTCTCAACATAGTTCAAGAATCCAAGGCTTGTACCGATGATGATTCTGGAGACAGCTCCGCTGAATTTAGTGATGAATGTATTCGTGGAAAAAACAATACCCTCCCCCCGGAAGCCCAGCTTCCATTCGGAATAGTCAATCGTATCCAGCAGCATGGATGTGCTCACAATGATGGTCATCCCTGAAAAAAAGAAGCTGATCCCAAAGAAGACAAGTGCAAACATCCTATTCTCGTCCCCAAACAGATAGGGAATAACACAGGATAAGCTGCCCAGAAGGCAAGAGGCGATAAACACCTTTTTCTTGGAAAACAACCTCAGCAATTTCGGAGTGGCTACCATTCCCAGCAGCATCCCCACAACAAGACTGATCCCCACCTGAGTGACATACACCGCATCCCCCCAGACATAAATCACATAATACAATTGAATGCTCTGCCTGATGCCGTTAATCAAATTGATAATCAGCAGTGAGGCGAGCAGGGCCAGCAAAGGCTTATTTTTGTAAATCGTCTGAAGATTTGTCTTAAAGGAAATCTTACCGGGCGAAGGGGTTACTCTTTCTTTGGAGGTTAATCCAGTGAGGAAAATAGAGACCGCCGCAATAGCGGCTACGAGGATTGCGGAATAGAGGTAAGCATCCGTGTTTCTTTCGCCGCCGAAGGCGAGCAGCAGCTGGATGCCACCAATGGTAACGGCTACGGCTCCGAGGGTACCGCCAATTTTTCCTAAGGTAACTACCAGCGTCCGTTCATCGGGGTCTTTGGAGATTACAGAGGATAATGCCCAGAGCGGCGTATCACATACGGTATACAACATACCCCATAACAGATAGGAGATAGAGGCGATTACTAACGTCAGTGTAGAGGAACCTCCGAAATCCCAGAAACACAGAACCGTAGCAGCCGCGATAAGGAACGGGGCGAACAGCAGATAGGGTCTGAATTTCCCCCATTTTGTGCGGGTCTTGTCTGTAATCATCCCCATTACGGGATCAAGACAGGCATCGACTATGCTGGCTACCACCAGAATTAGACTGGCCGTGGTAGCAGGTATGCCTAATAAATCGGTGTAAAAGAACAAAATGTACATCGACATAAAGCTGTATAGAATATTCTGGCCCAGCAATCCCCCGGAGAAAAAAATCTTTTCTTTGACGGGTACTTTCGTTTCCATGAGACCTCCCTCATTTCCGCTGAAGTTAAAGATGATTGTAGTGCATAACTGGTTGGATATGTATATTGTAATAATGTTTGCGCAAATAACGATTCCGGATATTTCGTAATAGAAGCAAAGGCGTATGGATTTTTAAATTTTTTTTTGGCAATGCAAAAATAAACTATTCAGAAATCGACGAAATTTGTCGAAATATATCTATGCTGTCCGGGATGCATGCTGGGGAGATTGCGTAATTGCACAGCTAAACACCGGACACACACAAAGATCGTATCCAGGGGGAGTACTCATGAAGTGGTTCAGTAACATGAAAACAGCAAAGAAAATCATCTCAGCTTTTCTGCTAGTCGCTGTGATTTTGGCGGGATTCGGTATCTATTCGATATCGACGCTGCGGGGGATGAACAAAAACACAAATGAAATGTACAACAACAATTTAATTTCCGTAAGAGATTTATCCGCAGCACAGATCAGTTTTATGAATATGCGTTTATATTTGCGGAATATGAGCACAGAGAGCGGAGCTGAAGCAAAGGCTAAGATCAAGACCGAGATTGCTGCAGCCCGCGAGAGTATCGAACAAAAGATCGATACTTTCCGTACGGTAGCCACTACCACGAAGGAGCAGGAACTGCTGCGGACGTTCGATATCGAATACCCATCCTATTTAACGCTTTATGAGCAGGGCATGTCCATCGCAGAGAATAAGGATATTACGGCATTTAACGAATTTAATAAAACAGTTCTGAGCCTGCAATCAGAAAAGGTTGCAGTAACATTGACGGAGCTGGTTGCTTTCAATGCAAGCTTGGCAGAAGCCACCAACCATCGTTCGGAACAAACCTATAACACCTCACTGGTTGTTACTATAGCCGTGGTAGTCGCTGCGGTCATTATCAGCATCCTTATTGGAACTTTCATTGCACGCTCGATCTCTAGACCTCTACGGCAGATGCTTAGTCTCGCTTCCGCGGTGGCTGACGGAGATTTGACGCAACAAGCAGAGGTTTCCTCCAAGGATGAAGTGGGTCAATTGGCATCTGCACTCAACCGGATGGTGACCAACTTAAAGGAATTGATCAATAGTATTGTGATGAATTCGCAAAGTGTTGCCGCTTCCTCCGAGGAGATTTCAGCAAGCACACAGGAAATTTCCAGCACCAGCACCAGCCAGTCGGCTGCGGCAGCCAACATCACTGAACTCTTCAGAGAACTGTCGCTTGCCATTAACTCTGTGGCTGTAAGTGCAGAAGAAGCAGCAGAGCTCTCTAATGATACGGTCAGAACTGCCCGTGAAGGCGGACATGTGGTTGAAACATCCCTTCAGGGAATGCAGGCTGTGAATCACAAGATGACTCAGCTGGAGGATGACTCCAGCAAGATTGGCGATATTATTGAGGTCATTGACGATATCGCCGAGCAAACGAACCTGCTTGCGCTGAACGCAGCCATTGAAGCAGCCCGTGCCGGAGAACAGGGCCGCGGCTTTGCCGTTGTAGCCGATGAAGTCCGCAAGCTGGCGGAACGAAGCAGCGAGGCGACCAAGGAAATTACGAAGATTATTAAAGCGATGCAGGAAAATACGAAGCAAAGTGTCCGGGCCGTGTCCGAAAGTGTGGAGCAATCTTCGATGACCAGCCAGGCTTTTGAGCAAATTATCGCGATGGTGAATAACTCCGCGCTTAAAGTGAATGAAATTGCTGCAGCTTGCGAAGAAGAGTCTGCACAGGCTGCAGAGGTTATGAGTTCGGTAGAAGCAATCTCGGCTTCTAGTGAGGAGTCCGCCGCTGCTTCTGAAGAGACTGCAGCTACCTGCCAGTCTTTGGCTCAGCTCTCTGAAGAATTGGCGATTTCCGCTGCCGCATTCAAAACCCACTAATTTTACAGACTGAAGGTGACAACATGTCCACGCTGCAGAAGGAACAGTATATTGAACTCGCCGTGGGTGCCGAGACCTGTGCGATCCGTATCGAAGAGATTCATGAAATCATTAAGATGCTGAGCATTACGGATATACCGTTCACCAGGAATGAAGTTAAGGGCGTGGTGAACCTCCGGGGCAAAGTAGTCTGTGTCATGAGCCTGCGCAATCTGCTTGGTATGTCGGATGAGCCCTATACAAGAGAAACCCGGATTATCGTAGTCCGTTGCCGGGATGAATTCGTAGGTTTGATCGTAGATAAAGTGAACAAAGTGACTACCTACGGAGAAATTCATCCGCCTACTGGAGCGCATAGCCGAAGTAGAGAAGGTGTTTTTCATGGCATTGGACAACAGGGAGACCAGCTTATTGGGATCTTGAAGCTCGAGGAAATATTGGGCGGATAGAAAGGAGAATATAAATAATGATGGAGCTGTCTGCCTACCGAGATATTTTCATAGAAGAGCTGAACGACCAGTTGGAGCGGATGGACCAGTCCCTGTTGACCCTTGAGCAATCTCCTTCGTCCGAGCTGATCCAAGTTCTGTTCCGGGCCGCACATACGATCAAGGGCTCTTCTTCAACGATGGCCTTCCGGGAAATGAGTGATTTGACCCATGAAGTGGAGTATGCGCTGGAATGGGTACGTGAGAAAAAACCGGAAATCACCGCAATTCTGATTGATACACTCTTTAGCGCACTGGATGCCATGAAGAAGCTGCGCAGCCAATATATCAGCGGGGAAGCTTATGATGACTGCAGTTCTGTGGTTTCGGAGATTAAAGCGCTGATTAACAAACCTGCAAAGCAAGAACCGGTCCGCCCGCCTGTGTTAAGTGCCGCTGAGAGTCTTAAAGTAGAGGAAGCCACTGCCGCCGGGGAACAGATACTGATGATCGGCGTTTCGCTGAAAGAGGATTGCCAGATGAAGGCAGCACGCCATTTCATCCTGTTGCAGCGGATCGAAGATGTCTGCGGATCGGTTATTGCTGCTTCACTTTCACCCGGTGAAGCTGTAGATAAAGATGAAGACAGCCGTTACGGCAGATTCGCTGTAGTGGTTGCAACCTCGAAAGAGCCGCAGCTGATCCAGTCACAGCTGGAGGGGGATTCAGATGTGCAAACTCTGGCGATTACTCCCTTCGAATCGGGAGAAGCTGCCGGCGGAGAGATAGCTACTATAGAAGTACCGGCAAATATGCCACAGTCCGGGCCTCCGGCTGAAGAACGGGTCAAAGGTAATCAACCGACGGTCCGGGTCAGTGTGGAACGGCTCGATCATCTGATGAATCTGGTCGGTGAATTGCTGATAGACCAGACCTCACTAGCGGATCTGAAAACGACCGGCATCCGCAATGACCCTGCTAAAGCGCTGCAGAGCATCAGTGGCGTATCCGATCATATGGGCAGTGTCATCAAGGAATTGCAGGAAGGCGTGATGAAGACACGCATGCTGCCTATAGACCAGCTCTTCAGCCGGTTCCCGCGTATGGTCAGAGACCTGGCGCAAAAGCTCGGCAAGGATATAGAGCTGGTGGTACAGGGCGGCGAGACTGAGCTGGACCGGATGATTATCGAGGAATTGAGCGATCCCTTGATCCACTTAATCCGCAACAGTGCAGACCACGGAATCGAAAGCCACGAAGTGCGTGCGTCAAAAGGCAAACCGGCGAAGGGACGCATTACCCTGTCCTCCTTCCATGAAGAGAATAATGTAGTGATTTCCCTGGCAGACGACGGTCAGGGCATTGATGCCGGGAATATCAAGGCTTCCGCGCTTCGCAAAGGCATCATTACAGAGGATCAGGCTGCACATTTGACGCCGCTTCAAGCGCTTCATCTCATTTTCGAGCCTGGCTTCTCGACGGCTTCCGAGGTGAGTGATGTATCCGGACGTGGTGTGGGAATGGATATTGTCCGCAGCCAAATCGGAAGATTGAACGGAATCATTGATATTGATACAGAGCCGGGTAAAGGGACGACATTCACGATCAGGCTTCCGCTCACCTTGGCGATCATCAAGGGATTGCTGGTCAAGGTGTCAGGCCGGGTATTGATTCTCCCCATGTACAACATTGCTGAAATTGTTCGTATTCACCCGGAAGAGATTCAGACGATCCAAGGGGAGCAGGCGATTATCAACCATGGACGGATTGTGCCGTTCTCCTGGCTGCGGGACAAGCTGCATTATCCGCGTGTTGAGCGCAGTTCCAAAACGATCTCGATTGTCATTGTCAGATCAGTCGACAAAATTTCTGCCTTTGCGGTGGATGAAATCTTGGGCAATCAGGAAGTGGTCATCAAAACGCTCGGAACCATGCTCGGGACCTTGAACCATCTATCCGGGGCGACCATTCTGGGGAACGGACGGGTGGCTATCATCTTGGATGCTTCCTATCTCGTAAGCCATTAAATTATGATGAGAGAGTGCTTTATCAGCCGGGAGAATGGCTGATGAGCACTCTTTTTCAATAGAGCGCTGTATAGAACTTTACAGGATGGAGAAAAATATGGAAGAAGACTTAAGGGAAAGGAGTGGTGATGTGGATATTACACTGGGATCTGATGAAGTTATCAACCGGATCAAGCAGCTTCAATCCAACGGAACAATCAACAAAAAGCAGGTAAAACAGCAGGATCCGGAGCTGATGCGGAGCGCATTGTATTATTTTCCAAGCTGGGAGCATGCCCTGAAAAACGCAGAGCTGGTATAGAACAATACGACAAAGAGCCGAAGATGCGACACCTGCGCACCTGCGGCTCTTTACCTTTGTGAGGAAATCCACTTCTCATTTATTCCGTTGAACCCTCTATTTTTGGTAAGAATTTTTGTTGTTCGATTGCTTTTTGGTTTAACTGCAGTTCATCTCTGAAGGCATTGATTTTCAACTGCAGTTTGCGCAGGATCTCCAACTGCATCTCATTAACCCGGTCTTCAATGCAAAATGCGGAGCAGGAGAGAATACCGTCGGCATAAGACTTTGTTTCATCGGTAACGGTATTAAGCTTCTCTTTATAGATTCTCTTTACAGGTCCAAGCTCGGGTTTGATCTCGTAATAACGGTTGGTCTCAAGCAGCAATCGCCAAGGGCTCACCTTAATATCAAATTCATCCTTCTCAATCTCTGCGGATACTTTGACTATTTTAATCTGATTGTTCATGATGATAATGATCCTCCTGCAAACCCATACTTTCAATGGGGATAAATTCTCGATGATGGACTAAGAGATTATATCATGCAAAGGAATCATTTCCTACTGAAATTTATTAAAAGAATAGTTCGATGGAACTATGTGTAAATACCTTTTAGAGGAGGATGTCATGAAAAAGTTAATTGTTGTCAACGGCACAATGGGTGTCGGGAAATCCGCCGTATGCAAAAGCCTGAACGGGGTGCTAAATCATTCCGTATGGCTGGACGGCGATTGGTGCTGGATGATGAATCCCTGGATCGTAAACGATGAAAACAGAGCCATGGTGGAGAATAACATTACATATCAGCTAAGAAGCTTCTTGACGAACTCTACATTTGAACATGTCATTTTCAGTTGGGTACTTCATCGCGAAGAGATCTTGCAAGGTCTTCTGAAACGGCTAGATGATCTGGAATTTGATACACAAACGATTACCTTGATCTCTTCGGAGACTGCACTAAGGCAGCGGATGGAGCAAGACCATAGACCGGAGGAGCAAATTCTCAGCAGTATCGAACGTTTAAGCTTATACCGGAACATGGGGACTACTAAAATAGATACAAGCAGCCACGATGTGGACGAAGTAGTTGAACAAATGAAATTAATCATCAGTCAATAAGGAGGGCTTTATGCTTATGCATAATCTTCAAGCCGTTTTCATAGACCGTGACGGGACGATGGGGGGAACTGGACATTTTATTCATCCCCGCGATTTTGAACTGTTCCCGTTCGCGTTGGCCAAGCCAGTGAGGCGGAATTTAGCAGCCAGTTTGTGTCCTTCGGAATGGACGCCTCCTACATTTGTCCTCATTCCTCCGGTAGTGACTGTGAATGCCAGAAACCCAAACCAGGGTTGGAACAACGGATATGCTGGCAGCAGCCGCAGTGGGCGCAATCAAAGTGCTTGTCCGTACGGGCTGGGGCGAAAATTCGCTTATGGCTTACCGCAAGGATTGGTATGAGGCGGCGGAGCCGGACTTTATTGCAGCAGACTTGCTGGAAGCCGCACAATGGCTGATTGCATTGAAAGTTGGCTAAGACAGGGCAACAAGCAGTTTTCCTTTTATAAAAGATTAATTCTGTTCTGAAAAAAGCTGTCATTGATCATATACGTCCATGTCGCTGAGGGGACTCTCAAAGCCTCCAAGTGGAAATTTATCTTCAGTGAGCAAAAGTCCGTTGTCAGAAAAAGTTCCACAACAGCGGTTTCGATCCTCTCTTCCAGTGTTGTAAAGGCATTTATGATCAGCCGGTGATACTCATGCAGCGGATTTTTGTGGCTCAGGCTTTCCAGATGAATGCCTTCCTTCACAGAAGAAACGTAAGCCAGATAATCAGCCCAGCCGTTATCAATTTGAACCAGTGTGATGAATCTTTCGGCTTCCTCAACCCTTTTTTCCCCGAACCTGCGGCATAATTGTTCGTAAATTGCTGGTACTCTTGTCATTAAGATGGTTGGCCTCAATAACTCACCAAGCAGGGCCTCCCGTTTCGTGAAAAGAATACGCCGCTGCTGTTCGATCAAATCGGCATATTTATTTAAGGTTTTTCTGATTTCAATATGCTGGCCATCCATGACTAGCTGAATATGGTTGATCAGGTTGCAGATTCTGGAACCTTTAAGCGGAGAATCCTGCTGCAGATCCTGATATTCCTTCGGAAGCGCCTCTCTTAAGCCGAACCTTGCGAGCAAATCATCCTCCAGGCTAATCATATAGCGGGAGGAGCCGGGATCTCCCTGCCTGCCTGCACGGCCACGCAATTGTTGGTCTACACGTACACTTTCATGCAGATTTGTACCGATGACATACAACCCTCCGAGCTTTTTTACTGCCAAGTATTCTTCCGCATCGCCTCCGCCGAGAATAATATCGACACCCCGGCCTGCCATATGGGTTGAAACGGTCACCGCATTCAGCCGGCCTGCTCCGGCGATCAGCTCCGCTTCCCTTTGATCATTTTGTGCGTTCAGGAGGTTGCATGGAATGCCTGCATTCTGCAAGTCGGCTGCCATTTGACAGGATGCCTGCACACTAGCTGTACCAATTAGGATAGGCTGCTTCGTCTTATGAACAGCAGCAATTTCACTAAGAATGGCCTGCCACTGGGCTTCACGGTGCGTGAATATTACATGAGGATAATCAATTCTTCTGCAGGGCTGATGCGGTGGAATCACCATCACATCCAGGGCATAATAGGCTCTAAACTCATCCGCCGAGGATAACGCCGTTGCTGTCATCCCGCAGAGCCGGGCATAGAGGCTTAAAAAATGCTGCAGCGTCATGGTTCCAAGAATTTTGCCGCCGGACTGAATGCTCAGCCCTTCTTTGGCTTCCACTGCTGTCTGCAGACCGTCTGGCCAATGCCGGTTCTCGGCAATTCGCCCGGTGAATTCATCAATAAGCAGCACGGCGCCGTCTCTTACAATATAATCGACATCTTTCTTTAATAAAGCCTCTGCATGCAGCGCACAGTGAAGCTCTGCGAGCGTATCCGAGTTGCGGGACTCATATAAATTTCCGCATTTCAGCATGACCTCAGCCTTAAGCGCTCCGGCTTCCGTCAGGTGTACATTCCGCCTATGCTCGTCCGTATCATAATCCGGCCCCTGAATGAGCTGCTTCACGATCAACGGTATTTCACGGTTACCTGCACGTTTCTTGTCCGTTTCTCCCGCGATGACAAGCGGAATCCGGGCTTCATCAATGAGTATGGAATCCGCCTCGTCGACCAGTACGCAGTGAAGGGGGCGCTGGACTTTGTGGGCTGGAGTATACACCAGTGAATCCTTTAAGTAATCAAAGCAAGCCTGCTTCGCCGACAAATAAGTGATATCGGCAGCATATGCTGCTTTTCTTTCCCCGACCTCCTGCCCCTCTGCAACATAACCGACGGAGAGACAGCCCCCTGTAGACAGGGCCCATCCATTCGGCATCCCGCCGAGCCAGATAATCGTTAAAGGTAAAGATATGAGCGCCTTTCCCCTGAAGCGCCTGTAAGTAAGCGGGGAGGACGGCAGCCAGCGTTTTCCCTTCCCCGGTCTGCATTTCCACCAGATAACCATCACACAGGGCTAATCCGGCTGCGAGCTGTACGTCAAAGAGACGGATTTGCATGAATCGCCACACAGCTTCAGCTACAAGTGCTGCCCCTTGAATCATTAAATCCTCAAGCGGTACACCACTTTGGGCTTTCAGCTTCATTTCCCCGGCGCAACGCCTGATTTGGATGTCGCTCCAGTTCTCCATTGGAAGCTGGCGGATGCGTTTGATTTTTTCATAATAAGGCTTGAGCTTACGCTCCTGGAATTTCGCCTCTATGCGGCTATACAGATTGTTGCCCATAGCAAATAATCCTCCTTTAATAGTAATAACGGCGGGCGTTATCTATTAGAAAGCAGGATGTGGCTAGGCTCCTTGAAGGTATGGAACCGGATAAGAATTCGTTTACTTGCTATACATACCAGATCATAACCCTGTACGAGATGATTGGAGAGCAGCAGGATCATTTCAAAGTGTAATATTGTTTTTAGAGAGATGAAACCGCAGAATAAGTGGTTGTCGAAGAGAACGGTAAACAGCGGTGTCCGGTCGAGGCTCAGTATGTTAAGGATGAATTTATAGCAAACCAAATAGAAGTTAAGCAGCAAACGTCCGCATCCCTCCAACATAAATATCCCGCCTCCTCATCCGCAGCTGCAACTTTTTGGAAAACCAAGAGTCTTATAATTATCTGTGAATTAGAAAATAAAGTAAAGTGAAGAAAGGATATGGATAGGTAATGAGAAAAATATGGAAGTTTACTCCAATATTACTTTTGCTGTTTCTGTTCCCGGCAATATCGTCAGCGGCTACCCATGCTTCGTTCATTTATTACGTGGCGAATGGCGGCAAGGGTACTGTTCCGGCACTGGTTAAGAGCGGAACTGCGTTTGTCCCGGCAAGTCTGCTGGAAGAGGCGGGTCTGCGGGTTGCCTGGGATAAGGCAGATCTGCGGGCCAAATACGTTGGATGGGAAAAAACAGTGGTTGTCACGGTTGGAAGCAAGACTGCTGTGCTTGATGGGAAAACAGTTCAATTAGGAGGAGCACCGTTCCGGTATAAAGAGCAATTATATCTTCCTGCCCGTTTCGTGGTGCAGGCGCTGGAGGGGCAGACAGTAAGCTGGGATGCGGCTCATGCTGTCTACACCGCCAAAGGGCTTGGGACCTTCGCGAGTATCAACGCAACATTTGAAGGTATCACGTATTCTGTTGTTAAAGAGTCCGGCAAGCTGTATGCCGCAAAGGGACCGGGAAAACCGCAGCTGATTGCTAAGCTCGGCTCCAAGCTGTACGAGATGGTCGAATTCAAGTTCCAGAAGACACCTGGAGGCTTAATCCACTTGACACTCTCGGATATTTACGGTGAACCTCATATCAACAATGCATGGTACACCCTGGTGATAAAGAACGGAGTGGTGATCCGGCAGGCGAGTGTCGGCTATTATAAACGGTTCGGGAATAATGTTGTCATGTATGGCAATAATCTGGTGCTTACAGATGGCAAGATTCTCCGGCTGATTGAGGACGGAACAGGGAAGGTGAAGGAGACCCTGGATCTGGCGAAGCTCGGGGGTGAAGACGATAATTATCTGGTCGAAGGAATTGATGATGATTTCCTGTTGATCCGTCCGAATCAGAAGGGGCTTCTAATGTTTATTGACCGCAAGACAGGCGGAAAGACGTTGTTGTACAAGGAGCTGTTGAATCAGGAACAGCAGCAATATGCGGAAACGAACGACGTGCCTTATTACGGAGACGAATTGAAGTTTATCAAACGTGAAGGCAATACTTTGCAGTTTAAGCTGGGCAGAGAAGATCAAATATACAACTATCGAATGAATGAATATTAAGGAGTGGCAGATTTGAACAAAGGCTTTTTTGCGGTCATTTTACTGTCTTCACTGCTCTTTGCGAACGGTTGCACTACCTCAAAGCATGTCTGATCCGATTCATTAAAGAAAGGCAAGGTGTAAGTATGGAGAGCTCCGCTGACTATTTATATCATTATTATGAGAAGTCCAGAGGCCCATTTGCCAATTTATCCGATTTGAGCGAAGCGCAGGCAGACGAAGTTCTGGAATCAATCCGCAAACAAAACGATGTGATGGCTTCCCGCCGAGATCAGGGGTATTTAGTGCGCAGACGTGAGTTAGAGGGATTAGCCAGAGAACTGTTCATCTCAAAAGGCGGGAAGCCTGTAAGAAAAGCCCCGCATTATATGGTAGTTGGCCCATGCGACTGGCTTAGTGACTGGTATAAGGAAAGTGCTTTTGTACAAATACCTATTTCACAGTTTAAACTGGACACCCTCTCATTCTCCTATGGCGATTTGTTTCCCACCTTTAGCCCGCGGGTGAATGACGGCAAGGAATATCGCAGGCAGATTTACACCTACCAAGAAATCTTAGAGCTCATTCAGAAATATGGCTTGCCTCAGGAATGGAACAGAGATGGCTCATATGGGCCGGAGAGATATATTGAAGTGCAGGTCTGGGATGATGGACCACTGGGGAGAACAGTTGAAGCTTAAAAAAAGGAATCATAGCGGAATTATGTAGATAAATATGGCGTAAGTCACAGAAATGGATTACAATAAATCCATTATTGCCCTTTGCATGGCGATGAACACTAGATTGTATAACAGAGGAGACGAGTAATGGTAAAAAACACTGCAAAAGGGCATCCGATTTTATTTTCACTCATGCTGGGGGTTCTGCTGATAGTATTGATCTCAGTCGCATCCGCAGCCGGAACCATCATGGAACTGGACGATACGGGGCTGAAGATTGCCCAAGCTGTAGCATTTTTGGTCATGGCTGTTATTGTAATGCTGTATATGACAAAAGGAGAGCACACATTAGCCCAATTCGGCTTCAGAAGCACTGGCGTGTCCAAGGCAAAAGAAGCTCTCTATTATGTACCGCTGCTTATTATCGCACTTGTACAACCTATTATGAGCGGCATCAACTTTGAGCTTTCTGCGGTCGACATTCTGGTTATTGTAATTTTCACCATGCTGGTGGGCTTTACGGAAGAATCCGTTTTCCGGGGAATCATCAGGGATAAACTGAAATTCAAGGGGCCGGTGTTTTACATCGTGTTCTCCTCCGTCTTTTTTGGTGTCCTACATATGGCTAATGCACTAAACGGAAGTAATATAATACATATCCTTTTGCAGGTCATTAATGCGCTGCTGCTCGGTTTCATATTTGCACTGCTTATTGAAACTACAAATCACATTATTCCATTGATCGTGTTTCATTTTGCCTATGATGCGCTTGCGATGATCAGCAATGAGAATCTGGACCAGGAAGTTCTGCTGGTTTCCTTCTTGAATATCTTGTATCTGATCTATGGAATCTATCTGGCTTACAACCTGGTGCGCAGAAACAAGGTCAACCATCCAGTCGGCAAAACGGTCGGGAACCACAGGTAGGTCAGGCTGCATAGAGGAAGAAACCCCTGATTCTGCAAAAAGTGGCTTGAGTGCTGCGATTAATGAATAGCTTCACCACTTATCAAAGGCGCCTTCAGCTTAATGCTGGAGGCGCCTTTTGACGTTAAGAGCCAGCGGATTCTAGACGCTGGCTTCGGCAGACGCACCGATCCTGCGGAAATCCGAGGGAGAGAACCCGGTCTCTTTTTTGAAGATACGGTTGAAGGAACGGTAGTTCTCGAACCCGATTGCTTCGGCGATTTCAAAGGTTTTCTGATCGGAGGTCAACAGCAGCAGCTTGGCCCTTTCTATCCGCAATCGGGTCAAATACTGGATAAAACTCTCGCCTACGGTTTTCTTGAACATACTGCTGAAATAAGGGACGCTGTAATTGATCGAGGCGGCCCTTCTCCCGGCAGAGCTGGGAGAAGGAGGCTATGTATATGGCGATGCGGGCAGGGGTGGGCATTGGGGGACATGCCCATTCCGATGCGCTTAGCCTGATTCTTTATGCCGGAGGACGGGAACTGCTGGCCGATTCCGGCATGGGACTGTTCGAATGGAATAAGGAACGCAAATATGCTGTATCGACAAGAGCGCATAACACGGTCGTCGTTGACGGGCAGGATCAGCATGTGCGCGGCCTGCATTGGAATACACCGCAAACCGTAGCCTGTAAAATATGGGATGCGCGTCATGGCAAGGATTATGATTATTGCTTCGCGAGTCATTATGGCTATACCCGCTATGACGATCCCGTTATCCATTCCCGTAAGGTAGTTTTTGTGAAGAACCGTTACTGGCTGATAGTGGATCTGTTTGAGGCGCAAGAGCAGCATACCTACGAGCAATATTTCCACCTGCCAATAGGCGATGCGGTAGTCCAGTGGGACCGTGGGCAGGTGCATACGAACCATAATGACAGCAATGTGCTGCTTCTATTCCCGGAACAGGAGCAGGCTGAGGATCAGCTTACACTGGAGAGCGGTCTTGATTTCAGGCAGGGTCAATATTACGTGAATCCGGTAGCGAAGCGGTCCATGTCCACTGCGGGAAGAGCGGTTTATGAAACGCTCGTTGTTCCCTATGGGACGGTCCAGCCGCAGATCCGGATCAGTAGAATGCCGGTCACGCTGGAGGGCCGGGAGTTGCCTGCGCTGGAAGCTACGGCGCTGCGGATATCCGGGGATAATTGGAGTGATGAGATTTGCCTGTATCACAACTCTGTAGACGTGAACTCCTATCTGGACCACACCGGGAATATTGTTTCCCAGGAGCTTCTGCCAGGCAAATCCGTGCTGGCCGGACTTGAATTCGCCGGGGGCAGACATTCGGATGATGTGGTCGTGAATCATAGCGTCCGGCAGAACTAAACAGGCAGACATAATAGTTTCAGGAAGACTCTGGCAAAGGCCGGAGTCTTTTTGTCTTTATTTGGGTAATACATACAGTTACATAAACAACAGAAGGCGATGCTTCCAGCACTGAACATGCTCGAAGCAGAAGCACTCTATTAACCTTTAAAGGACTGGGGGAGACTTCATGGATAAAGAAGCCAAAAAAATATTGTTAAGTACCTTCTGGACATCCGGCGGCTGGAAGAGCAGTCCGTCTCCTTACAGTGGAGCGGATTTTGAATATGCCAAAGACAAGGGCCTTATGTTCGATCCGGTGAACATCACACATGATGCGGTGATTAAGAGGTTATGTGAGCTGCACCAGAAGATCATCAGCAAAGAGTGGGCGGCCACAGCATTCTTGCACAGCTTGTCAACCCGAAAGGTCCATCTGCGGAGCGCTTTGTCGAGCTGGGCGTTAACCTCGGAGCTGGCTGTGCACAACTATGGGGAGCTTCTTGTACAACCGCCCATGTTCAGTTCTTGCGGTCACTGCAATAACGCACAGCTGATCTCAGACAAGGCCTATGTGAATCAGGACTGGAATGTGCTGAATTTTGAACGGATCAAATGGGGAGGAGTCCGCCTGAACTGGCTTCTCTATTGTTGGCTTGATCTGGAGATGCTTGCCCTGGAGGAGAACCTGCATGTCAGCCGGGAGGATCTGGACATCCTCACCGCAATGACGGATGCAGTTATGGACTGCGGCGCGAAGGATGCTGCCCGGCAGCTGGAGAAACGCTGGAAGGATGTTGTCCCTTCCAGTAAACAGGAACGCGATGTCGTGATGGAGGTTTGGGGATACGCCGGGATCCTGCCTCCATCGAACGAGCCGCGCCCGGGACGGGGCGGCAACGGCGATTTTATTTCGGTAGCCAATTGGCGGGGTGAGGATGGTTATTCCCAGGAGGCGCTTAAGTATTTTTTTGGTGCGTTTTTGTAAGGGAAGAACGTTCAGAATGAATTGTCTTATAACCAAATTCCGGAGTCTGAAAGTTAAAGCTTGATCACGGGGCAAGCAGTGCAGGTGCGATGATCTCACGGAACACATCAACAGGAGGTTTCTTTTTCCGCCGCTGATCTTCGGTCAGAACCACAACCGTCGAAAGCTCCGGCATAATATAAACAAACTGTCCTCCATACCCGCGGGCATAGAAGTATGCCTGGGAAGCTGCAGATGACTCCTGAGCAGCCGAGGTGTAGACATCAGTCCACCAATGCCAGCCATATCCGCCGCGGTAGGGGGCTTCTACATGAAGTGCGGTTTCCGTAGAGCGGTTGACCCGTTCAGGGAAAATGAGCTTTGTGTGCTCCCACATGCCCTCCTGCAAATAGAGCTGTCCCAGCTTCAGCAGGTCGGAAGGCCGCAGCTTCAGCCCGAACCCGCCCGTATGAACGCCTTGAGGATCAACCTCCCACTCATAAGCTTTAATGTCCAAAGGGCCAAACAAATAATGCTCGGCAAACTTGGCCGTGGACATGCCAGCCGCTTGCCTCAGGATGGCAGACAACAGCTGGGAAACGCCGGAGTTGTATACCATTCGTGCTCCGGGTGTGTCCGACATCGGCTGTTCCAGCACAAACCGGACCCAATCCGGAGAACGGGTCATCCGGGGGAATGAGTTCTGCCCGCCAAATTCAGTCCAGTTGAAACCGGCAGACATCGTGAGCAGATGCTCCAGTGTGATTTCTGTTTTACGATGATCCGGGTCAAGGCTAAGCTGCGGATAAAATAACGTCAGCGGCGCATCCGGCTGCGGCAGCAGCCCCTTGTCCATGGCGATGCAGATCAGTGCGGAGAGCACACTTTTGGTGCAGGAATTGATTTTGGCCAGTTCAGTGGCTGTATTAGGCGTTCTATAGTGTTCAAGTACAAGCCTGTTGTCCCGGCTGATCAGACAGCTTCGCAAATCGAGCATTGTTAGCGCTGCGGAAATTGAAGATAGATTCATTGGGTTTATCCTTTCATTATCATATCAGGAGAGTTCATGGGTGAAACCCGGCATCTGCGCGATAGTTTGCCTTTCAACCAATAATATTAACATACAAATGGAGAATTTTATGATTCAATTCAAATGGGGCTGCTGAGGGAGGAATGGCTGTCCCATCCAGTATTCAAGTGAAATCAGGAACAGCTCACAATATAACAGAATGGTTGCGGGGGAGAACAATGTCAATCTATTTGGTCAGACACGGTAAAGATGATGAGGGATTCCGCGGTGGATGGAGCCAGCGTGGGCTTATTGCAGAAGGAATTGAACAGTCGAAAAAGCTGGGGCAGTATCTTAAAGCGCACAACAATCTTTACAACATTCAGCGGGTGGTTAGCAGTGATTTAAGCCGTGCGGTTGAAACCGCAACCGAGATTGCCAGTGAACTCCGCTTACCACTCGAAAGCAGCAACAACTGGAGAGAAATGAACAATGGCCTCATCGCCGGGATGGCTCATGAACTTGTAGAGGAGCAGTATCCGGGTCTCTATTTCTCGACTTTGCGGATGGATGAGGAATTCCCGGGCGGGGAGAGTCCGATTGATTTTTTCACCCGTATACAGGCAACCTTTAAGAAGTTATGCGAGGAGCAGCTCCTCAACAAGGGGGAGGGGAACATTTTAATTGTAACCCATGGCGGAGTTATTAATATTATTTATCATATTTTAAATGGGGTAGAGTGGTCGAATAAAGGCAAAGCTTACCCTAGTACATATACCAGTCTCCATCACATCCATTATGATGCCGGAAAATGGGAGATTGCAATGGAAACGTTGAGTGTCTAATCAAAGGATCTAAATATCACATGAACACAAAAACTCCTGCAGCTAAGTATGCGGGAGTTTCTTTGCGTGCGATTATTTTCTTAATCCAGTGATTGACAATAGAGGGGGGTACTCACTATAATCATAATAGACCGACGGTCGGTCGATGAAATGGAGGATTACAATTATGCGGATTTCCAAGGAACCTGAAGAACGCAGAAACGAAATTTTAGATATGGCAGAGCTGCTTTTTTTCACCCAGGGGTATAGCAGAACTACAATTAACGATATTTTGCAGAGGATCGGAATCGCCAAGGGAACCTTCTATTATTACTTCAAATCGAAGGAGGAGGTAATGGATGCGGTGGTCATGCGGTTCATTGATGCCGGGGTCGCAGCTGCGAAAGAGATTGCCTCCGATCACAGGCTTACGGTTCATGAGAAGCTGTTGAGGATCATTATGGCACAGAAGCCGGACTCGGAAGGGAAGGAGCAACTGATTGAGCAGTTCCATCAGGCGGAGAATGCCCAGCTTCATCAAAAGAGCTTGACGGAAACCATTCTCCGGCTGACACCTGTATTGACAGAAGTCATTGAGCAGGGCATCGAGGAGCAGTTATTCCATACCGCTTATCCCAGGGAAACGGTTGAGTTTCTGCTGGTGGCTTCGCAATTTCTGCTGGATGAAGGCATCTTCCAGTGGCAGCCGGAGGAAATTCTCCGCAAGATCGAGGCTTTTATTCATATTATGGAAACCTCTCTGGGTGCCAAGCAGGGCAGCTTCGCCTATGTCACACAAATGTTCGGGCAGCCGCCCGTAGCTGATGGAAAGGATGAGAGGGCGGGGATAAAGGATGGGGAAACAGAACAATAAATCCTTCAGCAAGTTTCTGGTGTTATGGACAGGAGAATGGATATCCAGTATGGGCAGTGGGCTGACCGCTTTTGCTCTGGGTGTTTATGTGTACCAGATGACAGGGACTGCGGCCAGTGTAGCGCTGGTAACGCTCTGCGCTTTTCTGCCTTCCATTCTGCTCAGTCCAATCGGCGGCGTGCTGGCTGACCGCTTTGACCGGCGGCTGATGATGATCACGGGTGATCTATGCTCCGCATTTGGACTTGTCTTCCTACTGTTTCTCATGCTGCTGGGCGATCCGCCCGTTTGGCAAATTTGTCTCGGAGTGGCCTTCAGCTCCATATTCGTATCCTTGCTCGAACCGGCTTACAAGGCGACCATTACCGATTTATTGACCGAGGAGCAGTTTGCCAAGGCCAGCGGGCTGGTGCAGCTTGCAGCCTCCTCCAAATATCTTCTCTCTCCGCTGATTGCCGGGGTGTTGCTTGGCTACATGGATATAAAGGCTGTGCTGATTATAGATATCTCTACTTTTGTGGTGACCGTGCTTGCGGTGCTGGCTGTGAAAAAGAACCTGCAGGCTGAGTTTCCAGCGAAAACACGGCAGTCCTTTGCAAGAGAGCTGAAGGAGGGTTGGGATACGCTCGTTTCCGTGAAAGGTGTTCTACAGCTTACGGTCATTTTATCGCTGGTTACATTCTATATGGGTTTTCTCCAGACCTTGTTTACACCGCTCTTACTGCCGTTTACAGATACGCAAACCCTGGGCACAGTGGAATCGGTAAGTGCGATTGGCATGCTGATCGGCAGTCTGTTCATCGGGATGTTCAGCATTAAGGGCCGATATGCCAGGGTGCTGGCTGTAAGCCTGGGATTCGCCGGAGGTTTCTTTGCACTGGTTGGTCTGACTACAAATCTATATTTTATCGCTGCAGCCGGATTGTTGTTCTTCGCGGCACTACCCTTCATTAACACCTGTGCTGACGTGCTGATCCGAAAAAATATCGCCGCCGAAGCACAAGGCCGTGCTTGGGGGATCATTGGCATTCTTTCACAGCTCGGGTATGTGGCCGCTTATGCTGTAGCCGGGGTGCTGGCAGATCATGTCTTTAATCCACTGCTGCGCAGCGGGGGAAGTCTTGCTTCCTCAGTGGGCAAGGTGCTGGGTACAGGAGAAGGCCGGGGTATCGGACTCCTGTTCATCGTCTGCGGTTTGCTGATAGTAATTGTGGCGGTGATTGTTCCAAGAATCAAATCTATTCGGGCTCTTGAACAACAACATTAATGAGTTTCTATATCGGAGAAGGAGGCAAGACAGCCAGATGCTGCTGCAAATCGTAAAAAGAGATGTTCTACGCAATAAAATCATCACCGGCGGATTGTTCGTTTTTATTATGCTGTCTTCGCTGCTGGTTGCTTCTGCCTCGCACATCATTATGGAACTGACCGGCTCGCTGAATCAGCTCCTGGCAACATCCAAGGCTCCCCATTTTGTGCAAATGCATTCCGGGACCCTAGATGATTCCGCCCTTAAACGTTTTGTTTCGGAAAATCCGCTTGTACAGGATCAGCAGACGGTGGAGATGCTTACGGTCGACGGCTCAAATGTGTACTTGGGCAATCCGGAAAAGTCGGAAGCCGCCAGCGTCATGGATATCGGTTTTGTGAAGCAGAATCAGAATTTCGATCTGCTGCTGAATCTGGATAATCAGGTGATCACGGTTTCACGCGGCGAAATTGCCGTTCCTATCTACTATAAGGGACAGAAGCAGCTGCACATCGGGGATAAGGTCAATGTTACCTCCGGGTCCTTTACCAGAGAGTTCGTGATCGTTGATTTTGTCCGGGATGTTCAAATGAATCCGGCGATTGTCAGCTCCAAACGTTTTGTCGTAAATGAGGCGGATTACACAGCGCTGCGGGGGAACGTTGGTGAAGTGGAATATCTGATTGAATTTCAGCTCAAGGATAGCAGCAAGCTTACTGAGTTCCGTAATAGCTATCAATCTGCCGGCCTGCCAGATAAAGGACCGACCATTGATTACCCTTTATTTAAGACGCTAAATGCTCTAACCGACGGAATTATAGCCCTTGTCATTATACTGGTGAGCCTCCTGCTTATGGTGATTGCTATCCTGTGTCTCAGATTTACGATGATCGCCTCCATGGAGGAGGATTACAGGGAGATCGGAGTCATGAAAGCAATCGGACTGCCGCGGCAGGATATCAGAAGAATCTATATGGCCAAATACATCATACTGGCCGCTTTGGCTTCATGCTGCGGCTATGGATTGTCCCTTTTTACTGCACGGTTGTTTACAGCCAACATTAGCCTGTACCTGGGCGCGGCTCCGAAGGGTCTGCTTCAGTATATTGTTCCTTTACTCGCTGTCAGTCTGAGCTTCGGGATTGTTGTGCTCTTTTGCAGGCTGATCCTTAGAAGGTTCAACCGGATCACAGCCATTGAAGCCTTGCGGTCAGGTACTGCCGGGGTGGGGAGAACACATACGTCATCGTTTACACTCAGCAACCGTAAATGGCTGCCTGTGAATGGTTTTTTAGGGTTAAAAGACGTGTACAGCCGCTTCAGCATGTTCGGAGTGTTGCTGCTGGTTGTGGTCATCTGTCTGTTTATGATCATCATGCCGGTGAATTTGTTGAATACGCTGCGCTCCCCGCACTTTATATCCTATATGGGCGTAGGACAGAGCACCATCCGGATTGATCTTCAGCAGTCAGGCGATACCGCCCGGCGGTTTGAACAAATGCTCACAACACTTAAGAAGGATCCAGACATCAAGAAACTATCGCCGCTGATTACCTCCCGGTTTAAGGTACTGGGAAGTGATGACGTCTGGGAGAATATCAATGTGGAAACAGGAGATTTCTCCATCTTTCCTTTGTCATACATAGAAGGGGGCGCCCCGGAAGGCGGAAGTGCAATCGCCCTGTCTGATCTGAACGCTAAGGAGCTGAATAAACGGGTCGGGGATACGCTTCTTATCAAGGCTGGAGGGAAAGAACGGCAGCTGACAGTAAGCGGAATCTATCAGGATATCACCAATGGAGGGCGGACGGCCAAAGCGCAGCTGCCTTATGATCCAAAGACTGTAATGTGGTATGTGGTAGCGGTGGATGTACAGCCTGAAATTCCGGTCGCCGGGAAAATAGAAGAGTTGGCCGGGGCATTCTATCCGGCTAAAATCACTTATCTGGACAGCTATTTAGCTCAGACCCTGGGGAATACGGTTAAGCAGCTGCGGATGGTTACTATACTCGCGATCACCATTTCCATCTCGATAGCGGTACTGATTACGTCCTTGTTTCTAAAAATGCTGCTGGCGAAGGATTCCACACAAATTACAATCTTGCGAAGCATCGGGTTCACGGTCGCTGATATCCGCCGGCAATATCTGGCCAGAACGCTGCTGATCGCCGGTCTTGGCAGCCTGCTTGGGATCTTGACGGCCGGGACGATCGGTCAAAGTCTGGTGCATGTTCTCGGATCATTCCTGGGTGCTTCCCGAATTCAGCTTGAGGTTGATCCGGTGCTGGCCTATCTGATTCTTCCGGTTAGCCTCATGCTGGCCGTGGCGGTTACTACTATAGGAAGTACAGGATCCATACACAAGTCCGGGTTCACGAATAAAATAGCCGACTGAGGGGGCGACAACTGGATGCATATATTAGAAACTAAGGGATTAAGCAAAACTTATTCAAACGGGCAAGGAACGCAGCAGCCTGTATTAAAAGAGATCAACCTGCAGATTCCACAGGGGGAGTTCACAGCAGTGATGGGACCTTCAGGCTCCGGCAAATCAACATTGTTGTATACATTAAGCGGTATGGATACAATGACTGCGGGCAGTGTCCTTTTTAAGGGGCAGGAGATCAGCTCCCTTTCCGAAACCGAACTGGCGGCGCTGCGCCTGTATAGTATGGGATTCATTTTTCAGCAGATGCATCTGTTAAAAAATCTGAATATCCGCGACAATATCATCCTGTCCGCTTACCGGGCGAAAAAGACCAGCCGTAGAGCCATCAATGCAAGAGCTGCCGATCTTATGAAAAGGACAGGCATTTCCGCATTGGCTGACCGGGGAATAACAGAGGTGTCCGGCGGACAATCACAGAGAGTGGCGATCTGCAGGGCGCTGATCAATCAGCCGGATATTCTGTTTGGCGATGAGCCTACAGGAGCACTGAACTCCAAGGCTGCCGGTGAGATCATGGAAATCCTGGGGGAGATTAACCGTTCGGGAACAACAATTCTTCTGGTTACCCATGATGCCAAGGTCGCTGCTGGTGCAGAGCGGGTGCTCTACATGCTGGATGGCCGAATGGCTTCGGAGCATTGGCTGGGCAAATATCATAAAGAAAAAGGTGATCTTAAGCAGAGGGAAGAGAAGTTGTCCTCATGGCTGCGGACCCTGGAGTTCTGAGCGATAGACTAAGGAATGAAATTTGCATCACCCTCTCAGCCGGGATTCATTGTGCAACTCCGGCGAAAGGGTGATACTATTTACTTAGATCAAATGTCATAGGATATCCACAGAATTTAATAAAATTTTCCAGTATAATGTAAGCGATATCATTATGGAATCGGCCTGCATTTCCAGGATCATCCGTGCCATATGACAGCAGTCCGATTACTCTGTTTAAGGGAGTCGATTTAATGCTGATCTTTAAGAGGATTTCGTTTAACAACTGGTTATTTACTGTTTTGGCTCTGCAGTATGCTCTCATGCATCTTTTCAAGCTCCACATTCCGGATTCGGTTAAGTTGTCTGAGATCATTATTTTTATCGTTTACACCGTTTCGGAGATTACATTGTTTATCTACCGGGGCAGACGGGCAGCCGTTGGAGCTGTTTCCGGAATGATCCCGCTTTTTTTTGCGGTGCTTTGGACTGTCGCCTTCTTTTCTCATTTTCAAAGCGAAAATTATGTGGCAGAACTTACGGTCATTAACTCGGTAGGAATGTTCACCGCCTTTTTTATTTTGCTGTTTGAATACATATTTCTGATCAGGGATTAATATTTTCGGCTTCAGATCACCAGCCGTCTTGGAATCTCAAGGCGGTTTTTGCGTATTTACGCACAATAGTCCAAAATTCAAAGGAATTCTTAGGTCTGGGCGGTTCATTGCAAGAGATCAGGATTTTCCAGGTATTGCGACAGAATACATAATATTATGAAGGTTTAATTTTTAGGCGTAATACGTTAAGATATAGACATCACCAAATGGTAACCACAAAGAACAGCAGCAAGCGGTTACAGGTGATGGACTCATTCCTAAATTTAGAAATGAATGTAGGAAAGGAGAGGCCCCGATGTACTACCGTTAGCGATGCATGCCGGAATCGGCTGCTGCTGGAGAAGGTGTAAGTGACGACATCTTTTCGCAGACCGTGGGTATGCGGGAATCCAGAGGTAACCATGAACAAGGAACAGCTATTCAAGCAGGATTCATCTTGCGGAAGAAGGAGCGTGATTCCATTGAAAAAGGTTAGCGATGCGTACTAAACACGATGGCTCACAGTAGGGAAAACGTCCGTGAAAACGTTTTTCGTGACATCGAGTACGCGGGAACTCATCCCATATGCAGGACATGGAGCAACACTCCGAAAGGGAGCGCACGGGGACTACCGAAATATGAATAACAATCACCATGTCAGGGATATGGATTGTTGCTGGAGGAAATGATTGAATTGAAGAACGGATTGAACACATAAATCCCCGTTTACCTTAGGCTGAAGGTAAGCGGGGATTTATGCGTTCCTACGGCAAATCGGGGACGACTGTCATGTCTTGTCGAAATATGAAAAGACACAGAATTGTGAAAAGATTCACGTGACTATTATAAAATTTTAATATATAATAAATTTATAAAAAGAATTTAGGGGGATTTGAGATGAAACTATTTAAAAGTTTGCTAGTAGCAGGAGTATCGGTTGCATTGTTGTCGGGTTGTGGTGCGAATAATGAAAAGGCGGCAAATGAGGCAGCAACTGCTTCTCCAGCAGCAGCTCAGACAGATGCTACATCGGCAGCTTCCATCGTTAATGAAGCGGCTGCATTTACTAAGGCTGTAAGTGCAGAAGGAACCTGGATCGTTGCTATTCTAAATGATGTGACTGTTGATCAAGACGTTGTTGTAGCCGGTGAGTTCCATGATAAAGGTGTTGCTGAGAATGCAATTTACCGCAAGCTTGCTCTTTATGCACAGGATGCGGATCACAAAGTTACTGCAAATTACACACTTACCGCACCTAAGGTTACCGTACAAAGTGAAAACTTCAGAGTGCAAGGCGGAACCATCAAAGGTGATGTATATGTAGAAGCAAAAGGTTTTAACCTGCACGAATCCTCTACAATTGATGGTAACCTCTACTTTGCCAGCGAAGATGTGAAAGCATCCGCAGCAGTGGATGGTAAAGTAACTGGAGCAACCGAAGTTAAGTAAATTCATTTACTGCAATCATACTTTTTTACAAAAACCTGCAGACAGTGCCACGATGGCACTACGTCTGCAGGTTTTTTTAAAATATAGAATTTATATGCTTCACACTATAAATTATCCTTCTATTTCTCGCTGAAACGGATACCGTCCTTTTGAGAACGGCGAAGCCGTTTCCACTTGTGACAATCCAGTCAATTCTGATAAATCCTATATGGTACAATATGGATGGACTGCGATCCTTATACATAGGAGGTTTAGTGTGAAAAAAAGAACGATTGGATTAATCCTGCTACTAATAATCATTTTAGGTTTAGTGGGCTATAGAAGATATTTCTATCAATTTATGGATCTTGGGAAAGCCACCCTATTTAGTGGTCCCATTGAGTCACCCGAAGGTGAGTATAATGCACGCGCGTATTATATCCCATATGGTGGCGCTGCAGGCGGTGTAATGTATCTTGTCGAAGTCGAGCAAACCAAGACAGGCGTGAAGAAAATCATATATTCCAGCGAGCACAAAGACAAATTTTCAATGGACTGGCAAGCTTCGGATATCCTCTCGATCACAAATGAAAGTCCAGAATATAAAGAATATCGGAATATTGAACTGAAGGTGAATACCGAGATCTATGAGGAGTCAGGATCTGCTTGCCGAAGCCTCCTGCTTAAAGACCAATATGAAACCTGCTATCAAGACGTGAAGGAGTAGACCCGTTATGTTGAAGAAGATAGGATTAACCCTTCTGGTCACTCCTTTGGTTATTATAGTGTTATTCGTTTCCCTGTTCCTGATTATTCCATTGGTTAACAATGTGAACTTATCCAAGTTCGAGAAACAATTCAGCAAACATCAGCTCCCGCCTGAAACCACGATTGTAGAAAGGGAGTCTATACTTGGCAAACTGAATGGAAACGGCAACGGGTTGGACTTTTTGGCTGCAATTCTAGTGGATTCTTCATTATCTGTGGACGAGCTGACAAGCTATTACACCAAGGAAACCTTTAAAAATGCCAAGCGGAGCGGAGAATACCCGGTCATCACTGAAGTACTGCCTGTTACAGGAGCTGCTGTGGATTCGGTACATTTGGAACACGGCTCTTTGACCTTTGGTACATTAAAAGACATCGCAGATTACTCCGGTTATTACTTTATCATTTTGTACGATGGAGGATATGATGCCTCGTTTGATATTCGGGGACATTAATTTACGTGAATGGGGAGGTTGAATAGGTAGTGCTTGTGTCCAAAAAAATAATGATCGTATTGATCTTGTCAGTATTCACACTTGGCGGATGCTCCAGCTCATCCTCTACAGCGTTAGAAGAGCAGGGTTCCTCCACAGCCGCGCCTGCGGTTCAACAGTCCTATGATTTGTCCACACTCCATATGGACTTGCCGGCAAACTGGGGATTGGATACGTCCGATCCGAAGGTTTATGTAATTAAAGATGAGCAAGGTGAGGCCAGGGGCGAAGTATCGGCCAGTGAATTTGTGGAGAACTTTGATTTTAAGAAAATGGTAATGCCCAATCACAGCTCGCTGACTTCTGAGGAGGAGCTTGATATTCCAATGGGAACAAGCAGATTATTTACTTTGGATGCCGACAACGGCTCTGCAGCGTCCGGGCTTACAGGGACTCATGATACCTATTATGCGGTGATCCCGCATAAAGAAGAAATTATATATATATTGAATTTTTCCAACAATGATAAAGCTGCGGAAACCAAACAGGAATTTATCGGGATATTGACAGGCCTCCGAATAAAGGACACCAGGATCAAGAGCATCAGGCTGGAATGTGCTGATTTATGCAAAGAAGGGACGGACAAGTCTGGACCATTTACTGAAAAAAATTACACCGATGAAGATGAACTTGAAGTCTTTGCAAATGCCTTGAACAAGGCAGTGAAAATGAATGGTGAACTGAATTATGTTACATATTTTCTAATGCATATTTCTTACCTTGACGGCACGCAAAAAAAGTATGTACTAAACATTTCGAATAGCGAACAAGAGGGGATAACGGGTCTGCTGGTAGATACTGAAGACAGTGGACAGGGGTATGAGATCCCAGAGAGAATTCATAATGAGTTAAGGGCAATGATTTTTTGAACTGGGCAATGGCGGTACGGACAAAGGACCAGCAGACGAAGCTTCTGTTGACGCTTCAGCATTGTGCCAGCGGTGTACAGACTCCCACACACGGCCAATCATGGCAGGAATAGAGGGTATACAGAAAAACCCGGGCAATTATCGCATCATGTGCGAGAAATTGTTCGGGTTTTTGAGTGAATATCAGCAGCAAAATACAATACATAAACTCGGCTTCGATAATATGTGCATTTTGCACTTATTTATGTTATGGTATTTATGTGCAAAACGCACATATATTAATTGAAGGGAAGAATGCAAATGATTAAAGCCGCAATTGTTAAGCAAGCGGGAATCCCTCCCGTATTAGGTCAATTTCCTGCACCAGTTGAATCCGCTGATAAAGTTATTGTTAACGTTTCGACCGCTGCTTTAAGTAAACTTAGCAAGTTCCGTTCGTTAGGCATGCATTATTCATCAGAAACAAACTTTCCAATTGTAGCTGGTGCAGATGGTGTCGGCACATTGGCAGATGGATCTCGTGTTTACTTTGCGCTCCCTGCCGCACCCTATGGGAGTTTAGCTGAACAAACCATTGTAGAAAAAAATATGATTATACATTTACCCAAAGAGATTGATGAAGTAACCGCCGCTGCAATCACAAACCCGGCTATGTCTTCGTGGGCTGCTTTGGTATATCGGGCGCAATTCCAATCTGGTCAAACGGTTCTGATTAACGGTGCGACTAGTGAATCCGGTAGTTTGGCCATTCAAATTGCTAAATATTTAGGCGCAAAAAAAATTATTGCAACCGGACGAAACCACTCAAAGTTACAGTCCTTAGGAGCAGATGAATTCGTTGCATTTGACATGAATACTGACAACGGTAAACAAGCTTTTGAGAAAGCCCTGGAGCCAGCTTTTGCGGATGGTGTAGATGTAGTACTAGATTATCTCTGGGGTGACAGTGCCTTCGCCATTCTCTCTGCTGCTGCAAAAGCTGGTGGGAGCCGCCCAACGCGATTTGTTAGTATAGGAACTGCGTACGGGCAAGAATACATCAACATGCCCTCTTCATTACTTCGTGCATCTACGATCGAACTGGTCGGCAGTGGCGGCAGAAGTGTTTCACAATTAAATATGCTGTCATCTGCACAAAGTGTTTTGGATCTTGCTTCAAAAGGAAAGATCCATATCGCTACAACAACATTTTCTTTAGAAGATATCGAAATAGCTTGGAATGCACCATTGACACCTCGTCCCGTTATAATGATAAAATAAGGAACATGGAAGATAAACTTTTTAGTACACTGATTGAATTGACTACAATGCTTAATCAGTCAGACCGCCATAAGAAAATGATTGCCCATGCTGGCGTTAATATGGAAGCAGCAGCTTTTCGTGTTTTCATCGGCATTGGGCGTCTTCAGTCAACTAGTGTCGGCGATTTGGCTGCCATGATGGGCAAAAATTACTCCAGTGTTAGCCGTCAAATTGATAAATTGGAAATAGCCGGATTGGTCCATACTTATCCGGCAAGGAATGATTCTAGAATTCGTGTTTCTGAATTAACAAATCACGGAAAGGAGATTTTTTCTCAAATTAACTCCACTCGAAATGGCATCTTACAAGAAGCCTTGACGGACTGGACCGTAGACGAAAAGCAGCGTTTATTGGACGACTTAAGACGCTTAATTGATTCCTTAAATAAATTCAACTAATCAATGTTCAGACACTTTCTTATTGGCATGGGTGTTCGCGCTTCCATGATACCAAACAAGCAAGGTGTTTTTTTTGTCAATTCAAGTGAAAATTATTATGAATTCTTCTTACGCGCTCAAGGGTTTAAACCGTTGCTCTAGGTGCAAAAGTGCGACTGATCCTGTACTCTAAAACTATAGTTGAATCTATATAGTAGCAAAAAAAAGGGCATAGTGAATCAATCACTTTGCACCTTTTAGAATAGGCTAACCTTATTGTGATGGGGGAAGTGCGTATTGCTGCTGAATGGCGGTATCCCTGCTGCGTGTAAGTGTTTTACCCCATTTAATAGACGGGATTTCAATAAAATGATATGACAATGCAGCGATGGAAATACTGGCCGCGGCTGTTAGCAAGAGGATGAAGCCAATAGGGATGACTCCGTACAATAATTTAATGGAAGCTACCAGGATGATGAAATGATATAAATACAGGCTGTACGAGATCCGCCCCAGATAGCTGACGGCTTTATTTCTCAGGATTGTTGAGAATCTCCCGCTGGATAAGGCAATGATTATTAATGAGCCGCATCCGAGCATGTTGATATAGGAAACCAAACCTGTGATTAAGGGGTTGCTCCCTGGTGCATGCAGCGAATACAACGCATAGGCAAAGGTGAAAAGAATGATTTTCGGGAGTGAGCCGGTTCTTTTATATTGTTTGATGAAAAAAGCTCTGTGTTTCGCCAGCAATGCGCCGACCACAAACAGCAGCATATAGCCAACCGTATCTCCATATCCGCCTAAATAAAACCCGATGATACCGGCCAATAGGTAAGCTGCGACGTTTTTTTGCCATGAATACCTGATCACTCCATACATCATCAAGGGGAACAGAATGGATATGCGCATTTCATGAACCAGCGACCAAATTACATTGTTAAATGCATTCACATTGAAATTGCCGATCAGGAAAAAATGTCCCAAGAGTAGTCTGGTTGAGATCGGCGTAGTCCAGCTCATGGAATTATACCACTCACTCAGTTCAGGAATGGAGCTCCTTTGGATCACTATGCTGAGAAGCACCGCTAAACATATGGCAACATAGAAAGGGATGCAGATTCTGAGGAATCTCTTGAGCAAGTAGGGCAAGTACCGGATTGTACCGCCTTTAAGAAAGGGTAAAGCCAGAACAAATCCGCTCAGTACGAAGAATAGTTTGACCGCTTCCGGACCGCCGATAAACAGAGCCCTTGTAAACGGCAAATATTTGAGCACGAAGAGAGTCAGGTTATCCTGCGGCGAACTGGGCGAGTAAATCATGGGGAAAACAATCATCAGGTGTGTAATAAGCACCAGAACAGAAGCGATGCCTCTGAGCGAATCTAATTCAACATAATGACTATTAGTTTTAACTTTATGGTTATTCATCAGCATCCCTCCTTTATTTTTCTATATATTAGCACAAATAGAGAACTTTTATATAAAAAGTTATTCAAAACGAATAATAAATCGGGATATGAAAAAGTTTTGGTAAATGCTGTAACATCAAGGTGCACTAGCCCGTCAATAGTAACAGAGGTGAATAACGATGATGAAATGGATGAAAATTGGCGGGCCGATTTCAATGCTGCTTATATTGATGTTGCTCGCAGCCGGTTGTGGGACAACGAATAAGGCAAATGTGGAGCCAATAGCCGGGACTGCTGCACCTGAAACAGTGCCGGAGCAGACGTCAGAACCCTGCTATGCCGAGATTGAATGGGTGGATTTCTTGATGATCAATGATATCAGGTATTCTCATAATTATGATGCAACCAAGCCGGTACCTGCGGATCAACTCGGAGATAAGGTAGGGGAAGTGTCTTTTAAAGTGAGTGATAATGCCTGTACGGATCATGTCACCAAAAACGGGGATGCCGCATTCCTTCCTGTGGGTACAGTGATTTATGCGCTGGAAGGCTACAGATCCGATTTTCGGGTGGTAGCGGATAACAAAATTTATGAAGTAGAAGAGAATCCAAAGGCAGCCACTATCGGAGACCTGCTGGATATTGCAGGGAAAGTGGACAAAGTCAGTCTGGAAAGCGGTATGGATAGCAGTCCGCTTGGTGATTTCACAAAAGAGGCCTCCGAAGAATTCATTCGTGAATTGCTGCCTCTGAAAAATGTTGGTTTCGATGCAGTTTATAAGCAAACAAAACATGATTACGGAGTGTTCCTGCGGGTGCATCTGCAAGATGGCACCTCCTTCCGGATGGTTTATTATCCCAAGGGGAATGCCTTCACGGCAGGCGCGTTTGGAACAGACCGGCTGAAGGAGTTAATCATGACGCAGAGGCAGCAAATTAAGGCGGCTGCGGGAATGTAAGCTTCAAAATATTTTTGCTGAGGGTGTGAACATATGTGATTCCAATAGTCAGGCTGGCTACAATAGAAGATGCAGATGTATTATCCAGGCTGAATTATGAGTTTAATGGCGGGGACAAACGTCCGGAGGCGGAAATTATCGGGAGTTTGAACACAGGGAACGAGTTAGTTGCCGTTGCCGAATTAAGGGACGAAGTCGTCGGCTTTGCCTGCGCGCAGAGCTCGCAATCCTTCTGCTACGCAGCAAGTCATGGTGAAATTACGGAAATGTATGTTCAGGAATCAGCCCGGAGGAAAGGCGCGGCGGCAGCACTGCTTGCCTTTCTGGAAGCTCAGCTCCGCTTGCGCGGTGTGGGCACTGTGAAGATTTTGACAGGAAGAACGAATGATCCGGCGATTGCCACGTACGCAAGCTGTGGTTATGTTAAGCATGATGAAGCTGTTTTAGAGAAAAGATTATAGTATGAAGGCGGAACGAACAAACATGAGAGAACCTAAACTGCAGGCTGTATTTATTGACCGGGATGGAACCTTGGGCGGAAGTGACGAAGTGCAGTATCCGGGGGCTTTCGAATTGTTCCCGTTTACCCCCGGAGCTTTAAACACGCTGAAATTCATGGGGCTTAAACTTTATGGTTTTACGAATCAACCCGGAATCTCGAGAGGGGAGGCAACGGAGGAAGCTTTTAGAATAGAAATGCTGGAGTTTGGATTTGACGGTGTATACATTTGTCCGCATCAGCATAATGAAGGCTGTCATTGCCGTAAGCCTAATCCTGGAATGCTGATTAGAGCAGCGCAAGAAAACAATCTGGATCTAAGCAAATGTGCAGTGATTGGAGACCGTTGGACGGATATGGTGGCGGCAGACCGTGCCGGATGTATGAAAGTGTTAGTCATGACTGGTGCAGGAAACGCGGCATTAAATGAGTATAGAAATAAATGGCTGGATACCGTGCCGGATTATATTGCCGGAGATTTTGCTGATGCAGTTACTTACATAGAGCAGTACGTGCGTGGTGTGGAAGAGCCAATGATCTAAATCTCTAAGGACCCGTCATTAACAGTGCACGAACTGTCGGGTGACTGTGCTCCATTATTGCTATTCTGGATGTGAGGAGAGGAGGAGCGAAGATGAACCTGCTGGAGAACATGAATCATGCATTGGCTTATATCGAAGAACATCTGACTGGGGAGATTGATTACCGGGAAGCGGCAAAACGCGCATTGTGCTCGGAATATCATTTCAAGCGGATGTTCTCTTTTCTCGCCGGCCTCCCGCTTTCGGAATATGTACGGCGTAGACGGCTGACACTCGCGGCCTTCGATCTGCAGAGCAGCCAGCTCAAAATTATCGACATTGCGCTGAATTATGGATACAGTTCACCGGACGCCTTCACCAAGGCATTCCAGCAGTTTCACGGTGTTTTGCCCTCAGAAGCAAGAACCGCAGGACCTTCACTGAAGTCCTTTCCTCGAATGACTTTTCAGCTCATTATCAGAGGAGGAAATGAAATGAATTACCGGATTGAGGAGAAGGAAGCATTCCATATCGTCGGGATTAAGAAGAGAGTCCCTATTATTTTTGAGGGGGTGAATCCGGAGATTTCCGCAATGTGGCAAAGCCTGGATCTGCCAACCCTCTCCAAGCTCAAAGAGCTTTCGAATGTCGCACCCCTGGGATTGATAAGCGCATCCACAAACTTTTCCGAGGGGCGGATGGAAGAAAAGGGGGAACTGGATCATTATATCGGAGTGGCTACCACGCTGGGATGTCCCGAGACCTTCACGCTGCTGGAGGTTCCGGCAATGTCTTGGGCAGTATTCGAGTCCATCGGACCTTTTCCGGCTACCCTGCAAAATATTTGGGGACGGATCTATTCCGAGTGGTTCCCTTCTTCCAACTATGAGCAGACCGAAGGGCCGGAAATCTTATGGAATGAGAGCAAAGATGTAACGTCCCCGACTTACAAAAGCGAAATTTGGATTCCGGTTGCGAAAAGGGTGTAGAAAGGGTACAGCTTAAGGGAGCAAACTTGTTCAAGAAAAATTAGGAGAAAACAAATACACCGTCAGATTGCTGACGGTGTATTTGTTTGGTCTGGCTCAACCGGCAACACAGGTGACCGCTTCTCTCACATGTACAATTCCCTCAAGGCCGCTTCACAGGAAATCCGTATTCCTTCGCTCGCCAAGCGGTGAACAGCGCAAGCAGCAATAGAATAAACAATGCCCAGGGGAATGAGGCGACACCCAGCGTTTCGATTAGAATCCCGCCCAGCACACCACCGCTGCCGATAGCCAGATTCCATGCCGTTACCAGCATGGACTGGGCTACATCGGCACTCTCCCCAGCAGTTTCGGCAATTGCTGTCTGCAGCATTGTTGCAGCACCTCCGAACGTCAATCCCCATGCAGCAACCACAGGATAGATTACGACGGGATGGTTGCTTATGCCAAGTGCAACGGCGGCCAAAGTAAATGTTGCGAGGCTAATCAGAACCAATGGACGCAATTTACGGTCGATCAGAATTCCGGTAATTGCGATGCCTGCCAGTGAAGTAATACCGAAAATAAGCAGCACCAGGTCAATACGCCGGGTAAGCCCGGCCTGCGCAAGAAATGGCGCAATATAGGTATAAAGGATGTTATGGGCCAATACCCAAGCTAGAACAACGGCCAGGACCGGCCGTACTCCGGGAATAACAAAGACCTTATAAAGCGGCAGCTGCTTATCGGCACTTGTGCCCGGGTAGTCCGGCAGCTTCCAAAGCACCCAGAAGACCAGCAGCAGCGCGAGCAGTGACATGATTCCAAACACAGCACGCCAGCCGACAAAGGTGCCAAGAAATGTTCCGGCAGGGACACCGATGGCCATGGCCAGAGGCGTGCCGACCATCGCCACCGCCATGGCCCGCCCCTTAAGCGATTCCGGCACCATGCGGCGGGCATACCCTGCGATCATTCCCCACAGGACACCGGCAGATATGCCGGCAAAAAAACGGGCAGCCAGCGTCAATACATAATTAGAAGAAAAGGCAGTGATGGTGTTGAATACGAGAAACCCAATAATGCATAGCAGCAGCAGGGGTCTCCGCCGCCATCCGCGTGTTGCGGCGGTTAAGGGAATGGCGGCCAACAATGAACCGAGGGCGTACAAAGTGACAAGCTGACCGGCTAGAGCTTCAGAGACACCAAGCCCATCACCAATTTGCAGCAGCAAGCCGGCGGGAACCGTTTCGGTGAGAATACAGATAAACCCTGTCATCGCGAGGGCGAGCAAGCCAGCCCATGGGAGCCGCTCAGAAGTGCCGGAGTCATTCTGTGCGGAAGAAGTTGTATTTTGGCTCATTTGAGTAGCACCTCTTTGCATTTATTATTTTATGTTTAGATTTTACGGCCAGCCTGCTCTGAAGGCCGATACAAGTCACGACTCCTTCAGTCACAGAGAGCCTTGACCGGTACGTACCGGCCAAGGCTCCCCTGTACTCATTCTTTATGATCTGATGCTGGCATAAATCGCTTCACAAAGGTCAACCGTAAACTGGCCGGACATGCCTTCCAGTAAGGTATTTGTAAATGCCACAACGCTTAGCCGCTGCTTAGGATCGACGAACCATGAATGGCCATAAGTGCCGCCCATCCGCCATGTTCCCGGTGATTCAGGAGTGTTTGCGGCGGCAGGGTCTTTCAGCACTGTAATGCCAAGACCGAATCCCCGTCCTGGCCAAAAGGGCATAGGCAGGTCACCGATCTGATTGGTAGTCATTTCGTGAACCAGAGATTCCGGCAGCAAAGGGCCCCCGCCCTGGCGCAATGTTTCCAGCAGGTGCAAAAAGTCCCCGGCACTGCCAACCATGCCGGCTCCACCGGAGGGATAGGCGGCGGCATCAAGTGCCCGGCCTGGAGCAAGCAGGAAGCCTGCTGTACCGTCCACAAAGGCAATCTTGTCCGGATCAAGTAATGGCCGCGGCTCCGGGTAGTTGTTGGCATAGGGGGTGGCCAGCCGTTCTGGATCAGCTGCAATGAACCCGGTGTCACTCATGCCGAGCGGTTTGGTTACCAGTGAATCTATGGCTTCGCCGAGCGTTGTTTCTGTGACCTTGGCTATGACTGCACCCAGCACATCCGTTGCTATGGAATATCTCCACTCTGTGCCTGGCGTGTAGAGAAGCGGCACAGAGGCGAGGCGGCGCATATTCTCTTCCAGTGTGATTCCGGACTGATCCATGCCGTCCGAAATCCCTGCCC
This sequence comes from Paenibacillus sp. FSL H7-0357, assembly GCF_000758525.1. Taxonomy (NCBI): domain Bacteria; kingdom Bacillati; phylum Bacillota; class Bacilli; order Caryophanales; family Paenibacillaceae; genus Paenibacillus; species Paenibacillus sp. FSL H7-0357. The sequence goes on along the minus strand of NZ_CP009241.1, from coordinate 4,977,144 downwards.
GCTGATAGGAACTATTTTCTTCCTGGAAGAACCGGTAAGACAGACCGGCTGTATGCGTCATTAGATGGCGGACCGTCAATTGCGCAAGTTCGCCGTTCTGCAAGCGTGGGCGGAACTCCGGAAGCCAACGGTCAACACGGTCGTCCAACTGCAGGCGCCCTTGTGCAACCAGTACTAAGGCAGCCGTGGAAACAATAGGTTTGGTGACCGAGGCGAGCCGGAATAAAGCATCTTCTCTCATGAGCCGGTTCAGACCGCGGTCAGCATAACCGGCAGCGCGGCTGTAAACCATTGTTCCGTCTATTGCTACTTTAATGACGGCACCGACCAGCCTCTTGTCGGCAAGCGTCCGATCCATCACTTCATCGATGCGGCCCGACAAACATTGCGGATCACTTGGGTTTGAATATAATGTACACATGGGCTCCATCCTCTCGGAATAGTTAAAGTCTTGGACACTTTACTATTGTAGGCTTATTATATAAAATAAGTTACCTTGGTTACATAACGTAACAAAGGTAACTCGGCTGTAAAACGATTAAATTATATTTGTTTTATCCAATTGACCTGAATTTTAAAGGAGCTGACTATAATGGATCATGTAGATAAGCAAATCCTGTTCCACCTGCAGAGCCAAGCGAGAATTTCTATGACAGAACTGGGGAAAAACGTCGGCTTATCACAGCCTGCAGTTACAGAGAGGGTTAAACGCATGGAGGAGAAGGGGATCATCAGTGAATATCGCACCATCATATCCCCTGAAAAGATTGGCAAACAGGCTGCCGCCTATATATTGTTTCATTCTAGAGATTGTAACGCATTCCTTGATTTCTGCCGGGCGGCTCCCGATGTCGTCGAATGTTACCGGATAAGCGGGGAGCACAACTATTTATTGAAAGTGATTAGCGATTCTACGCGAGCGCTTGAAGAGTTCGGAAATCAATGTGATAGATACGGGACCTACACGATTCTAATCGTGATGTCATCTCCGATCGATCATAAATTCCTCATCCCTTCACTGGGAGAAACACCAATAAATATGCTGAGTTAATCAGCCCCCGCCTGATGTTCATGAACACAAATGCCCACTGGGATATTTAGCCGTGGGCATTATGTACAGTCTATCAGGCGGAGCTGATCCGTTCTATCCAGAAAGGGAGCTTTTCAACCCCGATTGGGATGTTTTGAAAATATTAAGATTTAGAATATATTGCTAAGCAGGCTGTATAGCTGCATGTGATTCTTCAAATAGGGAGGCTTCTGCCTCTGCTGCTTTAAACTGGAGGTTATATAACTGTGCATAAAGCCCGTTTTGGGCGAGCAAAACATCATGTGTGCCTTCCTCGGTAATAACCCCCTGATCCAGTACAACAATTCTGGATGCGTTCCGTACGGTTGAAAGCCTGTGCGCAATTACCAGTGTTGTCCTGTTGTTCATCAAGTGATCTAACGCTTCCTGAACCAACCGCTCAGATTCGTTATCCAGAGCAGAGGTGGCTTCGTCCAGCAGAAGCAGCGGTGCATCACGAAGAAAGGCCCGGGCTATAGCGATTCGCTGCCGTTGTCCGCCGGAAAGACTCGAGCCGTGTTCACCGATGACCGTATCGTATCCGCCCGGAAGCTTCGTGATAAACTCGGCTGCGCCCGCAAGCCGGGCGGCTTCGTGAATTTCTTGTTCACTGGCTGAATTAGAGCTGAAGGCTATATTGTCTCTAATCGTACCAGAGAACAAATAAGGGGATTGCGGTACATAAGTAACCTGTGCCCTGGCTTCTTCCAGCTGCTCCTGAACCGGTCTTCCATAAACCGAGATGCTGCCGGCATCGGGTTCATACAATCCACAGCATAAGCGGGCAAGCGTTGTTTTGCCGGAACCGCTTGGGCCTACAACTGCGACCGTTTCTCCATGCTGAATTTGCAGGCTGAAGCCTTCAAACAGCGGCGGCTCCGTTTCTATTCGGCCGGAATAGCTATAGCTGACCTCTTGCAGGCTTAATGCAGCCGACTTCTCGGAAGCAGAGGGAGGAGGGGATGAAGCCGGAGAAGAATGTGGTGCTCCTTCCTCATCTGCATCCAGTACAGCGAATACGCGGTCAGCTGCTCCTAACGCTTCTTGAACACCACCCCAGGTCTGGGACATGTGGACAAAAGGCCACTGTACCCGTCCCATCAGAATGATGAAGGCGAGTACTTCACCGGCTGTTGTTCCGCCTCTTACGGCAGAGACTGCGATCAGCGCAGCGCAGGCCACCATTACGATATTGTTGATAAAGGCAGAGGACTGCCAGAGCAGCGTGTTCAGCAGTGCTCTTTGGCGCTGCAGCCGGTTCAACTGCTCACGTCCGGCTGCATACCGGTTCAAGAGATTGTCCTCCAGGGAAAAGGCCCGGACCACTTTCATTCCTTGCAGCGTTTCCTGCAGAATACCCCGCAGCTCAGCTTCCTTCTGATGGATCTCCGTGTACAGTTTGCGGAGTCTGCGGTCAAAGAAGCGTCCGGAAAGAAACACAACTGGTCCCGAACCGAGCGCAAGCAGCGCGATCCAGACATCCATTTTCGCCAGGTACAGAAAAGAAACGAGACATAAAAGCAGATTATAGCCCAAATCATAGACGATGCCGTTAATCATGCCAATGGCCGCACCTGCATCCCGGTTATTGCGCGAGACCAAATCTCCGGAATGCATGGACTGGACTTCACGGAAGGGAAGCCGGTGGGTCTTGTCGAACAGCTTGGCGCGAATCGCCCAAGCCATTTGGCTCTCTGTAATAAAGCGGAAGTAATGCTGCAGCATGAGGCAGATAATAATGATAAAACAGACGATGGCGCAAATAACGGTAATGCGTGTAAGGGAATGCATATTAGAGCTGTTGATGGTATCAATAAACACCTGCTGGATGGCTGCAAAGCCGATGTCCAAGACCAGCCTTGCCGAGAGCAGTAATACAGCCGCCATTAACCCGATACGGTAGGGGGTTGAGAAGGTCATCAACCTGCGCAGTACATATCCAAGCTTGAGTTTAGCGGACGCTTTTGCATTCATTCCAGACCCTCCCTGACCTCAAGCAAATCGTGATTCTGCTTCATCGAAGTCTCAACCATTTTGAAGTACTTGCCTTCTAGTGCCATTAACTCCTGATGTGTGCCTGTTTCTGCTACAGATCCTGCTTCCATGAAATAAATCTGATCGGCGTCTCGGATAGTGGACAATCTATGGGCAATAACGACTGTTGTCCGGTCATGCATGAGTTCCCTGAGGGCTTGCTGGATCAGCTCCTCATTGTGGCTGTCCAGTGCGGCCGTAGGTTCATCGAGCAGCAGAAGTTTGGGCTCGCGGACAAACGCCCGGGCAATGGAGAGACGCTGCCGTTCACCGCCCGATAATGTTAACCCCCGTTCCCCAATAGTAGTCTCATATTGTAAGGGCGTTCTCATAATGACTTCATGGATGCCGGCTCTTTGGGCTGCTTGGATGACCTCTTCCGTTGTGGCACCCGATCTTCCCCAGGCTATATTCTCATGGAAAGTGCCGGAGAACAGATAAGGCTCCTGGGACACGTAGGCAATCCGCTCACGCCAGAGCCGGAGCGGGATTCTGGTTAAGGAGTGAACGCCACAGCAGATAACCCCTTCGTCCGGTTCATAGGCTGCGAGCAGCAAATGGAGCAGGGTGCTTTTTCCGCTGCCACTGGGGCCTGCTAATGCAGTCACCTTGCCGGGTCGTATGGTAAGCTGCACATTGTTTAATACTGGAGCGGCATCATAGTGGAAACTTACGTTGTTAAAAGAAATATCGGATCGGCTGATCATTTCCGGATCGGGCTCTTCAGTTATCTCAATCCGGGAATTTAAAGCTGCGGCTTCGTAATTTGCCTCTTCCTCCGGTAAATCCAGCACTTCAAACATCCGTTTGCCTTGCGCTAAAGACATCTGCAATTCCGTCCACAGGTTGGCCAGCTTCGAGACCGGATTTGAAATCTGCTCAAAACAGATCAGAAAGGCCGCCACGGCTCCCACATCCAGACGCCCCCCGATGACCAGATATCCGCCAAAAGAGAGGACGTAGAGCAGTCCGCCAAGGATAACGACCAGTGGCATATTATAGCCAACAGCTTCTAAACGGGTGAGCGGTATATGAATAGTAAAATATTGTTTTACCCGGGCGGCAAATTGTTGGTGCAGCCTGGGGGCAAGAGAGAAGGCACGCACGACTTCGGCACCCTGGACTGTATCCTGAATAAACATTTGCTGCGCGGTTTCGATCTTCTGTCTTTGCTCATGCATGGAGCGCAGCCGGGAAGTGAAGGGAAGCATGACGAGTGGAACCAGGGAGCAAATGATGATTGTTCCCAAGGTTAACGCAAATTGAAGAGATAACAGATATGTGAGAAGGAAAGCAATCTGCAGCAGATTGCTGAACAGGTCAATGGTTTTCTGGTTGATTCCATGCTGGGCCGCAGAGGCGGAATCATTAATCCGGCTGATCAGATCTGCAGAATGATAACGATCCAGCTCTTTCATTTGCACGTTCAGCAGTCTGCCCAGAAGTGATACCTGAAGCCGGGAGGTCGACTTGACCTCAAGTACACCTGACAAATAGCTTTTTAGAAAGTTGGCTGCGGCATCGACGAACATAATGGCAACGGCAAACAGGGTAGCGGAAGTCAGGCCCGGCATATTGTGATTTGTAGCCGAATTAATAATTCGCCGTAAAGCTTCGGCTACACCAACCGTTGTAAGAGAGATGACTGCTGCCAGGGCGCATAATAGAATGTACCAGCCTAAATAAGGCCTGCCAAGTTTAAATAAACGGAAAGTTGTGCTGGAAACAGCAGCGGATTCCTTGTTGCCGGCTGCTGCATGGCTTGATTCACTCACGAGGGACACTCCCCTTATTCTCAAATTTTCCTGTACTCCTGTTAAGCCAGTCTAATCTTCATCCAGCATGACTTTTGCGGTTAAGGCCAGCAATTCCCGTAATCTATCTATGCGCAGATGGTAATATAAGCGGTGATCCTCTCTTTTAATTTCCAGAAGGTCCAGAAAGAATAAGAAGTTGGAATGGTAATTCACAGCTGCCGGTGTAATGCCAAGGGCCGCGGCGATTTCCTGCCCGTAATGCGGGCGTTTTTTTAACAGCAGCAGGAAGTCGAGGCGTCTTTTATCCGAGAATGCTTTTAAGAAAAGTTCTGTCTTCTCCCGGTCAGCAGCAGGTCCGTATACACGGTCGTTGAGTACACCAAATATCACCCATCCGACCCTTCCAGCCTCCGTCCAGAAATTAAGGAAATGATTGCCCACCTGCGAAAAGAAGCTGATATGAAAAGTCGTCGGTACATCATACAGCGCAGGCTCATTTTTGTTAATATCCCTAATGAAGCGGACGGGATCGGCCAGGAAAAGCGCTTCGTAATGTAGAGTGGCTTGTTCAGACTCCATTTGTAACCGCTCTTTCCAATAGGTAAAGACATCCTTGTAGAATTGACGGAGCAGCTGCATATACCGCAGTTTCGTTTCTTCCGGGAAAGCAAGACATTCAAGCAGCGGTCCTTGCGCCCCGGCAACCTCAGGCTGGGGTTTCGTTCTTGCCACAAGCTCAGACATCAAATGAACATCCTTCTTGACTTCCTCCCAGTCATTGCCTTCCAGCAGATCTTCCAATTTATCGGAATACACGCCATACACCATTTCGGCTACCACTTGTTCTGCCGGTCTCTGCTCCAGCCGTTCAATCCATGCTTCTGCAGTCTGTGGATCAGGATAAGTGCAGATGGATTCGTAGAAAGCAAAATCGAGTGCCTTGTGGAAAAAGTTATAGTTGAAAAAAAACTGAAGCTCCCGGTAGGAATGAGGTGACAAACGGACCCGTGCGTCCTCATAGTAGGCTGCTACGAGTGGGTCCATCTCAATCTTTAAATCCTCTGCCATGGAGGTCAGCTCTCCCTCACAAGCGATCATTCCCATGGACACTATCAATTCGATGGCCTCATTGTAAGCAAAATTGATATTGTTCAATAACATATCCTTCATCGCAATTTCCATACTGTCCTCCAATTTCAAGTTTGAATAATTTAAATATTATAGATAGTTGGTTAATATTTAATAATTACTTAATGTTAAAATAACCCATAGTCAATATTTTGTAAAGAGTAAATTTATGATGGAGATCCAAGCCATAAAACGGCAAAAAAAAGATGCCATAGGCATCTGGGTGATCCGTAATTGTATTATTGTAATTGTGTCATGTACTCATATGCAGTAATCCCGAACATACTTTTGAAATGCCTGTTCAGATGTGTCAGATCTACAAATCCGTATTCCGCTACGGCCGTGTAGATATCCTTGCTGGCCTCAATGGACCGTTTGGCATGTTCCACCTTGCAATTCAGAAAAAACTGATAAGGCGAGATCCCTGTATGGGCCTTAAACTCGCGGATCAACTGGTATTTGGACATCCCAAACTCTGTACAAAGATCATCCAGTTTGAGCACATTGCCGATGCTGCCGTACATCATTTCCTTCGCCTGTTTCACTAGCCGGTTATTCTTCCGCTGCTCTGCATCTATCGCTGTTTTGGATAACATGCCGATTAAATGGATCAATTGCTCCGTACACAGCGTTTCGTCGTTACCGTCCAGAATGGCCCGGCTGAGGGCGCAGATGCTTCGTGCCAGGCTGACGTCGTAGACGATAGGGGACTGGAAACGCAGCTCTTTCTTCCCCAGGATCTCGGCTACCAGCTCAGGCTTGATATAGAGCATGACATAATCAATGCCTTCCTTATCGTAGGACCTGCCGTCATGATACTGCTCGCGGTTAAACAGCATGACGCCATTCCTGTGGGAGGACTGGAAGCTGTCGCTCAAATTATATTGCTGAATGCCGCGCAGGGTTACGCCGACAGCATACTCCTCGTGGCAATGTTTTTTATAGGTGAAATCGGCGAAACTTGCTGCCAGAGCAATGACATCTGCAGATTTTTTATACGTAAATTGCTCCATACCCTCACCCCCAACATTCTTTATACGATTCCCGACGCCATAATTGCAGAGTATACCAGAAACAGCGCCATTAGGATATTGACTATTTTTTGATGCTGCTGGAGAAATTTCTTGAAGACTGTTCCACAGATGACCCAGGTCATAAATGCCAGAAACCCGATAACCGTAATAATAGCTACAAACTGAAATGATGCTAAAGAGGAGGAATAGTAAGGCATCACATAGCTGGGAATCACCGTTAAAGTAAATATGATCACCTTTGGATTCACAAACTGCATCACTAGGCCTGACAAAAAATTGGTATTGTGGGACGGTGTGGCCTCCCCTGTATTCATCTTGTAGATTTGATAGGCAAGATAGAGCATATAGACACTGCCGATGATCTGCATAATACCCACAATATTCGGGATCACTCCGGCAAGCACATGGTTCAGCACAGCAGAAGCGGCAAGCAGCAGGCCAAAGGCAATCGTGGCTCCGTATACATATTTCATGGTCTTTCTTGCCCCGAAATGCTGCACAGAAGATAAGATCACAATATTGGTGGGCCCGGGTGTGATGGTGATAACAACGCAATAGATGATAAAAGCTGTAATATTCATGAGGACCTCCTAAAGTCTATTCCCATGAATAATACAGGTGATCTTAGCATGCATATAGTATATTATTGCAGAAATCGCCGAACAGGTGAAACAAGCAGGTGGCACCATCCACAGCGGATTTACGTTCAAATAAGCATACGGACAGACTCAATCCGCACTTTTTACAGCGATCCGCTTCCGGGGGATCGTTTTTGCTTTGCGCTCTGAAATATAGGAGCCGGCGAGGGTGAGCAAGGTTCCCGCCACTGTGACCCAAGTGATATTCTCATGCAAGAACAGGGCGGAAGCGGCAACTGTAACTACAGGCACAATATAGATGTACACGCTTGTTTTTACCGCTCCAAGGATTCCGACCACCCGGTTCCAGGTGACAAAACAGAGTGCCGAGGCTCCCAGTCCCAAGAAAAGAAGGTTGGATACATTGGAAAGGCTGAGTAATCTGTCCAGGCCAAGACGGAAATCAAACAGTAAAAGCGCAGGCAGCATAAACAGCAGCCCATAAAAAAACACTCTGCGGGTAGCCCCGATCGTATGATGCTGCAATTCGCTTATTTTCCGCATCAGTACGGAATAGATTGCCCATAAGGCAGGGGCCAGGAAGGCCAGCAAATCTCCAATGGGATTCAGCTGCAGGTTGAAACTCCCGTTCAGCCCGATTAACACAATCCCGGCCAGCGCAATCAGAAACCCGGTCATAAACTGCGCATTCAGCTTCTCTTCCTCCAGGAAGAAGTGAGCGGCAAGCGCCGTGAAGAAGGGCGCAATCGAAACAATCACACCAACATTGGATGCGAGCGTATAGACAAGGGCGATATTTTCCACTAGAAAATATAACGTTACCCCACAGAGCCCAGCCGCGATAAACAGCAGCTCTTCTTTGAATGATTTCGTCCGAAGCGGACGCGAATAAATAAGACACAATGCGATGTAACCGATGATAAAGCGGAAGAACAGAATTTCAATGGGCGTAAAGTCAACTAACAGTATTTTAGTAGAGATAAAAGTTGTACCCCAGATCAGAATGGTAAGCAACGCGAGCAGATGTCCGGTAGTGGCCTTGCGCTCCTCCATCATGGCGTATTCTCCGGAGATGGCTTTGATTCTGTCTGCCGGGTTGTAAATATGCGCATATATTGCTTAGGCGTTAGACCGATCAGCTTCTTGAAGAAATTGGTGAAATGGCTCTGATCACTAAATCCGGTCAGGAGCGCCACTTCAATGGGCAGCATCCCTTGTTCCAACAGGCGTTTGGCATGGTTAATCCGAATCGTTTCCAGGTAGCAATAGGGCGATATCCCTTTTTGTTTCGTAAATAGACGCAGCAGGTGATATTTGCTCAAGCCGGTCAAGGCTGTTAACTGATTCAGCGTAATGCTCTCCATATAATGTGACTCAATGTACTGGCAAATGCTTTTGATTTCCGTGGTAAGCTCCCGGTTGGGGCTAGGGAGTTCTGCGTCGGAGTATTCTCTCAGGAGCTGCTCCAGCAGAAACAGGAATAGTTCTTCTTTTTGGAAATCGGACTGTTCCTCCAGCAGCATCCGGTGCAGCTCATGCAGGGACAAGGCCAGCTCACTCTGGTAAAGAACAGTTGGTGTGAATCTGGGCAGATCGCCCGCCCCCGTAATTTCCAGCACATACTGGCGCATTATCTCCGGCTCTATATTGATACAGCGATAGTCAAGCGTTCTGCCGTCCAGCTGTTCACAGGCGTGGGGATCCTGCGGATTAAAGATAATCACATCTCCGCTATTAAGAATATACTCTTCATGATTGCATACCAGATACCGCTTGCCCTGTTCAATGAATCCAATGACATAGTAGTCATGGAAATGGTTGGGGAACTTCTGCATTATTCCTTCAAACCGATACGCTTCAAGCTTTAAGTCCGTATCATAGACTACCGTACGTACTTCACGAGTCACTGTCTGCACCTTCTTTTCTGGTTCTATGTAACCATTATAATATGAACAACAGAACATTTCTTGAATGATGTTGCTGGAGCAGAGGTACTGAACGGCCTTACAGAAAAGTCTAATTGTGGTATGATTTCCGGGAAGAAGCGAAAAAGGAAGTTTGCCAATAAGGGGGATTAAGCATTGTCCAGAACAAGATATGGGGCTTGTATCATCACGCTGATGTTAGGCTTGCAGCTGGGGTGCAGCGCAGACATAGAAGGAAATAGGAATCATAGAGTAACGGCAACTAAGACTGAAACTGAAACCGTAGAAATAGATAGTAATAAACAGAGTGCAAGTATCCCGTTTACACAACATCTCTACTCCAAGCATTCGCCTGATTTCACTTGGGAGTGGAGTAATACCGAAAATCTACTGAAGGAAGTAACGGACCGGTATAAAGAGTACGAAAATTCAGCACCCGGCGGATATCTAGTGAAGGAAACCCCCACAGAGTATTTCATTTGCGTGAGCATCGGGGAAACAGAGTCGGTAACAAAGGGATTTGAGGTGAAATCGTTGACACTTCCCGCTGAATATGCCGCTGCAGAAAAACCGATTTTAAAAATTGAGGCAGTGCCTGTGAGTGATCAGAATCCATCGGACAAAGAAATGCCAGGAAAATTGTTTACCAGATCTCTTATCAGTGTCGCCAAGGAAAATTTGCCGGAAGGCATCCGTTTACATTCAATGATTATGAGTCTGGAAGAATGAAGGATGTAAATAAACAAGGGAAGGCATTCCCTTCTCATTTCTCTGTGATCGCTGGTCCGGTTGCAGGGGAATTCCTATCTATAGCGTCAAATAAAGGAAGTGTGATAACACAGCGGATTGCATTGAAAGGAGTAGAGTATTAGGGGCAATAACAACTTAAGAATAACGTAAGAATTACATAAGAAAAAAGAAATTTCTGATCACTACTATAGTAATTAGGGAAAAGAACAGCTAAGTAAGGAAGGTGTATCATTTGGGAATCAAAATACGGAAAACTACGGTTCAAAACCTCTGGATGATGTGGGAAAAAGCATTTTCAGTGCTTACATATTTTCGGGGAGCGAGTACATCGCGTTTTGGCATATGCTCGGTGATGCTAAAAAAACATCGGGGCGAGGCCATTGTATGCCAGGATTCAACAGTTATCCACAAGGGAGAGTGGGTAGGGGAGCTTCACCTGGACAATGAAAAAATTCTGAAGCTTATTAAGTCCGAAGGCTCGGATCGTGCGGCACTGCAAACGGCCCGGATGCTGCGTAAATCAATGAAGCAAATTAATGAAGCCTTTGAATCGCAGTCGGAGTATCAGCAGGTGAAAGCGTTAATGGGTATCACGCTGCTCCATCGCGGTTTGACACATGGTCTGGGCTTTGAGCAGCAGCAGATGAAATCGGGATTTTTTACGAGAATTACAACAGTCTACCTCCGCCTGCTGCTGTCAGCTATGCATCCGGAAGGAAGAAAAAGAATTGACCGGCGCACTGATCAGCTTGTACCCATGCTTCTGGTTCACTCGCGGGGATCGCTGAAGAAGCGTTTCTCACCCGAACAGCGTCTGTCCGGATAAGCTGCCAATAAAGGGGGAGGGGAAGCATGTTTAACTATTTAATAGGAGGAATACTCTGTATTGCCACTCTTTATATGTTCATTCCAAGCTTAATCTCGCGGATGACCGGATGGGGGGTCTTCCGCAAAGGTAAAGGAAAGGGAGAGGTGGCCTTCACTTTTGATGATGGGCCACATCCGGAATATACACCGAAATTACTCGATTTATTGGAACGGCATCAGGTTAAGGCAACCTTTTTCGTACTGGGATCGCAAGCGGAACGGTATCCAGAGCTTGTTCGAAGAATCGACCGTGAGGGCCATCAGATTGGCATACATAATTATTGTCATACTTCCAACTGGCTAATGCTGCCTAAAACGATTCGCAGTGAACATCTGGATCGTTCCGCAGATATTATAGAAGGTATTGTTGGCACCAGACCCGACCACTATCGTCCGCCCTGGGGCTTAATGAATATGTTTGATTACTTCCGTTACAAGGAGTACCGGATTGCGTTATGGTCAATTACGGCAGGTGACTGGAGCAGCCGGGTCTGTCAGACCCGCCTCCAGTCAAAGCTGCTTGACCAAATTACTGGCGGCTCCGTTGTGTTGCTGCATGACAGCGGCGAGACAGTGGGTGCAGACTCACAGGCACCTCATTTTATGCTGGAGGCTTTAGACGAGGTGCTGCCGCAATTGAAGACAAGACACCTTAGATTCGTACGATTGGATGAAATGGCATAATACTCATATTGAACCCTCTGCGTTGTGTGCGCAGAGGGTTTTTCCTGTAAAGGGGATTAAGTAATATTGACCTGGCATAACGAAATAGTTAATGATAATGTAGATGGACACTACAAAAAGATGAATCTGTCCAAAGATTCAAAGCGGGGTGGCTTTATTTGTTTAAAATTATGCTTATCGAAGACGATGTTACGTTATTCAATGAGATCAAGGACCGGTTGTCACAGTGGTCCTATGAAGTCTATGGCATTTCGGATTTCGGCAAGGTGCTGCAGGAATTCACGGTGGTCAAACCGGAGCTGGTCGTGATCGATATTCAGCTGCCGCAGTTTGACGGGTTCCACTGGTGCCGGCTGCTGCGTGCACATTCCAATGTGCCGATTATCTTTCTGTCCTCACGCGATCATCCGAGCGATATGGTGATGTCTATGCAGCTGGGAGCCGATGATTTTATTCAGAAGCCGTTTCATTTCGAGGTGCTGATCGCCAAAATCCAAGCCACATTGCGCCGGGTGTACAACTATAGCACTGAGCGGACGGAGCTGAAGACATGGCGCGGAGCTACGATTGAATATGTGAAGAACACTGTAACCAACAGTCTTGGCGCTGCTCTGCTTACTAAGAATGAGACGTTTATCCTGAAGATCCTGGTAGAGCGCAAAGATCAGATTGTAAACCGCGAAGACCTGATCAAGGATCTGTGGGACAATGAGCATTTTGTGAGCGACAACACGCTGACCGTGAATGTGAACCGGCTGCGCAAAAAGCTGGAACCGCTGGGGTTGGACACTTACATTGAAACCCGGGTGGGACAAGGGTATATGGCAACTGAAGAGGCGGCGTTATGATCTGGAAATACCTTAAAGAGAAACGGAGCTGGCTGCTCCTGCTGGTCGTGCTGCAGCTGCTCCTTCTGTTAGTAGTCTATCTCGATGCGTCTATTCCGTTAATGCCGATGCTGTACATAATACTGCTGAATCTGCTGGTCTGTACCGCATTTGTATTTCTCCGATATCCCAAGGAAACCCGGTTCTACAGAAACATGGAAGCCTGGGATCAAACTTATGATCTTGGTGTTCTGGGGGAAGCCGAGAGCCCGTTCGAAAAGGTAGTGCAGGAAGCCGTGATCACCCAAACGGAACGTTACCGGCAGGAAACCTCGGTGAATTTTCAGCTGCTGGAATCAGAGAAGGATGATCTGCTGTCGTGGATTCATGAGGTCAAAACTCCGCTAACGGCCATGCAGCTGATGATTGAACGTCTTCCGGACGAGACGCTGCAGAAGCAGTTAATGTACGAATGGCTGCGGATCCATCATCTGCTCGACCAGCAGCTTCACCAGAAACGGATTCCCTTTATGCGCAATGACCTGTTTATCGAAAGGGTCAAGCTGGAGGCGGTTCTGAACAAGGAGATCCGGGCGCTGAAATCCTGGTGTATTCCCAAAGGCATCGGTTTCGACGTATTCCTTACGGCCGAAGAAGTGCTGACCGATGGCAAGTGGCTAGGCTTTATGCTCAGGCAGCTGCTCACGAATGCCGTGAAATACAGTGAAGCTTCCGATATCCTCATCCTGAGCACGGAAAAAGACGGTCATGTTGTGCTTACCGTTGAGGATTTTGGACGGGGAATTGACCCAAAGGATCTGCCGCGGATATTTGATAAAGGCTTCACCTCGACGAGCGGGCGTCAGGAAGGGGCCGCTACCGGGATGGGACTGTATTTGACTAGGCAAGTGGCGGAGCCGCTGGGGATCAATATTCAGGTGAATTCTATACTTGGGCAAGGAACAGTATTTACATTGATTTTTCCGCGGGAGAATGAGTTCGTAAAGATTGAAGGTATGTGAACATAATGGAAGGATGAGCGAAGATGACAAACTCTAAGAATGGGCCCGGAATTCCAGGCAAGAAACCGGTCAAATTATCCGGGCCTGAACAAGTCGCTCAATTTCTGAACATATCAAATGGAAAGCACCGAGTTTTTGCTTCACTGGGGAGGATCGTATAACCTTTAACCTGCACGGCAAGGGTTTTTTCCGGCTTGTTTTTCATACTGGGGCCAAGGTACAAGAGCATGCAGTCAAAGGGAACCTCTTCGAGGACCTTACCGGACTGCTCGAATGGGTTGCTGCTGACCGGGCGATTGTGACAATTACGGATATGGAGGATGTGGAGGGCAAGCAAGAGAAGCTGGCGGAAGTCGTCGCGCAATGGATTAAAGGGACTGCAGATGGACATACCTGCGGTCCGTGCTGAAACATCTGAGCGAAAAAAGCGTCAATATAAATATACTGGATAAAAATTGAAGGTAGGAGTTGTTTATATGCGCTATTTTGCGATGTTTGCGGTTGCCGCCATATTGCTCGCAGGATGCCAGAACGCGGAAGCGACGGTGGATAACGTTAATGCTTCCATAGTGAATACCAATAAAAGTGCAGAAGCTCAGAGCTCGCCCTTGGCACCGCCGCCGTCCTCCACAGTACCCGTAAGTACAGAAGAACCCTTTCTCTATATAGAACAACTGGAAAGTATCAGCAGCGGTCAACAACTGGTGCAAGTGAAATCCAATAGCGACATAGACAAGCTTTCACTGGAGCAGGCGCTGAAGAACAGCCTAAATACAAGCGATCCACATACGGAGTTCAGCTATACACTGGAATGGGAATCGCCCCGGTTTGTGCAAATTCGTCTTCGCATGCTTGAGGAGAGTCCTTTTTCCTGCCTGTTTAATCTGGATGAAGCCCAAACGGCAGACGGAAGAACGTATAAAAATCAGGATCAGCCGTACCGCAATAAGGTCGTGGTGCAATATTCAGCCAATCAGGGCAGTATCACGCTGAAGAACTTTCAATCGGATACGAACAAGGTACTTCCGGCTTGGGATACAAGCTGGATCAAAAATATCAACGACAACGGTAAGAACGGTCCGTCCTTCCTGTTTTACGGGAAAGAGGAACATCATTTATACGATGCCTTAGGGGACAAGATTATGAATATCCCTTCAGTTCCGGCTAAGGAGGGTTCGTACGGCAATGACTATGGATACCATGAAATGTATTCCGACCGTTTCTATCCTGAATATACTTACATGGTTCTGGGAAACAAGATATTATACAAAATTGATTTGAACGATTTCTCGCGCGAGCCGCTGCATAGCTTTGAGAAGCCGGTATACGGAATGTCTTCCTCACCGGATGGCAGCAAAATTGCCGTATTATTTGCTCACGATGACTATGTGGGTACCGGGGCGGATCTGCTGGTTCTGGATAAGAAGGGGAATAAGGTCTTTTCGAAGGAAAATGCGGCCTCAATGTCACATAGCGATGGCTTCTTGTTCGTTTATCCACTGACTTGGGAGGACAATTCCGTGCTTATTCTCCCAGCAGACAGTGAAGAGAGTAATCCGCTCGGCAGGATAGCTTTGGACATCCGGAGCAGCAAGTCCTCGATTGTCCAGGATGAGCGGCTAACGGATCAGGTGGTGGAGGATATTTTTGCGCATGAAGGCCAGCAGGACTATTATGCTATCTCGAAGATCCGTTGGTCGCCAGATGGCAAGCTCGCGGCATACGCCTCCAATACCGGCACTATTTGGGTATACAATCGTATTGACCGGACATTTGAATTTGTGGCTGCGGGCACGCTGCTCGGATGGATGCCGGATGGAACGCTGGCTTGGGCGGATACGGCAAGTCCAGCCTATACATTCTGAGAATGGCAGGGCCTTTTCAGGAGATATCGGGCATGTGACAACAATGTCACATGCCTCTTCACTTTGTTCGGCGAATCGCAGGAAAAAGAAAAACATCCCGCTTATGATAGAACTATAGAAAAGGAGTGGGTGGAACATGATCATTATGCAGGCTAATAAAATTTACAAAACCTACGGAAAAAAATTCAATAAACAAGAGGTCTTGAAAGGCATTGACCTTCAAGTAAATAAAGGCGAGTTTGTCGGCATTATGGGGGCGTCCGGTTCAGGGAAGACGACACTGCTGAACGTGCTGTCCTCCATTGACCGCGTAAGCCAGGGGACGATCGAAATCGAAGGCAAGGAATTTACGGGCATGAAGGAGAAACAGCTGGCTGAATTCCGCAAGCATCACCTCGGATTTATTTTTCAGGAATATAACCTGCTGGATACACTGACGGTCAAAGAAAATGTGCTGCTGCCGCTGTCCATCACAGGTATTTCCAAGAAAGATGCCCATCAGAAGTTCGAACAGGTAGCGGGCGAACTGGGGATCTACGAGTTGAAGGATAAGTACCCCTCGGAAATATCCGGCGGGCAGAAGCAGCGGACATCGGCGGCAAGGGCGTTTGTGCATGACCCAAGCATCATTTTTGCAGATGAGCCTACGGGGGCGCTGGATTCCAAGTCGGCCTCTGACCTGCTGAACAAGCTTTCTGACATGAACAGCAAACGCCAGGCGACCATCGTCATGGTTACGCATGATCCTGTGGCGGCCAGCTATTGCAGCCGGGTGGTGTTTATCCGTGACGGGCAAATTTATACGCAGCTGAATAAAGGTGATGAGTCCCGGCAGTCCTTCTTCAACGACATTATCAAGACTCAGGGCGTATTGGGCGGTGTCCAGCAATGAGCCTGAATTATATCGTTCTGCGCAATCTGAAAAAAAATATTAAAAATTATTATCTTTATGTTTTTGCCTTGATCTTCGGTGTTGCGTTGTATTTTTCCTTTGTGACCCTTAAATATGATCCGGCCATGGACGAAGTCAAAGGTTCGGTAAAGGGTGGGGCAGCTATCGGCACCTCTTCTGTGCTGCTAGTGGTCATTGTTGCGATTTTCCTGCTCTATGCCAATACGATTTTCATTAAACGGCGCAGCCGGGAGATCGGCTTGTTCCAGCTGATAGGACTCACCAAGGGTAAAATCTTCAAACTGCTCAGCGCGGAGAACCTGATTCTGTATTTCGGTTCCATGATCATCGGAATTGGTGCGGGATTTGTGATGTCCCGGCTGATATTGATGATTTTGTTCAAAATCCTTGAAGTGGATGAATTGGCCAAGCTGCGTTTCTCCACGCAGGCGCTGCTGCAGACCGTGATCGTTTTTGCCGCGATATACCTGCTGATTATGATCATGAACTACGTGTTCATTAAAGGGCAGAGCATCCTTTCCCTGTTCAGGGTCACTTCCACGACTCAGGAGCGGATTAAAAAAATGTCGCTGTGGGAGATTATCATGGGGTTGCTAGGCATCGGATTTGTTGCGGGGGGGTATTATCTGTCGACCCAGCTTTTCGGCGGAAAGTTCAATGCCATGAACGAATTAATGATCATCATGATCTTGGTTCTCGGCTTAGTCATTGTCGGCACCTACCTCTTCTATAAAGGTTCGGTCAGCTTTGTATTCAACGCGATCCGCAAGAGCAAAAAGGGTTACCTGTCTATCAACGAGGTACTGTCGCTCTCATCGATCATGTTCCGGATGAAATCGAACGCGCTGCTCTTGACGATCATCACGACGGTTTCTGCACTGGCCATCGGGTTGTTGTCTTTAAGCTATATCTCCTATTATTCGGCGGAAGCGACAGCCAAAGAAAGTTCCCCGCATGATTTTGGCTTTGCCCGGACCGAGGCGAAGGAGAAGTTTATTCAAGCGCTCAATAAGGAGCAGATCAAGTATAAGGAAATTGATATCTATCCGGTTGGGGTGGATGTAGATGCCACTCAAATTATGGACGTGTCACCGTTCACAGCTTCCGAGGACCGCATCCTATCCACCTCTGTTGTCAGTGACATCAGCATCGAAGGTGTAGAATTGGAACCCGGTGAGACCCGTCTCATGGGCTACAGCAATGCTCTGGAAAAATTAATAACACTGAAAGAGACCGGAGAGGTTGGGTTCCTGACTTCAAGCGGGACGATTAAGCTGCAGCTGAGCGGTGTATCCAAACAGCCTACCCTGCCTGTCTATTATGCCTCCGGCTCCGGAGTATTCGTGGTGGATGAGTCCGTTTATCAGGAACTGGTTAAAGTGCTCGACCCCAAACTGCAAAAAAAGAAAGAAGTAGCGAATTATTATGGGATTGAAATTACCGACCGGTCGAAATTGGACACCGCGAATCAAATTTACGAGAACCAGGCTCCGCAGGAGCCAAGCTTTTCCCAGCATGAGTACGAAATGAACCAGCGGAGTAATATGGGGATGATTATGTTCATCGTCGGGTTTCTGGGCCTGACCTTCCTCATTACCTCAGGCTGTATTCTTTACTTCAAGCAGATGGATGAAGGCGAGGAGGAAAAAGGCGGTTATACCATCCTGCGCAAACTGGGCTTTACCCAGAGCGACCTTCTGCACGGCATCCAATTCAAGCAGCTGTTCAATTTCGGCATTCCGCTGGTCATCGGCCTGAGCCATAGCTACTTTGCTGTCAAATCCGGCTGGTTCTTCTTTGGTACTGAAATGCTTACACCGATGATCCTGGTCATGCTGTTCTATACAATACTGTATTCGGTCTTCGGCTTCCTGTCGGTGCTCTTTTACAAGAGAGTGATCCGTGAATCGTTATAGAAATTACAGCAGTCTGCCTTTCCGGCAGGCTGTTTTTTTCGTTTTTAGGGCGATGTAATTTTATGCCAATGAACATCAGACTGGATGTGGTTATACTGGTGTGAGGATTGCTTACTCCGGTATAAGCCTGAAACGGCGGGGCCAAAATAACCCGGACTGGCGGACCTGCAGTCTCCGGTATGCTAGTTGAAAGCAGTTTGTGTAGACGATAATTGTTTATTTGTCAGGTATTCATACATAAAAAACAAACGATTTGGAGTGGAAAATGGTTTATTGTACGATTTTATAATTTCGTGTAATACTAGGTGACATCGAAGGCGCTGTTAACTATCGATCAGCACTAGAAGATATGTTTTCTGACATCAAAAGGGGAAAGGTGATGAGAGAATGACAAAAAGATGGTCTAAGAAGTTGGCAAGTCCGGCAATGGGGGTTATGTTAGCCTCCGCAATGCTGTTATCCGCATGTTCTTCCAAGGAGGACAATACAAGCGGAAATGCCGGTGCGGCTTCCTCAGCGCCTGCTACATTAAAGGTAGAAGTGTTCGACCGCGGGAATACACCTTCCGGCTATACGATCTCAGACAGTTATTTAACGAGACTTGTGCAAGAGCGGTTCGGCAAGCCGAACAATATTAATGTAGAGTTTGTCCCTGTCCCCCGTTCGGAAGAAATCCAGAAGCTGAATGTATTAATGGCCAGTAAAAGCGAAGTGCCAGACATTGTCTTTACCTATGATTCGGGAACGTTCAACCGATATGCGGAGCAGGGCGGGCTTACAGACCTTACAGAACTGATCGATCAATATGCACCCAACCTCAAAGAGTTTCTAGGCGAGGATACTTTGGCCTACGGACAATATAAGGGTCAGCAATTTGCTCTGCCGGGCAGAAGACTTGTACTTGGCAAGTATGCCGGATATATCCGACAGGACTGGCTGGACAAGCTGGGGCTGCCGGTGCCGCAGACTACAGAAGAGCTGTACACTACTCTGAAAGCCTTCAAGGATAAAGATCCGGGTGGAACCGGTGGGAAAGTCATTCCATTCGGTGTGAGTCTCGCTGCCGCACAAGTTGAGCCGCTGATCTGGTCATTCATCGAGCCGCTCACTGATGAGCAACGCTACACCCTGACCCAGCAGCTGGGATCCAGCGATTACCCGACCCTGCTTCCAGGCTTCAAAGATGCGCTGAAATTTATGAATAAACTATATAATGAAGGCCTGATGAGCAAGGATTTCGGGCTGGACAAGGATAAGAAGCAACTGTGGCAGAATCTGCAGAACGGCCAGATTGGTTTCTATACGGAAGATGCGGGAGAGCCGTACTTCACCTGGAATGATTTCTATGAGAATTTGCAGAGTAATGTTCCAGGTGCTTCGATGACGCCGGTGGATGTATTCACTAATGCTGAAGGTAAACATGCCAAGCCGGCTTATGCCCCTAACGCTATGTATGTCATGATCCCGAAATCCAGCAGCAATGCTGTAGCCGCACTGAAATATTTGGACTGGATGGCTTCGGGAACAAACCTGTTCGATGTTCAGTTCGGTGTGGAGAATGAAAACTACACATTGGTTGACGGTGTGCCGGTGGTTAAGGCGGATGCAACTCAGGAAGTGACGGATCGGCTGTACAACTTTGGCGACATCGCGATCATTGTAAACGGCAAATTCGCCGGTGACGATGCCAAGAATGAAGCGGCATATATCGCCCAGACACCTGAGAAATTCCAGGCAGACATGCGCAAATCCGTAGAAATCTCCAATGTCGATAAAATTCAGCCGGTGCGCTTTGATCATCCCATTGAGGCGGAAGCGAAATATGGAACAACACTGGCCGACAAGTTTCAGGAAATCATTGTCAAGCTGACGATGATCAAGCCGGAGCAATTCGACAGCACTTATGATTCTATGATTAAAGATTACATGTCCAGTGGAGGGCAGGCTATTCAGGATGAACGTACCGCAGCTTACAAAGAAATGACTTCTAAATAAAAAGCACAGATGACGGCTTGCTCTGGTGGAAGAGGCGGGAGAAGTCTCTTCCACCTGCCGGCCGTACACAGAGAAGGAGGGTGAAGGCAGTGAAGAACACCGTTTATCTACGCAGAAACTGGCAATTATACGCTCTGCTTGTCCTGCCGGTCATTTACTTCCTGATTTTTAAATATGGCCCGATGTACGGCGTACAGATTGCCTTTAAAGAATTCAACTTTTTCCAGGGCATCGGCGGCAGCGAATGGGTCGGATTGGACATTTTCCGTGAAGTATTTCATAACAATGATTTCTTCAAGGCACTGCGCAACACGCTGCTGCTTAATCTGCTGGATCTGATCGTCTCTTTTCCGGCTCCGCTAATTTTGGCCATTTTGCTCTATGAGCTGCGGATTGGCTGGTTCAAAAAGCTTGCCCAGACCATCCTTTATATTCCCCATTTCATTTCGTGGGTGATTATCGGCGGGATTGTGCTGCAGGTATTCGGCACCGAATCGGGGTTCATTAATAATGTGATTACCGGGCTGGGGCTGGAGGCCATTCCATTCCTCTCGGACAAAAATTACTGGCTGATTACTTATTTGCTGGTCGGCGTATGGCAGAGCGCGGGCTGGGGAACTATCCTGTACCTGGCGGCATTGACCGGGATCAACAAGGAATTGTTTGAAGCTGCCGAGGTGGACGGTGCGGGGCGGTTCAAGAAAATCCTGCATATCTCCTTGCCGGGTATCAAAACAACCATTGCCACACTGCTCATTATCAACCTGGGAAATATGATCTCTATCGGCTTTGACCGTCCGTTTATCGTCGGCAATGTGGCCGTCCGGGATTACTCCGAGGTGCTGAGCACCTTTGTCTATCGCGTGGGTATTGAATCGGGACAAATTTCGCTGGCTACAGCTGTAGGGTTGTTCCAGGCACTGGTAGGACTTGTTTTCCTGCTCGGTGCAAACTATACATCCAAGAAACTGGCGGATGAGAGCATACTTTAGACCTGGCCGGACGAAATAGAGACTAAGGGGGAAAATAGAATGAGCGAGCGCGCATCCAACCGGACATTTGATGTCCTTAATGTCCTGATTATTGTTGCTGTAATCCTGCTGTGCCTGATGCCTTTTATTCATATTGTAGCCATTTCTTTAAGCTCTAGCCGCCCGATTATGTCGGGGCTGGTGACCTTTTTCCCAAAGGAATTTAATGTTGAAGCGTATACCAAGGTCTTCTCTGATATGTCCATGATCCGCTCCCTGGGTTTCACGATCATCCTGACTATTCTGGCTACAGTGCTGTCTATGGCCATGACAATAGCTGTTGCGTACTCCTTGTCTAAAAAGGATCTGCGAGGACGAAAATGGTTCATGCTGATTATTGTAATTACCATGTTCTTCAGCGGGGGGATCATTCCGGATTATATCCTGGTGCGGAATCTCCATCTCCTCGATACGATTTGGGCGCTGGTACTGCCCGGATTAATCAGTCCCTTCTATATGATCATTCTGATCTCCTTCCTGAACAGCATTCCCAAAAGCTTGGAGGAGGCGGCAGAAATTGATGGTACTACTCACCTGGGCACCCTGTTCCGCATTATCCTTCCACTGTCGCTGCCGTCGCTTGCTACTCTTAGCCTGTTCTATGCCGTGGGCCGCTGGAACGGCTTCCAGGATGCTCTAATGTATATCAACAGACCTGATTTATATCCGCTGCAATTGAAGCTGTATCAGATGATACAGAACAATCAGGTAAGCGAGCTGATGCAGCAGGAGGGTCTCGGCATGGCCCAACTGATGCCTGAGAGCTTGAAGGCGGCCAGTGTTATTTTCTCCACCGTTCCGATTCTGATCGTATACCCGTTCCTGCAGCGCTTTTTTATCAGCGGCATGATGGTGGGTGCGGTCAAGGGCTAAGCTGAAAAGGAGGAGGAATAATGACGCGGACAATGATGGAGAGGTTTACGGATAGACAGCGCCACCTGCTGCTTCAGTCCATGACGCTGATGGATTCGCTCTATGACGAAGGGATGGGGCTGCTCAGAGATGAAGAACAGAATGACCAGCATAATACACGCAGCAGTGCCCACTATGCGCTTGGGCTGCTTCTCAGAAGCGGCACCGGTGATGTCCAGCGGGCCTGCAGCTTGCTGGACCGGGTGATGGATTTACAGTTTAATTGCCCGGATGAGATCTATCACGGCACGTTCCGCGTTTCACCCCAGGCGGCTCTGCCTCCTGCAGGCAATTATGCGTGGAAGACATTCGCACCCGGCTTTGCCTTTTTCCTGAGTGAGACTACAGAGAAGATCGGAAAGCAGCTTAGCCTGAATCTTTCCCGGGAAGCGGGTCAGGCGCTGCCGGGACTGGATGATCGGGCGATTAGAAAGTGCCTGCAAGCCTCGGTGGATGACGTTATCCCTCCGGTGTGGAAGAGTTATGATCCCAATTGGCGGGAGTTTATTGCCAGCACTTTTGCAGTAATCCTGGATCAATTTGCAAATGTACTGCCTGGCGGACTGGTTCAGCGAATGGATGAATCTATGCGCATAGCGGTCTCAACTTCAATCGACAGGCGTTTATCTGATGCGATACCAATGAATTCCAATATTGAGCTGATGCATATATTTATTGTTCATTACTATGGATACCGTTTGGAGAATACAGCATGGATAGCCCATGGCGACAGGGAAGCGGTGGAGTTCCTGGCTGCTTTTGAGGAGTTCGGGTCCTTTGCGGAATTCAATACAACTACCTATTACGGTGTGGATCTTACAGTGCTGGGAATGTGGAGAGTCTATGGACGTTCAATGACATTCAAGACAATAGGCCATACCCTTGAGCGGGGACTTTGGGAGAATATTGCGTTATTCTATAATCCGGTTCTGGAGAATCTGTCCGGTCCGTTCTCCCGTGCCTATGAAATGGAGATGACAGGCCACAGCTCTATCGGTGTCTTTCTGTACCTGGCACTGGGAGAAGGATATGAACATTTAGCCGGGGTCAACTGTGAGACGAGCCATGATCCGCTCATCGCATTGGTTGGTGCAGACATCCCTGCGGAGCTGATGTCGCAGTTTATGGTGCATGGGGGAGACCGCAGAGTGGAGAAGCAGTTCCGTGAGCTCTGCGAAAGAGACAAGCCTGACGAGAACCGCAATCTTTGTACTGCATCGGCATGGATTGAGCAGAACCGGATGATCGGCGCGATGTCGGGAAGCCGCAATACGAACGGGCAGATGCATCCGGCAACCATTCACTGGAAAACTCCGGACGGAGTCCCTTATTATCTGCGTCTAATCCGCAGGGAGAAGGGCAAAAGCTGGAACTCCCATTTGCGTGGGATGACCTTTGAAGCGGCAGTGGAAAAGGATCTGCTGGCGGTTGAGGTCCGGCTGGAAACGGAGCTTGAGATTGAGGTGGTATTTGAAATTAGCGGCTCCGGATTATCCGCTGCCCAAATTACCCCTCAGCACTGGACATTCCCGGGTTTGTCCTGCAAGGTGGCTGCTGAAGCACCGGAGCCATCCGTGATACGGCATGAGCAGGAGAAGCTTCTGGAGATTGTTTATGTGTACCATCCGGCAGCAGGGAAACAGAGCATGAGCTTTACGCTTGGGATCGACCCGGTTTCTTGATAGAGGAAGGCCTGCGCAGATAGACCTCAAGCAAATGGCGGGGTCTATCTTTTTTCTAAATGGATAAGAAAAGGGGGGCGAAGTGAATGGCAGCACAGGAATTGACCGGTTATCAGGCGGGGATTGATGTTGGCGGTACGAAGACTATGTTCTGCATTACGGGTGCAAACGGCGATATTCTCTTGCTGGAGCGCAGAAGCACAGCTGCCCATGGCTCGCCCGAGCTTTTTTTTGACTGGCTGTTTGTTGAACTGAAGCATCTGCTGCAAGGGATTTCGCTAACCCTGAAGCAGTTGGAAGGGATCGGTATTGGATTCCCGGGGGTGATCGGTGACACAGAAGGCCGGTTGAGCCAGGCTCCGGCTCTGCCCTGGCCGGTGGCGGATATCCGGCCGGTTATCCGCCGTTATTATGAAGGGCGGCTGTATCTGGACAACGATGTTAATCTGGCACTGCTTGGCGAATGCTGGAAAGGTGCCGCTGCGGGAAAAAAACATGTGCTGATGGTGACGGTCGGTACAGGCATCGGAAGTGCGATGCTGTTGAATGGCCAGCTCTATAAAGGAGCGGATAATGCAGCGGGTGAAGCCGGGTATATGGTTGTTGATGTCGGGCTTGCCCGCAGCAGGGGCTCCGCTTCAGGAGCTGACTTCGGGCCGCTCGAAGCTGTTGCGTCAGGCAGCGGCATCACGGCACTGGCCAGAGCCCGCTTTGCCGATTCTGCGTCCCTGACTGCTTCACGGATTCTGGCGCTTGCCGGGGGCAAGCCGGAGGAGATAGAAACCCGGCATGTGCTGCAAGCAGCGGCGGAGGGGGATTACGCCGCTCTGGAGATCATGGACAAGCCGCTGGAGCATCTGGCGGCAGGGATTGCCAGCGCTGTGGTGCTGCTGAATCCGCAGCTTGTCGTACTTGGAGGCGGTGTTGCTGCTTCCGGTGATTATTATATGAATGAAATTCGCAACCGGGTAAATGCCTATCTGCCGTATCCGGTTGACCTGGAAGCGGCAAAGCTGGGCAACACGGCTGGTGCGGTTGGAGCGGTAGCAGCCGCTGCAAATATCTTGTGGTAAAGGAAGAATGCACCATGGAGAATACGGCGATAATACCATTGGAAGCCAGAACGGAACTGCTTAAGCTCCGCTTATTATATTTGTTGACCGGACTGGCTGGCGGTCTGTTTAATCCTTATTTGACCACCCTGTTTGTACACCAGGGTATCGGAGCCAATCTTGTCGGTGTGCTAATGTCAATTGGCACCCTTCTCTCTATCATCGTACAGCCGGTTTGGGGCCTTTTGGTTGACCGGTACCGCCAGACGAAGCTGGTGCTGCTGCTCAGTATATGCGTACCGGCTAGCCTGTCCTTTTTCTACGGATTCAAATATGTTGCGGTGATTATTATGGCCTATTTCCTGTCCATTATCTTTCAGTCTACACAAAGCCCGGTCGCCGACTCCTATGCGGTTTCCGCAGCACAAAAAGGCCGTACCTCCTATGGGACGATCCGCAGCCTGGGCAGTCTGGGTACGGCGCTGGGCGGTTATGCCGGCGGACTCTATCTGTCGAGATTCGGGATATCCCAGCTATGGATGCCGTTTCTTGCTTTAAGTCTTGCGGGGGCGGCTACGGTTCTGACATTGTCACGCAGTACCGAAAGGAATGCTTCTGCGATTTCACTTACGCAAGGGATCAGGGAGCTGCTGGGGAACCGTCTGTTTCTGATGTTTCTGGTGGCCTGCTTTTTTGTAAACCAGACGCTTACCGCGTATAATTCATTTTTTGTCCTGGCCTTTCAAGATGCCGGAGGCAGCTATTCTCTGGTCGGCACTGCGTTATTGCTCGCCTCGTTGACGAACATTCCTTCCATGCTGCTCGCGGCCAGAATTCTCAGGAGCATCGGCCATGAACGCACCCTGCTGCTGGCTGCATTTTTCTACGCGCTGCGCTGGGGCATTCAGTGGCTGTTCCCTGTACCGGCGGTCATGGTTGGCATCCAAGTACTGCACGGTTTATCCTTCGGGCTGTTCTATGTTGCGGCTGTTGAATATGTGGCCCAGGCCTCCGGCAAAAAAATGCAGGCGACAGGTCAAAGTGTGTTCAATATGGTATTTTCAGGTCTTGGGGGAATCGTCGGGAATCTGTTGAACGGCTATTTGTTTTATTCCGGAGGCGCGCAGATGATGTATTTGGCTTGTACGGTTAGTGCACTTATCGGCGCAGGCATGTTATATTGGATAAACCGAAAATCGAAATTGTCATCTTGAGTTTTATGTAAGACATCAGGCGGCATTTCTCGGATTCCATTCAAGAGGGGCGGGGAGTACATATGAAGCGGAACTGGTCGAGCAGAATGATGTTCTCCTATTTCCCGATCTTTTTGCTGACCGTGTCGATCCTGATCTTTCTTTCCTTTCTGATTGTAGGTGAACTTTCACGCAGCGAAACCAATAAGGCCAACCGGATCTCTACTGGATATGTAGTGGACACCTTGCAGAATGCTTTAAGTGAGGTGGAGCTATCCGTGCTTCAGGAGATGGAGACCAACCACGGCTACAGCGATTTTCTGAGCGGGCTGAGCGACGAAGGTGACCGTACCCGCCTGTACAGTTCCGTGAAAGACATGAGGGGAGTTCTTTACCGCAACCAACTGATCGACTCCATCTATATCTATCGTAAATGGGACGAAAAAGTGCTGACCCTGAACGGTCTGGTGGACAGGGATGTTTTTGCAGACCGTGATTATTTGAATCAGGCTTTGAAGGGCAGCAATGAACGGAACTGGAGCGATGTCCGTCCCCTCCGGCTCTTCAACTCCGACCAAACGGTGCAGGTCATCAGTATGTCCAGGCAGCTGCCGCTGCCATTCGGGGCGGAAGGTATGATTGTTGTGAACCTGAGCATGTACCGGATCGAACGTATGATTGATGATATGACGGGCGGCCAGGTATCCTTCATGCGGGTGGTGGATGATCAGGGGGACTTAATCTATGCCGCTCATCGGGAGAATGATATTCCGGAGGGCAGTGTGCTTACCCGAATCCGTTCCGACAATGTAGGCTGGACCTTTGAGAGCGGAATCCGCGCAGGCGAGCTTTTCGCCTGGATGTCCGTTGTTTCTTACCTCTGGATTATCATCGGTGTTCTGACCGTTGTTCTGGGAACACTCTATATTCTGTATATCACCCGCAAAAACTACCGGCCGATCAAAGCAATGATGAACCGGATTCAAGCGCTGCAGTTCCGGGAGGAAAGTCTCGACAGCACTTCACGGAATGAGCTTGTGCTGATTGATCAGGCGCTGGAAACGCTGATTAATCAAACGATGGACTATCAAAAGCAGCATGATGAGAACCTGCTGGTGCAGCGGCGTCAGCTTTTTTTGGATTTAATCGAAGGCGAACGCGTCGCTTTCCTGGAGGACAAGCTGGAGCGGTTTAAACCCTTCGCCGTAGGGGCCGTGCAATTCGCCTATATTGCCGCTGAAATTAATCAATACGATGATTTTCGCCAGAAATATCCGGCTAAGGAGCAGAATATGCTCAAACTGACGCTCATGAATCTGTTCCAGGAGCTTGCGGGCGATGAAGGCTTGCAGGGTTGGGCAGAATGGGTGAGCGGCAACCGGATCGGGCTGATGATCGGCTGCGGCGAGGATTTGAGTGCGGACAAAAACATGCTTAGAATACTGGCAGAAAGATGTCTGAGATGGGTTAGTGATAACTTGGGGCTGTCGCTGACGTTCGCTGTGGGACCGGTTGTAGATGGATTGGATGCTATTTCAAAATCCTGCACGGTGGCGGAGACAGCCCTGCAGCATAAGTTGTCACTCGGCAGAGATATGGTCGTGCTGAGTGACAGCCTTCCGGACCGGTCGACGCTGCAATCGTACAAGTATTTGCAGATGCTGGGCGAAATCGTGCGGGAATTCCGGATTGCAGATGAGAACTGGCGGCGGCGGGTGGATGAGCTGTTTGTCTGGTTCAGCGAGGATCAGATCAAGGATGAAGATATCCATATGCTGCTGCACACGCTGATTCAAATGCTGGACCGTGAGCTGGGTCAACTGTCGGACAGCCTACGCAGAATTTTCGGAGAACCCAGCCTGCAGGGATATTATAGTGAAATTGAGGCACAGACCACTCTGACGCAGGTTCACACCGTTATGCTGAAGTGGCTCGCTGAAATATACCGGATTTATGTGTCTGTGAATGAATCCAAAAGCTACCGGGCGATGATCAGCGAAATGAAGATATATATTGAGGAGAATTTTGAGAATCCAGATTTATCTCTTAAGCATCTGAGCGACCGGTTTCAAATCTCGGGCAAATATGCCAGTCACCTGTTCAAGGAAGAATTTAATATGAAATTCGTAGACTTCCTGACGCAGCTCCGGATGCAGCGGGCGGAATATTTGCTCGCGACAACAAGTGATAATTTACAGGATATTGCCCAAAAGCTCGGCTATACCAGCTCCATTACCTTTGGACGGGTGTTCAAAAGGGTTGTCGGTGTCACACCGGGCGATTACCGCAAACATCGGATGAAGCCGGGAGCGCAGGAGAGCAGCAACTAGATAGATTGAACTTGGAAAATTTTAAAAAAGGGTTTGAGTTTTAGCAAAAGAGGGGTTCCAAGCCAGAAATGGCTGGAGACCCTCTTTTGCATGGACTTAATATTTTCTCGGGGAAAATGAACTCTTAGGCTTGCTCTTCAGCTGGTTATGATTTACTTATATGAGGCAAGTAATCGAAACTTCCCAAATAACGGAAGCGTATGTATATATAAAGCTATATTTAAATGGAGGATAACTGCTATGCCAAATGAGGCGAAAAGGTTCTTTAAGCTGTTTGCCAAGAATATTAAGGAATCAACAGGTCCCGGTTATTATCAGGCCAATGGAATTTATGTCACTTGTGTTCATTGCCAATATGATAAATTCGAGCATGGATACGCGCAGCTGAATACAGCTTTCTTAAGTTTTTTGAACCTTGATTTTGCCAACCGTTCCGCGAACACCTTAACTTGTCACCGTTGTGGTTATATTCATTGGTTTAACAAGGATATTAAAAGAATGAGGTGAAGGTATGGACCCGGTAGAGGTATACAAAGGCAGACGTCCTGCGGAGCTTATGATGACTATATCGCTATGTGTGTCGATAGGAATTGCGATCTTTTCAATGCTCTATTTATCGGAAGAAGGGAGCTTTTCACTTTATTTCGCGTATGTTTGGAGCATCTTCTGTCTTACCATCATAGGGGTTTTGCTGCAACGGCTTTTCACAGCCAGGCAGATTATGAATATCGAGCTGATACCTGGTGCAATTATCTTAAAAGATTTGACGATTGAAGCCGAGAAAACCAAAGCTGTGTATATTAAAGGGTATTTCAAGCCTGTGGTCGGAATTAAACCGAATGGAAATGTTTTTGTACCGTATAAGTCCTGTTTCTCCTTTGCCGAAAAAGAAGACCAGGGGATGAAAGCGCTGAAGGCATGGGCAGAACAGCACCAGATTGAAGTATTCCATAAAAGCTTTAAGAGATGGCTATAAGCTTGAATACAAGGTACATAAGAGCTTACAAAGGCACTAACCCGCGTTAGTGCTTTTTGCGTTCTGTTTTTAATAATGATAATAATCACAGTTAGTAGATAGGAATTATAGTAGTATTATTTCAATTAACTTACATGGATATGATAAGTGTATTTCAAGGGGGAGAGAGATGACGGAAATTTACAGGGTGGATTCTGTCTGGCAATTAGCAGGTGTTTATGAAGTAAGAACTCGAACCTTTGTGAACGGCCAGGGGATTCCCAAAGAATTAGAGTTCGATGAAGTGTATGGGGAGAGGTACTGTTATCTCTTGCTGGAGGAGAACCAAACTGCAGTTGCCACAGCGCGCATTAATTTAACCCATGAAGAGTATGCCAAGATTGAAAGGGTAGGGGTTATTCCGGAATTTCAGAACAAGGGGTATGGCCGGATTCTCATAGATGCTGCGGAGAACTGGATCAGAGAACTTGGCATTCACAAGATTGTGATTACAAGTCAACAACAAGCGGTAGGTTTCTATGAGAGCTTAGGCTATATCGCAAAGCCAGAAATCATCATAAAGTCCGCGATTCCCATTGTGTATACAGAAAAAGAAATCAGTTGAAGAGAGGAAGGAGATTATGGCCCAAGAAAATACAATCCTCGATACACATATAGTGAACCACGAGGATGCCAATGAAATTACCAAGGATGGGGCCTTTAACCGCCAGAAAAACCGCTTTACTACTCCTTTTGGCGAGGGGCCGGGCGAACTGCCCGCTGAGGCAGGACGTTATCGCTTGCTGTGGGCAAGAATTTGCCCCTGGGCGCATCGCGCTGTAATTGTACGTGAATTGCTGGGCTTGCAGGAGGTCATTAGCCTGGGGACTGCGAGTCCTGTACGAACGGAGAACGGCTGGGAATTCTCATTGGATGAAGGCGGCGTTGATCCACTGCTGGGCATCCGTTACTTGCCTGAAATTTATGCGGAGACCGATCCGGAATACAGCGGCAGAGCAACGGTGCCTGCTGTAGTGGATGTAACTACGAGAAAGGTAGTCAATAATGATTACTTCAGATTAACCAATTACTTCGAAACCGCCTTTAAGCCATTTCATAAAGCGGGGGCGCCTGATCTATATCCGGAAGCATTAAGAAGCGACATTGATGCGCTGAATGACATTCTTTTTCATGAAGTGAACAACGGGGTATACAAAGCTGGCTTTGCCAAATCCCAGCAGGCTTATGAACAAGCGTATGATGTCCTGTTTGCCAGACTGGATCAATTGGAAGAAAGACTTTCAACCCGGCGGTACTTGTTGGGAGATCAAATTACCGACGCAGATGTCCGGCTCTATGTGACGCTGGCGCGGTTTGATGTGGCTTATTACTCTGTGTTCCGGACGAACCGCAACCGGATCGTTGACTTCCCGAACCTTTGGAATTATGCCAAGGATTTGTATCAGACACCGGGCTTCGGGGACACCACAGATTTTGAAGCGATAAAAAGAGGTTATCAGCATGGAAATCATGCGGAAAATCCATATCAAATTCTGGCCAAAGGTCCTGATGTGTCGATTTGGAATGAATCCCATGACCGAAACAGATTTCAATAAGCGAAAGAGGAGGGAAACGTGGATGACAAGCAAGCTTGCGGAAATTGAACAAACAGGCGCCTTTAAACGGCAGGGCAACCAATTCACGGCTCCGTTTGGCAGCGGTGAAGGGGAACTCCCTGTAGAAGCGGGCCGTTACCGGATATTGTGGGCTCCAGTCTGCCCTTGGGCGCACCGTTCCATTATTGTGAGGAAGCTGCTTGGACTCGAAAATGCCATAAGTGTTGGCACTGCGGACCCGCTGCGGCCAATCATAGATCGGGTGGACTGGGCATTTACACTGGATGAAGAGAATGTGGACCCGGTCTTGGGAATTCACTATATCAGTGAAGTGTATTTCAATAGTGATCTTGAATACACAGGCAGACCTACGGTTCCGGCTGTAGTCGATATTGCCTCCAAGAAGGTGGTCAATAACGACTACCATGAATTGACTTACTACTTGGAGACCGCCTGGAAACCACTTCATAAAGAGGGTGCACCGGAGTTATTCCCGGAAGTGCTGCAGCCGGAGATTCGTGAGCTGAACGAACGTATTTTCCACGGCATCAATAATGGGGTATATAAAGCGGGGTTTGCCCGTTCTCAGGAAGCCTACGAGCAGGCATTTGACGGTGTATTTCAGTTGCTGGATGAGCTGGAGGTGCGGCTGGCGGCGCAGCGATATTTATTCGGCAATCAATTAACCGATGCAGATGTCCGCTTGTATGTAACGCTGGCCCGGTTTGATATTGCTTACAACACAGCTTTCAGAGTAAACCGCAATCGTCTGGTTGAGTTTCCGAACTTATGGGGATATGCCCGGGATTTATACCAAACTCCCGGCTTTGGCGACACCACTGATTTTGAAGCCATTAAAAAGCATTATCATTTATCCATCACCAATGACCCTAACCGCACATTCTCCAAAATCCTGCCCAAAGGACCAGATTTGGCCGGCTGGCATACGGAGCACGGGAGAGCCCAAAAGTTTGAGCAGCAAAATAATAAATAATAGATGGTGAGGGAAAGTAAATGACCCAAAAAACGAATGTACGCGTAAGACCGAAGGAAACGGAGCATGAAATCGACGACAAAGGATTTTTTGTCCGTCAGAAAAACCACTTCACTACCCCTTTTGGAGAGGGAGAAGGCAAGCTGCCTGTTGAAGCCGGGCGTTACCGTCTGATCTGGGCGAAAGGCTGCCATTGGTCCAACCGTGCCTCAATCGTAAGAGAATTACTCGGTTTAGAAGACGTGATCAGCATTAATCTGGTGGGACACGGAAAACATGAAGTGAATCTCGGGTGGGAATTTGTCTACGATGACAATAATACCGACCCCGTATTAGGTGAGCAGTTCCTAAGTACATTATACGCAAACGGTGATCCCGAATATAAAGGAAGACCTACAGTTCCCGCGGTAATTGACATTACAACCCAAAAAGTTGTGAATAACGATTACGTCTGGCTGACGAATTACTTGGAGAATGAATTTGCCCCCTTCCACAAAGAAGGTGCGCCGGATTTGTATCCTGCAGAATTAAGAACAGAAATTGATAAGTACAACGATTACTTGTTCGATAATGTCAATAACGGCGTGTATAAGGCCATGTTCGCGCAATCACTGGAAGCCTATAACGATGCTTTCAATCACCTGTATGCGGCGTTTGATGCTATCGAGGAGAGACTAGAGTCCAGACGATTTTTATTCGGGGACTATGTTACAGATTCAGATGTCCGCTTATTTGTAACCTTGGCCCGTTTTGATACCTACTATTTCAAGAACCTTGGCCCGATCCGGAACCGGATTGTCGATTTCAAGAATATATGGGGATATGCCCGTGATTTATATCAAATTCCGGCCTTTAAGAACAATACGTATTTGCGGGACTTGGCTAAATCGAATGGCAACAAGGAAACCATCTTTATTGATTATAATACACGGTTTTGGAATGAGATTGATTTTGACGGGCTGTGGTCAGAACCGCAGAACAGACAAGACAAAAGTGCTGATCCGCAGAATAAATTCAGAGCACAAAAATAAAGCATATTAATAAGGTTGAAATATAGGGGGAAATGAAGATGACAACATGGAGAAAATTAGGACTCGGTTTGGCGTCAATCGTATTATTAGCCGGAGTGGCCGGCTGCGGCAACGGAAAAGATAACTCTTCGGCGAATGCTGCAGGCGCAAATGCTGCTAACAAGGAAAAAACGACAATCAATATAGCTACAGGCGGTGCGCCGAAACCTTTCTCATATGTAAATGATGATAATGAGATTGACGGTTACGATATTCAGATCGTGAAAGCTATCTTTGAAGGATTGCCCCAATACGAGATTAATATTGAGAAAACCGAGTTCCCTTCGATCTTTGCCGGACTGGACTCGGACCGCTATCAGATTGGCGCCAACAATTTTGCCAGCAATGCGGAGCGAAAAGAAAAATACATTTATTCGGACCCGATCTTTAAAAATCAGTTTGTGATCGCCGTAGCAGAAGATCGGGACGATATTAAATCCTTTGCGGATCTGGAAGGCAAGAAGACCTCCGTAAGCCCAAGTGTGAATTATACCGTCGCTCTGGAGAAATACAACAAGGAACACGCGAAAACGCCGGTCGTTCTGAACTACACAGACACTGAGCTTGCCGTAACCCTGCAAAATGTGGAGAGCGGCGCAGATGATTTCAACTTAATTGATGCAGCGATGCTGCAGCTGTATATTAAGGAATTTGGCCTGAAGCTGAAAGCCATCCCGTTGTCACAGGAAGATACGGACCGGATTGGCGTTCCTTACAGCTACCTGATACTCAGTAAAGGCAAGAACAGCGAACAATTGACGAAGGATGTAAACAGCCGCATCCAAGCTTTGATCAAGGACGGCACCATCTCCAAAATCAGCGAAAAATACTTAAATGGCGATTTTGCACCAGAGCTTCAATAAAGGACGTACCCATGCCGAATATATTTGATATTGAGCTCGTATTTACGCTGATTCCGAAGCTGCTTAAATATTTGCCTGTGACGATTGAACTGACGCTTATATCCATGCTGGTAGGGCTTCTTCTGGGGCTCCTGCTGGCCATTATCAAGATTAAAAGAATACCCGTACTGTATCAAATTAGTGTGGTGTTCATCTCGTTCATCCGCGGGACACCGATCCTCATTCAGTTATATTTATCGTACGCAGGAATTCCGCTGATTCTGAAATATTACAATTACTATCATGATACAAGCTACAATGTGAATTCGATTTCTTCTATATTTTATGTACTGCTTGCCTTATCGTTAAATGAAG
This sequence comes from Paenibacillus sp. FSL H7-0357, assembly GCF_000758525.1. Lineage (NCBI taxonomy): Bacteria > Bacillati > Bacillota > Bacilli > Caryophanales > Paenibacillaceae > Paenibacillus > Paenibacillus sp. FSL H7-0357. The sequence goes on along the minus strand of NZ_CP009241.1, from coordinate 4,942,707 downwards.
CTGCGTACAACTCTGAGATTATCCGGGCGGCCTTATTGTCTGTGGATAAAGGACAGACTGAAGCCGCACAATCGCTAGGCATGACTTATGGACAGGTGCTGAGACGGATCATTATTCCGGAGGCTTTTATCGTTGCCATTCCCACGTTAGGCAATGCCCTGATTGGACTGATGAAAGGCACTTCTCTGGCGTTCGTCTGCTCGGTCGTTGAGATCACGGCCCAATCGCGGATACTCGCCGGGAACAATCTCCGGTTCTTTGAATCCTATTGCTCGCTGGCTTTAATTTATTGGGCAATGACGATCCTGATTGAACAGGCGATTGCGCTGCTCGAGAAACGTCTGGACATCGACTACAAGAGCCTGCGGCGCAGAAAAGGAGATGTGATCCTTGATTGAGATTAACGGACTCACCAAATCATTTCATAAAAGTATCGTCCTCGATCACATTAACTTAACGATTGCCAAAGGAGACGTCGTTGCAGTAATTGGTTCTTCAGGCGCAGGGAAATCTACGTTGTTAAGATCCATTAATCTTCTGGAGGTACCGGATGAAGGTACGATTAAGATCGATGATCTCAAGGTGGATATGGCTAAGAAATCCAAAAAAGATGTGATTGAGCTTAGAAAAAGTACGGCAATGGTATTCCAGCAGTTTAATCTTTTCCGCCAAAAGACGGCGCTTGAAAATGTCATGGAAGGATTAACAGTTGTGAAGAAGGTTCCCAAAGAGGAAGCACGGAAAATCGCCGAACAACATCTTGCCAAAGTTGGACTCTCTGACCGGGTGCATCATTATACCAAGCAATTATCCGGCGGGCAGCAGCAGCGGGTAGCGATTGCCCGGGCGCTCGCGATGATGCCCAAAATCCTGCTGTTTGACGAGCCAACCTCCGCACTCGATCCGGAGCTGGTCGGCGAAGTGCTGGACACGATCAAAAAGGCGGCGGAAGAAGGCAACACGATGCTGCTGGTGTCACATGAGATGAACTTTGTACGCAAAGTAGCTACAAGAGTGCTATTTCTGGATCAAGGTGTCATCGTGGAGGACGGAACGCCGGAGGAAGTATTTTCACATCCGAAATCCGACAGAACCAAGCAGTTTCTCGCCAATTACTACCGTGATCAGGAACCGGAATTTGCGATTTAAGAAGAGGGATTTAAGATGACCTATACTTTTCAAAAAGATAGAGGAAATATCGATTGGACCCAGGTAACCGGGTTGTTGAATGGTTTTGGCTTAACGGATTTCACACCCGCGCAGACACAAACCGCCTTTGAGAACAGTGCTGTCAATGTATTTTTATTGGCTGGCGGCAAGGTTATCGGCTGTGGCAGAGCGTTGTCTGACGGCATTTCGCAAGCGGCAGTGTATAACATTGCAGTGGATGAAGCCTATCATCATAGAGGCTTGGGCAAGCAAATCATTGCTGCGATTCTGGAAGAAACAGCAGGCTGCAACGTCGTGCTGTATACCCATCCGAATACGGTTTCCTGGTACGAGGAACAAGGGTTTCGAAGAATGAAGACGGGCATGGCGATGTATCATCCCTCCCATATTGAGCAGCTGATCAAGATGGATTTTATTTGATAAATAGTTGCAGACAGAAGCTGTAAGTATAGCCTGAAGTCGTCTTAGCATAGTGGTCATACCCCTGTCAAGAAGACAGATGAAAAAAAGCTAAGCAGCCAGCGCGTGCCGATACTCGATCGGCGCGCGCTGTTTGAGTTTCGCCTGGAAACGTTGGTAATTATAAAAGTAGATATACTCCTCGACGGCTTGATGAATCTCTGCTTCTGACTTAAACTGGTGAAGGTACAACTTTTCTGTCTTCAGATGCGAAAAGAAGGATTCGATGCAGGCGTTATCTAGGCAGGTTGCTTTGCGAGAGTGGCTGCCCTTGACGCTGAATGCCTCTAATCGTGTGTTGTACGCCTGAGACGTGTATTGGAAGCCTTGGTCCGAATGGAGTACGGCTTCAGACACGTCTCTTTTTCGTGTCCACTGTTCAACTGTATCCAGGACGAGTTTTACGTCGTTTCGCTCTGAGATCTGCCAGGCCACAATTTCATTGTTAAACAGGTCCTGAATGGCGGACAGATAATAAAAGCGCGTGCCGTCTGAGATATACGTAATGTCGGTTACCAGCTTCTGTTGAGGAGCTGTCGCATGAAACTGGCGCTTTAATCGGTTAGGATAGACCACGGAAGGAGCATAGCTCGAGCGATTCCTTTTCTTTCGAATGACCGACTGGATCGACAGTTCTTTCATGAGCCGCCACACCTTCTTGTGGTTGACGAGGTAGCCGGCCTCCCACAGGGCTGTTCGCATTCGAGGATATCCAAAATAGGGATGGGCTAAGTGAACGGCCACCATATGCTCTTTAATTGCGTGCTCCTGCGCATGGGCTTCAATCCGCTGAGCCTGTGTACCTCGCCACTTGTAGTAGTTTGCTCGAGATACACCTGCAATAGCTAATAGGCGGGTAACGCCATGCTGGTCACGTAGCTCTTCGATTACGGCGTATTTGTCTTGTAGCCCGAACTTCGCTCCGTTAACAGATTTGGATACCGCTTTTTTAAGTAATCCACCTGTGCCTTCAAGTAATCTCGTTCTTCTTCGATACTGGCAAATGTAGTACGAGGACGTCCTTTCAAAGGGTTTGTTGTACCCTTACGTGTATCAAATGGCTCTCCAATCCGATATTTCTTTACCCATACTTTAAGCTGGGTACAACTCGCAATCCCCAACCTTTCTGCGACTACCTTGTAGCTCTCTACTCCTTTAAGATAGGTTTGAATAGCCTCTACCTTGAATTCCTCTGAGTACGATTGAAATACTTGTCCCTTTTTCGCCATACAAAAACCCCCTCCAAGTTCACTCATTTCCTCATGTTAACACAGGAGGTTTTTTACGAGTGTCTACTTGAAGGGGATAATACCATAGCGCTGGGACGATTTCAGGCTTATTATTTCTTCCTCCAGCAGGCCCTACCCGTGCAGCTCATCGTCCACTGAAGTAGTTCCGTGGCATAACTCCGGGAACGATCCCGCAATAACAATGGAATCCTCGTAGCCGAGGTTGCCGGAATGGGCTACAAGAATCGGATATTCCAGAGCATCCCTTTCCATGCGCATATCCCAAATGTAATGATTGCCGTTCCCGTCCATGGCAAAGGGCAGCGCTCCCGGCATATACTGCGGAAACTCATAGGCCAGAAGCATGGGTCTTAATTCAGCCGCGCTAAAAAACTGAAAGTAGCGTTCCCCGTTCACAAACTCCCCGCCATTGGAATAACACAGAAAGTCCAGATAACTTGCAGGCAGCGCTTTGTGCGGGATGGACCATAAGCCGGGGTCAAACGGAGCGTACTGCGCATGCAGCGGATGGGCAACCGGGAAGGGATTGCGCTGCCGGCTGATGATTTCGTCGATTTCTGGCTCCGTCAGCGGTTTGTGCCAGCTCTGCATAAATTGCTCCAGCTCTGCTTCCGTTAGGCCAGGCTGCTTCTGATAACTGATTCCGAATACGTTGTCCCATTCCATGAACGATTCCCCCTTGTCCGGTCTACCGGATGATGTCACAATACGTTAAGATTAATAGAGTAGTAGAGCCAATGCAAATTACGTTTCCAGAGAATGAACTGGAATTGGCCATAATTGTAGCTGGAGGTAACCTAAGTGGATGACTCAAACATCAAAGTACTCGTAATAGAAGATGATGCCGATATCAATCGCCTGCTGTGCCGCATGCTTACGGGCGAAGGACTTACTGCCGTCTCTGCATTTTCGGGAAGTGAAGCGTCGCTTCGGCTGTCGCTTGAAGCCTACCAGCTGGTGCTGATGGACTTGATGCTGCCGGGAATGCCTGGAGAAACGTTGATTCCGCAAATCCGGGAACAATCCACGGTTCCGATCATTGTCATTTCTGCAAAAAGTACACTGGAGGACAAGGTGGGGCTGCTTCGTTTAGGTGCGGATGATTATATTACCAAGCCCTTTGATCAGGAAGAAGTTATGGCTAGAGTGGAGGCACAGCTTCGACGTCTACAGTATGTGCATGCGGTGAATCCTGGCGAAGAAATTATCCGTATACGTGAACTGATCATGGACAAGCAGCAGCGTGAGGTCACCTTGAGCAGCGAATTGCTGACTTTAACCAAATACGAATTCGAAATTCTGGCACTGCTTCTGTCCAAGCCTGATAAGATTTTCTCGAAAAGTGAGATCTACCGGAATATTTGGCAAGGGACGTATCTTGGAGACGACAACACCATTAATGTACATATCAGCAACCTGCGGGCCAAAATCGCCGCGGTTACCGAAGAGGAATATATCCGCACAGTTTGGGGTATCGGGTTCAAAATAGTGTAGTCTTAACTTCTTTAAGGTTTCTTAAGGTTTTGCTTAAAGCTTATTAAGGGTGACCTGGATACAATTGAATTATCAAATTGCAAGGGAGTCATTACGATGATGCATTGTATACTGGAGATTGAGGGGCTAAGTAAAACCTACCGGGAATCACACGCACTCCAGAATATCCACCTGAACATTGCTGCAGGTGATATTTGCGCAGTAATTGGTAAAAATGGCGCTGGTAAAACTACCTTATTCAAATGTATTACCGAACAGGTCTTTCCGACGGCTGGCAAAATCACTTTGTATGGAAAAAGTGAAGCTGCCGAGGTTAGGCAGGAACGCAGGAAGATGGGTGCGCTCATTGAAGAGCCTGCATTTTTCCCGGACTTTACGGCCAGGCAGAACCTGGAATATTACCGCCAGCAGCGGGGCATCGCAGGCAAAACCTCTATCGATCAAGCCCTTAAGGAAGTGAGGCTTCTTACTACCGGGAAGAAGAAATTTAAGGCGTTTTCCCTCGGAATGAAGCAGCGGCTGGGACTGGCGCTTGCCCTGATGACTCATCCGACATTCCTGCTTCTGGATGAACCGACTAACGGTTTGGATCTGGAAGGGAAGGTGGAGATCCGTCAGCTTATTCAGACCTTGAATGAGGAAAAAAAGGTGACAATTCTAATCTCAAGTCATGTGTTATCTGAATTACAGAGCGTAGCTACCCGGTATGTTTTCATGGATCAGGGACGGATTGTTGAGCAGCTGACGGCAGAGGAACTGCTGAACAAAACCAGAAAAACCGTCGAGCTGGTTGTGAATGACAGCGGCAAAGCCGCCACGATTCTGGAAAAGCACTTCCCGGACATCCCTTATCGAATCCTGCCGGATCATCATATTCAGCTTGTTCGGCGGTATGGACAAGACCGATCAAATTAACCGGGTACTCTATAGTCAGGGTATCGGTGTATTTTCGATAAATGTCACGGGAGGAGACCTGGAAGAATACTACCTGAGTCTGCTGGGAGGTGAACGTGATGCTTAATCTGATGAAAAGCGAGCAGTATCGTTTCGTCCGGACCCGAAACTATTATTTATCTGGTTTGCTTTATATCCTGCTAATGGTTGGCGCGGCTGTCACCCTGTATGCCTTTCAGCAGTCAGAGCCTAATTTCCCCTACGGAAATGAACGATTCTTCTACCGCAATGTCCTAAGCATGATGCCGGTTGTGTTCGTATTGCTCTTCATCTTTCCGCTGATCGTTATGGGCGACAATAAGAATGTGCTTAAGAATACGGTAGCTTATGGCTACAGCAGGCAAACCATCTATACAGCCAAACTGCTGATTACAATGGCCGGGTTCTTCTTGTTCGCTCTTGTACTGGTGGGAGTGTCCCTGCTTCTGGGAACTACCCTGTTGGTTCGCAATGTTGATCACGCACTCACGGAATATACGAGGATGCTGCTTAACATGCTGCCCCTCATGATTGCAGGAATCACAACCTACTACTGTCTTGCTGCCATCATGAAGAAAAATGCACAGCTGCTCATCGCCTACCTGCTCATCTATTTCCTGCCACATTATATTCTGGGTTACCTCCAAGGCAGATTTACATGGGCAGGGTGGCTGCATAGTCATGGACCCGCTTATTATTTGCTCAATGCCTATGAAGAGATGGGCTATGCAGCCTGGGAACCGTGGGCAGTCGGGGCGGTCTATACGCTGGTCTTTTATACGCTAGGGCTATATCTGTTCAAGAAAGAAGAGTTCTGACTAGGTCCAGGAGGGGATAAGGAACATGCATCTAGCTCTAGTCATACCTGCTGCCTTAACGGCTGCTTTGTTTCTTATTCCCTATATACTGCAGCGGCGGAGCATTATGCAAGTACGAAAACAACTGGCAGAAGTAGACCATCCTCCCACGCAGCACCTGAACGTGAAGCTGCCTTTGCCGGGACGTGAAATGGAGCAGCTGGTGGTTGCCATTAACCGGCAGCTCGATCAGCGCAGGAAAGAACAAGTGACCCATCAATCGAGAGAGCTTGCAATCAAGCAGGAAATCGCCAACATTTCTCACGATTTGCGGACACCTCTTACTTCAATGCAAGGCTACGCCAATCTGCTGAAGGACCCGGCAATCCCAATAGCGGAGCGGCAGGAGTACCTGGACATTATTCTGCATAAAATGACGGTGATGAACAACATCGTGGAGTCGTTCTATGAATTGTCCAGTCTGGAGTCCGGGGACTATCCTATGGATATGCAGCCCCTCTATCTGTACAGCTTGTTGAGCGAAGTAATTCTCGCGTTCCATACGGACCTTGTGCAGAAGAACATTGAAGTTCAGCTGAACTTGGATGAAGCGGTGCGGACGATCTGGCTGGATGAGAAAGCCATGATCCGAATTTTCTCCAATGTGCTGCAGAACGTGCTTAGGTATGCCAAAAACCGGCTTACGATTTCTTTATTTACAGAGGATCACAAAGTAATGATTATTTTCGCGAATGACACCGATCATATCCACGAACAGGATCTTCCCAAGCTGTTCGAGCGAACCTATACCAGTGATCACTCCAGAGCAAGCGGCCAATTGGGCCTCGGCTTATCCATCGTGAAACAACTGGTAGAGAAGCAGGGGGGGAGCCTTGGCGCCGCACTTGCGGATGGGGAGTTTCAATTGGTTCTTACGTTTGGAGAATGACAGAAAGGGAGCCGCACCCAATACTTTAGCAGCTCAGGGGAGGACAAAATGAACAAACGGATTGCAATTCTATGGGTCACTATCATTTTCATGTTTGTTATAGCTGGTTGTAATTCCAACAAAAGTTCAGTCAGCCGGGAATGGAGTACATCCAATCCAACTGCGGAAGATGTTCTGTCTGACAATTCCAATGCGAATATCTTTATGTTCTCGGATATCATTTATAACTCTGGGATTCCATGGGTGGATGAATTAGAACTTCATAAAGATCAGTATGTAACGGAAATTATTGAACAGTCCGGAGATGGCAAGGAATTTAAGAATGGCACGGCCAATCAATTATCCATTGGGACAAAGATCTACAGCGTCAAGGAACGGAGCGATATATTCATCGCGGAAACTAAAGACGGAGATTTGAGATTTTATGGGTTAGTGGAAGGGTGAAGGGCAACATCAGGATGGGAACCTTGCTGCCCGATCCTTTGCATTCAATCGCGGACAAGTATCGCAATATCCGAACCCGGTATCCAAGCGATAAGCAAGGCAGCAGGCTGTCTTAAGCAAGAGTCTCTGTTTGCTTTGAGCCGGGTCTTCAATGTACCGCAACTTCACATCAAACGGATTACTGCGAAGCCCGAAGGCTTTGGGATCGATACCCTGCTTCAGGATATTATAATGATTACTGATTTGAAGCCTGCTTTCCACGGACGAAGCTCCGGCAAGTTCCTCTTCCATTCGAGAGTACAACGTATTGGTGATTTGCCCCCATAACTGCATGACGTTTATTTGAGCCACTGCAGACAAAATTTCGATTAGCGGTCTAACAAGATCGTTGTAAAAGGAATGGAGTACCTTCATACTCCACGCTTCCCGGTCTACAGCCGGAATTTCAATACGCCTTATTTCGTTTATCTTAAATGAAAACAAAGGGTACTGGGTGTCTGCATCATACAATTGTACAGATATATTCCGTAATGACAATTCCAATATGGTTTCTTCGCCGTAAAACAACATGTGCTGCATAGCAGCACACAGCTCACCAAGCCAGGTACAGAAAAAAACGGCAGTGGTCGAGCGTTCTCTTGACTTGATATAAGGACCGTAAGTATCGAGCAGGAGTAACGTATGTCCTGCTTGGAGTAAATCATATGCTGACATAGCAAGTATGGTATTGCAAGGCTCATGCAGGGTCAGGAAATACTTGTCTTCCAATTGCTTAAAGTCCATCCGCTCCACCACCTGTCACCGTCACCTTACTCATTCCCTTTCTTCTCAAACGCATCAAGTACATCGTTAATTGCACTACTGTCTGCCAAAGGAGACATCCCCAGATTGAACCATTCTTTGCCATTCATCATGTATATCTGGTTTTTCTTCACGGCCGTCATATTTTTCCAGAGCGAGCTGTCCAGCATTTCTTTATACCTGTTCTGAACTTTTTCGTTGGACTCGTCATCAAGCTGCAGAATGATATGATCAGGATTATAATCGGGGATTTTCTCTAATGAAATCGAAATGCTCTTTTCATTTTGCGGGAATTCCTTAACGGGTGACAAGCCTAACACTTTATGGATGAAGCTGCCCCGATCGATATTTTCTCCATAAATAATCAGTTGATCTGCCATAATCATCATATACATTACAGTTTCGTTGCCAACAAGAGTATCTAGTTTAGCCTTGGCGTCGGCTTCTTGCTGGTGCAAATCTTCAATGACCTGCTCAGCTTGTTCCTTCTTGTCTAGAACCTCAGCAATATCGAGTAATTCCTCACGCCAATGATCCCGTTGTGGCAAAAGCACGGTTGGTGCAATTTTGGAAAGCTGCTCATAATCCTTTTCGGACCACCACACGGGTGCAATAATGAGGTCCGGTTTAGCAGACAATATGGCTTCAAAGTTAGGGGTTTCGGCAATCCCGGTTTTCAATGCATCTTTTAATCCTTCTTCTAAATAAGAAGGGAAATCCTGATGGTAATTCTGAACGGCAACCGGTGTCACACCTAGAGCATATAAGAACTCGGGATACACGACTGAAAGACCAATAACCCTTTTAGGTTCTGTAGGAATTCGGATGTCTCCGTTTGTACTTTTTACAACACGCTGCTTATTATCGGATGCACTTGCGCTTGTTTCAGCAGAGTCTCCGGATGCCGTGCCGGAATTATCTGATGCTGTGTTTTTGCCCGCACATGCCGTGCTCAGCATTATTAACAATAGGATAACTAGTCCCGTGATCATTATTTTATTTCTTTTCATTCGCCGATACTCCTCTTATAAACTAATTTGCCAATGACAACCTCGCAATAAGATTGATTATCATTATCACATAGATGGAGTATAAATGATTTTGTAGCTTCGGCATATTGACGATAACGACATTTTTTTATGCACGATTACGCCACAGCTTGAGGGCTTCGTCGAGGATAAGCTCATGTGTGAAAGCCGTATATTCTATCCAAGGATACGTGGGAAGGAAGTCGACATGCCCGTTCCTGACTGCTTTTAGCTCCCGCCAAGATGCTGAGCGCATAAGATCACGCCAACTTGATTGGGACAGCGGGTCTTCGTCCAGGATAAGCAATATCCGATCTGGGCAGAAATCCGTTAACTCATCTGGGGTCAGCTGCTGATTCGGATTCATACGATCGACACCGCGAGCGGGGACAAGATGCAGATCGTCGTAGAACACAGCGTCCAGGCTCCTACAGCCCAAAACATGGTAGCGGTCTCCAGTGATTCTAAGGATGAGAAGATTTTCTTCCCCGATCGTGTTCTTAATCTGTTCTCTTACAAAATGGGCTTTGCGCTCATAGTTACCAAGCCAGGTTTCTGCTATTGCTGTTTTGTCCAGAAATTGTGCAATCAAGCGCAAATGTCCACGCCAGTCGTTGTCAATCCAGGGTACGAAAAATGCGGGTGCAATTTGCCTGATCCTTGTCTGCTCCTCGGCAGATACGAAGCTGTCGATTCCGATAATAAAATCAGGCACAGCGAGCTTAAGCTCGTCCCTTTTCAATGAATGATCCTTACTCAGCGGCAGAACAAGATCCGTTTGGTATTTTCGCTGATAATAGTTTGTCCAGGGATGATCGGATGGTGCAGCCCTAGGGGTGACTTGAAGCGGGAGCAATTGACCGATGCTAGACCCGTGATAAGCGGCAATTTTTTGCTTGCTGTTTCTCATAAATGCGGCAGGCGGGACTCCTGATATCTGTTTGAATTTGCGCCGGAAATAAAGATCGTCAGGGTATCCCACATGCCGGGCAATATCCTTGAGCCGGTATTCTCCTCCTGTCCTCATAAGCTGCTGCGCCTGCGTGATCCGGAAGGCTGCCAAATAGTCGATCGCACTGCAGCCGTATCTTTTCTTGAATAACCTCATGAAGTGGCGGGAGCTGACTCCCGCCACCTTGGCCAATTGCTCAATCGACAACTCCTCTTGATAATGCTGCTCTATGTAGGTTTTCACATATTCAAGTGCTGCATCCGAATCCTTTGCCTGTACAACATGAGCATCCTGCAAGATATGATACAGAAGCTCTTGAAAGAGAATGTGGCTGCGAAACCGTTCCAATTGATCTTCGCTTTGAAAGAAGTTACAAATGCTTTCGCACAATGCGTTAACAGAAACTGGAGAAGAGGCGGCAACCTCGCCTTTTACCGGGAACACACTGTCCCGCTTAACCATCTGCATAGGATCAACTGTTGATTTATCATCCTCAATGACATCGAACCGCAAATAATAGAATCCGCGTTCATCAAACGAGTGTGCCACGGCTTGAATCAATTGACCGGGTGTGCACACATACATGTTGCCCTCCCGCATTTCGATGAACTGTCCGTCAATGTTCAGCCACCCTTGACCGCTTGCCGCGATAAGAAGCTGGTGCGATTCGATGAACTGAAGCTTTATTTCCCATTCGTTCGGACTGCACTTGATATGAATAATCTCCCGAAGTTTACAGGATAAATTATCTAATGGAATATACGGTTTATTAACTATGTTCTTATTCTGATTAAGCAAGTAAAAATCACCACCTCTATGGCTAATTAAAGAACATTCTAGCTCACAATCATTATGACCGCAATTGGGATAGTAGAGTGCAAACAATAACCATTCAAGGTATAATAACAAATATTTACTTTTGAAAGTGTAGCAATTATTTCGGGGAGTACCCAAGGCAGGAGGAAGCAACAATGCGAAGGAAGACAGTAGCCATATGGAGTGGCGTCATTTTTTTAATCGTTATCGGTATAGGTGCGGGTTATAAAATGTATGACAACGATACCGCAAACTATGATATGTGGAGCGGCAGGTGGGGAATAACGATCCCCAAACCAGCTGAGCTAGTAGTAGTATTTGAAAGTGAACCGAGTTTTCATGGGGATGGAGAAGGATACTATGTTCTGAATTATAACGAAGAACAACTGGCAAAGGTTCAAGACCAGGCACTCTGGCAGCCAATAACTGAAGAATCAAGGCATTCCCTGGAAGAAGAAGTATTGCGGTTCACACAATCTATTATACCGGTGTCACAGAAAGAGATTGCTGAATACGGTAAACTTTATCAGAACTACCCGACGGAGTATAACGCAGGTGATTATTATTATTACAAAAAGAAAGAGGACGGCAGTTACTGCATCATCATCCTTAACGTGGATAAGCAACGGTTGTACTTGATGGAATGGATACAATAAGGCGCCAATTCATGGATAGCGGCCTGAATTAGTTTGGCACTTTCACTTCAATGAGCGGGCAAAAACCGGGATTCGCCTGACATAATTGTTCGGTAAACTCCGGCTGAAGCTTGGAGAGCGCTGTGAAATAACTTCCAATAATGTGATTGAGACCAACAGCACCATTCTGGAAAGACTGCGGATTTAGAGTCTGGACATGACTGTAATAGTACCTTTTTTCCCGCTTAGGCAGCTTGTAGATAGAGGGTGGAGTGTAGGTCACGACGTCAAAAGGATTGGCAATGCGGTAGCTGTTCGGAACATACCTTGTACATACTTTTGCAAAGGCTGGATCGCCTACACGAGGGGACCCATAAGTGAATAGATATGGTGAGCGGTAATCCGTATTGGCACTCAGATCGACTGCACACATTGTCGCAAGTGCTGCACCGAGGCTGTGGCCTGTAATGTATAATGTCTTGCCGGGTTCGATCTTGGACAGTGCTGAGAGAATTCCTTCACGGGCCGAAGAATAGATGTCTGTGAACCCGCGATGGGTAAGGCAATCTTCCTTAATATATTTGAATTTTCTCTGTGAGGCGATGATGTCCGAGATCCAATTGGTTGTCGAGCTGGTCCCCCGAAAAGCAATAATTATCTCCTGTGGAGATTCCATAATAAATCCGAAGTTTTCCCATACATGGCCCAAGGATTTCGCCTTGATTACATGATTGACCGAATAATTCGCCGGCACGGCGAACGAACCATCCGTATTCGAAAATTGCGCATAGGTCTGTCCGCAGACAGCAGCCAGAAAAATCGCCCATTGCTCATAACCCTTATTGCTGCCCATCTGCATCCCGCCCTTCTTTCTTATTTAGGCTACCCGACAAACCTGGATAGTTCCCGGTTGAATTTTTCGCATTCGTCATAGAACAATCCGTGGCCGCTATTCTCGAATGGCACAAGCACAGAATTCTTTATCCCTTGATGCTGCACCACAGCCAAAGGGTAGTAACAAACTTGATCATGGATGCCATGAAGAATCAAAGTAGGGACCTGTATTTTTGGGAGATCCTGAAATAATACTTCGGCGAGCCAGGCGTTGGAGACGGCTATAGTGGACCAGCTCGCTGCCTGCAGTCCTAATTGGAAGAACCAGTCCGAGAACGGCTGCGATACTTTTTGATAGAAGAATTGTTCTCCGAAGTCATGCAGCATCTTGGGCCGATCCTGATAGGTCGCTTGAATGATCTGATCTATAGCTTCTTTTGTGGTGCCATAAGGAAAACCGGGCCGCTGAATCAGGCTGGGAGCAGCCGAGGCGAAAAGCGCAAGTTTGGACACCCCATACCCGTTGTGGCGGGCCATATAACGTATAGTTACAGCTCCTCCGGTGGAGTGTCCCGCGAGTGTAATGTCCCGAAGCCCTAAGGCCCCGATAACACACCGGATATCATCCGCTAACCGATTGTAGTCGTATCCGCTCAGAGGTTTATCCGAATTCCCGAATCCCCGCATATCCATTCCGATACAGCGATATCCCATGGGCACCAGACGATTGCACTGATATTCGAACATCTTGTGGTTCACAGGCCAGCCATGGATGAACAATATCGTTTTCCTGCCTAGCGGGTTGATATCATTTACATATACATTCACCTGCGGTTCTACTCTAATCCAATGTTCCATTAGGCTTCCCTCATTCATCCGTTAATTTGTCTTTTCAAGACATATTATTCAGCTGATTGGGTTAAGTGCCTACAAAAAAACCCACCGTTTAATAACGGTGGGGTTGAATGAGCTATGTAGGGCTGTCCTTGCTGTGAGGGCTGTGCCTACTGTTCTACTTCGGCAACTTCTCTATCAGGTAATTGCGTCACATAACTGTCTGACAGCCGGAGGAGCTCCAGGGCACGATTGAACTCATCTTCTGTGGATTGAAGCGGTTTAGCGCCATCTCCGGATAAAGTATAATGTTGGCCGTCTTCAAACCCGCTGCCGGACAAGAAAAGCTCTTCGTTATTCACGAAAGATCCGGTAGGTAAATAATAGCGTTGAGGCAGCAGGTTATAGGCGGATTCATTTAACAGATCCTGTCCAAAATGAATATGGTTATCTAACGTTACCCCTAATAAATTGGATACCGTAGGTAAAATGTCAACCTGTCCGCCTAATTGATCCTTTACGGTTGGAGCCGTAATCCCCTTAGAAGCTATGATTAACGGAATATTAATCAAATCGCGTTCCGTATATTCATGGTTCAGAATTTCCTGAAGTAAGACTTTATCCTCATCCTTAAGTGAGAAAATAGGAAGTCCCCGATGATCACCATATAATGCGATTAAGCTGTTATCCCATACGCCGTTCTGCTTTAGTTCGTCGATAAACTGTCCAAGCGCGTAATCCGCGTAATTCTGAGCACGAATATAATCGCCAACGAGCGTTCCTTCGAATCGCTCCGGCAATGTCATTTTGTATTTGCTTTCCGGAATCGAGAACGGATTATGAGAGGACATGGAGATTACATGTGAATAGAAAGGTTGAGCACTTTGGTCCATTCTGGCCAGCTCTTGCGATGTCTTCTTGTAAAGAACTTCATCGGACGCCCCGTAGAAGACGGTGTCATCTTCACCGAAGTAAGATTTGTCATAAAAGCGGTCGAATCCTAATGCCTCATAAAGCTCCCCGCGGTTCCAAAAGTCAACTTCATTCGTATGGAAGGTTGCTGTATCATAACCCTGCGCCTGGAGCAGCTTAGGTAAGCTTGGAAGCTCTTTGGGAGCATATATATCAGTAGCTGGACCATTCGGTGGCACATAAAAGGAAGTGTTCACGATAAATTCAGCATCGGAAGTGTTGCCTTGTCCAACCTGCTGGTAGAAACGGGGGAAATAGAAATTCCCGGCGGCAAGCTTGTTCAGATTCGGAGTGATTTCCTGCCCGTCAATCGACAAGTTAATCAGGAAGTTCTGAAAAGACTCCATTTGAATAATAATCAGGTTCTTTCCTTTGGCGGCTCCGAACAAGAGCGGATTAGATTGAGCCTCAATGCCTTTAGTTTGATCAATGACGGATTGATTAATTTTGGAGAGCTCAATAAGCTCTTCTTCACGCTCCGCAAGCAGGGCGTAGGCTTCATAGTTGAGAATTCCCATTTGCTCAGCCTGGATGGTTTCATTCATACTGGCCTGGTTCGGAAAAATATTCATTACACAGATCGCGAAAGAAACACAGAACAAGGCAGCCACCACTTTGCGGTTACTTCGGCGTGACATGGCTTTTTTCCAGGCGACTGCTTTCTTTCGGCTAAACATAACAAAACTAATGATAATGATATCCAGAAAAATAAGCATATATTGAGGGTGCATGACCGAAAAAATACTTTTCTTCACGGCTCCCACCTGTTTCGCCTGGCCGATGACCTGAGAGGTAGCAATAATACCAAAATGATTATGATATACAATCAAAGAGAAGAACAAAACGGTAATGAGCAAATTCACAAACATGTAGATGGCTATTTTACGTTTCGTAGCGAACCATTCGATCAAGCAGAAGATCAATAGCACAAAAGGAATTTCTTTGAACCATGTAGTCCAGGTTGGCCCGTCTTCGAACAAGTAATACCAAGCAAAATAGCTTTTGGCAAGCATGATCAGTGAGAAAAATAATATGGATCTTTTACTGAGTGTACGTGGTTTCTTCAACCGCATCGGTTATGCGCATCCTTTTCTTTTTAATTAGTCCATTCTATTACATGGAAGCGCTCAAAATCAACTAGATTGGGAGAAGGATTTAAGAGAAATGCAACCTTATTATGTAAAATTCATGTCAATTACTGGATTTGACTACGCACAGTATAATTCTCTTAACAAGCTAAAGAGGCCTATATGCCGGCTGAAGTGTTAAAAGTTGAAGCCATGCTATTTCGTGAACATCAGATAAACTGCTACTATAATCAATGATCCTCCCATTACCAGGTTAAACACTTTGATCCCGTTCTTCACTTTGGTGAGAAATTGCAGTTTTGAGCCCAGAAGGGCCCAGGCGGAAAGCGAAAGATAGCAGATCAGGAAATAGATACATACAAAGACAAGCAGGGAAGAATAGGATTCATTTAACCCAAAGGCCGAAACACCGGAAAGGCAAGCGATCCAAGCCTTGGGATTAAGCCACTGCATGAGCAAGCCATGACGGTAATATGGGAGCCTCTCCTCCTTGAATTCGATCTCTGGACGGGATACCATTATTTTGTAGCCAATATAACTCATGTACCCTGTGCCCGCGTATCTTAGCAACTGATAGAATACCGGAGCTTGGGCTACGAGATTGGATATTCCAAGTCCAACGGCGATTAGCAAGAGCGTAAAGCCGACAGTTGCGCCGGACACCAACGGGATAGAGCGCTTGAATCCGTAATTGACTCCTGTAGACAGAATTGTCATGTTCACCGGACCGGGAGAAATCGACATGGTTAATGAAAAAAAGCACATGGCAATGAATAGAGACATAATTGCACACTCCTTGTCAGTCATTCTGGAGTTACTATAGTTGATCCGAATCACGCCGTCCAATTGTATGTTCAGATGAAGTCGATCGGAAAAACGGATGGTTTATTTAACCGCAATTAAAGGGGGGAGAGCCATGGAACTGTACCAATTAAAGACCTTTGTCGAGATCGCCCGGACAGGCAATTTAACTGAAGCGGCAGCACAGCTCAACACGAGCCAACCGGCAACAAGCGCGCAGCTGAAAGCTCTGGAGAATGAGCTGGGTTTTGCACTTTTTTACCGAACCTCCAGAGGGATGGTCCTTACGGAAAAAGGTTCACAGCTACTGCCGGAAGCGCAGAAAATACTCGTATCCATTGACGATTTTCACAATAAAGCAAGTGATTTGCTGACAAATTCAACGGAACCCATTCGGATTGGATTGAATACAGACGGGCAGGTTCTTCAAATCAAACCATTGATTGAGTTCATCTCGGAGAGTTTGCCGCAAGTAGAGCTGCATTTTATGGACATCAAAAGTGAAGATTTCTTTAAGGATGTGACCAGCTCCCGGATAAGCGCGGGTTTTTACTATGGAACTGCCGGACATCCGTCCGTACATTCGATCAAACTGCATTCCTTCAGGATGGTTGTTGTCTACCCTAACAGCTGGGCTATGCCTGAAGGGGAGTTAACGTTGGAGTATTTTACTCAGAAGCCATGGATCTGGACGACACAGGGTTGTCCCTTCTATAAACAATCCATTGATTATTTCCTGCAGCAGAAACTGCTTCCGCTCAAAATCATGTATGTCGATGACGAATCGCTGATCGGGGATTTGGTCGGGCGGGAGACCGGCTGCTCGCTGCTGGCGGAGCCGATTGCAATGCGTTTTGCCGAGGACAATAAGCTGCAGATCTGGAACGGCATTGATCTTGAGATTGATCTGTATTTTGGGTATCCGAAAGATAAACGGAGTGATTCTGTGCTTCATGAAATAGGCTTGATCGTAGAGCGAATGTGGCAAATGGCGGAAATTGAGTATTAAGGAGATTTGAAAAGGAGGTAGTCCTATGCCTTGCGTGGCGGAATTCGGTATCATAGATGATTTTGAGAAAGATAAGGATTATGCTGTCTGCTATGAACCTATGAAATATCATTGTGTGGCAATTGATGATGATATCCTGAATGATTGGTGGAGCGACCTGACTTTAATTAGAACCTACTTCCACTCCTATAGCAGACCGGATTTTGCGCTTGCGAGGTGGGGAGTCACGTTAATTCCGCCTGAATCATTAGAAGCTTTCTATAGCATTGTTGCAAAAGATAGAAGATCAGCCGCATCAATGGAACTAACAGATTTAATGACATTATTAAGGAAGGCGATTGCTGCACAGAAATATGTTATACATTACGGTGTATGAAGATAATTTGCTGTGAACATACGATTCTAATTAGACTCTTCAAGGGAAGGGTCTTTTTCGTAAGCTTGAAAGAAATAGAAGAAATCACCTGATCGTGTCACAATATCATGCTTTGGGATTGTTATATAGGTAAACATACGGAAGGAGGTGAGATTGTGCAGCCAACCATCCCCGGGGAAGAGGATGATAGGAAGAAAATGATCGAGAAGGCTGTGGAAGCAGTCAGAGCAGGAGACAAGCATTCCTACGAAATTATCATTCATCAGTTTGAGCGGCAAATGTATACCTATTGTTTCTATATTCTAAAAAATCATACAGAAACAGAAGATGCCGTGCAGGAAATCTTTATCCGCGCCTATCAGAACCTTCATCACTACAGTAGCAGTATTTCTTTTTCGGCTTGGCTTTACAAGCTGGCATACCATCATTTGATCAACATGAAGAAGAAACAAGGTCGTTGGCTTAGGCTGGTTGAACATTGCAAAGACGAGCAGTCACAGATGCACATCTCCCGACAAGACTCGGTGATCTACGAACTTATGGCCTATCTCACAACGGAAGAACGTCATATCCTGCTTCTAAAAGCGGTAGAACAGTACACCTTTGAGGAGATAAGTGGAATTATGGGACTCAAGACCGCTACGGTCAGAAAAAAATATGAACGGCTGCGCAAAAAGCTAATGGAACGCATAGGCCACAAAGGAGAGAGAGTACATGGGACAATTGCCGAAGCAAACAGAACATACTGAGCTGGATGCCATTGAACAAATAATTCGTGAATCCACTTTGCCAAAGCGAGAACTGAGCAGTTACATTATGAACAAGATTGGGGAGCATGATATGAGCAGAAGAACAAGAACATCGAATTCAAAATCCAGTGTCTTCAAAAAAACCGCAATTGCGGCATCAATTGCAGGGGTGCTTGGTGCAGGTACGATCGGCGCAGGATTTGTATCACCGGTCATGGCAGAAACTCTAAAGCAGATTCCGGGCCTTGGCATCATTTATGAAGGAACGAGCCATCAAGCGGTAGAGACCGCTATTGCGCAAGGAATTCTATCCGAACCTGGACAAAGTGTGACTCATGACGGAATCACTCTGAAGCTGGGCAATCTGCTGTATGATGGCACACGTCTATCTTTCGTGCTGGAACACGAAGGTGCAGATGTGAATGATCCGAGACCAAAACTTGAACTTCCGGTTCTGCTTGCTGACGGGCAGGAGATCAAGTTCAGCTCAGGTAGTTTTGGTGATGTGCCATTTCAAGAGAACGCTTATCTGGTCGAATTGACACATGGTTTGAATCTGCCTGACCAATTCGATCTGACGATTCAGGCTAAAATCGCTAAGGTGAATGAAACTTATGAATTCAAGGTACCTGTACAGTTGGACGACAATGCGCTTGTGGTCAAGCCGGACATTTCCAAATCGGATGGATCCTTTAGTTATACCGTCAAGGAATTGTTTGTTTCTCCAGTCTCCACCCGTCTGATCTTGGACAGCCAAGGTGAGGTTCCACAGTCTAAGGAGCAGTCAGGCGACTACAGTGCAAGTAAAGTGTACTATGAGATTGTTGATGATCAGGGAAATGCCTTTGACCCATACAGATTCGGGTTCTTCAACAGCAAACCGGAAACTTCGTATCACGTTAATGAACTGTATGCTCCATTTGCCGCTACACCTAAGACGGTAACAATCAAACCATTTACATTGACCATGAAGAATGATGACTTTAGTATTGTTGGGCAAAAGAAAGACAGCAAAGGCAATATTCTTCCAGGGACTGAAAATCTGGGAAAGCGCACATATCTGAAGGATTTGGAAGTGACCATCCCTCTGCAACCGTAAATGACGTGACAGTCCTATCTGCATAGCTTGATTAGAAAATCATGCCGAAATGGCGTGGTTTTCTTGTGTAGGAAGGTGACTATTGTTCGATTACAAATTGTGGAATCTATGTTACAATCACTCTGCAAAAGAATATTGCAACTATACATACATATGGAGGGAATTGTAAGATGGATATTATTGGCCTGGGGGGACTCCCTTGGGATACATTAGAGCAGGAGGTTGAACAAGGCGGGAAATTTGTCGTGTATACATATTGTATATCCATCATCTTCATGACCTTCCGGAAGAGTTCGTCAATCTATTACATAGAACCAAGAATGGGTTCAGTTGGTACAGGGCTCAAATTCACGTTTATTAGTGTATTGTTCGGATGGTGGGGCATACCGTGGGGGCCGATTTATACCATTGGTTCGCTATTTACGAATTTAAGTGGAGGCCGTGATGTGACAGTAGAAGTAATGGATTCGATGATAGCAGAACGAAGAGAGCAGTCACAGTTGCTTAATTTTATTGAACGAGTAAAGGACAAATTGGAGAATCAAGTATGATCCTTCCGGAAGGTATTACGGGATTTGGCAAGAGTTTAGCCACAACAAAAATTACGGATAAAGAATTTAAATTCTTCTGTCACCAATTTTCAGAAGAATTAGGGTTGGATATAGTTAATGTTGTAGAGATTTTTTACACTTCAAATTACTACATTGGAGAACTGGCTAAAGCATCTGGTAAGGTGTATATAATCATGAACAAACAATATCCTTTCGTAGCATTTGCAAGCGAATATAGAAATGGAAATATTGAATTTATTGATAATACATATTATATTAATACCTTTTCTCGATGCAGAGAGCAATTTGAAAGTAATGATCGCTGCGATATTTATCGCATATTAGGGCTTGAGGATCTTGAAATGAGAGTTAATGAAGAGATGATTCAAAACCTGAACCAAGATGAACTGAAGCAGATTAAATATTGGAAACCACAAGTACTTAAAGAGATAGTTTTTAATAATTGGGATTAATGAATCAACCTGACAGAGACTCTTCCCGGGAAGGGTCTTTTTTACGCAAATTGCTGAATAGAGCGGATCAGAATGAAGCATGTCTCGATAAGCTGGATGAACATTACTACTTAGGTTGGCTGGCAAACGTAACAGAGACGGAGGGAGAGGGAGGCTGGAAAAACGTTACTGTTCGACATTAAGGATTGATCGGAGGCCCCCTCTCTTCGCAGTGGCCACGTCACTCTTGGAACTCTTCCAAAACCTTGGATTTGTCTCCATGAATCTTTTCCAGGTGATCCTCACCCCAATAGCATAAATGGTCTAGCGCGGGTTTTAATCCCCAGCCGTAGTGCGTTAACTCATACTCCACTTTAGGGGGGATCTCCTTATAAACCTTTCGTGTAACGATCTTATCCTTTTCCAGGCCTCTGAGCTGAGTGGTCAGCATTTTTTGAGTAATGCCGGGTATTAACCGACGAAGCTCAGACGTTCGTTTCCGTCCTGTCATCAAATGGTAGATAATTAAAGGCTTCCATTTTCCTCCCATTACTTCTAAAGCCGCTTCCACTCCAACTTGATACTTCTTTTGAACGCTATTTTTCATCTGTTCAGTCATCTCTTAATCCTCCGTTAAAAAGGCTAGGTTTGCTGAGAACAACCAATCACTTCAATCCGTTACTCAGGTCAGTTTCTGGGGAATCTACCTAGGGTACTTCCATGTTCCTATGGCACCTGTATCTTCCTATAGAACTTAAAAGTGCGTACTTCCAGATTATTTTCCTACTGTTTATAATAGCATCAGCCAATGATCATGGCTAGAAGTCAGCTACTCAAGAAAGGTAGTGAAGATACAAGCATGAAAGTATTAATCGTTGTTTCACACCCGAGAAAAGATTCCTTGACCTTTCAGGTGGCTGGTCGTTTCGTACAAGGTCTTGCCGAGGCTGGCCACGACTACGAGATATTGGATTTGCACGGGATTGGTTTTGACCCTGTTTTAAAAGGAGCAGATGAACCCGATTGGTTAGTTGCGGAACAGTCCTTTTCCCCTGAAGTAGAAATGGAAATAAGACGGATGAAGGAGCATGATGCTTTGGCATTTATTTTTCCACTTTGGTGGTGGCATTTGCCGGCTATGCTAAAGGGGTATATTGACCGTGTATGGAACAATGGGTTTGCGTACGGTTCGAACCACCTTCATCATCAGCATGTCTTGTGGATTGGTTTGGCTGGCGTTTCGAAAGAACAGATGAAAAAGCGTAACTATGATGAAACGATTACTCATCTGCTGAATGTAGGAATTGCAGATTATTGCGGTGTTTCCAATTCCAAGGTTGAATTCTTATATGAGACCATGGCTTCAAATCCCGGTCATTTCGAAATGCTGCTGAACCAAGCTTACCGCTTAGGTTTGAATTATGCCAAGGATCATTAAGCTGGAGGGCGGTTTGCTGCTGCTGTTATAGCTACGTTTTCCGAGCAACTTTGCGCGCGAATTCCCGTCCAATTCAGGACCATTCTATCAATCTCAGAGGGGAAAGAGGTAGTTAAGCCGAATAATATATCAAGCGAAAAAGTGCACAAAGAATTAACACCGCTGATGTAGTTGAGATCGGAGAAACTGCATTCATTCACTAGGAGGTAGAGTATGGGACATCGGGCCAATCTCATGATTATTCGGGAAGGTAATTACTCTTTGTACTACAGCCATTGGTGCGCAATTACTCTTCCAAGTGATTTGTTCTGGGGGCCGGAAGCGGCTGTGGCTTTTATTGAACAGCAGGAACCAGCAGAGGGTTGGCTGGACAATGCATGGGCGGAAGGCTGTGCATGTGTGGATTTGGATCACAGGCAATTATTGTGGTACGGCGGAGAAGACGAGCATTATGAGATTCCGCTGCGCCGGCATCTATTGAAGATGATGCAGCCCTTATGGCCGGGATGGACCATTGAATGGGCTTCTTCCGGGATATTGGACATGGCAGCTTATGTGGGTTATCCGGTGGAAGAACTCATCAGTGAAGTGAGTAGGACCATTACACCATTATCGCTGGTGCCTGAATCCAGGGACGGCTGGGTCCGAACGGTGGCAAGCGTGGTTTATCTGGATGGGGAACTGCGGCTATACCCGGTACAATCGGAGCTGGAAGATTATCTATTGCAGGGGCCTTCGCTGGTAGAATTGCTTAATAAATCGGAAGGCAGCACAGAATTGGACTTAAACGAATGGCCGAAAGAGACACCGGATCAAGGCTTCCACCTGGATTTGCTGGCCCGGACGATAGACATCTGGTATGCCCCGGATGCGGGGACTCTGTTGCAGCAGATTCGCACAGCTTGGCCGGGATGGACCGTGACCGATCAAAGAGATCAGTATGAGTCGCAGATCCGGCTGACAGAAGGGAAGCTGTGCTTTAAGATGGAGAATCCGCAAGAGTTGACGGAGCGGTTAACCTCTCATTTGCTGGGAAGTCACTCCAGTCCTGTAGACACCATTAAAGAGATTGCCCGTTTAAAGGCAGAAGCTGGAGAAGAGATAGAGGTGAACCCGCATGCTCTGGTGGATGAGCCTCAGGACATTCCGCTAGATACGCGTGAGCAGCTGCTGCGGTATGCCGTTGCGAACATGGCTGGGTGATGTTGTGGATTTGAACCCAGACCTATCGCCCAGACCGTATTCACAGGGGCGCTAAGTATGAGGTGCTTGCTTCGTGCAAGTGCCTTTTTTTGGTACTTGTAAATCAAATCGGGATATGCTAATCTGTAAATGTAAAACATGTAACCGGTTACACACATGAGGGAGTGAGAGCAGTCCATGATTACAATTAAGGATGTCGCCAAAATTGCCGGCGTTTCGGTGGCCACAGTTTCACGGGTAATCAATGAATCAGGTTATGTCAACATCGATACCCGCAAAAAGGTAGAGGCGGCGATCCGGCAAAGCAATTATTCCCCCAATGAAGTGGCCCGGTCTTTATACAAACGCAAATCCAAGTTAATCGGTTTACTGCTGCCGGATATTACCAACCCTTTTTTTCCACAGTTGGCACGCGGCATCGAAGATTACATGCAAGAGAATGGGTACCGGATTATTTTTGGCAATAGTGACGAGAATGAGGAGAAGGAACTGGATTATATCCGCACTTTTGTACAGAATAATGTCGTAGGCGTGATATCTTCAACGAATTTTCCCGACAGCGGGGCTTATCTGGAAATGAATATTCCGGTTGTTTTCCTGGACCGTACTTCCAATGACAGTCCTTCCGTTTACGCGGATGGCCGGAAGGGCGGACGTCTCGCCGCACAGGAAATTGTCGCTAGAGGCAGTAGCCGGATTACCATTATCCAAGGACCGGCACATGTCAAGCCGGCACAGGACCGGTTTCAGGGCGCGGCCGAAGCGCTTGAAGAAATGGGGATCAGCTACAATGTGATCCGGACATCATCCTTTTCCTATACCGAAGCAGAACAATGGGCGACCGAACTGTTTGAGCGGTTTTTGGATACAGACGGCGTGATCGCCAGTAATGATATTGTGGCCACGGCGGTTCTTCATGAAGCCCACCGGCTGGGTAAAACCGTACCGGAGGACGTTCAGATTATCGGCTTTGACGATATTCCGCTCAGCAGTCTGATGTCGCCATCTTTATCAACTATCCGCCAGCCTGCACGTGACATGGGCAGCGAGGCTGCACGATTATTGATTCAGCTCATTGAGCAGGATCAGGTGGAAGATAAGATCATTCAGTTGCCCGTCAGCTTCATCGAGCGGGAAACTACCCGAAGCAGAATGGAAACAAGTAAGAAAGGGTGAAAGATATGGCTAAAATTTGTGTAATTGGAAGCTGTTCCATGGATTTGGTGGTAACCGCTTCCAAACGGCCTCAAGTTGGTGAAACGGTTCTAGGAGACCGCTTCACCACCGTTCCGGGAGGCAAAGGTGCGAACCAAGCGGTTGCCGCCGCACGGCTGGGTGCTGAGGTAACGATGATCGGCTGTGTCGGGGACGATTTTTACGGCAAAGCGATCATGGACAATTTTAAAAGAAATGGCGTTATTACCACTAATGTGGAACCGGTTACACATACAGAGAGCGGAACAGCCCACATCGTTTTAGCTGAGGGGGACAACAGCATTATCGTGGTTAAAGGCGCCAATGATCACGTCACGCCTGCTCTGGTCGAACGGGCACTGGACGCCATCCGAAGCGCCGATATGGTCCTGGTGCAGCAGGAAATTCCGGAGGAAACGGTATCGTATGTTAGCAGCCTCTGCCAGAGAATCAATGTGCCCTTGCTGCTCAATCCAGCGCCTGCCCGTCCGCTTAGTGAAGCGGTGATCGAAAAGGCTGCTTATCTGACGCCGAATGAACACGAATGCTCCATTTTGTTCAGCGGGGTGGATAAAGCAGAAGCTTTACGGAAGTTTCCGGGCAAGCTATTCATAACGGAGGGCAGCAGCGGCGTGCGGTATTACGATGGAGCGCGCGAGGTGCTGGTGCCCACTTATCAAGTGGAGGCTATAGATACAACTGGAGCGGGAGATACGTTCAACGCCGCATTTGCCGTGGCTCTGGCCGAAGGCAGCTCCATCCCGGACAGCGTGAAGTTCGCGAATCGTGCAGCGTCTTTATCCGTAACAAAATTCGGCGCTCAAGGCGGCATGCCCATGAGAGCTGAAGTCGAGGAGAGTCTTTAATTATGAAGAAACATGGAATATTGAACAGTCATATTTCCAAAATACTGGCCGATCTGGGCCATACCGATATGATTGTCATTGCAGATATCGGACTGCCGGTTCCGGCGGGCGTTCTCAAGATTGACCTGGCGCTTAAACTGGGCGTCCCCGGCTTTCAAGAGGTCGTCGATGTCATTGCGGAGGATATGGTGATCGAAAAGGTGATTGTGGCCGAGGAACTGGCCGGGAATAATCAAGCAACCTCGCAATTTGTGAATGATAAATTCAGGGGAACGCCGGTAGAGGCGCTTACCCATGAGCAATTCAAGCAGTTGACCCAGAAGGCCAAGGTGATTGTTCGCACGGGCGAAGCGAAGCCTTACGCGAACTGCATCCTGCAAGCCGGCGTCTATTTTTGATATGGAGGAGGTTCGAGGGATATGCGTATTGCAATGAAAGACATTTATAAGTCCTTTGGCACCAACCCGGTTCTTGCGGGGGTAGATTTTGAGCTGCTGGATGGGGAGATTCATGCCCTGATGGGGGAGAATGGCGCCGGCAAATCCACACTGATGAACATTCTGATTGGTCTTCATCAGCGGGATCAGGGAACGATTCACATTGATGGGCGGGAAACCTATTTTGCCAACCCCAGAGAAGCAGAGCGAAGCGGGATCGCCTTTATCCACCAGGAGCTGAATGTATGGCCGGATATGACAGTTCTGGAGAACCTGTTTATCGGGAAGGAAAAAATCTCTTCACTTGGGCTATTGAATATGAAAGAAATGAAAGCGTTAGCAAACGAACAGTTCCGCAAGCTCTCCGTGACGATTCCACTGAACCAGGAGGCTGGAGAATGTTCCGTCGGGGAGAAACAGATGATCGAGATTGCCAAGGCGCTCATGACCCATGCCAAGGTTATCGTGATGGATGAACCCACGGCTGCACTGACCGAACGGGAAATTCAGAAATTATTCGAAGTCATTGCCTCCCTCAAAAAAGAAGGTGTCTCCATCGTCTATATTTCGCACCGGATGGAGGAGATCTTTACGATATGCGACCGGATCACCGTCATGCGGGATGGGAAAACCATAGATACCCAAGCCATTCCAGACACGGATTTTGACGATGTGGTTCGGAAAATGGTCGGGCGTCAATTAACGGACCGTTTCCCTCAGCGCGTCTTCCAGCCCGGAGAAGTGGTGCTTGAAGTGAAGAATGCTTGCAAAACGGGAAAATTTAAAGACGTTAACTTCTCGGTGCGGGCCGGTGAAATTATTGGATTCTCCGGATTGATGGGATCGGGCCGGACGGAAATCATGAGAGCGTTGTTCGGACTGGATACTCTGGACAGCGGTGAGGTGAAGATTCGGGGAAAGCAAGTGGCAATCCGCAATCCCCATGATGCGATGCAAGCGGGTATCGGCTTCGTTACGGAGGACCGGAAGGATGAGGGCCTGATTCTTGATTTTTCCATTCGGGACAATATGGCAATGACGAATTTATCCAGCTTCGCCCCCAAGGGTGTAATCATAGACAAGAAGGAAAAAGATTTCGCGGACCTGCTCATTCAGCGTCTTCAGATCAAGACAGAGTCCTCATCTACGCTGGCGCGTCAGCTCTCAGGAGGCAATCAACAGAAAGTGGTCATCGCCAAATGGATTGGTATCGGCCTCAGCGTGCTGATTCTGGATGAACCCACACGCGGCGTCGACGTGGGAGCGAAACGCGAAATCTATCAGCTCATGAACGAGTTAACCGAACGCGGCGTTGCGATCCTTATGGTCTCCTCTGAACTGCCAGAGATTCTGGGGATGAGTGACCGCATAATAGTGGTCCATGAAGGGGAGATCGGCGGAGAACTCTCTCGGCAGGAAGCGACGCAGGAATGCATTATGACATTAGCCACAGGGGGGCAATAGAGATGACAACAATTACGGATGGCAAAGAAAAGAAGAGTTTGCGGGTGGGGCAGATTACACAAAAGTTGGGTCCGCTGTTGGGGTTATTTATTCTTGTTCTCATCGTGTCCATGCTGAACCCAAGCTTTCTGGAGCCGCTTAATATTCTGAATTTGCTCCGGCAGGTTGCGATCAACGCGCTGATCGCCTTTGGCATGACCTTTGTCATTCTGACAGGCGGAATTGACTTATCGGTGGGTTCCGTTCTCGCGCTCTCCAGTGCCTTCATGGCCAACTTGCTGTTGGCGGGCTGGAATCCCATACTGGCGATTATCGGCGGCTGTGTATTGGGTGGAGTGATCGGGATGGTCAACGGCCTAATGATCACCAAGGGGAAAATGGCGCCGTTCATCGCTACCTTGGCGACTATGACGATCTTCCGGGGATTAACTCTAGTCTATACGGATGGCAATCCGATTACGGGCCTTGGAGACAGCATGACATTCCAATTGTTTGGCCGCGGGTACTTCTTGGGCATTCCTGTTCCAGCTGTGACGATGATTATCGTGTTCGCTCTGTTGTGGGTCGTACTGCACAAAACGCCGTTCGGCCGCAAGACTTATGCCATCGGCGGCAATGAGAAAGCTTCAATAATTTCCGGGATTAAGGTAGACCGCATCAAAATTATGATTTATTCACTGGTAGGTATGCTGTCGGCATTGGCCGGGGCCATTCTGACTTCCCGGTTGAATTCGGCCCAGCCAACGGCAGGAACCTCCTATGAGCTGGATGCTATCGCGGCCGTTGTACTGGGAGGCACCAGCTTGACCGGGGGCCGCGGACGTATTGTGGGTACCTTGATCGGTGCGCTCATTATCGGAATTCTGAACAACGGGTTGAATCTGCTGGGCGTTTCTTCTTTCTACCAAATGGTGGTCAAAGGGATTGTCATTGCGATAGCCGTACTGATTGACCGCAAGAAAGCCGCATAAAAGGGGGATTCTATTATGAAAAAAATCACTTTAGTCCTGACGTCCATACTGCTGCTGCTAATGACTGGCTGCTCCCTGGAGCCCCCGGAATGGGCCAAGCCCAATAATGAAGGCAACGGGCAAAATTTGAAAATCGGCTTATCTCTCTCAACTCTGAACAATCCCTTCTTCGTGGCCCTCAAAGACGGCGTGACGGCCGAGGCGAATAAGCAAGGGGTGGAGATCCTGGTTATCGACGCGCAGAATGACTCTGCCAAGCAGAACAATGATGTGGAGGATCTGATACAAAAAGGGGTAGACGCGTTGTTGATCAACCCTGTGGATTCATCGGCAATCTCGACGGCGGTCCAGTCGGCGAACAGCCTAGATATCCCCGTCATTACATTAGACCGCTCGGCGGATAAAGGAGATGTCAAAGCGCTGGTCGCTTCGGACAACATCAAAGGCGGTTCCATGGCGGCTGAATATATCGTCCAGAAGCTGGGCAAGGGTGCGAAGGTCATCGAGCTGGAAGGATCACCGGGCGCATCAGCCACCCGTGAACGGGGTAAGGGATTCCATGAAATCGCGGATACCCAGCTTGAGGTCATTGCAAAGCAAACCGCCGATTTCGACCGCACCAAAGGATTGACCGTCATGGAGAACCTGATCGAAGGAAATCCGGGCGTGCAGGCAGTCTTCGCACACAATGACGAGATGGCTCTAGGGGCGATTGAAGCGATCCAGAGCTCGGGTAAAAACATCCCCGTAATCGGGTTCGACGGCAACAAAGACGCTCTTGATTCCATCGAGGCAGGCAAACTGACCGGAACCATCGCCCAGCAGCCCGAATTAATCGGCCAGTTGGCCGTTCAAGCTGCAAAGGATGTACTGGACGGGCAGACCGTGAAGCCAATGATTCCCGCACCGCTGAAGCTGATCGTGAAAGAGTAATAGAAGACAAGGCATATTCTGCTTCAACCCATGCAAAGCCCGCGTGATTCAGGAATTCCTGCATCACCGGGCTTTTTTTAGCCCTATATTATTCCATTGAAACAATATGCATATCAATCCAGTCATTTGAATTAGAACTCAATATACTTTTTGCTGCCTCATCAAATGTCAAATCAGCATCATTCGTGTAAACGACCCATTTACTCGACTTTTCAGCATTTGGCATTGTGCCACTTAACTCAAGACTATATGTATACTCTTTTCCATTTGCATCTACATATTTAGTGGGGCTATTTTTTGCACAAGCTGACAAAGAGATAAGTAAAATTGCGAGAATCAATACAACTGAAATGTTTTTTTTCATATTTATTACCTCCGTAATAGCATTTATTTGGTTAATTATACTATTGTACCTCAGGAGGAATGCTGAATGGAATGGACCTTAGAAGATATGGAAGAGACGAGCCGATTATTGAAACTGGCTCATGGAGGATAGGCGATGTTATAATAAACATAATTTTTCAGGAGGTGCTCCTTGTGACCCATTCCATACGTTTACGGTAATTGGAGGTGCAAGACTGGTGAACTCACCCATTTTTTGAGACAAGGGAATGAGTTTATTTGTTATGCGCCTGTTTCAGTCTGCCTATGCTAATGGAATGAGTTTATTTGAGTTTTTAATCAAAGGAGATGACCTTATGCAAAAACAATGGAAAAAAACATTCGCGCTTATTTTTAGCGGACAGATATTCTCTATACTCACGAGTTCGATGGTTCAATTCGCAGTGATCTGGCATTTGACGGAATCGACAGGTTCAGCCGCAGTTTTGATGATTGCCGGATTGGCTGCATTCTTGCCGCAAGCTGTCCTGGGTCCCTTCGTAGGGGTCTGGCTGGACCGCTGGAACCGTAAATTAACGATGATTATTGCGGATAGCGCAATTGCGCTCTTCAGTCTGATCTTAGGGTTCTATTTCATTTTGGGGGAGCCGGGACTCGGCTTCGTCTATATCATTCTGAGCTTGCGTTCGGCGGCTTCGGCCTTTCATGCCCCGGCTTTCCAGGCGGCCATTCCGTTGATTGCACCGGAAGAGGAGCTGACAAGAGTCGCGGGTTGGCAGCAGATGGTCTTCTCTTTCTCGAATGTAATGGGTCCAGCGCTTGGGATAGCAGTATATTCGGCGACTTCGCTTGGGGCGGTATTGCTCCTGGATGTGGCCGGGGCGCTGATTGCGAATCTAATGCTGTTCCTGGTGAAGATTCATCAGCCCAAAGCGCAGGTAACAGTTTCACCCTCCTTTATCCATGAATTCCGGCTGGGCTGGAGCGCACTCATTCAAGCAAAACCTATTGTGTTGATTACGGGGGCTACAGCAGTGTTCAGTATCGCGTTTATGCCGCTGGCGACACTATTTCCTTATATGACGTTGTCTCATTTTGGCCGTGGGGGCTACAGTGCCAGCTTGGTGGAAGCGGTGTTCAGCATCGGGATGATTTTGGGAGGATTGCTTCTGTCGGTGTTCTCATCCAAATGGAGTGATATTAGCTATATGAGTTTGGGTCTGCTGGTCATCGGCCTGACCTGTGTAATCAGCGGCTTGATTGGTTCGGATGCTTTTGTGATCTTTGCGGTTCTCTCGTTCTTCATGGGAAGTGCCGCACCCTTCTTCAATGGCCCCTTCATGGCGATGATTCAGCGTTCATTCGAGCCGGAGATGCTGGGCCGCGTCATTTCACTCGTGACCAGTATTATGATGCTGTCTTCACCGGTTGGACTTCTGTTGGCAGGACCCGTGGTGGATGAATACGGCGTGCAGCTATGGTTCCTCGGTTCAGGAATAGTCGTGATGCTGACCGCTCTGTTTATCTTCATTCAGTTTCGGCGGCTGGCGTCCCGGCAGCGCACTGAGACTGAATAGACGTTTAGCCGCGAACAGCGGAACGAAATCAAGAAATTCTTACGACTACAGCGGCCGGCAGATCAAACATTCCGCAGGTGTATGGTAAGAACAACGATGGAACAATTCTATAAAAATGGTGGGGAGAGGGTACCTTGTTCTTGCGCAGTCTTGAAATTCTGAGGAAACATGAAATGGACCATAGCCGTTATCCGTTTTCCATTACAGCTTTAAAGAACCTGAGCTCTCTTGAATTCAAAACAAACGTTTCCTTCTTTGTGGGAGAGAACGGTTCGGGCAAATCAACCCTTCTGGAGGCCATGGCCTATCAATGCGGGTTTAATACAGCAGGAGGCAGCAAGAACAACCTCTACGAGGTGGATGCTTCCCACTCTGCTCTGGGAGATCATATTCGCTTATCATGGCTGCCCAAAGTTACGAACGGCTTTTTTCTCAGGGCAGAGACCTTTTATCACTTTGCCTCTCATCTGGATACTATGCCTCAGAGCTTGCAGTATTATGGTGGGCGTTCGTTGCACGAGCAATCCCATGGTGAGGCGTTTCTGGCACTCTTTAATCATCGTTTCGGCAAAAAGGCGATCTATTTACTCGACGAACCGGAGGCGGCTCTTTCGCCAGCACGGCAATTGGCCTTACTCCGTATTATTAAGGATCTGGAACATGAAGCCCAGTTCATCATAGCTACACATTCGCCGATTCTTCTCGGTTATCCGGATGCCCAGATTCTGAATTTCGATGAAGATCCGGTTGGGGAAATTCGTTATGAAGAGACGATGCATTACATGATCACAAGACGGTTTCTCGAAAATAGAAAGAGTGTTCTGCGTGAGCTGTTCAGCGATTCGGATGAAAATGACTAGGATTGAAACTTCCTTGAAAAAAAGTGATTATGGGCCGCTCCGAGAGGATCGGCTTTTTTGGTTTATCCATCCCGAGGCCGAGATTTAAATCATCTCACAGACCGTTAAGATCCTAGCAGGTGCGGGATTATAATAAAGCAGCACCGAGGAAATACATAGCAGGTTTATATTCAGTTTAAATAAGGGGCTTACCATCCTTATATATTCAGTTGTTTAGGAGGAATTGCAAATGAATCAATTAACGAAAACAGCACCACACCACGGCGATTGGGCCATTGAAGCGCAGGGACTTGTCAAAGTCTTTGGAGACAACCGGGCGGTAGACGGTGTGGATCTGAAAGTGGGGACCGGTTCGATCTACGGTGTGCTGGGTCCGAATGGAGCGGGGAAGACCACAGCCATCCGAATGCTGGCGACCTTACTAAGACCGGATGCAGGTTCGGCGCGGATCTTCGGACATGATGTGGTAAAGGAACCGCAGATTGTGCGTCAGCTGATCGGGGTGACCGGCCAGTACGCTTCAGTCGATGAGTCGCTCAGTGCGACAGAGAATTTGGTTATATTCTCCCGCTTGCTCGGACTGGGACGTGCCGAGGCACGTCATAAGGCAGCAGAGTTGCTGGAGGAATTCGGACTCACCGAAGCGGCGAAACGTCCGCTCAAAAATTTCTCCGGCGGTATGCGCCGGAGGCTGGATTTGGCCGCAAGTCTGATTGCGCAGCCACCGCTCATTTTCCTGGATGAACCCACGACCGGTTTGGACCCGCGTACGCGCAACCAAATGTGGGATACGATCCGGCGGCTGGTGAAGTCGGGTTCAACCGTATTGCTAACCACGCAATACCTTGAAGAGGCTGATCAACTGGCCGACCGGATTGCGGTTATCGATCATGGCCGTGTGGTTGCCGAGGGTACCGTAGATGAACTGAAATCCTCTGTCGGAAGCTCGTCGCTGCATTTAAAGGTTCAGAATCCGCAAGATCTCACGAATGCCCGCCGGCTTGTGCAACAGGTGCTTCAGGTACCGTCCAGTCTTTCGGCGGAAGTCGCGAAAATCACTGCACCTATGGGCAACGCCGACCGGGTTACCGATCTGTTGATCGCGCTGCGCGAAGCAGGTATCCCGCTAGCCGAATTAAGTGTGCAGAAACCAACGCTGGATGAGGTATTTCTGACGCTCACGGGCCATGGTGTACAGGAGGACGCGGTTCAGGCGTCCGGCAAATCGAACAAAGTGGAGGAACAACAGTATGAGTACAATCATTAAACCGGGTGCCGAACGAAAGCTGAAAAATCATTCGAGCTTTAGCCAATCGGTGCGCAATTCACTAACAATGGCCTATCGGGGGTTGCTGAAAATCAAGCGTACACCCGAGCAGTTGTTTGATGTCACGTTTCAGCCTATCATTTTCACGCTGATGTTCACTTATATCTTTGGCGGTGCGATCTCTGGAGATGTGCATAATTATTTGCCGGTCATCATCCCCGGTATTCTCGTACAGACCGTTATTACGACTTCCATAGTTACAGGCGTTCAGCTCAGGGAGGATATGGAAAAGGGAGTGTTTGACCGGTTCAAGTCACTGCCGATCTCGCGGATTGCCCCGCTCGCAGGAGCATTGCTTGCCGACACCGTCCGGTACACCATAGCGACTGTACTTACTTTTGTCATGGGATATCTTCTGGGCTTTCGTCCCGAAGGCGGGATCGGGCATGTAGCAATCGCTGCGCTCCTCGTGATCGGATGTTCCTGGGCGATCAGCTGGATTTTCGCCTTCTTCGGCGTAATAGCACGCACGGCTTCCAGTGTGCAGGGGATATCCATGATTGTGCTGTTCCCGCTCACCTTTCTTTCCAATGCTTTTGTGCCGGTCAATACCATGCCGGACTGGCTCCAGTGGTTCGTGAATATTAACCCGATTTCTCATCTGGTAACAGCCGTCCGGGAGCTGGTCAACTCGGGGACAATGGGCACAGATCTTGTCTTCTCCCTCGTCGGAGCGGCTGTAATCGTAGCGATCTTCGCTCCCATCACCGTGCGTGCATATATGCGTCGTACGTAACCGTTAAAAAGAGATCTAATAATTAGGCATGAGTTGCCCGATACGGAATGGTTTCGTAATTTTCGTACCGGGCACGCCTTATAAGGCATGACGATTATAATCCTGCAATTCCTCTACGCTGAACAAATGCTTCTGCAGCCCATGATAATAGTTCCCTTTCTCTGCCGTAAAACACAGCATGCAATAATCCGGATCGGTTGGCCCAAGCGGATAATATTGTTCGTCGCCTTCTTTCCAGAAGTTCTGCTTCGTTTCATCATCAAGGAATACCTTCATATGCCCTGTAAGCATCAATCCGTGAAAGTCCTCGGCGTCGAGAAAATAAATGCAAGATTTGGAGTTGTGCATCCATTGGCTGGTGCGGATTGCAGACGTGTTTGTCGAGAACCAGAAGGTCTTTAGGCCTTCATGTTTGATCTTGAACATATTTTTGGCATTTGGAAATCCGTCACTGTCAATTGAACATGCAATGGCATCACGGCTATTTTCAATTAATTTGATGATAGCTTCTTTGGTTTGCTGCTCCATTTCGGGTTCCTCCAATTCATCATTTCAAATTATCAACAATTCTGCTCAGCATTTTCTCGAATGCAGTAACCTCCGATTCTGTGAATCCCTGATAGAACAAAGTATTCATTTGTTCAGATACGAGATCGTAAGCCTCACGGTATGCTTTGGCCTGTTCAGTAATCGTTATGAAAGTTTGCCTGCGGTTATGGTTGTCTGGAATTCGAACAATAAGCCCCCCTTCTTCCATTCTGTCAAGCATGCTGGTCAAAGAAGTATTTGCAAGCGAGGTAAGCTGGCCAATCTCGGAAATCGTAAGCCTCTCGTGTTCCCACAGCACATACAAAATCCTTCCTTGTGCACCGTTAAACGCGTCCACACCGCTTTCTTTTAACATTTTTTCAAAAACTCTGCCTTGGAGCTGTTTGATCTGAGAGATCAAGAAACCACCTGATGTTTTCGTGTGGACCACCTTCCTCCTATACAGGATATTCCTATATAGGAATGTTATCTGCGCTTTTTATCACACTTGATCTTCATATTTTTCC
This sequence comes from Paenibacillus sp. FSL H7-0357, assembly GCF_000758525.1. Taxonomy (NCBI): domain Bacteria; kingdom Bacillati; phylum Bacillota; class Bacilli; order Caryophanales; family Paenibacillaceae; genus Paenibacillus; species Paenibacillus sp. FSL H7-0357. The sequence goes on along the minus strand of NZ_CP009241.1, from coordinate 4,907,811 downwards.
ATTTGATAATATGATAGAATACGTTCACTTGGAGGGATACATATTATGAATCTTCACATTGCTATTTGTGACGATCAGAGGACAGAGGCCTCAAGATTGGAAGAATTGCTAATGAAGCTGCTGATGAACCTGCAGGGGATAACTGGCACCATTGAGATTTTTGAGTCAGGTGAATCCTTGCTTACGGCCATGAGCTCTACTGCTTACGATATTGTTTATCTGGATATGGAGATGCCCGGGTATAACGGCATAGAAGTCGCAGAGAAGATCCGGCTAGAAGATGCCGGGGTGTTAATCATCTATGTCACCAGCCACACCAGCTATATGAGAAGAAGCTTTGAGGTTCATCCGTTCCGTTATTTGCTGAAACCCATTGATGAACATGAACTGCAGGCCGCGACAGTCAAGGCTGTCCAGCAATGCATGCAAAGAAGCAATGTGCTGTCATTCTCAATTCATCATATGGACTATAATTTAAAAGTAGATGACATTATGTATATCACGGTAGAACGGGGAAAAAAATTGGTCCTGTGTACTGAAAACGCTACTTATTCATATTACGGCAAATTGGGGGAGTTGGAGGGACGGCTCTGGCCGCATGATTTTTGTCGCGTACATACGGGATACCTTGTAAATTGGTTCTATGTCCGGTCTTTAAGTAAAGAGCTTATTCAATTGAAGAACGGAGTGGAACTTCCTGTCAGCCGCAGTAGAAGCTCTGATTCTTTACGGTCGTACCATGCCTTTATAGAAAAGAGGCTTCTTAGATAGATGTCTTTCATTCAGGAGAATAGTCCTTACTTTTTGCTCGGTGTGTTTATGCTCATCCTTATTTATGCTCCGCAGGGGTTTGCATTCTATATTTTTCTAAAGAAATTTCTAATCCTGAACAGGAGCAAGAAGTCATTCGTAGGCTGCCTTATTCTCGTTTATATGGTTAAATCACTTACCGCAGCCAGCTTGCCGCCGGTTGTTTCGGTTGTCCTTCACCTCCTAGTGTATAGTCTGATTACGACCGTTTATTTTCGCGGCAGTGTACTGCAAAAGCTGTTCTTCAGCAGTTTCTATACGGTATTTACAGTTGTTATTGAAATGCTGGTGTGGTACGGGGTTCAGCATATCCCGCTCGATCCCGAGAGAGTGGATAACGCCAATTTCCTATGGCTGTCTTTCAGTTTCATCGTTGTTATTTTGCTAAGCATCATGTTATGCCTGCTATTGTTGCGGCTATTCCAAGTTGACAACACAACGTTACTGTCGAATCAGGATTGGGCTGTGCTGGATCTGGTTTCGGCCGGCTCTTTGCTCATTATTATTGTCAATATAAGAGGGAATGGGTTCAAGCCTTCCAATATCCCGCTTGAATTTGTGATCATTCTGTTAGGTATTCTTGTCATTAACATTGCTGTAATGTTTATGTACCATAAGTTAATGAGACGGATGCAGGTAGAATTCCATAATCATGTGCTGGAGCAGCAAGTGACGGAATACACAGGTAAGCTGAAAGAGAATCAAGAAGCAAAGCGATTGCGCCATGATCTGAATCATGTTCTGCTCCTCATTCATTCTCTGCTGGAAGCAGGAGCTGTACAAGAAGCCAGCGCTTATGTTGCGGAGGTTGCTTTGAAGCATAGGCCGGGAGAAAAATTTATCTCTTCTGGAAACATAGCTATTGATGCGATCTATAACGAGAAGTTCGCTATAGCCGAACTGAATAAGGTTGCAATGCAATCTCATTTTCGCATTCCTCAGGACTTGTCGCTTGCAGGCAAAGAGGTGAATATTGCGATAATCCTTGGCAATGCCCTCGACAATGCGATTGAAGGAGTTCAGAGATTACCCCAGCCAGGGCCGTATTCAATTGAACTGGAAGTGATTTATAGTGACGGATTATTGGTGATTTCCCTGAAGAATCCCGCATCTCTGCTTACGGAGGACGGACATGGCTCCTTTTTATCCAGCAAGCGGAACTTAGGCAGCAAAGGGTTCGGAATCGAAAGTATTGAGTATGCCGTTCAGCAGCTTCAAGGAAGTGTCAGTTTCAGATATGAGGATCAGCAGTTCATGATGCTGGCGGTATTGCCAGTGCCCGGGTAGCTATCAGATGCCAATTACTCCATCAACCGGGCAAGTTACGGTCTCCTCCCGTTTCAGAGAAGCAGTCCATGATAAAGTGAGGCTGTTCTTTATTAAAAGGAGGTTATTCCGTTGACATTGTCATTGCTCATCAGTGCAGTCCTTCAGCTTATCTTGTTCACCTCTATTCCCTATGTATACTGGTTCTTTACAAGCAGAAAGACATCTTCGTTTGTAAAGTGGATTGGCTGGAAGAAACCTCAAGTGGTTTCCAGAAGGCAGTTCATCCTATGCTTCATCCTTACAGCGACTATATTCACCAGCTTGGGAATGCTTACTACAATCTATATGCTGGATAAGGATACTTTGGCCAGCTCGCAGTTTTACGGTACAGGTCTTAAGGGGCTGATTCCGGCGTTGATCTATTCATGGATGCAGACGAGTTTGTCCGAAGAGATTCTGTTCCGCGGATTCATTGGCAAACGGCTAAGCTCGAAGTTCGGATTTGCAATTGGGAACAGTGCCCAGGCTCTATTGTTTGGCGCCGTACATGCTGTTATGTTATACAGTAGTGCCGGATTTTTTCATTCTGTAGTTGTAATGATTCTTGCAGGCTTTGTGGGCTGGAGCATCGGACTGTTGGACGAGAAGTTATCTGCCGGCTCGATTATACCAGGTTGGGTCCTGCATGGGCTGACTAACCTGATCTCCTCTATTGTTATGATGTATCAATGGATGTAGAGAAGTTTACAGATCTCCTGTGGGTTAAAACCGTAAATTGGAGGGAATTTGATGCACAAAAATGAAGCATTGCAGACATATCCATGCTCCGGGATCGAACATTTGAAGGTTCATGGCAGAACAACAGGCTGCCTGGATCCGGTAACCTTGTTCTGGACAGGAAGTGCGGTTGAATTCAACGTAAAGGCTTCGGAGCTCTGGATTGAAGTGGAGTCCGGATATGACCAGTACGAGCCTTGGATTAGTATACTCATCAACTCTGTACCTGTAAGCAGACAAATGTTAACCGCCGGAAGGTACTGGGTCTGTGTGTTCAGAGGGATGAATGAGAATGCTGCGAAGAATGTCCGGGTTGTAAAAGATGTGCAGGCTATGAGCGGAGATCCGGGCTGCTACATGCAAATCCACGCCGTGAAGACGGATGGGGAATTTGTGCCTGTTGAAGCTAGGCCCTATAAATTTGAGTTTATTGGCGACAGCATTACTTCCGGGGAAGGCGTCGTCGGAGGCAAAAGTGAAGAAGACTGGATTCCGATGTGGTTCAGCGCAATACATAATTATACGGCAATGACGGCTGACGCTTTTAACGCAGAATATCGGGTTATTTCGCAAAGCGGGTGGGGAGTGCTTACTAGCTGGGATAATAATCCGCATGCCAATCTTCCTGAAACCTACGAGCAGGTATGCGGGCTGCTTGCCGGTGCGAAAAATGCAGCGTTAGGAGCTTTTGCAGCAAATGATTTTGATTCTTGGCAGCCGGATGTGGTGGTGGTTAATCTCGGAACCAATGATGACGGTGCTTTTCATTCTCCGGGATGGCACGATGAAGATAGCGGGAAGATTCATAATCAACGGCTAAATGAGGACGGGACTTATAATGAAGCGGATTTGGCGGCATTCGAGTTGGCTGTTGAGAAGTTTCTTCTGAAGCTCAGAACTAATAATAAAACTGCGCACATCATCTGGGCCTATGGAATGCTGGGCATCCCGATGATGCCGGCGATTCATCGTGGTGTAGACCGTTATGCCAAGAGAACAGGCGACAAGAAGGTTTCTGTATTTCAACTTCCGAATATGACGAATGAAACTATAGGTGCAAGAAGCCATCCCGGGGTTTTGGCCCATAAGCAAGCGGCACAAGAGCTGACCGGTTACATCCAAGGAATTTTAGCGACATATAAATTGAACTTAAATACTTGAGATAAGGAAAAGGAGCAATGGAGGGGGATTTTGGAACTGGAGGAGCGGTATTCAGGAGGTGCAGGATGAAGGAAAGATTTTGTAAAGCGTTGGAAAGTAATGATTTGGCTGAGATGAGAAAAATACCAAAAGGGGATTTGCACAACCATCTTCCAAGAGGCGGTAATAAGAAGTATATCGAAGAATGGGCCGGAGTGAAAATACCTGATTGTCCGAAGTTTAAAGATCTGGATGAAATGAATCAATGGAATGCGCAATACATAAAACCATTATTTCAGGGAAGATTAGGGTATGAAAAACGTCTCGAAGCCGCATTTATGCAGGCAAAGTTGGATGGTGTACAGCTGCTTCATATGAGCGTTTCAATAGGAGAAGAGGCTTTTTATGATCAATCCATTGAGGATTTGGTTAAAGCATTAAAAAGGATTCATCAAAGCGTTGCTCCAGATGTTACTTTTGTACCGGAAATTGCATTCTTATCCTATACTCCTATTGATGAGATAAATGAAAAGTTAGATCAATATTTCGCTCAGAATTATTTCCAATCGTTGGATATGTTTGGCGATGAATTTGCTGTTCCTTCCTTCAAAAAAGTATACAGAAAAGCGAAAGAAAAAGGATTGCTGCTAAAAGCGCATGTAGGCGAATTTGGATCAGCTGAATTAGTCAAAGAGGCTGTAGAAGAACTTGAACTCGATCAAGTTCAGCACGGCATAGCTGCTGCCAGCTCGCAAAGCATTATGAATTGGTTATGTGATCATAAAATTCAGCTTAATATATGTCCGACAAGTAATGTTGTACTTTGCAGGGCAGCAGGTTATAACGTGCATCCTATTAGAAAATTATATGATAATGGGATTAGAGTCACCGTAAATACGGATGACATGATTATTTTTGATCAAAGTGTTTCGGAGGAATTTTTCAACCTGTATCATGCAGGTGTTTTTAATACAGCTGAACTAAATGAAATCAGAGAAAATGCTTTGTGAAGAATAAATTTCGGATAAAGGAGATATTATGACTGAGAAAATAGATGCAGGATGGAATTTCGACAACAGTTATGTTTCTCTTCCCGAATCGCTGTATACAAGGCTCAAACCGGATTCCGTAAGACTGCCGAAGCTGGTGATTTTCAATGAAACCTTGGCAGCATCTCTTGGGTTGAAGGGTCCGGCACTGCGTAGCGATGATGGTGCTGCAGTGTTTGCAGGCAACGAAATTCCTGAAGGTGCTGATTCACTTGCCCAAGCTTATGCAGGGCATCAATTCGGACACTTTAACAGGTTAGGTGATGGCAGGGCTGTGCTTCTTGGTGAACAGATTACGCCAGAAGGCGAGAGATTTGATATTCAGCTTAAGGGTGCAGGTAGAACGCCATACTCCCGCGGAGGCGATGGACGGGCAGCGCTCGGGCCAATGCTACGCGAATATATTATCAGTGAAGCCATGCATGCGCTTGGTATTCCTACCACCCGCAGCTTGGCGGTTGTCACTACAGGGGAGTCCATATTCCGCGAGACCGAGCAGCCGGGTGCTATATTGACTCGTGTAGCTGCCAGTCATCTGCGTGTCGGTACTTTTCAATATGTCTCCGCATGGGGCACTGACAAGGATCTTCAGGCTCTGGCAGATTACACGCTGCAAAGACATTATCCGGGAGCTGACTCTGATTCTGATCCGAACCGTTATCTTGTGCTGCTTCGGGAAGTGATCAAACGTCAGGCCGAGCTGATTGCTAAGTGGCAGCTGGTCGGGTTTATTCATGGAGTGATGAATACCGACAACATGGCGCTAAGTGGAGAAACCATTGACTACGGTCCTTGTGCCTTCATGGATGTCTATAATCCTGCGACAGTATTCAGCTCGATAGATCTTCAAGGCCGGTATGCCTATGGAAATCAGCCGGGGATTGCTGCGTGGAATCTCGCAAGATTTGCGGAAACGCTGCTGCCGTTGCTGCATGAAGACAAGGGCGAGGCGATCAGCCTTGCCGAGGATGCGATTGCAGATTTTCAAGAGATCTTCCTCAGCCAATGGCTCGCAGGAATGAGGGCGAAGCTTGGAATCTTTAACGAAGAACCGCAGGATGAATCCCTTATCGAAGGCTTGCTGGAAATGATGCAACAGTATCGTGCCGACTATACCCATACTTTCCGTGCCTTAACTTTAAATAAGCCGGAAGAAACGGTTTTGCATGGAACATCTGAATTTACGGGGTGGTATGAACTTTGGCAGGCGAGACTGGGCAGGCAGCAGGAATCGCAAGACGCTTCGCAGCAGGTAATGCGCGCCAGCAATCCAGCGGTAATTCCACGCAACCACCGGGTAGAAGAAGCGCTCGAAGCAGCAGTGAGAAAAGAGGACTTCAGTGTGCTGGAGCGGCTTCTTGGTGTGCTTGCGAACCCATACGCCTACTCTTCAGATCAGGATGACTACAATTCACTGCCAGAGGAATCCACCAGACCCTACCGGACTTTCTGCGGTACCTGACTAATAAAGTCTTAAAGGTTCACCCTAAAGTGGATACACTATTTTTCTCGGGAGGTAGATATTATGAAAAACAATGCCAGCGAAAAAAACAATATGGGGATAACGTCTAACTAATCATGTCCGTTAACGTTCCCCGCCATCTGAAAGGGGAAAATCAATTTGAATCAGGTATTATTAATTATTGATGCGCAGCAAGAGTTAATCGATGGAAATGAGCAGGAAAGTGCGGTATTTAACAAAGAACAGCTTATCCGGAATATTAATAAAGTGATTGAACGAGCCCAAGAAGCAGGTGTCGAAGTTGTGTTTGTAAGGGACCTCGATGTAGCGGAGGGAAAAGGTGCAGGTTTTCAAGTGCACCATGAAATCAATAAGTCTGCGGATGCCAAAGTCTTTGATAAGCTGGCAACCAATTCTTTTCACGGGACAGGACTTCTTCAATACCTGAAAGATCAGCAGATTGGGCATGTGGTCATTATGGGGTGTAAAACTCAGCACTGCATCGATACTGCAGTCCGGACTGCTACGGTCAGTAATATGGATGTCACCTTGGTTGGGGATGGACATTCTACAACGGACACTGATGTTTTAAGTGCAGAACAGATCATCAGGCATCACAATAAAACGTTACATGGGCACTACAATGTGGAACACTTTTCTATGGTCAGAGATTCCGAGGAAGATTTGTTTCGTCCCACACATGACTCTTATAGATCATAATTCGCAGGCGGCACTTAAATGTGCCGCTTTTTGCTGACTTTTCACTAGTGGGGAAGAGGGTACTAGAAACTAGACTGTGGAAAATAAAACAAACTTAGGCTATTTTTGAAATTTCTATCACGTATGTTTATGGTTGTTTTGGTTTCACTACTGCTAACATCCCTGATTGCTTGCAGCACATCAAAATTAAATGACAATAGAGGTAGCGCTGCTGAGAACAATCCACCCAAGAAGGTGGAAGAGGAAATAACTGCTGAGCCTAAAGATGAAGAATTAGGCGATTTGCTGGCGCGCAGCAATGGCGATTGGATTGATGACTCATATAATCTTACTGCCCATGATGATGCTGAAAATAGCATTAATATTTATAGTGAAGCCAACGATGATCTATCGGGTACAGTATGTTTCTTTTTGGCTCTTTTCGTAATTATTGTTGTTTTATTAGATAATTAGAGTATCAAGTTGGCGTAAGATGATTTTCTTTTAATCAATCCCAAAAAGCGACAACTTGATTTAGTTTTTCTAAATCATTTGGGGCAATCTTCAATGTCGATGCTGGTTCTCCCGTACCTCCGTAAACAAATGGATAATAAAAAAGCCCTCTATCTACGATACAAGGCAAAGAAAGCACTAAGGAGACACTACCAACAGTGTATCCAGTTATTTGCTGGACTTCTTTTGGGGTTGCCATTTTCAATTGGTTGCATTCTAAAATGTCTGACACTTCTTCTAAATTTACACGCCCACGATTTCCAGAAACAATCATTGCAAAATATCCTTTTTCTGACTTGAGAACCAAAGTGGGTGCTGTTTGACCTATTTCAATTCCAAAATAATCTGCGCCTTCCTGGGCTGTACGAATCTGTTTTTCATGATGAATAATCTCATATTGAACCCCTTTTTCTTGCAAAATCGCTTTTAGATTATCCATAAATAGGTGTACTCCCTTCCAATAATCGAAACGGCTATGAAGTTTTCAAAAGTTGGACAGTCGTGAAATTCGCTTTTTTACATGCATCTAACACCATTGTTCTTGCTCGTAGTTTCTTGCCGACTTTCTTGTGCAGCTCCGCTTTAATATTAGGGCTGTATCCATTCGCCAAATAACTGCTGCGCCTTGTCCCAATCCACCCCAAGGTCTCCGTACCATCCCGCCCACGGCATTTCCATGTCGGACCGGCCTCTTGTATTGTTCAACTGCAGTTCTCCGTTTACAATGTCTTCCCTATTGCTCCAACGATCAGCTTGAAGCTCCAACACCTGATTGGGCAGGATGCCGACCGTTGCCAGTGATTGCAGGATACCCCGGCGCACACCTGCCGTTCCTTTAACCAGCTTCATGGAGGTTAGGCGTTTCTCATATTTACCTGGAGTCTCATCTTCCGGCGCCTCAGCGAGACTGCGGAGCAGCCGATTAAAAACGGCAATATCCTCACTACTCGGGATTATAGGCTCATTCTTTATGATTTGCGCAAACTCGGTTATGTCCACATAGGCGCCGATTGGACTATTTCCATATACATTCCCTAAGTGAATGGCATATCTAATATAGGATGCGTTTGTCCAGCCTTCATCGTTGTGGCTGAACCCGCACACAGAATCACAGAATCATGTGTGATGTGCCCGATATCATTAGCCTGCCAATGATGCTGTTCCAGCAGTTCACGATCGGGATGACAGGGTATCCACCAGGTAGACGCTTACTTCCCTCTCTCTGTCGTAATCGTAATTAGGATATTTGTACAGCTTATTCAGTGCTTTAAGCAGTTTATGGTTCATATGAGCTCACCTCCTTACCAGTTTGCTTATGTTATACCAAATAAAACGGGTTCATTTCAAATAAAAGGAAGAGGGGAGGTTCATAGAACTTTTTTCTAAAGCAACGAACCACGTAATTGCACTAGGCATATGATGTATTAGTTTATTAGAAGGGAGTGTTAACCATGAGTTTCCAAACTGCAGGATATCAGCAAAAAGTTTTGTATCAAGCAGACAGCCAATCTGTTCAAAACTTAAAAAACATTAGAAGTCACCTACAGCATATATGCAAACAACATGGTAATCAAATTGTCAGAATTGAAACCCTGGACGGTCAAGTTTACGTCGGGAGAATTGTGCATTGTGACAGAGGCTTACTGTATTTCGCAGTTCCAAAGCAAGGAGGGCAGCGTGCTTTTTTCGGAGGTCCTTCTTACAGTAGTGATGAGATGATTCTAACTCTTGTCCTGTACGAGCTGCTTGTCATTACTTTATTGTACACATAACATAAATGGGAAAAGAGCCTCCATAGCGTAGGCTCTTGTTTTTTTAATATCATTTTAGAACGTTCTCAGAACAATTACCAACAGAATGTAAAGCACCAAGATGACAGTAGTAGAAGTATACCCTCCAAATCCTGCACAACCACTCATTGTTGTTCCTCCTTTGCTTTAACTTATACCCCATACTATGTATCTGTCCCTATCTCTGTAACGACTAATGCCTAAATTGTTTTTTTTCTTGATCATCTTCATCGCTCTTTATAAATTCTATATCCATCAATTTTTACAAATATCGTGTTATTTTTGCGATTTCAAGCCTTATACTTCCTTTATGAGTCATTTCACCTAGTCCAAAATTCCCTACACATAAAAGCATTCGGTTCATTCAGGAGGCTCAGTTTATGAGTACATATTCGAAGGAAGAAAAAAGCTGGATGTGGTACGACTGGGGTCATTCTGCCTACTCTATCATCATTTCGACGGCAGTCTTTCCGCTCTTCTACAAAGCAGCAGCTCAGGATGCTGGCATTAGTGCCGGGGATTCTACGGCCTACCTGGGATATGCTGTTGCAGTTTCGACGTTTATCCTTGCCCTGCTAGGCCCGATCTTGGGCACAATTGCTGATTACCAAGGGTTCAAAAAAACGTTTTTCGCCTGCTTCAGCTTGCTCGGCATAGTCGCTACCGCGCTGCTCACGTTTATTCCGAACGATAGCTGGGAGCTGCTGCTCATCTGCTATATGTTCATCGCGGTCGGGTCGGCGGGCTCCAATGTGTTCTACGACGCGTTCCTAGTAGACGTAACCGACAACGAACGGATGAATAAGGTATCTGCCCGCGGATTTGCGATCGGGTATATAGGCAGCACGATTCCTTTTATCATCAGCATCGCGATCATTCTTCTTGCTGAGCAAGAAATTCTGCCGATCTCCGTCACGGCGTCGAGCCAGATCGCTTTCTTCATTACGGCCCTCTGGTGGGGCATCTTCACCTTACCCATGCTCCGCAATGTACACCAGAAGCATTACTTGAACCGCGAGCCGCGAATTATCGCGAACAGCTTCAAGCGTCTCTACGAGACCTTAAAGCAAATCAAGCAGCATCGTGCGATTTTCCTTTTTTTGCTCGCTTATTTTTTCTATATCGACGGCGTCGGGACGATCATTACGATGTCTACCGCTTATGGAACTGATCTGGGCATCAAATCGACTGATTTGCTTATTATATTGTTCGTCACGCAAGTCGTCGCTGCTCCATTTGCGATGTTGTACGGGCGTCTGGCGGATCGGTTCTCGGGCAAAACCATGCTATATGTCGGTATCTGCGTCTACATCATCGTATGTATCTACGCGTATTTCATGAAGTCGGTGTTCGACTTCTGGGTGCTTGCGATGCTGGTCGCCACCTCGCAAGGCGGCATTCAGGCGTTGAGCCGGGCTTACTTCGCACGGATGGTGCCGAAGGAGAACGCTAACCGGTTTTTCGGGTTTTATAATATTTTCGACAAGTTCGCATCGATTCTGGGGCCTCTTCTAATCGGAGTCACCGCGCAGCTCACCGGCCACACGAACATGGGGGTCTTCAGCCTTGTCGTCCTGTTCATCGCAGGTATTGTCATTCTCATGCTAGTGCCGGAGCCGGGAAGGGGACAGGATGCCGGTTTGCCAGGCGGACGTCATGGCCGCAAGACGAGCGGGTTGAACTAGTCAGCGCGGTAACGCGCTTGCTCTAGCAACCTAACAAGAAGCTGAGTGTTATGGGTTAAGAGAGAACGATACTCCAATAAAACAGCGGCAGTCCGGACATAATTTCGTCGTCCATGGCTGCCGCTATTTCCTATAATAGGGTCAGACTGTGCTATGTATTCTTTAAGTATAAGAGTTTTAGCCCTCGTAATGGTCTTCCAATTAATAGTATAATGAGAACTTATAGGGCTATTATTGCCCTGCTAAAGAAGATTACATATCCATATTTGAAACATAAGGAGATGAGCTCATGACAGCAATTATCCCTACGGAACAAATCCGCATTATTGAATACGATCCTTCTTACGCTGGGGCGGTCGCAGAGATGTGGAACCGCAGCAACGAAAGCTGGGGGGGCGGTACCAACCACAGAACAGAAGACAGTGTGCGCAGGGAGATGGAGGTTTCGGCCAATCTTCATGTGTTTCTCGCTGTCGATGGCAAAGAGGTGGTCGGATTCTGCAGTTTTGCACATTACCGCCAAGATGAAGGGGCTTTGTACGTACCGTTATTAAATGTGCGACCTGATTATCACGGTTACAAGGTAGGCCGTAATCTGATTTTGAACGCCGTCCGTAAGACAGTCGAAGCGGGGTGGCCTCGTCTCGATCTGTTTACCTGGGCAGGCAACACCAAGGCTGTGCCGATGTATAAGAAATGCGGATTCTTCTGGGAAAAGAATGAAGATTACGTCCATCTGATGAACTTCATTCCAACCGTTCTGCAGACGGAGGCGCTTGCTCCCTATTTCGAGGAGCTGGATTGGTACGCAGACAGCACCCGCGAACTTCCCATTCAGCCGGATGGCCGGCGGGAGCGTGGTTTTGATTTCTTTGATTACACTTGGCAAAAGGGAGAACTCTCCTTGCGGGCAGAATTCGAGAAGTCCGGTCGCGGGCTGACCGCTCTTGATACACCTGACTATGAAATCTCCACTGAAATCGACGATCATGATCTTGTGTTTGGCTCCGCTTACAAGATTCGTTATGTGATCAAGAATCGTTCTGCTTCCGAGCTGGCGATTGAGATCAAGGGCCAGAACGACAAGAACATCCGGTTTGATCTTTCCGCTACACTTACGCTCGCTGCGGGAGAAACGGTCATTGTAGAGGGTGATTTCGAGCTTGATCCGGTTCGGGAGGAGCAGAATGACAAGAAGACCCATCCGGTTGTGACGAGCCAATGGATCATCGGTGGCAAGCGGGCTGAGTTCCGCCTTGGCGTAGCTCCGAAATTTCCGGTCAAGATGAAGATTGTATTGCCAACCCGGGAGTTGTATCCGGGCCGTCCGGCTGAGCTGTATCTGAACGTTGAGAATAACTTCGCCTCGGAAGCGGAGTTCGCTTTTGACTTGCCGGAGGAGGATTTCCTGCAGTGGGGTGAACGTGCAGTACGCTTCACGGTTCCGGCTAAGAGCAAAGCCTCTATCCCGGTACCCTTCACCCTGTTGTCCTACGGGCTTTACTCACAAGATATTGAAGTGACGGCCGTTCCAATTGGGCAAAAGGCGGTCTCCTTCACAAGTAAACTATCCGTTCTAATGAAGGGAACGCAGGGCCGCTTCGGCGGGCAGGAGGGTGATCAGTGGGTCGCTGTGAACGGCGCCTTCTCGCTCCATATGAACAAGTCCGACAATGGAATGTGGATTGAATATCCCGGCTCCAGCCATAACTTCTGGTGGACCTTTCCGAAGCTAGGCAAGCCGTTCGCAGAAGAATTCTCTAAGAAGCAGGCCGTCAGCGTGAAGATCTACCCGGAAGGGGAGAGCCAGGTTCTCGAAGCGCTCTACGCGTCGGATGAATTCCCGGGTATGGAGATAACAACAGTGGCTAAGCTATCCGCAAACGGAATCGCTGAGTTTCATCATGAGATCTGCAACACCAGCAGCAAAGCACTGGATGAGAATATGTATGTACTGACGAATTTCGGCTTTTTTGGCAAGCGGCTCATCCTGCCGTATCAGGGACATTACGTGGACATGGGCGATGCGTACGCCGGTGATCCGGGTCTTTGGGACAGCGACCATGTCACGGAGAACTGGATGTTCTGCAAGGAAGAGAACGTCACCTGCGGAATTTGCTGGGACCCTTCTCTGAAGCTGCTTCGCCCGGAATACACGCTTGGGCTTGAGCATAACCTTGGGCAGATTTCCGCTGGAGAGGTCGTGCGGACAAAGGCAACTGTGTTTGCACTAAACACCTTTCCTAAGTGGCCGGAATTCCGCGCCTTCGCCAGAAAGCAGAAGAATTCGGTCATCCCGGTGCTGGACGATCATCTGGAACTCACACTCGGCGGCGGAAATCCGTTTGCGGGGGGTGCGCTTCAGGCAGAACTACTCGAACGAAAGATGACCCCGCTTGCAGGAAGCCTCGATCTGTATGTGCAAAACGATGGCGGAGCGGAGCGGAGAACGGCTGGTATCGAGTTGCAAAGGGAGCAGGATTTACGCTCTGCGGGCTTTGAGCTCTCTCCTGAGGAAATGGGATCACCGGGACACAGCAACTCCGGCCAGAAGGTCCGGGTCGTCTATCGCGGTGAGGATCGCATTCAGGAACGGTCGGGTCTTTGGTTCCCTCAGACGGAAACAACTGTTGTTTGCGAGATCGAGGAAGGTCCGGCGGGTTCCGTTTATACGGTGAGTAATGGAGTACTCTCGATAGCGGCTGCCCCTCAGTTCGGAAGCGTGGTGTATTCCCTTAAGCACCAAGGGGAAGAATGGCTGGACAGCTCCTACCCGGAAGCCGTTCCGCGTTCCTGGTGGAATCCTTGGTACGGCGGTCTCGGCGTAGGAATTTCCGGAATGGGCGGATTCAGCCGGCAGCAGGAGACGAGAACCGCAGCATGGGTGAAGCGGAAGGATGTTCACGGCAATGTCTGGAAAGGCCTGCGGTTAACCACTTCTATCGAAAAGCAGGAGGCAAACCGGGGGATCACAATCAACCAGCATTACCTTATGCTGCCCGGCGTTCCGGTGCTCTGTATGCTCCATTCAGTGACCAACGGAAGTGGAATGGTTCTGCCACAGTATTCGCTATCGGAGGATAGTTACTTCAAGCCTTCACCTGTTTTTTCCGAAGGATGGATGGAATTCCCCGGGGAAGGCAAATTCATTCTTGGGAAAGTGGAAGCTCATCTGGATTCCAAGGGGATCTTGCGAGTCGGTGCGGCTTCACGTAAGGATATGCTGCATGTTGTGAATAATTACCCCAACCAGAGGGCTTCAGCGTATGTGAACAATAAGGTATTCGCTCATGATGTGGGTCATCATCTTCCACTTCTGAACGGAGAAACCGCTTGGACACAGCCAATCTTCCTGATCATGGGGGAGATCCCTCTGAATCCAGAGGATGTACGTGGTCTCCTGAAGCTGGCCTTTGCCAGTCCCACTGACGAAAAGGAGAGCTTAAATGCCGATCATTGATATACACATTCATCTGTCTGACATCGACAGCTTTCATCAAACAGCGGCGGATCTGTCCAAGGTCGATTACACAGCCGCTGGCCTCAAGGCGGAGTTTGACAAGAACGACGTTGTTCTCGGTATTGGTATGGGGGTCACGGAACAGACGAAGGGTGCCTTTCCTGACTCTACTTCACCCAATCCGATGGGTCTTGATTTGGAAGCCAGTGTTCCGCCGTTCTTAATGGAATGCGTTGGCATCAACCCGAACATGCTTGCAGGGGGCCATGTCCAAGAGGAGCTTGACCGAATCGAAGCACGGCTGCAAGCTCCCGAGGTAGCGGGAATTAAGCTCTACGCCGGGTACTACCATCATTACGTCTATGACAAAATCTATACACCCGTCTATGAGCTGGCTGCCAAATACGGTTTGCCTGTGGTCATTCATACCGGCGATACGTATTCGATGAATGGATTGCTTAAGTATTCGCATCCTCTTACCGTGGATGAATTAGCCTACCAGCAGCGGGGCGTGAACTTTATGATCTGCCATCTGGGCGATCCCTGGGTGATGGACGCTGCCGAAGTGGTGGCCAAGAATCCGAACGTCTATGCCGATTTGTCCGGCCTTGTCGTCGGCGACCGGCCCCATTTTGAACGGTTTATGAACGAACCCTTGTTCATGGACCATTTCCGCCGGGCACTGGTGTACTCCGACCATTACGAGAAAATGTTGTTCGGCACCGATTGGCCGCTTGCCCCAATTGACCTGTATGCGGAATTCGTCCGCCGGCTTGTGCCTGAGCAGCATCACGAGAAGGTATTTTACGAGAATGCCTTTGGGCTGTTTCCGCGCATCCAGCAGCGGATTGCGGCGCTCTGATACTTCCGGGGACAGCCCAGCCACAGTGCAATGAAGCATAATTGAACAAGCCTTCCCCTTAGACCGTGTGAGGGGATGGCTTGTTTTTGGTTAAGGGAAATGTAAGATTTTTTAAAACCGTATGGAGTTGTGGCGCTTTAGCCTTTATAATATGACGAGTATAAAGAATAAAGGAAAAGGTGTTAAATACATGAGCATATTAAACGTAGAAAAGCTGAGTCACGGGTTTGGCGACCGCGCGATTTTCACCGATGTATCCTTCCGCCTGCTGAAGGGCGAACATATCGGTCTGATCGGTGCCAACGGTGAAGGTAAATCCACCTTCATGAACATCATCACAGACAAGCTTCAACCGGACGAAGGTAAAGTTGAATGGGCTAAACGAGTGCGGACCGGATATCTGGACCAGCACGCGGTGCTTACCAAAGGACAATCGATCCGCGATGTATTGCGCGGAGCGTTCCAGTATCTGTTCGATATGGAACAAGAGATGAACGACATGTATGGCAAAATGGGTGAGGTGTCCCCAGAGGAGCTGGAGCAGCTGCTCGAGGATGTTGGAACCATTCAGGACACATTGACGAGCCAGGATTTCTATATGATCGACGCCAAAATCGACGAAACCGCCCGCGGACTTGGACTTACCGACATCGGCTTGGATAAGGACGTCCATGACCTTAGCGGGGGGCAGCGGACTAAGGTGCTGCTGGCTAAACTGCTGCTGGAGAAACCGGACATTCTGCTGCTTGACGAGCCTACGAACTATCTTGACGAGCAGCACATCGTGTGGCTGAAGCGGTATTTGCAGGAATACGAAAATGCCTTCATTCTGATCTCGCATGACATTCCGTTCCTGAACAGTGTCATCAACCTGATCTACCATATGGAGAATCAGGCACTGACCCGTTATGTGGGGGATTATGACTATTTCCAGCAGGTGTACGAGGCGAAAAAATCGCAGCTTGAATCTGCGTTCAAACGTCAGCAGCAGGAAATCGCAGATCTGAAGGACTTTGTTGCGCGGAATAAGGCCAGTGTGGCTACGCGGAATATGGCGATGTCCCGGCAGAAGAAGCTGGACAAGATGGAGGTTATCGAGCTCGCGAGGGAAAAACCGAAGCCGCAGTTCAACTTTAAGGACGCGCGCACTTCCGGCAAGCTGATTTTCGAAACGAATGAACTCGTGATCGGCTACGATTCTCCGCTGTCCAGACCGCTGAACCTGCGCATGGAGCGGGGACAAAAAATAGCGCTCGTCGGTGCGAACGGGATCGGGAAGACGACGCTGCTGCGCAGCATTCTCGGCCAGATTCAGGCGATCTCCGGTTCGGTCAAGCTCGGTGACCTGCTGGAAATCGGCTATTTCGAGCAGGAAATGAAGGATGCGAACTACAACACCTGTATTGAAGAAATATGGACCGAGTTCCCGTCCTATACGCAGTTTGAAATTCGGGCGGCTCTTGCTAAATGCGGTCTGACGACCAAGCATATCGAGAGCAAGATCGCGGTCTTAAGCGGCGGCGAGAAAGCCAAAGTCCGTTTGTGCAAGCTGATCAACCGTGAGACAAATCTGCTCGTACTGGACGAACCAACCAACCATCTTGACGTGGATGCGAAGGACGAGCTACAGCGTGCGCTCAAGGCGTACAAGGGCAGTATTTTGCTGATCTCCCATGAGCCCGAGTTTTACCGCGATATTGTGACAGAAACCTGGAACTGCGAATCGTGGACGACAAAAGTGTTTTAAACAGCCGGCAACAGAGCTGGTCTGTTGTCGCAGATTTGAGTGAGCGTAAAGGGCGTTGCGCTTAAGTGACGAAAAGATTAAAGCTTCTGCAGCATAGTGCTGCAGGAGCTTTTTTTGGATTTTACTTTTAACAACAATAATATATTTAAATTCACTAATTATTTATTGAAAAACGATAAATTATATGCTAAAGTCATATTAAATTTAAACATAAGTGAGGGGCTTTTTATGAAACGAGGAACAACACTCTTTTTAAAGGCAGCAGTTATTCTGATTGGAATCCCGGTTCTGGCTTTGTGCATATTTCTGGTACCTGAGATCGCAAATTTTGCAGCAGAATTGTATCCGGAGATGACGTACATCCAATTTCTCGTTTATCTCGATTTATATGCATCGGCGATTCCTTTTTACATTGCTCTGTATCAAGCTTTTAAACTTCTGGGCTATATTGACAAGAACAAAGCTTTCTCAGAATTATCAGTACGAGTATTAAAAAATATAAAATACTGTGCGATTACAATCAGCAGCGTGTATGTGTTAGGCATGCCACTCTTCTATCTCATAGCGGAGAAGGATGATGCCCCTGGAATCATAGTCATCGGATTGATTATTATCTTTGCCTCCATGGTGATTGCCGTTTTTACTGCTGTTCTCCAAAGGCTTTTAACAGAGGCGATTGAACTAAAATCTGAAAATGATTTGACAGTCTGAGGTGAAAACTATGGCGATTATAATCAATATTGATGTGATGTTGGCTAAGCGGAAAATGAGCGTAACCGAACTTACGGAGAGGGTTGGAATCACGATGGCTAACCTGTCTATATTAAAAAATGGAAAGGCAAAAGCGATTCGCTTCTCCACTTTAGAGGCGATTTGTAAGGCTTTAGAATGTCAGCCTGGCGATATCTTAGAATACAAAAGTGACGAAGATACTAATTGACCTGAAATGTCTAAAAATAGTTCAAAGAAGCTTTTGCTGATGTTTTGGCAGGAGCTTTTTTGGTTGTCTTTAGATTTGTGTAAACGGTTAGTGGAGAGGATTCCTGTCAAATAGTTGCAGAGAAGTTGAGGAATATAACGTCTAACTAAATGAAGAACGATGCTGTACGGAGTATGAAATAATACGAACATGAAGAGGAGAGACAATGAAGAACTTATTTAGGAGAAAAGGCTTAGCACTAGCAAGTGTAATCTTGCTTATCGTAATCATTACTGCCGCTGTTGACAGGGGCGCGTTTGGAACGTTGTTTACGGTAGGGAAATATGATACTGAGGAGCATATGGTAGAGACCCTTATGGCCAAAACAGCGACTCCAGGAGTAGCGATAGTCTCATCCAAGCAGGGCAATACAGATTATAAAGTATACGGATACGCAGATGTTGACCTAGACAAGAAGGTCACTGAAGAATCGTTATTTGAATTAGGATCGACGACTAAGGCGTTTACAGCTCTGGCTATTATTCTGTTGAAAGATGAGGGGAAATTGGCTTATTCGGATGCTGTCTCAGAGTATCTTCCCCGTTTTGTCCCAACCTTTCAAGAAGAGAATGTGAATATTACAATTGATCAGCTGTTAGCACATACAAGTGGGATTCCGTCTTGGAGTATAAAGTTAATTCCTGAAGGAACTACTGAGAATCTGCTTGACGAAACCATAAATAAGATTTCAGATATTTCATTGGATACATACCCGGGGGCAGAATATCAGTATGCAACTGTAAATTATGATATTCTGGCGATGATTATTGAGAAAGTTACAGGTACAAGCTATCAGAATTATGTAACTCAGAATATACTGGTTCCGCTAAAAATGACGGACAGTTATTTTTCAACAGGTCAGGAACAGAAACCGGATCAGCTTACCAGAGGATACCGGGTGTTTTTCGGCAAAAGCTTCCAATATGATGCCCCCAGATATTATGGGAATATTGCTGCAGGATATTTGGTGACGAATATAAAGGATTTGGAGCATTGGATGAATGCCCAATTAGGAATGGGTGATATCCCGGAGGGTCTGAGGAGAGCTATTCGGCAATCTCATGAGGTGGACCTCCAAACCGCTGGATATGAAGAGAAGAACCAATACTATTCATACGGTTGGAGTAATGATCCAGAAGAACGGGTGATTAGTCACAGTGGAAGTAATCCTAATTATTCCTCACATTTTATTATGGATATAGGGAAACTTGAGGCCGTATTAGTATTAACTAATTTGAATTCAACTGCACCATCACTGATTGCACATAACCTGCATGAGAATATGAATGGTAATCCAATGAATAAATTTACATACGATGACAGTTATATATTGCTTGATTTGATCTTTTCGTTCCTGGCCTTACTAGCAGCCATTAGTTTCAGTCTTAAGGTGATTAAATTAGCTGGAGGAAGCAAGCAAAATAAAAATGTTCAAAAGACAAGGAACAAAAGGATTATAGTAATTCTTGTTATTATCCTAAGAGCGATGTTGCTGGTAATGGTTATGTTCTGGCCTTATCTGTTAAACAATAATTACTACATGATTAGCGTGTGGATGTCGTATTCCCTATTCCTATGGATGGGCCTTGTTTCACTCAGCTGCATGTTATCGATTATATTGAATTTGAAAAAGCTAGGAGTCCTTAGGAGCAATTTGTCTTAACTCAACCTGAACCGGTCTCCCATTTGCTAACAAGTAGCTTTACCGGTTCTGCTTCCCTGGTTCTGTGCTCCACGATAATGTGAAGTATCACCCAGCAAATCGACGTGTGGTATTCCATTTATTACTTGTACTTTACATAAAGCAGTGGAGAAAATATCCGGCATTTCCCCGATTTCCCGCAGTGTTTTATTGAGAAAATGAGCCATTATAACTTTCAAGGTCATTCGGTGTGTAACAATGAGCAGCTGCTGTCCCAGGTTATCTTTAAGGATGCACTCAACAGCGGGAATCACTCTTTGTTCTAGCTGTTCATACGTTTCGCCTAAGCTGACAGGAACATATAGATCAGGACTGGTGAAAAATCGAGCATATTGCAAGGGATAATCCTGCTCTATTTGCTCGGTTTTCATTCCTTCCCATATCCCCATATTGATTTCCATCAGCTCATCCAACTGTTGTATAGGCAGCGTTCGATTTCCCCTCAAAATTTGTGCGGTATGCAATGCTCTTAGACTGCTACTTGAATAGATCGCGCCTAAGTTCTCTCCCTCTAAACGTTCCTTCAACCATTCAGCTTGCTGCTTTCCCAGGGTAGTAAGCGCTGAATTCTGATGCCCTTGCATTCTTTTCTGCAAATTCCATTCTGTCTGCCCATGGCGGGTTAAATATAATACGGTTTCTGTCATGTTCGAAGCCTCCCTTATTTATAGATGTAAGTATAAAATAAGAAAATATAAATAAACATTATATAATAATTAATATTCATAATGTATATTTATAGTTGAAAATTCCTGTTTGCACAAATACAGCGTTCCATTCATATCGTTAGGAAGGTATTCAGATGAACTTTCATGTATTGAGATTGTTTTATTACGTGGCGATAACAGGTAGTGTAACCAAAGCCTCGGAACGATTGCATATCAGCCAACCCGCGATATCCGCACAGATTCGTAAGTTTGAACGGGAGAATAACATTACGTTATTAGAAGTGAGAGGAAAGAGGATGGCGCTCACACCACTTGGACACAGGCTGATCCAGCCACTTGAGAAACTGTTTGCCATGGGTGAACAAATAGAGCAAATGATTGAAGATTATCACAAATTTCCGATAGGGAATATCCGCATCGCAGGCAATTACCTTGCCACAAGCCTGCTCATTCCCAGATGGGCCTCCTTATTTAAACAACGGTTTCGCGACCTTGGAATTCAGATTTCGACCGCCAATTCTTACGAAACTATGGAAAAATTAATAAACTTTGAAGCGGACGTGGCTATTTACAGTGATATGGAATTTCCTTCACATAATACGGGAAACTTTGAATACCGCGAATTGTACAAGGATGAGTATGTGTTTGTGGTTTCTTCCGGGCACCCTTTTGCCAAGCAGCAGGTCTGCCTTGAAGACATGGTATCTGAGGCGTTTATTATGAGAGAGGAAGGCAGTGCGGCCAGAGAGAGACTGCTTCGGCTGTGCGAAGACAGAAAAGTAGGCCAACCCAAGATCGAACTGCAATTTAATGGTGTGAACGAGACGATTCTGGCCGTGATAGCCGGTTATGGAATTACCTTTGTCTCTTCCTTGTTGGCACAGCCTTATCTTGATCAGGGGACGTTAGCCAAGGTTGAAACAGGAGACACTGTGACCAAGCATTCCATATGGATGGCCAGCAGACCCAAGGCAGAGCAGGAAGGTTATGTTCAGTCGTTCATTGCACTGGTCATGGAACAATTAGAGAAGTAGTTGTTTGAACGGAGATTAAAAAACTCAAGCCGTTAACGATTTCTTAAAATCTATTTGATCTAAGCGTAATAAGAGAAGACCGTTCCTAATAAGGAGCGGTCTATTTGTAGTGGTGTCTATGGGAAATCTAACTCTTGAATGCGGGTTGGTTCACTAATTGCACCAGCTCAAGCAGCAGCTCTTCTTCCGAGTGAATGATTTCAAGCATTTTCTTATGAATTTTGCCGCGTTGTGCCGGTTTGTTACCCGAACACATCACCTTTATCATAAATTGATTCACCATATTCCACATCTCCCCGGCAATCCGGTAGCCCTCGGCAATCCGGGTAAGCTCAGGCACTTCTTGATCAGCGGAAATGGCACTCAGGAAAAGGCTGTACCTTATCCGTGTGATCGGAAGGGTGTTGGCAGCCAGCAAGAAATAGGCACTATATTCCTCGGGATTCTCGGCGATTATTCCTGTCTCGAGGTAGGCATCAGCATAGGCCCTTAGATGCTCCGCAACCTGGAGCGGCTGGACTTCATGCTCTTGATTCAGCAGCGTATGCTCAAGGGCGAGGCGCCATTGCCCAAGGGGGCGCGATGCTTCGCACAGGCTGAACTCTGCGAAGAAATGGCAGGCGGACTCCCATTCATCCAAATCCACCGTTTCCAGGGGGCGGCCGTAGTAGCCATCCGTTAAATAAATCTTCCGGCTTGAACGATCGACGCCTACAGCCAGACAGGCATGTGAAGTATGCAGCCTACGGTAGGCCAGACACCAGGGGCAGCTATAGGAATCGAATCCTACCAGAACAGGCATGCCGCCAGCGAGCCGCTTCTCCAGCATTTCAAGCAGAAAAGACTTGTCCATCGCCGGCTCTTCACGGTTGACATATGTGAAATTTATCCCATGATAAGCCGCCAGATACTCCTTGCTGATTCGCGGAGTAGATACCCGGTCGATGACGGACTGTCCTGAAGACTGTTGTTGCTTGAAGGAGAACTGCCAGGCATTGCCGTACATGTACTTGCTGTCTTTACCCTGCCATTCAGCCACTGATTGGATACAGTCATCGATACAGCTGCGAAGCGTAGGGTAGGGGGTGCTTTTAACGGGCAGGATGTTCAGCAAAACTTATCACCTCCTTGGCAATTGAGAAATGGCTGTGCCCCCAATTACGGTAATTACCCGGTGTCATCCCGCTGTATTCGCGGAACAAACGGTAGAAGTATTTCATATCTCCGATCCCGACCTCAAGCGCAATTTTCTGAATGCCGAAGTCTGTGAACATCAGCAGTGCACAGCTGTATTTCATACGAATTTCCTGAAACACCTGGATATAGGATTTGCCGGTCTTCAGCTTGAACAGTCTTTGAAACTGGCGCGAGCTCATGGAAATATAGCGGCTGATCTCCTTCAATGAAATTCTCTGCTTGAAATTACTGACCATATATAAAATTACATCATGCAGCGGATCATCTGCCTGCTGTAAACGGTCTGAGAAAGGAACACCCGCACAAGGCTCGACAATCCTTAGAAGTTCGAATAATAATGGATACAGCCTCAGTGGATCTGCCGACGGGCTGTTGTTATGTAACTCCTGCATGCGGCGGAACAAGACCTCCAGTTCCATTCCCTGCCCGTGGCATCCGAACCAGGATTTCTGTTCTTTCAGCAACCGCAACCGGCGTTGCTGTTCTTCATCGAACAGCCCCGTGAAGAGCGCCGGCAAAGCGGCAGGAAGCTTGAACACCTCAGGACTGAGCATACAGTTCAAGATCCGCAGCGGCTGTGTTCCACTCAGATCCCGGGGCTGGAACACATGGGATACCTCAGGCGGGATGACAAACAGATCACCTTTTGCAACCTGTATCTTGTCCCCGGCGATAAGCTGAATGCCCTCTCCCTCAAGCACATATGCGATCTCCATGAAATCATGCTGGTGGAGAACAGATGTGAGCGATTCTTCGGTCAGCAACACTTGAACCGGTGAATTTGTGTCAAATAGATATTCCCCAGCAACTACCGGAAAAACCTCCATAGACGAACCTCCGTTTCAGCTAGAAGTAGAAGAATAAATAAGATTAGTAGTCTGGAATCCATCTAGTATAACTGAATATTTTGGCGCATTCAACCATATATTAACAGTTTTAAATTTGGTATATTCTTTTCATTCCATCCAAGTAAGCACAGAGAAAGGAGTATACACATGCAGCAAAAAGTTATTGAAATCATAGCGGAAATCAAGGAGGATCCAGCGTTGTTGCAAACGCTTGACGGCAGCTCCGATTTGACGATTGACGCTGCTCTGGATTCTCTCCAGATTATTAATTTTATTCTTAGGATCGAAGACGAGTTTAATATCGAAGTTGATTTCGATACCTTTGATCTGGAGCATTTGAAATCGGTAGACCGTTTCACGGGTTATGTTGCCGGACTTACCGGACAATGAAGACTACGGTGCATTGCGGCAGCTTTGAGTCGGAACGGTACTGGCGGGAGAAAGACCTCGCCGCGCTGCCTTCCATTCCCGACCTGAGCGGGATGTCCATTGTGCAGGCTATGGATGAAATGCTGTTTGTATTCTGCGGCAGCGGCGATGTTCTGCTGACCCGTTACGGCATGAACAAAGCGCAGGTCGATTATTTGCATTCCCTCGGCTACGCATTCACTACCAATGTGTATCCGATGACATTGCAAGAGGAAGGTGCTGCGCAGGAGAGTCTGAATATATTTGAGCTGCTGGACAGACTGGACCCGGAAGGCCCATTAGCCAGGATGATACCCGGGGGAGCGTCGCTTTCCCCTTTTGCCGTGCTTCCCGGAACACAGAATGCCCTAAGGCGCTACCGCCTTCAGCCCGAACTGCCGGACGAGCAGACGGTTCGCAGCGTGAACACCAAATCCTACTCGATTGCGATGCGGGACCGATTGTCGTTGCCGAACGTAGGATTAGCAGTTGACAGCGTCCAGGAATTGCTGAATACCGGGCTGCAAATGCTGAAGAAGGGCCCATTCCTGATCAAGGATGAGTATGGTGTTTCCGGCAAAGGAAACCAGCTGGTAGATTCCGAGCGGACCCTGCGCAGAATTGCCGGGTATCTGGAATCCGGCAGGAATAAGGAGAAGCGAATCCGTTTTGTACTGGAGCGGCTGCTTGACCGCGAAATGGATTTCTCCTGTCAATTTCACATTGATCAAGCAGGTGCAATCTCCATTGTGTCTGTGCAGCAACTGGTGAACAACGGGTTTGCCTTCGGAGAATCACAGTCTCCCGGCAAAGCGCTGCTGGATAGGCTGGAGCAGGAGAATTATTGTGAAATCATGCACAGTATAGGGAGAAATCTCTACAAGGATGGCTATTATGGCGATGTCTGTGTGGATTCGATGCTGCTGCGCGACGGCTCAATCGCGCCTCTGGTCGAGATTAACGCACGGAAATCGATGAGTCTGATCAAGCACAGCGTAGACCGGTATCTGAACCGGGAAGACATCCATACAGTTCTGATTCAGGTCCCGCTGGTTTCTATGGGGCAAGCCTCTTATGAAGTGCTGCTGCAGCATTTGGAGCAAGCGAATATTCTGTTCTTCGCGGAAAACGGGGAAGGCGTGATTCCTTTAACTTCAAAAACGCTTCATCCGCCGGGCAAGGAGCACTCCGCAGGCACCAAAGGCAAGCTGTATGCGGCACTTGCTTACCGCGATACTGCGCATAAGAAGGAGCTGTCGGTCAAGCTGGACGAGGCGCTGCAAAGCAGCGGATATACTATTTTGCGGAAATGAAGGGAAGCAGCCAATGAAGGATACAGTGACAATACTATGTTCTGGCTTTGGGCTGGGCTTTTATGTCCCTGGCCTGCTGATTGAACGGGCGCTGAAGGTTTTGGGAATCAAGGCGGAGGTGGAGGTCTTCGAAACCTTAATGTTTGAAGATAAGAAGAAGACGACAGATAACAGCCGCAAAGCTTACAGGGAGAATTTTGCCGTGGCGCTGACTTCGCAAAAAATACCGGGGGATATCCGCAACAGCCTTGACCCCACTGTGGTTAAAGCTCTATTTGAACGTTGGCGCGGGGAAGGAAGGCAGCATTTCATTACACTCTCCGGACACTGGGTTCATGTACTGGATATGTACCGGGAAACGGCGGCTTATGAAGTCTTGGCCGATTTGCTCTATATCGATGCGGACCTCTCTCCTTCCTGGAAGAACCTCCGCAGACTGAACCCCGGGTATGCGCAGGGCTACCATGAAGTGAACATGTATGACCTTGTGAATCGGAAGGTGCTGTGCAGAATTGACACGGGTATCGAGCCGCTGCCCATGACAGCAAGGAATGGCCGATTGGTTGTGCATGGCGGAGGTTGGGGAATCGGAACATTCCGCGAGAAATTTGCTGAGCTGGAGGCAGCGGGCTACCTGCTTGATATAGCTGCTTACAGCAATGAGGAGATCGGCGAAGAAATCCACGGAAGACATTACTATATGAATGACCCGCAGTGGAGGACATGGCTCCGTGACAGCAGCGGACACTACAGCTTCCCTCCTTTTGCCAAGGTGAGCGGCAGCGGGGAGAACCGGTTCCCGACTTGTCAGAATTATCCAGAAGGCATGTATGGTGTTATCCGCCAGGCCTCTGCAGTCATCAGTAAACCTGGTGGTGGTGCCTTGGTCGATTCACTGTCTTCCGGGACTCCGCTCGTGCTGCTGGACCCGTTCGGTCCCCACGAGCAAATCAACAGTGATCTCTGGGTCGGGCTTGGCTTCGGTATCCGTTATGAGGAGTGGAAGCAGGCTGGCTTTGACCGTGAACTGCTGCGGAGGTTATCGGAGAACATCCTAACGTCCAGAGAATGGTATCCTGATTATGCCAAAAGCTATGCAGAACGTCTGTATGCAGCAGAAGGGAGAAACTAATGCAACCAAGCAGCAAAGTAGCGCTGGACGCCAAGTCCTTTGAAGCGCTGAAACGCACCATCAAAAATGTAGTCGTTCCTCATAGAGAGCGGAAGCTTGATCCCGGCTTCAAGACGGTGATGCCGGAAATTATGTCGCTCAAGCTGACCAACCGTTGTAATCTTCGTTGCAAGCATTGCTATCAGTGGAATGAATCCGGCTATCACCATGATATGGACAAGGCCGAACAGAATCTCGACATGAGGCTGGACATGATCAGCGAACTGCTGGAGGAGACCGATGAAGCACAGTCCAGGCTGTACTTGTGGGGCGGAGAGCCGTTGTTTCACCGCGATACACAGCAAATTCTGGAGCTGCTCAAGGCGCATCCCAGAGATACGACGATTTGCACCAATGCCCTTCTTCTCTCTAAATATGAAGAGGAGCTGTGTGCGATCTCGGACAATCTGGAACTGCTGATCCCGATTGAGGGCTTCGAGGAAGAACATGATCTGTTGCGGGGGAAAGGCTCTTTTCAAAAAGTGGTCGAGGCTGTGGACCGGCTGCTTGCCTTGCGGGAGCAAGGGAAGTTCAGAGGCAGAATATCGGTGCATAATGTGATCAATGACAATATGATCGGCAAGCTATACGAAATGGTGGAATACTTTGAGCAAAAGGGTGTCGATCTGGTGCTGCTCTGCTTCCCCTGGTATATATCCAGTGAGACCAGTCTGGAAATGGACCGGTTCTATGACGAGCGCTTCCAATGGCTTGCCGAGCTGAGCCCGGACCACCGCAGCAGCTGGCATGCCTTCAAGTATCATATCAAACCTGACAATGTGGTCAGGCTGACGGAAGACCTGAAACGGATCAATGCCCACACCTGGAAAAATACCCGCATCCGTTACCAGCCGGGACTGGACTTCGATGAGATTGAGGATTTCGTGGCCGGCAAGCCGATGGCGTCCCGCAGCACCTCGAAATGTCTGGCGCTTAGCACCCGGGTCGATATTGCCCCGAATGGCGATGTGAGCGCCTGCAAGTT
This sequence comes from Paenibacillus sp. FSL H7-0357, assembly GCF_000758525.1. Classification (NCBI taxonomy): domain Bacteria; kingdom Bacillati; phylum Bacillota; class Bacilli; order Caryophanales; family Paenibacillaceae; genus Paenibacillus; species Paenibacillus sp. FSL H7-0357. The sequence continues at coordinate 4,880,243 of NZ_CP009241.1, read as the reverse complement.
CTTTTCTGAGTTGTCCATCGGCAATGTAAACGAACAAACGTTAACGGATATTTGGAACTCCGAGCGTTATGACCGGCTGCGGCGGATTCTGGATGAAGGGTTGTCCCCGGCCTGCTCCAAGTGCAATGTGCTGTACCTGAATACCTATTCGGCACTGACACATGTATGAGGACTGAAGGCGGGACACACTCTTACAGGCTCGGCATTCTCGGTGCTTCGAATATCGTCAGGCCTGCCCTGCTGGAACCGGCTCGTTATGTTGATGGTATTACCGTATCCGCTATTGCCAACCGCACCACGGAGAAGGCGGCGGAACTGGCTCACGCATACAACATCCCCCAAGTTGCAGGCAGTCTTGAGGCGTTGCTGGAAATGAAGGAGCTGGATGCGGTATATATCGCTCTCAGCAACGACCTGCATGCAGAGTGGGCCCTCAAGGCACTGGCGGCTGGCAAGCATGTGCTGGTCGAGAAGCCAATTGCCTTGACTACCGCAGAGGCGGAACAATTGAGGACGGCTTCGGCACAGCCTGCAGCTCCGAAGCTAGTCGAAGGCCTGATGGTGGCCCATCATCCTTGGCAGCAGGCGCTCAAATCCATCATTGATTCCGGTCAATATGGCCAGTTGCGCAGTCTGAAGACCCGCATAACCATTCCTGCCAAGGACCAACATTCCGGGAATTACCGCAGCATCAAGTCAAAAGGCGGCGGTGCCTTTGCCGACCTGGGCTGTTACTGGCTACAGTTCGTGGAGAACATAGTGGGGCTTCAACATGTGCAAATCTCCGGGCAGTCGAAATTTGACGGTCCGGACGGCTGCGACTGGACCTTTCAGGCATCGCTTAAGTATGACAGCGGGCTGGATGCGGAATGTCTGATCTCCTTTGAACTGCCTTACCGCGCCTCGCATACCCTTTATTTTGATCAGACGGTGCTGACGGTACCCGATTTCTTACGGCCGCTCAAAGGATTCTATCCTATGAAAATACGCCATGATCTGCCGGATGACCGCAGCACAGTTCAAGATTTTGAACCAATGAATTATTACGTGAACCAGCTTCGAGCTTTCGCTGAAATAATGGACGGGACCCGTGAGGCTGGACTGGTGCGTTCCTTGGAACGGGTAACTCTTCAATCGCGAATGATGGCTATGGCCGAACAGGCCTGGAGCTATAGGTAAATAAGAAAACAGTCTGCATCCGGTGGCCAGAACCTGGTCTAGGGATCAGACTGTTTTTTGTGTGCGGATTAACGGTCTGACAAGGGAGGCGGCTGGTCTATCCAGTTGCGCTCATTGTTCTTTACATAGATCCCCAGTGCCTGGTCAGAGGAAAGCCCGGGGTTGTGGAAAGAGAGCATCATCGCTGCAAACCGTGTGCTTTTATTGACATTCGGATTAAGCAGAAGCTCTGTAGCCCGCTGTTTGAAATCCTCTGGTTTGTGCGGCGCGGTCTCGACCGTATCAAGCAAGGCCTTGTGGCAGGGGAAGAGCATACGGTTATAGGCCAGGATCATCCGCCCGCTGTAAAATACCAGATTGCTTACCGTATGCGCCATTAGATAGGCATCGTTATTTTTGGCGGCTTCCTTAGAGAAATAAAAAGCATACAGATGAATCTGCGCGCTGAAGTCCTGCAAATTGCGCTCACGGTTCTCTTCGGGATAAATAGGGATTCGAGCTACAAGACGCTCCAGTTCAGGTATTCTTGAGAAAAGTACTTGCGAACCGGTAAATGCATACCGTGTCGCCTCGTTACCGCGCTCAGCGGCCAGCTCCAGAAAGCGGAGATTAATCACCTTCACATCCACGTACCCGCCTTCATAGGTGCTGGCCTCCCGGTCCACATAAGACAGGTTGTTGTTTCTTGCATGCGCTTCGTAGGATTCATCAGTTACCAACAGATGGACATCCACATCGGAAGTTTCCTTCGCCCGGTCCCGGGCAACCGACCCAGAGGTGATGACCGCCAGACATGAAGCGTCAACTTTCAGCTTGTTCACGAAATTCTCCATTGTCTGTCTATGGTGTTCCAACATCAGGTTCATCCTCTCTATATTGTTTTTGCTCTATTAAGCGTAACGATTACCGCGCTTAGCGGCTATGGTCAATGAAGACATCTATTCATCCGCAGTGAGTAATAATTTCGCTTGCATTGGAGTTAACTCCAAGGAGTAAACTACATTTGAAGGAAACAATATCTATGGGGAAGTGGGGAACAATCAAATGGAATATGTGAAACTCGGAAATACTGGTTTGGATGTCTCTCGGCTATGTCTGGGTTGTATGAGCTTTGGTGAAGCAGAACGATGGGTCCATCCATGGGTCCTTGATGAAGAGCGGAGTCGTCCCATTATTAAACAAGCTCTGGAGAATGGGATCAATTTTTTTGATACAGCAAATGTATATTCAGACGGAACAAGCGAGGAAATCGTTGGACGGGCTTTAAAGGATTATGCTAATCGAGATGAAATTGTCCTGGCGACGAAAGTTCATTTCCGGATGCATCAAGGTCCAAACGGTGCCGGACTCTCCCGAAAGGCGATCATGAGTGAAATAGACAAGAGTCTCAAGAGACTGGGAACAGATTATGTGGATCTATACCAGATTCACCGCTGGGATTTCAATACTCCCATTGAAGAAACGATGGAAGTCTTGCATGATGTTGTCAAGGCCGGGAAGGCAAGATATATTGGTGCTTCTGCCATGTTCGCTTGGCAGTTTCTAAAGGCATTACATGTAGCTGAGAACAATGGATGGACTAAGTTTGTATCCATGCAGAATCATCTAAACCTCGTATACCGTGAAGAGGAGAGAGAGATGCTGCCGCTTTGTAAGGAAGAAAAAATCGCTGTGATTCCATATAGCCCACTTGCATCAGGGAGATTGACGCGTGATTGGTCGGAAACCACACATCGCTCCGAAACCGACCAAGTCCAGAAATCTAAATATGATGCGACTGCGAATACGGACCGGTTAATTGTAGAGAAAGTTGCAGCAATCGCAGAGCACCGTGGTGTTCCCCGCGCTCAAATTGCACTTGCCTGGGTGTTGCAGAAAGCACCAATAACAGCCCCGATTATCGGTGCCACGAAAATGTCTCACCTTGAAGATGCCGTAGCCGCTCTTTCCATTAAGTTAACAGCTGAAGAAATTGCGTCGCTGGAAGAGCCATATGTTCCACATCCGGTAGTGGGTCCTATTTCGATGTAATGATAAAATTGCAAGCTATGAACAGACAAAGACACTAACCTGCGTTAGTGTCTTTTGCTAGCTAAGGGTGATTTCAATACTGGAGATACTTTTTGTCTTTCTTTTGCTGTTCCTGGGATTTCCAATGACGACTCGAAACCAACTCTGAACTAGTAGGAAACTCTATACGTATTTGCAAGACTCTCAACAGTTTTACTGTTTTTAAGTGTCTTTCTTATGGGGCACAGTATACTTCGGATAAGCCTGAGTTTATTCACCCATAATACCCACTTGACTAGGGGGAATAATAGGTTTATAGTATGAAAAAAGCTTGAAAAACAGAGACGTGTTTTAAAATAATCTTCTATTTAATCTATTAAATTAATAATTGTATACAATTATACAAATATATTTAAAGCCACTCTCAATTTATCGATGAGGAGCAATAAAGGTATGGTGATACGATCACGAAGGTTGTCAAAGGATAATACCTATTATGCATTAAAACAAAAAATTATTGATAGTGAGTTAGAGCCGAATCAAGCGGTAAATGAAGAAAATTTGGCAGCGTTGCTCGGGGTCAGCCGGACTCCTTTAAGAGAGGCCATTCAGAGATTGGAGAATGAGGATTTTCTCGTTCGTCAGCCGAATGGAAGGTTGCGGGTAGCCTCCGTAACTATCAAAGAGGTGGAAGAGGTATTTCTGATTCGCAGCATGCTTGAAGGCTATATTGCAAGAAGTGCAGCTAAGCATGCTACAGATAAAGATATTCTACATTTAACGACGATGATGGAGCGAATCAAACATTCCTTCCAGTTAGGTGACAAACAGGATTTTGTATCCTATGGCTTTGAGTTCCATGATTATTTATCTGAAATAAGCGAACTTAGAACCTTTGAGAAAGTTCTGAATCAATTAAGAGATCATTCGCTTCGCTACTGTCGCTATGTCACCATGCATGGAGATTGGAACACACAGGCGGATGAAGAACATAATTATATCCTGCAAATGATCGCTGACAAAAATGAAGATGGTGCAGAAAAAGCAATGAGGGATCATATTCTAAGCAGCTTATCTACTGCGCTTGCGCGAATCAAAGGGCTGGAAGAAAACGAGATAGACCATATCGGTCCATAACGAAAGGGGATTACTTCACCTATGAAGCCACTGCATAAGATTGATCAAGCTTTAGCTAGTCAATTGATAGAGGTTCGAAGAAACCTGCATCGAGAACCAGAGCTGGCATATGAAGAGTTCAGAACAACAAAGAAACTGCGGGAATGGCTGACATCTGCCAATATACATATTTTAGACCTCCCTTTAGAGACTGGACTTATCGCAGAGATTGGACAAGGTGACGGGCCTGTTGTGGCCATTCGCTGTGATATTGATGCACTTCCGATAGAAGAACAAACAGAATTACCTTTTGCCTCAGAGATTCCAGGGAAAATGCATGCATGTGGACATGACTTTCACACTGCTACCATCTTAGGCGCTGCTTTGTTGCTGAAAGAGCGTGAAAGTGAATTGCCGGGAAGAGTTAGAGTGTTGTTCCAGCCGGCAGAAGAAACAGGACACGGGGCGGAAGGTGTCTTAGCATCAGGAGGCCTCAAGGATGTAACAGCTATATTCGGTTTACATAACTCACCAGACTTGCCAACAGGATCTTTTGGAACGAGATCGGGAGCTTTAACGGCAGGTGTTGACCGGTTTGAAATCACTGTAAAAGGCGTTGGCGCTCATGCTGCTACTCCGGAAAAAGGTGTGGATTCAATTGTGACCGCTGCGCAAATTGTTACAATGCTGCAAACCGTCGTAAGCCGCCAAAATAATACTTTAGAGCCGGTTGTGTTAAGTGTTACCAGAATTAACGGAGGCTTCACATGGAATGTATTGCCGGAAAAAGTTGAATTAGAAGGTACGGTACGTACTTACAATGAAGAGATCCGCCGCCAGATTCCTATACAAATGACCCGAATTATCGAAGGGATTGCTGCAGGAGCCGGGGCTGAGGCGCAATTGCATTGGTATCCAGGCCCGCCAGCAACTATCAATCATGGGGACTGGGCTGATTTCACCAAGGAAGTCGCCTTAGAAGCCGGATATGATGTGCATGATATCCCGCCGCAAATGGGGGGAGAAGATTTCTCATACTATTTACAGCAGATACCGGGTGCATTTGTAAATATCGGAACAGGACCGGCTTATGCTTTGCATCACCCCCGATTCGATGTTGATGAGGCAGCTATACTGCCTGCCGCTAAATATTTTGCTTCATTGGCAGAGCAAGCACTTCAGAAGCTGCAAGAGAAGGCTTAATCCTATAGATTGAACTTGAAACTTGAGGGAAGAGAGCGGAGCGGCGGAGGGGAATTTTGGAACTGTAGGAGCGATAGCGACCGCCTTTGTCTTCGGATTTCATCCGCGAACAGCGGTCATAATCAAGAAATCCGAAGACAACAGCGGCCGGAAGTCCAAACATTACCCGTAGTTGCGACTGAACCTTTACTCTAAACTTTTCAGTTCAATCTTAAATCTACAATATGATTGAGGGGAATGAACATGATTGAATTAAAGAATGTGTACAAAACATTCACTCGCAAAGATATTACGATTGATGCTCTGCAAGGGATCAATTTAAAGGTTGAAAAAGGCGATATATTCGGGGTTATCGGCTATAGTGGTGCGGGAAAAAGCACATTAATCCGTTTAGTCAATTATTTGGAAAGACCCACAAAAGGACAGGTTCTAGTAGCCGGGCGTGATTTGGGAACATACAACGATAAAGAGCTGCGGGCGGCCAAGAAAAATATCGGCATGATTTTTCAACATTTTAACCTGTTAGAATCTAAAAAAGTATTTGATAATGTCGCGATTCCTCTCGTTCTGTTGAAAAAGAATAAAGATGAAATCCGCAAGCGGGTACAGGAGCTGCTTGAGTTTGTCGGATTAAGTGACAAAGCTGGAAGTTACCCGAGTGAATTATCAGGTGGACAGAAGCAGCGGGTCGGGATTGCCAGAGCGCTTGCCTCGAATCCGTCTATCCTGCTGTGTGACGAAGCGACTTCTGCCTTAGATCCACAGACAACACGATCTATTTTACAGCTTTTGAAAAAAATCAATGCGGAATACAACATTACGGTGATGATCATTACGCATGAAATGTCTGTCATTCAAGAGATTTGCAACAAGGTGGCTGTGATGGAAGAGGGGCGGATCATCGAGCAAGGAAGCGTGCTGGATGTATTCGGTCAACCCAAACATGAGACCACGCAAAATTTTGTGAAAACCGTTATTCAAAACAGCATGACGTCCAGTGTTCAAAAATCAATAAAAGCAGAACATGGAAGTCTGCTCTATAAACTTAATTTTGTTGGTGAAAGTGCATCTGAGCCCGTTCTGTATGAGATGATTCGTTCTTCCGAGATAAAGGTCAATATTTTATTTGCGAATATGACAGAGATTCAAGAAACGACACTCGGAACAGTGATCATTCAATTAAATGGAGAGCAATCAGAGATTAACAATGCCTTAGCTTTTCTGAAAAGAAGCGGAGTCGGTGTAGAGGAGGTAGAATCTTATGTTTTCGACCACAGTAACAAGTGAACAATTTATGCAGGCCATAATAGAAACGATTCAAATGGTAGGGTTCTCCTTGTTTCTTGGTTCCCTGCTCGGGATTCCAATCGGGATATTGCTTGTAATCACTCGTCCAGGCGGTGTTTTGGAGAACAAAGCCCTTTACGCCATCATAAATCCGATGATCAACATCATTCGCTCTCTACCTTTTATTATTTTGCTGGTTGCGATTGTTCCGTTTACACGGGCCATTGTGCATACTTCGATTGGGACAAGCGCAGCGATCGTACCGCTGATTATCTATATCGCGCCTTATATAGGACGTTTGGTAGAGAACTCGCTGCTTGAAGTGAACCCGGGAATTCTGGAAGCCGCAGAGGCGATGGGGGCTACTCCCTTTCAAGTCATCTGGTACTTTTTGTTGCCGGAAGCGGTCGGATCCTTAATCCTGTCATTGACAACAGCAACGATCGGATTGATAGGTGCAACTGCAATGGCCGGAACAGTAGGCGGCGGCGGAGTCGGCAACTTGGCCATAGTCTATGGATACCAGCGATTTGACACCGTAGTCGTGGTAGCCACCGTTCTTATTCTCATCATTTTGGTGCAAGGCATTCAATCTTTAGGTAACAAGCTGGCAAGAAAAATTCGCCGCTATTAGTTATTACAGAGACATGGAGGGATTGGCAGATGAGTGAATGGAGTAAGCAAGATCGGTTTAAAGCAATATTGTCCGGAGAACGGGCGGATCGTCACATTGTCAGCGGATGGCGTCATTTTATTGACAAGGAACAAAATGCGGATGATTTAGCAGCAACAACGATTTCTTTCACGAAAAAATATGATTGGGACTGGGTCAAAATTAATCCTAGAGCAACTTATTTAGCTGAAGCTTGGGGTAATCAGTATGACTTTACGGATTATCAGACTGTCTTTCCAAGACAGAAGACGACTGCTATTCCTACAGCCGATAACCTGTGGGATCTCGAAGTGAAAAAGGCAACCCAGACTGCATCTCTGCAGGAGCATTTAGAGGCGGTCAGAAAAATTCGTCAAGGGTTACCGGACACTCCGCTAATCCAAACCGTATTTTCGCCATTAACGGTGTTGCTGTTTATCGTAGGGCGTTCTGCATATGTAACAAAAACAGTGTTTGGCATTGAGCAGCCTGTTACTTTGGAATCGTTGTTTAAAGAGCATAGAGCGGCAGCACACCATGCGTTACATGCTATTTCATTAACCTTAGCTGATTATGTGCAAGAGTTGCAGCATGCGGGTTCAGATGGTTTGTTCTACGCGGTGACAGGTACAGCACATCCGGGATTATTTGATGAAGCGATGTTCGATGAGCTGTCCAGACCCTATGATTCTATTGTGTTGGAGGCCGCAAGTTATGGAAAAAACATCCTTCATACCTGTGGAGCCCATGCAAAGCCGGAGAAATTCAATGATTATCGTATTGATGGGATCAGCTGGGATACTATAGCCGAAGGCAATCCAGGTTTAGAAGCGAATCTTAAAGCTACTAAAGTAGGCGGCGTTGATCATGGATTGTTTGCAGAAAACAATTTAGATCAAATTCAAAAGCAGGCGAAGGAAGCTTTGACGTTAATGAAAAACCAGCCTTTTATTCTCTCGCCAAATTGTGCGATCCCGCTAAATGTTACAGATGAGGCGTTAGAACAACTAAAAAACTCAGTATTTGAATAGGAGATGAAGGTAATGAAAAAGTTAATGTTAGTAATGTTGATAGGTGTTCTGGCGGTGTTAACAGCCTGCGGCAATAAGGAAGCAGAAAGTTCTGGAGATAAAAAGAAGCTTACCGTTGGATTCGGTGTCGGAACCTATGAGGAACAATTCCGTCAATCGATTCTGCCGATCCTGGAGAAACAAGGCTATACCGTTGATATTAAAACCTTCTCGCAAAACATGCAGGTTAATCCGGCGATGAAGGAAGGCTCCATTGATGCGAGCATATTCCAAAGCACAGCTTACATGGAAGCCATTAATAAAGAAATTAATGCAGACATGACAGGAATTGCTTATGTGCCAGGCGCTCCACAAGGTCTTTATTCCGTAAATCATACTACTCTTGACGATGTTAAAGATGGTACAACGGTGGCGGTTCCCAACGATCCGGTTAACCAGGAGCGTGCACTGCGTATTCTGGAGGAATTGGGCTGGATCAAAATTAAAGAAGGAGCAGGTGTAGCAGACTTCAACATTAACAGCATGGAGCCGGATAAGTATAATATTGATATTAAAATTTTGGACCCGGCGCAAATTCTGGTTTCCCTTCAAGATGTGGATTATGGTGTTGTGAACGGTAATTATATTGCGAATTCACCCGACAGAAAGATTACGGATGCACTCAAGATTGAAAACACGCCAATGCAACACAGAATCATCGTATCGGTTAACAAAAAGGATGAAAATTCGCAGTGGGCCAAGGACTTGAAGGCTGCCTATGAATCCAAAGAGTTTGAAGAATATATCCTTGGAATCGAGAAATATGATGGTTTCATTTTGCCTGAAGCATGGAAAAATAATTAAGTAAGGAGTGAACGTACGTGACCAAGCAAAAGATTCATTTTATTGGCGGAGGACAGATGGCGGAAGCGATCATCCGCGCAAGTATTGCCAATGATACCCTGTCTGCAGAACAAATCAGTGTATCCGATATTAATGAAGCCCGTCTTCAGTTGTTGAATACAAAATACAGCGTAAATACAGATAGTTCGCAGGAGCACGGCCTCTCAACAGCAGAGTTGATTGTAGTTGCAGTTCGTCCACAGGATGATTTGACTGCACTCGGACAAATTGTGCAACAATTCGCTTCACCTGCTGCCGCAGTCGTATCGATTGTGGCGGGGGTAACGATTGCGAAGTTAGGACAATATTTTGGAGCTGAACGCCCAATCATTCGGGTCATTCCCAATACGTTGACCGATACGGGTTACGGCTATAGCGGTGTAGCTTTAAATGCCTACGCCACTCGTGATCAAGTTGAAAAGTTCCTGCTCGGGTTCGGCAAAGTACAATATCTGGAGGAGTCATATATAGATATCTTCACTGGGTTCGGTGTAGCTGGACCTAACTATATCTATTATTTCATTGAATCTCTTGCGGATGCGGGTGTCCTCGCAGGACTGCCAAGGGAGCAAGCATGGAAGGTAGCGCTGGAGAATGTTATGGGAGCGGTTGTGATGCTGCAGCAGACAGGTCTGCATCCAAGACAATTGCTTGATATTAATAATTCGCCTGGCGGTGTTGGCATTCACGGCTTGTACGAGCTGAACAACAGTGATTTCGCGGCCGGACTGCAAAGAAGTGTTCTGGCAGCCGTAAAGCGTACTACTGAGCTGGGAGTGAAGGAATAATGGCAATCCTGAAATGGGATCATTTAGTACACTATGTCAATGATCTGGATAAACCGGTTGAAATCTTCGGAGATCATGGTTTGATTGCTTTTAAGGGAGGTTCTCATAAGGATTGGGGAACCTATAATGCCTTAAGTTACTTTGGGCTAACCTATCTTGAGTTTCTTGGCATCGAGGATCTGGAATTAGCGAAGGCAACCGAGCACAATGTTGTAGTGAGGGATGCGGTTAACCTTCTTCCAGAACAGGAAGTCTTAAGCAGAGTTGTGATCCGGACGAATGATATTGAAGAAATCGCTGCTTCCTTGAAGGCAGCCGGTTTATCGTTATCTCCTATAATCGATGGTAAACGTCTGGATAATAAAGGAAGATTAATAGAGTGGCGGATGATGACCATAGATGGAGACTTTCAAGGACTGGTCTATCCGTTTATCATTCAATGGAACGGGACGGATGAAGAGCGATTGGAACGGTTAACGGCATCCGGAGTCATTCAATCCCATCCTGCGGGACATGCGGAAATCGTGAGGGCGGTATTCCGTGTCTCAGATCCTGCAGCCGCCGCTGAACATTGGGGAGCGTTATTTGGACTGCCAATTGAACAGTCAGAGGTTAATAACACCTTCACCCTTAAGATTGGAGATAAGTCTTTTGCTTTTCTGCAAGGGGATGAGAACCAATTCAAACAGGTCATTTTTGAAACGGATTCCACCGGATTAAAAGGAAAGACAATTCAAGTTGGTGCTGGTGAGTATGTGTTTGTTTAAAAAGTAACTGCGTGAACTGATTTCCTTGGTTTGAAAATGGGTTGTTATCGCATAGCGCGGTAACAACCCTATTTGCGTTTTGTAGAGAGAATGTGGGGAACCTGCCGACTCTCTCTGCATTAAGGCTCTGCTCTGAATCACTTCTGGCTGTGCTGGAGTAAAAGCCGCTCGGCAGCTTCCAAATCCCGTGCAAAATAGTCAGAGCTATTCCGCTTCCCTGCCGATAAAGCGCATTAGCACTGGCAGCCGCATCCTCGAAATCTCCTCGATCCAGCGCATTTTCAAGATAAGGCAACCAACTTTGAAGCGGTGCATCATGGCATAATTTTAAGCTGCCTTCCTTGAGCGGTCTCGCATATTCATCCGCCGCTTTCCGGTCTCCCATCAGCAAATCCGCCTGATGAATGGCATCCAAATAAGCCGCCATCTGTACTGCCCCTCCAGCATGGATCGGAAAAGCTCGTCAAACTGCTAGGGGCGAATAAACAGGAAGCCCAAGCCAGTGAACAGGCAGGAATACAAGATTAAACTGTCGAAAAATGATGTAATTTTTATTATTGGGGCATTTTGCATCAGATGTTAAAATATATCTTATTCAGAAAGAGGAGGAAGTAATATTTATGAAATGGGTTTGGGGAGTAATAACGGCGGCAGTATCAGTAATTGTGCAATTGCTTATCTTGAGTCTCTTAGGTTTTAACTTTTTTAGCTTTTCTGTGTTATTCATTATTCCGGTAGGGGGGATTATTCTCGGAGGTATAGCCACCTTCGGGTATTTTTCTAAAACTGTAAGACAGGGATTAAAGCCGAATAAAAACAACTATTTAATATCGGTTATTTTCATATTACTTTCATTTAGCGGGTTTATGTATGGAGAATATCAGATGGCATATGTCTCATCATCGAATGAAATTAATTATAAGTTTGAGGGGGAGCATATAAGCAATTTTGTGTTTGGAGAATCAGATAAACCTATAACACTATTGAACTATTATGATTATAAATTTAATAATAGCAGTTTAAGCATATTTTCAAGAGGACATGTAGGCAATGCAATAGATATTGAACCAAATAAGTGGGTAAACATCAGCAAATTCCTCATACAATGTGTTGGTTTATTAATAGGTGGTCTAAGTGCCGGATTGCTGGTGACAAGTGGTAAGACACATTGTTCTTCGTGTAACAAAGCCTATTTACAGGAACATAAGCTCTTAGATGTAAATGATGAAATGATAGAGCCGGTATTAAGTGAAATCAATCAATACATACAAAATAACAACGGTGAAGGATTAACAAAATATATCACTGAACAAAAGACACTTTGTGAGGGTGGAGCTTCAGATACTAATGTTAAATATGGATTTAAGTTTGGTCATTGTCCCAATTGTCAACAGGGCTACCTGATCAAGAGTTGTTATACGCTAGATAAACATGGGAATTTTGAAGAGCAAGAAGATAAAAAGGCAGTAATTCCTATCAGCCAAGAGATTGTAACTAGTGTACAAAAAGCAGAAATAGCATCGTAAATGAAAATTTGAGAGAAGTGGAGAAACCTGCCACTTCTTTTTCACGTGCTCCCTTAGATGCGGCTGACAAAAGAAAAAGCGCTCCAGGTATGTTTTCCCATACTTTGAGCGCTTATTTAGACTGTTACTGCGGGATGAGCTGGGTGATCTGGTTCAATAGCTCGTTGACTTGGTTTATAGTCTCGGGAATACCTGTCGATTCGAAGGCGGCTTTTCCTTCTTCCAGGTTGGTTATGGCCTGATCCAGTCCTTGCTGCAGTGTTTCATTGTATCCGACAATAGATTGATGCAGGCCTGCCGCATATTCCGGAACCTGAAGCCCGGCATATTGGACGATCTGTTCCTTGAGGGCAAGCAGCCTATCCTTTAATTCATCCCTGGCCTGCGGGTCTGTGGCAGCATCCGTGGCCCAGGTTCCCATCTCTTGTCCGAACTCCGTCAAAGTTTGCATATAAGAAGCGGTATCGGCGGTGAAATTGACGCTGTCTCCTACCTTTTCCGCAATCCCGCAACCCGGTACAACCAGCAAGATGAGTAGCAGCAGACTTAAGCCATATTTCTTCATTTGCTTCACTCCTTTAGAGTATCGTATGTGCCAAGTTTACTGTAGTTCATACGGCCAGAAGGGCGTCAGGTTGCATGAAAGTGATATGCGGCTACGGTTACCGATGAAGACGATTCTGCTCCATACTTCCAGGGTTTAAGTGCTCCCAAAAGGTTGTGGGGTTCTGGGGGAACTCGTTATTTATAGGGACTTGTATTTTAGAATTTTCACATGGACTATTAAAAGAGATTTTTTCCCATTTTTGCGGGGATGCTGCCCCAAAACACACCTGTACGCTAATCTCCGTCGTGTCAAAAACCATTGAATGCAAGGTTCCTAAACAATCTTCATAAAATGGGCAACATACGCCCTGTGGCACTTTTTCCTCTAGGATTGTCTTTATTGATTCTACAGAAATAGATCCTTTCTTTTTTGAAAAAAAATCTTTTATAGTGTTGTATCGAATCACAGAATGCCTTCTGCGATTATTATCATAAGGCAACATTTCGTTATTCTGATAATGATTCGTCGCGATAAGAAGATCTTCACTGTTTCTAAAAGATATTTTTCTATCGTCTCCGAAGCAGGCAGTTTCAGCTATTGTGGCATTTCCGTAAGTATCAGCAATCAGCAGGTTTACATTGCTTCGTATAGGCATATTCTTCAAAAGATATATGGCATCCTCAACAGAGGAGCAATTATCCAATAAAGACCTCAGCACAAACGGGAACCAAAGTCCTTCACCAAAAGGGCGTTGTCCAAATTCACAAGATGACATGCTTACTGTTAAGCCATGCTCATTTATTCCGTCAAATCTCCCAAACAATAGCAGTGAAAAACCTATATGTGCAGGTTTTCCGTCTGCCCTTGTTACACACAAACACATCTCATCTTCAGTCGAAAATTCATAACTTCTGCCAATTAAAGTGTGCCCATCAGATGTAATACTTGGCAAAGCTGCGAATTGACTGCATGCTCCAGCTTCTATTACATCATCCGCAAATACAGCCAATTTCCCCAGTGGGATTTTTAAGCTGTCTGAAAGTCCAAGGATTTCCTCGTTTACTCCGGGACAAAATTCATCTAAAAGGGTTTGTTTCTTTCTTAATAAAAAACTATCCATACAATCACCTTGTATATTGATACTCATAAGCTCCGGGTTGTTTCTGACTGTATGAGCCAGCTTAGTGCCAATCTCGTAATGGCTGCCCTCTGAGACGAATTTTGAAAAGCTAACGAACTGGTTTGACATGGTGAGCGCCTTCTTTCAGACTATTTTTCAAATATTTTATAAGCGGGTGGCTTATACTCACCCCTCTGCATATTATGATATTGTTTTTCTTTCATACTGTCCTGTCATTACCTGCGCATAGTTGACAGATCGAAGAGGGTCACAGGCAGAAGTGCAAACTTCGAAAAATAAGTTATATTCTACCATTTAGTAGTATAATAAAAACATGCATCAAGCAGGCGTTTAAACACGATCTAGCATGAAAACTACTTAATAATCTCTAATTGAGGGTGAATTCATAGAAATATTGGATTTTGTGGATGATCCAGGTTTTTTTCGGGACTTGAAAGTAATGGAGGGAAGTCAGAAAGTAATCAGAGAATTGAGTAAATATTACGAGATTTATATCACAACAGCAGCAATGGAACATCCATCTTCATTTCAAGCTAAATTTGAATGGTTAAGTGATAACTTTCCTTTCATTCCACAAATGAATTATGTGTTTTGTGGTGATAAAAGCATTATTAATGCTGAGTATCTTATAGATGATAGTTCAAGGCATTTTCAAAGATTTCAAGGACAAGGAATATTATTTACTGCTCCACACAATGTCAACGAATCAGGTTATGTGCGAGTTAACAACTGGTATGAAGTTGGGGACTATTTTTTAAGTGATAATAAACAAACAACACAAGACTCATAAAGGAATTTTGAGAGTATGCTTGAAGGGGGCATACACTTCAGACAACATCGCATTCACGCAGCGTGCCAGCAAGCTGCCTAATGGGAGTTTATATTATTTGAAGATAAGCAATTACTACCATTCAAATATTTCCACATAGTATAAGAATACGACATAATATAAGTATCATTACATAAAACGAAATCAGTCTTTCGCAAGGTTTTTTCGTAGCTTATCAATAGAAGGTGTTTCCATCTTACTCTTCATGATCAGCATATCAAATTCATTTTGAAGGCAGACCATCTCGGATTTTGCCACGGCCGTATGCTTTGCCATGACTGTTTCGGCAAACTTTGTGCCCATAATAATTTTAAAAATTGGGGCAATCAAAAAAACGGGAAGTTTGAAATAATGGAGTTTTGATGGTTTGATATTTATACCCAATTTAGTCAACACAGCAAATCCTTCTTTTATCCCCAGAACCAGCAGCTTAATATCTGCATATGATTTTGCTAAAGCATAATTATTACTATTGTATTTATAAAGAGCGTTTCCGATACTTGTAACCATTGCTACATGAGTTTTCTGCCACATATCCATATTATTGCTTACAACAGAAGGAATACCGGCACAGTTAAAAACATCTACTATTTTTTTGAGCCGTTCGGTTTTTTGACCATTGTATTCTGAAAAGGTTGTGGTCTGAAAAATCCGCATGAATCCCTTGCCGATAAAGTAATGTACTCGACCGTCTACACGTTCTCCTCCTGCGGACGGAAAGCCGAGCATCAGCCGGTCACTACCCACAGCCTGAACCCAATCGTCATAACCGGATGCCGTATTGACCACAAAGATGATATTCTTAGATATGTTTTGAGAAAGAACCGGTAATACACTATCTATCTGTATTTTCTGCATTACAACGAGTATGTAGTCGAAAATATGGTCTGGCAGCAGATGTTCAATCACATCTATCTTTGCGATTTCTTCTCGGTTATTGCCTGGATTTACGAGAATCACACCGTTTTTTTTCAGCTCAACAAGTCTTGCTCCCCTTGCAAGGATAGTGACATCATATCCTGACAAAGCAAGTTTCCCAGCGAAAACACTCCCGATTGTGCCCGCACCATAAATTAGGATTTTCAAAAGATCCTTCCTCCTAAAATAAAATATTACATAATTATACAACAAATCCATTGGTAATGCGGTTCGTTTATTCTAAACCTCTGCCTCTAAGCTTACCTTTGTTTCTTAAGCTGGTTTGCAAAAATAAAAGAAATCAGTTATATTCAATGTAATTAGATAATCTAACTATAGGAGTAAGGAGGTATACAAATTGAAAAGAAAGCCTGCCAAGGAATATACGACCGAGCAACAATTACCGAGACTTGGAACATCACCTTATTTGAAGTTGATGGAGCGTACAGCCTCATCCGATACCAATCTAAATTCAGCACACCTGGGACTAATTATGCTCTGGCTGGGAGATAACACTTTAGACATGGTGGATATTGATTTAGCTGCTTTTGACATCACGGAGAGTAAGCTGGATCTATTACTCCTATTATCCCTTCACGCAGATCAGGAGTTGGTTACACCTTCATCCATAGCAGACCGATTGGGGATTCGTCGATCGTCTGTAACGGCCTTGTTAATATGGCTGGAGAAAAAAAATTTGATTGTTCGTGAACCGTATGCCAAGGATGGTCGCATGACTCACGTTCGTATTAGCGCTGAAGGCAGTACGCTTATGAATCAAATATTGCCTACGTTCTGGTCTACTTGCGCATCCCTTGTTGATGAATTAGATAAAGAGGAGCAAGCGGTGTTCCAAAAAGTGCTGGTTAAACTAAATGCAAGCTTAGAAAAACGACTTGGATCGGGTAGATAATTTTTTTGGTCATATAGTTAGATAATCTAATTACATGAAATAAGAGATGGATATGATCTGATAACCGTGATGGATATTACAACATGAAGGTATGTGATTCAAAATGAAACAAGCTTGGCATTCCGGGGACCAGCAGCAGAGTCGTGAACAGCATTTTATATCGCTGCGCATCATGTTTAAGGAGATGTTCTTGCACACAAGGACGCAATGGGTCTTGCTTATGCTTGGTGCCGTCACAGTGATAGCCATTTCCATTCTTGAATTTATGATCCCTCAGTTAACTAAAGAGATCATAGACCAGATCATCCCTGGAAAAAGGTATTACGCGCTACTAGAAACGGGAGGTCTTATCCTGCTAACTGCATTGCTGCTGGGGATATTTAACTTCAGTAGCAGTTATGTAATGACAATTGTTAGTCAGAAGGCAATTCTCCAGTTGCGAAACAAATTGCACAAACACACATTAAGTTTGGATCTGAAATTTTTTGATCGTAATCGGACCGGGGATCTTATGGCAAGGTTAACGAGTGATGTAAATCAACTACAGGAACTGGTTTCAGCCGATAGCCTGTCCATCATAGCGGATGTCATAACCTTCGCTGCGATCGTGGGGTACTTATTATATACGGACTGGCAACTAGCATTAATTACGCTTATTACCTTGCCATTCTTATTTGTAACGTCACGATATTTCAGCCTACGCATTAAGAGTGCCTATAGAGCGGTACGTCACATATCAGCTCAGTTAAACAACTCACTTCAAGATACGTTGTCAGGCATACGAATGATCAAGTCTTTTGCAAGTGAAGATGCGGAAGCTAAGCAGTTCGAGGCATTGAGCGAACAGCATCGGATAGCCACAGTTTTTGCTTCAAGGTTGTCGGAAACTTTCTCGCCAATTATCGATTGGCTGAATTATGTAGGTATGACGTCGGTGCTCCTGTTCGGAGCGTGGCAGGTTATGCATGGGAACATGTCCGTTGGTGATATCGTAGCTTACTTAGCTTATTTACGTTTGTTGCAAGCGCCCATCCGCTCCTTTAGCAGAATGATTACCAAAGTGCAGCAATCGGCAGCAGCATTCGAGCGCATTCAAGAAGTCTTAGCAACCGTTCCAGAGGTTTACGATAAGGAAGGAGCGATTGTTCTGCCGCCAGTAAAAGGACAAATTGTGTTTGATGATGTTGAGTTTGCATATGAAGAAGGACATCCCATTCTACAAAACTTTCAATTGCGGCTTCCATGTAACCAAACTACGGCTTTGGTTGGTTCGTCAGGATCAGGAAAGTCAACGATTGCTTATTTGATTGCCCGTTTGTACGACGTTCAGCGAGGGGACATTTATATTGACAGTTATCCGTTAACGGAAGTGACGGTGAAGTCGCTTCGTCAGCAGATGGGGATCGTATCTCAGGACGTAATCCTCCTCAATGGCACGATACGTGAAAATATTGCGTACGGTAGACCTCAGGCCACTGAAGATGAAATTAAAGCGGCTGCCCATGCCGCAAACGCCCATGAATTTATTTCAGCCTTTCCAATGGGCTATGATACGCCCATCGGTGAAAGAGGGGTCAAGCTTTCCGGAGGACAAAAGCAAAGATTGTCAATCGCCAGAGCTTTCTTGATCAATCCTCGTATTCTTATTTTGGACGAAGCTACGGCTGCACTGGATACGGAATCTGAACAACGTATTCAGCATGCGTTATCTGTGCTTCTTCCAGGTCGAACTTGTCTGGTTATCGCCCATCGTCTTTCCACGATTCAAAATGCCGATCAAATTGTTGTATTGGAGCATGGAGAGATAGTGGAGCTGGGAAATCATGAAAACCTACTCCGCCGAAATGGGCGATACAAGGAACTATACGAGATGCAATTTCCAACAAAATCTAACTTCGAACAAATTTTATAATTGAGGTGTAATATGAACAATCCAATCAATGCAACGGGTACAACTAGAAATTATAAGCTTATGACCATTATCCTTTGCTGGACCGGCCTTGTTGTCATGTCCAGTCTATACGTAACGATTCCGCTAATTACATTGTTTGCACAGCTTTTTGAAATTTCCACGACGAATGCTGCCGCTGCGGGAAGCACCTTTTCGATAGGCTTTGCCATTGGTTGCTTAATCTATGGCGCGCTGTCCGATAAATACGGACGGAAGACTGTTATATTTGCAGGGCTCCTTTTCCTGACATTGATATCATTAATTCTGGGGACCGTTCACAGCTTTGTATGGATTTTAGGATTAAGAGGACTACAGGGAGCAGCAGCAGCAACCTTCTCTCCAGTAGCACTTGCCTATGCGGTTGAGATGTATCCAGCGGAAAAACGGGTAACTACCATTGGTTTTATCAGTACAGGATTTCTGATTGCAGGTATTGTTGGTCAAGTGGTTAGTAGTATACTCAGTGAGCATTATGGCTGGAACGCTGTTTTTTATATTCTTGCCGTTGTTTATGCGGTGACCACCATATTAGTGTTCTTCTTCCTTCCCAAAGGCGGTATCCAGCAGGCACACGCTAATATCTGGGAGCCTATTAAGCAAATTGGCAAAGTGTTTGTTCAAAAACAATTGGTATTATGTTATCTAGTAGCATTCGTTCTGCTTATGTCTTTTGTAAGTATGTATACAGTGCTGGGTAACTATCTAAGTACAGCTCCATATGAGCTAAGCAAGCAAGAAATTCTTTCTGTCCGTATTATCGGCATAGTAGGGATGCTCGTTTCTCCATTCGCGGGAAGAATATCCAAGCATGTCGGCGTAGGTAGAACGCTTCGCGGTGGATTGTTGCTAGCGATCATTGGTTTGGCGTCTATGGGGATGATTTCTAATCTGCCACTTCTTATTGTGATGAGCATCCTTTTTGTGGGAGGGATCGCACTAGCCGTTCCTTCACTTGTTTCGCTTGTTGGGCAAGTGGGCGGCAAGATGCGCGGGATAGCTGTATCCGTATATACTTTTATATTGTTTACAGGCACAAGCTTCGGTCCGATTATCTCGCTTCAATTGATGAATAATGCAAGTTATTTAATTACGTTTCTTCTATTGGCATGTATTCTGTGCGTTGGGTTGCTAGCAGCATGTCTTATTCATCATGAGGAGGCAGGGGAGATAAAAAGCCAGTAAATTTGTGATCAATAAACAAAAAAAACGATGAAATGACATCATAACGATTGTTTATTAAAGGTAACTTCATTTGAAGTTGCCTTTTTTATTTTCTGAGATTAACGATTACTCATCTGATTTCTTTTTAACGAATCCGTTCTGGAAAGTTAGCAATGAGAGGGACTGGACACGACTGTAATAGAACTTTTTAGATTGTGAATATGCAAGGTTCTGTATAAGGATAAGTTGCTTAGTTTTAAAAATGATAGGAGATGCACCAAAGATCTATGTTTCAAAAGACATTGGTATAGCTAGTCATTGACCCACACGTATTTGTCACTGATGGGATGTTCGCGTGAATCAATTGTTGAATTAATAGAACAGACAATATCATATATATACGATAGGAAAAATTCATGTTATGCTTCAATAACTATGAAAAACTATTTCATCGGAGGTATGTGATTTGGATTTTAGACAAAAGTTATTTGAATCGGTTTCTAATGATTTTATTAATTATCTTGAAATGAAAGAACGATCTACTAGCTATGAGACAAAGAAAAGATATTTGGATGATTTGAATTTCTATATACAAAATTGTATTAATAGTAAAGTCCTTATTGAAGATTATAAAGATTTTTTTAGTAAATATTCTCTAAAAAGCTACCACAAATTGAGAAGTTCAGCTACTGCCAGATATGCTGTTACAAATCTACTTGATTTTTACTTTATTGTTGGAAGGATTAAGCCACAGGATTATATTGAAATAAAAAATGAATTGAAGCAATATCAAAGTAAAAAACAAGAACCATTAGATTTTTTAATAAAAGATGATTTGAATTTTTTACTAGACTTTAATTATCAATATAGCAAGAGAAGGGCTTTCGAAGATAGTTTGTTAACACCCATGATTATTTCTTTGTCATATTCTGCTTTGTTTGAACAGAATCATCTTGCAAAATTGAAGTGGAGTGATTTTGACATTAAATTAAAGAGGATACGGAATATTAGATTTGATACAGATCCATTAGTTAATGAATGGATTGAATTGAATGAGAAATTTTATGAAGTCTGCGAAAAATATTACAACTATAGAATATCAAATGAAATTATAGAAAAATCAGACAATATGATAAGTATTAACGGTCAATCCGCTGACAATTTGTCGATAAATAAATTATTAAATGTGTTAAATGATAATAAGTCAAATAGTTTATTTTTATCCACAAGAGTCAATACACAAAAAATAATACGATCTAGAATTTTAAATGATTTATTGGAAACAAAAGGTAAAGGTCTGATTGATTTTTATAAGATAATTGGTTTTAACAAAGATACACAAATAACAAGTGCAACGAAGGAGTATATAATGAGAGAAAATTCAAAAAAAGCCTATCAGATAAATTAATAAGTTTTGTCGAATGGTTAAAGCATGTTTTAATAACTTAAACTCCCGCAGTCAAAGGCACGGGAGTTTTCGCAATTCTATTAAACAACATGAAGTTACTTTCAATTAACATGAATGTTACACAATAGAATAGTGTTACATAGGCCAAATGACCACGAGGGTAGGCGGGGTAAGACATCCGGGTTCTTTTCGGCTCCATGGAGCTTTGCCGTTTACGTCGAAAGTAACACAATATATAATTATTATATAGTTAGTTACATTAAGTTTAAGAGGTGTTTGGTATGGAATTTGTAGAACCTATCCGTAGTAAGAAACAGATTGATGCTTTGAAGAAGTATCTGCGAGGGCAGAATATCCGAGACTATCTGTTGTTTGTGCTTGGCATTAACTCAGGATTGCGAATATCATATTTGCTCAAGCTTCAGGTGGAAGAGGTGTACAATCAAGATCGGATCAGCCTTCGAGAGCAGAAGACAGGTAAAAGAAAAGATTTTCCCTTGTCAGATACCTGTAAAAAAGCAATTCAGGAATATGTAAAAGCAACAGGTCATAAGTCAGGAGCGCTGTTTGCCAGCCGCAAAGGTGGGAATCCAATTAGCCGAGTACATGCTTACCGGATACTGAGTGAAGGGGCAAGCCGTGTTGGCATCAAAGAAGCCGTTGGAACACATACCTTGAGAAAGTCGTTTGCCTTTCATGCTTACCAAAGTGGTGTAGATATTACTCGTATTCAAAAGCTGCTCAACCATTCAGCACCGAGTGTCACTCTGGCATACATAGGAATCACTCGACAAGAGCTAGATAATGTTTATTTCAATCTTAACCTATGAAGACGTTAACGGATGTAATACATCTGGTTAACGTCTTTTTCATTTTCAGTAGCATATGAAGGAGGCGTTTTACTAATGAAGCAAATCATCAATGCCAAAGGAACGAACATTTATCCGGGACAAGTAAAGTATGTATGGGTTGCAACTTGTTCTTGTGGGAATAAACTTGTACGAGCAATGAAAGAATCTGGTTTAAACATGTATGTTG
The DNA here is from genome assembly GCF_000758525.1 of Paenibacillus sp. FSL H7-0357. Lineage (NCBI taxonomy): Bacteria > Bacillati > Bacillota > Bacilli > Caryophanales > Paenibacillaceae > Paenibacillus > Paenibacillus sp. FSL H7-0357. Next base: position 4,857,896 of record NZ_CP009241.1, on the reverse strand, counting down.
GTAAAGAACGGTTTTCCTGCAAACAATGTGGAGAACGCTTACAAAAGGAAGGACAACATTATTTTAAAGGAGATCAGATGATTGGTCGGGAGCAGGTATGGGCGGAAACTGATTTTGATGAATAGCTTTTTTTTAAGAATAGCCTTGAAGTGGTCAAAGTGTTAATTCTTTGTTCAATGAATCTTTACACTTTCATGTGAAGCTATTCCTTCAGGTTATGTTTTGCTCAACAAGATATATGATTCAACTAAGCCGCAAAAGTGGAAATAAGGTGTAAGGAAGTGTCAATTATGGATAAACAAATGCTGCTGATGTTTGCAGATGCCATTGAGCGAAAAAGGTTACTACGAGTTACGTTTACAACCAGAAGTGGAGAGGAACGGAGTAGACGATGTGCGCCACTGGATTTGGCACCTAGTGAACGAGCAAAGATCAAATTTTACAAATATCATATGTGGGACTTGGATAGCGAGCCAAAACCACATTTTCTGAGTTTAAGTCCAGATCAAGTTATCCAACTGGAGATTATCACAGAGCCATTTATACCGGAGCAGATTGTAACCTGGACAAGGAAGAACCCTTGGACAATCATTAGGGATTGGGGAAGCTTGTCGTAAAGCGTGCAAGATAACTTCATTTTAATCAAGCTTTATGAGCCTGTAGTGTAGAAATTCACTATGGGCTTTGTTTTGCCTTTTAAATGAAGATACATAGCAAAATAGTTACTATATTAAACGGAAGAAACGGTGTACGAGGGTCAAGCATGTTGATAAGATCGACTTAAGAAAAATACCAATTTATAGGAGTTAAGAAATGGCAAATAAGAATAGGGTTTCAGGCAGAAACAGCCGTGGAAGTAATCATCTTGAACTGGAAGGTGAACAAACGATGTCAGAACAGCTTCAAAGTGAAAATGAGCAGACAAGTATTGAGGCAGAGGATATTCAAGTTCATGAAGATACAGGTCAAGAACAAGCTCAACAGGACGAGGAGGTCTCGGTTCAGGAAGAACCAGCTCCAACTGAGGCAGCTAATGAGAACTTAGAGGAAAAGCCAATTATTCATAAAGAACAAGAGATCGTGGCTGACCTAAATGATGGAAAACTTCAGCAAGTAATATTAAATGAAGCAAATATACAAGAGTTGCAGCCAGAATCAAACGATGGCAAAGAAGAGTCGTCACTTGCCATTGAAGATATTGTAAAGCCGGGAAAATTCGGAGTAACGAACAGCCAAATGATCCCGGCCATTAAGCAAGTGATTGCGGTTGGCTCAGTAGAAAAGCTGAGGTTGCTTCGCTCCATTTATTTGTATTCCTTCGAGAACTCACTAAGGTATCTGAAAAAGTCGGAGCGAGAATTCATTCAAAATAACCTGAAATAGAACAAGCCGGAGCATGGATGGTCATGTACTCCGGCTTGTTTTTATTTTGTTAAATTTTCTGGCTGTCTTGCGTAGAATGATGCACTTTGGGGAGAGGTATGTCTATGTCGGCCTTGGCTTGGACCGTTTGGCTCAATATCTCAATCACATGCTCATGAAATTGCCGCAACGCTTTGCCAGATTGCTGATTAACTTCTTTGATTACATATTCACATTTCTTCATGAATTACGCCTCCAAAATTTAAGAGTTGTCATATTCGATGATGTGTCATCAAAAATGCTCAACATTCTATTTGGAAGGCGGCAAAATATTAACACGTTTGGAGTAGAGGAACTTATGGAAAGCAAAACAATTAAACACGTAGCCGTTTATTTAAGAAAATCACGTGATGATGGTGAATTTGAAGACGTTCTCTCGAAGCATAGGGATACCCTTCTGGCCTTGGTCGAGAATCGAAATTGGACCTATAGGCTATATGAAGAAGTGGCCTCTGGGGAAAAGATAGAGTCCCGTAAGGAAATGCAGAAGTTACTTCGGCATGTTGAAGACAAGCTCTATGATGGCGTAGTGGTCATGGATATTGACCGTTTAGGGCGTGGAGAAAATAAGGATTGGGCACTCATAAAAGATACGTTTTTGAACTCAGAGACGGTAATCATTACACCGAACAAGATATACGATTTGGAAATAGACAATGACGATGTATCCTTTGACTTCATGTCCATTTTTGCCCGAATAGAGTACAAAACGATTAAGCGAAGAATGAAGCAGGGCAAAGAGGCCGGGGCGAAGAAAGGCATGTGGACCAATGGAAAGCCGCCGTTTCCTTACTACTACGATAAGAACACAAGATCGGTACTGGTGGATGAGACGAAGCGTGCGATTTACCGAGCGATTGTAGAGAAATATCTTAATGGAACAAACCTTGGACATATCGCCATTTGGTTGACGGATAACAAGATACCCACACCATATAACATTAAGCCGGATGGAAAGAACAAAGGCTGGTCGAACATTACGGTGCAACGTTTACTGGCAAGCGAAATCCATTTGGGTTACATTACTTATGGAAAAACCCGTTCCAAGCGTGGTCAGGTGGAGCTTGTACCCGAGGAAGAGCGGATTAAAGTCATGGGAACACATGAAAAGCTGAAAACACCGGAAGAACATGAAGCAATTATGGAGCGGCTGCTTAAGAATCGCATGTTGAATCCAAATTCAAGACGTAACATTTTTCCTTTATCAGGCTTGCTTTATTGTGAGAAATGCGGTTCTCGGATGAGATTTAGAGTAGGTGAGAACAAGAAGCAGGGACAGCATTGGAGTGCATTATGCTATCACCAATACAAAGATGGAAGCAAATGTGAACAGCGTGGCAAGGTAATGGATGTTGACTTTTTCAATGCGCTGTATGATCGGATTATCCATGTTGATCCAAACATTTTGCGGGAGATTGAAATGCATGACAGTCGGTATAATGATACACAAGTGATCATCGAGGTTAAAGCGCAGGAGTTGAAGAAGCAGAAGCGGGCATTGGACAAGCTGCATGAATCGTATGAAGAGGACATGATAACGAAACAAGTGTTTTTAGAGCGAAAGGCTGTTCGTTCAAGACAGATACAGAAGCTGGAGGAAGAGTTGAAGGATTTGCGGAAGGTTGTAGTAGATGAAGGGAATTATCCGACTGTGGAGCAGATATATGAGCGGATAGGGGAGTTTAGGGAGTTATGGGGCGCTGCGGTGACAAGTGAAGAGAAGAATCGGGCGTTGAAGAAGTTAGTGGAGCGGATTGTGTATGATAGGGAAGGGAATCGGGTGGAGCTGACGGTTTGTTATAAATGAAGATTGATATATTCGTTCTTATTGCTTTCTCCTCACATGTTGAGTGCTGTGTGTTGTTGGTTAGGGAGTAGTGAGTTGGAGCCACATTCACCTGTTTAAATAGCTACTTTGCCCGAAGCTTCTAGAGTTCGGGCTATTTGTTATAACCAAAGTAATTAATTCAGCGTAAGACATTTGATGAAGATACCGTTTGTTGGATAGATAATAGTATATATAGGACTACTTAAAAATGATGCTCCTGTCACTTGAGGAGGTCTTTTTGTGTTGCAAATGGGAAAAATTTCTGGAATTTAAAACCTAAATGGTCTATGCTTATTGTAGTTTTAGCATGTGTATAAATGATAGATTGTCAAGTTTTATTGATAGAAACCATCCAGAAGATTTTCCGGAATGAAATAAATAGGACATATAAAAATCTTCCTGCAAAGTAGGAGGATGTGAGTTTGGATAGATCAATGGAAGCTTTGTCCCATTTGTCTCGACGAATATCGAGAGGCTATTTTATTACAAGGGAGTAGATAGTTTATGACGTTTCGTGAGAAAATCCAACAATTGCGTAAAGGTGCAAGCGAGGCTCAATCTGCAACAAAAATTATCGATAAGCTCAAGGCCCTTAAAGACAGCAATGGTCCAGATACATCGTATAGATGGATATGGGAGTTGATTCAAAACGCTAAGGATGTCGTGAATGCAAGTGGATTCGTTGATATCGAGATTAAATTTAGCGAAGTTAATAAAACTATTGAATTTAACCATAATGGTCGATTGTTTACGACTGAAAACATAGTTTTTTTGATTGAGCAGGTTTCAACAAAAGAACGCTCATTGACCGCTGAGAACAAAAAGAAATCTACTGGTAAATTTGGAACGGGTTTCTTGACGACTCATTTGCTTTCTGAGAAAGTTCAGGTGCATGGATTTCTACAAGATGATAATGAAAGCCCTCGTTCCTTCAAGACGTTATTAGACAGGACTGGACAAGATAAAACATCAATCATGAATGCCATAAGTGACAGTTGTGATATGCTGGACAACGGAACAGAATGTGCTGTTGATGAGAGTCAAATGAATACAAAGTTTGTTTACGAATTGGATAGAGTAGGGATAGAAACAGCAAAGTCAGGCCTAAAAAATCTTCTAATTTCTATTCCATATGTATTTGCATTTGTGCCAGAGTTAAGTTCAATAACCGTTAGCATGGATAATTATGAAAGAGTGATTCGAAGAGGGGGGGAATTATCTGTAGAACTTCAATCTGCTAATGTTACCGAGGTACAAATCTCAACATCAAAAGGCGAAAACACTACTTTCGACAATAGGTATGTCTTTGTGCAAGCGAATAATGAGGTATCGATCGCTGTAGAAATTAAAAAAAACAGCACAAATGAAAAACATTTAATTGGGCTGCATAAGGAATTGCCACGGATTTTTTGCGATTTCCCCTTATTAGGCACTCATGACTTTGCATTTCCGGTAGTTGTCAATAGTCCATTGTTTAATCCCACAGAGCCTCGTGACGGCATCCCCTTGATTCATTCCGAGCGTTCAGGTGGTGACTCAGATGAGAACAGAAAAAGAATTATAGAAGCAATAAACCTATATAACGATATGCTTGACTATTTTTCAACGAAAGGTTACAAAGACCTCTATAATATTGTTAAGATTTCTGAACAATCCGAAAAAAATTGGCTCGACTCAGATTGGGTTGAGGAAATTCTTATTCATCCAATCAAAGAGCATATAAAAACAACTACTTTCATTCATAATAGTTTGGATGAAATTTGTTCTCTTTATGATGTTTGGGGTACCTCAAGCATTTTGATTATGAAAGATGAAACTCCTGAATATAGAAGTAAAGTTTGGGAGTTGTCAAATATATTGATGCCTGCGAAGATGACCCGAAAAGATGAAATCGAAAACTGGTACAACTCATTGTGGGTGGAGTGCCGCAATTTTGGCATTGTTGATCTAATTAAAGAGGTTGAGGACTGCGGTAATTTGGTGACCCTGAGTACTCGTTTGGGCTGTGATTCGATAAAATGGCTTAACGATTTAATTATTCTTCTATATCATAATTCAAGTAAGTTCATTGCTGAATTAGGGCGTAATCCATCCATTCTTCCTAACCAATGTGGAGATTTCTTACCTTTGGACAGAATATATGCTGAAAACAATATCGGCGAAATATACAAGGATATAGCCTTAATTGCAGGTATTAATTTCAGAGAAAGATTGCTTGATAACAGGGTTTCAAAAGATTACCTGCAAGGGTTACAAGAATTTAACTTAAAGAATGTATTTAGTGAGCTTATTCAAACCCAAATTAATCAAGAAACAAAACCTGAATTTTATAAAGCTATCATCAATCTTCGTGCAGGAAAAAATGAAAAGCAAAATGAGTTTGTTGATATTGCTAAATGCCTATATCCAAATTGCTTTGATCAGTACAGCAGAGTAAATTATCTTAATGATAAACTGCTCTCCGACGCATTGAAGTTTTGGAGGGAGAAGATTTGTATAGATTTAAGTGACTGTGCTTCTATTAGTAGTGTCCTTGTTCATTATGACTTTCAAAATGACAGAGAAGTAGCTGAATGGGTTTCAAAATTGGCAAACCATTTCAGAATATGTGAGGATGAAAACTTACTTGATAGATACGCTGTATTACCAAATCAAATTGGGGATTTTATGTGTAAGAGTGAAATCTTTTTTGACGACGGAAGTCTTAATGAAATTCTAAAAGACGCGGCTACGTATTCAGGCAATGACGTAAGGGGAAAAATGTTGTTTGAAGGCATTGCAATTGAGTTACCCTTAAACCGAACTATATCGCTTGAAACTATAGCTCCAACAATCACTGACTATGTTAGAAATAACAATAAATCAATAAGACTAAACGATTTCGAGCTTAGAGAAACATTTAGAAACACTTGCGCATGGATTAGGGATAACCGCAAAGATAGTAGAGTAAGTAAGTGTTTTAAAGAACTTATAGAAAATCTTCATTGGTTCTATGACGATGAAGAAATTGCTGAAAGTATGGCAAAGTCAGAACAGTATGATGAAGTTTTAAAAAGATATAATGTAGCTGATATAAATGAATTGGCGAATATACTTGCAACTCAATCATCTGCGGGGAGCGAAGCTATTAGCATTTCAAAAGAACTTCTTGCTCAGTGGGGTATATCATCAGAAGAAGAACTTCGTAAGGCTCTGTCAAAGAACGTCTTTGGCTCTGCCCAGATTCATCAATCTACAAATAGTGCTGAGCTCTTTAGTTACGTTAAAAATATTCTAAATCGCTCAAGAACGAATATTGTAAACTTCTTATATGAACATGATGATTACGAGTTTGACAAAGACAATCTTCAGCTTATAGAAAATACAGCAAATACGATTTTTAGAGTTCGTAAATTAGGGCGAGAAATTTATATTATTGCTAGACCTTCGGATTTTGAACAAATAATTTTGTACTACGATACTGAAATAGATCTGCTGGATTTCGATAAAGATTGTGAACTATGGGTGGAGAATGAAGTTGATCCAATCCCCAAAAAAATTACTCTTGGCAGAATACTGAAATTGACGGGGGTAAACAAAATTCCATTGAGGAGTTTAAAGAATAATGATTGATAGACATACAATCAGTACGTTGTTAGGTTCAACATCTTTTAAGAACCTAGTCGGTGTAGGGATGGAATTAAAGCCGTATGAATTGGCTTTGCTTATGTTGCGTGCATTAGACAACTCCGAAGAATATGGGTATATCGTGATGGGTGTATCTAAGCTTATCAACAATTACGCGGTTGTTGGGTTAAGCCTCACGGTTAAAGACAGTGCTAAAGAACCTATCTCTACTGCATTGAGCCTTATATCCGTTGAACTTGAGGTTGAGTACGATAACATAGATGTTAATGGGAGAAATGTATTTGTAATAAAGTTGAAGAATAGCCCCAAAGCTCTTTCTATGAATTTTACAAGAGATCTCGATTCGCAAGAAGGTTTTATCAAAAATTTAATTGTAGCTTGTTTAACTTTACAAGCAAGAAATTATTATTCTAATGCAAGTGAAGACGAGCGTAATGATTATATTGGTGACATGCTTGCAGCCATCGGTTATAACATAAAAGACCAAACTAGACGAGGAAGTTCTTCGTCAGGCAAAGGTTCTGGTGAACTTGATATATTCGTGTCAAAAGACAGATTACCGTTTACTGTTATTGAAGCAATGAATCTTAGTTCTTTAAGTACAAACTACATTAACGAGCATTTGGATAAGATTTTTTCATACGATACTTCAGGTAATAAATTCAATGTATGCCTATCTTACGTCAAAATCGCAGACTTCAATTCGTTTTGGGAAAGATATTCTGCGCATGTGACGAATCACAGCTATCCTGCACCTTTGCTCTCATCAGATACAAGTATCGATGATGAATATGGGTATTCAGAATTAAGAATAATGAAGACCAATCATAATCGTTCGAGTAGAACGGTTATCTTGTATCATATTTGTGTCAAAATTCATTGATTTATATTAGATAATATGAAGGGTTGGAGTGAAGCTTGCTCTATGATATTTGGAACAATACATGATATGGCATCCTACTATAATAAAAGTTTTATAAATCAAAGAACCCCAGAAAACAGACAAGCATGCCTGGAAATGGCGATTACAAGGTATTTTTCTGATTTGGAAAGTGTTCGAATACTGACAAAAGAAACTTTTTAAAGATTGTAGTTACTTATGGGTATATTAAATGGTGGTGTTAATGACTATCATGAGCAAATACTTCAATTGTTTTCACTGCGCCTTCCCCCACCTTTTTGGGTAAACTACCCCTAAGCAATACTTTACCCAAATTCAACACGAAACGAGGTGATGCCCCATGACAACTCAGAAAGTACCCAATAGATTAGCCAAGGAAAAGTCGCTGTAATTGCTGAAACAGGCACACAATCCAGTTGACTGGTTTCCTTGGTCGGAAGAAGCTTTTGACAAAGTCAAGATAGCTTTAGTGCGCAAAAATTCTAGATAATAAAAAAATTCACCAATAAAACGTAACCACTTATTTTTCAATAGGTGGTTAGTTTTTAGTTTATAATAAAGTTACATAATGTAGAGCGACCTTCTACTAATTCTATATCTATTTTAGAAGAAATCAGAATCAGCCGCAAATAAAATTCGCTTGCAGGAAACAAAAATATTTCTAATGAAATGGGGGCTTTATGAATGGAGGTTAATCCTAAAGATCCTATTGTTCGTTATGCAATTTTGGAAGCACATGGTTTTCAATGCTATTATACTGAAAAATCATTGAATATGTTTAATGCAACAATAGATCATATAGTTCCGCAATCTTATGAAGGTAAATTAGACGAACTAAATGAATATAAGAGAGTACTTGGTCATGATGTAGACATAAATCATTTGTATAATTTGGTTCCTGCAACCTGGAAGATAAATTTATTAAAAAGCAACAAATTATACAAAGTACCACACGCAATTTTTTTAATAAATCGGGCAAAAGAAAAAGCCTCGGAAATAATAAAAAGAATCCAAGAGTTGAGGAATTTTAAAGATTTCGAAAGATATCTTGCGGCAATAAGCGCTTACATTAGTAGTTCAAATAACCCAAGGATAGAGTTTTCAAAAATAGTAGAATTATTACCTGAACAATTTGGTCCTTTTGAGAATAAAAGAGAAGTTACATCTGAGCATTTTTCAAGAAGTCTGCCTTCGGTAAGTCTTATGGCATTTTTACCTAGGATTTATGAGCAGTGTGGTAGTTGTTGTTTTGAATTCAGAAGTGTCTTTGTTAGTGATTGTATGATCACACTTTCACATAAGCAAATTACCCAACAACTGTTTTTAGGTTTGAATACTGATTACAAATTAGAGAAAAGAGGTTTTATAGTAGGTAAGCATTTTAATCTTCCAAATCTGTATTATATACAACTTGGTAATAATCGTTTTACATTAAAGGAAGAAGAAGTTGAAGATCTATGTAAAATAATTGATGACTTTGGAGGAGTTTTTGTTAAACGATTTCAATCAATTGAAAACAAATGGGGAGTATCAAATTTTTGTGAGTTTGATCCATATGAATGTTCAGTAAAACTTATTGAAATTAAAAGAAGTTTATGGAGGAAGATGATTGAGTTTTCGTGGGAATTTGATTATGCAAATGGAAATTCAGAATGGCATATATTTAATCGTACAAATGGCACTATAATGCTTTATCCAAATCGTATAATCTTGACAAGACTAGAACCTGAGAACATAGAATCTTATCATTATGAATCTTATATGAATCCCGATGAAACTTTATGGATTAAATGGAAGAGGTATGATAATCGATTAATAAAGGACGAAGAACCTTGGACGGCGGAACAGACATTTCATTGGTTGACAGAAAAGTTTATTCCTTATGTTGTCTATTACTATGAACTAGTCAATATAAAGAAACGCTGGTTTGAAAAAAGTATGGCTTTTCTTGAATTCAGTAACGATTTTAAAATTGACAACTACATAATAAATTCTAGTTTTCAGATAAAAAGAGACTTTAAACTTATTGACAGTGCTGATGATTTGTTATCTGAGATGTGTTCATTACAAATGTTTTTTAGTACTAACCCAAGTATTTCTTTATCTCTAGAAGAGATCAAGTCTATTTTTTTAGGAATAAAGTATATTCTGATGAATATAGAGTTACCAAACTACTCTTACTATTACATAAAAAAGCAAATTAATTATTCAATGCTTGAAAAAAATAATCATATGGATGCAATAGCTTTAATTAATCATAAATTAGAGACTATTGTTGAAGAAAATATAACTTTGGGGCAAATTGGTGAGTTATTTAAGTGCTATATTGAAGCACTTAAATGCAAGAATGCAATAAATAATCTTAATAAAATAGTCATTAAGGAAGTTATTAAACTACTCGAACCAATTTGGGAAAGATATTATTTTATTGAATACATAAAGCGAATTGGTAAAGATAACAATTAGAATTATTGTGTAGAGCAAGTTATTGACCCACACGAACCTCTCATTGATGTGATGTTCGAATGATTAAATTATTCAAGGAAGCTTCTTCCAGAGTTAGGTGGAGGCTTTTTAGTTTTTAAGTGTATTTTGAAATCGTAATATTCTTCCATTTGATAGTATAATTAAAACAAGCTTCAAGCAGGCGTCTAAACACGATCTAGCCTGGAAACTACTTAATAATCTCTAATTGGGCTGAATTCATTGAAGCGAACTATTGAGGACTTGCAAGGCAGAAGGTTATGGAGGATACGCTACATTTGAATGGTTAAATGATAACTTTCCTTTTATCCCACAACTATTTACTGCTCCACACAATGTCAATGAATAAGGTTTTGTGCGAGTTAACAACTGGTGTGAAGTTGGGGACTATTTTTTAACGAAAGAGGTATGAAATGAAAACAAAGTTCATTAACGTTGAAGGATTACATGGTTGTGGGAAATCAACAACTGCATGGAAGCTAAATGAAAAATTGAGGGAGCAAGGTTTCAACTCGAGAGTCTATCTTGAAGTGGACATGGACTATGCTCAAAGAAATCCCTGTGACCTTAGATTTTTAGCTTTATTAAATGAAGAAGAATATAAGAATCTAACTATTCAGTATCCTGAACAATCCAGCTTGATTGAAAGTTTAGTTGAGAAAATTGATGATGAATACTATCAAATTTATTACCCGGACATTAGTGATGATTGTAATGAATTATTAGACAAACTAAAGTCTTATCAGGCATATGAAGGAAGATTGAATAGTGATACTTTTGTAAGAATAATGTTTATGAAATTTAATGATTTTGTTGAGAAAGCATTACAGGATGATATTGTTTTTATTTTTGAAAGTGTTTTATTTCAGCACATTATAAATGAATTATTGCGTTTCAGTAACTTATCAGAAACATATATTTCAGCATGTATAGCGAAAATGACAAATATTTTAAAACCATTGAACCCCATATTGTTTCATTTGCGCACTGATAATACTAAAGGAATTATAGATAAAGTTGCATCTGAACGCTTATCAGATAATTATGATTTATATCCTGATTGGATTGATTGGATGATTGAATATGTAAAGAATTCTAGCTATGGGGAGAAGAATGAAGTCGGAAACAGGGAAGATTTAATGGAATACTTTTATAAAAGGGCTGACATTGAAGAGAAGGTATTTAGTTTATTGGATATTGAGAAACATATAATTAACATAGATCCGATAACTAAAGAGACATTGAATTCTATGGTTTACAGTAAGGTAAAATGAAACCTCTTTCCCCAAATCGTACCGAAAAGAGGTAATGCCCCATGACAATTCAAAAAGTATCCTATTGGTTAGTCGAGGGGAAATCACCGTATCTGCTGCAACAAGCTTTGTATTAATATTCACGAGTCTCAAATCGGAGGAACATATGAACATATTTACAAAGCAATTGAAACTAGAGGATCTGAGCAATATCCAATATGAAGTACATACTGGCACATCAAGAGTAGTAGATTATCTCGAAATCATGATTTTAAAATTTATCGGGGATTATGGATATGGATCAGCTGGGAACTCGGATGCAACTTATATGAGCGCAATTGGTAAAGCCGTTTTAGAAGCTTGGGAACCTGGGGGACTAATAATTGACTTAAGCGATCTATCATATGAGTGGGGGGATCGAATTGAAAGCATCTTTTTTGTTGGAGAAGAAAAATATTTAGACACACCGTTTCCAGTAGCATTAATTGTAGGGCACAGATCAGAAGAGGCTATTAGAACTCTAATAGTTGGCTTAGAAAGCAATAAAACAATTGAAGAAATTGGATGGGTGTTTAAAGATCTAAATAGTGCTTGGGAATATATTGAATCCAAATTAAATGAATATGAAGTTAAGTAATCCCAATAAAAAATATAATAACGGAGGTTCTCTGCAATGACGACTGATTTATTCTGGGAAATGATAAACAACTCAAAAAAGTATGGTGAAGAACAAATTGAATGGTTAACCAAAGAATTAACAAAGTCCAGTAAAGAAGAGATCCTTCAATTTGAAATAGAATTTAGGAATAAGATGGAACAATCCTATACTTCTTCATTATGGGGGGCAGCGTTTGTAGTAATGGGAGGATGTTCAGATGATGGATTTGATTGCTTTAGGGGTTGGCTAATCTCCCGCGGAGAAGAAGTTTTCAATCAGGTAATAAAGAATCCTGAATTTCTGGCAGAATATTTATCTGAAGAAAATTTGCAAGAGGATGTTTTTGCACCCCAACTGGAAGAGATGCTGTCAGTTGCTTCAGACGCGTACATTTATCAAAAAACCGGTATGTTCGAGTACAACGATGATATAAACACTGAATTCTATAATGAGCTGGAAGCTCGAGGCTACAATTTTGAAGTAACAGAGATTGAAAATGATTGGGAGGAAGAAGACCTGGAAGAAATGTACCCATTATTATGGGAAAGATTTGGAGAGAACCCACTGACCTAAGGAATGTTTTGATGGCGGACAAACCGCCGCGGTCCTCCCGGAATGTAAGGGGTCTTGAAATTCGTGGACTGAGGTAACTGTATGATTTATTAAAAGGTGGTGCTATGGAAAAATTTACGTTAGGTATTGCTGTATTGGTATTTGTGATCCTTGCGGGTTGTTCACAGAAGGAAAATCATCCAACAAAGGAATCTATATCCTATATAGAAGCTTCTGTTGAATCGCTAGAGAAATCTGCAGCAGAGATATTAAGTGATCTGGCTAATCAAGAGTTTTCAATCCAAGCAGGTCAGATTAGTGAAGATGATTATACTTTTATGGAGGCCTTCGGAAAAGCATTCATAAATCTTTATACCGGAGCTGTTGCAGAACAGGAAACCGTATCTTTTAAAAACTACATCGCTAATAAAAATCTCCTTCAGTTCACTAATAAAATGTTGGAGTTAGAACAACTGCAGGATTCGAAAGGTGGTAATGGTATAATATTCGGCCTGGACAATGAGTTTAAGAAAGCAGAGCTCAAGAGGCTGGATAACAATCTTTACTATTTAGAGTTACCCTTTTCAAACCAGGGTTCTGGAATGAGCTGCAAGCTGTTAGTTCAATCTGTTAACAAGTCATTAATAATAGTGGATTTGTACTTTGGAAACAAAGATGGTGTAGATACGATGGCAACAGGCCACCCAGCGGTAAGGAAGCTTGATAATCCTAAATTGTGGGATGACCGGGAATGGGTTGACGGTGTAATGGAGAAGCTTGAAAAATATGAAACCGAACTCTTGAGCATGTAATGCTGTTGATAGTTTATTAGAATAGGCGGATTACGATGGAACCTAAATACGGCCTTATTAAGTTTGGTGGTATTACATTGATCCTTTCGGGGATTCTCTTTTTTGTCCAATATCTATTTATGTTGCCTATGCCTAGTCCTCCGCTCTCGGATGCGGTCCTGGTGACATGGCTGCAGGAATGGCGGTTCAATCTCTCGATGGCAGACGAACTGTTGTTTTTTGCTACATTATTATTAATACCCTCAACCGTCGCATTGTACCGGATATTGGTGAAGGTGGACAAGATCAAAACAATGCTGGGGTGCGGTCTTTTGGCTGTTATCATACCGGTTAATATCTTACTGGTCATTATCTTGGGGCGTTTGGTCTATCCCGTCTTTAATATTGAACTCCCACCTGATATCTACAAGCTGGTAATCAGCATATACTATGGAGGCATGCACTCTGTAGCGATTATACTGAGCATGGCAACCATCATATTGTGTCTCGTGATAAGAAAAAGTGTGCTCGGCAAGCCTGCAGCTTATTTTGGATTTGTGGTAGGGATATTGGATCTTATCGGAGCCTATCCGTGGATGGTTGGAACTGCTATGGTATTTGTTTCTCAACTGGCTTTTGCTGCATGGTTTATTTTTCTCGGCTTGAGGGTGCTGGGGAGGATGGAGGAAGCAGTGGGATAGGCTACTTTATTAATATTTTCGGATTGTCCTATCAAGCTGATATACTTATTGGATAATTGAAAAACAAGCTCCCGTAGATTGTCACAGGAGCTTGTTTTTGCTGCGTACTATTCTTTTTTGCCGGGATAACGCTTGGGGTTGTCTGTCTGATCCAGAATATAGTCGATGCTTACTTTATGGAAATTGGCCAGAGTAATTAAAACGGCACTCGGGACATCCAAATTTCCATTCTCATAGCGGGAATAGGTGGCTTGAGTGATATGTAATAGCTCAGCCATTTGTTGCTGTGTCAGATCTTTGTCTTCGCGTAAGTCGCGGATTCTTTTGTACAAGATCACCTGTGTGTTTAGCGAATAGCTTCCTTTGAGAACTGCGAGACCTACTGATTATTTTAGTTCAACTTTTTGGATAAGAAGCTTTTTGGTTCGTCCTGTTCAGCAAATAGTCAGTGCTCGTCTGATGGAATTCCGCCAGTTTGATTAGAATTGCCGTGGGAATATCAACATCACCGCGTTCATAATTACTATATATCCGCTGGCTGCATTGCAAATATTCGGCCATTTGGGTTTGAGTCAAATCTTTATCTTCACGCAAATCTCGGATACGTTGATACATTTTAAGCACCTCCAAAACAAGCATATCTTAGCGAATTATTCGCTTTTGATTTTTAGCGATAAATTCGCTAAGATGGTTAAAAAGAACATTAGGGAGGGGAAGGCAGATGAGCCTGTTGGAGGATTTGTATTACGGAAAAATCTGCCCAAGTGAACGAAGCCATTCTAATGATCCCAAATATGCACTGTACTCCAAGCAAATATCAGAGCTTCTACAAATCCTAAAAGAAAAGCTGACTCCCGATGACTTCACTATGGTTGAAGGGGCCATGGATCTTAATGATATGCTGAGCTCTGTCTCTTCCGCTTCTGCGTACACTCTCGGATTTAGAATGTGGGCTGCGATGATAATAGAAGTATTAGGACACAAGGAAGAACTTATACATACGGAGGAAGGGTACCTTGGAAAAATTAAGTTGGATGGGAGAGAGTCATGAGAGAGCAGGAATCGAGTAAAGTAGAACGGAAAACAAATAAATTTAGTTCAAAACAGCACTTGTTGATTGATGAACTGCTTATGGCAGAAAATTGGGGCGATAATCAAGGGAAGTGGGTACCCGCAATTAAGCAAGCTATTGCTATGGGTGAGATTGAGAAGCTATTGGGACTTAGGGCGAAGTTTCCATATTCTTTTGAGAATTCACTGAAGCATTTGAAGAAGGAGGAGAGGGAGGTTATAAGACATAAGTGCGAACTTGATTGGAGCAATAACGGGGATTCGGCAAATAGTGGAGGTAATGAATCAAAGTGACAGTTAGAGATGAATACTATTTTTAAAGAGAACCGGGGTGAGATGAATTTCGCTTCGGTTTTTTTGACCAAACCAAGTTTAATGCATTTCAGGAAAGTGCTTGAAATATTAGAGTAAGGTTGTAATAGATGATAGAATTATCCGACTGAGGAGTAGATATATGAGCGGCTTGGTCAGTTTAGGGAATTATGGGACGCCGCTGTAACGAGTAAAGTGAAGAATAGGGCAATGAAGAAGTTGGTGGCGTAGATTGTGTATAAGTGGGAATCAGGTGGAGTTGACAGTTTGTTATAAATGAAGATTGCTACGGTGTGTCTGTACTTTTGGTGGGAGCTTTTTTGTTCGGAAGTATAGAATTAGCATCGTAATATTCTTTCATTTCATAGTAAATCTTTATTCTGATAGATTTAGTAAAGAAATGGGGACAGAAAAGAAGGAGTAAAAAAAGCTGGTGTCGAACCTTCTACATCGGGAGGAAAATGCTTTTATCAACTATCTTGGAGTATTCTGCGAAGAGTGGCAAATTTATGTTAGCAGGAGGATTCAGGTTATGGGAGAAAACAAAATTGGAGCAAGCGATTATCTTGGATTAGGTTTATATGCTTTTGCAGGATTCGGTCTTGAAATTGTACTGTCAATGCTATTGCCTTTTATATTCGGTGTTGGAGGTTCTGAATATACCCTCATCGATCATTGTATACACTGGGTGCTTACATGCATTTTGTGGGGGAGTATGGCACTATTTTTGATAAGGCTTTCAAAGAAAAAATATTCCTTTGATATTATGAAGTTAAACGAAGCGCCAGACTCCAAGGGATGGTTACTTGCGGTTGTGATTTCTGTTATAGCAATTACAGTTACCACTATTGCATGGGGTGGCTTTAAGCCAGTTCAAGAATACAATGGTATCGTTAAATTCATTTTTCAAAATATCTATTACTTGTTTGAAGCTGCCTTGATTCTGCTAACGATTGTTTTTGGACAAAAATTCGGTGAAACGCTCATGAAAAGAGGCGGTCTGCCTTATGGAGGGATTTTTCTTGCGCTCACATGGGGACTCATACACATTTTGCTCCAAGGAAGTCTAACAGGTGTTTATGCTTTCTTCATGTCCATTCTATATGGCATTGTATACATATTGTTAAAAAAGAATATCCGATATTCATATATGATGATGGTAATTATATTTATTTTATAAGCAATTTCAGCATACGAAATCACATAAGACTGTGCAATAAAATTGAGGCGCGTATTCAAACTATTGTTACATGACGGAGGAGCGGTACCAGACTGAGATCCGCTATGTGGAGAAAATCAGCCGATTTCACTGCTCCTTCGCACAAGCTCCCTCCGCCACCCCTCCCGAATCTTAACCGGGAAAAATACTCTACCTGCCGGTAGCCCAAGCGTTCGTATGTATGTGGGACAGTAACCTGAAACGTCACAGCATGCCCGGGCCGTTCATCAAATGAAAAGCCGTCCCCATATCTTATCGAATTTCTCGTGAGTATCCCCTTGCTCCAATCCAGAGGTCACCATCCTGCAAGCTGGTAATTTAACAAGCCGCACATCCGGTTTTTTTCCAGCTTTTCCATCACTTCCAGCAACCGGTTCACGTTGGAAATGCCCTATAAGTGAAGTAGGTATGTGCGAGGGAAATCCTCTCTTAGCATAACGGGTGAGGGATGAACACGCCGGGGTTTTGCCTTCATCGTGACATTTTAAGAATCCCCGGAGTTTATCTACTTAGCTTGTGGCGGATACTTGGTGAAAGAAGAGAAGTCAGCAGATAAATTATCGCTGGCCATAAAGATAGTCACTCAGCAGGGAGGTTTTGTTCCCTTGCGCCTTCCCCCACCATTTTGGGTAAACTAACCCTAAGAAATACTTTACCCAAACCCATCTGAAACGAGGTGATGCCCCATGACAACTCAAAAAGTACCCAATATATTAATCAAGGAGAAGTCGCCGTATCTGCTGCAGCATGCACACAACCCGGTGAACTGGTTCCCTTGGTCGGAAGAAGCTTTTGAAATCGCCAAGCGTGACAACAAGCTGTCTTCTTATCTATTGGGTATAGCTAGTTGTTGATTCATACGTACCTGTCATTGTTGAGATGTTCGTGTGAATCAATTTTAAGATGCCTTCGCCATTGGAATTGGCGAAGGTTTTTTGTTTTATTATTCGTATTTTTCCATTTCATAGTATAATAAGAACATAGTCCGTCGGACCCGGGGCTAACGCCCCTTAAGATATCAATTGGATGTGAGGACACAAAAAAATATTAAAAATGTAACAAGATTAAACTGGCATCAAATTGATGAATTATTTGAATTTGAAAGTCCATTAGAGGAAAAAATGGGAGCAGATAAATTATATAATCAAATAATACATAGCTATATATTTCTTATCTCAACTGAAGAAACTACAGAAGTAATTGATGGATTTTTCTTTTGTTCCGATAGAATGCGAAATGAAAAATTGTATTATATCGACCTAAATGAAATAGTTAAATTCTTCACAATAGTAGGTAATGATTATCCTTCCACAGGATCTTTTGAATTTGATGAAAAAATACAAGATTATAGATTCTATACATCCTAGTCTGATTTTCGAAGAAGAGGTGGCATCGGATAACACCATATTCACGCATCGGGCCATTTGCCCCTCGGTCCGGACCGGGGTTAGAAGTGGATTCGGAGAGGTAATTTCAGTAGCAGAGAAGTTTATTCAGCCGGACACACCCGCACCACCTAACCGCATCGCGGCCGGCACCTTTGGTGCCTTAAGGTGGTGGGGCGTGGTGAACAAGAACGTTATCAGAAATAGCCGCAAGTGATTATAGAGATTGGGGGTAATTCAGTGAAAGCTGTAGGTTTCGATCTTGGGGATACTTTGATCTATTATGATAATGTACCTCTAAATTGGAGGAACCTTTATAGAAGTGCATTAATTAAGATAGCACAAGATCTAAACTTACAATTTAGTAATGAGATCATTCATAATGCAGAGATCGTATTATCTCGATACAACACCAGAATAAACCCTAGAGAACATGAAGTGAATGATATTGAGATCTTTGATGAGATATTGACAGTGTGGGGATTGAGTGATGAATATACCAATCAAGTGATAAATACATTTTTTGGTTTTTTTCAGCAGCGTTCGATGGTTTACCCAGAGGCAATAACACTACTCAAGGAATTAAAACGAAAAGACATTAGAATTGGCATCCTTACTGATGTGCCATACGGTATGAGTAAATCGTTAGTTTTAAGGGATATAGAGCCAATTAAAAAATATGTAGACGTATTACTGACATCAGTTGATGTTGGATATAGAAAACCGCGACCTGAAGGATTTGTAGCATTATGTAAACAACTAAAGGTCTCAAGTGATCAAATGATGTTTGTTGGTAATGAAGAAAAAGATGTAACGGGAGCAAATCTAACAGGGATTAAATCAATTCTAATAGATAAAGAAGATCAAAATAATGAATGGAACCAACAAATAAGTATAAGAAATCTAAATGAATTATTGAATTATTTGTAAGTGAAATTGAGGAAGCGTAATCAGCAGACAACCCTGCACTGGCTAAGTCCGTCGGACCCGGGGCTAGCGCCCCTTAAGTCATTTGACCACGTAAATTGATTTTCATAGGGTATACTTTATGACATGCATGTATGGACGTGGTTGCTAGAGGTCCAGTTTCATTAAGTACCAGTTTTAAGGTTGTTTAACGTTTGGATTTTTGGTAACAATACTCCTAATCATTTTTTAGGTGGGATAACATGCGAAGAATTTTTTACGCAGTGCTTGTTGCGATAATGGCTTCAACCAGTTCATTAGTTCATGCAGAGGTAAGTCCTAGTCAAACATCAAATTATCACAAGTTGGATAGCACAACATTGGGTAAAGTTAAGCAGAAAGCTAAATTCACGTTATTTGATCCTAAAAGCATACCTACAGAGTGGACGGTAGAACTTAAATATCCTTATCCGTTGGATGAAACCAGTTTTTTTTGATGGAAAAGTAGCACGAAAACGAGCAGGAACAGATGGGAGCAGGTATAGCTGAAAGTCTTTTTGAATCCTGCTTTTCTCAGGTGCTTCAGTACACCGAGCTCCTGAAAAGCAGGTCTCATTTCAGGTGGGAGTTGATCCAGAGACGGCTTTTGTTTTATCATGGAAGGGACACCTCTTCTGTGGTTTAGTGGATCTTCGACAATCTCACATTACCAAATGAAGTGGTGTTTTTCTATGTTTGCAAGACCCGTACTTAAATAGGCTTCACCTTTACCCAGGCTTGGGGTCAACTCGATTTTGACTCTGCGAAAGTTGAGTTAATAATAACAACAAAATTATAAACTACAGGAACCACTCACTTTTTGATGTTTTTTACCAGAATGAAACGCCTTTTCGGGTTGTAAAAAACGAATCATATACCCAATAGATTAATCGCCGAGAAATCGTCTTATACTTTATACATTTATACCTTTGGGAAATCTGCTGAAATACTTAAAGAAGTCGGAGCGTGTACTCGTACAAAGTAATATAAAAAAACAAGTCGGAGCGGCAGCGCTCTGGCTTGTTTTTATTTGTGAAGTTTCATCCTACTCATGAGTAAGATGAATTCACTATTGCAATAATTAGTAATTAGAGATACACTATTAATTAATTGAATGATCATTTAATTAATAATAATTAAATCTATAGAGAGTGGGAATGAATTTGGCAAGACCAATTAATGAAGAAAAAAGACAGGAGCGGCGTAGTTGTATCCTAAAAGAAGCCATTGTCCTGTTCGCAGAAAATGGATATTCAAATACCACAACGGCTCTCATTGCGCAGAGTGTGGGAGTGACTGCTGGAACCATTTTTCAATATTTCCCAAGCAAAGAAGCCTTATTCTACGCCGCTGTCATTGAGCCGCTTGCTGACATTCAGGAGAAGTCGCTTGCTTGTCTAAAACAAGAGGGGACGCCGGGCATATTAATTAAGAACATGGTAGAAGAACAATTCAATCATATCTATTGCTATACAAATGAATTGCGGCTTGTTCAATATGTCTTAGGACAGCGGATAAGATTTCCTGAACTTACACAGAAGGTCCTTGAAAGTACAAAAGTAATGACAGATACTATCGAATGCGTCTATGCCAAGGGACAGTTAATGGGAGAATTCAACAAAAACTTTTCACCAGCTATGATCTCTCGTGCCTATATCTCTTTCTTAAATGGGATAGGATTAACTCTTGGAGAAAGTATTATTCATCACCCCGAGTGGGGAAATTTGAAGGAGCACGCCTTATATTTGTTCGCACCTACACAACCTAAAAAAAGCGAGGGAATCTGAATGAGTGAAACATCATTACAACCAAATTTGACATTAAACGTTCGTTCGAAAAAACGGAGGAAAATATTATTGATCCTAGGGATCGTGCTGTTGCTTGTGGTGGGTTTAGTATTTTTTATCTCCTATAAAGTAATGGATACCTTGCTGCACCATCCTAGAGACACGAATGTCAGCTACGACTTGAATATTGATAAAACTCCCTACGAAGAGGTTGAGTTCAAGAGTTTGAAAAATGATGATACGATTAGAGGTTCCTTCTTTCATGCAAATGGTCTTTCCAATAAGGCAAGTGATAAGACGATTATTGTCGTCCATGGATATACAAGCAATCGTTTAGTCAAAGGGCGGACCAAAAAGTTAGTAGAGCATTTCGTTCCGAAAGGCTATAATGTATTGGCATTTGACCTCAGCTCACAAGGTGAATCTGATGGTAATATGATTACACTGGGCCTCAATGAAAAATACGATTTGCTAGGAGCTGTAAGCTATTTAAAATCCAGAGACCATGCGGGTGATAACATTGGCGTTATCGGTTTTTCAATGGGCGCTGCTACTTCTTTGCTAGCCGCAAGTGAAAGTGATGACATCAAAGCCGTAATTGCGGATAGTCCATTTCGTAATGCTGGTCTATTTCTGAGAGAGGGTTTGCCCTTCTTTTCAGGTTTACCTGCGTTTCCATTCAGTTATACATCGACATGGATGGCAAATTGGGTCTATAAAGTTGATCTTGATTCCATATCTCCTATGGATGCGGTAAAAAAGATGAAAGACAAGCCAGTTATGCTGATTCATGGAACTGGAGATCAGCAAATTAGTTATAAAAATACAGAAGCAATTTTTGAGTCATTAAAAGATGACCCATATGCAGAAGTATGGTACCCGCATAATACGGAGCATATCGATGCCATCAATCATTACCCCACTGAATATTTCCAAAGAGTAGATCGCTTTATGGATAAGTATATAGGAAAAGAGTAGAAACGACATGAAAGCCGGTCTTCCTTCTAGTAGGGGAAAACCGGCTTTTCTGCTGTCACTTGACAAAATGATTTAGTAATTCGCTTAGCGTAATATCATCATTTATATAAGAGGATATTGCATCACTAGGCTAAACATGAAGGTAAGCCAGTGTTCTTGTTCATTGGCTATTACTAGGTTATAAAATGGTGAGCAACATTTAAATATCATTGGTGGGATGTTCGAGTGAATCAATTTCTATAGAAGCTCTTGCTTTATGCAGGAGTTTTTTTGTTTGACGTATAAGAACAATATTCGAATACGGCCTGATTATGGGGTATCTCTAAATGGTTTGTGTTGCATGAGGATATAACAGACAGAAAATCGCTTGTTATGATTAGCGCTGAATCGTCTGATTTTAAAGATGAGCAAGTTAATATTGATAGTGTTTTTGAAAGGACATGGTTTAGGAAGATGCCCAGCGATTAATTCAAAATGCCTCTGTCGTTTTTTTATGTGGTGGATACCCTTGAGGAACGTTTCCCTTTATCAGAAAAAATGGATATTTATATGGCGGCAGACAAAGATAGTGCTGTACGTGTAAAGAACAGCAAAATCGACATTATAGGCAATGTATATTTAATTTCCCACTCAAAGATTCAGAAATTGGTTGAGACGCTCTAATTAGGGTGAGTGGCTGTGAGACATTATGGAGTAGCAGTAACTCTATTGGGTATATCTAGTAAAGATACTGCTTCTACACATTCAACAATCCCGACCTCACCCCAAACCTAATCTCAAAAGCAGTCCTATCATCTCGATTGCTTACCGAAACCGTACCGCCATGCAGCTCAATAATGCTCTTTACAATAGCAAGCCCTAGTCCTGAGCCATTGGTCTGTTCAAGGCGGGATTTATCGGCTTTATAAAACCGTTCAAATACAAAGGGCAAATCCTCATCTGATATCGGCTCCCCATAGTTAATAATTCGTATGAGCGCTTCATTATTGGCTGTACTTAACTCTATATCAAGGTATTTCCCCGAACTGCCATACTTGATGGCGTTGCTAATCAAGTTGTCAAATACCCGAACCAATAGAAGCGGGTCTGCATTCATGATGACTTTTTCATTGCTGAAAAATAATCTGTACTCCATTCGCATGGGGCAACACCGCTGGATAGATGTCATTCTGTTGATTCCGTTCATGACCCCGCCGTACATCGGCTCAATGGGTTGGATTCTGTTCATGCAAAAAAGCGGTTATCTTCAGCAATGGTTTCCAAGTGCCGATGCGTTAAGCGAGTTATTCTTCAGCTTCTGGGGATGGTCTTCATCATGAGCATGCATCTGTTTCCTTTTCTTTATTTGCTGCTGCGTGATGCGTTGATTCACATCGGCGGCAATTTGGAGGAGGCAGGAGCGGTGCACGGTGCAAGGTGCAAGGGCAGGGTATCGCTTCCGGCGTATTATTTTACCGCTGCTGCTGTCTGCTTATGGCATGGGGGCGATGCTCATATTCGTCAAGACGATTGCGGAATTCGGGACACCTGCCACCTTTGGCCGGCGGATCGGCTATTATGTCATGACCTCCGAGATTCATAAATACATTTCAAACTGGCCGATTGACTTCGGCAAGGCTACTTCTCTTGCGTCCATGCTGCTGTCGGTCTGTCTGGTCATGTGGTATATGGAGTCGAGCATCAGCCGCAGGTTCAGCTACCGTCTGGTGGGCGGCAAGGGGCAGCGGTCCAAGACTTATTCCCTGCGCGGCGGTGCAGGCTGGCTCGCAGGCCTGTATCTGGCGCACTGTTGATTTTGTCCATAGGAATCCCTTATTTTTCGATTATTGCGGCCTCGCTCATGAAGCTGCGTGGAGCTGGGCTGTCGCTGGAAAACCTGACACTGGAGCATTATGGGGAGCTATTGTCGTGGGGGTCTGTGAGCATGAGAGCGATAGGCAACAGCCTTGGACTGTCGCTTGCCGCTGCATCGGTGGCTGTAGTGCTGGGGGCAGGTTTTGCTCTGGCCATTGGCAGGTCCTCGACCTGGATGCAGCGGATCATTGATCTGCTGAGTCTTTTGCCGAATACGGTCCCGGGCATTGTTATGGTCGTAGGCCTAATCCTGTTCTGGAATGCGCCCTGGATGCCCTTCAAGCTCTACAACACCTACGGCAT
The DNA here is from genome assembly GCF_000758525.1 of Paenibacillus sp. FSL H7-0357. Lineage (NCBI taxonomy): Bacteria > Bacillati > Bacillota > Bacilli > Caryophanales > Paenibacillaceae > Paenibacillus > Paenibacillus sp. FSL H7-0357. The sequence goes on along the minus strand of NZ_CP009241.1, from coordinate 4,833,825 downwards.
GGTTGTGCTCACTTATATAGTGCTGTTTCTTCCATATACCGTACAATACGTAAAATCAAGCTTTTCGCAAATCGACGGGACGCTGTTTCAAGCGGCTCAGGTATTCGGGGCGGGTCCCTCTATATCTTGTGGCGCATCCTGGTTCCGCTGATCATGCCAGGCATACTGGCAGGTTGGATGATGACCTTTACCATGTCCATTCTTTACAGAAGAATTATTAACGAATATGAATAAATTCTTTGTTGGAGAAGCAGAGCTTTTAAGAGATTTGAACAATGTAGATGAAAAACGAATTAAAAGAAATTATCCATTGTTTAGAGAGGTACAAGGCTGATGAACTGTCCAAAGAAGTATTGCTTTTTTTGGCTAGATAATGGTACATGTGGTTGCATATTTAAGAATACGTCTTGAAGCAAAGTGGACTCAAAGTGTAACACCTGACGGAGAAATTGACCCAAAGCTGTGTTATGTTGTTGTACGAAATTATGAAGTACTGCTAATTTATTTAATACGAAGGAGGAAAATGTCTTGAAAAAACTATCGCTTGATAATTTTATGAAATTGAGAAAGCTGGTTCATCGAAGCGCAAGACCGCTTGACTTTACCAAGTGGAAATATCTTTTTGAAAACGGGAGCTGTGAGGATTTCCTTTTGGTTCTGTCCAGTTACCAGAATGAGGATGGCGGTTTTGGATACAACATCGAGTGCAATAACTGGAACCCTAATTCTTCCCCCTATACGGTATGTATTGCGTTGGATTACCTGGACACGGCAGGCGATTATGTTAGCAATATAAAAAATAAGATGGTAATGGGTATCATCAAATACCTTGCTTCCGGCGCATATTTGTCGGAAAACGGCTGGGTGGGGATGCAAGGAATTCCCACCAACAATGATTTCGCCCATTTGCCATGGTTTCATTACGACCCTAAGAAAGCCACGGAAGCCGACATAGGGGTGACCAAACGCCTTTCAGACTTTATACTCAAATATGCAGACAATAGCTGCGATATCTACCAAAATGCGGCGGCTCTGAAAGGTAAGTATAAGCTTTGCGGACAAACCCTCCTTAATGGCTTCCCCGATTATGACACGACATCATTTGACTTGGCATCATTTGACCCGGCAACATGGGCCTTGTGGCAACCATTGCCGGTGCACTTTATCGGCTCGCATAAAAGCGAGCATTATTCGGCACTTAAAAACGTTGTGGACATAAATCTGGATACGATTATTGACACACTGCGCAATACGAATGAATTTCATATGATGCCTGAGGAGGAAGCAAACCTATTTGAAAAGAATAACCCACATCCAGATGGTAAACGGTGGTGTAGCGCTGAACAAGCAATCGGAAATTATTATGGGGATGCACAATGTATCACATCTAATTTGGATATATTAAGAAAGTTTGACAGATTGGATTTTCAATTACCTATTCACAGCTAATAAGCATAATCAGTAGCCTAATTAATGCATAATTTTTACATGAAGCGAAAGTGAAGTTGGGCATATGGTTCAGGTTAAATTTTACGATTTAAATACTGTAGAAGATAAAAAATTATTATTTGCTGTAATGATGACAAAATTCAATGGACAGTGGCTCTATGTAAGGCATAAGGATATAAATACTTGGGAAATTCCTGGAGGACAAAGAGAAGAAAATACTGTTGAGCAAACGGTATCCTTCGTTTTTACTTGGGTATAATAATCCTATCTTAATATTAAAAGGAGGTGATGCCCATGCAAACTACAATAGGTAGAGTACCTAATAGACTAATATCAGAGAAAAGTCCTTATCTTCTTCAGCACGCCTATAATCCAGTAGACTGGTTCCCTTGGGGAGAGGAAGCATTTGTAAAAGCTAAGAGAGAAGACAAACCAATATTCTTGTCTATTGGGTACTCCTGACGTGGGTGCAGTAAGCTTGTTGCCATTGGTGCCACGTAATGGAACGCGAATCCTTCGAAGACGAAGAAGTCGCCCAGCTTCTTAACAATAATTTTGTCGCCATCAAAGTTGACCGCGAGGAGCGGCCGGATATTGATGCGCTGTATATGTCGGTGTGTCAGGCGCTGACCGGGAGCGGGGGTTGGCCGCTGACGGTGCTGCTGACGCCGGAAAAGAAGCCGTTTTATGCGGGGACGTATTTTCCGAAGCGGCAGATGTTCGGGCGTATTGGGCTGATGGATGTGCTGGAGCAAATTCAACGCAAATGGGAGCAGGACGGTGAAGCGCTGGACAAGCTTGGAGATGAGCTGCTGGCGGACCTTCAGTCGCTGGACCGGAAGAACTCGCAAAGTATCAGCGAAGGCAGCGTAGGAGCAATTCCCGGCGAAGAACTGCTGCACGAAGCTTATGAATTGTACCGCCGCCAATTCGATGAGGAATACGGCGGGTTCGGCAATGCGCCGAAGTTTCCTTCGCCGCATAATTTGTCTTTCTTGCTGGCGTACAGTCAGAACTATGATCAGCCGGAAGCGCTACGGATGGTAGAGAAGACGCTGGATGCCATGTACCGGGGTGGAATGTACGATCATGTGGGCTTCGGGTTCTCCCGTTATTCTACAGACCGTGAATGGTTGGTGCCGCATTTCGAGAAAATGCTCTACGACAATGCGCTGCTGGCTATTACCTATCTGGAGGCATACCAGATCACGAAGAAGCCGCTGTATGCAGAGATTGCGGAGCAGATCTTCACGTATGTGCTGCGTGATATGACCTCGCCTGAAGGGGCATTCTACTCAGCGGAAGATGCGGATTCGGAAGGTGTTGAAGGGAAGTTCTATGTCTTCACCCGTGAGCAGATTGAGGAAGCGCTGGGGCTTGAGGATATGCATTCCTATTGCCATGTGTACGGGATCTCACCGGAGGGCAATTTCGAAGGTGCTAATATTCCGAATCTGCTGCAGGGCTTGCCGGATGAAATGGCTGAGCGGATGGGGTTGAATCCGCTTGGACTGCGGACCCGCACGGACGAATGGCGCGAGAAGCTGTTCGCGTACCGGGAACAGCGTATTCATCCGTCCAAGGATGACAAGGTGCTGACCTCCTGGAACGGGCTGATGATCACGGCGCTGGCGAAGGGAGCGAAGGCGCTGCAGAAGCCGGAGTATGCCAAAGCTGCGGCTGCGGCGGCGGATTTCATCTGGAAGAAGCTGCGGCGTGAAGATGGCAGGCTGCTGGCCCGCTACCGTGACGGGGAGTCGGCAATCCCTGCCTATGTGGATGATTATGCTTTTATGCTCTGGGGGCTGACCGAGCTGTATGAAGCTACGGGCCAAGCTCTCTACCTGGAGCGTGCGTTAACGCTCAAGGACGGACTGCTGGAGCTGTTCATTGACGAGGCAGGCGGCGGGTTCTTCTTCACTGGTCATGATGGTGAAGAACTGCCGATCCGCTCCAAGGAATTGTATGACGGAGCAATTCCATCCGGGAATTCCGTGGCGGCGAAGCTGCTGTGGAAGCTGTCAGTGATCTCGCAGGATGTGGAGCTAAAGGCAATCGCAGAGCGGACCGCAGCGGTGCTGTCCTCCGCAGCATCGGAGTACCCGCCGGGTTATGCAATGTATTTGCAGGCACATCTGGCGATGGCTTCCGGCGGCAGGGAATGGGTGCTCTCCGGCAAGCGGGAGGACCCGGTGCTGCACGGCATGCTCGCCCAGGTGCAGCAGGCTTACTTGCCGGATGCTGCACTGATTGTGAACTGGGAAGGCAGCGGAGAGGATACGCTGCGGAAGCTGCTGCCGCATCTGGCGGACAAGCCGACGGTGGGTGGACAGGCGACGGCGTATGAATGCCGGAACTTTGCTTGCCGCCAACCGGTTAATAATCCCGAGGCGGTCAAGGAGCTGCTGGCGGCACGGCAATAGGCAGAATGAAATTGCAATAAGCCCGTTATGTAAATCAAGAGGAGCGCAGGATGAACTGCGTTCCTCTTTTTGTTGTGTAACGGCTTGGCCTACTCCATTTTGCGCCAAAGATTTTTTTGCGCGCAGGCAGCGGCTGGACTGAACCTCTACTCCAACTGCTGAACTCTTAATCTGGATTTAACGGGTTCCTTTGCAAGCCTGACAATCTATAAGCTGTACCTTGAAAAAACCTAAGCAGAGTCACCGGATAGACCAAGGTTTATTCTAATGTCTAATCTAATGTCTAATCTAATGTCTATTCCAATTTCTACTCTAAGGGTGCACTTCACACCTCTGACTAGACGTTTTTTTGCAACTTTAGACTTTTTAGTGTGGCGATACCAGCGTGATGGCGTGACTAGTGTTACTAACGAGGTTAGTCTGACTAACCTAACTGGCGTATCGACGCTCAGTTCCGGCTCAACCGGCTCAGCTCCGCGGAAGTTTACTGCCGTATCTAGCCCGCAGCTGCTGAAGCTTATCCAGCTTGCGCAGACTGTGCTCCTTGCTCAATAGCCCCACGCCGAGGATCAGATTTTCGATAATGTAGGTCGGGCCAACCATGGAGTGAAACTCCCATACTTCGCCGCGTCCCGCGTACAGCACGATATCGGCATCATAGGAACGGGGGAAGACCAGTCTGTCGGTAATCAGGATGACCACATACCCCGCTTCGCGCGCGTAATCGAGAATTACCTCCGTTTCCGGCAAAAGCTGGACAAATCCGAACGCCAGCACAACATCCTTTTTCCCGGCATGCATCAACGTTTCCAGCAGCTCGTGACCGCTCGGGGCCATCCGTTTGATCGTGATCCCGAAGCGGGCCATCCGGTAGGCCATCAGTTCAGCGAGGCCCGCACAGGGTCCGGGACTGTAAACATAGATTTGCCTGGCCTCAGATAGGGCTTCTACCGCACGCTGCAGCAGCGCGTCATTCAAATACCGGCTGGTCTCCTCCAGATGATGCGAGCTGATTTCCAGCAGCTTTTGCGGGAGGGAGCCGCTTCCGGTCCGCTGCATCACATCGCGCATTTTCTCGGACGGAGTGGATTCAAAGCGGAAACGGAGGCGGTTTTTGAAGTCCTTGGCATGCTTGAACCCGGCGGCTTTCCAGAAACGGGAGACCGAAGCGATGCTTAAGCCCAGCTCGTTGGCGATCTCCTGCTCGGTCATGTAGAGGACGCGCTGCTCATTTTTGGGGATGAAATCGGCAAGGATCCTTTGATTCGGTGAAAAGGGGCGGCGGTTCCAGTCTTTGTACATAGCGGTAAGGCCTCCTGATTAGAAGATTCTGCTTCCACTATACGGCCCCAGTGTGTTGTAAATATTTTTACACCGTTAAAAAAACTGAAAAAAACATTACATTGCATTAACAATCGGGAAAAGCTGTGCTGACACGCACTTTCTATACTTAAGGTAATTTCCTGGAGGGGGCCGATTTGTTCATGAGTACGTTAAAAAACCGTTATACGCTGACTCAATCGCAAAAAATGATGATTTTTGTGCTGTCCATGTCCTTGTACGGGTTGTCCAACATGTTCACGGAGCTGATTCCAAGCCTGCAGCTTGGGCCGATTGAGCTGTCTGTCGAGTATTTCGCCTTCATCCCGCTCACGCTCTGTATGTTGTTTCATCCGCTATATGCCGCTGTGGGTGCCGCTGTCGGTGAAGTAATCTTCGGCGAGTTGATGCTCGGCCAATTCGGCGGTCTGGGAGAACTGGAGAAATTCATTACCTTCTCACTGGCGATGTACACAGCAGGCCGCATGGTCTCCGATCCCAAGAACCGCAGGCAGGTTGGGGTGGCGGCGATCAGCGGGGTGGCCATCCACCAGTTCTTCAGCTCGGTCATCGACATCGTCAAGGTATGGGTCGGGGTAGAGGAGCTGGAAGCCGTTAAAGGACTGGCCGAAAGTATTGTAATCATCGAGGGTGTGGGTTTTCTGAATGATGTGCTGTTCTCCGGCATCCTGTTTGCACTGCTACCGACGTTATATCTGGTGCCGCGTTTATACGGAAAAATCGAACCCTTGCTTGGAATGAAACCCCGCGAACGGAATATGAAATACACCAGCGGTGCCTGGCTGTCACCGAAGCTCGTCATTGGCGGAATCATCCTGTCACTGCTGGCGCTCGGTGCGGAGCTGCTGTCAGAATCCGGCTGGAGCATCGGTGAGTTCGAGCTGCCTGGGGCCGAATCTCATGAGGGAAGTCTGATCTGGCTGAGCATGCTGGCCGCTGCGGTTATTGCTGCAGCTGTGATTATTGTGCTGCTGCGCCGCGCTGCCCGCAGGCGGCAGGGAGGAGGCCAATTTGATGCGTAAACCGGTACTTGAACTGAAGGAAGTAACGTTTACGTATCCGGGTGCCGAGCAGCCGGTGCTGCGGGAGGTATCGCTCAAGCTTCAGGAAGGTGACTTTATTGCGGTGATGGGCAGCAACGGTTCGGGGAAATCCACGCTCTGCAAATGCTTCAACGGCCTGATCCCGCATTATTACACTGGTGATTTTGAAGGTGAGGTTTTGCTGCGCGGAGAATCTGCAACCGGGAAAAGCGTAAGCCAGCTCTCCAGACATATGGGCTATGTTTACCAGGATTTTGAGAATCAGCTGGTCCGTCCGACCGTGCTGGATGATGTATGCTTCACCCCGCTGAATTACGGCCTGGCCGATTACCGGGAGCGGGGAGAACGGGCACTTGCGCTGACAGGACTCAGCGGTATGGGCAGCGAATTCATCTGGCAGCTCAGCGGCGGGCAGAAGCATTTGCTTGCGCTGGCCGGAGCGCTGGCGATGGACCCGGATATTCTCGTTATTGACGAGCCGGTCGCACAGCTTGATCCGCAGCATGCCCGCCAAATCTACGACATTCTGCGCCGCCTGAATGAACAGCACGGCAAAACCATCGTCGTCATCGAGCATCATGCTGAGTTCATTGCGGAATACTGCCATTCGGTTGTGCTGATGGACGGCGGCAGGCTGCGCTGGCATAAGCCGGTGCGCGAAGCGTTGTCTTCGGTGGAGGAACTGCTGGCGCTGGGCATCTATCCGCCCGATGTGACCCGGGCAGCTTGGATGCTGCAGCCCTGACCCCGGAGCGGAACGCTATATCCGCTGAACATGTGGGAGAGCGGCGGCTGCTTCATGCGCCGCTGCGGCATCGAATGGTCCGCCATTGCCGCAGAGCAGCTTCCCGTACCCGTTGAGCGGAAGGGGGAGGCCATTGTCAAGATGGATAAGGTCCTGCTTTCCTACCGGACTATCCACAAAACGGTGCATCCGGTGCTGAAAGGAATTAACCTGGAGCTGCGCTCCGGGGAATCGGTTGCACTGATCGGCAACAACGGCGCAGGGAAGTCTTCGCTGATGAAGCTGATTGCCGGCATCACCACACCAACCGGAGGAACCGTTTATGTCAAGGGAATGAAGGTGAACGGCTTGCCGCCGGAGCGCCTCTCCGGTATTGCCTCCTATGTGTTCCAGAACCCCGAGGATATGTTCATCGACGACTCCGTGCGTGGAGAGATCGCCTATTACTTGAAGGCAAGGCGGCTCGCGGATATGGATGAAACGGTAGAAGCGATGATGGAGGCCTTCCGTCTGCATGAGCTGGCCGAGCGTGACGCCCGCCTGCTCAGCGGCGGGCAGCAGCGCAGGGTTTCGCTGGCGATTGGCGCGGCTGTCCGTCCAGCAGTGATGCTGCTGGATGAACCTACCGCCAACCTGGATATTTCAACGAAGCAGGAGATGGTAGAGGTGCTGGAGACGCTGCGCAGTCACGTGGAGACTGTGGTCATTGCCACCCATGACATGGCGCTGGTAGCGGAATGGGCCAGCCGGGTGATCGTGATGAACGACGGGATGATTATTGCCGACGGAAGCAAGGATGAAATATTCTCCGACGGCGCGTTGCTGCGCCGCGCCGGGCTGGCTGATACCCAGCTCATGGAGCTGAGCCGGATGCTGGGGCTGCCCCGCATCTGCTGCAGCTTCGAAGAATTTACCAGGACTGTGGAATGGAGAAAGGAGGCGGTTACGCATGGTGGAAACAGTCAAACGGGCACTTAACCGGATTTCAGTCGAGCAGATCAAGCTGGAGCTGCTTGGCAATGCTTACAACAGCAGCAGTACTTTCCTCGGCAGGCTGGACCCGCGCACGCTGCTGATCTGGTATGTATTCTTCGCGATTGCGCCCTGGTTTGTGTACAACCGGACGATATTGCTTGGTATGTTTGTGCTGATGGTCATCACGACGATCCTGTCCCGGGTGAGTCCCTATATCATATTTATTCTCTGCCTGGGGTTGATCAGCCAGATCGGCTGGATGTTCCTGGTGTCGTTGTTCTTCGGGGGCGGGGCGGAATCGCTGCTGCCCATGTTGACGCTGACGCTTAAGCTCTCCGTCATTTCACTGGCTAGTATTACCGTCTTCTCCAGTCTGGATCCGGAGCGGCTGAGTGACGGACTGTCCTCGCTAGGGGTACCTGATGCTTTTGCCTTCAGCTTGTCCTACGGTTACCGGATTCTGCCCACACTGCTGGAAGAGTTTCACCAGATTCTGCTCTCGTTCAGATTGAGAGGCCAAAGGCCACTGAAGCATGGAATCCTGTACTGGCGCACTGCCGCTTATTATTTGCGGATTATCGTGCTGGTCTTCTATCCATTGATGCTGAATACAGCCAAACGTTCCCGGACAACCGTCGAAGCGCTGGAGACCAGAGGGTATACTTATGCAGTGAAGAATCCGCAGGTGCGAAAGATGAAGCTGTCATATCTGGCTATGAAACGAACCGACTGGGCTTTTATTGCAGGCTCTGCCGTGTATATAGGTTTGCTGTTTCTCGCGGGTTCTGCCTATCCAAATTTGCTCTATTAAACTCACCCTCTAGCACAAAGGAGAGAAATCCATTTATGAATATAGATCTGCATACCCATGGCAAGCTGTCCAAGAAATCAAGCTTCTCCCCGGATTACTTCCGGGAGATGGTCAGGGAAGCTGTAGCAAACGGTCTGGATGCCATCGCCCTGACTGAGCATTTCAACACCTCCAACTTCTTCGCGATGTATGAGACGCTGGACCGTATGTATCCTTACAACGGCCATTATTACGAAGCGGACGGGCTGAAGATTTTCCCTGGAATGGAAGTGGATATTGCCGAGACGGGCCATATTTTGCTGATCGGGCTGAAGGAGCATATTCTGGATGTCCGTTCCAGTCTTGAGGATTACACCAAAGAGGGGCATTTCATACCGTTCCGTCAGCTGCTGGATCTGGCTGATTCCCGGGACTTGTGGAAAATCGGAGGCCACCCGTTCCGGAGCTCCACTCCGCTGCATCATCTGGACCCGGAGCAGCTGGCCCGGCTGGATGCTTTTGATTTCAATGCCAAGGATATTTACATGCAGGGAGCGGAGGCGTACCGTGCATTGATTATTCCTTTTGCTGCCAAGCTGGGTGTATCGGTCATTGCCGGAAGCGACAGTCATCAATGCCTACAATATGGTAGCGTGTTGAATAAGCTCGAATACACTTGCTCCACGGTGAAGGAGTTGAGGGAAGCAGTGCGCAAGGGCCATTATTCCATAGAAGTTTCACCCTGCCTGCACACCAAGGTGAAAGCCTCGGTCATGATGAAAAAGCTGCTGAAGCAAATGTCGGGCGAAGCCCCGTCCAGGGATGAGGCTGAGGAATATTCGGCTTAGCATGTAAAGATCTGAAGCCCGGTACGATCCCGCCGGGACTACAGAATCAAGCTTAGGGTGCGTTTGTCATCTTAAGCTTGTTGGCACGATCAAAGGTTCAGTACTGACTTGTGAAATGCCCAAAAATAAATAAAGGCGAATTTCCATTCAATTATGAATGAGAATTCGCCTTTGTTTTATAGATTACTTCTTATTTTCTACTTCAATAGTGTCATTATTCCTTTGAGATTTACTGCAAATATGGCCATTACCCTTCCTCAGTTTTAAATGGATCAGCTCATGTTGTACCCTATCAGAATACAGTATCAAAATGCTTGTTTTAACGCAGAAGCTAATTTGAGTTTAATGTCACAATACATAACGCTGTATGGGCGGAAATTCTAATTCCAGTAGTTTCACTCTCGTTTTTTTCTGAAATACAATTAAAAACATCAAAAAGTATCGACAATCTCATTTTAATGTTTTATAATCCTACTAACAAGTCGCCAAATGTGTAATATAAACTAACATTAGAGAAAGGGGGATGACGCTCTAATATTTATAGCAGATACAAATTTTTAGTATTGACACACACGATAAAAGCGCTTACAATCCCTTTAAGGAAAGGTCCTCTCAAGGTATGAAATGTTCAAGGGCATGGAAGGAGGCTTTTATTTTTTTGAACTAAAGTTAAAAGGTTTTAATTATGATGATATTTTTTTAGGATGAAAGTTAAAAGGTTTTAATTTTACAGTACATGGGAGCGAGGGATGTTAATGATTCCAGTCTCAGTCACTAAAGAACATAAGATAAAGCAGGATTCGCTGGCACGAAGGTTTTTCAAGCAATGGGACATTCAACTGATGGTGATTCCCGCATTGTTGTTCGTTTTTGTTTTCAGTTACATTCCGATGTACGGGGTGCTGATGGCATTTCAGGATTACAGCATTTATAAAGGTTTTCTACATAGTCCCTGGGTCGGATTCAAGCATTTTGAGATGTTCTTCAATGCTCCTGAATTCTGGACCGTGATGCGCAATACGCTGGTGATCAGCCTGCTCAAGTTCTTCGTTGGTTTTCCGGCTCCAATCCTTTTGGCGCTCATGCTGAATGAAGTCAAAAAGGCTGCATTCAAGCGGGTCGTTCAGACAATCAGTTATTTGCCGCATTTTCTGTCCTGGGTCATTGTCTCGGGATTTGTCATTTCCCTCCTGTCGACCGATAACGGCAGCATTAACATTCTTCTGCAGAGTGTGCATCTGATCGACGAGCCTATTAACTTCCTATCTATACCAGAATATTTCTGGACGATTCTCGTAACGACAGGTGTCTGGAAAGAAATCGGCTTTGCGTCCATCGTGTATCTGGCTGCGATTGCCGGTGTGGACCCTCATATCTACGAGGCAGCCTCCATTGACGGAGCTAGCAGATTTAAGCAAATTTACCGCATCACCATTCCTTCCATTCTGCCTGTCATTACCATATTTATGATCCTGGCTATCGGCAACTTGCTAAGTGCGGGATTTGAGGATATTTTGCTCTTGGGCTCCAACCCGGTCTTGCGGGATGTCTCCGAAGTTCTGGACACGTATGTGTACCGGATAGGGATAGAGAATTCAAGATTCTCCTATGCGACGGCGGCTGGACTGTTCAAGGCGATCATAAGCGTAGGCATGCTGACTATGGCTAATCTCTTCTCACGAAGATCGGGAAACAGCTTATGGTAATCCGGGGATATGACTTGAAGGAGGCGGCTACATCATGCACAGGATGAGTTTTGGAGATAAGATGTTGAGCTGGAGTATCTATTTTCTGCTATCGATATTGGCGTTTGTGACGTTCTATCCCTTCTGGAATGCGGCGGTTATTTCATTTAACAACGGAATGGATACGGTTTTGGGGGGAGTTACCTTCTGGCCCCGCGACTTCACACTGGACAATTATAAAATCGTGTTCGAGGATTCAAGGCTTGTGAACGGCTTTGTGATCACGCTGCTCCGGACAGGAGTCGGAACGTTGCTATCTATCCTGGCTACGGCCATTCTGGCATACGGTATGACGAAGCAAGAGTTGATAGGCCGCAAGTATTACATGATTATGTGCATCGTTACGATGTATTTCAGCGGCGGTCTGATTCCTTCGTTCCTGCTGGTTCGGGAACTGGGACTAATGAATACGTTCTGGGTTCTGGTTATTCCGGGGATCATCAGCGTGTGGAACATGATTATCTTCCGCACCTTTTTCCTGGGGCTTCCCGGGGGCTTGGAAGAATCCGCGAAAATAGACGGATGCAGCAACTGGGGAGTATTGTTCCGCATCGTGTTTCCTTTATCCGGTCCCGTGCTCGCGACATTGTCACTGTTCACAGCCATTTATCATTGGAACGACTGGTTCATGCCAAGCATTTATATCAACAATGTCGATTTGCTGCCGATTCAGACCAAGCTCCAGCAAATCCTCAATTCTAATATTATGAGCGAGCAGATGAGCCAGATGGATTCAGCGGCCAAAAGCCACATGGAACAAATGAAGACCGTCACGAGCAAATCCTTGTCCATGGCGACAATGATGGTTGCAACCGTCCCGATCATGTGCGTGTATCCCTTCGTTCAGAAGTATTTTGTGAAGGGTGTGCTGGTAGGTTCGTTAAAAGAGTAGTCTGTTGCCCAGTGGCCCTCTGGTCATTCCTTCCGGGTTCCAAGCGTCATGCTTGACCAATAGATAGAATATTGAAGGGAGTTTTTAAGATGGTAAAACTGAGGAGATCCATGTTTATGCTTCTGACCACTGCACTGATGGTCATGCCGATGCTGGCCGCCTGTAGCAGCAACAACACGAACTCAACCAACAAGCCTTCAGGAGAAACGTCTACCGGGAACAACAAGGAAGGGGGATTTGCCCTTGGCGATAAGCCACTGGAGTTCTCATTCTATGGGCATTATGATTGGTACTCCATGCCAGCCTGGGGAGAAGATCCGGCTACGAAATGGATAAAGGATACTAAGAAAGTCAATGTCGTTCCCATCAACTCCGGGGGGAATGCCAAGCAGAAGCTCAACACCATGATTGCCTCAGGCGATTTGCCGGATGTGATGTGGATGGAACGAGGCTCCGATATTGAGAAGCTGCGTGCGAACGGCTTGCTGGTGCCCTTGGATGATTATCTGGACAAATACCCTAACTTGAAAAAATGGGCCGGAGAATCGACGCTCAATATGCTGCGCTCCTCGGATGGCAAGCTGTATCAATTCCCGAACTGGTATACCTCGCAGCCTAACGGCAATGCCGGATATATGGTCAACAAGAAAATCTATGAGGAGTTGGGCTCGCCTTCATTAGAGACTACCGAGGATCTATATCAATATTTGAAGCAAGTGAAGGAAAAGTATCCGAACGTCATCCCGCTGGAAGTCGGGCAGGCGGATGGAATTGAGATTTTAACCTCGGCGTTCGCGGAGAACCGTCCTTATCGCTTTAATTCGATTATGGCCGTACCTCAAGGCAATGAGCTGACGTCCATCTTTAAAGATCCGGTATACCGTGAATCCATGCAATATTCGAGTAAATTAATGCGTGAAAGGCTGATGACGCAAGATGCGTTCACACAAAAGCGGGAGCAGGTATCGGAGAAGGTGACCACTGGACGGATTGCCGTATTCGCGTCATCAAGTCCAACAGAATTCGGTGCTGCTGGGGATGCTCTGCTGAAGGCGGCAGATCCGAAGGCAGGGTATATTATGGTCTGGCCTATACATAAAGAGGGTCTGGATCGTAACAAAATCTTCCCGGGCGATTACAATCAGCTGGGCTGGAACGTAAATGTCATTACACAAGCTGCAAAAGATCCCGAGGCGGTCTTTGCCTTCCTGGATTGGATGACAGGACCGGAAGGACAGCGGGTAACGATGTGGGGGCCGGAAGGTTTATATTGGGACGGAACGGATGATGAGGACTCTCCGATTTTCACAGATAAATATACAAGTGATGTTGAAGGCCTAAGCAAATTGATGAACTCTACCGTGGACTTCCAATGGACAGGAAACACAGTCTATGTGGATAAGTCGAAGAGCAAATTTGAACAGACGCTGCCGGAGGACAAACGTAGCTGGGAGACACGCTGGCAGCTCGAAATCACCTGGAAGACGCAGTTTAATACGACGGAATTCGTTAATCTGGACCCGCCAGGCGACAGTGAAGAGGGAATCATTGCTCAGAGTGTGAAGGATGTGTTCGACAAGGCCAAATCCAAAGCCATCCTGAGTGCCAAAAATGATGAAGAAGTGCTGGCAATTCTCGATCAGGCTGAAGTGGATGCCCAGAAGAATGGATATGCCAAGCTGCTGAAGTATAAGACGGAAAGATGGCAGGAAAACCTGAAGAATTTGAACAAATAAAGCAAGCAAACTCCTACATCGAGTCCGGCGACACTCATGATATACTAAAAAGAACCAAATCAGATTAGGAGTTTACCTATGAAAGTTAATATATTCGATGTAGCCAGAAAGTCCGGATTGTCTGTCGTGACAGTCTCCCGTGTGCTTAACAATGTCTCATCGGTGCGGGAGAAAAACAGACAAAAGGTGCTCGAAGCCATTAAAGAATTGAACTATAGCCCGAACTCAGCAGCGCGAACCCTGGTCAGGGGGAAGACGGGGGTGATCGGATTAACGCTGACGGCCCTGAACGATACGGTGTTCGACAGTGTCGTGAAATCGGTCTTTGAAAGTCTCAAGCTAAGCGGCTACTTTCTGGCGCTGTCCATTGATTCCGAGCCTGTGAATGGCTTCTCAGAAGCAAGTAATTTCTTGTTCCAGGAAGATCGTGTAGACGGAATCATCGTACTTTCTTCATTAGAAGAAGAGGCTTATATCGCTGAGCTGGAGCGCAAGCGAATCCCCTTTGTGATGATTGACAGTCATGGGGAGCACAGCAATGTTACGACGATCAACGTTGACAACTATCTGGGAGGGTATGAAGCGACCAAACATCTGATTGCGCTTGGACATACGCGTATTGCTCATATCACCGGACAAAGCGTGTTCCTCAGCGCCCGTCAGCGGAAAGAGGGCTTCATGGATGCAATGAACGAAGCCGGACTGTCTCCCTTCATGATTATCGAAGGGGGGTTCGGCACCAATTGTGGCTATGGCCTCATGCAGGACATGATTGCCCGCGGCAACATCCCGTCTGCCATTTTCGCCGCCGATGATGTCATTGCACTTGGCGTCATCCGGGCATTGAAGGAAGCGGGCTACAACGTGCCGGATGATGTATCGGTCATCGGGTATGACGACCAGTCTTTTGCCCAGGAAGTTCATCCTGCACTCACGACCATCCGTCAACCGGCGGATCTGATGGGACAGCATGCAGTGAAGATCCTGCTAGACATGATCAATGGCAGCGAGGTCAGCCATACCAGAGTGCAGCTAAAGCCTGAACTGGTTTACAGGAGATCTACATCAAAATATAAAGGCGACATTAGTCAGGGGTGACTAGGGATTGAACTATTATCTGGGGATAGATGCAGGTGGAAGCAAGACTATTGCTGTAATTACAGATGAGTCAGGAACGATTGTAAGCAGAGGAATGAGTGGATGCGGTAATCATCAAGTCAATGTGGAGCTGGCCCGGACCAGCATTACCGCATCGGTCGATCAGGCGCTGCAAGGCGCGCGGCTAAGCCGCAGCGATATTGCGTTCGCGTCATTTGGACTGGCCGGAGCGGACCGGGAGGCAGATTATGTTGTTTTGCGCCCGATGATTAAAGGGCTGGGTTTCACCAATTATGAGATTGTCTGCGATACCGTTATCGGCCTGAGGGCGGGTACAAGACAGCCGTATGGTGTGGTGTTGATCTGCGGAACGGGAACCAACTGCCTCGGAATTAGTCCTGAGGGACAAGAACTGCAGTGCGGTGGCTTTGGTTATGCATTCGGAGATTTTGGCGGCGGAAGCGAGCTGGCTGTCGAGGTATTCCGTTCAGTGATCCGCTCCTGGGAAGGCAGAGAGGAACGGACACTGCTGACGGAAGCGGTGCTGGGTACGTTGGGATATGACTCTGTAGAAAGCCTCTTTCATGATTATCTCGATCATGGCAGACATATTCCTGTGGATCTGACCAAGCTTCTCTTTCCAGCGGCGGATCAAGGTGACCGCGTGGCGCTTCGGATCCTTCAGCAGCAAGGGCTTGAGCTGGGTCTTTCGGCGAGAGCCGTCATTGAGAAGCTTGGAATGGAGGAAGCTACACTTGATGTAGTATTGGTCGGCAGTGTCCTGACCCGCAACGGCGGGAAATACATGGCACCGGCCATCACGGGGCAGCTGACAGAAGGCTGCACGATACGTGTATTAATGATGGAGCCTGTGGGCGGTGCGATCCTGCGCGCGATGGAGAAATCGGGATTGACCTTAGCGGATAAAGTATATGAAGCGCTTGAACAGCAGCTTTCCATAGAAGGAGTGAATACAGCATGGGTAAAAGCTTAAAGGTCGTTGTGATTGGCGGCGGTTCTTCCTATACGCCGGAGATTATCGAAGGGTTTATTCTCAATTTTGATAGCTTTCCTGTCCGTGAAATTGTGCTGGTGGATATCCCCGAAGGACAGGGAAAGTTAAAGATTGTTGGCAATCTGGCGCAGCGGATGATTGAGAAGTCGGGTCTGCCCATTACGGTAGAGCAGACGCTGAACAGACGCGAAGCTTTGGTGGGAGCGGACTTTGTGACCACCCAGATGCGGGTAGGTCTGCTCAAAGCACGGATTTGGGATGAGACCATCCCGCTGAAGTACGGGATCATCGGCCAGGAGACGACCGGACCGGGTGGCATGATGAAGGCGCTGCGGACGATTCCGGTGCTGCTGGACATTTGCCGGGATATTGAGGAGATTTGCCCGGAGGCCTGGATGTTGAATTTTACGAATCCGGCAGGGATGGTTACCGAGGCCATTCTGAAGCATACCAAGGTCAAATCCATCGGGCTCTGCAATTCACCGATTGCTGCTTATAAGTGGTTGTCGCAGTTGTATGAGACGCCAGCCAGAGACATTTACTGCGAATTTGTAGGCCTCAACCACCTGCACTGGATTACTCAGGTACACATTAAAGGAGAGGATAAGCTGCAGGAGCTACTGGATAACCGCGACGGTTATTCTGCCAAGAACGTACCTCAATTCCAATGGAACGCCAGCTTTATCTCATCGCTCCGGGCCATTCCATCCTATTACTTAAAATATTTCTATCTGACCAGGGAACTGCTGGAGGAGCAGCAGCATGCCCTGGAGCATGAAGGAACCCGGGCCGAGGTGGTTAAGCGGCTGGAGGATGAATTGTTCGAGCTATATCTGGACCCCAATCTGTCTGAGAAACCTAAGCAGCTGGAGAAAAGAGGCGGGGCGTACTACTCGGAAGCCGCAGTGCTATTGATGAAATCCATTTACAATGATACTCGCGATATTCAGACTCTCAATGTGCGCAATCAGGGAGTATTGGATTTCCTCCCGGCGGATGCATCTATTGAAGTGAACTGTGTCGTCACTAGCCAAGGGCCGATTCCACTGCCTGTATCACGGGTGCCTGTGGCTGCCAAAGGGCTGATTCATGCGGTGAAAACCTATGAGCAGCTTGCGATTGAAGCTGCTGTTACCGGAGACAGAGGGCTGGCTCTGCAGGCTTTAGCGAACCATCCCTTGGTAGATTCCGTTAATGCAGCGGAGCAGATGCTTGAAGAAATGCTGCTCAAGAACAAGGACTATTTACCGTTATTCTTTAAAGATTGAGCCCGTAGCAGATTCTGTATTTGATGCTGTTTTTCATGCCGCTTTGGTCATTCCGGAGCGGCTTTTTTGATAGAAAGAATCTACGCAGATTTTTAGCGCATCGGTATTGAAATAGCCAGCTATATAAATTGAATCCCGGTAACTGTAAATAGACTGCTTTCTGTCGCTCTTGGCGGCGGCAAAGCAGTCTTGTTTGTTTTTTATAGCTTGTTAACAATCCATTCATAATACTTTGATAATCTCTATAAGTGTTAGGGCGGATGATCATCCAATCCCAATAAATGATGATACGGAGGATAAATGATGTTTACAATGATGAAAAAAAGGCTGGTCGCTGGTCTGGCCGTCTTGGCTGTTCTAGGTGCCGGGTTAGGGGAAACCCTGATGTTTTCCGGGAAACTCGCCTCGGCCGAAACGGCTCAAGCCAAGCCAGAGGTGCATCAGATTGAAGCGCCAGGGAATCTTGATGACACTGCGGGTCTCACTACCTTCGTTGATGGAATCATGGAAGAAGATATGAACAGGCTGCAAATTCCGGGAGCGGTCATCTCCATTCTGAAGGACGGCAAGATTATCCTGGCGAAGGGATACGGCAGTTCCAACCTGGAAAAAGCTGCACCGGTTGATCCCGCAACCAGCATGTTCCGGATCGCTTCAACCACTAAGCTGTTCACCTGGACGGCGGTGATGCAATTGATGGAGCAGGGCAAGATTGATCTGGATACCGATATTAATACCTACCTGAAATCAGTGAAGATACCTGCTACCTATCCTGAGCCTATCACAATGCGTCATTTGATGACACATACAGCCGGGTTCGAAGAAGGTGGCGTCGGCTATCAAATCACCACGGACCCTGCCAAGCTGCCGGGGTCGATCTCCGAAACGCTCGACAAGCATATGCCGGCACGGGTAAGACCGCCAGGCGAGATCAGTTCCTATTCCAACTATGGCGCTACACTCGCGGGCCTGATTGTGGAGGAAGTAAGCGGCATTCCTTACGATGATTACATTAAAAAGTACATTTTCGATCCGCTGGATATGAAATATGCGACCGTAGTGGAGCCTTTGCCGGAGCAGTTTAAGCCTTACGAAGTTCTGGGTTACACAAGTGAGAACGGCAGTTTTGTTCCCGGTACACCTACATTCGAAGGAGGTTTTCGTCCCGCCGGCTCAGGTACAGTATCTGCAGAAGACATGGCTCACTTCATGATCGCCCATCTGCAGAACGGGAAGTATGGGGACAAGGAGATTCTGAGAGCGGATACGGCTAAATTAATGCATTCAACGGCATTTCAATTCGACAAACGTATGCCGGGAGTGGATCTTGGATTCGCCGAGAAACGGTATAACGGCCTGAGTGTTATTGCCCATGGCGGTGCGGATCCGATGTTCAACACGGAATTGTATCTTGTGCCTGCTAAGAATGTCGGCATCTTCGTCTCCTACAATGGCGGTCAGGGCAGTGAGTCCGCAGAAGGTCTGGTTCGAGCATTCTTTAACAAATATTATCCTGCTCCTGTAACTCAGCAGCCTGTGATTTCCGCTTCTACGGAATCTCTAGAAAAGTATGCGGGCTCCTATCAATTTACACGCCGCAATTTCAGCGACATTGATAAATTTTTCAGTTTTTTCTCCCAGATTAATGTGACCGTCTCAGACAATAAACTGTCCTTGGGAAGTGGCAGTGAGCAACAATTATATGTACCTGTGGACACTAATCTGTTCCAGCATGAGGGAGGCGCGGAACAAATCGGATTTCGCACCGACGACTCCGGGAAAGTCACACATATGCTCTTGGAAGCTATTCCGGATATGCCGCTGGAACGCACACCGCTCATAGATAAGAACAAGTTCTGGTTTGTCCTGCTCG
Organism: Paenibacillus sp. FSL H7-0357; assembly: GCF_000758525.1. Taxonomy (NCBI): domain Bacteria; kingdom Bacillati; phylum Bacillota; class Bacilli; order Caryophanales; family Paenibacillaceae; genus Paenibacillus; species Paenibacillus sp. FSL H7-0357. The sequence continues at coordinate 4,814,584 of NZ_CP009241.1, read as the reverse complement.
GCGTCTCGAGCCTGATTTTCCTCACTGCTCTGCTGGGACTACTGTTCTCCAGACGGAAGCTCAAGACGATGACGAATCCTGAAAAATGGGCGATTCGACTCTCCGCAGTGACGGCAGGTTGGGGACTAATAAGCTTTTTTACAACATTTGCAGTGCTTATGTCGTTGGACACGCTGGAGAGACTCAGCAGCGTCAGTACCTCATTTTATCTCGTTTTAACCATGCCTGTAATATTCGTTGGAATGACTCTGGCTTTGCTTGTCTCGGCTGTGCTGGCTTGGAAGAACAAGTACTGGACGGCTTTCACGCGCGTGCATTACACTCTTGTCGTACTTTCGGCTGTGGCCCTGTGCCTGTTCTTCTACCATTGGAATCTGCTGGGCTGGCAGTTCGGCTAAGGCCATTTCTTGCCAGGAACAAATCATATATAATGTAAGCCTAAGAGAGGGGGATGATCGTGGCTACTATACTTATCGCGGATGATGATGCGAACATCCGAAAGCTGATGTCTTTGTACTTGCGAAAAGAAGGCTTTGAAATCAAAGAGGCCAGCGATGGCGTCAAAGCGCTGTCCATCGTGGAGAACTCGCGGGTGGATCTCGTTATTCTCGATATTATGATGCCAGGATTGGACGGTTGGGATCTGTGCAGAGAAATCAGGCGCTGGGATGCCAACCTCGGCCTCCTGATGGTAACAGCCAAAGCAGAGTCGGCACACAAGGTGAAAGGATTCCGACTGGGAACGGATGATTACCTGACCAAGCCGTTTGACCCCATTGAGCTGGTGATGCGGGTAAAAGCGCTGCTTAAACGCTCGCTGGTCATTTCTTCCCAGACTGTGCAGGTGGGCAATGTTGAGCTCAATCGCCGTACCTTTCAGGTCACCCGTGGAGATGAGCCGGTCGCTATTCCTTTGAAAGAGTTCGAGCTTCTGTTTCTGCTGGCCAGCCACCCCGGACAAATCTTCACCAGGGAGCAGCTGATTATGCAGATCTGGGGTTTGAACTATGAAGGGGATGGCCGGACCGTCGATGTCCATATCAGCCGGCTGAGGGAGAAATTCACCGGCAACGACGAGCGATTTCAAATCGAAACGGCCCGCGGCCTGGGCTACCGGCTGATTCCTGAGCCATGATCAAGACCTTGTATGTGCGTGTCATTCTCACGTTTCTCGGCATCATTATTTTTAGCCTAATATGCTCTTTTCTCATTGGTCTATATGTCTTTCAGAAGCAAATAAGCTATGAGGGTCAGAACGAAATGATCGCTGTGGGCAAGGAAATCATTCATCGTTATGATGACGCCAAACCTAAGGATACGGATGAGTTCCTGAACAGCATGGTTAAGGTATCCGCACACCCGATCCACTTGTACAATCCTTCCGGAGAATATACCTTCTATGGGCTTAAAGATAATCCGGCTGTCATTATCACCCCCGAAGCTGTCAAACAAGTGCTGCATGGAAAGTTCTATCGTTCCAGCTCCGATGATAAGGATATATTCATCGGAATGCCGTTTCTGCTAAAAGGGGAGTGGCATGCGATGTTCCTGCAGTATTCCGCCGAGAACGAAAATATCGTTAACCGGATGATGCTCTTCGTGCTTCTACTCGTGCTATTGCTCGGCAGTATATGTATTCTCATTGCCGCCAGGTATCTGGTGGAGCCAATCAAAGCACTGACAAATGCGACGAAGAGGCTGGCAAAGGGCGATTTCGAAGTAGAGTTAAAAGTGAACCGCGTGGACGAAATAGGGGATCTGACGCAAAGCTATGTGGAGATGGCCGGGGAGCTCAAGCAGCTGGAGCAGATGAGGCAGGACTTTGTATCCAATGTCTCTCACGAAATTCAGACACCGCTGACATCTATTTCCGGGTTTGCCAAGGCTTTGCGAAGCGATGATCTGGTAGTGGAGGAAGAACGCAGCGAATACCTTGATATCATTATTGCGGAGAGTGAACGTCTGTCCAGACTCAGCGATAATCTGCTGAAGCTTGCTTCCCTGGACTCCGAGCACCATCCTTTCGAAGCAGGCTCCTTTAATCTTGACGAGCAGATTCGAACCGTCGTTGTGACCTGCGAACCGCAGTGGTCGGCCAAAGGCATCGTCATTGATCTTGAGCTGCCGGTAGCTGTCAAGATCCAGGGAGATGAAGATCAGCTTAAGCAAGTCTGGATGAATCTGCTTAGCAACAGCATCAAGTTTACACCGCAGGGCGGGAACATCCGTATCGGGATAGACGTAGGTGCAACAGAAATATCCGTTACCATTAGCGATAACGGGATCGGTATTTCCCCGGAAGAGTTCAGCGCGGTATTCCAAAGGTTCTATAAAGTCGACAAGTCACGGAACGGGAACAATAGCGGCAACGGCCTCGGACTGGCGATTGTGAAGAAAATTGTCTCTCTGCATCAGGGGAGTATCGAGGTGGATGGTGCAGTAGGAGGGGGCACGACGTTTATCGTCAGACTGCCTTTCTCTCCATCTGCTGCGGCCAGCCGGAAGGGCCATAAGCCCTCTGATGATGATCTGGTGGAAGGGAATTAAGCTGACTTCTGTGGAGTGCATTGCCCCTTAAGTGCTCATGAAGCACATTTAAGGGGTTTTGTGATGGTGGGGATGCCGCACGCCCAACATGATGAAATCTTTGAACTGGCGATCGTTAGCCTTGTCTTCTTCTGTGACTTCTCCGCCGCGTTGGTGGGCAATAATTACGGCTTTTTGCAAATACATGAAATACAGGTGGGTGGACTTCAGCAGAATGTCCATCCACCTTGTTTTTTCCCCGGGAGCTACCGGTACGGTGTCCAATTGCACTAGGCGCGTGTACCACCCCTGCATCGCTTGCTTGAAATCAGGCAGTTCAGCGGGATTCTTGGACAGAGTGCTATAGTAGACGCCAAAAATGGCATCGTAATAGATCAACGACTCCTGATGCTCCCTAAGCGCCAAATACTTGTCCAGAATAATCTCCAGGGATTCTTCGGGCTGCTCGAAACTAAAGTCAAACAGCAGCTGTCCGAACATCCGCTCCAGATTCTCAACATAGATCTGGGCGGCTAATTCTTCCTTGTCCTTATAATGATGATACAAAGTACGCCGGGAGACACCGGCTTCTTCTGCAATCTGAGCCATATCGGTACGCTCAATGCCTTGCGTACAGAATAGGTTCAGCGCTGTATCCTTAATCATCTCCCGCGTCATTTGCATCTGCTTTTCACGCAGCTTCATGCATCTTCTCTCCTGCCTCTTGCCATTTTTCCGTGTGCTAAATGTCTTTAAATCTTAATTATGCTGAGCTTACTCTTACTTCTCAAGGAACTTGCTGCCCACCGAATAGGGCTTCTGATGGTTAACCGCATCCCCCAGCCATTTCAGCAGTGTAACTCCATCCTGTTCTGCTTGAAAAAAAGTTTCTCGCGTTGCAAATGTGTGCTGGGTTGTGCCCTTCTCAGCATCCAGTCCATAGTCCGTCAGATAATAATAATAATTTGGTAACGCGGCGTCCAAAGAACGCACGGATGCCCGCATTTGCTGTGACCATTCGTTGATCTTCTTCTGGTCCTGTGGCCCTTTATAATCATTGATGTTGTTCTGAAAGTGAATCAGGATCTCGTCAAATAACGAGTAGGATTGTAATAGTACGGCATTGGGCGGCAGGAGATGTCCGTTGGCTTTAAAGGCTGCCCCGATGATATCCGCTTCGGCGGGATACCCAAATGTCTTGGTAAAGTCAGCGTGCCATTCCTGATCCACAACCTTCGGCCATTTGTCCGATTTCAGGAAGGAGCTGTCGGAATATTGATAAATTTTGGAGTCCTTATAATGACTGGAAATCTCCTCCGCCCAGAAGGCGGAGCCGAACCCGCCGGCACTTTCGCCTGCGATGAGCAGCTTGTCGGGCTTATCCACATTAGCATAAATCCAGTCGAGGCTGCTCCGCACGTTATTGCTGCCGTTATAGCGCATAGTGAAGGGGGTGCCGTCTTCCTTCTTATATTCCGCATTGTGCTTGCCGATATGGAAGTCACCGGTCGAATAAGGCAGATATACAACATTCCAGCCGTTGAAGGGGTTGTCAGGGTTATCCGTGTCCATCATGCCTCTCAGCAAGGAGAGCATATAGAAGGGGATGTTGGGAAAATAATTGCCTGTATCCCCGCCCTTAATGAAATTCATGATCTTGATCGGATGCTCGGCGCTTTTGGCATCCCAACTGGCCCCGCCTCCGGAAAAGAAGATAATCCAGTTATTGTTTTCCCCTTTTTTATTCCATAGAAAATACTCTGAACCATCACTAGAGATGACATTTCCGTCCAGCTTGACTTTATTCCACTTGTAAGGCTTCACTTCTGCCAGTTCGGAGGTTGTGGTCACAGGTCTCTTGATTACAAAAGCGCTGATCGCAAGAACGGCTATCAAAATAAGACTCAACAATCCAATTCCTGTGAACATCGTGATTTTCCCTATTCTTCTCATATCCATCTCTCCCTTAATGGGAGTATACGTCAAGCTGACTCATTGCACAAGGTGTATACTTTAATGGTGGTGAATATAGTTGGTTGCCTCTATAAGGCTTGACGACTAGGCCACCACAAATTGAATTGCTCACTCTGAGATCTTAGGAGGCGTTTGTCATCTTAAGCTTGTCGGCATGTTCAAAGGTTGAGTACTGCGCTTTTTGGACAAATATATTATTACAGCAATTACTGACCAATATCCTGCAATGGCAGCGGCAGAAAGCTCTACGCCGAAATTCCCTCCAGTCAGTAAGGTGGAATCCAAGGTTAATTTGTAAGAGAGAATAACATTCTCAACAGGTTTTGTCCCAATATGTAAAATATCACCAATCATAACTATGTTCCATACAGCATGCACTATCGCACTGCTCCAAATGGAGCCGCTTCGGTACACGATTAAGGAGAACATAATGCCGACACTGGTCCCCCCGACGAAGAGCAGAAGCAAATCAGCGGCATTGAGGCCTGCGCCTATCGCATGGATCAAACCGAAGATGACAGACGGCACCCAGATTGCTACCGTTTTTCCCCACCGCAGTTCAAGTGATTTCATAATGATTCCCCTGAAGATCATTTCTTCAACGATGCCTGCACCCAGCCCAGTGCCGACAATTGCTGTTACAATAATGAGGGCAGTCTCTCCTGCATCCATGTTGCCGGGAATAAATTCACCGGGCAAGCATAACAGGATTGCTGATACAGCAACAGGCAGTGTAACGGCACACAGCAGCCATCTTGCAGCAGCACGCGGTCTATGTATGCGGCATTCCTGTAAAGACAGCTTCAGTATCCGTTCACTTAACAGCTTAACTCCCAGATAGGCAAGCGCAATATACAGCAAGTAATATAGAACAATGGATACCGTGTGCGGAAAGGGTACCAAGTAGATCAGACTTGCAATAACTTGGGCAAGGACCAGAACCAGGATTCCTCCAACTATAGCCAGTAAGGCTTTGCCAGTAGAGAGGCCGGCCCTCATGCTTTTTTTACTCATAATCAGTCTCCTTCTTGAATGTTGTCCCTTAATAGTATATCTTCATACTAATTCCCGTAACAACGGACCTTAGTCTAGCTTTTTATCGAACAGGATTTCGCCTGCCTGACAGAGAAATACATAGAAACGATCTGCACATTCGGTTGACCGGGAAGGAGATGACATCTTATGCGGAGTGAAAAGTCAGTGATCGGACAGCTGGTGCAGTACAAGGCGATGAACGCAGCTCCTGTCGTTGTGATGATGTGCGGAGTGGCAGGGTCGGGTAAAACAACCTTTGCTCAAAAGCTGGAGAAAGAGGGATTCGTCCGTCTCTCAATAGATGAAGACATTTGGGCTTCTCACGGACGTTATGGAGTAGATTACCCTGAAGAGAATTATGAGCAGTATAAAGAACAATCCGAAATGAAGCTGCGCGGGGAGCTGGTCCGCCTGATCCAGGGGAAGCAGCATGTCGTCATCGATTTCAGCTTTTGGCAGCGTCAAAGACGGAACGATTACAAGCAGCTGATTGAACAGTATGGCGGCGTGTGGGAACTGATTCATTTGAAGGTTGAGCCTGAGGAATTACGGCAGAGGCTGCTAATCCGCAGTGAGCGATTTGATGCCAATGCGGCGTTTCCAATCACTGAGGACACGCTTACACGGTTTTTAAACGGTTTTGAGACCCCTTCTGGGGAAGGGGAAACAGTGGTCGAAGCATAGATCATTCTCATATACCTACCCAAAATGCTAAGTTTATAAAAATATACCCAGTCTAACACTGAATTTTCGTGTTCTGACTGGGTATTTGCTTGTTGTAATGATATAGGTTAAGACTTAGCTTGTTATTCTTTCGTTTCTTTAGGAGTTACCCTAGCCGGTCGAACGACCCAATTGCTGCGGTTCATCGGTTTTACTGTATCAATCCGCGGATTCGGAATCTCAGGAGCGCTCTCGGCTGGGGTTGCCGATTCTGCGGATTCTTTGTCCGTTACATTTTTCTTCGCCAGTCCGCCTCCGTTATGCTTGCCTTTGTTCCATACTCTGTTCTTGCCCATGGTTACACTCCATTTCTATACGCTGATTTATTTACCATATCACAACATCGAAAGGTAAGAAAGTACACTTGAGCCTGCTATTTCAGTTATAGGGAGTCTTCAAACAGCAAAAATAGTCCGGAAAGTGAGTTAATGTGCCCCTAAGCATAAAACATATGTTTTGACAAGTTATAAAATGTACTATTGATTCGTGCTGATGGTGACTATAATAATATAGAATTGAAAGGAGAGCACCCTGATGCCCATCAAGATAATTACGGATAGCGGTTCCGATATCCCCCTTGAGTATGTTGACCAATATGATATTACTGTAGTCCAGCTGCCGGTTCATTTCGGACATGAGCTGATGCCGGAAGATACGGAAACGAAGGCTTTTTATGCTAAAATGCGTGAATCGAAGGAACTGCCGACCACAGCAAGTCCCAGTCCGCAAGTCTTCCTGGATAAGTTCAAAGAAGTGGAAGCAGGCACTGACATTATGGTCGTCTGCATGTCCTCCAATATTAGCAGCACCTATCAGGCCGCGATGATCGCCAAGGAAATGTATGAAGAAGAAGGATTTCCGAATGCGATTGAAGTTATAGATACGAAGAGATTTTCCGGTGGACTATCCCTGATTGTCGCCTTCGCGGCGAAATGGTCGGTGACCTGTTCAAGCCTTGCGGAATTGAAAGAAATGATTCTTCTCAAATCCCGGGAAGTGGAAGCATTTTTCACGCTGGATACGTTGGAAAATGTAATCAAGGGCGGACGGCTGAACCGTTTGTCTGGCGCGGTGGCTTCGGTGCTGAACATCAAGCTGCTGCTCAAAATCAGCGAGGAAGGCACAGTTGAGGTGGTGGAGAAAACCCGCGGGCTGCCCAAGGCGCTCAACCATCTGCTGGCCAAGCTTGAGGAGAAGCAGCATGATTATGAGAAGGCGGTTATTGCCATTGTGCACAGCAACTGCGAGAAGCTGGCCCTGGAGATTAAAGAACGCATTCTCGAAAAGCACCCCTTTAAAGAGGTCGTATTCTCCAGCATGGGACCGGTTATGGGCACCTATGCCGGCGAAGGCGGAATCGGAGTGGCTTTTTAAAGGGATGTAACCCTAAAAAAGATAAACAAGCCGTACATGGGAACTAGCCCCGCGTGCGGCTATTTGGTTTTCCGGGAGACTTGTCTGGGGCGGCATTCTATACGATATGGGAGGGGAAGACACCTTACTATAGGCATTAGCATAGACTGAAGCAAAACCAATTACGGAGGTCAACCAACATGTCGACATATAATTCCAGCCAGCAAGCGACGGTTATCTATCAAGCCGATCCTGCTGTAGTCCAGCACCTGCACGGAGTGCGTGAATCTCTGCACCACTCCTGCAAACCCTACTTAAACCACAAAGTGAAAGTACAGACGATTGACGGACTCATGCATGAGGGAACCATTGCGGGGATGGACAGTAAAAATCTGTACCTGTCAGTTACCGCCACCACACAATCTGTACGCGGATACTATAATCCCTACTACAAACCATTCCCGCCGGGTCCGGGCTACTATCCATATCCCGCGCCGGTTAACAATAATGTGATCTTGCCGCTTGTGCTGTTCGAACTGCTCGCCATCTCTTTGATCTAATCCCGGGCCTATCACGAATACAAGACATGATCTGGATCATCGGCAGCTCTGCCGTATGTTCTGGTCATGTCTTATGCCGTTTGTATCTGTATAAGATAAATCCGGGCTTTCGAAGACTGGCTATTCGATGTAGAATCAAAGGTGGATTGCGGGAATTTTTTCAGGAGGTAGAAAATGATTACATACCCTTTATTGAACGATGGGGCAGCGATCGGTGTGACGGCTTCTTCATATGGCGTAAGTCCACTAGACCGTAAGCTGTTCGAGCAAGCCTGTGAGCGGATGAAAGAAAAAGGATACCGGGTGCATTGCGGCGAGACGGTATTTAAACAGAATAAAGCCAAATCAGCTTCAGGCAAAACACGTGCCGAGGAATTTAACTCCATGATGCAGGATGACGCCATCGACCTTATCATTCCGCCATGGGGCGGGGAATTGTTGATTGAAATGCTGGAATATATAGATTTCAGCCTGGTGCAGGAGAAATGGATATTGGGTTTTTCCGATATCAGTCTGCTGCTGCTTGCCATTACGCTGCAGACGGGTCTGGCAACAGCGCACGGTCCAAGCCTGGCAGATCTGAGAGGGAAGCAAACCGATAACACTACAGCTATGTGGCAAAAGGTAATGTCCACGACCCGTGGAGGTTCGATTATGCAGAAATCTTCAGCAAAGTATCAGCAGGAGGGGGGAGTGGACGTCAATTCCCCCTTTATCTTTCATTTGGATGAGCCGACGGTTTGGAAATCGGTGACTGCTGGTGAAGTAACACTGTCCGGGCGTTTGCTTGGCGGATGCATAGATGTGATCCGGCATATTATCGGGACACCTTTCGGAAATGTGCAGTATTTTCAGCAGAATATGATTCACAACGAACCGATCCTGTGGTATTTGGAGAATTGTGAATTGAACACGGTGGATTTGCGCCGGTCTTTGGTGCAGATGAAACTGGCTGGCTGGTTCGAGCATTGCTCCGGTATTATGTTCGGGAGAAGCGGTGCCAATCGTCCGGTGGACAGCTATACGGTGGAGGATTGTTACAAAGAGTTGTCTGAGGAGCTTCAATTGCCGGTAATCTATGATGTTGACTTCGGCCATGTTCCGCCGCAGCTCACTTTAATCAACGGGGCGTATGCGGAGGTGAAGGTGCAGAACGGTGCGGGGACAATTACCCAGTACTTTAAAGATTAGCGGAAAATGATTAAGGGACAGCCCGGCGGCTGCCCCTTTTTTGTTCAGACTGCTGAATCCACTTCGCCGCTATTCTCAAAGCTGATGTTGTCAATCATGACAGAGATTTTTCCTGAAGGGACTTCAAGCTCATACTCATGATTGCGCTGGGCCATCAGCAGCTGCATACCCAGTGGCGACAGCCAGGAAATCTTCCCTTCGGCCGGGTCGGTGTATGCAGGGAACACAATGGTATAGGTGTCTATATAACCATCCGCCAAATAGCGGAGGTCCAGCCGGCTTCCAATCAATACACTCGAGCATAGTTTCTCTTCACTATAGTCTGATAGAAGTTGCTCTAGAACAGTGCAGTAGCGGTTAATCAGTTCCTCCGCCTGTTTTCTCTGAGGATGTTTGCCAGGGTAATAATGATTGAGAAATCCATTTCTCTCTTCATCAAAATATAACAGCTGCTTTACCAGTTGAGTCCGGGAGGTTTGCAGTAGAAGACTATGGTTCATAGTAGATTTCACCCCCTCTAAGAAAAACATCCCCTGCTGCCATCTTGTAATTCGTAATCATGTCCAGCCCTCCTCAAAATTTGGTGTACCGCCCTTAAAAAAGGGTGTACAAATAGAGATCTCCGTAAATGGAAACCTTCACAACAGTATATCAGCTTCTCAGCAGAGAACCAAACGATTGTTACACAGGGCTGCCATGGATTTTTTCATAATTATGGAGTGAAAACATTTGACCCTTCTCCCATTGGATGTTAAGCTTGACTGATATTAAGGCATTTCGCAGTTTACTGCGAAGTGCCTTGCTGTATGTTTAGAGGTTTCTTACATTAAATGTTACCAGAGGAGTGATGCGCCATGAGCACTTCATTGTTTTCTTATATAGAATTCGAACTATCAAATAATTACATCTATTAAAGGAGAATATTATGATTCAAGTTAAAGAGTTTGTAGATGCGGATAATTCCTATGCTGAAAATAAGGCAAATGAATTTCTGATGGGATTGCAGGAAGAACAAGTAGTGAAGGTGTGCTACGGTTCCGTAGTCAAATCTTCGCGGGACGGGGCGGAGCATCAACGGAGCACCATTCTGATTGTGTATAAGACGAATGAAAAGCTATAACTGGAGTTTGTTTTTTACGTGGTTGTCCGCCCTTTCCACGTTATGTATAGTGATCATCTTACTTTATCATGCGTTCAGCATTTAGCCGTTCACATTAACGGGAGAACAATAAAGGGACAGCCCGGAGGCTGTCCCTTTATTTGTTGGAATACTGCGAAAATAAGATTAGGTGCTGACAATTGCCGTTATTTCTTCATCTAGCTCCAGTCTGAGATCTTCGCGGTAAGCCCGGATGCCATACTCACTGTGCATATAGCGGAGGATCGCTTCAGTTATATTGGATTCCACCAGGTATTGGCTTCGGCCTTGAATCCACACCTCTGCGCTGTACCCGGTATCTTCCTCCCAACTGAGCTCTACCTGAACATCTTCCACACGGACTGCCTTGCGTTCAGCCATATGCAGGCAGAGGGCGTTAATAATTTCATCCATGCTTAGAACAGTTGTTGGCATTAGTAACGGCCATCCCTTTCTTCAAGCCTGCGTCTTTCTTTTCTGCGGCGGAAGAAGGACATGATCAGTACCACTACAAGATAGATGGCAAGCATATTAATCATTAGGCCAAGGAAATTCCCGAAAGCGCCCATTCCGCCGAACATGCCCCCGAAGAGGAAGCCGGCGATTCCGCCGATCATCAGGCCTTTCATCAAGCTGCCTCCGCTGAAGAATCCGCGTTTTGCAGTGCCGGTTGTTGTTCCTTTGGTGCTATCGCTTTTTTTCACATTATTGGTTGTAGATTTCTTTGGAGTGGTGGTGAATCCGCGGGTTCCGGATTTAAAGCCGCCTCCACGTCGTGCATCCGCAAAGTCAGGAGCGGTTACGGCAAAAAACAGGGTAAAGGCCATTACAATCATCATTACGCGTTTCATGGGTTTCATTGAGTACAAGTACCCTCCTAAAGGTTGTCTTGGATTTGTAGTGTCTGTCCGGTAATACGTAGTATGCCCTAGGAGGTTTCAATTTTAATATAATAATTTAGAGATTAAATGCCGGAATACAAATTATGGCCAAAAAAAAGTGCGTGGATCCAGGATCCACGCAAACAGCAGTTTCAGAGAGTTGCCTTGTTCTCCACATACCCGTCCGAGACAAGCTCAAGCGCTCCGGTTGCCGGATCGATGATCATGCCGTGCACAGGCACGTTTGGGGGGAGTAAGGGGTGGCGCTTGATCAGCTCCACAGTTTGAATTACCCCTTCCTCCACATTGTCAAACCCTCGCAGCCACTTGGTTAATTTAATCCCTGAGTTCTCCAGGGTCGAAAGGACCTGTTCGGAAACGCCGCGCTCTTTGATCGAGTTGATCATCTTGTCTGCATTCAGCGAAGCCATGCCGCATTCGTAATGGCCGACCACAATAACTTCGTCCGCATCCAGCTCGTATAACGCGACCATTACGCTCCGCATTACGCTGCCGAAGGGCTGGGAAATGATCGCACCGGCATTTTTAATGATTTTGACATCACCGTTTTTGAAATTCATCGCTTTGGGCAGCAGCTCTACGAGCCGGGTGTCCATGCAAGTGATGATCAGCATTTTTTTATCAGGGAAGCGGCTGGTCAGATAGGCTTCGTATTCTTTTTTCTCGACAAACTGTTTGTTGAACTCCAGGATATTTGTAATTTGAGTCATGACCATGCTTCCTCCTAAAAGTTTTGTGAGCATAGCTTCCTAGGTTTACTTCGTGCAAAACTTGCCTCGGAAGCATACACTGTGTTTTGTGAGCATAGCTTCCTAGGTTTAGGAATATATGCTTAAGGGTTAACGGGTAGTTACTTCGCAAGCAATTCCAGCCCCTGGCTGAGGTACTTCGGTATTGCGCAAATCTCTTACAAGAATATTCTTGCCATAAATCTGTGAATGACTGTCCAGCTTGAACGAAGAGAAGCGCTCCTCGGCATCAAGCCGCATTTGCTCTTCATAAAAGATCTCCTGCTGGCGGCTGATGATAAAAGGCAACTCGTGTGCATCAATGGAAACATCGCCGGATTGTGCTTCACTAACGATCAGCAGAACATTGATTCCGTCGCAGCCGCAACCCTCCGTATCATAAAAGAGTTTAAAAAGCCCCGGCTGATCCCCAAGCCTTTCCTTCAGCTTCCTCTCGGCCAGAGGTGTAATCTGAATCTTCATGTTCTGCTCACACTCCTATCGGCTTAATGATAAAGTATTTCAAATTAGAGATGTAAGGCTCTGAAGTTGATTATACTTATTTAAAAAAGTATCATCAAGAGGAGACGCTAAAACAGAGAAAGCAGGTGCTCGGATATGGAACAGACGGTTAAAGAAGAGTGGGAGAAATTTGAAGAGCTATTGTTAAAAATCAGCGGGTATTCTGAAACAATCGGACTTTTGCATTGGGATCTGCGTACAGGTGCACCTCGTAAAGGGGTGGAGATCCGTTCGGGTACGATCGGTATGCTTAGCGGTGAACTGTTCAGACTGCAGACCTCGCCGGAAATGGGAGAGTTCACTGAATTTTTCAGCCGCCCGGCAGTCAGCAGCCAGCTAAGCGACAACCAGAACAAAATCGTGAAAGATTGCCGCAAGGAGTTCGAGCGCAGCAAGAGCATTCCATCCAAGAGATTTGAAGAATATTCTGTTCTGTCGGCTCATTCACAAACCGTGTGGGAAGAAGCCAAGGAAAGCAATGATTTTGCCTCCTTTGAGCCGTTCTTAAGCCAGATTGTTGCCTTTAAGCAGGAGTTCATTGATTACTGGGGTGTCAAAGGCACCCGATACGATACGCTGCTGGATATGTACGAACCAGATCTGACCACCGAAAAAGTCGATGGAATCTTCGATCGTCTGCGCAGCCGCCTTGTTCCGCTGGTGGAAGCCATCAATGCTTCGCCTAACAAGCCGGACACGGAATTCCTGAGTGAAATCTACGCCAAAGAGCAACAGGAGAAATTCGGCCTCTTTGTTCTGGGGCAGATGGGCTATGACTTTGAAGCGGGCCGACTGGATGAAAGTGTACATCCTTTTGCAACCGGGCTGAATCCAGGCGATGTGCGCATCACTACCAACTATTTGCTGGACAACGTTACTAGTGCTATTTTCAGCTCGCTCCATGAGGGCGGACATGCTCTGTATGAGCAAAACATCAGCAAGGCTCTGGTCGGCACACCGCTGGCTCAAGGGGCATCTATGGGCATCCATGAATCCCAGTCGAGACTGTGGGAGAATATGATCGGCCGCAGCCGGGCCTTCTGGCAGCGTTATTACGGCGATCTGCAGCAGCATTTCCCTGAACAGCTGACAAATGTGGAAGTGGAAGATTTCTACCGTGCGATCAACAGTGTGGCGAATTCCTTCATCCGCATCGAAGCCGATGAGCTGACTTATAACCTGCACATTATCGTCCGTTATGAAATCGAGAAGCTGATCTTTAATGAAGGTCTGGAAGTGAAGGATCTGCCAAAAGTATGGAATGCCAAATATCAGGAATACCTCGGCATTACACCGCCGACCGATGCGCTTGGCGTACTGCAGGATGTCCATTGGTCCGGCGGTGACTTTGGTTATTTTGCCTCATACTCCCTTGGTAATATGTATGCTGCGCAAATTTTGAACACTCTGCGCAAAGAGCTGCCGGAATTTGATGCTCTGATCGCCGAAGGCAATCTGCTGCCAATTAAGGAATGGCTTACAGACAAGATCTACCGGTACGGTTCGGCGCTGACGCCTTCACAAATTATCGAACAGGTGACCGGCGAACCGCTGAACCCGGATTATCTGGCTGACTATCTTGAGGCGAAATATACGGAGCTTTACAAGCTGTAAATCCCAAATGAGGCTATAGGCTGGAATGAGTTCCGGGAAAACGATATAATAGAAGGAAACCGCAAACGGAAGGATTTTATTATGGCAAACACGCATACTTACAGCCGCAGGGAAGAGGTAGCCAATGCAATTACTCATGGTATAGGTACGGTACTGAGTGTAGCTGCACTTGTCCTGCTTGTTGTATTTGCCAGTCTGAAGGGGACGGCTTGGCATGTAGTCAGCTTTTCCATTTATGGAACGACGATGCTGCTTCTGTATCTGAATTCCACACTGGTTCATAGTCTCAGGGAGGGCAAAGCGAAGGATCTGTTCGAA